>NZ_AP027919.1:4800000-6211058 GCF_055397965.1 Achromobacter sp. T5-5
GTTCGGACGGGCCTTCCTCGACCTTGTCGCCGCGGAACATCACCAGCACGCGGTCGGCCACTTCGGCCACCACGCCCATGTCGTGGGTGATGAACACCACGCCCATGTGCATTTCTTCCTGCAGTTGGCGGATCAGTTGCAGGATCTGGGCCTGGATGGTCACGTCCAGCGCCGTGGTCGGCTCGTCGGCGATCAGCAGGGCCGGCTTGCACGCCAGCGCCATGGCGATCATGACGCGCTGGCGCATGCCGCCCGACAGTTGATGCGGATAGCGGTCCAGCACCGACTTGGCTTCGGGAATCCGGACCTGTTCCAGCATGCGCAGCGCTTCCGCGCGCGCCGCCGCCGCGTCCATGCCCTGGTGCTCGCGGATCGATTCGGCGATCTGGTCGCCGGCCGTGAACACCGGGTTCAAGGAGGTCATCGGCTCCTGGAAAATCATCGCCATGTCGGCGCCGCGCACGTTGCGCATGACACGCTGGTTGGCGTTGGCCAGATCGATCACGGAGCCGTTGCGCCGGCGCAGGGCCATCCTGCCCTGGGCGATGCGCCCGCCGCCGTGTTCCACCAGACGCATCAGCGCCAGCGACGTCACCGACTTGCCCGAACCCGATTCGCCCACGATGGCCAGGGTTTCGCCCCGGTCCACATGGAACGACAGATTGCGCACGGCTTCGACCGTGCGCTCGGAACCCACGAAGCGCACCGTCAGGTCGTCGACCTGGACCACGCGGTTATCCGGCAGCGCCAGGCTGTTTGCGCGATCAACCATCTCTTCTCATTCCCAAAATAAACCTACAGATCCAAACCGCCGCCGCTCATCGGTAGATGGCGGCCACCGGCTTCTCGCCTACGCGGGCGTAACCCCGGTACATGCCTTCCGTGTTGAACGGCAAGGCCACATTGCCCTGGGCGTCGACGGCCACCAGGCCGCCCTTGCCGCCGATGGTGGGCAGTTTTTCCATCACGACGCGGTCCGCCGCCGCTTCCAGCGAGGCGCCGCAGTATTCCATCTGGGCCGCGACGTCGTACGCGGCGACCATGCGGATGAACATTTCGCCCGTGCCGGTGGTGGACACGGCGCAGGTCTTGTTGCTGGCATAGGTGCCGGCGCCGATCAGGGGCGCATCGCCCACGCGGCCGACCTGCTTGTTGGTGATGCCGCCCGTGGACGTGGCGGCGGCCAGGTTGCCCTGGGCGTCGACGGCCACGGCGCCGACGGTGCCGAACTTCTTGTCGGCGTCCAGCGGATCGGCCGGCGCGGGCTGGCCGCGCGCGACCATGGCCTGGCCGTCGTGGTCCAGCACGGCGGCGTCCGGCGTTTCGCGCTGCACGCGCAGCAGCTGCTCGCGGCGGGCCTCGGTCGAAAAGTACGACGGGTCGACGAGCTCCACGCCTTCCTGGCGCGCGAACGTTTCGGCGCCCTCGCCGACGAAGAACACGTGCTTGCTGTTTTCCATGACCTTGCGCGCGGCAACGATGGGGTTGCGCACGCAGTTCACGTTGGCGATCGCGCCCGAACGCAGCGTCGCGCCGTCCATGATGGCGGCGTCCAGCTCATGGGTGCCGGCGCTGGTGAACACGGCGCCGTGGCCCGCATTGAACAACGGGCAGTCTTCAAGCAGGCGCACGGCCTCGGTGACGGCGTCCAGGGCGCTACCGCCCTTGGCCAGCACGGCCTGGCCGGCGGTCAGGATGGACTCCAGGGCCGCGAGGTATTCCTGTTCTTTTTCGGGAGACATGGCCGCGCGGGACATCGCGCCGGCGCCACCGTGAATGGCAATCACGGGTTGAATCATCGTTTACCTACTCCATGGATGAGCCACGGCATCACGGACTGGGTAACCCCAGCGGCGGCCGCGACGGAATTCTTGGCCCGATAGGCCACCGCCGCGGACAGGGCTTCGATGAGCCCCAACGCGGCGGTTTCGGAATTGGGAATGAGCTGGCGTGCGGAGTACGCGTACAGCACGACGGAGGCGGTTGGCGCCAGCGGCGACGTGGGCTTGTCCGTCAGCACCAGCACCGGCACGCCCGCCTGCTTGGCCGCGCCGGCCAGCGTCACGGTGTCGGCCAGGTAGCGCGGAAAGCCGATGGCGATGACCAGGTCCTTGCCCGTCATGCGCGACATCTGGCGCGCGGCGTGCGACACGCCGCCGGGACCGGCCAGCGATTCGACCGAATGCAGGTGCATGCACAGGCCGCGTTGCAGCAGGCCCGCGAGAAACCCGCTGGCCCCGAAACCGATGATGAAAACGCGCTCGGCGGCCAGGATCGCCTCGACCGCCTGCTCACAGGCGGCCGAATCCAGGGCCTGCAGGTTGCGCTGCGCGTTGCGGATGTCTTCTTCCAGCGTGGCGGCGAAGATCTGGACGGCGCTGGCGGAGTGCGCCAGTTCGGTGCGCAGCTTTTCGACGGGTTCCAGCGCGGCTTCGAAGCCGCGGGCCAGTTCGGCGCGGAACTGCGGGTAGCCCGGCAGATCCAGGGCGCGCGCGAACCGGTTGGCGGTGGCGACCGACACGCCCACGGCCGCGGCGAATTCGTCGATGGTCATGGTGGCGACGCGGAACTGGTGCGCCAGCACGTACTCGGCCATCTTGTGCTGGGTCCGGCTCAGCGCGGGCTGGGCCCGGGCGATCCGATCAGCAATCGTAAGTACGGCCTTGTTCATCAAAACGGGGGGGGAAGTCGGAGACGGGTTTATGTAAATCTGTTTACACGCAAATTTTAGTTAAGAAAATTGATTTTCATACTAAGGGTATACCCGTGATTAGTTGTAACAATCGCTCGGATTAAATCGGGGCCGGTTTGAGGTACGCTTGTTGCCCCCTTCATTTCCCGCTATCTGGAATGCCCGCATGCTGCCCGCCTGGACTTGCAAACCCCATGCCGACCTGACCCCCGCCGAGCTCTATGCCATCCTGCGGCTGCGTTCGGCGGTTTTCGTGGTGGAACAGAACTGCGTGTTCCTGGACATGGACGGCAAGGACCTGCAAGGCCAGACCGAGCACCTGATGGCGTGGCGCGACGGCGAGCTGCTCGCGTATTGCCGCCTGCTGGAGCCGGCGTTGAACGACGGCCACGCCGTCATCGGACGGGTCATCACCGCCCCCGCTGCCCGCGGCACGGGCCTGGGCCACGAACTCATGCGCCGCGCCAAAGTGGAAGTGCAACGCCTCTGGCCCGGCCAACCGGTCTACCTGGGCGCGCAGGCGCGGCTCAAGGGCTACTACGGCGGCCACGGCTTCGTGCCGGTCACCGAGGAATACATGGAAGACGGCATCCCGCACGTGGGCATGCTGCTGCGGGAAGCAGCCTGAGATCAACTGCGGCGGTCTACTTGCAAGCGGCCTTGCAGCCCCCCCTTTCAAACACACATGCTGAAAGCCTCGACCGGATCCGCCTCGGTGGCGTTCAGCATGATGTGAGAGGCGCAAGCCGAACGATCACGCCGAAGCACTCAGCAGGCATTGCATTGGTCGCCGGGTTCCGTAAACCGAGCAAAAAAGCGCTGGCGTGTCTCTGTCCGCTCTATTTTTCCGCCTGCGCCGATGTACACGTCGACGCGGCTGAACGGCTTCGTGATCTCCATGCTGTCGCCGTCCTCTCGGGGAAACGAGATCAGCATCCACATATCCGATGCTGGAAACATCGCAGTGGGGGATGTTACGGACTGCCCCGGAGCCAGAAGGAATCTGGCCGTATCGTGATTGTCATTGAAGAAAACCAGAATGTCTGCTCGTGCGTCCGCCGAGTAGTGCAAGGCTACGACCGGCCTACAAAAGTACAGGAACAGCACCCAAAGCACTGGCGCTGCACAAAGAACAAGGCCGATCCATTTAAAGGCGCGGCGAGCACGGCAGACCCTCACTTGTTCGGCTCTCTTCGGCATGTATGCGGTTCTTTCGCCACGTCTTTTCCATATCCCCAGGGAAGTGGCACGGCGCTAATCCTCTGGAGCAGGAGGTCCACAGTCAATTCGTGAGGCTTGGCCTGCTCGTATAGATCCGTCCCCAGCCTGATGGAAATGTGGTCCGTTACATCATCCGCGCTCGCTGGCCACGGGCCGTTCTGAGGGTGATTCTGTTGAGGTTTTCGCTTCCAGGCATCAAGCAAAGCCTGCGCCAAGCCTGCCCCGTTAATCAACTCGGCGGCACTAAATCCTAGTGCAATACCAACGTATCCGAAGTGGATGTTGGACCAGATGTCAAAGTAGTAGTCGAAATCGCCGTACTTCTGCCAGCCGAGATTGAAATTTGGGCCGAGCATCCGCCGCAACGCTGGCTTGTGGTCCCAAGGGCGGCCTGGTCCGATGATTTCCGCGAAAAGGGCGTATGCGTGCAGCTTCTTCTCGGCCAGCATTTCCATGTAGGTCTTGCGCCCTGAAAGCTTCATATACCAAGGAGATCGCTCCCAATCTTCGCCATATGCCTTGACGTCGTAGTGGTTGGCGTCATAAATCTGGCGACCTCGGATTGAGAAGGGATTGGTCGTCATCTCCCGTACTATGTATTCAGCCAACGGCACGGCCGTATCGGTATGAACGCAGTCGGCCTCGCGCAGACTTTTGGACAACCGACTGGCCTCGACGGCTGCCCAAGCGACGGCGCCCGGACCAGGATCCAATACCGCGATATTCTGACTGGCGATCAGCGTAGCGCCGCAGGACGTCTTCATGCCTTCGATCGCCACCAAACCGTCATCGACGCAGAAGCTGGGAACCCCGTCAGCGATGGGAAAGACGCCCTTGCATTGCGGACAGGCCACCATGTGGCCCAAGCCCGCAGCCGACCTGCCCTCGATTGTGTAATAGGGAAATCCCTGCTTCACCGTCCCGCCATGGGACGTCTTGTCACCAATTCGAATAATTGGGCGGCCTGCCATCTTCCGGCTCCAGACAATGGTTGGAGCGTTCGAATCTACGTATCGCGGGATAAGACTCAATAAGAAAACACCGAAATTCGCGTCTGGGGATCCACCACGCACGTGATCGCATCGAAACATTGGCGCGCCAAGCAAAACGCCCCTCATCGGGGCGTCTTGCGTTGGAGCCGGCAGTAACCTACTGAACCGCCGACACGTCCAGCTTCGCGCCGGTCTTGGACTTGATCTCGTCCACCGTCACGCCCGGCGCCGTTTCCAGCAATTTCAGGCCGTATTCGGTGACTTCCATCACGCCCAGGTCGGTGATGATGAGGTCGACCACGCCCACGCCCGTGAGCGGCAGCGTGCACTCGGGCAGCAGCTTGATGTCTTCGGAGCCGTCCTTCTTCTTGGCCACATGCTCCATCAGCACGACCACGCGGCCGACACCGGCCACCAGGTCCATCGCGCCGCCCATGCCCTTGACCATCTTGCCCGGGATCATCCAGTTGGCCAGGTCGCCTTTTTCAGAGACCTGCATCGCGCCCAGGATGGCGAGGTTGATCTTGCCGCCGCGGATCATCGCAAACGAGTCGGCCGACGAGAAGATCGACGAGCCGGGCAGCGTCGTGACCGTCTGCTTGCCGGCGTTGATGAGGTCGGCGTCGACCTGATCGTCGGTGGGGAACGGGCCGATGCCGAGCAGGCCGTTTTCGGATTGCAGCCACACTTCCACGCCCCTGGGCACGTGGTTGGCGACCAGCGTGGGCAGGCCGATGCCCAGGTTCACATAAAAGCCGTCTTGCAGCTCGCGCGCGGCGCGCGCCGCCATTTCATCGCGGGACCATGCCATGTCGTCTTCTCCTTAGGCCGGGCGAGTGGTGCGTTGTTCGATGCGCTTTTCGGGCGTGGCGTTCAGCACGATCCGTTGCACATAGATGCCGGGCAGGTGGATCTGATCCGGGTCCAGGCTGCCGGTGTCGACGATTTCTTCGACTTCGACCACCGTGAACTTGCCCGCCATGGCGACGTTGGGATTGAAGTTGCGGGCCGTCTTGCGAAACACCAGGTTGCCGCTGCGATCGGCGATGTGCGCCTTCACGAGCGACACGTCCGGCACCAGCGAACGTTCCATGACGTACTGATGGCCGTCGAACTCGCGGATTTCCTTGCCGTCGGCGACGATGGTGCCCACGCCCGTGCGGGTGAAGAACGCCGGAATGCCGGCGCCGCCCGCGCGCAGCTTTTCGGCCAGCGTGCCCTGGGGCGTGAATTCAAGCTCGAGTTCGCCGGACAGGTACTGGCGTTCGAATTCCTTGTTCTCGCCGACGTAGGACGCGATCATCTTGCGCACCTGGCGCGTATTGAGCAACTGGCCCAGGCCAAAGCCATCGACGCCCGCATTGTTGCTGATGCAGGTGAGATCCTTGACGCCCGAATCGCGCAGCGCGGCGATCAGCGCCTCGGGGATACCGCACAGGCCGAAACCGCCCACGGCGATCATCTGACCGTCCTTGACGATGCCTGCCAGCGCCTCCTGGGCGCTTGCATAAACCTTGTCCATCGCTCCAACTCCTAGTTAAGGTCGAACCAAAGTAAGCCTGCCCGCCGCTACCCGCGCACGGGTCCCGGAAAAATCGGGGAAATCGGGGCAGACCCAGTCTTTCCTTGGGGCGCGGCTGCTGGCGCTTGCCACACGGGCATCGCGGCTGGGCCCGATTTCCGTGGAACGGCTGCGCCGTGGGTGGCGCGCCCTCATTGCTTTTGTGATTTTGCGCTAGATTTTACCGGCATGTCCGGCCAAAGCACGCGCTATTTTGGCGGGGCCGCGCCCGCGCTGCCCGCGCGGCCCACGTGGATTACGCTGCCGCGGCGAATTGCGTGCCCAGTTGCGCCAGCACTTCCTGCGGCCACGGCGCGGACGTATTGGCCACGTAGTCCATCCAGACCAGGACGTTGCGGCCGCGGGCATAAGGGCCCACGTCATCGCCCACTTTCTCGAGCAGCAACTCGAATTCGGCGCTGGAACGGCCGATCCGCGTCACGGTGTGCGTGACCCGCACCGTGGCCGGATAGGTCAGCGGACGCAGGAAATCGCACGACGCATGCGCCAGGATGGCGCCATTGTCGGCGGGCAGCTCGAAACCCGCGCCATACAGGATCTGCATGCGGGCCTCTTCCATGAGTCGGAAATACAGCGTGTTGTTCAGATGGTTCAAAGCGTCTGAATCGCCCCAACGCAAAGGCAATTCGAGCTGATGGGTGTCGCCCACCGAAAGAAGCCGCGCCGACGGATTGTCCGGGTTCACCAATTACTCCTGAAGGCTAAAAGAAATGCGAAGGCATACAGGACCCTCGCCTGCAATACAATCGCCGATAATACTTCCAGCCAAATATGGAATACATACGGGGAGCTTTGCAAATGTCTGAACGCGAGTCGATGGAATATGACGTGGTCGTGGTTGGCGGTGGACCCGCTGGCCTGGCCACCGCAATCCGTCTCAAGCAACTGGCCGCTGAGAAGAATCAGGAGATCGGCGTCTGCGTGCTCGAAAAGGGCGCGGAACTTGGCGCGCACATCCTGTCCGGCGCCGTCATGGACCCGCTGGCGCTGACCGAACTCATCCCCGACTGGAAAGAGAAAGGCGCGCCGCTGAACGTGCCCGTCACGCAGGACAAGTTCCTGTTCCTGTCCGAGACCGGCGCGCGCGCCACGCCGAACTGGCTGCTGCCGCAGTGCTTCCACAACGAGGGCAACTACATCGTCCGCCTGGGCGACGTCGTCAAATGGATGGGCGAGCAGGCCGAGGCGCTGGGCGTGGACATCTTCCCCGGCTTTGCCGCCGTCGAAGTGCTGTACGACGAGAACGGCGCCGTCCGCGGCGTGGCCACCGGCGACATGGGCGTGGCCCGCGACGGCAGCCACACCGACCACTACCAGCCCGGCATGGAACTGCATGCCCGCTACACGGTGTTCGGCGAAGGCGCGCGCGGCCAGCTCGGCCGCCAGCTCATCGAACGCTACAAGCTGGACGACGGCCGCAATCCGCAGTCCTACGGCATCGGCATCAAGGAAATGTGGGAAGTCGATCCGGCGCAGTCCAAGCCCGGCCTCGTGGTCCACACCGCCGGCTGGCCGCTGGACGCCGACACCTACGGCGGCTCGTTCCTCTATCACCTGGACAACAACCTGGTGGCCGTGGGCATGATCGTCGGCCTGGACTACGCCAACCCCTGGCTGTCGCCCTTCGACGAATTCCAGCGCTACAAGACGCACCCCGCCATCCGCGGCACCTTCGAAGGCGGCAAGCGCATCGCCTACGGCGCCCGCGCCATCACGGCGGGCGGGCTGCTGGCGCTGCCCAAGCTCACCTTCCCCGGCGGCGTGCTGGTCGGCTGCGAGGCCGGCTTCCTGAACGCCTCGCGCATCAAGGGCAGCCACGCCGCGATCAAGTCGGGCAAGCTGGCCGCCGAAGCCGCGTTCGATGCGCTCAACGCCGACCGCCGCCAGGATGAACTGACCGCCTATCCCAAGGCCTTCGAGTCGTCCTGGCTGCATGCCGAACTGAACAAGGCACGCAATTTCAAGCAGTGGTTCAAGAAGGGCCGCACCGTCGCCACGCTGATGACCGGCATCGAGCAACTGCTGCTCAAGGGCAAGATGCCCTGGACGCTGCGCCACAACAAACCCGACCACGCCTGTCTGCAGCCGGCCTCGCAGTGCGCGCGCATCGACTACCCCAAGCCGGACGGCAAGCTCACGTTCGACAAGCTGAGCTCGGTGTTCATCTCCAACACCAACCACGACGAGAACGAACCGGTCCACCTGACCCTGAAGGATCCGTCCGTGCCGGTGAAGGTGAACCTGGCCAAGTACGGCGGCCCCGAAGCGCGCTATTGCCCGGCCGGCGTGTACGAGTTCGTCAAGGACGATCACGGCGAAGACCGCCTGCAGATCAACGCGCAGAACTGTGTGCACTGCAAGACCTGCGACATCAAGGACCCCACGCAGAACATCGTCTGGGTGGCGCCGCAGGGCGGCGAAGGGCCGGTCTACAGCGGCATGTAATTCCATCGGGCGCCCGCGCCCGGCCACAAGGCGCCCCGCGGGGCGCCTTTTTTTCCGACCATCTGGAGCGACACCATGAGCGAACGCGTACTTCTCACCGGCTGCGGCGACCTGGGCCTGCGCGCGGCGCGGCGCTTGCTGGCGCGCGGCGCCGAGGTCCACGCCCTGCGCCGCCATCCGCCCGCCGGGGACACCAGCGGCATTCGATGGCTGCAGGGCGACATCACCCGTCCCGACACGCTGACGGCCCTGCCGCAAGGCGTGACCCGGCTGATCCACCTGCCCTCGCCCGGCGCGCGCGATCCGCAGGCCTACCGCGGCGTCTTCGTCGATGGCCTGGCCAATGTGCTCAAGGCGCTGGATGCGTCCCGTCTGGCCCGCATCGTCTTCGTGTCCTCCAGCGCGGTATACGGCGAGCATCATGGCGCCTGGGTGGACGAAGACACCCCGCCCGCGCCCCAGGGGTTCAATGGCCGCGTGCTGCTCGAGGCCGAGGCCGCGCTGGCGGCGCAGCCCGTCTCGTCCACGGCCCTGCGCCTTGCGGGCCTGTATGGACCCGGACGCCTGCAGCTCATCGAGCGTTTGCGCAGCGGCGCGGCGGGCGCGCCCGTGCAGCCTGAACATTGGGCCAACCGCATCCACATCGACGACGCGGCCGCCGCGGTGGTCCATCTGGCGCTGCTGCCTGACGTTGCGCCGGTGTATATCGGCTGCGACGACACGCCCCTGCCCCTGCACGTCCTGTATGCGGAACTGGCCAGAATGATCGGCGCCCCCGCGCCGCGCGTGGCGCTGGCGCCCGCCAACGTCGGCAGCAAGAAGCTCAGCAACGCCCGCCTGCGCGCCAGCGGCCTGACGCTGCAGTGGCCCGATTCCCGCCTGGGCTACGCCGCCCTGCTGGCCGAAGGCGGCGCGGCGCAGGCATAGTTCGCCCGGCGCCGAATCGTTGTGGGCGGCGCTGGCAGATACTGACGGCCATCTTCACTGCCGGCCATTGCCATGCCCCCCGCCCATCCCCTGGACGCCGTCACCCACCCCGACCCCTATCCCTACTACGTCGCGCTGGCGCGCGACCGGCCGCTCTATCGGGACGGGGCGCTGGACCTGTGGGTCGCGGCGCATCCCGATAGCATCACCGCCATTCTGCGGCACCCCGCCGCCCGCGTGCGCCCCCTGGCGGAGCCGGTGCCGCGCGGTTTGTGCCCAGGGCCGGCGGCAGATCTGTTCGGCCGATTCGTCCGCATGAACGACAGCGCGGCGCATGCGCGATTGAAGGTGTTGCTGGCGGCATTCATCCAGCAGCAGCAACGACAAGGCGAGGATGAGCACGCCCCGCCTGCGTGGCTACCCGCCGCGCCGCGCGATGCCGCCGGCATCGACCGCTACCTGTATGCCGCGCCTGTCCACGCGCAGGCCGCCTTGCTCGGCCTTGCGCCGTCCCTGCATGCCGATTGCGCGCACGACATCGTCATGTTCCTGGGCGCGGTGCACGCCAGTGCCAAAGCCAATACAAATGCAGGTACCCGTGCGGAAGCGGACGCGGCACGCATCGTCGCCGGCCAGGCCGCCGCCGCGCGCCTGCAGGCTCGCCTGGAAGCCCACTTGTCCGGACCGCTGGCCTCGCCCGCGCTGCGCAAGCTGGGCGCAGACGCGGCGCACGCCGGCATCGCGCCTGGCATGGTGGCCGCCAACCTCGCCGGCCTGCTGTTCCAATCCTGCGAGGCGGGCGCGGGGCTGCTGGGCAACGCGCTCGTCATGGCGGGACGCCGCGGCCCGCAAGCCCCGGCCACCCGCAGGCACGCCCTTGCCCTGATCGACGAGGTGTTACGCCGCGATCCGCCCCTGCACAACACCCGGCGTTTCATGGCCGAGCCCGTCGAGATCGACGGGCAGCGCATCGAGGCCGGCCAGACCGCCCTGCTCGTGCTCGCGGCCGCGGCCATGGCCGAACCGGACGCGGGCTGGATCTTCGGCGCGCAGCGCCATGCCTGCCCGGGCGCAGTGCCGGCCAGAAACCATGCCGCCGACGCGCTCCTGCACGTGCTGGGCGCGGGCGTGGATGCGGCCGCGCTGGCGGCGCGATTCCGCTATCGCCCCTTGCCCAACGCGCGCATCCCCCAGTTCGATTTTCAAGAGGAGACCCATCCATGATCGCCGTGATTTTCGAGGTCGAGCCCGCCCATGGCGACCCCGCCCCTTATCTGGACATCGCTGCCAGCCTGATCGACGAATTGCGCACCATCGACGGCTTCATTTCCGTCGAACGCTTCCAGAGCCTGTCCGCGCCCGGCAAGCTGCTGTCGCTATCGTTCTGGCGCGATGAGGCGGCGGTGCTGCGCTGGCGTTCGCTGGAATCGCACCGCCGTGCGCAGGAGGCCGGCCGCGGCGGCGTGTTCCAGAACTACCGCCTGCGCGTCGCGCAGGTGTTGCGCGACTACGGCATGAACGAACGCGACCAGGCACCCGCCGACAGCCGCGCCCATCACGGCTGACGGCGGCTCAGGCCGCGATGGTCTCGGCCATCGCTTCGCCCGCCGCGAGCGCCACCCGGTGGGACTGGCCGGACGCAGCCACGGCCGCCATCCGGGGCGCGGCCGCCGCGTCGGATGAGGGATCGAAGTACGCCGAATCGTCCCGTTCCTGGCCGGCGGGCAGGTCGCGCAGTTCCACCCGGAAGCCCTCGGCGGCGCTCCCGCGCAGCTCGGGCACCGCCTGCAGCAGCCGGCGCGTATACGGATGCGCCGGATGATCGAACACGTCGTCGCGCGTTCCCTGTTCGACGATATGGCCGCGCAGCATGACCACCACGCGATCCGCGATCTGCTCGACCACACCGAGGTCGTGCGAAATCAGCAGGCACGCGAACCCGTGCGAACGCTGCAGCGACATCAGCGTCTCCAGCACCTGCTTCTGCACCGTGACGTCCAGCGCGGACACCGGCTCATCCGCGATGATGACCTCGGGGCGCATGACCAGCGCCCGCGCGATCGCCACGCGCTGGCGCTGCCCGCCCGAGAGTTCGTGCGCATAGCGCCCGGCATAGCCGTCGCCCAGGCCCACGTCGCGCAGCGCCTCGGCCACGCGCCTGTCCCGTTCCGCCGTCGTCATGCCCGCCTCGAGCCGCAGTCCTTCGCCCACCAGCGCGCCGATGTTCATGCGCGGGTCCAGCGACGAATACGGGTCCTGGAACACCATCTGGACGCGCCGCCGCGCGGAACGCCAGGCGGCGCCGGCCCCGCCCGGCGGCAGGGCCTGCCCGTCCAGTGCGATGCTGCCCTGCGCCTGCGGCACGAGGCCCAGGATGGACATCATCACGGTCGTCTTGCCGCTGCCGGACTCGCCCACGATCGCCAGGGTCTCGCCGGGCGCGACTGCAAAGCTGGCGTGGTGCACCGCCCTGACGGCGCGCTTGCCGCGCCATCCCGCGCGCACCGCGTAGTCGATCGCCAGCTTGTTCACCTGCAGGATCGGCGGCCGGACAACCGGCGCGCGCGCCTCGCCGCGCTTGGGCAACGCATCCAGCAGGCTGAGAGTGTAGGGATCGGCGGGACGCGACAGCACCTGCGCCACCTCGCCGGTTTCCACGGCGCGGCCCCGGCACATCACCAGCACTCGCTGCGTGTAGGCCGCCACCAGCGCCAGGTTGTGGCTAATGAAGATCAACGCCGTGCCCTGCTCGCGGGTCAGTTCGCACATCAGGTCCAGCACTTCCTTTTGCACTACGCAGTCCAGCGCCGTCGTCGGTTCGTCGGCGATCAGCAGCCGGGGCTTGAGCAGCATCACTCCAGCAAGCAGGATCCGCTGCCGCATGCCGCCCGAGAACTCGTGCGGATAGCGCGTCATGCAATCGCGCGCATCGCGCACCCGCACGCGCTCGAGCATCTGGACGGCCGCATCCCAGGCGGCTCGGCGCGCCATGCCCCGGCGCAGCACCAGCGCTTCGATCAGTTGCTCGCCCACCCGGAAGGCCGGATTGAGCGACACCATGGGCTCCTGAAACACCATGCCGATACCGGTGCCGCGCACGGCCAGCCATTCGCTGGCGCTCTGCCCCAGCAGATTGCCGCCGTCAAAGAAAGCCCTGCCGCCCGTGATGCGGGCGGCGTCGGGCAGCAGGCCCAGCAGCGCCTTTCCGATCAGGGTCTTGCCGCTGCCGGATTCGCCGACGATGGACAGCGACTCGCCGGCGTGCAGGTCGAACGACACGCGGTTCACAACGGGCGCCGCATCGTCTTTGCCCGGAAAGCGGATCTCCAGGTCGCGCACTGACAACAAAGGTTCGCGCGCGCTCATGCCATCACTCCCCGCATGCGCGGATCAAGCCGGTCGCGCACCGCGTCGCCCAGCAGGTTGATGCCCAGCAGGCTCAGCGAAATCATCGCGCCGGGAAACACGGCCAGCCAGATGGCCTGGTCCATGGCGTTGCGGCTTTCGGACAGCATGCCGCCCCAGGTCGCCAGGGGCGGCGGCACGCCCAGGCCCAGGAAGCTCAGCGCGCTTTCGGCAAGCAGCGCCGAGCCGAAGATCGACGTGGCGAAGATCAGGAGCGGCGCCACGCAATTGGGCAGCACGTGGCGGAACACCGTCCACAGGCCGCCGTGGCCGGTCGCGCGCGAGGCGATGACGAAGTCGCGCTGACGCAGGGACAGCGCCGCGCCACGCGCGATGCGCGACACGGACGGCGAGTAGGCCAGGCCGAGCGCCAGCACCACGCCCCACTTCGACGGCCCCAGCACGGTCATGATGCCCAGCGCCAGCAGCAGGCCCGGAAACGCCATCATGGATTCGACCAGCACCGAAATGCCGCGATCCACCCAGCCGCCGGCGTAGCCCGCCGTCACGCCGATGGTCGTACCCAAAACCAGCGCCAGCAGCACCGAGAACACGCTGACCGCCACGCTGACGCCCGCCCCGGCCATCAGGCGGGACAACACGTCGCGGCCGAACTCGTCCGTGCCCAGCCAGTATTCGGCCGAAGGCGGCGAAAAGCGAGCCAGCAGGTCGCCCTCCAGCGGATCGTGAGGCGTGTAGACCAGCCCCACCAGCGCCAGCAGCACCACGGCGCCGACCAGAAAGCCGCCCAGGACGGCATTGGTATGCTTGAAACCCGACATGATGATCCTATTGAAGCTTCACGCGCGGATCGAACAGCGGATACAACAGATCCACCACCAGATTGACCGCCACGTACAAGAGCGCGATGAACAGCAGGCAGCCCTGCACCACCGGATAGTCCCGCGCATAGATGCTTTCGACGAGCAGCCGTCCGATGCCGGGCAGCGTGAAAACGGTTTCGATCACGGCCGCGCCCGACAGCAGATGGCCCAGCATCAGGCCGATCACGGTCAGCGTGGGGCCGAAGGAATTCGGCAGCACGTGGCGCAGCATCACCCGTTTTTCAGGCAGTCCTTTCGCCCGGGCGTGCGCCACGTACTCCAGCCGCAGCGTCTCGATGGTGCTGGCTCGCATCATGCGGGTGATCGCCGCGATCTCGGTCAGCACGATGGCGAACACCGGCAGCACCAGGTACTTCGCCGCGCCCAGGCCACCCTGCAGGACCGACTCGAATCCATAGACGGGCAGCCAGTTCAGCTTCACGCCGAACAGCCAGATCAGCAGGATGCCCACCCAGAAACTGGGCATGGAGACGAACAGGATGGACGTCGACACGATGGCCGTATCGGCGCTCCGGTTCTGGCGCCACGCGGCGACCATGCCCGCAGGAACGGCAACCAGGCAGGCCAGCAGCGTGGCCGTCAGCACGACCTGCGCCGTGACCGCGAAATGCGTCAGCACCAGATGCGTGACCGGCTCGCGCCGGGCGATGGACATGCCCAGGTCGCCCTGCAGCGCATGACCGACCCAGATGATGAACTGCTCGCCCACCGGACGGTCCAGACCCAGCGCATGGCGCATCTCGGCCAGCAGCGCGGGGTTGTCGATGTCGCCCAGCATCAGCGATGCCGGGTCTCCGGGAATGGCGCGAATCATCGCGAAGACCAGCACCGTTACGACGATGACGGTGGGCACCGCCGCCGCGGTGCGCTTGAGTAGATAGCCCAGCACGGCGCCTCAGTTCTTGGTGACGTTGAAGAAGCGCGGCTTGCGCAGCGGCCAGCCGGTGAATCCGTGCAGCTGGCTCGACACCACCACATAGCCGGGCTTGTTGTAGTACATCAGCAGCGGCGTGTCGCGCAGCATCAGCGCGTGCAGCTTGTCGAACGCCTGCTTGCGCGCGGCCGGGTCGGACTCGGCTTCGATGGATTCGAGAATGGCGGACGCTTCCGGGCTTTCCCATTGCGCCATCGGGGCCTTGGACTTGTCGCCGACCACGTCGCGGAACATCAGCGCGGGTTCGGTGCGCGCGGAATAGGCGAAGGCCATGAGCTGGAACTTGCCCTCGCGGAAATTGGTCACCTGCGTGCCCCATTCCAGCATGTCGAGTTCGGTCTTGATGCCGGCCTTGTTCAGGAGCTGCTGCGTGACGACCGCCACGCGGTACAGGTACGGATAGCGCTTGTTGGCCTGCAGCTTCAGCGTTTCGCCGCGATAGTTGGCGGCCTCGAGCAGGCGCTTGACCTCCTTCAGGTTCTTTTCATAGCCCGCGCGGTCCGCGTCCGAGTAATAGGCGCTGGCCGCCGGCACCAGGGACGGGTTGTAGGCCGCCTGACCATTGTTCAGCGCCTTGGCGATGGCGGGAAAATCCAGCGCCAGCGCGATGGCGCGGCGCATGTTCACGTCCGACAGAAGGGGCGAACGCGTCTGCATGAGCAGGTTGACGGTGTCCAGCCCCTGCTCGGTCACGATGTTCCAGCGCGGGTCCTTGGCGGGCAGGTTGTCTTCGTCGGCGTTATAGGCGTCGACCTGTCCGGCCATCAGCGCGGCCTTCTGCGCCGCGGCATCGGGAATCACTACGAAGCGCACGTTCGCCAGGGCGGCCTTCTTGCCCGCCATGCCGCTGGCCGCCTCGGTGCGCGGCGCATAGCCCGCATACGGCGTCAGCAGCACATGCTGTTCCTTCTTCCATTCCGCCAGCACATACGGGCCGGTGCCGACCGGCTTGACCCAGTTGCCGTCCGCGTCCACGCTTTTCGGGCTGAGCACCGGCATCGGGCACTGCACGCTGGCCATCTGGTCCAGGAACAGCGCATAGGGCTGATCCAGCTTGAACACGACAGTGGCCGGGTCGGGCGTTTCGACGCCAACGACCTTGGCGCCCTTGCTGCCGTCATACAGGTTCTTGCACGAATATTCCGACTTGGCGCCCGTCAGGTAGTCGTAGCTCCATTTGACGTCGGCCGATGTCATCGGCGATCCATCGTGGAAGGTCACGCCCTGGCGCAATTTGAAGGTGTAGGTGCGCTTGTCGTCCGACAGCGCCCAGCTGTCGGCCAGCATGGGCGCGACGCTCATGTCGGCGCGCAGCGCGACCAGGGCCTCGACCACGTGCGCCAGCACGTTGTCGGTGGAGGTGTTGCGCGAACGGCCGCCGGGCAGCGACGTGGGCGTGCCCGAGCCTTCCGCATAGCGGATCTCGGGCAGCGCGGCCTGGGCCTGGGTTTGGGTCAGCCCTGGCAGGCCCGTGAAGGCGCCGGCCAGGGCGGCGGATAACATCAGCGCGCGCTTGGCGCGCAAGGATTGCTCGGTCATGGAAGTTTCCCCCTGGAATCGGATCAGAACAGCCGGTACTCGGCGAAGTTGCGCCCTTCATAGGGCTTGCGCGCGATCCACATCACCCCGCTTTCGGGCTCCATCAGGGTCGTCGCCACGGTAGCGGAAATGCTGTCGAAGCTGGCCGGCTTGGGCGAACGCAGCACGCCATCGGGCGCGGCGAAGTCATCGGCAAGAATGCGCTTGACCGTGCCCCAGTCGACGCTGCCGCCCGCGCGCGCCAGCATGTCCTGAACGCGGCGCTGGCGGTAGATGGAATCCGGATTGGCTGCCAGGCCCTTGTCGAACAGCTTGGCGCGCGCGGGCGGACTGATCCAGTGGTTGGCGTGCACCAGCAGGCCGTTTTCGGGCGTGATCCAGAAGATCTCGTCGGGCGCGCATTCCAGGTCGACGGCTTCGCCCTGGGCCTGCGCCAGCATCAGGTTGTTGGAGCAGAAGCGGCGCGACGCCCAGAGCACCTTCATAGCATTGCAGATGTTGGTGGATTCCAGCATCTTGCGGCGCACCAGCACCAGCGGGACCTCGGCGGGACGCTGATAGTCCTGCTCGCAGGACAGGAAATTGCCGGACAGGGACACGCCGGCGCTGTTGAAGCCGTGGCGCGCCAGGCTGCCCGCCTCGGTGAACACCAGCAGGTCCGGACCGTCTTCGCGACGCATGCGCAGCACGATGCCGGTATCCACGCATTCTTCGCGCCAGTCCCAGTTGTGGGCGTGCATCAGCTTGCCGCCGGCGGCGGCCTCGGGCAGCACGACCAGGCCGGTGCAGCCATCGTCCAGGCCCTTGCGGGCGCGGCCCAGTTCGGCGTGGCCGAACATCATCTCGGTGCGGCAGTTGATCACCACCACGTCTTCCAGCGCCTGGCCGGCGCCGTCGGCGATGCCGCGCAACTCTTCAAGGTAGGCGGCGTCGTAGTCGCCCACCACCGGCACCATGGCGGCGGCCAGCTCCTTGAGCCGGGCGGCGCCCACGCCGCGGCGTTCCAGTTGGCCGCGGTACAGCGCGACACTGCGCGCGACGCGTTCGGGCACGGCGGCGCCATGCTGGCGACCGCGTTCGTAAGGGCTGCCCTGTACGTCGACCAGGGGAAAGGGGGTAGGCATAGTCACGCTGGCAATGCTCCAGATTCAAGCGATGGCATAAAGTCCGGCAGATTTTGTACTAATATATATAAAAGTTCAATACTAGGGTTTGCCCAGGATATCGCCGCAGCCCGCCGCGCCCGCACCGCGAACCCCGGGCTCTCCGGTACCATTCCGACTCCGCCGCCCCAATCCGCCATTCCGACGCCCGATGCCCGCCGCCGCTTCCGCCCGCCCCACCCCGCTGCAGGTCGACCTGGCGCGCCATATCGCGCAGGACATCGCGGCGGGGCGTTACGCGCCGGGCGACCACCTCTCCGAAGAGGCGCTGGGCGCGGACTACGACGTCTCGCGCACCCCCGTGCGCGGCGCCTTGCGCCTGCTTGCGGCGCAGGGGCTGATCTCGCACCGCCCCAACAGCGGCTACACCGTGGCGGACAACGCGGCCGCCGCGGCCTCCCCCATCGAAGGCGCCGGCCCCACGCTCGACGAGCTCTACCGGCGGCTCATCGACGACCGCGCCTCGCGCGGCCTGCCCGAAACCTTCACCGAACGCGACCTGCTGCAGCGCTATGAGGCGCCCCGCAGCCTGCTGGCCAAGACCCTGCTGCAGCTGTCCGCCGACGGCCTGATCGAAAAGCGCAAGGGCCACGGCTGGCAGTTCGCCCCCTCGCTTGAAAGCGCCGAGGCGCTTGCGGAGAGCTACCGGTTCCGCATGACCATCGAATGCGCGGGCCTGCTCGAACCCACCTTCCGGCTGGACAAGCCAGCGCTGGCGCGCATGCGCGCCGCACACGAGGCGCTTGTCCAGCGCGACGACGCCGCGATCTCCGCCACGGAGTTCTTCGCGCTGAATGCCTCATTCCACGAGATGCTGGCGCGCTTCTCGGGCAACCGCTACATCCTGCAGGCCGTGCAGCAGCAGAACCAGCTGCGCCGTCTGGAAGAGCATGCGGCCTTCTACCGCGACGCCCGCTTCGTCAACTCCAGCACCGAACACCTGCAGATCATCGAAGCCCTGGAGGCCGGCGACCAGGAATGGGCCTCGCAGCTCATGCGCCGCCACCTGAAGACTTCGCTGCAGGCTTCCTGATCCCCCGCCAAATGCCCGCCCGCTGCGGACGGGCAGCGCCGCCGTGCGCGCGCGCCGCGTCTGCGCACTTCCCAATATTGTATTTATCATTTATTTAATACAAAATAGACAGACCTGAACCTCACGTCTAAGCAGGATCTGTCCCATGCCCTCGCCTTCCCCCCTTTCCGCCAATCCCGAAGCCTATTGGATGCCCTTCACCGCCAACCGCCGGGCCAAGCGCGATCCGGTGCTGTTCAGCGCCGCCGAGGGCATGCACTACATCCGCCCCGACGGCCGCCGCGTGCTGGACGGAATCGCGGGCCTCTGGTGCGTGAACGCCGGCCACCGCCGGCCCGAGATCGTGCAGGCCATTTCACGCACCGCCCATGACCTCGACTACGCTTCGTCGTTCCAGATGAGCCACCCGCTGGCGTTCGAACTGGCGGACGCCCTGCGCGCGGAGGCGCCTGAAGGCTTTTCCAACGTATTCTTTTCAAACTCGGGCTCGGAGGCGGTGGACACTGCGCTGAAGATCGCGCTGGGCTACCACCGCGCGCGCGGCCAGGGCCAGCGGGTCCGGCTGATCGGACGCGAACGTTCCTATCACGGCGTGGGCTTCGGCGGCCTGTCGGTGTCCGGCATCGCAGGCCACCGCAAGCCCTTCGGCAACCTGCTGCCTTACGTGGACCACCTGCCCCACACCTACGACCGCGACCAGATGGCCTATACGCGCGGGCAGCCCGATTGGGGAGCCCATCTGGCCGACACCCTGGAGCGCATCGTCGCCCTGCATGACGCGTCGACGATCGCCGCCGTCATCGTGGAGCCGGTGGCCGGGTCCACCGGCGTGATCGTTCCGCCCAAGGGCTACCTGCAGAAGCTGCGCCAGATCTGCGACGCGCACGGCATCCTGCTGATATTCGACGAAGTGATCTGCGCCTTCGGCCGCATCGACGGCGCGTTTGCCTCGTCGTACTTCGGCGTCAAGCCGGACATCATCACCAGCGCCAAGGGCCTGACGAACGGCGCCATCCCGATGGGTGCGACGCTGGTGCAGAAGCACGTCTACGATGCGTTCATGCAAGGACCGGAAAGCGCCATCGAGTTCTCTCACGGATACACCTATTCCGGGCACCCGGTGGCCTGCGCCGCAGGCCTGGCAACACTGGAACTCTGCAAACGCGACGGCCTTTTCCAGCGCAGCCGCGAACTGTGGAACTACTGGGAAGACGCGGCGCACAGCCTGAAGGGCCTGCCGAACGTGATCGACATCCGCAACATCGGCCTGCTGGCGGCCATCGAACTGGCGCCACAGGAGGACAAGCCCGGCCAGCGCGCCTATGCGGTGCATACCGCCTGCCTGGAGCGCGGTTGCCTGATCCGGTCGGCGGGCGACACGATGCTGCTGTCACCCCCGCTCATCATCGAGCGCGCCCAGATCGACCAGTTGTTCTCGGTGCTGGCGGACGTGCTGCACGCCAGCGCCTGACGACACCCCCGCCTACGCCAGCAGGCGGCCCACCGTCTCCACCACCCGCCGCACATCCGCAGCCGACACGTCCAGGTGCGTCACCAGGCGTGTCGGACCGCCGTAGACCGCGCGCATCAGGATGCCTTCCGTGGCCAGCGCGGCAGTCAGCGCGTCGCAGCGCGACGGCTCGAACTCCGCAAAGACCATGTTGGTGTCCTGGCTCAGCACCTTCACGCCGGCGATGCCGCGCAGCCCCTCGGCCAATTGCCGCGCGTTGTCGTGGTCCTGGGCCAGCCGGTCCACGTTGTGCTCCAGCGCATACAGACAGGCGGCGGCCAGCACGCCGGACTGGCGCAGGCCGCCGCCCAGCATCTTGCGCCAGCGGCGGGCGCGCGCGATCAGTTCTTCGCTTCCGACCAGCACCGATCCCACCGGCGCGCCCAGGCCCTTCGAAAAGCAGATCGACACCGAGTCGAACGGCTGGCACAAATCCGCCACGGGCTTGCCGCTGGCCACTGCCGCATTGAACACGCGGGCGCCGTCCAGGTGCGTCGAAAGGCCCTGCTCTCGCGCCCAGGACGTCGCGGCCTGGATGTAGGCGGCCGGAATCAGCTTGCCGTGGAAGGTGTTCTCCAGCGCCAGCAGGCGCGTGCGCGCAAAGTGCGGATCGCCGGCGGGCTTGAGCGCCGCGGCCAGCTTTTCCAGCGGCAGGGAACCGTCCGGCGCATGCTCGATGGGCTGCGGCTGGATACTGCCCAGCACCGCCGCCCCGCCGCCTTCGTATTTATAGGTGTGCGCAAGCTGGCCCACGAGGTATTCGTCGCCCCGTTCGCAATGCGCCATCAGAGCCGCCAGGTTGCTCTGCGTGCCCGACGGAAAGAACAGGCCAGCTGCCTTGCCGGTGCGTTCGGCCAGCGCCTTCTGCAGGCGGATCACGGTGGGGTCGTCGCCCATCACGTCGTCGCCCAGCGGGGCGCTGGCCATCGCCTGCAACATGCCGGCGCCGGGCCGGGTGACGGTATCGCTACGCAGATCGATCATGAAAATATTCCAGGTAGAGGGAAAGTCGGATGTCGGCCGGATCAGTCGGCGCGCGCCGCAGGCGCTGCGCGGCTCACGACAAAGATGCCAGCCAGGATCAGCGCCATGCCGCCCAGCTCGACGGGCGTGGGCCGTTCGGACAGGATCGCCCACGCCAGCAGCATGGCGACCACGGGCACGCCCAGGCTGGACAGGCCGGCGATGGATGCGGGCACCCGGCGCACGACCTGCAGCCACAGCAGCCAGCCCGCCGCGGTCGCGATCAGCACAATGTAGGTCATGCCGGTCCAAAGCTGCCAGCCCCATTGGGCGGTCATCTGCGGCACCAGGTAGGCCACCGGCACCATGACCAGGCCGCCGAACAGCATCTGCCACGCGGTGAAGGTCATCACGTCGGGCGCGTGTCGGTCGAACATGCGCTTGGACAGCACCGTTCCCACGCCCCAGCACAGGCCGCTGCCCAGGCCCAGCAGCACGGTACGGATGTCGCCAAGTCCGTTCCAGGGCTCGACGAAACAGACGAGGCCAATGGCGGCCAACGCGATGCCGGCCGCGTGCCGGGCGGTGGGCCGTTCGCCCAGCAGCCACCAGGCAAACAGGACCACCCAGAAGGGCATGGTGTAAGCCATGAGCGACACCTTGCCCACCCCGCCCGACACCAGCGCCGTCTGCACGAAGCCCTGGAAGCCGGCGGTCTGCGTCAGGCCGATCAGCAGGGTCAGCTTCCACGGCGGCATCGACAGCGGCCGATGCGTGACAAACGCCAGCAGGAAGAGCACCAGGCTGCCTGTCACGTAGCGCAGCGCCACGAAATCGAATGGCCCGATGTACGGCACGATCAGCTTCATCGCGATCCAGCTTCCCGCCCAGACCAGGATGGTGCTGAACATCAGGGCAAGCCCTGCGCGATCGAAACTGCTGCTCACGGGTGCGGCTCCGTAGGAAGAAATCGGGGATCAGGAATCGGGGATCAGGAAAGACTACGCCCGTGCCGCATCATGCCGGCACGGGCGTAGACATTATGCGCCTGTCGCGCTGCAGCGGCCGGAGGAATCCGGCCGGCTGCGATCACAGCGGCTTGGAGAGCTGCTCCAGGATGGCGGGATTTTCAAGCGTGGACACGTCCTGCGTGATCTCTTCGCCCTTGGCGACCACGCGCAGCAGGCGGCGCATGATCTTGCCCGAACGGGTCTTGGGCAGGTTGTCGCCAAAGCGGATGTCCTTGGGCTTGGCGATGGGGCCGATCTCGCGGGCCACCCAGTCGCGCAACTGCTTGGCAATGGCCTGGGCCTCTTCGCCTTCCGGACGCGAACGCTTGAGCACCACGAAGGCCACGACGGCTTCGCCGGTGGTGTCGTCGGGACGCCCCACCACCGCGGCCTCGGCCACCATTTCGTGCGCGACCAGCGCGGATTCGACTTCCATCGTGCCCAGGCGATGGCCCGAGACGTTCAGGACGTCGTCGATGCGGCCCATGATCCAGAAATAGCCGTCCGCGTCGCGCTGCGCGCCGTCGCCCGCCAGGTAGTAACCGCGCAGTTCCGGCGGGAAATAGCTTTTCTTGAAGCGCTCCGGGTCGCCCCAGATGTTGCGGATCATGGCGGGCCACGGGCGCTTGATGACCAGGAATCCGCCGTTGCCCTTTTCGACGTCGCCGCCGGTTTCATCGACGATGGCAGCAGCGATGCCCGGCAGGGGCAGCGTGCACGAGCCCGGCTTGGTGGGCGTGGCGCCGGGCAGCGGCGTGATCATGTGCCCGCCGGTTTCGGTTTGCCACCACGTGTCCACGATGGGGCAGCGCTCGCGGCCGACGTTCTTGTGATACCAGATCCAGGCTTCGGGATTGATGGGCTCGCCCACCGTGCCGATGATGCGCAGGGAGTCCAGGTCGTAGTTCTGCGGATGCGATTGCGGCGTGGCCTCGGCCGCCTTGATCAGCGAGCGGATCGCCGTGGGCGCCGTGTAGAACGTGGTGACCTTGTGGCGCGCGATCATGTCCCAGAAACGGCCGGCGTTCGGGTAGGTGGGCACGCCTTCGAAGACGATCTGCGTCAGGCCCGCGGCGAGCGGACCGTAGGTGATGTACGTGTGGCCCGTGACCCAGCCCACGTCGGCCGTGCACCAGTAGACGTCGTCCTTGCGCGCATCGAAGGTCCATTTGACGGTCAGCAGCGCCCACAGCAGATAGCCCGCGGACGAGTGCTGCACGCCCTTGGGCTTGCCGGTGGAACCGGACGTGTACAGGATGAACAGCGGATGCTCGGCGTTGACCGGGACCGGTTCGCAGGTGTCGGGCTGACCGGCTTCGACGTCGTGCATCCAGAGGTCGCGGCTGTCGTTCCATTGCACCTTGCCGCCCGTGCGGCGGTACACGACGACCTTGGTGACGGCCTCGCAGCCGCCCATGGCGATGGCTTCTTCCACGGCGGGCTTGAGCGGAATGGTCTTGCCGCCGCGCACCTGTTCATCGGCGGTGATGACGAGCGATGCGCCCACGTCGACGATACGCTCCTGCAGGCTTTTGGCCGAGAAGCCGCCGAACACCACCGAGTGCGTCACGCCCAGGCGCGCGCAGGCCTGCATGGCCACGACGGCTTCGATGGACATGGGCATGTAGATGATGGCGCGGTCGCCCTTCTTGTAGCCCAGCGCGGCCAGTCCGTTGGCGAAGCGGCACACGCGCGCCAGCAGTTCGCGGTAGGTGACCTTGTCGACCTTGCCATCGTCGGATTCGAAGATGATGGCGGTCTTGTCGGCGTTGCCGTTGGTCAGGTGCACGTCCAGGCAGTTGGCCGAGACGTTCAGCTCGCCGTCGCCGAACCAGCGGTAGAACGGCGCATCGGATTCGTCCAGGACCTGGGTGAAGGGCTTGGTCCATTGCAGGTTGTCGCGCGCCTGCCCCGCCCAGAATCCGTCGAAGTCGTTCTCGACCTGCGCGCACAGCGCGTTGTAGGCGTCCATGCTGGGAATCGCGGCGCCCTGCGCGGCGCGCTCGGGCGGCGGAAACACGCGGTTTTCCACCAGTACGGACTGAATAGCGTTCGACATGATCTTGTCTCCAATAGGTGATTCTGTTGTTTATGCTGCTTTTTTATTACCCATCTGCAACCGTATCGCCGCGCTCTTACGGGCACCTTACGCAAAATGCGGGCCGGAGCCCGCGGCGTGGCGCGTCGCGGCGGCGCCGGACCAGGGCAGGAAGACGCCATGAGGCATCCGCCAGGCAGCATGCACAAGCCTGCGCCGCGCCGCCGCGTTGCCGACCCACAGGTCGGTTCAGCCGCGACGCAAGGCAGCCCATAAGGATAGCAGCCGCCGCAGCCTGGGCGAATACCGCATTCAGGCGGTCCGGCGCGCCAGGCCGCGATGCATGTCCACGCGCGACAATAGGACCAGTCCTCCGACGAAGAACAGCCCCGTCACGAGGATGGCCAGGCGATGATTGCCGTGCGTGGCCCAGGTGACCAGCCCGTAGGTCAACGGGCCGATCACCGCGGCAAGCTGCACCGCAAAGGTCCACAGCGAATAGAACTCGGCCAGCCGGCCCGCGGGGGCAAGCGCCCCGGTCATCGCGCGGCCCGCGCTCTGCGTGGTGCCCATGCACAACCCGGCCAGCGCGGCGGCGATCCAGAACACCGGCGCCGTCACGGCCGCGTAGGCCACCAGCACCATCACGATCCACCCGACCAGCGTGATGGCCAGCGCCGGCTTGTGGCCGATGCGGTCCTGCACGTAGCCGAACGAAAACGCCCCCGCCGCCGCGCCGATGTTCACCGTGAACACCAGCAGCATGATCTGCGGCGTGGTGAAGCCCATGACTTCCGACGCATACACCGCGGCCAACGTGATGACGACGGAGATACCGGCCTGGTAACACGCGATGCACATCAGCAGGCGCCGGAATTCCGGAAAGTGCAGGCCGGTCTCACGCCAGGCAAACGCCAGCCGCCTGAGCATGTGCAGCGCGGCCGGACTGCCGGACTTCGGTTTGGCGCGTTCGCGCAGCAGGAAGAACGAGGGCAACGCGGCCAGGGCGAACACCGTCGCGGTAACCACGATGACCCACGGCACGAAGTGTTCGGCCGTCGCGCCGCGCGCCTCGGCCAGCGTCACCACGACGAGCGACAGGCCCAGCGTGAGCATGCCGCCGCAATAGCCGAAGCTCCAGCCCCAACCCGAAACGCGCCCCAGCGCCTGCGGCTTGGCGAGCTCGGGCAGAAAGGCCGCGACCACGGACTCGCCCACGCAATAGCAGTAGTTCGACACGACGATGGCCGCGAGCGCCAGCCACACGTCTCCCGGCCCGGCCTGTGTGAGCACCAGCGTGGCCGCCACGCAGCCGGTCGTGCTGGTGTAGAGCAGCCGGCGCTTGCTGGCCCGCGCATCCGCGCGTGCGCCCAGCGTGGGCATCGTCAGCATGATGAGCAGGTAGGACAGCGACAGCGCCGCGGTCCATGCCAGCGTGGCCCACGGGGCGCGCCCGCCGACCACGCCGACGAAATAGGTGCTGAAGACCGCCGTGAGGATCACGGTGGTGTAGCCGGAATTCGCGAAGTCGTACATGGCCCAGGCCCAGACTTCGCGCCGGGTCACACCCGGGTTCAGCGGACTGTCGTCCGCCGCCCGGGAGTCCTGCGCGGAAACGCCGGCCGGCGTTTCCGGCGGCAGCGCCTGGCTCATAGGCCCAGCGCGGCGATGCCTGCTTGCGCGATCTGCACGTCCTCGGTCGACTTCACGCCCGAGACGCCCACCGCGCCGACGACCTGGCCATCGGCCACGACCGGCACGCCGCCCTCGAGCATGCCTTCGATCAGCGGCGCCGACAGGAACGAGTAGCGGCCGTTGTTGATGAGCTCTTCATAGACGCGCGACTCGCGGCGGCCCAGCGCGGCCGTCTTGGCCTTGGCGGGCGCGATGTGCGACGAGATGGGAGCCGCGTCGTCCAGGCGCAGCATGCCCAGCAGATGGCCGCCATCGTCGGTCACCGCGATGGTGACGGCCCATTTGTTCTGCAAGGCGTGTGCTTCGGCCGCGGCCAGGATCTTTTTGACGTCGTCGGCGCTCAGCACGGGTTTGGTTTTCATTGCAGTGACTCCTTGATCTGTTCGAGGGCGTTGGGGTCTTCCATGGTGGTCAGGTCGCCGGGATCGCGCGACTCGCACACCGCGACGATCGCGCGGCGCAGCACCTTGCCGGAACGGGTCTTGGGCAGGGCGCCCACGAACCGGATCCTGGCCGGCCTTGCCACCGCCCCAAGCTGTTCTTCCACCAGCCGCATGATATCGCCTTCCAGCCGCTTTGCCGCTTCCGGCGTATCGGCGCCGGCGGGATTCTTCAGCACGGCGAAGGCCATGGCGACCTGCCCCTTGAGCGGATCGGCCACGCCCACCACCGCGCATTCCGCGATTCCACTGTGGCTGTTGACCGACTCCTCGATTTCGCGCGTGCCGAGCCGGTGGCCCGCCACATTGATCACGTCGTCCGTGCGGCCGAGGATGAACCAGTAGCCGTCCGCGTCCACCCGCCCCCAGTCGAAGGTGGAATACACCTGCCGATCCGGGATGGCCGTGAAATAGGTCTGCACGAAGCGCTCGTCGTCGCCCCAGATGGTGGACATCGCGCCGGGCGGCAGCGGGGGCACGATGGCGACCACGCCCTTCTGGTCGGGGCCCAGGTCTTCGCCGGTGGACTCGCTGACGATGCGAACGTCGAATCCATAGACGGGAAACGAAGGGCTGCCGAACCGGGTGGGCACCTTTTCGATGCCGGGCTGGGCCGACAGGATCGGCCAGCCGGATTCCGTCTGCCAGTAATTGTCGATGATGGGCTTGCCCAGCCCTTCCGAAATCCATTGCGCCGTCGGCTCGTCCAGCGGCTCGCCAGCCAGATAGACGGCGCGCAGCGTGGACAGGTCGTGCCGCTTGAGCAGCGCCGGATCCTGGCGCTTGAGGACGCGCACGGCCGTGGGCGCCGAAAAAAGCGTGTTCACGCCGTATTGCTCGACCAGTTTCCAGAGGATCGCGCCATCCGGGCGCACCGGCGTGCCCTCGTAGAGGATGGTTGACTGCCCGCCGATCAGCGGCCCGTAGACGATGTAGGAATGCCCCACCACCCAGCCAATGTCGCTGGTGCAGAAGTAGGTGTCGCCGGGACGGCCATCGAACAGGTATTCCATGGACGAGGCCAGCGCCACCGCATAACCGCCGGTATCGCGCTGCACGCCCTTGGGCCGGCCCGTGGTGCCGGAGGTGTACAGGATGTAGCTGGGCTCGGACGATTCAAGCCATTCAACCGGCACGCGCGCGCCGCGGTGACGTTCGCGCAAGGTGGCGTAGTCCAGGTCGCGTCCCGCCACCGGCTCGAACGGCGACAGGCCGCGGTCGAACACCACCACCGACGCGGGCGGCGATTTGGCCAGGCTCAGCGCGCGGTCCAGAAGCGGCTTGTAGGCCACGACCTTGCCGGCCCGCGACCCGCCGTCCGTGCAGACCACCACCTTGGGCGCGGCGTCGTCGATGCGCTGCGCAAGATTCACGGACGCAAAGCCGCCGAACACCACGGAGTGGACGGCGCCGATGCGCGCGCAGGCCAGCATGGTGAACACCGCTTCCGGCACCATCGGCATGTAGAGCAGGACGCGGTCGCCGCGCCCTACCCCGAGTTCCCGCAGCATCGCGGCGGCGGCGTTCACTTCTTCGTAGACGTCCTGCCGGGTGTAGACCTGCTCGCGGTCCACTTCGGTGGACACCCAGATGAGCGCGGGGCTGTCCGCCTGGGTGGGCAGCCAGCGGTCGACCGCGTTGTAGCAAAGATTGGTCCGACCGCCTACGAACCACTTGGCGAATGGCGGCCGGGAGAAATCCAGCACAGACTCGAAAGGCGTCTCCCAATGGATGCGGCTGGCTTCCTCGCGCCAGAACGCGTCACGGTCATGAACCGAGCGATAGTGGAAATCCCGGGTTCTTTGCATGGTTGTCTCCTGGTATTGTTCATACGCCTTAAGGCTGATTGATTTGTTGTCAAATCTTTTCGGTCATTCTGGTAGGCAAACCTTGCACGAGGCTTGCCGCAAGTCAAAAAATTCTTCCAGATGTCCACGCTGCATGGATATTTAGGGTCGTTACATCACGAATCGGCCTTGAAAGTTTGGTAGAATCCCCGCGAAGTTGCACATAATTGTTGAATTTGCTGACATTTCGGCCCCATCCGCGGCTAATGCGCGGGTTGTTGCCGTCTTCAGTGATTCATCCCCAGGCGAATGCATCGACACTCCATACTCGCGCGATTCAATTCAACCACTGGCCATGCAAAGCGCGGTTTGCGCATGCTCGCGTTGGTTGCGTGCGTCGCGGGTGTGGCCGGTTGTGCAAGCAATAGCCAAAAGTCAACCGCCCATTCGTCCGAGATCGATCCCTACGAGATGGAATGGGTCGCCACCGCCGATGACCCGATCGGCATGCTGGTGGTGCAAAAATTCAAGCGTGAACGCCAACGCAACCTTGCCGGTGTCTCTAGCGACAACGCCATGGTCAGCGAGGCCCTGAACCACCTGGGCATCCGCTACCGCTTCGGCGGCAGTTCCCCCGACACCGGTTTCGACTGCAGCGGCCTGGTGGCCTACTCGGCCGAACGCGGGCTGGGCCTGAAGCTGCCCCGCAATGCCGCGGAAATCGCGCGCCAAGGCGTGGCCGTCGCCAAAAATGAGCTCAAGGCCGGCGATCTCGTCTTCTTCAACACGATGGGCCGCCGCTATTCCCACGTAGGCATCTACCTGGGCGACGACCGCTTCGTGCATTCCCCCAGCGCCGGCGGCGTGGTGCGTGTCGAAAACATGACCATGGCCTACTGGAGCAAACGCTACAACGGCGCCCGCCGCCTGGACAACACCTTGATGGCGTCGGCCCGCGCGGCAAACTGACCGCCCCGCCCTTCGCCGGCATCTTCGCACGCAGCGCGCCCGGCGCGCCATCCTCCAAAAATGCAAAACGCCGCCAGACGATCCCGTCCGGCGGCGTTTTTATTTTTTCTCTTCGCGGCGTTTCAGGCCGCAGGCCGTATCGGCCTCCCCAGTTCTTCGTGAATGCGCGGCAAGACGCGTTCCGTCAATGTACCGTGCCGGCGCGCGGGCAAAGGCCGCACTGCTGCAGGGCTTGCTGCATGCTGCACACCGAGCGGCGACAAGCCACGACCCGGATGCCGCCGCGCTGCGCCGCGTTGCGGAAGGTCTTCATGACGTTGTGGCCGAGGAAATCGGTCAGCAGGATGACCAGTTGCGTGCCCGAGGGCAGTTGCAAGGTCTTCTTTTGATGCGAGGGATCACGACCGCTGATGTGGTGCGTGATCGAAATGTTGTGTCCCTTGAGCAGATCGGGAATATTGCCGAGGCGGTCGGCGCCCACTACCACTGCACTAAGTCCTGCCGTCATGATGTACCTCACTGGGTCGTTGAGCCTGGATGTAATGATAATGATTCCTATTTTTTCGTCAACTTAAATGAGATCAGTTCTTATTTAATTATTTTTATGAGATGACGCCAGGGGATAGCCGGCAGGCCTCTTGCGCTGGGCCGGGGCAAAAAAAACGCGACGTCATCGAGACGTCGCGCATGGGGCGGCGCAGGCAGCCGGGACCGCCCTACTTGGGCACGCCTTGCACCGCGTCGGTGACCACGGCCCGGGTCAGCGACGGCGCCAGCATCTCCAGGAAGGTGTAGACGTAGTCGCGCAGGAACACGCCGGCCTTCACGCCCACGCGGGTGGTGTGCGTGCCGAACAGGTGCCCCACCGGCAGACCGACCAGATTCGAATCGCGGCGCGGGTCGTAGGCGACGCCGGCGATGATGCCGATGCCCAGGCCCACGTCCACATAGGTCTTGATCACGTCGGCATCGATGGCTTCGAGCACGATGTCCGGGTGGATGCCCTGGTTGGCGAAAATCTCGTCGATCGTGCTGCGGCCGGTGAAAGCGCGGTCATAGGTGACGATGGGATATTCGGCCAGTTGCGCCAGCGACAGGCGCTTGGCCGCGCTGGAGGTCAGCTCGGCAAGCGGGTGGTCCGGACGCACGACCACGGTGTGTTCCCACGCATAGACGGGCAAGGTGGCCAGGCCCGGCGTCAGGGCCAGCGATTCGGTCGCCAGCGCCAGATCGGCCTGTTCATGCAGCACCATTTCGGCAAGCTGGGCCGGACTGCCCTCGGCCAGCGACAGGTGGACCTTCGGGAATTGCTTGCGGAACGCGGGGATCACACGCGGCAGCAGATAGCGCGCCTGGGTGTGGGTGCAGGCAATGACCAGTCCGCCTTCGTCACGGCGCGCGAATTCGTCGCTGACCTTTTTCAGGTTGTCGACCTCGCGCATGATGCGGTCGATCACCTGGGACACGGCGAGGCCGGGCTTGGTCAGCCCCTTGATGCGTTTGCCGTGCCGCTCGAAGATCTTGATGCCCAGCTCGTCTTCGAATTCGATGATGGCCTTGGACACGCCCGGCTGCGAGGTATAGAGCATCCGGGCGGCTTCGGTCAGGTTGAAGTCGCGCCGGATGGTTTCACGCACGAAACGAAATTGCTGGAGGTTCATTAATCGGCCCCTGATAGACGGGCCAATTATAAGTAATAGGAACGCCTTTCTATATGAATTATTCGTATAAGCTTAGGAGCAAGGCGTCCCTCCTTTTAGCGCATCGAGATCGTGGTGTTGACCGTCTTGGCATGCGCCGACCAGCGCGCCGTCACGGTCTTGGTCTGCGTCCAGAATTGCACCGCCTGCTTGCCGTTCGGACCCAGGTCGCCCAGCTTGGAGCCGCGCGAACCCGTGAAGCTGAACCACGCCACCGGCACCGGAATGGGCACATTGATGCCGACCTGGCCCACATCGATGTTGTTCTGGAAGTAGCGCGCCGCGCCCCCGTCCTGCGTAAACAGGGCAACGCCGTTGCCGTTGGGGTTGCGGTTGATGAACGCCACCGCGTCTTCCAGCGTCTCGACGCCGACGCAGCACAGGACCGGTCCGAAGATTTCCTCGGTGTAGATGGTCATGTCTTCGGCCACCGCATCGAACACGGTCGGACCCACGAAATTGCCCGACTCAAAGCCCGACACCTTGAGGTTTCGGCCATCGAGCAGCAGCTTGGCGCCTTCGTCCACGCCCTTCTGGATCAGGCTTTCGACGCGCTTCTTGGCGTTGGGCGACACCAGGGGCCCGAGATCGGCTTCGCGATCCGTGCCGACGTTGACCTTGAGCTTCTTGGCGCGCTCGACGAAGTCGGGCAGCCAGTTGCGGGCCTCGCCCACCAGCACGGCCACCGACGAGGCCATGCAGCGCTGGCCGGCCGCGCCGAAGGCGGCGCCCAGCAACTGGTTCAGCGCCACTTCCGGATCGGCGTCCGGCAGGATCACGCAGTGGTTCTTGGCGCCCATCATGGATTGGCAGCGCTTGCCGGCGGCGGAGGCGCGGTTGTAGATCTCGGTGCCCACGCGGGTCGAGCCGATGAACGACACCGCCTTGATGTCCGGATGTTCGCACAGGCCGTTGGCCGTCTCGGGGCCGCCGTGCACGACGTTCAGCACGCCCGGCGGCAGGCCGGCTTCCAGCGCCAGCTGGGCCAGGAACAGCGAGGACGTCGGATCCTGCTCGGACGGCTTGAGCACGAAGGTATTGCCGCAGGCCACGGCGATCGGGAACATGAAGCACGGCAGCATCACCGGGAAGTTGAACGCGGTGATGCCCGCGCACACGCCCAGCGGCTGGATCAGGGTGTAGACGTCGATGCCGGACGCGGCGTTTTCGGCGTATTCACCCAACTGCAGGTTGGCGATGGAGCACGCATGCTCGACCACTTCCAGGCCGCGGCCGACTTCGCCTTCGGCGTCGGGCAGGGTCTTGCCGTGCTCGCGGGTGATCATCTCGGCCAGCTTGCCGGTGTTGGCGCGCAGCAGCTCCTGGAACTTCAGCATGACGCGCATCCGCGCGCCCTGCCCGCTGTTGCGCCAGGTCTTGAAAGCCTCCTTGGCGTTGGAGACGGCCAGGTCCAGTTCTTCGCGCGTGGCGAAGGGCACCTTGGCGACGACCTCCTGGGTGGCGGGGTTGATCACGTCTCGCCATTCGGTGGTTTTGGACTGCACGAGCTTGCCGCCGATCAGTAGCGGGACGCGCGGGACTTCACTCATTTTGATGCTCCTCACACTGCGTAGTCGATGCGGATGGACATCCGCGTTCTTGGATCTTGCGGTGCCCCGGCGCCGCGGCCGGGGCGCGCGCAGGCTATTTCTTCACCAGCGGGCAGGTGGAGTCGGCCAGGGGCTGGAAGGCTTCTGCCGCCGGGATGGTGGCCACGAGCTTCGAGTAGTCCCAGCCGCCCTTGGAGTCCGCGGGCTTCTTGACTTCATACAGGTACATGTCGTGAATGACCCGGCCATCGGGACGGATCGACGCATTGCGCATGATCGGATCCTTGATGGGCATGTCACGCATCTTGTCGGCCACCACCTTGCCGTCGGTGCTGTTGGCGGCGGCCACGGCGCGCAGGTAATGCAGCACGCTGGAATACACCCCGGCCTGCGTCATGGTGGGCTTCAGGCCGCGGAACGCCTTTTCGAAGCGCGAAGACCATTCGCGCGTCGCATCGTCGTAATCCCAGTAAAAGCCGTCCACATAAGACAGGCCCTGCGCGTTTTCCAGGCCAAGCGCACGCAGGTCGGACAGGAAGATCAGCAGCGACACGAGCCGCTGGCCGCCCGCCACGATGCCGAACTCGCGCGCCTGCTTGACGGCGTTCACGGTGTCCTGGCCGCCATTGGCCAGCGCCACCACCTGCGCCTTGGAACTTTGCGCCTGCAGCAGGTAGGACGCAAAGTCCGGCGCGTTCAGGGGATGGCGCACGTTGCCGGCCACGGTGCCGCCCAGCGCCTGCACGGCCTTGACGGTGTCGGCTTCCAGCGAATGGCCGAAGGCGTAATCGACGGTGATGAAGAACCAGGACTTGCCGCCCGCCCGGACGGTGGCCTTGGCGCCGCCCGCCGACTGCGAGTACGTGTCGAACATCCAGTGAAAGCCGACCGGCGAGCATTCCTTGTTGGTCAACGCCGTGGTGGCGGGACCGGAGAACATCACGACCTTGTTCTTTTCCCGGGCGATGCCTTGCACGGCCAGCGCCACCGCGGAATTGGTCAGGTCGGCGATGGCGGTGACGCCGTCGCGGTCGAACCATTCGCGCGCCCGGGCGGCGCCGACGTCCGCCTTGTTCTGGTTGTCCGCGGACACCAGGTCGATCTTCATGCCCTTGCACTCCGCGGCCAGGCAGTCGTCGATGGCCAACTGCGCCGCCGCGACCGAGCCCGCTCCCCCCATCCCGGCATAGGTGCCGGACATGTCCGTCAGAATGCCGATCTTCACTGGCGGCTTGTCCGCCGCGAGGGCTTGCCCAAGCAATCCGGCGCCCAGACACAAGCCTGCGGCGAGCCCGCGTGCGTGCAATTTCATGGATTTGTCTCCTGAGTATTTATGCGCTGAGTGTTAGCGTTATGGCGCCGTCTTTGCGGCCTGCGGTCCCAGGGCTTAGCCCAAGGCCAGCCGATCCAGTGTAGATGTGTGAAAATCAACAAGCAACACCAGAAATGCACATTCCTTGTGCATCCATGCACATACCAACATCGCCTCTTGCGCGTTGCGTCGCCAGGGGCTGGAGCGCCGGATCTTGCTTGATTGGGACAGTCTGCGATATTTCCTGGAAGTGGCCCGCACCCAGCGCGTCAGCGCGGCGGCGCGCAAGCTCGGCGTCGAGCACACCACCGTGTCGCGCCGCATCCGCGCGCTCGAGACGGAACTGGACACCCTGCTGTTCGAAAAATCCCGCAGCGCGGGTTTCGTGCTGACGGACGACGGCCAGCGGCTGTTCGTCCACGCCGAACAGATGGAAAGCGTCGTGCACACCGCGCGCGAAAACCTGTCCGGGATCGGGCAGGCGCTATCGGGGCACCTGCGCATCGGCGCCACCGAAGGTTTCGGCAGCTACGTGCTGACGCCGCTTGCCGCGGACTTCCAGCGGCGCTATCCGCACATCACGCTGGACATCCTGCCCGTGCCGCGCTTTGTCAGCCTGTCCAAGCGCGAAGCGGACCTGGCCATCACCATCGAGCGCCCGCAGCGCGGGCCCTATGTGTGCAGCAAGCTGTGCGACTACACGCTGCGCCTGTACGGCACGCCGGGCTACCTGGCCAAGCACGCCCCCATCAACGAGCGCGCGGACCTCGCGGACCACACCTTCATCGGGTATGTGGACGAGCTGCTGTTCAGCGAACGCCTGCGCTACCTGGAGGACGTGCTGCCCGCCAGCAAGGTGGTGTTGCGCAGCACGAGCGTGGTGGCCCAGTATCACGCGGCCCTGCAGGGACAGTCGCTCGCGATCCTTCCCTGCTTCATCGCGGCGCAGGACCCCAGGCTCAAACCCGTGCTGGAGGACGAGATCGCGATCACGCGCTCGTTCTGGATGTATTGCCACGAAGACCTGCGCAAACTCAAGCGCGTGACCGCGCTGTGGGAGTTCATCCGCAAATCGGTGTTGAAGAACGCCGACCTGCTGGCCGGCCGGCGCGGAACGATGAAGTATCTACCCTGAAAGACGGCGCCCGGCGTTCTCCGCAAGGCGCCGCTTCGCTATGCGGCGTTCTTGGGCGCCTTGACGCGCAGGCGGCGCATCAGCAGGAAGGCGGTCAGCAGCGCGACCGCGCCGTGGATCGCCCACACGCCCAGTCCGAAGCTGAGCTTGCCGCTGGAGATCCAGGCGCGCGACAGGTTGATCAGGTTCATATAGAGCAACCCGACCAGGCCGGCGATGAGCAGGTCCCCCGAGCGGCCCAGCCGCGGATTCACCGCGCCAAGCGGAATGGCCAGCAATGCCAGGTTCAGCGCCGCCAGCGGCAGCGAGATCCGCCACATGACCTGCGACCAGCTGCTGTCGGTGTTGTCTTCGATGAGCTGCGGCGTGGAACGCGCCTTGGACGAGCGCTCCGCGGCGGCGCGGGCTTCGGCCACCGGGTCGCCGCCGGACTTGCTTTCGAGGCGCACGCCGTATTTTTCGAAATGCACCAGGCGCAACTCCGGGGTGCCTGGCTTCAGGTCGTAGCGGTGGCCTTCGCCCAGCACCAGGAAGCGGTCGCCATTGGGCAGGGTCTCGCTGTGCGCGCTGCTGGCGGTCAGCACGCTGAGCCATTCGGGGCCGATCTCGCGCGCGAACACGTTGCCGAGTTCGTCGCTAGGATTGACGGGGTCTTCCGCGAAGAACACGCGGTTGCCGCCGGAGGATTCGGCGAACTGCCCGGCTGTGACCTTGGACAGGTCGGAGCGCTGTTCGAAGCGCTCGTGGTATTCGCCGATCTGGCGATAGGCCCAGGGCGAGGCCACCAGCGTCAGGCCCGCCACCGCGATCGCGACAGGAACGGCCACGCGCAGCACAGGCTTGAGCCAATCGGCCAGCGACAGGCCGCTGGCAAACCACACCACCATTTCCGATTCACGGTAATTGCGGGTGACGGTGGTGAGCACGGCGATGAAGATCGAGACCGCCAGGATGGTCGGCAGCGCGGTGATGGTCGAGAGCGCGGCCAGCACCACGACCACGTCGGCTCCGATGTTGCCTCCCGCGGCCTCGCCGAGCAGGCGCACGAGAAGCACGCTGAGCCACACGACGAGCAACGTGGAAAAGACAACGCCAGCGTGACTGGTGATCTCGCTGACGACAGAGCGTTTGAATAGAGACATGGGAGAATATGCGGGATAATCGACCGCATCATACACAGACGCACACGGGAAACCCTCATGGAATTTAGCACACAGACCACTGCTTCCCTGCACCAGGTCAAAACCGCCGCCCTCGCCGTCGGCGTGTACGCGGACGGCGTGTTGAGCCCCGCCGCCGACATCATCGACCGCGCGTCCAACGGCGCCGTGCGTTCGGTCGTAAAGAGCGAATTCCGCGGCCGCACCGGCTCCACACTGGTCCTGCGCAATCTGCCGGGCGTGGCCGCGCAGCGCGTCGTCCTGGTCGGTCTGGGCAAGCAGGAAGAATATTCGGCCCGCACGCATGCGTCGGCCGAACAGGCTTTCGCCGCCGCCTGCGTCGCGGCGCAGCTTGCCGAGGGCGTCTCCACCCTGGTCGCCAACCCCATCGCGGACGTCGAACTCATTGCGCGCGCGCGCAGCGCCGCCATTGCCGCGGGCAACGCCACCTACCACTACGACGCCAGCTTCGGCAAGCCCGACCGCGATGCGCGTCCCAAGCTCAAGAAGATCGTGCAGATCGTCGAACGCGCCGACGCGGCTCAGGTCCAGAAGGGCCTGCGCGAAGGCAGCGCCATCGCCAACGGCATGGACCTGACCCGCACGCTGGGCAACCTGCCGGGCAACATCTGCACCCCCACCTATCTGGGCGACACGGCCAAGCGCCTGGCGCGCGAATTCAAGTCGATCAAGGTCGAAGTGCTGGACCGCAAGCAGGTCGAGGCGCTGGGCATGGGCTCGTTCCTGTCGGTCGCGCGCGGCTCCGATGAAGCGCTGCGCTTCATCGTGCTGCGCCATGCCGGCGCCAAGGTTGTCAAGAAGGGCGCCAAAGCCGCGCAGGGTCCGATCGTGCTGGTCGGCAAGGGCATCACGTTCGACGCGGGCGGCATTTCGCTCAAGCCCGCGGCCACCATGGACGAAATGAAGTACGACATGTGCGGCGCCGCCAGCGTGCTCGGTTCGTTCCGCGCCCTGGCCGAACTGGAGCTGCCCCTGGACGTCGTCGGCCTGATCCCCGCCTGCGAGAACCTGCCCAGCGGCAAGGCCAACAAGCCGGGCGACGTGGTCACCAGCATGGCTGGCCTCACCATCGAGATCCTGAACACCGACGCCGAAGGCCGCCTCGTCCTGTGCGACGCGCTGACCTACGCCGAACGCTTCAAGCCGTCGGCCGTGATCGACATCGCCACCCTGACCGGCGCCTGCGTCGTCGCGCTGGGCCACGTCAACACCGGGCTGTTCTCCAAGGACGACGCACTGGCGGACGCGCTGGCGGCGGCCGGCCGCCGCTCGCTGGACACCGCATGGCGCATGCCGATGGACGACGCCTACCAGGAACAGCTCAAGTCCAATTTCGCCGACCTCGCCAATATCGGCGGCCCCCCGGCCGGCGCCGTCACGGCGGCCTGCTTCCTGTCCCGCTTCGCCAAGGCCTACCCCTGGGCGCACCTGGACATCGCCGGGACCGCCTGGCGCGGCGGCAAGGACAAGGGCGCGACCGGGCGCCCGGTGCCGCTGCTGATGCAGTACCTGCTGGACCAGGCTTGAAGCGCCAGACGCCGGAAGCCGCGTGATGCGCATCGATTTCGCCTTCGGCGCGCCCGACCGCCTGCGCATGGCCTGCCAGGTCGTGCGCAAGCGCGTCCTGGCGGGACAGCGGCTGGTGGTGTACTGTAAAGACGGCTCACGGCTGGCCGCGTTCGACCGGATGCTCTGGGCATTCGACGACACGGCCTTCGTGCCGCACGTGCTGGCCAACGACCCGCTGGCCAGCGAAACCCCGGTGGTGCTCACCGCGGGCGACCCGCGCGAGGCCGCGCAGGCGGCCGGCCAGCCCGACCAGCCGCAGCCCTGGCTGCTGAACCTGGACGACGACTGCCCGCCCGGCTTCGACGCCTTCGACCGCCTGCTCGAAATCGTCTCGGACGATCCCGACGACCGGCAGGCGGCCCGCCAGCGCTGGCGGATTTACCAGACGGCCGGACACGCGCCCCAGAGCCACGACCTGAGCCGCAAGACCCCGGGCGCCTGACCGCCCCGCCCATCGCGCGCCCCGGCGCCGCATCCACAAGCAATTCGGGAGTCCACATGCCCTCTCGCTCATCCGACCCCGGTATCCCCACCCTGACCCACCGGGCCGAGCCCTCCTTCCATGCCCCCGTCGTCGACGAAGCCGATGCGCCGCTGCTGACGGAGCTGGCCGACGAGGTCGGCCCCGTCTATGAGAACGACCCGTTTCCCGTGTTGACGGATGTGGCGGATGTGGCGGATGGGCCGGACCTGGGGCAGCCCGACGAACCGGCGCCGTCTGTTCCCGGCCTGACCGCCGCGCCCCTGCCGCAACGCGCGCCCGCCCTGGAACCGGCCGCGGCGCCGCCCGCGCCGGCCCTGCCCGAGGCCACCGTGCTGGCCGCGCGGCTGCAGGCCGAGGTGGAACAGCTCATGCGGCAAGCCCTGGCCGACGCCGTCACGCAGCTGCAGGACCGCATGGACGCGGAATTGCCTGCTATCGTGTCCCGTGTGCTCAACGACGTGAGGCGCGGTTGAACCGCCCGCCTGCCCGTCCGGCAGCCCCCGGGTTCATTCTTCCTGCAACTGGATTCTTCAGGGAACTGTAAGGTATCCTTCGCATCTAAGCCTTCTAGGCAATCACCATATTTGCCGTAAACAGGAGTTCTCCATGAACGAATATCGTCCGTCCCCTTTTAACCGTTCCGGCTCGGTCGCCGGCGCGCCGGGCGAGGTCGCTCGCAACCAGGTCCTGCGCAACACGTACTGGCTCCTGGCCCTGTCGCTGATCCCCACGGTGCTGGGCGCGGCGGTCGGCCTCTACACCGGCATCAATCAGGTCATGGGCGCCAGCCCCGGCCTGTCGGCCATCGTTTTCCTGGTCGGCGCCTTCGGCCTGATGTTCGCCATCGAAAAGAACAAGAACAGCTCGCTGGGCGTGGTCCTGCTGCTGGCCTTCACGTTCTTCATGGGCGTCATGCTGTCGCGCCTGCTCGGCTTCGTGATGGGCATGAGCAACGGCTCGCAGCTCGTCATGACGGCGTTCGGCGGCACGGCGATCGTGTTCGGCACCATGGCCACCCTGGCCACGACCATCAAGCGCGATCTCTCGGGACTGCAGAAGTTCCTGTTCATCGGCGCCGTCGTGATCCTGGTGGCTGCGCTGGCCAACATCTTCCTGCAGCTGCCCGCCCTGATGCTGACCATCTCGGTGCTGGCCATCGTGATTTTCTCGGCGTTCATGCTGGTGGACCTGCAGCGCGTGGTCAACGGCGGCGAGACCAACTACGTCTCCGCCACCCTGGCCATCTACCTTGACGTCTACAACGTCTTCTCGAACCTGCTGATGCTGCTGGGCATCTTCGGCGGCAACCGCGAGTAACGCGCCGCCGCCAGACCAGCACCCAAGGGGCCTGCATGTACATGTAGGCCCTTTTTCATTGGCCTTTCCCCTTGATTTCCCGTCAGACGGAGCCACGCCATGCCCGACCGCCGCCGCTTCCTCCAGTCCGCCGCCAGCGCCGCCCTTTTCGGAACCGCGTGGCCGGCATGGGCAGCCAGTTCCGGGCAGGTCATGCTCAAGCGCGCAATCCCCTCGTCGGGCGAAACCTTGCCGGTCGTCGGGCTGGGCACCGCGGACACCTTCAATGTGGCCCCCGACGACGCCGCGGCCATGGCGCCCCTGGCCCAGGTGCTTGAAACGCTGCTCAAGGCCGGCGGCACGCTGATCGACACCGCCCCAAGCTATGGCCAGGCCGAAGCCGTGACCGGGGCGCTGCTGGCTCGCGAGAGCGGCCTGCGCAAGCGGGTGTTCCTGGCCACCAAGATCAGCACGCGCGGGCACGAATCGGCCATGCGCCAGGTGCGCCAGTCGCAGCAGGCCCTGGGCAGCGACAAGCTGGACCTGATACAGGTCCACAACCTCATCGACACGCGCAATCAACTCGCCCTGCTGCGCGAGCTGAAGCAACAGGGGGTGACGCGTTACATCGGCATCACCCACTACACCGACCACGCCCACGACGACCTGACCGAACTGGTCGAACGGGAAAAGCCCGATTTCGTGCAGGTGAACCTGTCGATCGCCTCGCGCAGCGCCGAAAAGCGCCTGCTGCCCGCCTGCCAGGCGAACGGCGTCGCGGTGCTCATCAACCGGCCGTTCGAGGACGGGGCGCTGTTCCGGCAGGTCAAGGGCGTGGCGCTGCCCAAGCTGGCGGCCGAGATCGATTGCACGTCCTGGGCGCAGATCTTCCTGAAGTTCATCATCGGCCACCCCGCCGTCACGGCCGTCATCCCCGCCACCTCCAAGCCCGTGAACATGGCCGACAACGCGCGCGCCGGGTTCGGCCCCCAGCCCGACGCAGCCCTGCGCGACCGCATCGCCGCGCTGCTCGCCTGACGCCATGGCGGTCATTCCCACGCCGTGGCGCGCGCGCGCCGCCCGTGCCCTGGGCATCCACGAAGACGAACTCGCGCCCGCCGCCTGCGGCTTCGCGTTTTTCTTTTTTCTCTTCTGCGGCTACTTCATGCTGCGGCCGATCCGCGAGACCATGGGCATCCAGGCGGGCGTGAACCAGCTGCAATGGTTGTTCACCGCCACCTTTCTTGCCACGCTGGCCGTGGTGCCGTGCTTTGGCTGGATTTCCACCCGCGTGCCGCGGGCCACGCTGGTGACCTGGGTCTACGCCATCTTCGCGCTGACCATGGCGGGCTTTGCAGCCCTGCTGTACCTGCAGCCCGGCAGCGTCTGGGCGGCGCGCGCGTTCTACGTCTGGCTGTCGGTCTTCAATCTGTTTGTCGTCTCCATCGCCTGGAGCCTCATGGCCGACGTCTTCCGCATGGAGTCGGCCAAACGGCTGTTCGCGCTGATCGCCGCCGGCGCCAGCGCGGGCGGCCTCTGCGGCCCGTTGCTGGGCGCCCTGCTGGCGGGCAGCCTGGGGCCGCCGGGCCTGCTGCTGTTGTCGGCCCTGCTGCTGACGGCCACGCTGCCGCTCAAGCAGTGGCTGCTGGGCTGGCGCGCGGCCTCGCGGCCCGACACCGGCCTGCGGGACATGCGGCATCCCATCGAAGGCACCATCCTGGCGGGGCTGGGGCGCATCTTCCAGTCGCGCTATCTGCTGGGCATCTCGCTGCTGGTCGTGCTGCTGGCGACGTTGAACACCTTCCTCTACATGGAGCAGGCGCGGCTGGTGGCCGATGCGTTTCCCGACACGGCCCAGCGCATCCGCGTTTTCAGCGCGCTGGATTTCACGGTGCAGACGCTGGCGCTGCTGTCGCAGGTCTTCATCACCGGCCGGGTGGCCGCCCGCCTGGGCCTGCGCTTTCTGCTGACCGCGGTGCCGCTTGCCGTGGCGATCGCCTTCCTGGCGCTCGCCGCCTATCCGGTGTTCGGCGTGCTGGCGGGCGCCATGATCCTGCGCCGCGCGGGCGAATATGCGCTGATCCGTCCCGGACGGGAAATGCTGTTCACGGCGGTCACGCCCGAGGACAAGTACAAGACCAAGAATGTCATCGACACCGTGGTCTATCGCGGCGGCGATGCCGCCAGTGGCTGGGTCAAGACCGGCATCGACATGCTGGGCTATGGCGCGGCGCTGATTGCGCTATTGGGCGCCGCGGTGGCGCTGGGCGCGGCCGCCGTCGGCTACGGGCTGGGCAAGCGGGCCGACCGGCGCGACGGCGACATCAGTTAGTTTTTTCCGCGCGACCATCTCATTGAAGCAAACATATTGACGCGCCGGCCGCCGCGCTCAGATGCGTTGCAGGTCGAGCAGCACCCGGCGCGTGGACAGGGGACGGCCGGCCAGGATCTCGGCCAGGCGCGCGCGCAGGTCGCTGCGCAGCGCGGGTTCGATCGCCGGATCATCGAAGTCCGGCGGCGGCTCGTCCACGCCGTAGCCGGTCTCGCGCAGCAGGGTCCATTCGAAGCGGCGCAGCGCACCGGCCGCGCGCGTGCCGGCGGACAATTGCTGCAAGGCCATGTCGTACGCGTCGAACAGCAGCGGATGCGCGTCCTCGCGCGGCAAGAGACGCAGCAGCAGTTCGTTCATGTACCAGGCCGACATCAGCGCGGCGCCGGCCAGCGGCCGGATGCCGGCGATCTCGGCGCGCGTCAGCGTCTTGACTTCGCCGTTGCCCGTCCAGGACAACAGCAGCGGCTGAAAAGCCGACAGAACGGGACGAAGCACGGAATAAGGGCGCTTGGCGCCCTTGGCGACCATGGCCACGCAGCCGTGATCGCGCGAGAAGGTTTGGACAATCAGTGAGGTTTCACGCCACGCCGTGGCATGGAGCATGAACCCCGGGCGATCCTGGACGCGTGGCGCCCTTCTACTCATATCCCAGGTCGCGCAGCGCACCCTCGCGGTCGGACCAGCCCTTGCGCACCTTGATGTAAACCTCCAGGTGCACCGGCTTGTCCAGCAGCTTGGCAATGTCCTGCCGCGCCTCCGTGGCAATCCGCTTCATGTGCATGCCGCCCGCGCCCAGGAGGATGGGCTTGTGGCTGTCGCGCTCGACGACGACGCAGGCATTGATGGTGGCGCCCTTGGCGGTCTCTTCCCACTGCTCGATGACGACCGTGCAGCCGTAAGGCAGTTCGTCGCCCACCAGGCGGAAGATCTTCTCGCGCACCAGTTCGGCGGCGATGAAGCGCATGGGCCGGTCCGTCAGCGTGTCTTCTTCGAACATCGGCTCGCCTTCCGGCAGACGCGACGCGATCTCGTCGAGCAGTTGGTCCAGTTGCTGGTTCTTGGTGGCGCTGACCGGCACCACCGCGCCGAACGGATGCAGCGCCATGATCTTGGAGACGAACGCAAACAGGTCGTCGCGGTTCTTCAGCGCGTCGATCTTGGAAACCACCAGGATGGTGCGCTCGGGGCTGGGCAACAGCGGCAGCAGCTTGGCGTCGCCCTCGGACCATTTGCCGGCCTCGACGACGTGCACCACCACGTCCACGTCGGCCAGCGCCTGCGTCACGACGCGGTTCATCATGCGGTTCATCGCGCCGCCGTGGCGCGTCTGGAAACCCGGGGTGTCGACGAACACGAACTGTTCGTGCTCGCGGGTCAGCACACCGTGGATGCGATGGCGCGTGGTCTGCGCCTTGCGCGACACGATGGAGATCTTGGAACCGATCAGGGCGTTCGTGAGCGTGGACTTGCCCACATTGGGGCGGCCGACGATGGCAACGAAGCCGGTACGAAAAGGGGTATCGCTCATTTAGTCTCTTGAGCCACTGCCACAGGCAGCGACAATTGCGCGGTTTTGCGCGCCTTGCCCGACTTGCGGGCAGCCTTGGTGGCCGGACTGATGGCCAGCGCGGCCTCCAGCGCCAGCTTGGCCGCCGATTGCTCGGCGGCGCGGCGGCTGGCGCCGGGCGCCATCACCTTGATATCGAGCGCCGGAATGGCGCATTCGACTTCGAACTGCTGGCTGTGGGCCGCGCCATGCGTGGCCACCACCGTGTACAGCGGCAGGGCCAGCTTGCGGCCCTGCAGGAATTCCTGCAGCAGGGTCTTGGCGTCCTTGCCCAGGGTCTTGGGATCCACGGACGCCAGCACGGGCTGGTACTGCCGCACGATGACGCGGCGCGCCGCGTCGAAGCCCGCATCCAGGAAGACCGCGCCGAAGATGGCTTCGACGGTGTCAGCCAGGATGGACGGCCGGCGGAATCCGCCGCTTTTGAGCTCACCCTCGCCCAGGCGCAGATACTGCGACAGTTCCAGCCGCTGGGCGATATCCGCCAGCGACGCCTGCTTGACCAGATTGGCCCGCAGGCGCGACAGATCGCCTTCGTCGATCTTGGCGTAGCGTTCAAACAGCATCGCCGCCACGACGAAGTTCAGCACGGAATCCCCAAGGAATTCCAAACGCTCGTTATGGCGCGCGCCGTGGCTGCGATGCGTGAGCGCCTGTTCAAGCAGGGCCTGATCACCGAAGTGGTAATCCAGGCGGTTTTCCAGCGTGGCTAGCGACATAATCAGTTGAATCGGCCGATGCGGCTGAGATCGCTGAAGTTCATCCAGATGAAGAAAGCGCGGCCGACGATATTGGCTTCCGGAACGAAGCCCCAGTACCGGCTGTCTGCGCTGTTGTCCCGATTATCGCCCATGGCGAAATAATTCCCTTCGGGTACCTTGCAGCGTACCCCATTGCGGCTGTATTGGCAGTTTTGGCGGTTGGGAAATTGCCACATGGGTGAATAATCTTGCTGTTTGTTCTCATCCAGCAGGATCTTGTGCTCAACGTTGCCCAATTTCTCTTTATATTGCGCGATATACGAAACCCGGTCCGGTTCGAAGTAATCGCCGTCGCGGACATGCGGCACCAATTGGCCGTTCACGTAGAGCTTTTTGTCCAGGTAGGCGATTTCGTCGCCCGGCAGGCCGACGACGCGCTTGATGTAGTCCACGTCCGGATCAACAGGATAGCGGAACACGAAGACATCGCCACGCTGCGGCGTGCCGACGGGAATGACCTTCTTGTCGATCACCGGCAGACGCAGGCCATAGCTGAACTTGTTCACGAGGATCAGGTCGCCCGATTGCAGCGTGGGCAGCATCGATCCTGACGGAATGCGGAAGGGCTCGACCACAAACGAGCGCAGCATGAACACGAACAGGATGACGGGAAAGAAGCTGACGGCGTATTCGATCCACCAGGGCACGCGACGCGCGGCATCGCCGGCTTCGCGCCGCAGGCGCTCGGCTTCCTGGGCGTCGCCGACCAGGGCCGTGTCGTACTGCGCCATTGCCGCTTGAGCGCGGCGCTCGCGCCCCTTGCGCAGCACCGCCAGATCGAGCACCCAGATTACGCCGGTAAGGACCAGCAGGATAAAAAGGATCAGGGCAAAGTTCCAACTCATCAGCTACTCGCCTTTTTGGGTTCTATTTGTCTTCCACTTGCAGGATGGCGAGGAACGCCTCCTGCGGAATTTCCACGCTGCCCACCTGCTTCATGCGCTTCTTGCCCGCCTTCTGCTTTTCCAGCAGCTTCTTCTTGCGCGAGATGTCGCCGCCATAGCACTTGGCCAACACGTTCTTGCGCAGCGCCTTCACGTTTTCGCGCGCGATGATCTCCGCGCCGATGGCCGCCTGGATGACGACGTCGAACATCTGGCGCGGAATCAGGCCGCGCATGCGGGTGACGACATCGCGCGCACGATGGCGCGCATTGCTGCGGTGGACGATCACGGCCAGCGCGTCGACGCGGTCGTTGTTGATGAGCAGGTCCACCCGCACCACGTCCGCGGAACGGTACTCCAGGAACTCGTAGTCCATGGAGGCATAGCCGCGCGACACCGACTTCAGCTTGTCGAAGAAGTCCAGCACGATCTCGGCCAGCGGGATCTCGTACACCAGATGGACCTGGCGGCCGTGGTAGCTCATGTTGACCTGCACGCCGCGCTTGTTGTTGCACAGCGTCATGACCGGACCCACGTAGTCCTGCGGCATGAACAGCGTGACCTTCACGATGGGCTCGCGGATGTCCTGGATCTTGCCGATCTCGGGCATGCGGGACGGGCTTTCCACGGTGATCACCGAGCCATCGCGCTGCTCGACCTCGTACACCACCGACGGCGCGGTGGTGATGATGTCCATGTCGAACTCGCGCTCCAGGCGCTCCTGCACGATTTCCATGTGCAAGAGACCCAGGAAGCCGCAGCGGAAACCGAAGCCCAGCGCCTGCGAGACTTCGGGCTCGAACATCAGCGCGGCGTCGTTCAGCTTCAGCTTTTCGAGCGAATCGCGCAGTTGGTCGTATTCGGAGCTTTCGACCGGATACAGGCCCGCGAACACCTGCGGCTTGACTTCCTTGAAGCCGGGCAGCGGGCTCGCGGCGGGCTTGTTGGCCAGCGTGACGGTGTCGCCGACCTTGGCGTCTTCAAGCTGCTTGATGCCGGCGATGATGAAGCCCACCTCGCCCGCGGACAGATGCGGGCGCTGCTGCGACTTCGGCGTGAACACGCCGGTCTGCTCGCACAGGTGGGTGGCGCCGGACGCCATCAGCAGGATCTTGTCCTTGGGCTTGAGCACGCCATTGACGATGCGCACCAGCATCACCACGCCCACGTAGTTGTCGAACCACGAGTCGATGATCAGGGCCTGCAGCGGCGCGTCCGGATCGCCCTTGGGCGGCGGGACCTGCGCCACGATGGTCTCGAGGATCTCGTCGATGCCCATGCCGGTCTTGGCGCTGGCCAGCACGGCGTTCGAGGCGTCGATGCCGATCACGTCCTCGACTTCCTGGCGGGCGCCTTCGGGATCGGCCTGCGGCAGGTCCATCTTGTTCAGCACAGGCACCACTTCCACGCCCAACTCGATGGCGGTATAGCAGTTGGCCACCGTCTGCGCTTCCACGCCCTGGGAAGCGTCCACCACCAGCAGCGCGCCTTCGCAGGCGGACAGGGAACGGCTGACCTCATACGAGAAGTCCACGTGCCCCGGGGTGTCGATCAGGTTCAGGTTGTAGACCTTGCCGTCCTGCGCCTTGTAATGCAGGGCTGCCGTCTGGGCCTTGATGGTGATGCCGCGCTCGCGCTCGATTTCCATGGAATCGAGGACCTGCGCCGACATTTCGCGATCCGCCAGTCCGCCGCAGCGCTGGATCAGGCGATCGGCCAGGGTCGACTTGCCGTGATCGATGTGGGCAATGATGGAAAAGTTGCGGATATGCTGCATGCTTGAATTTATAAGGGACGGAACAGACGGCATACTGCCGGGAGACACCGCCGCCGGAATGTGCACGGCCGACGTGTGAGGCGCTGACGGGCTTTGCCCGGACAAAACTGAGGGGGCGTCAGGCGCCCCCTCTTGCGGCAACCAGCCATTTTAGCCGGTCTTGAGCCATTTTTTTTGCCCAAGGCGCGCCCCGGGACAAAAAGCGCCCTGGGGTGCGGGCGTCCGGCGGGCTCCAGCCGGATCGCCTGCCCGGCTGCGGCGCCGCAGGGACGCCGGCCGGTCCGGGCCGCCATCACTTGGAGGCCGGCACCGCCACCCACTGCGTCTGGTCGCCGCGGCGCACCAGCAGGCCGGTCGCGCGGCCCTTGTCCAGCTTGGCGACCAACTCGCCAAACTGCTTGGCGCCGGTGACGTCGGTGTCGTTCAGGGCCAACACAATGTCGCCGTCCTGCAGGCCCGCCTTTGCGGCCGCGCCCTCGGCCACCTTCACCTGGACGCCGCCCTTGATGCGCAGCTTCTTCTGGACGTCGGCGGGCACGTCGACCACGCTCAGCCCCAGCGCATTGGTGACCTCGGGTTCCGGGGCCGCCTTCTTGCCGGCGGCAGCCGTCTTCTCGGAGGGGATCTCACCCACCTTGACCGACAGCGTCAGGCTCTTGCCCTTGCGCCACACTTCCATGTCGGCCCGCGTACCCGGCTTGGTCTCGCCCACGATGCGCGGCAGATCGGACCAGCGCTTGATCGGTTCCTTGTTGAACTTCAGGATCACGTCGCCCGGTTGCACGCCCGCCTGCTCGGCAGGCCCTTCGGCTTCGACGCTGCTGACCAGTGCGCCTTCGGCCTTGGGCAGTCCGATGGCCTCGGCCACGTCCTTGCCGACTTCGCCGATCTGCACCCCGACCCGGCCGCGCGTCACCTTGCCCGTCGTGCGCAGCTGGTCCACCACGCGCATGGCTTCGTCGATCGGGATCGCCAGCGAAATGCCCATGAAGCCGCCGCTGCGCGAGATGATCTGGGAATTGATGCCCACGACCTCGCCGTCCAGGTTGATCAGCGGACCACCCGAATTGCCGGGATTGACCGCGACGTCCGTCTGGATGAACGGCAGGTACTCGCCGGTATCGCGGCCGATGGCGCTGACAATGCCGGAGGTGACCGTGGAATCCAGGCCAAACGGCGAGCCGATCGCCAGCACCCACTGGCCCTTCTTCAATTTCTTCGGATCGCCGACCACCAGGGGCGTCATGTCCTTGGCTTCGATCTTGATGAGCGCCACGTCGGTGCGCTCGTCGGTGCCGATGACCTTGGCCTTGAACTCGCGCCCGTCGGTCAGCGTCACGTAGATGTCCGTCGCGTCGACCACCACGTGGTTGTTCGTCAGGATGAAGCCGTCGGCCGTAATGAAGAAGCCCGAACCGACGCCTCGCGGCACGGTGCGCTCTTCGGGCGGCGTCGGCTGGGGACGCTGGCGCGGATTGGGCGAAGGCTGGCCCGGCGGCTGGAATTCGGGGCCGAAGAACCAGCGGAACAGCTCGTAGGGGTCGGTGCCGCCGGGGCCGCCGCCGCCACGCACGGGCACGGTCGCCGTGGTGCGGATGTTAACGACGGCCGGGTCGGCCTTTTCAACGATGGTCGTGAAGTCGGGCAGCCCGACGGCGGCAGGCGCGGTCTGCGCCGCCGTCACGGGCACGTAGGCGGTGGACAACACTGCCCCCGCCGCGACAGCCGCCAGAAAGCGCCGGAAAAAAGCGTTCGAGACCGTCATTGCTTTCATATGTCACTCCGAAATTGCTGCTTGCGGACAGGCGGGAACTACTTGGCCCCGCCCTCCGCCGGTGCGGCTGCCGCGGGTGCGGGAGGCACGTACTCAGTGGCTTGCGCGAGCTGCTCCAGTGTGGCTGCGGGCACTTCGCCCACTGCGGTCAGCCAGAAGTCCGCGATGCGCGTGCCATAGACGTTGATCGCGCCGCGCTGGGCCGCGCCGTGCGGCGGCTGGTGGTCGCGCTGGCTGTCATAGGGCTCGATGAACACGGAGATCGCCGCCAGGCCGTCGGACAGCACCATCTGGCTGACCGGCGAACCGCGTTTCATGGCGCGCGAGACCTGCATGATGGGCTTGAAACCCTTGGGAGCCGGAATGCGCCACCCCTGGGCTGCGAGGTCCACGTTCTTCATGGCGGCCTCGAGGACCTTCCAGTCGCGGGTGTTCCAGTGCGAGGACAACGCTTGCGGATCCACGTCGGAACCCAGCCGCAGCGACGAGAACGACACCTGCTCGACCACGCCGCGCGCGGCGTTCAAGGTCTGGGCCTTGAGCAGCAGATTGGTTTCGACGTCCGCGCACAGACGATAGCCATAGCGCAGCTTGTCCAGCGGTTCGATGGTGATGAGCCGGCATTCGCGGCCCGCGACGCGGTGCAGCGCGGATTCGGCGCGGATCTTGTAGTGTTCGGACAGATGAGCCGGATCGCCCAGCAGCAGGCCCGGGAAACGATCGCCTCGGCGACGCTCGAGCAGCACGGTCTTGCGCTCGGGGATCAGGCACTGCACGTCCTCGTTGTGACGCAGGTATTCGCGCGGCTGGCCGTCGAGGATCTCCAGGCGTTCGCGCTCGCCGGTGCCATCGACCACATGAACCAGCCGCGAAGACTGGATCATGTCTCCCTGCTGATACATGAAGACGCCGGCGTAGTCCTGCTTGCGGGCGGCTTGTTGAATGCGCGTGAGCAACTGCACGATGTCTTCGGCCTGACCGGCGGCAGGCGCGTCGGCGGCGGACGCGGGACCATGCGCGGCCAGAAAGGCAGTCAGGAGCGTGGCGGCGAACCAGCCGGCGCGGTGAGCCTGCCACGAGGCAGCACGTCCCAACACTGGCCAGCGTGACGGAAGCACAAGCGCCATCAACGTCCCGCTCCGACTTCGAACGACACCTGCCGCACCGCGCTGGGGCCGGCCATCTGGCGATGGGCCTCCAGGTAGTCGCGCAGGCCCGAATCGTCGGACGCCGAGGCCGAGGCCGAGGCCGACAGGCTGGCATCGGCCAGCACACGGACTTCAGTGGCCGGCGTGCCGGTCACGTACGGCTGCGCCACCCAGGCGACCGTGGCCACGGCCGCAGCCACGGCCAGGCCGGAAAGGCCCATGCGCAAAGGCGAGCGGCGCCGGGGCGCCGCTACGATAGGCAATTCCGCGTCCAGCGCCCGTGCCAGACGGGCCTGGAAGGCCGCGCTCGGCGTCAGCGCCAGATCGGCATTGCGCAGGGAATCACCAATCAGATGATAGGTGTCCCAGGTCTGACGTCCCTCTTTGGACAACAGACTGGGAAAGATATCGTCGGAATCCTCTCCGTCCATCCAGGCGGAGACCGATTCCTCCCAGGAGGACTCGGCGATCTCAACGGATTTGGCTGCTGTTTGCATGACTGCCACTCCTTACCAGCGACGCTCGACATCGGTGTCGAGCAGTGGACGCAACTTGGTGGCGATGGCTTCGCGCGCACGAAAAATGCGGGAGCGCACCGTACCGATCGGGCAATCCATGCTCTGGGCGATGTCTTCGTAACTCATACCTTCGATTTCACGCAGGACAATTGCGGTGCGCAATTCTTCAGGCAATTCCTCAATGGCCGCGTTCACCGTCTCGGCGATTTCGCGGCTGGCAACCATGGATTCCGGCGTGCTTATATCCGTTAGGTTGTCGGTTTCGTTAAAAGTTTCACCGTCTTCCGTTTCAATCGCGTTGGGCGCGCTGGGCCGTCGCCCCTGCGAGGCGAGCCAGTTCCGGGCCGTATTGATGGCGATACGGTACAGCCAGGTGTAGAAGGCGCTTTCGCCCCGGAACTGGGGCAAGGCGCGATAGGCCTTGATGAAGGCCTCTTGCGCCACGTCCTCGATCTCGGCCGGATCGCGAATCATGCGGGCCAGCAGGCGCAGGATCTTGCGCTGGTACTTGAGCACCAGCAGGTCGAACGCCTTCTTGTCGCCCCGCTGGACGCGCTCGACGAGCTGGGCGTCGACTTCACGCTCGCTCATGAGGCCTCCTGCGGGCGGAGCGCCGGTCGTGCCTGCCGCGCGGCGCCCGCGAGCAGGCGCAGACGGCGCCAGGATTCCGGTCGCAGCGTCTGCCGCCAAACGGTAAGGGTGATTTTGCTAGTGGTAAAGGCCGTACTCCCGGTGGGCAAGGGCTGCAAGGTAAGCGTCAGCCACGCTGGACCCCGATGCTGGTCGATCAGCAGCGCATCCTGCCAGCCTTGCGGCCGGCGCAACTGCCAACGGCCAGTCCCGGTCGCGGTACGTAGCGCCGTTACCGGGGACGGGGTCCTCCGGGCCGAGTGTAACAGCCCGGCCAAGAGGAGCGAAAACGCAAGCAGCGCGCCCGCCTCCCAGCCATGGCCCTGCCAGGACGCCGCAGTCAGCACGCTGGCGGCCGCGGCGGCGAGGGCCAGCCCGAAGAGCGCAGCGACGCCCCTGGGCTGCGAGACAGGTACGCGGAACGACCAACGCCCCCCGACCGAGCCTTCCAAATCAGACCCGGCGAACGGCCATCGAGCCGTTGGTGCCGCCAAAACCGAACGAATTGGACAAGCCCACGTCGATCTTCATCTGCCGCGCTTCGTTCGCGCAGTAATCCAGATCGCATTCCGGATCCTGATTGAAGATGTTGATCGTCGGAGGCGAGACCTGGTTGTAGACGGCCAGGGTCGTGAACACGGCTTCGATGCCGCCGGCCGCGCCCAACAGGTGGCCGGTCATCGACTTGGTCGAGTTGACCACCAGTTTCTTGGCGTGGTCGCCGAACGCCAGCTTCAGCGCGTCGGTTTCGTTCTTGTCGCCCAGGGGCGTCGACGTGCCGTGCGCGTTGACGTACTGGACGTCTTCGGGATTCAGGCCGCCATTGCGCAGCGCGTTGATGACGCCGCGGCGCGGACCGTCCTTGTCCGGGGCGGTGATGTGGTGGGCATCGGAACTCATGCCGTAGCCAGCCAATTCACCGTAGATGCGAGCGCCGCGCTTCTTGGCGTGCTCGTATTCTTCCAGCACCAGGACGCCTGCGCCCTCGCCCAGCACGAAGCCGTCGCGATCGCGGTCCCAGGGACGCGACGCGGTCTGAGGATCATCGTTGCGGGTCGACAGCGCGCGCATCGCGGCAAAGCCGCCAATGCCCAGCGGCGACACGGTCGATTCAGCGCCGCCCGCCACCATGACATCGGCATCGCCGTATTCGATCAGACGCGCGGCGTCGCCGATGCAGTGCAGGCCGGTCGTGCACGCCGACACCACGGCGTAGCTGGGGCCCTTCATGCCATAGGCGATCGACAGATGGCCGGAAATCAGGTTGATCAGCGAACCCGGGACGAAGAACGGCGAAATCCGCCGCGGTCCCTTGGCCATGTATTCGACCTGGGTTTCTTCGATGCGCGGCAGGCCGCCGATGCCGGAACCCACGATCACGCCGATGCGCTCGGCATTCTCTTCGGTGACTTCCAGGCCGCAATCGCGCCATGCCTGCATTCCGGCAGCCAGGCCGTAATGGATGAACGTATCCATCTGGCGGGCTTCCTTGGCCGAAATATAGGTACTGATGTCGAAGTCTTTGACTTCGCCAGCAATGTGGGTGGTGATGGCCGAGGGATCGAAACGGGTGATGCGGCTGATGCCAGAACGTCCGTTGACGATATTGTCCCAAGCGGTGGTCAGATCGTTTCCTACGGGAGAAACGATACCCAGGCCGGTGATGACGACACGTCGCTTCACGGATGACTCCTCAAACAGACAAAAGAAAGGCGGTTTTCGGGATGCGCTGCGCGTGTGGACCACATGAAAGCAAGTCGGGCACTACAACGCCCTTCCCGCCGGTGGACCACACGGCACTCCAGAAACCGCCCTGATTCCGGGTTGGCCGAGGTCATCTCGGGCAACCAGGACGATATAGGCTGAGCTTACTGCTTACCGTGCGAATTGATGTAGTCAATCGCTTGTTGCACGGTCGTGATCTTTTCGGCCTCTTCGTCGGGGATCTCGGTCTCGAATTCGTCTTCGAGAGCCATGACCAGTTCGACCATGTCGAGCGAATCGGCACCGAGGTCGTCAAGGAAGGAGGACTCGTTCTTGATCTCGGCTTCGTTGACGCCAAGTTGTTCAGCGACGATCTTCTTGACGCGCTGTTCGATGCTTTCCATGCAGATCTCCAATTGGGGAAAAATCCCGCGAATTATAGCCAAGCGCGGAGTGATGCAACGCCTGACCGTGACAAAAATAACACCGCGCATGCGTTCTGTCGCCGAGAGCGGCGCAGGAAGACCCATGTACGGCGTTTCCGGAGAATCGCGCGGCGCCTGGCCGGTTGCCCCGCCGCGACGCGCGATTCGTGACTTATTGCATGTACATCCCGCCGTTGACGTGCAGGGTGGTGCCGGTAATGTAACCCGCCTGCGGCCCGGACAAAAAGGCCACGGCATGAGCAATATCAGACGGCGAACCCAGACGGCCCAGCGGAATCTGCTGCAGCAGCGCCGCAGTCTGGTTTTCGCCCAGTGCGCGCGTCATGTCGGTGTCGATGAAGCCCGGGGCCACGCAGTTCACGGTGATGTTGCGGCTGCCGAGCTCACGCGCCAGCGCGCGCGACATGCCCGCCACGCCGGCCTTGGCGGCCGCGTAATTGGCCTGGCCGGCATTGCCGCTGGAACCCACCACCGAGGTGACATTGATGATGCGTCCCCAACGGGCTTTCATCATGCTGCGCAACACCGCGCGCGACAGGCGGAAGACCGAGGCCAGATTGGTGTCGATGACTGCGGACCAGTCGTCGTCCTTCATGCGCATCGCCAGCGTATCACGGGTGATCCCGGCGTTATTGACGAGGATGTGGGGACCGCCGCCTTCCTTGCCCAGCGCGTCGATCAACGCATCGCAGGCCGCGGCGTCGGTCACGTCGAGCACCACGCCCCGGCCGCCGAACGGCGCCAGCGCTTCCGTGATGCCGGCGGCGCCCGATTCGGACGTGGCGGTGCCGACGACCGTTGCGCCGCGCGCCGCCAGTTCAAGGGCGATGGCCCGGCCAATGCCGCGGGTGGCGCCGGTCACCAGCGCGATCTTGCCCTGCAATTCGGTCGAGGTATTGTCCATGTGTTCAGTTTCCGTTGACGGCGGCCAATGCCGCGTCCAGCGAAGCGGGATCGGTGATGGCCAGGCCGGTGAGTTCCGGGTCGATGCGCTTGGTCAGGCCGGCGAGCACCTTGCCCGGACCGCATTCGATGACGTGCGTGACGCCTTGCGCCTTCATGGCGCGCAGGGTTTCGACCCAGCGGACAGGATGCCATGCCTGGCGCACCAACGCATCCCGGATTGCCCCGGGTTCGGTGGGCGACGCGACGTCGACGTTGTTGATGACCTGCACCTGCGGCGCATTCACCGTCACACCGGCGAGCGCGGCCGCCAGGACGTCCGCGGCCGGCTTGAGCAGGCTGGAGTGGAACGGCGCGGAAACCGGCAGCAGCAAGGCGCGCTTGGCGCCCGCGGCCTTGGCCAATTCGCAGGCGCGCTCGACCGCAGCCTTGGTCCCGGCAATGACGACCTGGGCCGGGGCATTGAAGTTCACGGCCTCGACCACCTCGTCCTGCGCGGCCTGGGCGCACGCGGCGCGCACGGCATCGTCGTCCAGCCCCAGGATCGCGGCCATGGCGCCCGTGCCGACGGGCACGGCGGCCTGCATGGCGTCGGCGCGCACACGAACCAGGCGCACGGCATCTTCCAGCGACAACGAACCCGCGGCGGTCAGCGCGGCGTATTCGCCCAGGCTGTGGCCCGCCACGACGTCAGGCTTGCGGCCACCCGCCGCGCACCAGGCGTTGTAGAACGCAACGCCGGCGGTCAGCATGGCCGGTTGGGTGTTGGTGGTCAGGTTGAGCTGATCCGCGGGACCCTGCGCGATCAGCGCGCCCAGGTCCTGTCCCAGGGCCTGCGAGGCCCGCGACACGGTGTCGGTGACCGCCGCCACGCCGGACCAGGCGTCCAGCATGCCGACAGCCTGCGAACCTTGGCCAGGAAAGACAAAAGCGATTTTCATGATTGAGCGTGTGGATTGATTCAGTGTCTGTGTGAGATGCAGGCTGAAATGCCAGGCGTGCTCTCCGGCCGGCAGCGGCACGCAGGCCGCCGCGACCAGGGCCGCGCCCTTACATGCGGACCAGTACCGAGCCCCAGGTGAATCCGCCGCCCACGCCTTGCATCAGGATGAGCTGACCCGGCTTGACGCGGCCGTCGCGGCGCGCGGCGTCGAGCGCAAGCGGCACGCTGGCCGCGGACGTATTGGCGTGGCTGTCGACCGTGATGACGACCTTCTCGACCGGCACATCCAGCTTGCGTGCCAGGAAATTCAGGATGCGCACGTTGGCCTGATGCGGGATCAGCCAATCGACATCCGAAACGGTGACGCCGGCTTCGGCGCACGTGTCGCGCGCGGAACGGTCCAGCACGGTGACGGCCTGCTTGAAGACGGCCTGGCCGTCCATGCGCAGGAAGGGATCGCCCGTCACGTCGCCGTAGGCCACGTTGCCAGCGGCGCTGAGGATCTTCATCTGGCTGCCGTCGGCGTGCAGTTGTGCGGCCATGATGCCAGGCTTGTCCGACGCCTTGAGTACGACGGCGCCCGCGCCGTCGCCAAACAGCACGCAGGTGCTGCGGTCATTCCAGTCCAGGATGCGCGAGAACACCTCGGCGCCGATCACCAGCGCGCAGCGCGCGCGGCCCGCCCGGATGAAGCTGTCGGCAGTGGTGAGCGCGTAGACGAAGCCGCTGCACACGGCCTGCACGTCGAACGCGGCCGACCCCTTGGCGCCGATGTTGGCCTGCACCAGGCAGGCCGTGCTGGGAAACACGAAATCGGGGGTGGACGTGGCCACGATGACGAGATCGATTTCGGAAGCGTCGACGCCTGCATCGGCCAGCGCAAGGCGAGATGCCTCGGTGGCCAACTGGCTGGTGGTCACGCCACGCTCGGCCAGATGGCGCTGACGGATGCCCGTGCGCTCGACAATCCATTCGTCGGAGGTGGCGATGTCGCGCGTCGCCAGTTCCGCAGCCAGTTCGTCATTCGAAACCACGCGTTCCGGCAGGAAGCTGCCGGTGCCCGCGATCACGGAATATTTCATTGCGGTATCCATCAAGCGGTGTCCCCAGCCACGTTAGGCGACGCCGCCGATGGGCGATCGCCGGATTGAACGCGCTTGGTAATTTGGGCGACCGTCTGAGCGGTGCGCTCCAGCAGTTTACTCACTACGGCTTCGCGGGCGCGCTGCAAGGCAAAACCGAAGGCGTAAACGTCCGCGGAGCCGTGGCTCTTGATGACCACGCCGCGCAGGCCCAGCAAGGCTGCGCCGTTGTAGCGGCGGTTGTCGACGCGGTTGCGCAGGCGGTTCAGCACCGGCTTGGCCACAGCGCCGGCGATCAGCGTGATCAGATTGCGTTTGAACTCTTCGCGAATGATGCTGGACAGCATCTTCGCCAAGCCCTCGACGGACTTGAGCACGACGTTGCCGACAAAGCCGTCGCAGACGACGACGTCGACCGTGCCCTTGAAGATGTCATTGCCTTCGACGTTGCCGTAGAAGTTCAGCGGGCTGCCGCGCAGGAGCTCGGCGGCTTCCTTGACGACTTCGTTGCCCTTGATGACTTCTTCGCCAATGTTGAGCAAACCCACCGTGGGATTGTCGCGATGGTCCACCGCCTGCGACAGCGCGGCGCCCATGATGGCGAATTGCAGCAGGTGCTCGGCCGTGCAGTCCACGTTCGCCCCCAGGTCCAGCACCGTGGTGGCGCGGCCCGTCTGGTTCGGAATGGACGTGGCGATGGCCGGGCGGTCGATGCCGTCCAGCGTCTTGAGCACGTAGCGGGAAATGGCCATCCAGGCGCCGGTATTGCCCGCGGAAACGCAGGCGTCCGCCCGCCCATCCTTGACGGACTGGGCAGCGAGGCGCATGGAGGAGTCTTTTTTGCGGCGCAGGGCGACCTCGACCGGGTCGTCCATGGTGACGACTTCGGAAGCCGCCACGATCTCAATGCGATCGCGCGCCACGTTGCGGTGCTCGGAGAGCGCCGCTTCGATAGCGTCGGGAAGCCCGACCAGCAACAGCCGGGTATCCGGAAATTGCCGGGCGAACTCGATCGCAGCCGGAATCGTGACGGGCAGACCGAAGTCTCCGCCCATACAGTCTATGGCGATGCGTATCACGGGTGCCAGGTATCAGCGCTCAGCCGAAATGGTCCGAGTACGAGTTCGGCCCGGGGGCCTTATTCGTCGGCCTTGGTCTTCAGGACCTTGCGGCCACGGTAGAAGCCGTTGGGGCTGATGTGGTGACGCAGGTGCGTTTCACCGGTGTTCGGTTCGATGGCGGTCGACGGGGCCACCAGAAAATCGTGCGAACGGTGCATACCGCGCTTGGAGGGGGACTTCTTGTTTTGTTGAACGGCCATGATGACTCCTAGAAACGGGGCGCATTGTACGCGATGCGGCCCGATGTTGATCTCAATCTTTGTGCTTCAGTTGTTCCAGCACCGCAAACGGCGACGGACGCTTGACAGCGGGCTCCTCTTCAAGAGCTTCGCTGGCCTTGGCCTGCGCGCCCGGGCATACATCATGCTTGGGCACATACGGAATGCTCAGAATGAGCTCATCTTCGATCTGGGCCAACAGATCAAAATGATGCGACCCCACCACCTTTTCAGGCAGGGAGGCCACCGAATCCTTTCCTACGCCGTCGTCGTCCTCGTCGTCGTCACCGTCGCCTTGTTCAGCAACGGAATAGCCATCGTCGAGGTCGTCTTCGGATTTGACCAGTTGCAGCACCACTTCGCTGTCGATCGGGTACGCAAACGGCGCATTGCACCGCTGGCATATGACGACCGGATTGGCCTGCACGTGCAGGCGCAGAAGCGGCTGACCCATCACCAGGCCGGTCTTGCCTTCGTCGCCTTGCACGGACCAGGTCACAAGACCCGCTTCGCCCGCAGGCTGCTCGGGCAAACCATCCACCACGCGTGCAAGCCGCACCAAGGCAATGGATCCCTGCGCCGTCTTGCGCATGCGGGCAAACGCAAACGCATCGATGGGTTTCATGACGGCATCCCTGGCGCCTGCTGACGCAGCCGCGGTCGCCTTCATACCCGCATTCATGCCCGCATCCATACCCGCAGTCACACCTTTCTTAGCACCTGCCGATCCGCCCGCGCGGCGACTATCGTCGCCAGGCTTTCCCTTGGGTGTCATGTTGATGTTCCTGCAAAAATGCCGCAAAACGTTAGATAATACTGTGACTTACGTATCATCGTCAAATGCCGAATGCCCCAGAAGCCTAGTCTGATCCTCGCGTCCAGCTCGCCCTACCGCAAAGAATTGCTGTCGCGGCTGCGCCTGCCCTTTATCGCGATTTCGCCCGATGTCGACGAAACGCCACAACCCGGCGAAGCGCCCGAGGCGCTGGCCTTGCGGCTGTCTGTCGCCAAGGCCATGGCCGTGGCGGCCAGGCAACCGGGCAGCATCGTGATCGGGTCGGATCAGGTGGCCACGGTGGACGGCGCGCCCATCGGCAAGCCGGGCGATTTTCTGCGGGCACAGGCACAGTTGCGCGCCCTGTCGGGCCAACTGGTGGAGTTTCACAGCGCCCTGGCGGTAACGGACGGCCAACGAGTGGAAAAGGCCGACATCATTACCCGCTGCCGGTTCCGCCAGCTGCCGGACCGCGCCATCGACGCCTATCTGCGCGCCGAGGAACCTTACGATACCGCAGGCAGCGCCAAGGCGGAAAGCCTGGGCATTGCCCTGATGGAAAGCATCCAGAGCGACGACCCCACCGCCATCATAGGCCTGCCCCTGATCGAATTGACGCGCATGCTGGCCATTTTCGGACTGGATCCGCTCGACGCCCCCGGAGCGCCCGCATGAGCGGCGCCCTGCACCTGATCCCCGTCAGCCTGGGCGACGCACCTCCCGAACGCTGGCTGCCCGCGGACGTGCGCGCCCTCGCCGGCAGGCTGGACACGTATATCGCCGAAAACGCCAAGACGGCCCGCGCCTTCCTCAAGCTTATCGGCACCTCCCGGCCACTGCAGGAAATCACCATCCACACCCTGACCGACAAGGCCGACGCCGCGCAGATCAAGGCGTGGCTCGAACCCGTGAAGCAAGGCGCCGAGATCGGCCTGGTGTCCGAGGCCGGATGCCCCGCCGTCGCGGACCCCGGCGCCAAGGTGGTCGACGCGGCCCACCGCCTGGGAATCACCGTCAAGCCGTGGGTGGGCCCGTCGTCCATTCTCCTGGGTCTCATGGCCAGCGGCCTGGACGGCCAGCGATTCGCCTTCCACGGGTACGCGCCGGTGGATCCGGCCGAACGCGCCAAGCAGTTGCGCGCCTGGGAGCAGCACTCCGCCCGCCACAACCAGACCCAGTTGCTGATCGAGACCCCCTATCGCAACGCCGCCATGTTCGCGACGCTGGTGGCCACCCTGAAGGGCGACACCAAGCTGTGCGTGGCGCGCTCGGTGACGACCGACGACGAATGGGTCGTGACGCACACGGTGGCCGACTGGAAAAAGTTGCCCGCGCCGCAACTGGACAAGCTGCCCACGCTGTTCCTTTACCTGGCCCGCTGACATGATCCGCCTGATCTGCACGCTGCTGGCCGCGGCGGCCCTGGCGGGTTGCGCCTCGCGGGGTCCCGCCGGACTCGACCTGGACACCTCGATCACCGCCGTCAGCCAGAGCAGCCGGGTGCGCGCCGTCGTCGTGCACTACACGACCGTGGACGACGCCAAATCGCTGCACCTGCTTTCCCAAGGCAAGGTCAGCGCCCACTATCTGCTGGACCTGGACGGACGCGCCTACCGCCTGGTCGATGAAAGCCGCGCCGCGTGGCATGCCGGAGCGAGTTCCTGGTACGGCAATATCGCGATGAACAGCACGTCGATTGGCATCGAGATCGTCAATCCGGGCTGGACGGAGGGCGAGGACGGCAAGCGCGTCTGGCATCCTTACGACGCGCGCCAGGTGCGCGCGCTGACGATTCTGCTGCGCGACATCATCCAGCGCCACGGGATCGCCGCCGAGAACGTCGTGGGCCACAGCGACATCGCGCCGCAGCGCAAGGTGGACCCCGGCCCGCTCTTTCCCTGGAAGGCGCTGGCGGACGCCGGCATCGGCCGCTGGTACAACGAAGCCGGCGCCGCCGAGCACCTGGCTCGCCTGCAAGCCGAAGGCACACCGGACGTGGCGTGGTTCCAGAAGCAATTGCAGCGGCTAGGCTACGCCTGTCCGCAACACGGCACGCTGGATCGCGAAACCATCAATACGCTGGCGGCATTCCAGATGCACTACCGCCCTGCCCTGCACGATGGCCAGCCGGACGCTGAGACCGCCGCCATCATGCTGTCCATGTTGTGACGACCCGCGGCGCCCGCTAAGGCCGGCGCCGCCACCAAGCCACCACGCGCCAGCCCAGCAACACCGCCAGGACCGCGCCGTATATCGCCGGCTGCGTCAGGTCGTTCTTGCCGGCCTTGTGCCACCAGTAATGCAGGATGACCAGCAAGCCGATGGCGTAAATGGCCCGGTGCAGGGTCTGCCAACGCTTTCCCATCCTGCGCATCGCCCACTGCGTGGAGGTTGCGGCCAGGGCCGTCATCAGCACGAACGCCGAAAATCCCACCATGATGAAGGGGCGTTCACCGATGTCGCGCACCATTCCCACCGGATCGAACCCCCGATCCCACCAGACCCACGCCATGAAATGCATGGCCGCGTAAAAAAACGCGAAGAGGCCGCACATGCGCCGCACGCGCACCAGCGCGGGCTGTCCGAGCAGGCGCCGCAGCGGCGTGATCGCCAGGGTGACCAGCAGGCACACCAGGGCCCACGTGCCGGACGAACGGGTCAGGAATTCAACGGGGTTGGCCGTCAGGCCGTTGTTCAGACCCAGCCAGATCCAGCGCGCAAAAGGCGCCAGGCCCAGCAAGAAAAGCAGCGGCTTGAAGCGCGCAACCGTCTTGGCCGACAGTTGCGCCTTGCCCGACACCGGGGCAGAAGCCGCGCGAGGAGCGCCGACGGACATGGGGAGCCTCAGTAATTGGCCTTCAGGTCCATGCCCTGATAGAGCGACGCCACCTGATCGCCATAGCCATTGAACATCAAGGTCTTGCGCTTGGGGCTGAACAACCCGTCCTCGCCGATCCGGCGTTCAGTCGCCTGGCTCCAGCGAGGATGAGCGACGTTGGGGTTCACATTGGCGTAGAAGCCGTACTCTTGCGGCGCGGACTTCACCCACGAGGTCATCGGCTGCTTTTCGACGAGCCGGATCTTGACGAGCGACTTGCCCGATTTGAAGCCGTATTTCCAGGGCACGGCCAGCCGCAGCGGCGCGCCGTTCTGGTTGGGCAACACGCGCCCATAGACGCCGAACACCAGCATGGCCAGCGGATGCATCGCCTCATCGATACGCAGCCCCTCCACATAGGGCCACTCCAGGATGGCGGCCCGCACACCCGGCATGTTTTCGCGCTGCACGGCGGTGACGAACTCGACGTATTTGGCGTTGCCGTTGGGCTCGACCTGCTTGAGCACTTCGGACAGCGAATAGCCCACCCAGGGGATGACCATCGACCAGCCTTCGACGCAACGCAGGCGATACACCCGGTCTTCCATCGGGGCCAGCTTGAGCAGCTCTTCGATCGTGAAGGTGCGCGGCTTGTTGACCTCGCCTTCGACGCTGACGGTCCAGGGACGTGTCTGCAACTTGCCGGCATTGGCCGCCGGATCGTCCTTATTTACGCCGAACTCGTAGTAATTGTTGTAGGAGGTGACGTCCGACAGGGACGTCTGCTTGTCCATCACGCTGAAGGCGGGATTGGCCTTGCCCGGCAATGCGCCCGCCTCCTGCGCATGGGCTGCGCGCGTGGCCCATCCCGGCAACCCGACGGCGGCAGCGGCAGCGCCGGCCCGGAGCATCAGCTCGCGGCGCGACCGCCACACGGCCTCGGAGGTGATCTCGGAAGAAAGAAGGTCGTCTGGCTTGCGTATCAGCATCGTAGTCTCCGGGAAGGCGCAGGCGCCCTGAGCGCGCCCCGCGCCCTTCATGGACGCTGGACGAGCCTATGTTATTCCGCGGCGCCCGCCCACAAAACGAGAAGAACGAGAAGAACGAGAAGAACGGGAGGCGCCTTTCCGATAGACCGGCCTGCAGGGCCGACGTTCCGCGGCCACTGGACGCGCTTTGGAGCTAGGCGCCCGCGCCCACGCGCGGCAGCAGCCATTCGCGCATCAGCGGCACGCTGTCGAACACGGCTTGCGGGGCACATCCCTGAAGTTCCTTCAGGGTATGAGCGCCGTACGTCACGCCCAGGCCATGCACCCCCGCATTGCAGGCCATCTGCAAGTCGTGCGAGGTGTCGCCCACCATGACGACCCCGGCCGGATCCACGTCCAGCTCCTGCATCAGCTCGTGCAACATCGCCGGATGCGGCTTGCTGAAGGTTTCGTCGGCGGTACGGGTGGCGTCGAACAGCGGCCCCAGGCCCGTGGCCGCGAGCGCCCGGGTCAGCCCGACCCGGCTCTTGCCGGTGGCGACTGCCAGGCGCACGTTCTGGCCGGCAAGTTCGGTCAACAGCTCGGGAATGCCTTCGAACAGGCGCAGCTCGGGATCGCGCAACAGGTAATGCGTGCGGTAGCGCTCCAGAAAACGCGGGAGCATGGCCTGCGTCAGTTCCGGGACGGCGCGGCGCAAGGCGCTTTCGAGGGACAGACCGATGACCCAGCTCGCCTCGGACGCGGACGGCACCGCCAGCTCCAGGTCGCGGCAGGCGCCCTGGATGGCGGCCACGATGCTGTGGGTGGAATCCATCAAGGTGCCATCCCAGTCAAAGACGACCAGCGAATACGACATATCAGACCGACTCCAGTGATTTCAGTATGTTCCGGCAAGCGGGCGGCAGCTCGGCGGTAAGGGTCATGACCTCGCCCGTGAGCGGATGAGGGAAGGTGAGACTGTGGGCGTGCAGGAACATGCGATTGAAGCCCTGCCGCGCGAACCGGGCCCGCACCTCGTCGTGGCCGTATTTGTCGTCCCCGACGATGGGAAAGCCGCTGGCCGCCAGGTGGACGCGGATCTGGTGGGTACGGCCGGTGCGCAACTCGGCGTCGACCAGACTGTAACCGCCAAACCGCTGTTTCAGCGTGACGATGGTGTGCGCCGTCTGCCCGTCCGGATCCACCTTGACGCGGCGCTCGCCCGATTGGGTGGTCCACTTGGCCAGCGACAGCTTGATGTGCTGGCGATCGTTGACCCAATCGCCCTCGACCAGCGCAAAGTAATGCTTGTCGCTCCTGCCCTCGCGCAGCATGGCGTGCAGGGCCAGCAGCGCGCTGCGCTTCTTGGCGACCATGAGCAGCCCGGAGGTCTCGCGGTCGAGCCGGTGCACCAATTCCAGGAACTTGGCCTGCGGGCGAGCGGCGCGCAATTGTTCGATCACGCCGAACGACACCCCGCTGCCGCCGTGGACGGCCACGCCGGCGGGCTTGTCCACGACCAGCATCGCGTCGTCCTCGAACACGATGGGGAATTCGGCGGCCGGCACGGGCCTGGGCTTGCCCGGATCGGGCAGGCGCAGCGGCGGAATGCGCACGACATCCCCTTCTTCCACCCGGTAGTCGACCTGGATGCGTCCCTTGTTGACGCGCACCTCGCCGCCGCGGATGGCCTTGTAGATGTGCGTCTTGGGCACCCCCTTGCACAAGCGCATGAGGAAGTTGTCCAGACGCTGGCCGGCGTGCTCGGCGCCCACTTCGACCATCCGGACGGCGGGCGCTGCTTTTGAGGCGAATTCAGGGGAGGAAGTTTCTTTGCGCATTGCGGAAAGCGACATATAATCGGGACAGCCTTAAGGGGCTGAACAAGCCGCCTGGCGTAGAGATGCAACCAACACGCAACTCCGTCGAGCGCGCGGGCCGCCATTGTACTGCCTGCTCATTCAACCCCTGGGTCTCTTGGTCGCCGGCGCAACCGAGCCCTGCGGGATAGTGGTGTGGCATTCATCTTGCCCGCTTTCCCGGCAGGTCCGTTGCATGCCGCAAGCGGCTCTGAAGCACTGCAAGAATCGTCGCATATTTAAAGCACCAGCTGCGTGTAGGCAACCAATCCGACCGCAGCTGCCGTTCCCAGCACACTCCGTCAAACCACATTCAGTGAAGCTGACCCTCCTGCTGAAAGAACCCCGTGCCCCACGGCACGACGTGCCCGCCTGACCCGCGGCGGATACGCCTGGGCGCCGCCCAGGTACGGTCCGCAACTTCTTGCCCGCTTCAGCCGCAGCCCGAGTGGCCCGAGGTCACGCGCCGATATCGGCGCGTCATGACAACGGAGAAACCCTCTCATGAAGCGCATGCTGTTCAATGCGACGCATCAGGAAGAATTACGCGTCGCTATCGTCGATGGGCAAAAACTCATCGACCTCGACATCGAGACTGCCGGCCGCGAACAACGCAAAGGCAACATCTACAAAGGTGTCATCACCCGGATCGAACCCGGCCTTGAAGCCTGCTTCGTCAATTACGGCGAGGACCGCCACGGCTTTCTGCCTTTCAAGGAAGTTGCCCGCAGCTTCTTCAAGGAAGGCGTGGATGTGCGCACCGCCCGCATCCAGGACGCCCTGCGCGAAGGCCAGGAACTGATCGTCCAGGTCGAAAAGGAAGAACGCGGCAACAAGGGCGCAGCCCTCACCACGTTCATCTCGCTGGCCGGCCGCTATCTGGTCCTTATGCCCAACAACCCCCGTGGCGGCGGTGTTTCGCGCCGCGTCGAGGGCGAGGACCGCCAGGAACTGCGCGACACGATGGAACAGCTCGACCTGCCCCAGGGCATGAGCATCATCGCCCGCACCGCAGGCATCGGCCGCAACGTCGAAGAACTCCAGTGGGACCTGTCCTACCTGTTGCAGCTCTGGACCGCCATCGACGGCGCCGCGCGCGACAATGCCGCGCCCATCCTGATCTACCTCGAATCCAGCCTCGTCATCCGCGCCATCCGCGATTATTTCTCGCCCGAGATCGGCGAGATCCTGATCGACACGGACGAGATCGCCGACCAGGCCACCGCCTTCATGAGCGTGGTGATGCCGGACAACGTCCAGCGCGTCAAACGCTACCGTGACGACATCCCCCTCTTCTCGCGCTTCCAGATCGAACACCAGATCGAGACGGCCTATTCGCGCACGGTGCAATTGCCCTCGGGCGGCGCCATCGTGATCGACCACACCGAAGCGCTGGTTTCCGTCGACGTCAACTCGGCCCGCTCCACCCGCGGCGCCGACATCGAGGAAACCGCGCTGCGCACCAACTCGGAAGCGGCCGACGAAGTGGCCCGGCAGTTGCGCCTGCGCGACCTGGGTGGCCTGATCGTCATCGACTTCATCGACATGGAAGACAGCAAGAACCAGCGCGCCGTCGAACAGCGCCTGCGTGATGCCCTCCATTTCGACCGCGCCCGCGTCCAGATGGGCAAGATCTCGCGTTTCGGCCTGATGGAGCTGTCGCGCCAGCGCCTGCGTCCGGCCCTGAACGAAGGCTCGCACATCACCTGCCCGCGCTGCAACGGCACCGGCGTGATCCGCGATGCCGAGTCCAGCGCCCTGCACGTCCTGCGCCTGCTGCAGGAAGAGGCCATGAAGGAAAACACCGCGGCGGTCCACGCCCAGGTGCCCGTCGACGTGGCCACGTACCTCTTGAACGAAAAGCGTGCCGACATCACCAAGATGGAAGCGCGCCTGAAGGTCAACCTGATGCTGATCCCCAACAAGCATCTGGAAACGCCGCACCATCACATCGAGCGCCTGCGCCACGACGATCCGCGCCTGGAAGAAGTGAAGACCAGCTTCGAGCTGGTCGAAGCCCCGGCCACCGACGCCCCCTGGCAGCCGCGCGAAAGCGAAATCAAGTCGCGTCCGGAAGCCCTGGTCAAGGGCATCACGCCGTCGCAGCCTGCTCCGGTCTCGACCCCCGCCGCACCGGCCGCGGCCCCCGCCGCGCCCGCCACGGGCGCCGGTCTGGGCGGCCTGTTCAAGCGTCTGGTCGGCTGGCTGACCGGCGGTTCCGAACCCGCCAAGCCCGCGCCCGCCCCCGCCGAAGAAACCGCCAAGCGTGCCGCCCCCACCCGCGGCAAGGGCCGCGGCAGCCATGACGGCCAGGAGCGCCGAGGCGAACGCCACGGTTCCGACCGCAACCGCAACCGTCGCGGCGAAGCGCGCGGCGAAGGCGCCGAGGGCACGGAAGGCGCACGTCACCACGTGCGCGGCAACCGCCGCTCCGACGCCGAACGCGGCGAGCGCCAAGGTCGCGGTGAAGCCCGCGGCGAGCGCGATACGCAATCCGCCACGCAAGCCGCCCTGGCATCGAGCCGTCCGGATCAGGCACCCGAGCTCAACGGTGAAGACACCGGTGCCGGCCGCAACCGCCGCCGTGGCCGTGGCCGCAACCGCCGCGAGGAAGGCCAGGCCGACGCGCCGATGAGCGAACAGGAAAGCATGGTCGCCGCTTTGGCCCAGACGGTCGCCACCGCGCTGCCCGACGCCCGATCTGAACAGCAGCCCGCCGCCGAAGCCAACCTGGACGCCGACGCCGTCGAGCAGTCCGCCGATGGCCTGCAGGGTGAAGGCGCCGAAGGCGCGGCCGATCCCGAACGCAAGCGCCGCCGCCGCCGCAGCCGCCGTGGCCGCCGCAGCCAGGAAGAAGCAGGCGTGGCCGGCAGCGACGAGCTGCTGGAAGACGGCACGGACGAAGCCGGCGAACCGCAGGCCGACGGCGTCGTTGCCGAGCCCGCGCAACCGGCTGCCGCCCAGACCGTAGCCGCCCCCGCGCAGCAGGTTCAAGCCGCTCCGGCCGCACAGCCCGAGCAGGCCGCCGCGCAACCCGCACCGGTGCAGGAAGCTGCTCCCGTGCAGGAAGCCGCGTCCGGCCAGGTCGAAACCGCCAAGCCCGAGTCCGAGTCCGCGCAGGTCGTTGCCGAGCCGGTGACGCAGCCCGAGGCCGAGCCCGTCGCCCAGCCCGTGCAGACGGCGCCGCGTGAAGCCGCCCAGCCCGTCGCCGTGGCGCCCGCCAGCGAAGTTTCCGTTGCCGCCGAACCGGTGCAAGCCCCCGTGGAAGCGCCCGCCGTGGAACCCGTGGTCGAAGCGCCCGTCGCCGCCCCCGCACCGGCAGCAGCTCCCGCGGCAGCCCCGGTCGCCGCCCCGGCGCCCGCACCGTCGGCCCCGGCCAGCGCGCAGCCCATCGTGGTGCCTGCCGCTGCCCCGGCCGCCAAGGCGCAGGCCCTGCACGACGTGGTTAATGCCGCCGGCCTGCAGTGGGTGGAAACCGATCCGGAACGCCACGCGCAGACCCAGCAGCGCATCGCCGCTTCGTACGCGCCGGTCCGCCTGGGCCGCGAGCGCAAGCCGGTGACGCCCGTCTCGAACGAGCCGCTGGTCCAGGTCGAAACCCGCCACTAAACGGCAAGCCCGCAAGGGCTTGGCCTGACAAGGCGCAACACCCCGCACGCCGGATTCGAATCCGGACTGCGGGGTGTTTTTCATGGTACGGGCGGATTCACGGGGGCCGCGCCGCGCCCTCGGGAAGGGAGCTTAGGCCCCGTCGCCCTACGCGCGGCGCGCAAGCGGATTCAAGGCCCTGCCCGCCTCCTCCACAAAGGCCTCGGCGAGCGCCGAATGCGGCATGTGCCGCGCCCACAGAATGCCCATCCGGCGCAGGGGCGCACGCCCGGGCAGCAGCACGCGCTTGACGCGGCGGCTGTCGAGCCAGTCCGGCGCCCAGTCCGGCACCAGCGACACGCCCAGGCCCTCGGAGACCATGCAGGCAATGCCCATGAGGCCATCGACCTCCAGCCGCTCGCGCGGCGCGATGCCATGCTGGCGCAGGTATTGGTCGGCCAGGCGGCCGCCCCAGACGTTGCGGTCGTAGCGGATGAAGGGTTGCGTGCGCATCAGTTCGTGGGCGTCGTTCCCCGGCGTGCCGGGCGGCGCAAGAACGACCAGCGGCTCCTCGGTCAACAGCTTCCAGGCGTAGCCCTTGGACAGGTTGAATTGCGGCTTGACGATGAACGCCGCGTCGAGGTCCCCGTTGATCACCCGGTGGTACAGGTGATTGGAGGTGCCCGGCTCCATGAAGACCGCCAGCTTGGGCAGCCGGCGGTACAGGCGGGCCAGCACGATGGGCATGATGCCCGTCAGCCCCGATGCCGAGACCCCCAGGCGCAGCTCGCCCAGCGGCGCATCGTCCGCGGCGCTGGCCCGCAGGTCGCGTACTTCGCGCAGGACGCCGCGGGCGCGTTCCAGCACTTTCAGGCCGGCTTCGGTCGCCTTGACGCTGCGCCCCACGCGCTTGACCAGCGTGGCGCCCAGTTCCTCCTCCAGCGTGCGCACGCGCGCCGCGATGGCGGCGGGCGTCAGGTCGAGCCGCCGCGCCGCCTCGGCCAGCGAACCGCATTCGACCACCGACACAAAGCTCTGCACATATCGCGTATCCACCGTCTCCCCCTTGTCGATGCGTGGCTTGACCGATGGCAAACCACAATAATTTTATGGATTGAACCCATTAAACAGCAGATGTTTGCAGGCCGGATCAATGCCAGAATCGGGGATCGCAGCCGCGCGGCCGCGGCGCGTTTCTTCCCCCAACCGATAACGAGTAGAGACATGACGACCCCTGCCCGCATTCCCGGCGTTTTTTCCCCGGTGCTGACACCGTTCGATGAGCGCCATCGTCCGGCATTGGGCCGCTACGTGAAGCATTGCCGCTGGCTGCGCGAGCAGTCCGTCGGACTGGCCATATTTGGGACCAATTCCGAGGCGAATTCGCTGTCCCTGGCCGAAAAGCACACCCTGCTGGACGCGCTGCTCGACGCGGGCGTGGAACCGTCGGCGCTGATGCCCGGCACGGGCGCGTGCGCGCTGCCGGACGCCATTGCGCTCACCCAGCATGCGGTGCGCAGCGGCAGCATGGGCGTGCTGGTGCTGCCGCCCTTCTACTACAAAGGCGTCAGCGACGAAGGTCTTTTCCGCTACTACGCCGGACTGATCGAGGGCGTGGGCGACGACGCGCTGCGCATGTACCTGTACCACATCCCGCCCGTCAGCCAGGTGCCCCTCAGCCTGGATCTCATCGACCGCCTGCTGGACCGCTACCCCGGCATCGTCGCGGGCGTGAAGGACAGCGGCGGCGATTGGGCCAACACGGCGGCGATGATCGAACGCTTTGCGCCGTGCGGCTTCCAGGTCTATGCGGGCAGCGAGGCATTCCTGCTGCAGACGCTGCGCGCGGGCGGCGTGGGCTGCATCACGGCGACCGGCAACGTCAATCCGGGCCCCATCGTCGCGCTGCAGCAGCGCTGGCAGGACGCGGATGCGGACGAGCGCCAGGCGGGCCTGAACGCCACGCGCAACGTGTTCCAGCAATTTCCCATGATTCCCGCCATGAAGGCCGCCATCGCCTGGAAATCGGGCGACGCCGCGTGGGCCACGGTGCGCGCGCCGCTCGTCGAGCTGAACGCCGCGCAGACCGATGCCCTGAAGGCTGCGCTTCAGGCCAACGGCTTTGACATGCCCGGCGCGGCCGCGCTGGCCGACGCCTGATCGCTGCCTGATCGCTGTCTGATTCCTGCCCGCGAAGCGCGGACGGTCCCGCTTGACCGTCCGCGCCGGCGCGGTCCGCGCCATGCGGATCAGCTCACGACACCAATGTTCCAGGGCACGAACTCGTGGTCCCCCAGTCCCAGCAATTCGCTCTTGCTGCGGGCGCCCGAGGCCACGCGCAGGATCTCTTCGAAGATCCGCTGCGCCACCTCTTGCAGCGTGGCGGTGCCGTCCAGGATCTGGCCGCAATTGACGTCCATGTCCTCGGTCAGGCGCTCGAACATCGGCGTATTGGTCGCGAGCTTGATCGAAGGCACCGGCTTGGCGCCGAACATCGAGCCGCGGCCGGTGGTAAAACAGATCATGTTCGCGCCGCCCGCGATCTGCCCCGTCGCCGACACGGGATCAAAGCCCGGCGTGTCCATGAACACCATGCCCGGCTGCCGGACGGGCTCTGCGTAGCGATACACCTCCATCAAGCCCGTCGTGCCGCCCTTCATCGAGGAACCCAGCGATTTCTCGAAGATATTGGCCAGACCACCCATCTGATTGCCCGGGCTGACCTTTCCATTGATCTGCACGTCACGGCCCGGCGAGTACTCTTCCTTCCACCAGCGGATGCGCCGCACCAGCTTCTCGCCCACCTCGCGGCTGCGCGCGCGCGAGGTCAGCGTGTGCTCCACCCCATAGATTTCCGGGGTTTCCGACAATATGGCCGTGCCGCCGTGGCGCACCAGGATGTCCATGGCCGCGCCCAGCGCCGGATTCGCGGTGATCGACGAAAACCCGTCCGATCCGCCGCACTGCAGGCCGATCTTCAGATGCCGCGCAGGCACCGGCACACGCTGCACGTCGTTCGCCTGCGGCAGCATGGCCTTCACGGCATCGATGCCCGCTTCGATGGTTTTACGCGTGCCGCCGGTCTCCTGCATGATGAAGGTCCGCAGCCGCGCGCCCGCTTCAAGTCCCTGGTCCTTGAGCAGCGCATCGAGCTGGTTGCGCTCGCAGCCCAGCCCGACGATCAGCACCCCGGCAAAGTTCGCATGACAGGCATAGCCGCCCATCGTGCGCCGGAGCAGGTCCATCGGCTCGCCCGACATTTCCATGCCGCATCCCATGCCATGGCTCAGCGCCACCACGCCATCCACATTGGGATAGGCCGCCATCGCCTCCTGCGTGAACGCCGCGGCAATGCGATGCACCACCGTGGCGGAACAGTTCACGGTGGCCAGGATGCCGATGTAGTTGCGCGTGCCCACCTGCCCGTTGGCGCGCACGATGCCCTGGAATTGCGCCTGTTCGGACTCGGGCAGGATGCGGGTCGGCACGTAATCGCGCGCGTGCGCATAGTCGCGGTCGAACTCCTGGAAGTCCATGTTGTGCGAGTGGACGTAGGTGCCGGCCGGTATGTCCGTGGCGGCAAAGCCGATGCACACGTTGTACTTGAGGATGGGTTCGCCCGCGCGCAGGTCGCGCGCCGCGATCTTGTGCCCGGCCGGGACCTGGCTGCGGCTGACGAGGCCTTCGGCAGGCACGGCCGTGCCGATGCCCAGCGGCACGCGCGCCACCACGACGTTGTCCGCGGAGTGCAGCCGGATGACGGGACCGGCGGCGCGCTTTTCGGTGAAATCGATCATAGATAGTCTCGGGAAGGAAAAATGGGGGCGACCGGCTGCGGGCGACCGGCATCGGGCGACCGGCATCGGGCGACCGGCGTCGGGCGACCGGCTCCGAACGCCCGGCAGGTCCGCCCTACTCGGGCTTGATGCCGATGTCGCGGATCAGCACCGACCAGCGCGGCAGCTCGGCGCCCACGAAGCGGCTGAAGGCGGCCGAATCGCTGCCCACCACCGTGAAACCCTGCTCGCTGAGCTTGGCCTGCATATCGCGCTGGTCCAGCGCGGACCGGATCGAGGTGGAAAGCTTGTCGACCACGGCCTTGGGCGTCTTGGCCGGCGCGAAGACGCCGTACCAGGTCGAGACCTCGAAGTCCTTGAAGCCGGATTCGGCCAGCGTGGGGATCTGGGGCGCCTTGGGGTCGCGTTTCAGGCTGGTGATGGCCAGCGGGCGCAGCTTGCCCGAGCTGATGTGCGGCAGCGCCACCGGCAGGTTCGCGAACATGTAGGGCACATGTCCGCCCAGCACGTCGGCGATCGCGGCCGATTCGCCCTTGTAAGGCACGTGCGTCACCTTGGTGCCCACCATGTGGGCATACAGCTCTCCGGCGATGTGCTGCGGGCCGCCCTGGCCTGAGGAGGCATAGCTGAGCGCGCCGTTGCCGGCCTTCCGGATGTGCTCGGTGAGCTCGCCGACGCTCTTGACGTCGATCAGGGCGGGATTGACCACCAGGATCAACGGCATGGTGACCACTTGCGAGACCGGCGTGAAGTCCTTCTCGGGCGTGAAGGGCAAGGTGGGAAACAAGGACGGCGCGACCACCATGGTGGACTGCGACCCCAGGAACAGCGAATAGCCGTCGGCCGGCGAGCGCGCCACGTTGTCGGCGGCGATCGTGCCCGTGGCGCCGGCGCGGTTCTCGACGACCACCTGCTGCCCCAGGTTTTCGGCCATCTTCGCGCCCACCAGGCGGGCCACGATGTCCGCGCCGCCTCCGGGCGCAAAGCCCACGACCATGCGCAAGGGTTTGTTCGGGAATTCGTCGGCCAGCGCGATGGAGGATGCGGTGCCGAGGGCAATAGCCAGGCCGGCGGCGCCGGCCATGCGCGCCATGCGGCGCGCCTGCATACAGGGGTATTTCATCTGACGTCTCCGTGTGCCGTACTCCCGGGCGCCTGGGCGACCGCGCGGGATGCGGCGATCAGGGCCCTGCGACGGCTCGTTGTGGTTTTGGGTGTCGCCAGGGCATTCTGGGCATAGCACTCCACACCAACAAGTACGTGGAAACGCAGTCAGAACATAATCTTTTTGAGGTGTTGAATCGTCGGGCAGCGCCCCTGCGGCAGGCAGGACAGGAGGCCGGGAAATAGAGCAGACCCCGGCGCAGGGCAAAAAAAACCACCCTGACGGGTGGTTTTGCAGGATCTGCGCGCAGGGCGCCCGCTCAGGCGAGCGCGCCCCGCGTCCATGCAGGCAGCAATCAGAACTGGTACGTGTAGGTAAGCTGCACGACGTCCAGGCCCGGATTCGGACGCTTGATGCTGGCGTTCGAGAAATGCGAATAACGCAGGCCGATGCGGTTGTTCGGGGTGACCAGAAAGCCCAGGCCGACGTGGTCGCCGAACTGGAAGGCCGTGCTGATGTTCTCGTTGGCAAAGCGCGTGCTGGAAAACAGCGTGGCGCCGATACCCGCTTCGATGTAGAAGCGTTCGCCCGTCCACCAGCGGAACATCGGGATGGCGCTGAATTGCCACACGTGGCCCGGCGAGCGGGAACCGTCGGCCTGCCAGTACGAGGCACCGAATTCCGGCGTCAGATCAAGGCGTCCCCAATTGCCGCCGAATTGATAAGTCCAGAGCGAGGCGGTTTCGTAGTTGAGGGTCAGGCGCTTGTAGTGGTCGCCAATGCCGTAGTGCAGGCTCACGCCCCCCTGGGTGCCTTCGGACGACTGGGCGCTCGCGAAGGTGGCAACCCCTGCCAGGGCAAGGCCGGCAAGGCGCGTCAGCATTTTCTTCTTCGTCGACTGCATTGGAATAACTCCATGTGTTTCTGGACTAACGGGAGACCATAGCAAAATCCGGATCAACTGGCGTAGTGCCTGTCGCAATCTGGCAACAAATTGCCATGAAAAAGACTGTTCCGAAAATCGCGTGTTTCAGGCCTGCGACATCGCGCTAGGCGGCCGTAGCAAGCGCCGTTCCCAAGCACCGCGTCGCGCGCAGAAAAATGCCGCCGGAAGCGCGAGGCTGCCGGCGGCATGTGTCACTGGACGGCCCGACCGCTGGGGCCGGGTGTCCAGGCAGCATTCTCAGGCGGTGACCACGTCCGCCGGCTGGTTGGTCAACAGGGCCAGCAGGCGGGCGATTTCCTCGCGCAGTTGGCGGCGGTCGACGACCATGTCGATCGCGCCCTTTTGCAGCAGGAATTCAGCGCGCTGGAAGCCTTCCGGCAGCTTTTCGCGGACGGTCTGCTCGATCACGCGCGGGCCGGCAAAGCCGATCAGCGCCTTGGGCTCCGCGATGACCACGTCGCCCATGAAGGCGAAGCTGGCCGACACGCCGCCCATGGTGGGATCGGTCAGCACGCTGATGAACGGCAGGCCGGCCGCCGACAGGCGGGTCAGCATGGCGTTCGTCTTGGCCATCTGCATCAGCGACAGCAGGCTTTCCTGCATGCGCGCGCCGCCGGAAGCGGCAACGCAGATGAAGGGGGTCTTGTTGTCCAGGGCGGCCTGCGCGCCGCGCGCGAAGCGCTCGCCGACCACCGAACCCATGGAGCCGCCCATGAATTCGAATTCAAAGCAGGCCAGCGTGGCGGGCACGCCGCGGATCGAGCCGCTCATGACCACCAGCGCGTCGGATTCGCCCGTCGCCTTGACGGCCTCTTGCAGGCGCTCGGGATACTTGCGCGTGTCCTTGAACTTCAGCGTGTCGACCGAACGCGTGGTCTGGCCGATTTCCACGCGGCCTTCCATGTCGAGCAGCGAATCGATGCGGGCGCGAGCCCCGATCCGCATGTGGTGGTCGCACTTGGGGCAGACGTGAAGATTGGCTGCCAGGTCTTCGCTATACAGCACCGATTCGCACGACGGGCATTTCACCCACAGGCCTTCGGGAACGCGGCGGGCGCCGCTGTCGCTGGTTTTATTGATGCGAGGAGGCAGGAGTTTATCGATCCAGCTCATTGATTATTCATCCCGTTTGAGATCGCGCCCGGCCGCTCAGGCCGACGCGTTCTCGCGTTTGACTTGATCCAGCGCCTGCCGGATGGTGCGCAGCCAGCCGCTGGCGGCGGCGACTGCGGCGTCGGTTTGCTGGGCGGCCGGCGCATTGGCGACCGCCTGTTCCATGGTTTCGATCAGTTTGCTGCCGATGACGACCGCATCGGCGACGCGCGCCACGCGCTGGGCGCTTTCGGCATCGCGGATGCCGAATCCAACGCCGACCGGGATGTCGCGCACGTGGCGGCGGATCACGGCGACGCGCTCGGCGACGTCGTCGGTGTTGAGCGAGCCGGCGCCCGTCACGCCCTTGAGCGAGACGTAGTAGACATAGCCGCGCGCAACGCCGGACACGGCCTTGATGCGGTCTTCGGTGGACGTGGGCGCCAGCAGGAAGATCGGCGCAATGCCGTGCCCACCCAGCGTGGCGGCGAATTCGATGACTTCTTCGGGCGGATAGTCCACGACCAGCACGCCGTCCACGCCGGCCTGCGCGGCACGGCTGGCGAATTCCGCCTGACCCATGCGCTCGATGGGATTGGCGTAGCCCATCAGGACCACGGGCGTGTCGGTGTCGCGCTGGCGGAATTCGGCCACCAGGTCGAGCACGCGCGCCAGGCCCACGCCCTGCGCAATGGCGCGGTCCGCGGCGCGCTGGATCACGGGGCCGTCGGCCATCGGATCGGAGAACGGCACGCCCAGTTCGATGACGTCGGCGCCGGCCTGGACCAGCGCGTGCATCAGCGGAACCGTGGCGGCGGGGGAAGGATCGCCGGCGGCGATGTAGGGAATCAGGGCCGCGGCGCGGCCGGATTCAGCGGTGCGCGCGAAAGCCGCGGCAATGCGATCGGTGCGGGTTGTCATGGTGTCAGAGCTCGAGGCCGGCGCGTTCGGCGACGGTATGCATGTCCTTGTCGCCCCGGCCCGACAGATTGACCAGGATCACGGCGTCGCGCGGCAGCGTGGCGGCCAACTTCACGGCGTGGGCGATTGCATGGGAGGATTCCAGGGCCGGCATGATGCCTTCGATGCGGCAGCAGTCGTGGAAGGCCTTCAGGGCTTCGTCGTCCGTGATGCCCACGTATTCGGCGCGGCCCGAGTCCTTGAGCCAGGCGTGTTCGGGACCGACGCCGGGATAGTCCAGGCCGGCGGAGACGGAATGCGTTTCCTGGACCTGGCCGTCTGCGTTCTGCATGACATAGGTGCGGTTGCCGTGCAGCACGCCCACCTGGCCGGCGGCCAGCGATGCGGCGTGCTTGCCGCTGTCCATGCCTTCCCCGGCGGCCTCGACGCCAATGAGGCGCACGTTTTCATACGGGATGTAGGGATGGAAGATGCCCATGGCGTTGGAACCGCCGCCCACCGCCGCCACCACGTAGTCGGGCTGGCGGCCGATGGCCTCGGGCATCTGCGTCAGGCATTCGTTGCCGATCACGGTCTGGAAGTCGCGCACCATGCGGGGATAGGGGTCCGGACCCGCCACCGTGCCGATGATGTAGAACGTGTTTTCGATGTTGGTGACCCAGTCGCGCATGGCTTCGTTCAGCGCGTCCTTCAGGGTGCGCGAACCGGAGGTCACGGGCACCACCGTGGCGCCCAGCAGCTTCATGCGGTAGACGTTGGAGGCCTGGCGGCGCACGTCTTCGCTGCCCATGTACACCACGCATTCCATGCCGTAGCGGGCCGCCACCGTGGCGGTGGCCACGCCGTGCTGGCCCGCACCGGTCTCGGCGATGACGCGCGGCTTGCCCATGCGCTTGGCGAGCAGGGCCTGGCCGATACAGTTGTTGACCTTGTGGGCGCCGGTGTGGTTCAGGTCTTCGCGCTTGAACCAGATCTGGGCGCCGCCCACGAGCTCGGACCAGCGGCGGGCGTGGTAGACCGGACTGGGCCGGCCCACGAAATGCTTGAGTTCGTAATTGAACTCTTCCAGGAAGGCGGGATCGACCCGGTAACGGTCATAGGCCGCGCGCAGCTCGTCGAGCGCGTGCATCAGCGTTTCCGCCACGAAAACACCGCCATAAGGCCCGAAATGGCCCTTGGCATCCGGAAAGTCGTAAGGTTTCACCAAAGCATCTCCCCCGGAACGCGGATAGGCCAATGCCCGCCGCAAATCCGGTTTGCAACCCGTCATTTTACCTGACGCGGGCGGCACCGGCGCGCCGCCCGCCCCCGGGGCGTCCCGCTCCTCAGAGCGACTGCCCCATGCGCCGCAGGAAGGTCTCGCACGCGGCGAGCTGGTCCAGGGCCACGTATTCGTTGGGCTTGTGGGCCTGTTCGATATGGCCGGGGCCGCAGACCACCGTGGGGATCCCGATGCCCTGGAACAGGCCGGCCTCGGTGCCGTAGGCGACCTTGCGCGTGGCGCGGTCCTCGGTCAGGGCGCGCACGAGCTGCGTGATGGCGGCTTCTTCCGAGGCTTCCAGCGCGGGCGCCGCAGCGCCGGTCTCGATGTCGATGCGGGCGCCGTCGAATTCGGCCTGCATGCGCGGCAGGAGTTCTTCGCGCACGTATTTTTCGACTTCGGCCTGGATGTCGTCGGGGCGCATGCCCGGCAGGTTGCGGAATTCGTAGGTGAATTCGCAGAGCTCAGGAATGGTGTTGACCGCGATGCCGCCCCGGATCTGGTTGGTGGTCATCGTGGAGAAAGGCACGTCGTAGAACTGGTCGTAGGGCCCGTTGGCCTTGAAGCTGTCGGCCAGGTCGCGGATGCGGCAGATGAGGCGGGCGGCGTACTCGATGGCGTTGCAGCCGCGCGGCGTCAGCGACGAATGGGCCGCCTTGCCGTGGACCTTGCAGCGAAAGAGATTGATGCCCTTGTGGGCCACCACCACCTGCATGCCGGTGGGCTCGCCGACCACGCAGCCTTCGGGACGGATGCCGCGCTCGAGCAGGTCGGCCAGCATGTACGGCGCGCCCGCGCAGCCGACTTCCTCGTCGTAGGAGAACGCCAGGTGGATGGGCTTCTTGCGGGGCATGGCCATGAATTCGGGCACCAAGGCCAGCGAACCGGCGATGAAGCCCTTCATGTCGCAGCTGCCGCGCCCGTACAGCAGGCCGTCCTTTTCGACGAGCTTGAACGGATCGGTGCTCCAGTCCTGGCCGTCCACGGGCACCACGTCGGTGTGGCCCGACAGGACGATGCCGCCCTGCTGGTTGCCGTCCTGCGCGGGCAGCGTGGCGAACAGGTTGGCCTTGGTGCGCTCGGGGTTGTGCGCGAGCCAGGCATCGACGCCCTGGCCCTTGAGCCAGTCACGGACGGTTTCGATCAGGGCAAGATTGGAATTGCGGCTGGTGGTGTCAAAGCCAACCAGCGTTTCCAGCCAGGTGCGCGCGTTCATGTCACTACTCTCGTGGGGAAAAGACGCAGTGTAAAGCCAGCGCGCGCCCGCGTCGCGGACGGCGTGCGGGACCGCCCTCGCGGTAAACGCCTAGAATGTCGGCCGCATTTGACAAGCCCCCCAAGGAGAACCCGTGCAGCACAAAGCAGTCCCCACGCGCAACATCGTGGCAGCAGTGATAGGCAACGCCCTCGAATGGTATGACTTCCTGGTGTTCGCGTTCATGACGCCGATCATCGCCAAGCTGTTCTTTCCCACCGATCCCAGCATTCCCGGCAGCGAACTGAACGCCATCCTCATGACCACGGCCATCTTCGGCGTGGGCTTTTTCATGCGCCCGGTGGGCGGCATCATCCTGGGCCTGTACGGCGACCGCAAGGGCCGCAAGGCCGCGATGGTGATGGTGACCTCGCTGATGGCCGTGTCCATCGCGCTGATCACGGTCGCCCCGACCTACCATGCCGCCGGCATCCTGGCGCCCATCTTCATCCTCATCGCGCGCCTCTTGCAGGGGTTCTCGGCGGGCGGCGAATTCGGCACCTCGACGGCGCTCTTGATCGAAATGGCGCCCAATGGCCGGCGCGGCTTCTACGGCTCGTGGCAGATGGCGGGCCAGATGCTGGCGCTGCTGATCGGCGCGGGCTGCGGCACGCTCATCACCGAGTTCTTCACCGAGCAGCAGATCGCCGACTGGGCATGGCGCCTGCCTTTCGCCTTCGGCCTGGTAATTGTGCCGATCGCCATCTATATCCGCCGCAACGTCGACGAAACGGATGTCTTCAAGCAGATGAAGGAAGCCGACCGCCAGGCCGCCGCGCGTGGCGAGGTGCAACGCCTGACGCTGGGCCAGATGCTGCGCACCCACACGCGCGAGACGCTGATCGGCGTGGGCCTCGTGGTGACGGCCACGGTGTCCATCTACATCACCTTCACGTATCTGGTGACCTACTCCACGCAGATCCTGAAGCTTCCGCTGAACCACACCTTCCTGGTGCAGATGGTGGGCGCGGGCCTGATGGTGCTGCTGACCCCCTTCATGGGCGCCTGGTCCGACCGCATCGGCCGCCGCCCGCTGGTGATCGGCTCGCTGATCGGCTATCTGATCGTGCTGTACCCGCTCTACTTCTGGCTGTCGGACGCGCCCTCGATCGGCCGGCTGCTGACCGTGCAGGTCGTGGTCTGCATTTTCGTGTCGGCCTTTTTTGGCGTGTTCAGCACGGTCATGGCGGAACTGTTCCCCGCGCGCGTGCGCTCGGTGGGCCTGTCGCTTGCCTATAACGTGGCCGTGATGATCTTCGGCGGTTTCGCGCAGTTCATCGTGACCTGGCTGATCAAGACCACGGGCTCGCCCATGGCACCCGCCTACTACGTGATGTTTGGCGTGGCCCTGGGCCTGATCGCCGCCTTCTACATGCGCGACCGCGCGCACGAGAAGCTGGAACACTGAAGCGGCGGCGGGCCCCCGGCCCGCCCCAGCGACCGCGGGGCATGATCGGGCGGCGGCTCGCGCTGCCGGATCACAGCCTAGCGGCGCACCGCCGACGACACGCCCTGCACCTCGGCCAGGGCATCCAGCGCGCGGGACAGGGATTCCCCGCCGCGCACTTCCACCGTGAACACCATGTGGGCGAGCGACTGCTTGCTCTGCGTGTTCACGCCCACCACGTTCAGGCGCAGCCGCGCGAAGACTTCGGAGAGGTCGCGCAGCAGGCCGGAACGGTCGTGCGCGCGCACGCTGATGTCCACCGGGTAGAAGGTGTCGGCGGTTTCGCCCCACGCCACCTCGATGACGCGTTCCGGCTCGCGCGCGGCGAGCGCCAGGTAGCTGTGGCAATCGCGGCGGTGGATGGACACGCCGCGCCCCCGCGTCACGAAACCGGAGATGGCATCGGGCGGCGCGGGCCGGCAGCAGCGGGCAAGCTGCGTGAGCAGCGATCCCACGCCCACCACCAGAACGCCGCTCTTGCCGCTTTTCTCGGCGCTGCCCGCGCTGGCGTGGCGCAGCGCGGCGGGCTGGGGTTCAGTGGCCGGTCCCGGCTGCTGGAACAGCGCGTCGATCTGCCGCAGGCTGAATTCTTCCTTGGCGGCCGCGACGTAGAGATCGTCGGCGCGGGCAAAGCCCAGATTCTGCGCGAGCTGCTCCAGGTTGACCGCGGTCTTGCCCAGGCGCTGCAGCTCTTTTTCGACCAGGGCCTGGCCCTGCGTGATGCGCTGCTGCAGCTCGATCGCGTTGAACCACATGCGCACCTTGGCGCGGGCGCGCGGGCTGGCCAGAAAGCCCAGCTGCGGATTGAGCCAGTCGCGCGACGGGCCGCCGGACTTGGCGGAGAGGATCTCCACGGTCTGCCCGGTGGACAGGCGCGTCTGCAGCGGCACCATCTGGCCGTCGACGCGCGCGCCCCGGCAGCGATGGCCCAGGTCGGTATGCAGGTGATACGCGAAATCCACCGGCGTCGCGCCCGCGGGCAGCTCGATCACGCGCGCCTGCGGCGTCAGCACGTAGATGCGGTCGTCGCCCGGCGCGGGCGCCGCGACGGCGCCGCGGCCCTTGCCGGAGGCGGCCTTGCCGGACGGGGACTTGGCCGGTTCCGGCGCCGCGTCCGCGCCCCCTTCGACCTCGCTGTTCCAGGCGAGCAACTGGCGCATCCACGCAAGCTGCCGGTCGTATTCGCTGGAGGCAGCCACCTGCCCGCCCTTGGCGCCAGCTTCCTTGTAGCGCCAATGCGCGGCCATGCCGTATTCGGCGAACTGGTGCATCTCGCGAGTGCGGATCTGCACTTCAAAGGGACGGCCGTCGTCATCGGCCACCACCGTATGCAGGGACCGGTAGCCATTGGGCTTGGGACGCGAGATGTAGTCGTCGAACTCGTCGGAGAGCGGCGTCCACATTTCATGGACCATGCCCAGCGCCGTATAGCAGGCGCGCACGTCCTCCACGATGACGCGCAGCGCGCGCAGGTCGTACATCTGCGCGAAGTCCAGGCGCTTGACGCGCATCTTGTTCCAGATGCTGTAGATGTGCTTGGGACGCCCGCTGACTTCGGCGTCGATGCCGCCCTTGGCCAGCGCCTGCTGCAGGCGCGCGATGGCCCCGGCGATGAAGGCCTCGCGCTCGACCCGCTTTTCTTCGAGCAGGCGGGCGATCTGCTTGTATTTTTCGGGCTCCAGGAAGCGGAACGACAGATCTTCCATTTCCCATTTGATCTGCCAGATGCCCAGCCGGTTGGCCAAGGGGGCATACAGGTCCAGGGTTTCGCGCGCAAAGCCCGGCGAGCATGGCGCCTTGCTCTCGGCGTGCCAGCGCAGCGTGCGCAGCCGCGAGGCCAGGCGCATCAGCACGATGCGCAGGTCGGCCGCCATCGCCAGCAGCATCTTGCGCTGCATTTCCTTCTGCGAGCCGCTTTCCGCCGACACGTCGCTGGCCTGGCGGGCCACCACGCCCAGCCGCAACAGCGCATAGGTGCCCTGCACCAGACGGGCGATCTCGGCCCCGAATGCCGTGGCGATGGGGTCATTGCGCAGGGACGGCGCGGGGGCCATCAGGTCGGTGGGCAAGGCGGCCAGCAGCGCGGCGGCGCGCGTGGCGGCGTCGGTGTGCAGGCCGGCCAGGATACGGACCACGCCGGCGCCGTGTTCTGCCAGCGGCTCGCCCGTAAGCGCCTGCTGCCCCTCGAAGCGAGGCACGGCCCACTGCACCGCACGGTCGATCAGCGCCAGGCCGTCGTCATCCAGCCCGGCTCCGGCTTGCTGCCGCCAGGAAGCGTCGAATGGCGAAGGCGCATCGGGAACAGGCGGGGCGGACATAACGGACGTAGCGCGGGGGGTTTGGTTGAATATCCCGACACTCTACACTAGGGTTCAGTCACTCTGAACCCACTGCCGCATCGCGGCATATCGTAGGAACCAAAGCTTATGTTGCGCTGGCTGAAGGGCCGGGGCGCCCGCCCGTCCGCGGTGGCCGACATGCAGGCCCGCATCCCGCCCGAACTCTGGAGGCAGGTGCTGGACGCCTACCCATTTTTGGCGGCGCTGACCCCCGACGAAACTGCCCAGCTGCAGGCGCGCGCCGCCTGGCTGCTGGCCAGCAAGACCATCAACGGCGCGCAGGGCCTGGCGGTCTCGGATTTCATGCGGCTGTCCATCGCGGCGCAGGCCGGCCTGCCCATCCTGAACCTCGCGCCAGAACTGTACGAAGGCTGGGACGAGATCATCGTGTATCCGGCCAGCTTCCGCATCCCCCGGTCGCGCCAGGACGAGGACGGCGTCGTCCATGAATACATCGAAGACGCCGCGGGCGAGGCCTGGGAAGGCGGACCGCTGGTCCTGTCCTGGGAAGACACGCAACTGTCCGAAGGCGGCTTCAATGTGGTCATCCACGAATTCGCGCACAAGCTGGACCTGCGTTCGGGCGATGCGGACGGCATGCCTTCGCTGGCGGCGCATCCCGAACTCGATCCGCGCGCCTGGCGCCGGGTGCTGGACGACAGCCTGGACCGTTTCATTGCCGCCGTCGACGCCGTGGAAGCCGCCATTCCGCGCGACGTGGACCCGGAAAGCGAGGACGCGGACGCCTGGTATGGCCAGTTGCCCCTGGATCCGTATGCCGCCACGGACGAAGCGGAGTTCTTTGCCGTCAGCTCGGAACACTTCTTCGTGGACCCCCACCCCATGCAGCAGGCCCTGCCCGAGTGGTATGCCCTGCTGCGGGCCTACTACCGGCAGGACCCGGCGGAACGTTACGCATGAAACAGCTGCTGATCGTCTGGCATTCGCGCACCGGCGCGGCGCAGCAGATGGCCCAGGCTGCGGCGCGCGGCGCGGCGGCGGCGGCCGCGGCCCTGGAACAGGCGGACGATCTGCGGATCGAATTGCGGCGCGCGCAGGACGCCGATGCCGACGCGTTGCTGGCCAGCCAGGGCTATCTTTTCTGCGCCCCCGAGAATCTTGCCAGCCTGAGCGGCGAGATGAAGGAATGCTTTGACCGCAACTACTACGCCGTGCTGGACCGAATCCAGGGCCGTCCCTACGCCGCCATGATCAGCGCCGGCAGCGACGGCTCGGGCGCGGCGCGGCAGGTCGAACGCATCTGCACGGGCTGGCGCCTGACCGCCATCGCGCCGGCGCTGATCGTCAACATGGGCGCGCAGACCGCCGCGCAGATCCTGGCGCCCAAGACGGTGGCGGCCGCCGACCTGGCACGCTGCGAGGAACTGGGCGGGCTGCTGGCGGGGATAGTGCTGATGGGCGCGTAGGGAAGCGGCGCGGTGTGGCACGGTGGGCGCGGTGTCTGACACCCTGGCTTGCGACGGCGTCTCAAAGGGTGTCAGACACCTGGACACCTGGTCCTGCCGCCCTGCGCTGCGCGACAAAAAAGCCCTCGGCGTGCGCCAGAGGGCTTTTTCGCTGCGCCGGCCGCAGCCGGCCATGGCCGCGCAATCAGAGGGCGGCCGTCACCACGATCTCGACCTTGTAGTCGGGATTGGCCAGGCGGGCCTCGACGGTGGCGCGCGGAGGCGAATTGCCGTCGGCGACCCACGCATCCCAGGCCTTGTTCATGCCGTCGAATTCCTTCATGTTGGCCACGTAGATCTGGGCCATCAGGATCTTGGTCTTGTCGGTGCCGGCTTCGGCCAGCAGGCGGTCGATCGTGGCCAGCACTTGCTCGGTCTGGCCGGTGATGTCCAGCGTGGCGTCGTCCGGCACCTGGCCCGCCAGGTAGGCAACGCCGTTGTACACGGCCATGTCCGACAGGCGCTTGGCCACGTGAAAGCGCTTGATGCTGCTCATGAAAATTCCCCTAGAGTCGAGTGGAGTGGGTGGAACTGGGCAAACATGCCCGCGCGCGACGCCCAGGCGTCGTCAGGCGGGCGGCAACTGGAACACCTGGCGCAGGTAGGCCAGGTAGGCGGGATCGTCGCACATCGTCTTTTCCGGCGCGTCGGACACCTTGGCCACCGGCTGTCCGTTGCAGCGGACCATCTTCATGACGATCTGCAGCGGCTCGTGGCCCAGGTCGTTGGTGAGGTTCGTGCCGATGCCGAACGACACCTTGCAGCGGCCCGAGAACTGGCGCGCCAGTTCGATGGCGCGGGGAAAGGTCAGCGCATCCGAGAACACCAGCGTCTTGGCGCGCGGATCCACGCGGTTCTTGCGGTAGTGCTCGAGCAGGCGCTCGCCCCAGATGAAGGGATCGCCGGAATCGTGACGCGCGCCGTCGAACAGCTTGCAGAAGTACATGTCGAAATCGCGCAGGAACGCATCCATGCCGTAGACGTCGGACAGCGCGATGCCGAGATCGCCGCGGTATTCCTTGGCCCAGACCTCCAGCGCGAACACCTGCGAATCCCGCAGGCGCGGCCCCAGCGCCTGGCAGGCCTGAAGGTATTCATGGCCCATGGTGCCCAGCGGCAGCACGTCATGTTCCTTGGCGAGCAGCACGTTGCTGGTGCCGGCAAAGTGCGGGCCCATCTCGGCCTTCATGGTCGAGACGATTTCTTCGTGCCAGGCCTTGGAGAAGCGGCGCCGTGTGCCGTATTCGGCCACCCGGAAATCGGCCAGCGCGGGATCGTCCAGCACCAGGTGCATCTTGGACTGCAGCCGCTTGCGGCCCTCTTCCCAGTCCGGATGCTTGCGCGTGTTGCGGAAATAGACCTCGTTGACGATGGCCAGCACGGGGATCTCGAACAGGATCGTGTGCAGCCACGGTCCCTTGACCTCGATGCTGATCTCGCCGGGCCCCTCGCCTTCGGCGATGTGGATGCAGCGCTCGGGCATGTGGAACAGGCCCAGAAAATCAACGAAGTCGCTTTTGATGAAGCGCAAGCTGCCCAGATATTTCAGTTCGTCTTCCGTGAAGCGCAACTGACAAAGCTGGTGCACTTCTTGGCGGATTTCGTCCAGATAGGGGCGCAGGTCGACGCCCTGGGTTCGGCATTTGTACCGGTACTCGACCTGGGCAGCGGGAAAATGATGCAGCACCACCTGCATCATGCTGAACTTGTACAGGTCGGTGTCGAGCAGCGAAGTAATAATCATGATTGCGCGTTTCGTTTCGCGACACCATAGCATAGAGAACACGCCCTTCGGCACGATGGGCCACGCTGTCAATACGGGTATTGCCGACACATCAGCGCGGCATTGGGTAAAATCGCACATCAAGACACATCTGCCGCCGATCCCCGGAGTTCCTGAATGACCCACGTAGTCACCGAAAACTGTATCAAGTGCAAGTACACCGATTGCGTAGACGTGTGCCCGGTGGACTGTTTTCGTGAGGGTCCGAATTTCCTCGTGATCGACCCGGACGAATGCATCGACTGCGCGGTCTGCATCCCCGAATGCCCCGCCAACGCGATCTACGCCGAAGAAGACGTGCCGCAGGACCAACTGAATTTCATCGCGCTGAACGCCGAACTTTCACCGGAATTCGCCAGCATCAGCCGCGCCAAGAAGCCCCTGCCCGACGCCGACGAATGGAACGGCAAGCAGGACAAGCTGCAATACCTGGAAAAGTAATCCGCAGGCGCCCGCCGCAACGCGGCCGGCGCTTCGTGCGATGCCCCGATGACCGACGATTCCAAATATACGCGCCAGACCATCACCAGCGTCCAAACCTGGGTGCCGGACAAGCTCTTCTCCGTGCGCGTGACGCGGGATGACGCGTTTGCGTTCCTGCCCGGCCAGTTCGCCCGCGTCGGCCTGCCTGGCGCGGACGACCCCAGCGGTCCTCCCACGATATGGCGCGCCTATTCCATGGTCTCTGCCCCGCACGAGCCCTGGCTGGAGTTCTATTCGATCGTCGTCCCGGAGGGCCTCTTCAGCCCGCGCATGGCGCGCCTGCAGCCCGGCGATCCGCTCTATGTCGAAAAGGCGCCCTACGGCTTCCTGACGCTGGAACGCTTTGCGCCCGGGGGTGACCTGTGGCTGCTGGCCTCCGGCACCGGCCTGTCGGCCTACCTGTCCATCCTGCGCGACCCCGCCGTCTGGCGCGCCTACCGCCGCATCATCCTGGTGCACGGCGTGCGCACCGCGGCGGAACTGGCCTATCGCGAAGAGATCGAATCCTGGCGCCGCGATCCGGCCCTGGCCGACGTCTTCGCGGCCGATCCCGGCAAGCTCGTCTACCTGCCCATCGCCACGCGCGAACCCGTGCCCGGCATGCCGCAGGAACGCATCACCACGCTCATCGCCGACGGCCGCCTGGAGCAGCTTGCCGGCCAGCCGCTGGATCCGGAAAGCGCCAAGGTCATGCTTTGCGGCAACCCGGCCATGTTGGCCGAGGCACGAAAATTGCTGGGTGAACGTGGGTTCAAACCGGGCCGCCGCGGCATCCCGGGCAACCTGGCAGTAGAAAACTACTGGTAGTGCCGTACGATCCGGCGTAGTGCATAAATCCTCCTTTTGGTATCACCGCAAGGCATGAAAGCCGCCCTAAACTGGTGCCAAACACATGACGGGTCGCTTTTTAGCAACAGAAACCGGGACTTTGCCCGACATTCTTCAGTCTGATTGGATATATCGATACGCCCCGGAGCAATAATCGGGGCACACGCTCGACCCAGAAGGACTTCCCCGAAATGCTGTACCAATTGCACGAAATGCAGCGCGCCTTCCTGACTCCGTTCGCTGCATTCACGGACGCCGGTTCTCAGCTGTTCTCCAGCCCCTACAGCCCGCTCGCCTATACCCCGATCTCGCGCCAATTGGCCGCCGGGTATGAGCTGATGACCCGTATCGGCAAGGAATACCAGAAGCCTGCCTGGAACCTCCCCACCACCCAGATCGGCGGCAAATCCGTCCGGGTGATCGAAGCCGTGGCCATGGACAAGCCTTTCTGCCGCCTGGTGCATTTCCAGCGCGACGTCCGCCTGGCCGGCAAGAACGACCCCAAGGTGCTGCTGGTCGCCCCGCTTTCCGGGCACCACGCCACCCTGCTGCGCGATACCGTGCGCGCCCTGCTGCCCAACCACGACGTCTACGTGACCGACTGGGTCGACGCCCGCATGGTGCCGCTGTCGGCCGGTCCGTTCCATCTGAACGACTACGTGCGCTACGTGCAGGACTTCATCCGCCGGCTCGGCCCCGACGTGCATGTCATTTCGGTCTGCCAACCCACCGTGCCGGTGCTGGCCGCCGTGTCCCTCATGGCTTCCGCCAACGATCCCTGCCAGCCGCGCAGCATGGTGATGATGGGCGGTCCCATCGACCCGCGCCAGTCGCCCACGCAGGTCAATCGCCTGGCCACGACCAAGCCCTATTCCTGGTTCGAGAACCAGGTGATCCATCCCGTGCCGCCCCGCTATCCGGGCGCGGGCCGCAAGGTCTACCCGGGGTTCCTGCAGCATGCGGGATTCATGGCCATGAATCCCGACCGCCACATGAAGTCCCATTACGACTTTTACCTGGACCTGCTGCGGGGCGACGACAGCGACGCCGAAGCGCATCGCCGCTTCTACGACGAGTACAACGCGGTGCTGGACATGCCCGCGGAGTTCTACCTGGACACGATCCGCATGGTGTTCCAGGACTTCTCGCTGCCCAGCGGCACCTGGGAAGTCGAAGGCAAGCGGGTGCGCCCGGCCGACATCAAGGACGTCGCCCTGTTCACCATCGAAGGCGAACTGGACGACATCTCGGGCCAGGGCCAGACGCGCGCCGCCATCGAGCTGTGCAAGAACATCCCGGCCGACCGCAAGTCGCATTACACGGCGCCCAACTGCGGGCACTACGGGATTTTCTCGGGCCGCCGCTGGCGCGAAATGATCTGTCCTAAAATTGCCGAGTTCATCCGGCAATCGGCATAAGGGCGGCAGCGCGCCGTCCGCCGGGCGGGGCACGGGCAAGCGCCCGGCGCCGCCGGCAGCCTGATCCGTATCCACGGGGCCCGAGCGGCCCTTTTTCCATTATTGGCTTTACATGTCCTGTCGCTCACTCGCCGACCGCGTTGACGCCTTGCTGCCCCAGACACAGTGCACCAAGTGCGGTTACGACGGCTGCCGGCCCTATGCCGAGGCCATCGCCGAGGGCGTCGCGCCCATCAACCGCTGCCCGCCGGGCGGCGACGAAGGCATCGCCGCGCTGTCCGCGCTGCTGGACGTTCCCGCCCTGCCGCTGGATCTTTCCCGCGGCGAACCCGGCCCGCTGCTGGTCGCCCGCATCGACGAATCGCATTGCATCGGCTGTACGCTGTGCATCCAGGCCTGTCCGGTGGACGCCATCGTCGGCGCCAACAAGCACATGCACACCGTGCTGGACGACTGGTGCACCGGTTGCGACCTGTGCGTGGCGCCCTGTCCGGTCGACTGTATCCAGATGGTCCCGGCCGGACGCGCCTGGACGGACCAGGACGCCGCGATCAGCCGCCAGCGCCATCGCAATCACCTGGCCCGCGCCGAGCGGCTGGCCGCCGACAACGCGCGCCTGATGGCGCCGGAAACGCCCGCCCCCGCCGCGCCCGCCTCCGACGACACACAAAAGGAAGACCGCAAGCGCTCCGTCATCGAATCCGCGCTGGCCCGCGCCCGGGCCCGCCGCAATCCCACGCAGTCATGAACGCCGCCAAACGCCGAGAAATCTTCGCCCGCCTGCACGCGGCCAATCCCACCCCCACCACCGAACTGGAATACGCCACGCCGTTCCAGCTGCTGATCGCCGTGCTGCTGTCGGCGCAGGCCACGGACAAGTCGGTCAACATCGCCACGCGCAAGTTCTTCCCGCAGTACGGCACGCCCGAGACGCTGCTGGCGCTGGGCGAAGAAGGCCTTGCCGACTACATCAAGACCATCGGCCTGTTCCGCACCAAGGCAAAGAACGCGATCGCCACCTGCAGAATCCTGATCGAGCAGCATGGCGGCCAGGTGCCGCAAACCCGCGAGGCGCTCGAAGCGCTGCCCGGCGTGGGCCGCAAGACCGCAAACGTCGTGCTCAATACCGCGTTCGGACAACCGACGATGGCGGTGGACACGCACATATTCCGCGTCGCGAATCGCACCGGCATCGCGCCCGGAAAAAATGTGCTGGAAGTCGAGCTGAAACTCGAGAAACTCGTGCCCCGCGAATATCTGCTGGATGCCCACCACTGGCTCATCCTGCATGGCCGTTATGTCTGCGTGGCGCGCAAGCCCAAATGCCCGCAATGCGGCATCTCCGATCTCTGCGAATTCAAGCAGAAAACCCCCGCCTGAATCTTCCCGCATATTGCCGCGCTGCATTTCAAACGCCCGCGGCCACGAACAAAAAACCGGGTTTTCCCTGGCCGTCGATCGCATGTCATCCTGATGACGGTCAATGCGTATTTGCTGCATCGCATTTCCATATTGGAAAGGCTTTCTTCCCATGTCGGCACAGCATTGTCGGCATGCCGACAATTGGCCTTTCCGCAGTGCAAAACCTATGACAAACCCTCATGGAATTTTGATTGCGACGTCCGCATACTCGCCGGCAACTCATAAGAAAACTGAGCACGCAGACAGTTTTCCAACCCTGCGGGGGCCTGACGCAACGACGCCAGGTAGAGACCATATAAATACAACGCTGGTGCAGCGAACATGGATGACACAATCCTGGAGACAAAAGGCCTCACCAAGGAATTCCGCGGCTTCGTCGCGGTCAATGGGGTCGATTTGCGTATCAAGCGGGGCGAGATTCATGCCTTGATCGGGCCTAACGGCGCGGGCAAGACCACATGCTTCAACCTGCTTACGAAATTTCTCTCTCCCACTTCGGGAAGCATCAAGTTCAACGGTATCGACATTACCGGCGAGCGGCCAGCGCAGATCGCCCGGCGCGGCATCATCCGTTCTTTCCAGATCTCGGCCGTGTTCCCGCACCTGACCGTGCTGGAGAACGTGCGGATCGGGCTGCAGCGCAAGACGGGCCTGTCATATCACTTCTGGCAAAGCGCCAAGCGTCTGGACGTCCTGAACGAGCCCGCCCGCGCGCTGCTCGAACAAGTGGACCTGGGCGACTTCGCCGACGAGACCACCGTCAATTTGCCGTACGGCCGCAAGCGCGCGCTCGAGATCGCCACCACGCTGGCGATGGAGCCCGAGCTCATGCTGCTGGACGAACCCACCCAGGGCATGGGCCACGAAGACGTGCATCGCGTCACGCAACTCATCAAGCGCGTCAGCGCCGGGCGCACCATCCTCATGGTGGAACACAACATGAATGTCGTGTCCTCCATTGCCAACACCATCACCGTGCTGGCGCGCGGTTCGGTGCTGGCTGAAGGTTCCTACGCCGAAGTCTCCCGCCATCCGGCCGTGATGCAGGCTTACATGGGCACGACCGACGGCGAACTTCAAGGAGCGCACGCATGAGCACCCCCGCACTCGAAATCTCGGGACTGCATGCCTGGTACGGGGAATCGCATATCCTGCACGGCGTGGACATGCGCGTGGGACAGGGCGAGGTCGTCACGCTGCTGGGCCGCAATGGCGCCGGCCGCACCACGACGTTGCGCGCGATCCTGGGCCTGACCGGCTCGCGCAAGGGTTCCGTGCGCATCCACGGCACCGAGGCCATCGACCTGCCCACCTACAAGATTGCCCATCTGGGCGTGGGCTACTGCCCCGAGGAACGCGGCATCTTCGCCAGCCTTTCGTGCGAAGAGAACCTGCTGCTTCCCCCCGTCGTGGGCTCGCTGGGCGGCGGCATGTCGCTGGCCGAGATCTACGACATGTTCCCCAACCTGCTGGAGCGCCGGAATTCCCCGGGCACGCGCCTGTCGGGCGGCGAACAGCAGATGCTCGCCGTCGCGCGCATCCTGCGCACCGGCGCGAACCTGCTGCTGCTCGATGAAATCTCCGAAGGCCTCGCGCCCGTCATCGTGCAGGCGCTGGCCCGCATGATCACCGCGCTCAAGCAGCGCGGCTACACGATCGTCATGGTGGAGCAGAACTTCCGCTTCGCCGCGCCGCTGGCCGACCGCTTCTACGTCATGGAGCACGGCCAGATCGTCGAGCATTTCGAAGCGGCCGAACTTTCAGAAAAACAGGACACGCTCAACGAACTGTTGGGCGTCTAAAACAACCTGTCATCCGCCGGAACCCCGGCAAACACCACACCGTAGGGAAGAGGAGTCATCCCATGAAGCTGCACACCATCACTGCTGCACTGGCCATGGCGGGCCTGGGATTCGCGGGGGCAACCGCCCACGCTCAAGGTATCTCCGACGATGTCATCCGCATCGGCTTCATCACCGACATGTCGGGCGTCTACTCCGACATCGACGGCAAGGCCGGCCTGGACGCGGTCCGCATGGCGATCGAGGATTTCGGCGGCTCGGTCAACGGCAAGAAGATCGAAGTGGTCTCCGCCGACCACCAGAACAAGGCCGACGTGGCATCGGCCCGCGCCCGCGAATGGTTCGACCAGCAGAAGGTCGATGTCATCATCGCCGGCACCAACTCGGCCACCAGCCTGGCCATGGCGGCCGTTGCCGCCGAAAAGAAAAAGCCGTTCATCGCGGTCGGCGCTGGCTCGTCCGACCTGACCAATGCACAGTGTTCGCCCTACACCGTGCACTACGCCTACGACACCGTGGCGCTGGCGCGCGGCACCGGGTCGGCGGTGGTCAAGGACGGCGGCAAGAGCTGGTTCTTCCTGACGGCCGACTACGCCTTCGGCCACGCGCTGGAGCGCGACACGATGGCGGTCGTCAAGGCCAACGGCGGCGACGTGAAGGGCCAGGTCCGCGCACCGCTGGGCGCCTCCGACTTCTCGTCCTTCCTGTTGCAGGCGCAGGCCTCCAAGGCGCAGATCCTGGGCATGGCCAATGCGGGCGGCGACACCATCAACACGGTCAAGGCCGCCAATGAATTCGGCGTGACCCAGACCATGAAGCTGGCTGGACTGCTGGTGTTCATCAACGACGTGCACTCGCTCGGCCTGGAAGCCACCAAGGGCATGTACCTGACCGACGGCTGGTATTGGGACCAATCCGACGCCTCGCGCGCCTGGGCCAAGAAGTTCGAGTCCAAGGTCGGCCGCAAGCCGTCCATGCTGCAGGCGGGCGACTACTCGTCGGCGACCTTCTACCTGAATGCCGTCAAGGCGACGGGTTCGGACAACGGCGACGACGTCATGAAGTGGATGAAGTCGAACAAGGTGAACGATTTCTTCGCCCAGGGCGGCTTTGTGCGCGAAGACGGCCGCATGATCCACGACATGTACCTGATGCAAGTGAAGACCCCGGCCGAGTCCAAGGGACCGTGGGACTACTACAAGGTGGTGGCGACGCTGCCCGGCGACGAGGTCTACACCAAGTTGTCCGAGTCCACCTGCAAGCTGGTCAAGAAATAAACCAGCCGATGTGATCCCGGCGGCGGTCCGGGCAGACAGCCCGGCCGCCTTCATCCTGACTAGCTCGCCTCCTTCCGTACCGCGCAGGATTTTCACAAGATGACTGACATTTTCGGCATCCCCATACAGGCCTTGTTCGGCCAGTTGTTACTGGGCCTGGTCAACGGTTCCTTCTATGCAATGCTGTCGCTCGGACTTGCCGTTATCTTCGGGCTGCTGAACGTCATCAACTTCGCTCACGGCGCCCTCTACATGCTGGGCGCCTTCATCGCCTGGATGGGGCTGTCGTACTTCGGCCTGAATTACTGGATCATGCTGATCCTGGCGCCGCTGATCGTGGGGCTGTTCGGCATCATCATCGAAAAGTTGCTGCTCAAGCACCTGTACAAGCTGGACCACCTGTACGGCCTGCTGCTCACGTTCGGGCTGACGCTGCTGATCGAGGGGCTGTTCCGCAGTTTCTACGGCGTCTCTGGCCAGCCCTACCCCACGCCCGACGCCCTGCGCGGCGCGACCAACCTGGGCTTCATGATCCTGCCGAACTACCGCGGCTGGGTCGTGGCGGCTTCGATCATCGTGTGCTTTGCCACGTGGTTCGTCATTGAACGCACGCGGCTGGGCGCCCTGCTGCGCGCCGGCACCGAAAATCCGCGGCTGGTGGAATCCTTCGGCGTGAACGTGCCGCGCATGATCACGCTGACGTACGGCTTCGGCGTCGCGCTGGCGGGTTTTGCCGGCGTGCTGGCCGCGCCGGTGCTGCAGATTTCGCCGCTGATGGGGTCCAACCTCATCATCGTCGTGTTCGCGGTGGTCGTGATCGGGGGCATGGGGTCGATTCTCGGCGCCATCGTCACCGGGCTGGGCCTGGGCGTGATCGAGGGCCTCACCAAGGTGTTCTGGCCCGAAGCGTCCAGCACGGTCGTCTTCATCATCATGGCCATTGTTCTGTTGATCCGCCCGGCCGGGCTGTTCGGAAAAGAAAAATGAATCGTCAATTCCTGGGCTATGCGGTCCTGGCGGTCGTGGTGGCCGCGCTCCCCTTCATGGGCGTGTACCCGATCTTCGCCATGAAGGTCATGTGCTACGCGCTCTTTGCCTGCGCCTTCAATCTGCTGCTGGGCTTTACGGGACTTCTGTCCTTCGGCCATGCCGCCTTTCTGGGCAGCGCGGCCTACGCCGCCGGGCACAGCATCAAGGTCTGGGGCCTGCCCACCGAGCTGGGGCTGTTGTTCGGCGTGGCCGTGGCGGCGCTGCTGGGACTGGCCATGGGAGCCTTTGCCATCCGACGCAGCGGCATCTACTTCGCCATGATCACGCTGGCGCTGGCGCAGATGGTGTTCTTCTTCTTCCTGCAAGCCGGCTTCACGGGCGGCGAGGACGGCCTGCAAAGCGTGCCGCGCGGCACCTTGCTGGGAATCGTCGATCTGTCCAACGACCTGAACCTGTACTACCTGGTGATGGCCATCTTCATCATTGGCTACTTCATCATCTGGCGCACGGTGCACTCGCCTTTCGGGCAGGTGCTGCAAGCCGTGCGCGAAAACGAACCCCGCGCGATTTCGCTGGGTTACGACGTGGACCGCTTCAAGCTGGTGGCCTTCGTGCTGTCGGCCGCGCTGGCCGGGCTGGCGGGCGCCACGAAGACGCTGGTGTTCGTGTCCGCCACGCTGTCGGACGCCACCTGGCAGATGTCGGGCTTGGTGATCCTGATGACGCTGATCGGCGGGCTGGGTACGCTGACCGGCCCGGTGCTGGGCGCGTTCATCGTCGTGCTGCTGGAAAACAAGGTCGGGGATTTCGGCCAGATGATGGCCAAGCTGACCGGCGTGGAATGGTTCCTGCGCCTGGGCGAGTCCGTCACGATCGTGAGCGGCCTGATCTTCGTGATCTGCGTGCTGGCCTTCCGGCGCGGCATCGTGGGCGAACTGGGCGCGCTGTTCAACCGGCGCCGCGCCGCGCGGGCCTGAGGTCCGGTCGCCGCAGCATGACCCACGGGGCCGCGTAGCGCGGCCCCGCTGCATTGGGGCGCGCGGGGAGCGCCCCGTACAATGGCAGGCACTCCACTACACAGGTGCCGACCATGCGCAACACGCATCTCGTTTCCGGCCTCGGCGCGCTCGCGCTGGCCGCCGCCCTGCTGTCCCCCCTGGCGGCCCACGCCGCCCCCGCCGCCCCAACTTGCGAAGTCGACCGCCCCGTGCGTTTCAGCGGCCTGAACTGGGAATCCAACCTGGTCCTGGCCGGCATCGAACGCTACGTGCTGGAACACGGCTACGGCTGCAAGACCACGGTTGAAATCGGCGAAACCTTGCCGATGCTGGCCGCGCTACAGCGCGGCGACGTCGACGTCACGCCCGAAGTGTGGCCCGGCCAGATCGAAGGCGCCTGGAAGAAGGCGCTGGCCAGCGGCAAGGTACTGGGCGTGGGCCATGTCTATGACGCTGGCGAAGGCTGGTACATCCCCCGCTACACGGCCGAACGGCACCCGGACCTGAAGTCCGCCGCCGACCTGGCGCGCTTCAAGGAGGTATTTGCCGATCCCGAGGATCCCGGCCGCGGCCGCATCTATGGCTGCCCGGCGGGCTGGGCCTGCGGCACCCTGAACGACAACCTGCTGCGCGCCCTGAAGCTGGACAAGGACTACACCCTGTTCGCCCCCGGTTCTGGCGCCGCCCAAAAGGCCGCCATCGTGTCGGCCTACAAGCGCAAGCGCGACATCGTCTTCTATTACTGGACGCCCACGTCGCTGGTCGGCGCGCTGGACCTGGTGAAGCTACAACTGCCGGCGTTCGACCAGGCGGCCTACACCTGCATGACCGATCCCAAGTGCGCCAACCCCGTGGCCACCGAATTCAAGCCCAATCCGGTCGTCACGGGCATGAACGCCGATTTCGCGAAGGCCGCGCCGCGCGTCACGGAATTCCTGTCCAAGCTGACCGTGCCCGACGAGGCCATCGACGCCACGCTGGGCTGGCTGGAGAACGAGGGCAAGGAACCCGAGGACGCCGCGCGCTATTTCCTCAAGCAGTACGGCCCGGTCTGGCGGCAATGGATGCCCGCGGACGTTGCCGACCGCGTGCAGGCGGCGCTGGCCAAGGAATAGCGCCCCCCGGATCATGTATCCTGGCGTTTCGGCGGGGTGCCGAGGCGGGGCCGCCTGCGCGCGGCCGCCGAGGCGCCGCGAGCGCCAACCCGATTCACGCGAAGGAAAACAATCATGGATGCCTTGTTCTGGCACAAAGGTCACTGGACCACCGAAAACCCCAAACTGCTCGGCCCGGCCGACCACGCCTTCTGGATGGCCAGCATGGTCTTCGACGGCGCGCGCGCATTCCGCGGCCTGACCCCGGACCTGGACCTGCACTGCCAGCGCGTCGTGCGCTCGGCGGAAAAGATGCTGATGAAGCCGCAGATGGGTTGGGAAGAGATCCAGGACCTGTGCCTGCAGGCCGTTGCCAAGTTTCCGGAAGGGTCTGAGCTCTACATCAAACCCATGTTCTTCTGCGCCGACGGTTTCCTGCTGCCTGACGCCGAGAAGACCCAGTTTGTGCTGCACGTCTTCAAGGTCCCGATGCCCGGCGACCAGGGATTCTCGGCCTGCTTCTCCAGCTTTGCGCGTTCGTGGCCCAACATGGCGCCCACCGACGCCAAGGCGTCCTGCCTGTACCCGAACGGCCAGCGCGCCATCCGCGAAGCGGCTGAAAAAGGCTTCGACAACGCCATCATGCTGGACGGCGCCGGCAACATCGCCGAGTTCGCCACCAGCAATCTGTGGCTGGCCAAGGACGGCGTCGTGTCCACGCCCGTGGACAACGGCACCTTCCTGAACGGCATCACCCGCCGCCGCGTGCTGGCCCTGCTCAAGGCCGACGGCGTCGAGGTCCAGGAGCGCAGCCTGACGCGCGCCGACGTCGAGGAAGCCGACGAGGTGTTTTCGTCGGGCAATTACGGCAAGGTGGTGCACGTGAACCGCGTCGAATCGCGCACGCTGGAATACGGCCCGATGGCGCGCCGCGCCCACAAGCTGTACATGGATTACGCGGAAAGCACCCGCCGGGGCTGAGACGCGCTTCACGTCCCCGTGGCGGCCGCAATTTCCATTGCGGCGCCCACGCGGGCATACCGCCGGGACGCGCCCGCTTCCCGGCGGGCGGCGCAAGCGTTGACCGCTACTGCGCCGCGACGGCGCCGGATGCCTTGACGGCCCGGCCCCACTTCTCCTCTTCCTGCTTCATGAACGCGGCGAACGCCTGGGGCGTGCTGTTGACCACGTCCCCGCCCAGCCCTTCGATACGGGCCTGCATTTCGGGCGTCGCGACGATCTTCGACACGTCTTCGTAGATGCGCTGTGCCTGTTCCGGCGGCAAGGACGCCGGCGCCAGCAGGCCAAACCACGTCGCGGCCTCGAAGCCCGGCATGCCGGCTTCGGCGAACGTAGGCACGTTGCGCAGCGCCTGCACCCGCTTGCCGTTGGCGACGGCCAGCGCGCGCAGCTTGCCGGATTCGATCAGCGGCAGCGCCGACGTGATGGTGGCCAGCATCATCTGCACCTGCCCGCCCGCGAGATCCGTGAAGGCGGGCGCGTCGCCGCGGTACGGCACGTGGGTGATGCCCGATTGCGTGGCGATCTTGAACAGTTCGCCGCTCAGGTGCTGCGCCGTGCCGTTGCCGGGCGAGGCGAAGTTCACCGAGCCGCCGTTCTGCTTCAGGTAGGCCAGGAACTCCGGCAAGGTCTTCGCCGGAACGGCTGGGTTGACCACCAGCACCAAAGGCACCTTGGTGACCAGCGTGATCGGGGCGAAATCCTTGACCGGGTCGTAGCTCAGCTTGTTGTACAGATGACCGCTGATCGTGTGCGCGGACGTGGTCATGAACAGCGTGTAGCCGTCGCCCTTCGAGCGCGCCACGGAGCTTGCGCCGATCGTCGTGCCGGCGCCAGCGCGGTTTTCGACGATGACCGATTGCCCCCACGACTGGGTGAGGCGTTCGGCCACGGCGCGCGCGACGACGTCGGTCGCGCCGCCGGCCGGATAGGGCACGACCATCGTCACGGGTTTCGAGGGATAGGTGTCGGCGTGCGCCGTCGCCGCGAACAGGGTCGCGGCACAAGCCAGCGCGCGCAGCCAATTGCATTGCATGGGTAGGTCTCCTCTTGTCATCGGTTGAAGATTCGGTTTATTCTTATCGTTCCATTAGGCAGAACGCTTATTCTATTTTATATTTTTTCAAACCCAGGCTGTCAACGAATAAATGCGCCCGGCCGTTTGCCGCCGGGGCGAAACAGAGCCCATCAAGAGAGGAACGACACTTCATGTCCGAATCATCGGAAACCCTTAAATCCATGTTGATCGGCGGCGAATGGATCGCGCAGGAAGACGCCGCGTTCGAATCCGTCAACCCCGCCACCGGGGCCCGCAACTACCTGATCAGCGCGGCCTCCGAGGCCCAGGTCGACCAGGCGGTGCAGGCCGCCTGGCAAGCGCAGCGCCAGCCCGCGTGGCGCGACATGCTGCCGCATCAGCGCGCCGCGATCCTGCGCCGCATCGCCGACGGCATGGACCAGAACGCGCCCCTGCTCGCCCGCCTGCAGATGATCGAGAACGGCAAGGTGTGGGCCGAATGCAAGGCCCAGGTCGCCAGCGCCGCCGCCACCTTCCGCTACTACGCCGGCGTGTGCGAGACGCTGGGCGCGGAAGTCACGCCGCCGCGCGGCAATTACCTGTCCATGACGCATTACGACCCGTATGGCGTGGTCGTGGCGATCACGCCGTGGAACTCGCCGCTCACGATGGAGGCGCAGAAGGTCGCGCCGGCGCTGGCCGCGGGCAACGCCGTGATCCTCAAGCCGTCCGAAATCACCTCGTCGCCCGCGCTGGCGCTGGGACGCATCGCGCTCGAAGCCGGGCTGCCGCCGGGCATTCTGAACGTCGTGACCGGACTCGGCGCGACGGTGGGCCGGCGCCTCGTCGAACACCCCGGCGTGCGCATGGTGTCGTTCACGGGCGGCACCGCCAGCGGCCGCGCGATCGCGCATGCGGCGGCCGAAAAGCTGATGCCCGTGGCCCTGGAGCTGGGCGGCAAGTCGCCGCACATCGTGTTCGAAGACGCGGACCAGGACGCCGCCATTGAAGGCGTCATCGGGGGCATCTTCGAAGGCAGCGGACAGTCCTGCGTGGCGGGCTCGCGGCTGTATGTCCAGCGCAGCATCGCCCAAGGCTTCATCGACAGGCTCGTGGCGCGCGCCGGCAGCCTGAAGGTCGACCTGCCCGACGCCGACGGCGCGCAGATGGGGCCGATCGCATCCTTTGGCCACCGCGAGAAGATCGAAGGCATGGTCGATGCCGCGCGGCGCGACGGCGCGCACGTCCTGCTGGGCGGAGAACGACCCGGAGGCGATGCGCTTGCGGCGGGCGCGTTCTACCGCCCCACCATCCTCGGCGGCCTGTCGCGCGACGCGCACGTGGTCCGCGAAGAGATCTTCGGGCCGGTGCTGTGCGCGCTGACCTTCGAGGACGAGGACGACCTGGTCGATCAGGCCAACGACAGCGCGTATGGCCTTGCCTCGGGCATCTGGACGGCGGACTACCGCCGCGCCTGGCGCGTTGCCAAACGCCTGGAAGCGGGCAGCGTGTGGATCAACACCTACAAGCAGCTCTCCATCTCCACGCCCTTCGGCGGCTTCAAGCAGAGCGGCATCGGCCGCGAGAAAGGCGTGAGCGGGCTGCGCCTGTACCAGCAGTCCAAGGGCATCTACTTCGGCATGTAGGCCGCGCGCCTTTTCCCAAGACCAATCATGGCCGCGCGCCGCGGCCTATCCATTACCTCATCGGAGACCATCCTCATGCCTGAATTCCAACGAGCCGGCTTCATCGGCCTGGGCGTCATGGGCGAACCCATCTGCCGCAACCTGGCCGCCAAGGGCGGCGTGCCCGTGCTGGGCTGCGACAACGACCCCGCCCCCTTGCAGCGCCTGGCGCCGCACAACGTGGCCGCGGCGACGGCCCCGCAGATCATGCGCGAGTGCGACGTGGTGTTCCTGTCCTTGCCGTCCGGCGAGGTCGTGGCGCAACTTGCCCGCGCGGCCGACGGGCTGCTGGCGAACGCGCGCAGCGGCCAGTTGATCGTGGACCTGAGCACCTCGCCTGTCGACGTGACGCGCGAATTGGCCGGCGAGTTCGCCGCCAAGGGCGCGACCTTCATCGACGCGCCCGTGGCCCGCACGCGCGCCGCGGCCGAGGCCGGCACGCTGTCGGTCATGATCGGCGGGGATGAAGCGTCGTTCGCGCGCGTCAAGCCGCTGGTCTCGACCTTTGCGAACGAAATCACGCATTGCGGCCCCATCGGCAGCGGCCAGGTCGTGAAGATCCTGAACAACATGGTGCTGTTCGAAACCGTGCTGGCGCTGTCCGAAGCCCGTGCGATCGCGCGCCGTTCGGGGGTCGATCCGCGCGTCCTGCTGGAGACCTTCACGCGCGGATCGGCGGACAGCTTCGCGTTGCGCAACCACGGCTTAAAGGCTATCCTGCCCGCAGACTTTCCCGAAAAAGCCTTCCCCGTGGACTACGCCCGCAAAGACCTGCGCTATGCGCTGGCGCTGGCGGAACAGACCGGCGTACAGGCGCTGGGAGCCCGCAACGTGGATCACTGGTTCGACGCAGCGATCGCCCAGGGGCACGGCAACCGCTATTTCCCGGTCATCAGCCGGGTGATCGATCCGGAGTCGGGAACCCCCACGTAATCACCCCCTATCTTTCCCATGAGTCGTACCCCTACTCAGGATAATTCCACCGACGGCGTCGCCGCCGTCGAACGCGCCCTGACCATCGTCGGGGCCGTCGCGCAACGCACCGATCCCATCACGCTTGCCGATCTTTCCCGGGCCACGGGGTTCTACAAGAGCACGCTCTTGCGGCTCATCGCTTCATTGGAAAAGGCCGCCCTGGTGGTGCGCCGCGCCGACGGGCGCTATGCCCTCGGCCCCTACGCCCACCACCTGGGCCGCGCCTACGAGGCCACCTATCGCCTGACCGAAACCATCCTGCCGCTGCTGCAGGCGCTGGTCGACAAAGGCACTGAAAGCGCGTCGTTCCACGTCTACCACGACGCGCAGACGCGCGTGTGCCTGCTGCGGGTGGATTCGCACCACTCCACGCTGGATCGCATCCGGGTCGGCGACCTGCTGCCGTTGGACAAGGGCGCGGCCGGCAAGCTGCTGACGGCCTATCTGGTCGACGGCAAATCCCCCGCCGAGGCCGGCCTGATGCTCACGTCCATGGGCGAGCGCGATCCCAACTGCGCCGCGGTGGCCAGCCCCGTGTTCGGCCCCGATGGGGACCTGTGCGGCGCCATTTCCCTGTCCGGTCCGAAAGAGCGCTATTCCCCCGCTGCCGTCAAGAAAATGGGCAAGCTGGTGCAGGACGCGGCGGCCGAGGCCACCCGCGCGCTGGGCGGCCGCTGGCCGTCAGGCAAATAACAGGAAGGCGGGCGTACGCTGTGGGCTTTGGACCGCGAGCCCAGCCCATGCACAGCAGACGCGATTTCCTGCGCGGCAGCGCCACCCTGGCAGGCGCCGGCAGCGCGCTGGCGCTGTTTCCCGCGGCCATCCGCCGCGCCCTGGCCATCCCGGCCAACCGCCGTACCGGGTCGATCCGCGATGTGGAGCACATCGTGATCTTCATGCAGGAAAACCGGTCGTTTGACCATTATTTCGGCGGCCTGGAAGGGGTGCGTGGCTTTGGCGACCGCTTTCCGATACCGGTGCCCGACAGCCCGCAGGCGCGTCACCGCACCGTCTGGGCCCAGTACAACGACAAACCGGACGAAGGGGCGCCGCGCACCGTGCTGCCGTACCGGCTGGACACGCGGGCGGCCTACGAGGCCATGCGCCTGGCCAGCACGCCGCACACCTGGTCCAACGCGCAGGACGCCTGGGACGCCGGCCGCATGGGCAACTGGCCGGCCGCCAAGAAAAACCACTCGATGGCCTACTACGGCGAGGCCGACCTGCCGTTCCAGTACGCGATGGCGCGCGCCTTCACCGTGTGCGACGCCTACCATTGCTCGTTCACCGGCGGCACCAACACCAACCGGCTGTTCCTCTGGACCGGCACCAACGACGGCCTGGCGCAAGGCAACGGCCCGGCGCTGGGCAACGCGTACAACAAGCTCACCGGCGGCGATCCGGCGCGCGCCTATACCTGGACCACGTATCCCGAACGGCTGGAACGCGCCGGCGTCAGTTGGCGCATCTACCAGGACATGGCGGACAACTACTCGCTCAATCCCACCGCCGGGTTCAAGGCCTACCGCGACGCGTGTCGCGGCCTGCCCGGCGCCGTCGCGGCATTGAAGGACAAGGCGCTGACCACCCGCGGGCTGGATCTGCTGCGCCAGGACGTGCTGGACGGCACGCTGCCGCAGGTATCGTGGATCTGCGCGACCCGCGCGGGCTCCGAACATCCCAGCCCGTCCAGCCCGGCCCAGGGCGCGGACTACACCGCGCGCGTGCTCGATGCGCTGACCGCCAATCCCGCGGTGTGGAGCAAGACCGTGCTGCTGCTGATGTTCGACGAGAACGACGGCTTTTTCGATCACATGCCGCCGCCCGCGCCGCCCTCGCGCAACGCCGCGGGCGAACTGGCCGGCGCGTCCACCGTCGACACCCGGGGCGAATATCACGAACATCTTTCCGGCGTCGAACAGGACGACACGCCCGCGCACCTGCACGGCGTCTACGGGCTGGGTCCGCGCGTGCCGATGTACGTGCTGTCGCCCTGGACGAAGGGCGGCTGGGTCAATTCGGAGGTCTTCGATCACACCTCGGTGCTGCGCTTTGTCGCGCAGCGCTTCGGGGTGGACGAGCCGAACATCTCGCCGTGGCGCCGGGCGGTCTGCGGCGACCTCATGTCCGTGTTCGATTTCGCCGCGCCGGACGACCAGGACCTGCTGCGCACCCTGCCCGCCACCGCCGAGCGCGCGGCGCGCGCCGCAGCCCTGCCCGGCACCGTCAAGCCGCCGGCGCCGCTCGCGCCCGCGCCGGCACGCCAGCATCCCGGCGTGCGGCCGTCGCGCGCCCTGCCCTATGCGCTGCAGGCCCACGCCCGCGTCGAAGACGGCCGCGTGTTCCTGCGGTTCGAAAACACGGGCGCCGCGGGCGCGGTGCTGCACGTGTACGACCGGCTTGACCTCGCAAGCGGGCCGCGGCGCTATACGGTCGAGGCGGGCAAGGCGCTGGAAGGCGCATGGAACACCGCGCCGCACGGCCGCTATGACCTTTGGGTGCTGGGCCCCAATGGCTTTCACCTGCACTGCGCCGGGCAGGTCCGGCCCGCGTCACCCGCGCTGGACGTGACGGCTGACTACCCAGGCGCTGGCGCGCTGTTGCGACTGTCGCTGCATAATCCCGACGCGCGGCCGCGCGCCTGCCGCATCGCCGCCAATGCCTACGGCCACCCAGGCACAACCGAGGTCGCGCTGGCTCCCGGCGAGACGCGCGAGCTCACCTGGGACATGTCCGCGAGCGGCGGTTGGTACGACATCAGCGTGCACGATGGAGACGACGCGGCCTTCCTGCGCCGCCTGGCCGGGCGCATCGAAACCGGCGCGCACGCCACGTCGGATCCCGCAATGGGCAACGAATTGATCCTGCAATGGACGCCGCTGCCCTGAACGGGCCGGCCAAAGAAAACGCCGGCGCCTCTCGGCGGCCGGCGTTCTTGCGCGCGGTGCGGTCCCCGGTCAGGCCGCCTCGGCGCCCTTGCCCAGCCCCAGGTAGCTTTCGATGACCTTGGGATCGCCGGCCAGTTCGCGCGCCGGGCCGTGCAGGATGACCTCGCCGGTTTCCAGCACGTAGCCGTAATCGGCCACCTGCAGCGCCGCGCGGGCGTTCTGCTCGACCAGCAGGATCGCCACGCCGGTCTCGCGCAGCCGCGCGATGATGTGGAAGATCTCGCGCACGATGCGCGGCGCAAGCCCCAGGCTGGGCTCGTCCAGCATCAGCAGGCTGGGCTTGGCCATGAGCGCGCGCCCCACGGCCAGCATCTGGCGTTCGCCGCCGGACAGGGTGCCGGCCTGCTGGGCGCGCCGCTCGCGCAGCCGCGGGAACAGGTCGAACACTTCGTTCAGCGTGTCGCGCCAGCCGCTTTCGCGGGCGCGGTAGCGGCGAAAGCCGCCCAGCAGCAGGTTGTCTTCCACCGACATGGTGCCGAAGAGCTCGCGGCGTTCGGGCACCAGCGACATGCCGGCCGCCACGCGGCGCTCGACCTGCCAGCCCGACACGTCCGCGCCGGCATACTGCACCGTGCCGGCCGCGTGACCGGTCTGCGGCAAGGAGCCCATGATGGCGTTGAGCATGGTGGACTTGCCGGCGCCGTTGGCGCCGATCACCGTGACGATGCTGCCGGCCGGCACGCTGAGCGTGGCGCCCGCCAGCGCGCCGACCTTGCCATAGCGGGCCGACAGGTTACTGACTTCGAGAACGGGAGTCGTCGTTGCGTTCATCACACGCCTCCCGCGGGCACGGGCTTGGCCTGGTCCGCTTCGGGCAGGTCGTCGTCGATGCCGCCAAGATAGGCTTCCAGCACCGCCGGGTTCTTTTGCACGTCGGCCGGCACGCCTTCGGCCAGCTTCGTGCCGAAATCCATCACCACGAGGTGGTTGGTCAGGCGCATCACAAAATCCATGTCATGTTCGACGAGCAGAATGCTCATGCCTTCCGCGCGGAGCTGTTCCAGCACGCGCGCCAGGTCCTGCTTTTCCTTGTAGCGCAAGCCGGCAGCCGGTTCGTCCAGCAGCAGCAGCACCGGATCGCAGGCAAGCGCCCGCGCGATTTCCAGGATGCGCTGCTGGCCGAGCGCAAGGTTGCCCGCCTGCTCGTACAGGAATTCGCCCAGGCCCACCCGCTTGAGCTGCTGGGCAGCTTCATGCAGGAGCTGCGCCTCGCGGGCACGGTCCGAGTGCAGGGCGCCGGACAGCACGCCAACGTCCGAGCGCAGATGCGCGCCCAGCGCCACGTTTTCCAGCACGGTCATGCCCGGCAGGAGCTGGACGTGCTGGAACGTGCGGCCCACGCCCATCTTGGCGATTTCGCGCGCCGAGCGGTTGTCGATGCGCTGGCCCATGAAGGTGACCTGGCCGCGCGTCACCGGCAGCACGCCGCTGATCAGGTTGAAGGTGGTGCTCTTGCCGGCGCCGTTCGGGCCGATCAGGCCCATGATCTCGCCCGAGCTGACCTTGAAGGAAATGTCGTTGACGGCGACCAGGCCGCCGAATTCCTTGCGGATGGCGTCGACCTCCAGCACCACCTGGCCGGCTTGCGGGCGCTCGCGCGACGGCAGCGCCGGCGCCGATGCGGGCGGCGCCAGGTTGCGGCGCGATCCGTCCGCGCCGGTGACGCTGCCCCACCAGCCCGCCAGGATCGGCCACAGGCCGTTGCGGGCGAACTGCAGCATCAGGATCAACAGCACGCCGAAGACGATCATCTCGAAGTTGGCGTTGGTGTCCAGCAGCCTGGGCAGCAGGTTCTGCAACTGGTCCTTCAGCACCAGGATGACGCTGGAGCCGAGCAAGGCGCCCCAGACGTAGCCGGCGCCGCCGACCACCGCCATGAACAGGTATTCGATGCCGTAGTTCAGTCCGAAGGGGCTGGGACTGACGGCGCGCTGCATGTGGGCATACAGCCAGCCCGACAGGCAGGCCAGCAAGGCCGCCCACACGAAGATCACGATCTTGTAGGCCGCCGTGTTGACGCCCATGGACTCGGCCATGCCCGCCCCGCTCTTGAGGGCGCGGATGGCCCGGCCCGGACGCGAGTTGAGCAGATTTCGCGTGGCCCACAGCGCCAGCAGCACGAACACCCAGATCAGGTAGTAGATGTGGCGGCCGCTGGCCAGCGAGATGCCGAAGATGCTGATGGGCTCGATGCCGGCAATGCCGTCATGCTTGCCCAGCCAGTCGATGTTGCCAAAGAGGTAATACAGCGACAGGCCCCAGGCAATGGTGCCCAGCGGCAGGTAATGGCCGGACAGGCGCAGCGTGATCGCGCCCAGCAGGTAGGCCACCACGGCGGTCAGCACCAGGCCGGCGGGCAGCGCCAGCCAGGGCGACACGTCGTATTGCGTGGTCAGGTAGGCGGTGGTGTAGGCGCCCAGGCCCACGAAGGCCGCCTGGCCGAAGGACGTCAGGCCGCCCACGCCGGTCAGCAGGACGAGACCCAGCACGACCAGGCTGGCCAGACCGATGTAGTTGAGCTGTGTCACCCAGAACTCGGGCGTGGCCGAGACCAGCGGCAGGCCCGCCAGGACGACGAGAAATACGGCAAGCAGAATGCGGTTCATGGCTTTATTCCTCTTCGTCCGCGTGATGGGTGCTGAACGAACGCCAGACGAGAACCGGAATGATCAGGGTGAAGACGATCACTTCCTTGTAGGCGCTGGCCCAGAACGAAGAGAACGATTCCAGCACGCCGACGAGCAGCGAGCCCGCCGCCGCGATGGGATAGCTGGCCAGGCCGCCGATGATGGCGCCCACGAAGCCCTTCAGGCCGATGAGGAAACCGGTGTCGTAGTAAACGGTGGTGATGGGCGCGATCAGCATGCCGGACACCGCGCCGATGCCCACGGCCAGCGTGAACGTCAGCGAGCCCGACATGTTGGTGCTGATGCCCACCAGCCGTGCGCCGCGGCGGTTGACGGCGGTGGCGCGCAGCGCGCGGCCGTACAGCGTCTTGCCGAAGAACAGCCACAGGGCCAGGATGAGCAGCGCGCAGGTGGCGACCACGAAGAGGCTTTGCGCCGACCAGGACATGAATCCCAGGTCGACCTGCCCGCTGACGAACGCCGGCGTGCGCCAGCCCTCGGCGCCGAAGAACACGAGCGCCAGGCCCATCAACGCGAAGTGCACGGCGACCGAGACGATCAGCAGCACCAGCACGGTGGCTTCGGCGAGCGGCTGGTAGACGATGCGATAGACCATCGGACCCATGGGGATCACCAGGAACAGCGTCAGCAGCATGTTCAGCCACAGCGAGTTGTCCGGGGCGGTGTAGCTCTTGGTCAGCCAGAACAGCGCCAGCGGCAGCACGACGCAGGTGGCAATGGTTTGAGGCAGGCCCGCGGCGTTGCGGGTACGCAGCGCCCGCAGCAGTTCGAGCGCCAGGCAGACGAGCCCCAGCAGCGGCAGCAGATAGGCGGTGCCCGGCATTTTGCCGTCCACCAGCATGGCCAGGGTCAGGGCGCCGAACGCCACGAACTCGCCCTGGGGAATGAAAATGACGCGCGTGACGGCGAAAACCAGCACCAGAGCCATGCCCAGCAGGGCATAGATGGCGCCGTTGACGACACCGTCTTGCAGCAGGATCAGCGCAATTGATGAATCCATCGAACAACTACCTTGTGGTTTCTTGGTGTCCCGACCCCATTCGGAACACTGATACGACACACCGGCCGGAAAGGCCGGTGCGAAGTACTGACGGGCTGCGCGGCAAACGGTGAGCCGCCGCGCGCCGAGCGCCCGTGGATCGGGCCGCCCGGGATAGGGCTACCCGATCGCGGGCGATCTGGGGAATCACAGGCCCGGCTGGTAGACCCACTTGCCGTTTTCCACCTTGACCATGACGCGCGAACGCTCGTCAAAGCCGGCGTGGTCCGTGGGCGACATGTTGAACACGCCTTGCGAAACGGCCAGGTCCTTCACGCCTTCCAGCGCGTCGCGCATTGCGGCGCGGAATTCCGGCGTGCCGGGCTTGGCGCCCGTCTTCAGGGCCACGGGCAAGGCGGCCACGACCAGTTGGCCGGCGTCCCACATGTGGCCGCCGAACGTGTTGGTCGAACCGGCGCCGTGGGCCTTTTCGTAGGTTTCGACGTAGGCCAGGGCCGACTTCTTGACCGGGTTGCTGTCGGGCAGTTGCGCGGCGACGAGCAGCGGGCCGGCCGGCAGCAACATGCCGTTGCAGTCCTTGCCGCAGACGCGCAGCACGTCGTTGTTGGCGGCGCCGTGGGTCTGGTAGATGGTGCCGCCGTAGTTGCGCGCCTTCAGTTCCTTTTGCGGCAGCGCGGACGGGGTGCCGGCGCCGGCGATCAGGATGGCGTCGGGCTTGGCGCCGACCAGCTTGAGCACCTGGCCCGTCACGCTGGTGTCGGTGCGGCCGTACTTTTCGACGGCGACGATCTCGATGCCCTTGGCCTTGGCGGCCTTCTGCATCACGTCCAGCCAGCCGTCGCCGTAGGCGTCGGCAAAGCCGATGAAGCCCAGGGTCTTGACCTTGGACTTGGCCATCGCGTCGGCCAGGGCGCCTGCCATCAGCGCGTCGTTCTGCGGGGTCTTGAAGACCCAGCGGCGCTTGTCGTCCACGGGCTCGACGATCTTGGCGCTGGCCGCCACGCTGATCATCGGCACCTTGGCCTCGGCGGCCACGTCCACCATGGCCAGCGATCCCGGCGTGATGGAGGTGCCGATCAGCACGTCGACCTTGTCGTCCGACGCCAGCTTGCGCGAGTTCTTGACGGCTTGGGTCGTGTCGGTGGCGTCGTCCAGGACGATCCATTCGATTTTCTGGCCGGCAACTTCCTTGGGCAGCAGGGCCACGGTGTTGCGCTCGGGGATGCCCAGGGAGGCGGCGGGACCGGTGCTGGCCACCGTGACGCCCACCTTGACCTGTGCGCTCGCCAGAAGCGGCAGAGTCAGGGCTACAGCGGCGGCGGCCGCGGACAAGCCGAAGTGCTTGCGCATGTTTTTGTCTCCTGTGTATGGCTCTTGTGTGCCTCGAACGAGGCGAAGCGAGCCTGTTTAAAGTTATACAGAAAAAAATATTATATGGTTAAAACAGTATCAGATGACCTGGCGCAACTACGGTAATTCCCTGATGTGCTACGGAAATGTGCTCCGGAAACCACGATCTGTCTAACGCATTTGTTAATGGCGAACTTGTACTTGAAAGGGTGACGAGCGTCAGTTGGGGGATTCCCTTGGGATGATCGGGGGCAAGGCCGGCCTCAGCGGCCCAGCATCGGCCACACCCGCTCGACGCGCGACGCCACCCAGGCGGCCACCACGGCCTTGACCAGGTCGCCGGGCAGGAACACGGCGACCGCCGCCGCGGCCTTGGCCAGGTCCATCTTCGCCACCGCCGACAGCCACGGCACGCCGAACGCATACACCACGGCAATGCCGCCCACGACGCAGGCGGCCACATAGCCGGCCAGGCCCATCCAGGTGCCCGATTTGCGGGCGGCCAGGCGGCGCGCGAGCCAGCCCGTCACGAAGGCGCCCGCCACCATGCCGACCAGAAACCCGCCGGTGGGACCGAAGAACGCGCCCAGGCCGCCACGGCCGCCGGGCAGCACCGGCAGGCCGACCGCCGCCAGCGCCAGGTACAGCAGGCACGCCAGCGCGCCGCGCACCGGGCCCAGCATCGCCCCGGCCAGCATGGCGCCCAGCGTCTGCAGGGTGATGGGCACGGGAATGCCGGGCATCGGAATCGGCGGCATCAGGCTCAGGACGACGATCAGCGCCGCGAACAGCGCGACCAGCACCGTGTTACTGGATTTCATGGCTTTTCCCCCCTTTGTTGATTGTTTACGGCGCGCAGCCGTCAGACGCTGCGCGCATCGATCGCTTCGGAAACTTCCTGGGCCCGCTTCAAGGTCAGCACGATCAGCGGCACGATCAGCGCGACCGGGTTGGCGCCCAGTCCGCGCGCGGCCTGGGCTTCGCGGATCTCCTGGAAATTACGCCAGATTTCCGGCACGAAGCGCAGCGCCAGCGCCAGGGCCAGCGCCACCTTTTCGGCATCGACAAGGCCCGTGCGCTCCAGCGGCCGCAGCGCCCCTTCACAGACGGCGATCAGGTCCGAGGTGCGCGTGGCCAGCGTCACGGCCAGCGCCAGGCCGACCATGGCCGCCACCCGCAGCACGACCGCCAGGGCGTCGGCCGGCCCCTGAAACCAGCCGGTGAACGACGCCACGGCCAGCAATATCCAGATCAGTCCGCGCACCTGGCGCCAGACCGCGGCGGCGCCGACGCCGGTCGACCAGACCAGCGCCGCGGAAAATCCCAACGCCAGCGCCAGCCAGACCGGGTCGCGCAGCAGGAAGAGCCCCGCGCCGGCCGCCATCAGGGCCAGCAGCTTGACCCACGCCGGCAGGCGGTGCAGCGGCGTGGCGCCCGGGACGTACAGCGGCTCCATCATCCGCAGTGCTCCCGGTACCAGCGCAGCGCGGCCGCAGGCGTGTCGTCGGCCGCGATCGCGCCGTCGCGCACGACCAGCACGCGGTCAAAGTCCTCGAGCAGCTCCAGGTCGTGGCTGACGACGATGGCATCGTGGGGCAGCCCGGCAATGGCGGCGCGCACGCGGTTGCGATTGCGCAGGTCGAGCTGGGTAGTGGGTTCGTCAAAGACGATGAGCGCGGGCTCCATGACCAGCACGGCGGCCAGGGCCACCAGCTGGCGCTCGCCGCCGGACAGCGTATGGCTGCTGCGGTCGGCCAGGTGGCCGACGCCCAGGCTGTCCAGCCCGGACTCGATGCGGGCCTCGCGCTGCCGCCGGTCCGGCGCCAGGCGCTTGAGCCCGAAGGCCAAGTCCTCGCGCACGATGGGAAAGACGATCTGGTTTTCCGGGTTCTGGAAGACGAAGCCGACGCGCGCGCGCACGGCCTTCAGGTCGTGCCGCGTATCCAGCCCGTCCACCCGCACCTTGCCCGAGGACGGAATCACCAGCCCGTTGACCAGGCGCGCCAGCGTGCTCTTGCCGGCGCCGTTGGGGCCGACGATGCCGATGCGGCGTTCGGCCAGGGTGACGCTCACCCCGCGCAACACTTCCGCCTGGGGCGTGGATACTACCGCCTGGTCAAACTCGATTAACATGGGGCGGGATTATGCCCGAACCATTTCGGGCATCGCGACTCCAAGAGCTCATATGGAAAAAGTACGCAAAACCGACGCCGAATGGCGCGCCCAGCTTTCCCCCGAAGAATACGTGGTCACTCGGCAAAAGGGTACCGAACGCGCGTTCACCGGACGCTACTGGGATACCTTCACGCCCGGCATCTACCGCTGCGTGGGCTGTGGCACGGCGCTCTTCGCATCCGACACCAAATTCGACGCGGGTTGCGGCTGGCCCAGCTACTTCCAGGCGCTGGATCCCGAACTGGTCCGCGAAGAACGCGACACCAGCCACGGCATGGTGCGCACCGAGGTGCTGTGCAATGTCTGCGACGCGCACCTGGGCCACGTCTTTCCCGACGGCCCCGAGCCCACCGGCCTGCGCTACTGCATCAATTCCCTGTCGATGACGTTTGAACCCCTAGAAGACTGATGAAGAAGTTTCTGTTCGACCTGTTCCCGCTGCTCCTGTTCTTCATCGCCTACAGGTTTACGGACATCTTCATCGCCACGGGCGTCGCCATGGCGGCGGCCGTGGCGCAGATCGTCTGGCTCAAGGCCACCGGCCGCCCCACCGAAGCCATGCACTGGATCAACCTGACGGTCATCCTGGTGTTCGGCGGCGCCACCATCTGGCTGCACAGCGACGTCTTCATCAAATGGAAGCCGACGGTGCTGTACTGGATGTTCGGCGGCGCGCTGGTCTTCGCCCGCCTGTTGTTCGGTCGCAACCTGATCCGCCGCCTGATGGAAAAGCAGATCCAATTACCCGACGTGGCCTGGGACCGGCTCAACATGCTCTGGGCCGCCTTCTTTCTGGTGGCCGGCGCCCTCAACCTCTACGTCGCGTTCTCCGGGCACTTCACCGAGTCGCAGTGGGTCAGCTTCAAGGCCTTCGGCCTGATGGGCCTGATGATCGTCTTCGTGATCGGCCAGTCCCTGTGGCTGGGCAAGCACATCCAGACCGAGGAAAACACCCCGGCCGGCCCGGGCACCACGCCGCCCGGCAAGCCCTGAGCCTCCTGCGCCGCCCCTGCGCCACTCTCTTCCCAGGCGCGCGCGCCCCCGAAGCGGGGCCGCCGCGCCGGAACTTCCCCCTTGCTCCCATGTCAGAAACCACCGATCGCATTGCCCTGATCCGGGAACGGCTAGCCGCCCTGGAACCCCTCAGCCTGGAGATCCTGGACGACTCCCATTTGCATGCCGGCCACGAAGGCAGTAAAAACGGCGCCGGCCATTATCGCGTGATCATCGTGGCGCCTTGCTTCGCGGGGCTCTCGCCCGTCGCGCGGCATAGGCTGGTGTATCATCATTTGCAAGATTTGATCCCCTATCCGATTCATGCGCTTGCGCTTGACGCCCAGGCTCCCAAATAGAAAGTAAAAGGATATTCATGAAACGCATCGTCATGCTGGCTGCGGCCTGCGTCATCGCCGTGCCTGCTTTTGCGCAAAACGTGGCTACCGTCAACGGTAAGGCCATCACGCAAAAGAGCCTGGATCAATTCGTCAAGCTCCTGGTTGGCCAGGGCGCCACCGATTCGCCGCAACTGCGCGAACAGGTCAAGCAGGAAATGATCAACCGCCAGATCTTCGTGCAGGCCGCCGAATCCGGCGGCATCGCCAAGCAGGCGGACGTCCAGACCGAGATCGAACTGGCCCGCCAAGGCATCCTCGTCCGCGCCCTGATGGCCGACTACCTGGCCAAGCACCCGGTCACCGATGCCCAGGTCACCGCCGAATACGAGAAGATCAAGAAGGAACAGGCCGGCAAGATGGAATACAAGGTCCGCCACATCCTCGTCCAGGACGAGAAGACGGCGAACGACCTGCTGGCCCAGATCAAGAGCAACAAGGGCAAGTTCGACGACCTGGCCAAGAAGAACTCCAAGGACCCCGGCAGCGCCGAAAAGGGTGGCGACCTGGGTTGGGCGCCCCCGACCAACTACGTGCAGCCGTTCGCGCAAGCCGTGACGCAGCTCAAGAAGGGTCAAGTGGTCGACAAGCCGGTCCAGACCCAGTTCGGCTGGCACATCATCATGGTTGACGACACCCGCCCGGTCGAATTCCCGCCGATGGATCAGGTTCGCCCGCAACTGGAAGAAATGATGCGCCAGCAAACCCTGGCCGACTACCAGAAGCAACTGCGCGAAAAGGCCAAGGTCCAGTAAGGCCCCGCCAGACGTAAAACTGCCCGCTTGAAGCGGGCAGTTTTTTTTGCGCGACGCGCGGGCGTTTGCGGTGTAGGCAGACAGGCAGGCCTGATCGGGAGACCCCGATCAGGACATGCCCAGCAGTGCCTTCAGGCCATCTTCATCCAGCACCGGCACGCCCAGTTCCTGGGCCTTGGTCAGTTTGCTGCCGGCCTCTTCGCCCGCCACCAGGTAGGCGGTCTTCTTGGACACCGAACCGCTGACCTTGCCGCCCGCCGCCTGGATGTGCATGGACGCTTCTTCGCGCGTCCAGTTCGGCAGCGTGCCGGTCAGCACGAAGGTCTTGCCGGCCAGCGTGGTGTCTTGCGGCGCGGCTTCCGCCACGGGGTTCACGCCCTGCGCCTTGAGCTGCTCGATCACGTCGCGGTTGTGCTGCTCGGCAAAGAAGTGGCGGATCGACGCCGCCACCACCGGCCCCACGTCCGGCACCGAAGACAAGGCTTCCTCGTCGGCGTCCATGATGGCGTCGATGCTGCCGAAATGCCTTGCGACGTCGCGTGCCGTCGTCTCGCCCACGTGGCGGATGCCCAGCGCGAACAGCAGGCGGGCCAGGCCGGGCGAGCGCGCCTTCTCGATGGCGGCGATCAGGTTGTCGGCGGACTTCTGGCCCATGCGGTCCAGGCCGACCAGTTCCAGCGGACGCAGCCCGTACAGGTCGGCCAGCGTCTTGACGCGGCCGCTGTCCACGAGCTGATCCACGAGTTTTTCGCCCAGCCCCTCGATATCCAGCGCCTTGCGGCTGGCCGCATGCCACAGCGTCTGCTTGCGCTGCGCGCCGCAAAACAGCCCGCCGGTGCAGCGCGCGATCGTTTCGCCTTCCAGCCGCTCGATGGCCGATCCGCAGACCGGGCACTCGGTCGGCATGACGAATTCCCGCGCATCGGCGGGCCGCTTGTCCAGGACCGGTCCCAGCACCTCGGGTATGACGTCGCCCGCGCGGCGCACGATGACCGTGTCACCGATGCGCACGTCCTTACGGCGGATTTCGTCTTCGTTGTGCAGCGTGGCATTGGTCACGGTGACGCCGCCCACGAACACGGGCTTGAGCCGCGCGACGGGCGTGATGGCACCGGTGCGGCCCACCTGGACTTCGATGTCCAGCAAGGTGGTGGTCGCCTCTTCGGCGGCGAACTTGTGCGCCAGCGCAAAGCGGGGCGCGCGCGCCACGAAGCCCAGCACCTTCTGCGCCGGCAGCGAATCCACCTTGTAGACCACGCCGTCGATGTCGTAGGGCAGCTCGGCGCGCATGGCGCCGACCTTGGCGTAGAAGGCCATCAGGCCTTCGGCGCCCGTGGCCCGGTGGTTGTGCACGACGTTGACGGGCAGGCCCAGCGAGGCCAGCCATTCCAGCATCGCGCCGTGGGATTTCTCGGGAAGCTGCGAGGCCTGCGCCGCGCCGGCCGAGGCCTCGTCGAACAGGCCGTTCTGCGTGCCGGGCAGGCCATGGACCTCGCCCCAGCCATACGCAAAGAACCGCAGCGGCCGCTTGGCCGTGATGCGGGGATCGAGCTGGCGCAGGCTGCCCGCGGCCGCGTTGCGCGGATTGACGAACACCTTTTCGTCGCGCTTGGCCTGCGCCTGGTTCAGTTTTTCGAAGTCGGCGCGATTCATCAGCACTTCGCCGCGCACCTCAAGCACCTTCGGGGCCGCGCCCTTCAGTTGCAGGGGAATCGCCTTGATCGTGCGGATGTTGGAGGTGACGTCCTCGCCCGTCTGCCCGTCGCCCCGGGTGGCGGCCTGCACCAGGCGGCCGTCCTCGTAGCGCAGGCTGATCGCCAGGCCGTCGAGCTTCAGTTCACAGAAGTAATCCGGTTGCTGCGCCGGGCCCAGCATGCCGGCGCCGCGCAGGGTATCGGTGACGCGGCGATCGAACGCGGCGACCTCTTCCTCGGAGAAGGCATTGTTGAGCGACAGCATGGGCACCACGTGGCGCACGCTGCCAAAGGCGGACACGGGCGCCGCGCCCACGCGCTGCGTGGGCGATTCGGGCGTCACCAGTTCCGGATGCTCGGCCTCCAGGGCCTGCAGTTCCCGCATGAGCCCGTCGTACTCGGCATCCGAGATGGAGGGCTCGTCGTAGACGTAATAGCGGACGTTGTGCTGTTCGATCGCGGCGCGCAGCCGCGCCGCCGCCTGCGCCGGATTCTCGCCGGCCCCACTGACCATCAGGCAAACACCCGCTGGGCACGCTCGCTGCCGGCAGGCAGGCCCGCCTGTTCAAGCTGGCCGAACAAGACCTGCAGACGTTCGTCGATGACCGCTTCGGAGCCGTCGGCCAGGGGCTTGCCCTGGTCGTCGACCAGTTCGGCGCGCAAGCGCGCCGCCAAATCCCGGCCCACGTCGACCATGCGGCCAAAGGCGCGGGTGTCCGCCGGGCTGCACGGGACGTCGAGCAGCAGGTAGAGGCGTTCGATGCCCCCCATGCCCGCATCGAAGGCCGCGCCGTCCGCGCGGGCCAGCGTGAAGCGGGTCACGCCGTTCTCGTTGGGCCAGGCCAGGCGGTTGCCGTCGGGAACAAAGCCGGCGTCGCGCGCCACGGCCAACACCTCGGCGGCCGGCTGGGCCGAGCCCAGCAGCAGTGTCAGGCCGACCTGGGTGTCCAGCGCGGCGCAGGTGTCGTCCAGGCGGGCGCCCTGCTCCAGGACCGCCTGCTGGTCGGGGCCCTCGATGGTGGCGTCGAAACGTTCGGCCATGTCCTGCGCACGCGCCCAGGCCTGCGACCATTCAATCGCGGTCAGGGGGCCGCTGCGGTTGGCCAGCAACACGGCAAGCTGCATGGACGCATAGGACTCGCCGGCATGGATGCGCGCGCGGTGGCGACGCTGATCGGTCGAGGCGAACACGCGCATCGGCTTGCGGCCCACGCTGCGCAGGCTTTGCATGTAGGGCAGCAGGTCGGCGCCGCGCACCGGTTCGGCGAAGTTGATCTCGATGACGACTTCGCAGGCGGGATCGGGGTCTTCGGTGTCGTCGGCGTCGCTGCCCGGGTCCACGCGAGCGGGCTGGCCGGGCTGCGCGCGAGCGGGTTCGCCGCCCATGCCGGGCTCGCGCCGGGCCGCGGCAGTGGCCGCGGCGCCGCCGGCCGCGCCCGCACCCAGCAACGGATCCTGTTCGGAGGTGGGGAAATGGCTCTGCATCTTGCGCCGGACGCGCCGGTCCTGCCACCAGTTGAATCCCAACACCAGCAGTATCAGCAAGACGCCCAGGGCTATCAGCCCGATCTGCAAATCACTCATGTGTAAATCCCGCGCCAGAAGGCGGCGCCTTTCTCAATATTGGGTTTATGCCGCTTCGGAGGCCATCATCTGGACGGCCGAATCTATGTCTACCGCAACGATACGCGAAACCCCTTGCTCTTGCATGGTCACGCCGATCAATTGCTTGGCCATCTGCATCGCGATCTTGTTGTGCGAGATGAACAGGAACTGCGTCTGTTCGCTCATGTTGGCAACAAGGTTCGCGTAGCGCTCGGTGTTGGCGTCGTCCAGCGGCGCATCCACCTCGTCGAGCAGGCAGAACGGCGCGGGGTTCAACTTGAACAGCGCGAACACCAGCGCGGTGGCGGTCAGCGCCTTTTCCCCGCCCGACAGCAGGTGGATCGTGCTGTTGCGCTTGCCGGGCGGCTGGGCCATCACCTGCACGCCGGCATCGAGGATCTCCTCGCCGGTCATGCTGAGCTTGGCCTCGCCTCCGCCGAACAGCTTGGGGAAGAGTTCGCCGAAGTGCCCGTTGACGATGTTGAAGGTCTCTTGCAGCAGCTCGCGGGTTTCGCGGTCGATCTTGCGGATGGCGTCTTCCAGGGTGTCGATGGCAGTCATCAGGTCCTGATGCTGCGAATCCAGGAAGCCCTTGCGCTCGCGCGAGGTGTTCAATTCGTCCAGCGCGGCCAGGTTGACCGAGCCCAGGGCCTCGATCTGGCGCGAGATGCGCCCGACTTCCTGTTGCAGCCAGCTTGCGCGGCGCCATTCGTCCGGCTGGTTGGCCAGGAACTGGGCCAGTTCCTCGCGGTCGACTTCCCGGGCGTTGAGCTGCTCGGTGAACTGCTCTTCGGCCAGGCGCGCGGCCTGTTCCTGCAATTGCAATTCCATGATGCGCGCACGGCGCGGTTCCAGGGTCTGCTCCTGCTGCTGCCGGTCTTCATCGGCGCCGCGCAGCAGCGCCGCCAGGTTTTCGAGTTCCTGGCGCGCGCGCGACAGCGCTTCCTCGCGCTCAGCGCGCATTTCCAGGGCGTCCTGCAGGCCGGCCTGCGACGCGGACGCGTCGAGTTCCGCCAGGTCGCCCATCAGCTGTTCCAGCTCGACCGCGCCGCGCTGGCTCTGGTCCGCGGCCAGTTGCCGGTTGCGCTGCAGGTCGGTGATGCGGACCTGGATGCCGCGCTCGGCGAATTCGGCCTCCTGGGCGGCGCGCTCCAGTTCGCGCAGCCGGGTGCGGGCCGCCTCGGCCTGCGCGGCCAGCGTCTCGCCGTCCATTTCGGCGTCGGCAAACCGGGACTGGTGCTCGGCAAGCTCTTCGTCCAGGGCCTCGAAGCGGGCCTCGGCCTCTTCGCGGGTGGCGCGCAGGTCTTCCTCGTGCGCCTTGATTTCTTCCAGGTCCTGGCGCAGGCGCGAGGCGCGCTCGCCGGACTGTTCGGCCTGCTGCTGCAGCCGGGAATGTTCGAGCTGGATGTCGTGCACCCGGCGCGTGACCTCGGCCACGCGCGTGCGCGCCGGGGAGATGGCCTGGGACACCTGCTGCCAGGCGGCTTCGGCCCGGGCGACCGCGGCACGCGCCTGGTCGGTGATGAGCTGCTGGGCCTTGATCTCGCGCTGCAGGTTTTCGATTTCCTGCTGGCGGGCCAGCAGGCCCGCCTGTTCGGAGTCGGGCGCGTAGAAGCGCACGCTGTGCGCGTCGATGAGGTGACCGGCCTTGACCACGCAGGCGGCGCCCGCGGGCAAGGTGGCCCGCAGGGACAGCGCCTGGGTGAGGTCATTGGCGGTGTAGACGCCGGACAGCCATTCGTTCAGCAGCGTGCGCAGGTCGGGATCGGTGATGCGCAGCAGGCTGGCCAGCGGCGTGAAGCCGGCGGGCGCGGGCGGCGTCGGGGCCGCGACGGGCAACTGGTGAAATGCCAGGCGGGCGGGCGGCGCGTCCTCGGCAAAGGCGCGCGCCCAGTCCAGGGTGCGCACTTCGATCGAGGCCATGCGCTCGCGCAGCGCGGATTCCAGGGCGGTTTCCCAGCCCGGTTCGACGTGCAGCTTCTGCCACAGGCGCGACAGCCCGGCCAGCTCGTGTTTGGCCAGCCAGGGCTCCAGCGCGCCCTGCTTCTGCACGTCTTCCTGCAGCTTCACCAGCGCCGACAGGCGGGCTTCCAGGCGGGCCAGGTTCTGGGCTTCGGTCTGGGCGGCGGCCTGGGCGCGGCTGCGCTCGGCGTCGGCCTCGGGCACGCGGCCCTCGAGGACCGCCAGTTCTTCCTGGGCCGCTTCAAGCTGGTCTTCGCCCGCGGCGCGGTCGCCGGCAAGTTGTTCCAGGCGCTCGGGATCGGGGCTGTGCAGTTCGCGCAGTTCCTGTTGCAGGCGTTCGCGCCGCTGGTCCAGGGTCTGCATCTGGCGGTCGGCGTCGCGCTGGGTCTGCGCCACCAGGGCGAGGTTCTGCTCGACGCGGGCCAGCGCGGCGCGCATTTCGTCGCGGCCAGCGGCCGCTTCGCGGACGCGCTGCTCGACGGCCGGCAGGCCGGCCTGGGCGTCTTCGGCGGTGGCGCGCGCTTCTTCGGTGCGCGCGGCGGCGGCGGCCAGGTCATCCTCGGCCTGGGCGATCTGTTCGGTGCAATGCTCGCGCTGACTGGTCCATTCGGCGATCTGCTGCTGCAACTGGTCGCGGCGCGACTGCAGGCGGTTGCGGGAATCGACGACGTGCCGGATCTCGGCCTCCAGGCGGCTGACCTGGGCGTTGGCTTCGTACAGCGCGCCCTGCGCGGTGTGAACGGCGTCGCTGGCGGCGTAATGGGCCTGGCGCCGGGATTCGAGCGCCGCCTCGCCTGCGCGCAGGCCGGCAATCGCGGCTTCCAGTTCGTTCTGGGCCTGCGCCATTTCCTGCGCCTTCCTGGCGCGTTCCTCGCGGGCGCCCGTCTCCTTCAGCAACCACAGCGAATGCTGCTTCTTTTCGCCGTCGGCCTGGAGTTCGCGGTAGCGCGTGGCCACTTCGGCCTGGGCTTCCAGCTTTTCAAGCTGGCTGTTCAGTTCGCGCAGGATGTCTTCGACGCGGGTGAGGTTTTCGCGGGTGTCGGACAGCCGGTTCTCGGTTTCGCGGCGGCGTTCCTTGTAGCGCGACACCCCGGCCGCTTCTTCCAGGAATACGCGCAGTTCTTCGGGCCGGGCTTCGATCAGGCGGTTGATCATGCCCTGGCCGATGATGGCGTAGCCGCGGGCGCCCAGGCCGGTGCCCAGGAAGATGTCGTGGATGTCGCGGCGGCGGACCTGCTGGTTGTTGACGAAATAACTGCTGGTGCCGTCCCGGGTCAGGACGCGGCGCACCGCGATTTCGGCGTAGCTGCTCCACTGTCCGGCGGCGCGCCCCTCGCTGTTGTCGAACACCATTTCCACCGACGCCCGCGCCGCGGGTTTGCGGTTGCCGGACCCGTTGAAAATGACGTCCTGCATGGACTCGCCGCGCAGTTCCGATGCCTTGGCCTCGCCCAGCACCCAGCGCACGGCGTCGATGATGTTCGACTTGCCGCAGCCATTGGGACCCACCACGCCGACCAGCTGGCTGGGCACGGGGATCACGGTGGGGTCGACGAAGGACTTGAAGCCGGCGAGTTTGAGCTGAGTAAGGCGCACAGTACGATGACGACGGGGTGGGTTGAACGAAAGGCGTTAACGGACCTGCCGCACAGATTGCAAACCGGCCCAAAAAGGGCCGGCTCTCATATGGACCGTATGATACCGCAGGCGGTCTGTCCCCAGAGGTTGGCACCGGTCAACCCGCGGGCAAACGCGCGATGGCCCGGCGCAAGGCTCCGGCTATACTCCCTGACACTTTTTGGCACGACACATCATCTTCAAGCGGACTGGTCAGCCTCTGGCCGAAGAACGGGGACATTCTTGAAACGTGGTTTCTATCTGGTCATGGCCGCGCAGGCCTTCTCGTCATTGGCGGACAATGCGCTGTTCATCGCAGCAATCGCCTTGATACAGGAACTGCACGGTCCTGACTGGTTGGCGCCCATGATGAAATGGTCGTTCGCGCTGGCCTACGTCGTGCTGGCCGCATTCGTCGGCGCCCTGGCGGATTCCTATCCCAAGGGCCGCGTCATGTTCTCGACCAATGCCCTCAAGGTCGCGGGCTGTCTGCTGATGTTCTCGTATGCCAGCCTGGGCATCGCCCCGCAATACCAGACCTGGCTGGTGTGCGCGGCCTACGGCGTGGTGGGCATCGGCGCCGCCGCCTACTCCCCCGCCAAATACGGCATCGTGACCGAAATGCTCCCCCCGGCGCTGCTGGTCAAGGGCAACAGCTGGATCGAGGGCCTGACGGTCTTCTCCATCATCCTGGGCACCGTCCTGGGCGGACTGCTGATATCGTCGTCCGTCTCCAGCGCCCTGCTCAGCCATTCCTTCATTGGCAAGCTGGTCAGAACGCCCGCCGAGGCGGCCATCCTGGTCATCGCCTTCGTGTACCTGCTGGCGGCGCTGTGCAACCTGCTGATCCCCCACACGCACGTGCGCTATCCGCCGCAGCAGAAAAACCCCGTGCGGCTCGTGCGCACCTTCTGGGGCTATGTCTGCGTGCTCTGGAAGGACAAGCTGGGACAGATCTCCCTGGCCGTCACCACGCTCTTCTGGGGCGCGGGGGCCACGCTGCAGCTCATCGTCATCGAATGGGGCCGCAGCCATCTGGGCTACCAGCTCGACAAGGCTTCGATGCTGATGGGCGTGGCCGCGCTGGGCACGGTGGTCGGGTCCATCCTGGCTGGCCGCATCCCGCTGCGCCGCGCGCTGGCCGTGCTGCCGGTGGGCGCCGCCATGGGCCTGGTCGTGCTGCTGATGCCGCTGGTCTACCAGCCTTGGAGCGTCTATCTCCTGTTGCTGCTGACGGGCGGTCTGGCCGGCTTCTTCGTCGTGCCCATGAACGCCCTGCTCCAGCATCGCGGCCACGTGCTGCTGTCGGCGGGCCATTCGATCGCCGTGCAGAACTTCAACGAACAGCTCAACATCCTGCTCATGGTGGCCATGTATACGCTGCTGCTTTGGCTGGAGCTGCCGATCAACGTGATCATCGTGATCTTCGGCACCGTCGTGGCCGTGCTGATGGTCGTGTTCATGCGCTGGAGCAAGCGCAACATGCTGGCCAATCCGGACCTGCACGACCAGATCGGCCAGGAAGGCCACGGCCGCGCGCTGGATTCGACACACTGATCCCCTGCGGCGCGCACTTGCTGCGCCGCCAATGAAAACACCCGGGCGCGCCCGGGTGTTTTTCGTTGTGGCCAGAGCAAGCTACAGGTCGCGCGCAGCCAGCTTCAGGTCCTGCCAGGCGCGTGCCTTCTCGGAGGGGCTGCGCAGCAGATAGGCCGGGTGGTAGCTGACCACGACCGGAATCTGCGCACCCTCGTCCGTCTTCAGATGATGGACGCGGCCGCGCAGGCTGCCGATGGTGGCGTCGGTGCCCAGCAGCGTCTGCGCCGCGAAGCGGCCGAGCACCAGGATGCGTTCGGGCTTGAGCAGGGCGATCTGCCGCATCAGGTACGGACTGCAGGCGGCGATCTCCTCGGGCTTGGGATTCCGGTTGCCGGGCGGGCGGCACTTGATCACGTTGGTGATGAACACGTCGCGCTCCCGGCTCATGCCCACGGCCGCCAGCATGGCGTCCAGCAACTGGCCCGACCGCCCCACGAAGGGCTGGCCCTGGCGATCTTCCTGTTCGCCGGGGGCTTCGCCCACCACCAGCCAGCGGGTCGGCTGCGCGCCGTGGCCCACCACCGCATGGCGACGGCCCTGGCACAGGCCGCAGGCGGCGCACGCCACGACCTGCGCGGCCAATTGCTCCAGATCGGCATCCTTGACCGCCTCGGCCACCGGGATGGGCGGCGGCGCTTCGTCCTTGATCTCGACCTTCGGCGCCGGACGCGGCGGCGGGCCGCTGCGGTTCAGGATCGAGGCGGGGATGGCCGATGCGCGTCCCGATGCCGGCTCGGCCGTGGAGCTTGCCACGGCAGCCGGCGCGGGTTTGGGTACGGGTGCGGGTGAGGCGGCCGGTTCGGCGGTGGACGCCGGGGGAGCGACGGGCGATCGAACTGGCGGGGCGGGCTGCACCGCAGACGCCGCCTCCGGCGCGACGACACGCGCCGTGACCGGCGCCATGGCTGGCGGCGCAACCGGCGGGGTGCGCAGCCAAAGCCGCTCCATGCCGATCTCGCGCAGCCAGATGCGCTGCAAGGGGTTGATACGCGGCGGCGCCGGCCGCGGCACGGCATCCATGGGGCTCATGCCGGTCCCCCGCCCGTGTCGCCAAAGCGTTTCTGCATGACCAGGGCGTCCTCGCGGCCGCCCTTCTCGGCCGGGTAATACGCACGCCGCACGCCGATCTGCAGATAGCCGTGGCGCTTATAGAAACTGATGGCGGACGTGTTGGACGGCCGGACCTCCAGCAGCAGGCCCTCCAGCCCGCGCTCGCGCGCCTGCTGTTCGCACCAGTCGAGCAGCACGCCGCCCAGGCCCTGGCGGTGCAGGTCCCGGGCCACGGCGATCACCAGCAGGTGCGCCACGTCAGGCGCGAACATGAGAATGGCGAAACCCGCCAGCCTGCCCTTGCGCCGCAAGGTCCAGGCGCCGTAACCCGCCGCCAGGGCGTCCGTGAAATTGCCGCGAGTCCAGGGAAAGGACTGCACGTGCGCCTCCAGCGCAACCACCTCGTCCAGGTCGGCCTGCGTCATGGGCTGCGGGATCTGCGGCGCCAGCGAGGGCTGCGCCTTCGGATTGCCCCCCTCGCCACGCAGGCGCTCGGCGGTGGTGAACGCCACTTTGTCGCGGACATAGAGCGGCGCGGCCAGCTCGGGCGCCACGGTTTCGCCTCGCAGCCAGCCCAGGCGCGCAAGCCGCGCCACACTGGCCGCCTGCGGCCGCTGCGCGTCGCCGGCCCGGCGCCATTGCGCGGGGCAACGCATGTCGGCCGGATAAGCCTCCCAGGCGTCCCCGGCCAGGAGCGGTTCGAGCGGCTGCCCCGCCTGGGCCGACCAGTTCGGCAGATGATGCGCGGTCCAGGGCACCACCTCGGCCGCGGCGATCAACATCGGCGCCTGCAGGGTGTCCCAGACGGAATCCTCGCCAGCCGCGTCCCGGCGGCGGTAGACTGCCAGATAGACCTCGTTCATGCGGGCGTCCAGGGCCACGACGATGGCATCGGCCGGCGTCCCGGCGACCTCGGCGGCTACCGCCTGGTGCGAAACAATAGGCAACACCGGGATCCCCAGGCCGAGGGCCATGCCCTGGGCCACGCCGCAGGCCACGCGCAGACCGGTGAACCCCCCGGGGCCCTGCCCGAACGCCACGGCGTGCAGGTCCGACGGCGGGATGCCGGCTTCGGCCAGGAGCTCATCCGCCATAGGGAGGAGGCGCTCGGCGTGTTCCTGGGCGCCTTCGTGTTCGCGCACGCGGATGTCCAGGCGGCCGTCGACCGCCCGCAAAAGGGCCACGCCACAGCGCGACGACGACGTTTCCAGAGCCAGCAGGTTTAGTTCCATAGAAGCAGATTGTACGAAATAAGCCGCTGTTACCCCCGGGTGTAAGGGGGATTTCAACCAGGGTTCGCAATGTGTAATATCTTGTGAACGCCCACTAGCCGCTGGTTCTTGTCACTGTTACATTTCCGGCCATGAATACGCAAAACACCACCCCCACCCGAAAAATCCTCGTCGTTGACGACGATCCGCGCTTGCGCGATCTGCTGCGCCGGTACTTGTCCGAACAGGGATTCAACGTTTTCGTCGCCGAAGACGCCAAAGAGATGGGCAAACTCTGGCAACGCGAGCATTTCGACCTGCTCGTGCTGGATCTGATGCTACCCGGCGAGGATGGCCTGTCCATCTGCCGCCGGCTGCGCGGTGGTCACGACAACACCCCCATCATCATGCTCACGGCCAAGGCGGAAGAGATCGACCGCATCGTCGGGCTGGAGATGGGCGCGGACGACTACCTGTCCAAACCGTTCAATCCCCGGGAACTGCTGGCGCGCATCAATGCGATTCTGCGCCGCCGCGGCACCGAGGAACACCCCGGCGCCCCCAGCCAGGAGAACGAGTCCATCGCCTTCGGCCCTTACGTGCTGAACCTGTCCACCCGTACGCTCACGCGCAACGGCGAACAGGTGCCCATCACCACGGGTGAATTCTCGGTGCTCAAGGTGTTTGCGCGCCATCCGAAGATTCCCCTGTCGCGCGACAAGCTCATGGAACTGGCCCGCGGCCGCGAATACGAAGCCTTCGATCGCAGCCTCGACGTCCAGATCTCGCGCCTGCGCAAACTGATCGAACCGAACCCGTCCAAGCCGGTATTCATCCAGACGGTCTGGGGTCTGGGATACGTGTTCGTCCCGGACGGTGGTAGCTGATCGACTCGCCCGCCCCGGGCAGGAGCGCAGCTTCGTGCCGCGCCTGCGCAGAACATTCAGGAACCTGACATCACGTTTGCGGCTGGGTTTATTCGGCCGCACGTTCCTTTTGCTCGCCGCACTGATGCTGGTCAGCCTGGGCGCGTGGCTCCAAGTATTTTTCAGCATGGAGCTGGGACCGCGCGCCAATCAGATGGCGCAGCGGGTGATCACGGCCGTCAATATCACGCGCACCGCGCTGATCTATTCGCATAACGGCGAACGCAGCAAACTTCTGCTCGACCTGGCCACCAATGAAGGCATCCAGGTCTATCCGCGCGAAGTCACCGACTTTGCCGAAGCCCTCCCCGACGACGACTACTGGCAGCGCGTGGCCCAGCACATCCGTACGCGCTTCGGTCCGGAAACGCAGATCGCCTGGGGCGTGAACCAGGTGCCGGGGTTCTGGGTCAGCTTCCAGATAGAAAAAGACCTGTACTGGCTGGTGTTCGAACGCGAGCAGATCGGCCTGACCGGCGGCATCGAATGGCTGGGCTGGGGCGCCACCGCGCTGCTGCTGTCCCTTGTCGGGGCCGCGGTCAGCGTCGGGTTCGTCAACCGGCCGCTATCGCGCCTGGCCCGGGCCGCCCAGGTCCTGTCGCGCGGTGAAACGCCCGCCCCCCTGCCCGAACAGGGGCCGCTCGAAATCCGCGACCTGAACGCCTCGTTCAACCGCATGGCCAAAGACCTGCGCCAGGCCGAGGCCGACCGCGAGCTCATGCTGGCCGGCATTTCGCACGACCTGCGCACCCCGCTTGCGCGCATGCGGCTGGAAATCGAGCTGAGCGGCGTGTCCGAAGACGCCCGCCAGGCCATCGACGAAGACCTCGGCCAGATCGACCACAGCATCGGCCAGCTCATGGAATACGCCCGCCCCGCGGGCACGCTGCCGCAACTGGCCACGGACATTTCCGCGGTGCTGGCCGAACTCTACGAACGCGAGCGCAGCCACACCGCGTCGCTGGGCGGCGATCTGGAAGCCGTCCTGGAACCCGGCCTGCGCGCCCGCATCACCGCCCTGGACCTCAAGCGCATCGTCAGCAACCTGATCGAAAACGCGCGCCGCTACGGCCGGTCCGACGACGGCCTGGCGCACCTGAACATGACGCTGCAGGCCGAAGGCAGCATGATCGTCATCGAGGTGTCCGACCGCGGCCCCGGCATCGCCCCCGAGGACGTGGATCGCCTGTTGCGTCCGTTCTCCCGCGGAGAAGCCGCGCGCACCGGGGTCAGCGGCGCGGGCCTGGGCCTGGCCATCGTCGAACGCCTGCTCAAGCACGTCGGCGGCTCGTTGCGCATGCTGCCGCGCGAGGGTGGCGGCCTTACCGCAAGGATAGAGCTGCCCAAAGCCAAGTTTAGGAATTATCAATTAGACAACGATAATCCATAGCGTAGAATTTACGGTTTGAGGCACTGCCTTATCTCCACCCAACAACTACGGGAGTAAACATGAAAACTGTTGGCGACAAACTCGAACCCTTCAAGGTCACCGGCGTCAAGCCCGGCTTCAACCAGCACGAAGAAAACGGCGTGTCGGCGTTCGAAGACATCACCGAAAGCTCCTTCCCCGGCAAGTGGAAGGTGATTTACTTCTACCCGAAAGACTTCACGTTTGTTTGCCCGACCGAAATCGTCGGCTTCAACAAGCTGGCCAAGGACTTCGAAGACCGCGACGCCGTCCTGCTGGGCGGTTCGACTGACAACGAATTCGTCAAGCTGGCCTGGCGCCGTGAGCACCCGGACCTGAACAAGCTGGGTCACTACCAATTCGGCGACACCACCGGCGCGCTGATCGACCAGCTCGGCGTGCGCGAGAAGGGTGCCGGCGTTGCCCTGCGCGCCACCTTCATCGTCGACCCGGACAACACGATCCAGCACGTTTCGGTGAACAACCTGAACGTCGGCCGTAACCCGGAAGAAGTGCTGCGTCTGCTCGACGGTCTGCAAACCGACGAGCTCTGCCCGTGCAACCGTACGGTTGGCGGCGCCACGCTGTAATTTCCAGCCCGGCCCGGGGCCTGTTCGCAGGCCCCGCCCGGGCTTTAACTGCGCTAGATTATAGGTAAAAACTATGGAATTTCTTACGACCATTAAGGAACAGTTGCCGGATTGGGCCAAGGACATCCGCCTGAATCTGGACGCCGTGATCGCCCGCTCGACGCTGGCTCCCGAAGACGCCATCGGCGCTGCCCTGTCCGCCGCCTATGCCGCGCGCAGCCCGGTGCTGGTTGAAGCCTTCAAGAGCGGCCTGTCGGAAGGCGACGCGAACGCCGCGCTGACCGCATCCGCCCTCATGGGCATGAACAACACCTGGTACCCCTACGTCGAGATGACCGGCGACGCCCAGCTCAAGAGCCTGCCGGCCCAGTTGCGCATGAACGCCTACGCCACCCATGGCGGCGTCGAGAAGAAGCGTTTCGAGCTCTTCGCCCTGGTGGCCTCCATCATCGGCAAGTGCCACTTCTGCGTTGCGTCGCACTATGAAAACCTGAAGAACGACGGCCTGTCGACCGAACAGTTGCGCGACGCCGGCCGTATCGCCGCCGTGGTCAACGCCGCTGCCCTGGCGCTGGCCGCCCAAGGCAAGTAAGCGGTTCCGCCGATCGGAAAAAAGCCCACCTGCATGACGCAGGCGGGCTTTTTGCTTGAGGGCGTCATGGACGGCGGCGCGACGGCGCCCCCGTCGCGCCGCTACTTTCCGGCGGCCTGCTTGACCGGCGCGGTGGGCAGGCCATTGGCCACCCAGGCCTCCATGCCGCCGCGATACCAATACGCGCGCCATCCCAGTGTCCCTGCACGCAGCGCCGCGTTATAGGACGAACGGTCATTCATGCCCGCGCCCATGAACACGATGGGTCGGTCGCGCCGGCCGCCCGTGTTCTTCTGGAGCCAGGCGTCGAGCGCGCCCTGCAGGTGATCCGCGACGCTGCCGTCCTGGCCGGCGTCCGCCAGCGGGTAGGCGATGGGCAGCGTGTCCCGCAGGCCGCTGGTGTCGATGATGAGAATGGACTTGTCCTTGTTGATCATCTGCACCAGGTCCGCGGTCGTGATGACCTCGGCGCGGGTGTGCTTGTTGGGCGTCGGGCCCTTGTAGGGGGACGAGAACAGCATGGACGTCGGCGGCACGCCGCTGTCCTTGAGTTCATCGAACGTGCCGCTCGGCTGCGCGGGCATCCCCTGCCCGGCGGCTGACGGCTGCCGGGGAGCCGCGCCATCCTTGGCCACGACTTCTCCGCCCACGGTGCCCGTTTCAATGTCGGAGATCATCACCGCGATGTTCTCGATCAGGTCGTAGCACATCGTGATCGACCCTTCCCGCGGGCTGTACCAGGCGTTCAGTTGGCCGCAGTCCTTGAACACCACGTTGACCGGCCGCGGCAGCACGTAGGTCTGGCCCAGCAGCTTGATATTGTTGGTGATCGCCTCGGACAGGTTGTTCGCAAAGAGATTGCCGATCTTGCGCTTGGACGGCTCGAACACCACATTGACCGGCGCGCCCGGCGCGTCGGCCGGCTGTTGGCCGTCGGGCGTCCATGCGCCGACGCGGGTGTGCGGCGCCAGCAGCCGGCGCCAGGCGCGGTTCTGCTTGTTGAATTCGTCCGTGCAGCGCGCCTTGGTCCGGTCTTCGAAGCCCACGTGCTTGGCCACCGGCTCGAACACCGAGGGGTTGCCGCCGTACATGATGCACAGCATGTTGCGGAAACGCTTGAGATCGCCCGTGTGCTCGTCCTGCCACGCCGAATTTGCCGACGCGCCGCGCTTTTCCGCCAGCATGCCGCTGTAGTACCACTGCAGCGCGGCGTACGTCGCCGCCTCGCGGGCCATGATGTTCACGTCCTTGTCGCTGGACGGGTACATCGTGGGCTCGACGATCTGCAGCGCCGAATACATGTCGACCGCGTCTTCTTCCGCGCCCGTCGCGGGCAGTTCCAGCTCGCCGATCAGCGCGTGGCCGAATTCGTGCAGGAAAATGCTGCGCATGATCCCGACGTAGACGCCGACGATGCGCAGCGTGTCGCCGCCGAACCGGGGATAGGGCCCCGCGCCGGGCAAGGCGGGCGTGTTGTTCGCGGGCGCGGGCGCCGCGGCGGGCGCCCGGGTTGCCCCTGCCCCTGCCCCTGCCCCGCCTTGCGCGCCGCCGCCGGCCGCCGGGGCGGCCAGATTGGAATTAATCGTGAAATCGGCGATGCCGAAGGTGCCTTCGTCGTAGGCCATGATGCCGACTTCGCTGCCCAGCGCGGGCTCGTTCTCGACGTCGGCGATCTTCTGGCCATTGACGATGAAACGCGCCGCGCCCGGCACTTCAACCACCTTGATGCGGTCCGTGCCGTCCAGCTTCGCGACGTTGGGCACCGACGCGATGTCGCGCCGCTTCTGGCCCTCGAGACAGAACAGCAGCGTGTTGCGGTCCGCCCGGATCTCCAGCAGGCACAGGCTCTTGCGCGCATTGTTGTTGAGCGCAACGCCAATGGACGCCTTGGGGCTCTTTGAGTTGACCACCACGTTGACGTCGATGATGCGGCCCGATTCGGGCGGCTGGCCCGCGTTGACATAGAACGTCTGCTCGCCGCCGGGCACGTCGCTGTTGCGCAGGGTGAACCAGCCATCCTGTTCGCCGACGTGCCACCCCTGCAGAAGCTGCTGCCTGACGGTGCCTGCCAGCGGGCCGAGCTGCTGCTCATACTCCGCGTGCGCGGAGGTGGCAAATGCGGCAAGAACGAAAAATAGCCCCGCGCCCCGTAATTGCATCTGAATGTCCCTGATTAGTCAGATTTCAAGTGGCGCAGCGTAAGTCAGATCAAATTCACCCGCTTATTCATTTGTTAAAGATGTATGCCAACGTAAATGCCGCCTGGCGTTGCGACGCAGGCGGCATTGAAAAGGCGTGGGGCGCGTGGCGCGGGCGCCACGGACATGGCGGCGCGCGGGGTCAGCTTTCCACGCGCGCCAGCAACGCGACCACCGTCGCCGCGATGCCTTCCTTGCGGCCCAGGTAGCCCAGCCCCTCGTTGGTCTTGGCCTTGATGTTGACCTCGGCTTCGTCCAACCCGGTATCAGCGGCGATGTGCTTCACCATGGCCGGCGCATGCGGACCAATCTTCGGCGCCTGCGCGTGCAGGGTGGCGTCGATATTGACCGGCGTCCAGCCCGCCCGGCGGACCCTGGCCATCGCCTCGCGCAGCAGCACGCGGCTGTCGGCTCCCTTGAAGGCCGGATCGGTGTCGGGAAAATGCCGGCCGATATCGCCCAGGCCCGCCGCGCCCAGCAGCGCGTCGGTGATCGCGTGCAGCAGCACGTCTGCATCGGAATGCCCCAGCAGGCCGTGGGTATGGGGAATCGTGACCCCGCCGATGATCAGCGGCCGGCCCTCGACCAGCGCATGCACGTCAAAGCCTTGCCCGACGCGGAAAGGAATGCTCATAGCCATTTTTCCATCAGTTCGAAATCGTCCGGCCACGTCACCTTGAAGTTGCGCATCGCGCCCGGCACCAGCAGCGGCGCGTAGCCGGCGGCCTCGATCGCGGAGGCCTCGTCGGTGACGGTCACGCCGTCCACGCAGGCCGCGGTCAGCGCATCGCGCAGCACCCCGGCGCGGAACATCTGCGGCGTTTGCGCCAGCCACAGGCCATTGCGGTCCAGCGTGCGCTCCACGCGCTCGTGCCCGCCCTTGACCGTGTCGGCCACCGGCAGGGCCAGCAGGCCGCCCACCGGATCGGCAAGGCAGGCGTCGATCAGGCGGCTCAGCGCCGAAGCGGGCAAGCCCGGCCGCGCGGCATCGTGCACCAGCACCCAGGCGTCATCGGCGACCTCGCTGTCGGCCAGCGCGCCCGCTACCGTATCGGCGCGCGTCGCGCCGCCGCAGGCGCGCCAGACGGTGCGCGGCAGGCCGGCCAGCGCGGCGTCGACCCAGCCGTCTCCCGGCGTCACCGCCACGCGCACCTGCGACACGCGCGCATCGGCCAGCAGGGCGCAGACCGCGTGGCGCAGCATGGGCTGTCCGGACAGTGGACGATATTGCTTGGGAACGGCCTCGTGCCCGGCGCGGCTGGCGCGGGCGCCGACGCCCGCGGCGGGAACGATCGCGATGATTGAGTCAGACATGGTGCGGAGATTTTATAATCTTCCGCTTGATGTCCGCTTCCAGCCTGATGCCCACCCCTTCTTCCCTCGACACGGCCGCGCCGCCCGTCCCCGCCACGGTCCCCACCCTGTCCGCGCTGAAGCCCGGCGCGCGCTACGCGCAGCCCCGGCCGCCCGGCTCGGGCGACGCCTGGCTGCTGGCGGACCTGGCGCGCCAGGCCGGCGCGCCGCTGGTGATCCTGACGGCCGAGCCCCTGGAGGCCCAGCGCCTGGCCGAGGAGATCCAGCTATTCGCGCCGGGCCTGCGCGTCAGGCAACTGCCGGACTGGGAAACGCTGCCCTACGACGCCTTCTCGCCGCACCAGGACCTGATCTCCGAACGCCTGAACACGCTGCATTCGCTGATGATGAAGACGGTGGATGTGCTGACCGTGCCCATCACCACCGCGTTGTACCGGCTGGCCCCGCCCTCGTTCCTGGCCGCCTACACGTTTTCGTTCAAGCAGAAGGACAAGCTGAACGAATCGGCGCTGCGCGCGCAACTCACCCTGGCCAACTACAACCACGTCACCCAGGTGACCTCGCCCGGCGAATTCTGCCTGCGCGGCGGCCTGATCGACCTGTTCCCGATGGGCTCGGTGGTGCCGTACCGGCTGGATCTGTTCGACGACGAGATCGAGACCATCCGCAGCTTCGACGTCGACACCCAGCGCAGCCTGTACCCCGTGCGCGAGGTGCAGCTCCTGCCCGGCCGCGAGTTCCCCATGGACGAAGACTCGCGCAACCGCTTCCGCGCCCGCTTTCGCGAAGTCTTCGAAGGCGATCCGTCGCGCGCCCTGCCCTACAAGGACATCGGCAACGGCATCCCGTTCGCCGGGGTCGAGTACTACCTGCCGCTCTTCTTCGAGGAAACCGCCACGCTGTTCGACTACGTGTCTGAAGGCACGGTCATGGTCACCGTCGGCGACATCGACGATGCGATGCAGCGCTTCAGCCAGGACACCGCCAGCCGCCATGGCTTCCTGAAAAGCGACCGCGAACGCCCGGTGCTGCCGCCCTCCGCCCTGTTCCTGGACAAAGAAGCGCTGTATGGGCGGCTGAAGGAATTCCGACGCCTGTCGCTGGCCGCGGGCCAGCCGCATCCAGACTTTCGCGCGGCGCCCGACGTCAGCGTGGCGCGCCGCTCCGATGACCCCATCGCCAAGCTGCGCGCGCTGGTGCAGACTCGCCATACCCGCGTGCTGCTGTGCGCGGACTCGGCCGGCCGGCGCGAAACCCTGGTGCAGATGCTGAACGAGTTCGGCGTCACGCCCGACGCCCAGCCGGACACCATCGAGGCCTTCCTGGCGTCGGACGCGCATTTCGGCATCGTCGCCTCGCCGCTGGGCACCGGCTTCGAACTGCCGGACGCCAACCTGGCGTTCCTGACCGAAAACGATCTTTATCCCGGGCTGGCAAGCACCGGACGCCGCGGCAAGCGCGACCAGGAACGCGCGAGCAACGTCGAAGCCATGGTGCGAGACCTGTCCGAACTGCGCGAAGGCGACCCCGTCGTCCATGCGCAGCACGGCATCGGGCGCTACCACGGCCTGGTCAATATGGACATGGGCGAAGGCGAGATGGAGTTCCTCCATCTCGAATATGCCAACGGCAGCACGCTGTACGTGCCGGTGTCGCAACTGCACGTGATCGCCCGCTACAGCGGCGCCGATCCGGAAGCCGCGCCGCTGCACCAGTTGGGCTCCGGCCAATGGGACAAGGCCCGCCGCAAGGCGGCCAAGCAGGTCCGCGACACCGCCGCCGAATTGCTGGCGCTGTATGCGCAGCGCGCGGCGCGCGAAGGCTTTGCCTTCAACCTGCCGCTCAATGACTACGAAGCGTTCGCCGAGGGCTTCGGCTTTGAAGAAACGGCCGATCAGGCCGCCGCCATCCAGGCCGTGATCAGCGACATGACGTCCGGCCGCCCCATGGACCGCCTGGTGTGCGGCGACGTCGGCTTCGGCAAGACCGAAGTCGCGCTGCGCGCCGCCTTCCTGGCCGTGGCCAACGGCAAGCAGGTGGCCCTGCTGTGCCCCACCACCCTGCTTGCCGAACAGCACGCGCAGACCTTCTCCGACCGCTTCGCCGACTGGCCCGTGCGCGTGGTGGAGCTGTCGCGCTTCCGGTCCCCCAAAGAGGTGGCCAGCGCCATCGAGGGCATCAATGACGGCCGGGTCGACATCGTCATCGGCACGCACAAGATCCTGTCCAAGGACGTGAAGTTCAAGCGGCTGGGCCTGGTCATCATCGACGAGGAACATCGCTTCGGCGTGCGCCAGAAAGAGGCCCTGAAGGCGCTGCGCGCCGAAGTCGACGTGCTGACCCTGACCGCCACGCCCATCCCGCGCACGCTGGGCATGTCGCTGGAAGGCATCCGCGACTTCTCCGTGATCGCCACCGCGCCGCAGAAGCGCCTGGCCATCAAGACCTTCGTGCGCCGCGAAGACGGCAGCACCTTGCGCGAGGCCCTCTTGCGCGAGCTCAAGCGCGGCGGCCAGTGCTACTTCCTGCACAACGAGGTCGAGACCATCCACAACCGCCGCGCCCGCCTGGAAGAACTGGTGCCAGAGGCCCGGATCGCCGTGGCGCACGGCCAGATGCCGGAGCGCGAACTCGAACAGGTGATGAAGGGGTTCTACCAGCAGCGCTACAACGTCCTGCTGTGCACCACCATCATCGAAACCGGCATCGACGTACCCAGCGCGAACACCATCGTGATCCACCGCGCCGACCGCTTCGGGCTGGCCCAGCTGCACCAGTTGCGCGGCCGGGTCGGACGTTCCCACCACCAGGCCTATGCCTATCTGCTGACGCCGGGCGAGGACGCCATCACCACCAACGCCAAGAAGCGGCTGGAAGCCATCCAGGCCATGGAAGAACTCGGTTCGGGCTTTTACCTGGCCATGCACGACCTGGAAATCCGCGGCACCGGCGAAGTCCTGGGCGATTCGCAGTCCGGCAACATCCAGGAAGTCGGCTTCTCGATGTACAACGAGATGCTCAACGAAGCCGTGCGCGCCCTGCGGGCCGGCGAAGAACCCGACCTGGACGCGCCCTTCAACCTGGCGTGCGAGGTCAACCTGCATGCGCCGGCGCTGTTGCCGTCCGACTATTGCGCCGACGTGCATGCGCGCCTGGCCATCTACAAGCGGCTGGCGCACGCCGCCGACGAGGACGACCTGATCCACATCCAGGAAGAACTGATCGACCGCTTTGGCAAGCTGCCCGAGGCGGCGCAGACCCTGCTCGCGACGCACCGCCTGCGCCTCGCGGCCCAGCCCCTGGGCATCGTCAAGATCGACGCCAGCGAAAGCCAGGCGCTGCTGCAGTTCGGTCCCAAGACCACGGTCGACCCCGGCCGGATCATCGATCTCGTCCAGCGCCAGCGCCACATCAAGCTCGCCGGGCAGGACAAATTGCGCGTCGAGATCAAGGCGCCCCAGCTTGCGGCCCGCGCCGACGCCGTGCGAGCGGTCCTGCGCGCACTGAAATAATCCCAGACACCCTTCCCCATCCCGCCATGACTACCCACAACCTCGTCGTCCAATCCCCCGGCCTTGCCATCGAACATGCGGAACAGCTCGCAGCCCTGGCCCAGGCCCAGGGCATCGCGCGCATTAGCAATACCGCCGCCCGCCTGCTCGACGTGCAGCACGACGCCGAGACCCGCAGCGTGGTCACCGCCTGGGCCGATGCCCGCGGTGTCGACGCCGCCTTCGTGCCGTCCGGCCTGAAGCTGTCGCACTGCAAGGTCCTGGCCATGGACATGGACTCCACGCTGATCAACATCGAGTGCATCGACGAGATCGCGGGCGTGGTCGGCGTGAAGGACAAGGTGTCCGAGATCACCGAAGCCGCCATGCGCGGCGAAATCAAGGATTTCGCCGAGAGCCTGCGGCGCCGGGTCGCGCTGCTCAAGGGCGCGCCGGCCGGCGCGCTGGACCAGGTCTACGAGGAAAAGCTGCGGCTGAACCCGGGCGCCGAGCGCCTCATCACCACCGCCCAGTCCGCGGGCATCAAGGTACTGCTGGTGTCCGGCGGATTCACGTTCTTCACCGAGCGCCTGCGCGCCCGCCTGAACCTGGACAGCGCCCACGCCAATACCCTCGAAATCGAAAACGGCGTGCTGACCGGCCGCGTGCTGGGCGACATCCTGGATGCCGACGCCAAGGCCGCGCATCTGCGCGAGTTCGCGCGCACGCACGGCGCCGACACGCACCAGATCATCGCGATGGGGGACGGCGCCAACGACCTGAAGATGCTGGCCAACGCGGGCTTCCCGGTGGCCTACCACGCCAAGCCGCTGGTTCGGCAGCAGACGCGCTACGCCCTGAACGTGTCGGGGCTGGACGGCGTGCTGAACTGGTTCGAGACCTGATCCGCAGGTGTCTGACACCCATCCCAAAGCACAAAAGGACAAAAGCACAAAAGGACAAAAGCCACCTCAAGATGAGGTGGCTTTTTCGTAGCGAGTCGGCGCCGGCTGCGCGGCGCCCCATGCTCAATACCGCATGCGCAGGGACAGCAACGCCGCCCGGCCCGTGCCCAGCGCCGCGTAGTGCGCGGCATAGGCCTTGGTGTAGTACGTTTCGTCGAAGATGTTCAGCACGTTCAACTGCGCCGAGATATGCTCGTTGAATTCGTAGGCGGCCATCGCGTCGAAGCGCCAGTACGAAGGCACCCAGCGCGCCTTGGGCGTGCCATCGGCATTCTTCGTGGCGTCCGAGTTGCCGTAGACCTTGTCAACGTAGTACGCGCCGCCGCCGACCGTCAGCTTGGGCAGGACCTTGTAGGTCGTCCACAGGCTGAAGGCATTGCGCGGCGTGTTGGGCAGGTCCTGGCCGACCGCGCCGTTGTTGTACGCGCCCTTGGTCATTTCGCTGTCCATGAACGTGTAGCCCCCGAAGACGTTCCACTTGGGCGTGATGGCGCCCGAGAAGCCGATTTCGATGCCCCGCACCTTGGCCTCGCCTACCTGCGCCACTTCGGTCGCGGACACGGCGACGCTGGTGTTCTTGCGGATGTCGTGGAAGGCCGCCGCCGAGAGCGTCAGCTTGTCATCCAGCACCTGCCACTTCGTGCCCAGCTCGACCGTCCGACTCTTCTCGGGTTCGAGCGACGCGTTCGACAGGGACGTCGCATCGCTGACCGCGCTGCCCGCCACCGAGGACGGCGTGGACGAGGTGCCGTAGGTGGCGTAGATCGTGCCGTTGGGCGCAGGCTTGTACGCCAGGCCGACCTGGTAGTTGAAGAGGTTGTCTTCCCGGCTCGTGCTGTAGAACGCGGGCGTGCCGGCCGGATCGCTGCGGCCGCGCGCGATGTTGCTGCCGCTGGTCCGGTAGTTGTCCCAGCGCGCGCCCAGGCTGGCCTGCCATTGTTCGTTGAACTTGATGGTGTCAAAGCCGTAGAGCGCGATCGTGTCCGTGTTGTAGCGGGCAGGATTGTCGTTGCGGGTCAGCTTGCCCGGGTAGTCGTCGCTGGGATCCGGATCCCACAGCGACGTGCACAGCGCCGGATTCGACAGGTCCGTCGCGCTGACCTTGCAGTCCATCGGGCCACGGGCGATGGTCTGGGTGTAGCCGTCCTTGTCCTGCTTGATGTTGCTGTACTCGAAGCCCAGGTCGAACGAATGCTTCAGGCTGCCGGTCTCGAATTCGCCGGTCAGGTCCGTCTGGTTGGCAAAGGTCTTGGTGACGTAGTAGCCCGACTTGAGCGCGCGATACACCAGCCCGTTGGGAATGTTGCCCTTGCTGTCGTCAGGATTGGTGGCGGCGAAATCGGTCGTGCCGCGGCCGTAGCGCATCACGTTGCGCAGCTGCAGCTTGTCGGAAAAATCATGCTGGAAGTCGACCGTCGCGACGTCGTCGCGCGTCTTCATGAAATCGCGTCCGGTCAGGCCGTAGAACGACTTGCGGCTCACGCCCATGGTCTCCGTCACCGGCTGGCCCGTCTTCGGGTCATACGGGATGGAGTAATCCGGCATGCTGTCGTCTTGGTAGTGGTAATAGCTGAGCGTGATGCGCGTCGGCGTGCCGACGCCCAGCATCAGCGAAGGCGCCACGCCCCAGCGTTCGAAGTCCACCCCGTTGTCGCGGCCGGGCACGTCGCCCTTGTTGCCCATGACGTTCAGACGGAAGGCCGCCTTGTCCGCCAGGCGCCAGTTGCTGTCGATGGTGGCGCGGTAATTGTTGTCCGTGCCGATCTGCGCCGTGGCTTCGGTGAAGTCCGTGGCCTTGGGCGTCTTGCTGACCATGTTGATGCTGCCGCCCGCGCCACCGCGGCCGGAATAGACCGAATCCGGTCCCTTGATGATCTCGACCTGCTCCAGGTTGAACGTGTCGCGGATCTGGGTGCTGGAATCGCGGATGCCGTCCAGGAAGATGCTCCCCGCGGAGTTCTGCCCGCGGATGATGGGCAGGTCGCCGCCCGGCCGGCCGCCTTCGCCGGCGCCGAAGGTGATGCCGGGCGAGTTGCGCAGCACATCCTGCAGCGACGAAGCGGCCTGGTCCTGGATCACCTGCTGGGGCACGACCTGCACCGTGCGCGGCGTATCCAGCAAGGGCGCCGTCAACTTGGGCGACTGAGCCGTGGACGTCTGGTAGGGAGAGCCTTCGCCCTCGACACGGACCGGGGACAACTGGGTCACGCCGGTGTCGGCGGACTGCGCTGCGGCATAGGGGCTGACGAACAACGCAGGCGCCGCGATGGCGGCGGCCAGCGACGTGGCGAGCGTATTCAGCGAATACGAATCTTGGGGCTTCAAACCAACTTCTCCAGAATGTGAATAGCAACGATTCTTGTTTTTTTGTCGTTTGCGATTCTGAACTGGGAGGCTGAATGAAACCTGAATGATTCGATTCCCCTCATCCAAAAGATGAAAAAACAACACTGCTGGGCGAACTTTCGAAGGATTTAGAGTGCCCGATTTTTGGGGGCGGATCGCGGGCCCGCGATCGAACGCGCGCGGGGCGCAGCGCTCGTCTTCGGCCCGCCCCGGCCCGCATGAACGGCCCCGCTCGTAGCAGCCAGGGATAGGCGTCTCAGCCCTTCAGCCAGACTCGCCAAAACGCGCTACAGGCCGCGCCAGGCACGCGCCACAGCTATTCATGCGCAAATGAAAAAACGCCCCTGACGGGGCGTTTAGGGGTCTTGCCGCGCCTTTAAACGCGCAAGCGAGGGTGCCGCTTGAACAGATATCGGTACACGAACCCGGGATAGGCCAGCACCAGGTACAGGCTGAGCGTGATCGCGTAGAACTCCCAGGTCTGGGCAAAGCGGTTGCCCAGCGCGGATTCAAACGCAAATCCCAGCGCGCCGACGATCGCGTAGAAAACCAGGACTTCGATCAGGCGGACCCAGAAGGGCTTGACCGCCGTGGCGCCGCCCTGCTTCCAGGGCAGCACGGCAAACACGCGTTCGGTCAGAAAGGGAAGGTTCGCGCTGACGAGCGCCAGCGCGATCAACAGCCATACCGCCAGCGTCTGGTTCATGGCTGTGATCCGTCCCTTACAGGGTCAGCGACGAGCGGATGGCCTGCACGCACAGCGCCATCAGGCCGCCGGGCAGCAGGCCCAGCACCAGGATCAGGGCGCCGTTGATCGACAGCACGCCGCGCTGGCCAGCGGTGGCCACCATCGGCGCGGCGTCGGCCGCCGGCTCGTCGAAGTACACGACCTTGACCACGCGCAGGTAGTAGAACGCGCCGATCAGGGAGAACAGCACCGCCACCACGGCCAGGGAAATATGACCGGCGCTCACCAGGGCCTGGAGCACGGCCAGCTTGGCGTAGAAGCCCACCAGCGGCGGGATGCCGGCCAGCGAGAACATCAGCAGCAGCACGATGGCGGCATGCCACGGGCTGCGGCGGTTCAGGCCCTTCAGGTCGTCGATGTGCTCGCACTCGAAGCCTTGGCGCGACAGCAGCAGCACGATGCCGAAGCTGGCCAGCGTGGTCAGCACGTAGGTCAGCATGTAGAACAGCGACGCGCCGTAGGCGGCGGACGACAGTTCCGGCTTGCCCGCGACCGAACCCGACATCAGGCCCAGCAGTACGAAGCCCATGTGCGAGATGGTCGAGTACGCCAGCATGCGCTTGAAGTTCGTCTGCGCGATGGCGGTCAGGTTGCCGATGGCCAGCGACAGGACGGCCAGGATCATGAGCATGGGCTGCCAGTCGGCGGCCAGCCCGTGCAGGCCGTCCACCAGCAGGCGCAGCGTGATCGCGAAGGCGGCCAGCTTGGGCGCGCCGCCCAGGATCAGGGTGACGGCGGTCGGCGAACCCTGGTAGACGTCAGGCACCCACATGTGGAAAGGCACGGCGCCCAGCTTGAACGCCAGGCCCGACACCAGGAACACGATGCCGAACACCAGCGCCATCTTCTCGGCCTTGCCGGCGGCGATGACCTTGGAGATCTCGGCCAGGTCCAGGTGACCCGTCGCGCCGTAGATCATCGACATGCCGTACAGCAGGAAGCCCGAGGCCAGCGCGCCCAGGACGAAGTACTTCATGGCGGCTTCGGTGGCCACGACGTTGTCGCGGCGCAGGGCGATCAGCGCGTACAGCGCCAGCGACATCAGTTCCAGCCCGAGGTAGATGGAGATCAGGTTCCCGGAGGAGATCATCACCATCTGGCCCAGCAGCGCGAACAGGGTCAGAACGTACAGTTCACCGCCCTTGACCATGTCGCGCACCTGCGCATAGACCCGGCCGTAGATCAGCGTCACGGCGACCGCGACGTAGGAGGCGATCTTCAGCAGATGCGACAGCTCGTCGGTGACGTACAGCCCGTTGAACGTCGAACCCGCCACGCCGTTCTTCCATTGCACGGCGGACACGACGGTCAGCACGCCCAGGGCAAGCATGGTCAGCAGGAACGTCGGCTTGCGCTCGGGGTGATTGCTGACCGCGTCGATGAGCAGGATAGCCAGGCCGAAAATCAGCAGAAGGATTTCCGGTGTCGCCAGGGCGAAATCGATTTGGGATTGCATCATTGTCTTGTCTTACAGTTTCGAGACGGCAACGTGTTGCAGCAGGGCCTCGACCGACACGTGCATCACGTCGGTAAAGGGCTTGGGATAGATCCCCATGTACAACACGGCGATCGCCATCACGCCAAGAATCACGAATTCGCGGCGATTGATATCGGTCAGCTCGCGCACGTGGTCGTTGGCGACATCGCCCAGGACGACGCGCTTGACCATCCACAGCGAATACGCCGCGCCCAGGATCAGGGCGGTGGCTGCCAGGAGGCCAATCCAGAAATTGTGCTGGACCGCGCCCATGATCACCATGAATTCGCCGACGAAACCGCTGGTGGCCGGCAGGCCGCTGTTGGCCATCGAGAACAGGATGAAGAACGTGGCAAAGCGCGGCATCACGTTGACCACGCCGCCGTAGTCGGCGATGCGGCGCGAGTGCATGCGGTCATAGAGCACGCCGATACACATGAACATGGCGCCCGACACGAAGCCGTGCGAGATCATCTGCACGATGGCGCCTTCGACGCCGGCCGTGTTGAAGATGAAGAAGCCCAGCGTGACGAAGCCCATGTGCGCGACCGACGAATAGGCCACCAGCTTCTTCATGTCGTCCTGCACGATGGCGACCAGGCCAATGTAGATCACGGCGATCAGCGACAGCGTGATCATCAGGCCGGCCAGGCTGTGCGAGGCGTCGGGCGCGATCGGCAGCGAGAAGCGCAGGAAGCCGTAGGCGCCCAGCTTCAGCATGATCGCGGCCAGGACGATGGAGCCGCCCGTGGGCGCTTCGACGTGGGCGTCGGGCAACCACGTGTGGACCGGCCACATCGGCACCTTGACCGCGAAGGCCGCCAGCAGCGCCACGAAGATCAGGATCTGCGGGGTGTAGCCCAGCTTGGTCTGCTGCCAGGTCAGGATGTCGAACGAACCGCCCGAGACGTTCCAGAGGTACACGAACGCCACCAGCGTCAGCAGCGAACCCATCAGGGTGTACAGGAAGAACTTGAACGCCGCATACACGCGGTTCGGTCCGCCCCAGACGCCGATGATGATGTACATCGGGATCAGCGTGGCTTCGAAGAACACGTAGAACAGCATGCCGTCCAGCGCGCAGAACACGCCCACCATCAGACCCGAGAGGATCAGGAAGGCGGCCATGTATTGCGCGACACGGCTGGTGATGACTTCCCAGCCGGCCAGCACCACGATGATGGTGATGAACGCGGTCAGGAGCACGAACCAGAGCGAAATGCCGTCGATGCCCAGGTGGTAGTTGACGTTGAAGGCCTCGATCCAGGAGGTCTTCTCGACGAACTGCATGGCAGCCGTGGAGGAATCAAAACCCGTGTAGAGCGGAATCGTGACCAGGAAGCCGGCGATCGAGCCGACCAGCGACAGGCCGCGGGTCAGGCCGGGACGATCGTCGCGGCCCACCGCCAGCACCAGCAGGCCGAATACGATCGGGACAAAGATCGCAAGCGTGAGCCAGGGAAAAGTGTTGGATGCCATCTCGCTTGCCATCATTGGGGAATCAGCACAAAGAAAGTCACCAGCGCCATGACGCCGATGATCATTGCGAACGCATAGTGATAGATGAAGCCGGACTGCAGGTGGCGGCTGATGGCTGCCACCCAGCCCACCAGGCGGGCGCTACCGTTGATCAGGATGCCGTCGATGATGCCGCGATCGCCGGTCTGCCACAGGCCGCGGCCCAGGCAGCGCAAGCCGCGCGCGATCACCTGCTCATTGAACCAGTCCACGTAGTACTTGTTCTCGAGCACCTTGTTCACGCCCGACAGGCTGGACTTGATGGCGGCCGGAACCTTGGGATTGATCAGGTAGCAGTACCAGGAGATGACGAAGCCAGCCACGACCAGCCAGAACGGCAGGGTCTGGAAGGCATGCAGGCCGTAGGCGACCCAGCCGTGCCATTCCTCGCTCAGCACGTGCATGGCCGGATGCTGCAGCGGCAGCACCTTGATGGTGCCTTCGAAGAACTTGCCGAAGACCATCGGGTCGACCGCCCAGGCGCCGATCAGCACGGACGGGATCGCCAGCAGCACCAGCGGCAGCGTGACCACCCAGGGCGACTCGTGCGGCTTGCCGCCGTGGTGGCCATGGCCGTGGTCGTCGTGGCCGTGGTCGTCATGACCGTGGCCGTGCGCGTCATGGCCGTGGCCATGGTCGGACGTATCGAAGCGTTCCTTGCCGTGGAAGACCAGGAAGTACACGCGGAACGAGTACAGCGAGGTGACGAACACGCCGATCAGCACCGCGTAGTAGGCAAAGCTCGCGCCCCACACGTTGGCGTGGCCGGCGGCTTCGATGATGTTTTCCTTCGAGTAGAAACCCGAGAAGAACGGCGTGCCGACCAGGGCCAGCGTGCCCAGCAGGAAGGTGATCCAGGTGATGGGCATGTACTTGCGCAGGCCGCCCATGTTGCGGATGTCCTGGTCGTGGTGCATGCCGATGATGACCGAACCCGCGCCCAGGAACAGCAGCGCCTTGAAGAACGCGTGCGTCATCAGGTGGAAGATCGCGACCGAGTAGGCCGACGCGCCCAGCGCCACGGTCATGTAGCCCAGCTGCGACAACGTGGAGTACGCGACGACGCGCTTGATGTCGTTCTGGATGATGCCCAGGATGCCCAGGAACAGCGCGCCGATGGCGCCGATCACGATGATGAACGACAGCGCCGTGTCCGACAGCTCGAACAGGGGCGAGAAACGCGCCACCATGAAGATGCCGGCCGTCACCATGGTGGCGGCGTGGATCAGCGCGGAGATCGGGGTCGGGCCTTCCATCGAGTCGGGCAGCCAGGCGTGCAGCGGAACCTGGGCCGATTTACCCATGGCGCCGATGAACAGGCAAATACATGCGACGGTCAGCAGCATCCAGTCGGAACCGGGCAGCGTCATGCCGGCCAGCTTGTCGGCCTGGGCGAAGACTTCGCCGTAGTTCATGGTGCCGGCGTAGGCGAACAACAGGCCGATGCCCAGCACGAAGCCGAAGTCGCCGACGCGGTTGATCAGGAACGCCTTCATGTTGGCGAAGATAGCCGTGGGACGGGTGTACCAGAAGCCGATCAGCAGGTACGACACCAGGCCCACCGCTTCCCAGCCGAAGAACAGCTGCACCATGTTGTTCGACATCACCAGCATCAGCATGGAGAACGTGAACAGCGAGATGTACGAGAAGAAGCGCTGGTAGCCGGGATCGTCGGCCATGTAGCCGATGGTGTAGATGTGCACCATCAGCGACACGGAGGTCACCACGACCATCATCATGGCCGAGAGCGGATCGATCAGGAAGCCGATTTCCAGCTTGGTCTGGCCGATGAGGCTCCAGGTGTAGACCGCGCCGTCGAAGCGCAGGCCGTTCAGCACGTCGCCCAGCACCACCACCGAACCGATGGCGGAGATGAGCACGCCCAGGATGGTGATGACGTGCGAGGCGCGGCGACCGATGGGACGGCCAAGGAACCCGGTGCCGAAGAGGCCCGCGAGAATTGCTCCGGCCAGCGGCGCCAGCGCGATGAGCAGGTAGAGATTGGGTGAGCTAGACATTTTCTTCCAATACCCCGTCAGCCCTTCAGGCGATCGAGTTCGTCAACGTTGATCGTGTTCAGGTTGCGGAACAGCAGCACCAGGATGGCCAGGCCGATCGCCGCTTCAGCGGCGGCCACGGTCAGGATGAAGAACACGAACACCTGGCCGGCGGTGTCGCCGAACCAGCTGGAGAACGCCACGAAGTTCATGTTGACGGCCAGGAGCACCAGCTCGATGGACATCAGGAGAATGATCAGGTTGCGGCGGTTCAGGAAGATGCCGAAGATCCCGATGGCGAACAGGATCGCGCCAAGGATCAGATAGTGGGCCAGCGTCAACGTCATTCTTTTTCTCCTTGGGGCGCGGCAACGCCGTTCGAAGCGTCACGCTTGGCCTGGGCGCGCTCGCTCTGGGCGGGCATGCTCACCATGCGGAAGCGGTCCTTCGAACGCACGCGGACAGCGGCGACCGGGTCGTTGTACTTCACGTCGCGGCGGCGGCGCAGGGTCAGCGCAATCGCGGCGACCATGCCGACCAGCAGCAGCGCGGCGCCGACTTCAACGGCATAGACGTACTGCGTGTACATCGCCTCGCCCAGGGCGCGGGCGTTGTTGTAGTCGCTGGCGAGCTGCGCCTGGGGGCCGGAGCCGTACCAGATGGAGCCCAGCACGAAGGACACTTCCAGCACCAGCACCAGGCCGATCACCAGGCCGAGCGGCAGGTAGGTCTTCATGCCCTGGCGCAGGGTGTCCATGCGGATGTCCAGCATCATCACGACGAAGAGGAAGAGCACCATCACGGCGCCCACGTACACCAGCACCAGCAGCAGCGCCAGGAATTCCGCGCCCAGCAGCATCCACAGCATGGCGGCGTTGGCGAACGCCAGGATCAGGTGCAGAACGGCGGTGACCGCGCTGCGTGCGGTGATCACGCGGAACGCCGCGATCACCAGCACGGCGGCCAGTATGTAGAAAAGGACAGTGGTAAAAGTCATGGATCGGACCCTGGGCTTCAGCGGTAAGGCGCGTCTTCGGCCCGGCGGCGGGCGATGTCGGCTTCGTAGCGGTCGCCCACGGCGAGCAGCATGTCTTTGGTGAAATACAGGTCGCCGCGCTTTTCGCCGTGGTATTCGTGGATATGGGTTTCCACGATGGAGTCCACGGGGCAGCTTTCCTCACAGAAGCCGCAGAAAATGCACTTGGTCAGGTCGATGTCGTAGCGCGTCGTGCGGCGGGTGCCGTCCTCGCGCTGGTCCGACTCGATCGTGATCGCCAGCGCCGGACACACGGCTTCGCACAGCTTGCACGCGATGCAGCGCTCTTCCCCGTTGGGGTAGCGGCGCAGCGCGTGCAGGCCGCGGAAACGCGGCGACGCAGGGGTCTTTTCCTGGGGGTAGCGCAAGGTGACCTTGCGCTTGAAGAAATACTTGCCCGTCAGGCGCATGCCCTTGAGCAACTCGGTCAGCATCAGGCTGCCGAAGAAATCCTTGATCGCTTCCATATCGTGCCTCTGCTTGGCGGCTTAGCGCCAAATGTTCCAGGGCGTCTGCATCCAGATCGCCACCACGACCAGCCAGACGCCGGTCAGCGGGATGAAGATTTTCCAACCCAAACGCATGATCTGGTCGTAGCGGTAGCGCGGGAACGAGGCCCGGAACCACACGAACAACGAGACCACGACGAACGTCTTGAGACCCAGCCAGATCCAACCCGGAATCCAGGTCAGCGGCGCGATATCGATCGGGGAAGCCCAACCGCCCAGGAACATGATCGATGCCATGCACGACAGCAGGATCATGTTGGCGTATTCGCCCAGGAAGAACAGCGCGAACGCCATGCCCGAGTATTCGACCATGTGGCCGGCCACGATTTCGGATTCGCCTTCCACCACGTCGAACGGGTGGCGGTTGGTTTCCGCGACGGCCGAGATCACGTAGATCACGAACAGCGGCAACAGCGGCAGCCAGTTCCAGGACATGAACGTCAGGCCCTTCTCGGCAAACCAGCCGCGGTTCTGGACGTTCACGATCTCGGACATGTTCAGGCTGCCCGACACCAGCAGCACCGTCACCAGCACGAAGCCGATGGCCAGTTCATACGACAGCATCTGGGCCGAGGCGCGCAGCGCGCCCAGGAACGCGTACTTGGAGTTCGAGGCCCAGCCGGCGACGATCACGCCGTACACGCCGATGGACGTGATGGCCATGATGTACAGCAGGCCGGCGTTGACGTTGGCCAGCACGACGTCCGGACCGAATGGCACGACCGCCCAGGCGGCCAGCGCGGGCATCAGCGTGACCACCGGGGCCACGATGAACAGCACCTTGTTGGCCTGGCTGGGAACGACGACTTCCTTGGTCAGCAGCTTGAACACGTCGGCGAAAGGCTGCAGCAGCCCCTTGAAACCGACGCGGTTCGGACCCATGCGCACGTGCATGGCGCCGATCATCTTGCGTTCCCAGTACGTCAGGTAGGCGACGCACAGGATGATGGGCACGGCAATGACCACGATCTTGATGAGGGTCCAGAGGACCATCCAGACCGTCGGGCCCAGCAATGCCTGACCGTGGCTTTCAAGAACATTGAGCCATTCCATCAGGCACGCTCCACGCTGATTTGACCAAATGCGCCACCCAGGGCAGCGGTAGTTTCGAAGGCTGCGGAAATGCGCACGGCGCGATCGGCCACGGCATCATCCTGCACGGTTTCCAGTTCGACGGTGCCCTGCCCGCCCGACACGCGCACCTTGACGCCGGCCGTCAGGCCCAGGCTGGTGAGCGTGCGGCCGTTCATGGCGGCGGCGGGCTTCTTGGAAGCCGGCGAGGCCTGCAGCGGTTCCGAACGGCGCACCATGGCGTCGGTGCGGTAGATCGGCACATCGGCGACGCGCTCCAGGCCGGTGAGCGCCTGGCCCAGGCCCAGCGGCGCCTTGATGTCGTTGGAAAGACGGCCTTCGATGCCACCGGCCAGCACGGCGTCGCGCACGGACTCGGAGGTTTCGTCGTCAAAGCCCGCCAGGTGCAGCACGTTGCCCAGCACGCGCAGGACCTTCCAGCCCGGACGGGTCTGGCCAAACGGCGTGACCGTGCCCTTGAAGCTCTGGGCAAGACCTTGCGCGTTGACGAAGGTGCCGGAGGTTTCGGTGAACGGCGACACCGGCAGCATCACGTCGGCCCATTCGGCCGCGGCCGAACGGTAAGGCGTGAGCGCGACGGCGAACTGCGCGCCGCGCAGCGCGGCGATGGCCTGCTGGCCGTTGTCGGCGTCGAGCAGCGGCTCGGCGTGCAGGACCACGTAGGCCTTGAGCGGTTCGGCCAGCATGGCGGCGGCGGTCTTGCCGCCCTTGCCCGGGATGGCGCCGGCGAGGTAACCGCCGACCGTGTTGCCGCCCGAGGTCAGGAAGCCGAACTTGCCGCCTGCCAGGTCAGCCACGGCGCGGCCGTTGGCGGCCAGCGTGGTGGCCTGGGCGCTGGCGACGGCCAGGTTGCCCATCAGCACGGCGGTGTTGGCGCCCGACGCGAGGCTGGCGGCGATGAGCTTGGCGTTTTCGCCCGGCGTGACCGAGGCGAATTCGGCCGGCACGGCCTGTTCCTTGGCCTGGGCCAGCGCGACGGCCACTTCAGCCAGCGCGCGCGCCAGTTCGGACGGCGCGACGGTGATGCGCGCGGTCACGGGCAGCAGGGGATCGTCGGCGGCGCTGTCGACCATCAGGACCTGCGTGCCGCGCTTGGCGGCCTGGCGCAGGCGCTGGGCCATCAGCGGGTGATCCTTGCGCAGGAACGAGCCGACGACCAGGACGCGGTCCAGGTTGTCGAGTTCGGCGATGGGCATGCCCAGCCACGGCGCGCCAGTCAGCGCGGCGTCGAAGGCCGGATCGGTCTGGCGCAGGCGGAAGTCGATGTTCTCGGAACCCAGCGCGCGGACCAGGCGGCCCAGCAGCGCGTATTCCTCGGTGGTGGCGTACTCGGAGGCCAGCGCGCCGATCTGGCCGGCGCCGAAGCTGTCACGCACGCGCGACAGGCCCTGGGCCACGGCCTGCAGGGCATCGGCCCAGGAGGCTTCCTGCCACTTGCCATCGGCGCCCTTGATCATCGGGGCGGACAGGCGGTCTTCGCTGTTCAGGCCTTCATACGAGAAGCGGTCGCGGTCGCTGATCCAGCATTCGTTGACGGCTTCGTCTTCGAACGGCACCACGCGCATCACGCGGTCGCCCTTGACCTGGACCACCAGGTTGGCGCCCAGGCTGTCGTGCGGGCTGACCGAACGGCGGCGAGCCAGTTCCCAGGTGCGCGCGCTGTAGCGGAAGGGCTTGGAGGTCAGCGCGCCCACCGGACAGATGTCGATCATGTTGCCCGACAGTTCGGACTCGATCGAGCGGCCCACGAAGGTGGTGATCTCGGAGTGTTCGCCACGGCCCAGCATGCCCAGTTCCATGACGCCGGCGATTTCCTGGCCGAAACGCACGCAGCGGGTGCAGTGGATGCAGCGGGACATTTCCTCGGCGGAAACGAGCGGGCCGAGGTCCTTGTGGAACACGACGCGCTTTTCTTCCTGGTAGCGCGACGAGGATCCGCCGTAGCCCACGGCCAGATCCTGCAGCTGGCATTCGCCGCCCTGATCGCAGATCGGGCAGTCGAGGGGGTGATTGATGAGCAAGAATTCCATCACCGACTTCTGAGCGGCGCGAGCCTTCTCCGAGCAGGTGTGGACGACCATGCCGTTGGTCACGGGCGTGGCGCAGGCGGGCAGCGCCTTGGGCGCCTTTTCCACTTCAACCAGGCACATCCGGCAGTTGGCCGCGATGGACAGTTTCTTGTGGTAGCAGAAATGCGGCACGTAAAGCCCGACTTTCTGGGCGGCATGCATGACCATGCTGCCTTCGGGCACTTCGACCTTGTTGCCGTCGACGGTTAGTTCAACCATTGCTGTTCCTGAGACCTACAGATATTGCGGGACCACACAAGACTTGTGCTCGATGTGGTGCGCGAATTCGTCGCGAAAATGCTTGAGGAAGCCACGGACGGGCATGGCGGCGGCGTCACCGAGGGCGCAGATGGTGCGGCCCATGATGTTCGCGGCCACGTTGTCCAGCAGCTCCAGATCTTCCGGACGGCCTTGACCGTTTTCGATGCGATGCACCATGCGGTAGAGCCAGCCGGTGCCTTCACGGCACGGCGTGCACTGGCCGCAGCTTTCTTCGAAATAGAAGTAAGACAGCCGCAGCAGCGACTTGACCATGCAGCGCGTCTCGTCCATGACGATGACGGCGCCCGAACCCAGCATCGAGCCGGCCTTGGCGATGGAGTCATAGTCCATCGTGCAAGCCATCATGATGTCGGCGGGCAGGACCGGGGCGCTCGAGCCGCCGGGGATGACGGCCTTGAGCTTCTTGCCGCCGCGCATGCCGCCCGCCAGTTCCAGCAGGGTCGAGAACGGGGTGCCCAGCGGGATCTCGTAGTTGCCGGGACGCTCGACGTCGCCGGTGATCGAGAACAGCTTGGTGCCGCCGTTGTTCGGCTTGCCGACTTCCAGGTAGGCCTGGCCGCCGTTGCGGATGATCCACGGCACGGCCGCGAACGTTTCCGTGTTGTTGATCGTGGTGGGCTTGCCGTACAGGCCAAAGCTGGCCGGGAACGGCGGCTTGAAGCGCGGCTGGCCCTTCTTGCCTTCCAGGGATTCCAGCAGCGCGGTTTCTTCGCCGCAGATGTAGGCGCCGTAACCGTGGAACGCGTGGAGCTGGAAGCTGAAGTCCGAACCGAACAGGCGGTCGCCCAGGAAGCCGGCGGCGCGCGCTTCTTCCAGGGCTTCCTCGAAGCGCTCGTAGACTTCGAAGATTTCGCCGTGGATGTAGTTGTAGCCGACGCTGATGCCCATGGCGTAGGCGGCGATGGCCATGCCTTCAATCACGATGTGCGGATTGAAGCGCAGGATGTCGCGGTCCTTGAACGTGCCGGGCTCGCCTTCGTCGGAGTTGCAGACCAGGTACTTCTGGCCGGGGAAGGCGCGCGGCATGAAGCTCCACTTCAGGCCGGTCGGAAAGCCCGCGCCGCCGCGGCCGCGCAGGCCGGAGGCCTTGACCTCGGCGATCACGTCTTCCGGCTTCATGCCGGTGGTGAGGATCTTCTTCAGGGCTTCGTAGCCGCCGCGCTTGACGTAGTCTTCCAGGCGCCAGTTGGCGCCGTCGACGTCGGCCATGATCTGCGGCTGGAGGTGCCGGCCGTGCAGGCACATCGAATTGGACAGATCGTTCAGGGGGTTGGGATCCAGCCCCTGGGCGAACTGCTTGTACAGGTCGGGCGCGTTCATGCCGACTCTCCTTGCACCTTGAGGGCCGCGACCAGCGCGTCCAGCTTCTCGTCGGTCATGCGCACGCACATATGCTTGTTGTTCACGATCAGCACGGGGGAATCGCCGCAAGCGCCCATGCATTCGCCTTCGACCAGGGTGAACTGGCCGTCAGCAGTCGTCTCGCGGTAGTCGACGCCCAGCTTGCGCTTGAGGTATTCGCCGGCGCGGTCGCCGTCGCGCAAGGCACAGGGCAGGTTCGTGCAGACGGCGATCTTGTTCTTGCCGACGGGCTTGACGTCGAACATGTTGTAGAAGGTGGCGACTTCCTGGACCGCGATGGGCGGAACGCCAATGTACTTGGCCACATCTTCGATGATTTCGGTAGCCAACCAGCCCTTCTCTTCTTGCGCGATGGCAAGCGAGGCCATGATGGCGGACTGCCGCTGGTCGGCCGGGAACTTGGCCAGTTCACGGTCGATTTTCTGGTAGGCCTGTTCGGAAAGCAGCATAGTTTGAATCCGGGTTATGCGGGCGTGCTCGTGACTGTCTGGGCGGATCAGCGATCGATCTCGCCGAAAACGATGTCCTGCGTGCCAATGATGGTGACGGCGTCGGCGATCATGTGGCCGCGCGACATTTCATCCAGCGATTGCAGGTGGACGAAGCCAGGCGCCCGAATCTTCAGGCGGTAAGGCTTGTTGGCGCCGTCGGACACCAGGTAGATGCCGAATTCGCCCTTCGGATGCTCGACCGAGGCGTACGCCTCGCCCGGAGGCACGTGGAAACCTTCGGTGAAGAGCTTGAAGTGATGGATCAGCTCTTCCATGTTGGTCTTCATGGCGGTGCGCGACGGCGGGGCGATCTTGTGGTTCTCGATCATGACCGGGCCGGGATTGTTGCGCAGCCATTCCACGCACTGGCGGATGATGCGGTTGCTCTGGCGCATCTCGGCGACGCGGACCAGATAGCGGTCGTAGCAATCGCCGTTGACGCCGACGGGGATGTCGAAATCGAGCAGATCGTAGACTTCGTAGGGCTGCATCTTGCGCAGGTCCCAGGCCACGCCCGAACCGCGCAGCATCGGGCCGGTGAAGCCCAGCGCCTTGGCGCGCTCGGGATCGACCACGCCGATGCCGACCAGGCGCTGCTTCCAGATGCGGTTGTCGGTGAGCAGCGTTTCGTACTCGTCGACGCAGGCCGGGAAGCGGTTGGTGAAGTCTTCGATGAAGTCCAGCAGCGAGCCCGAACGCGCGTCGTTCATGGCGCGCATTTCCTTGTCGCCGCGGTACTTGCTGGTGTCGCCGTATTGCGGCATCGAATCCGGCAGGTCGCGGTAGACGCCGCCCGGACGGTAGTAGGCCGCGTGCATGCGCGCGCCCGAGACCGCTTCGTAGCAGTCCATCAGGTCTTCGCGCTCGCGGAAGGCGTACAGGAACACCGCCATCGCGCCCACGTCCAGGGCGTGCGAGCCCAGGGACATCAGGTGGTTCAGGAGGCGCGTGATTTCGTCGAACATCACGCGGATGTACTGCGCACGCAGCGGGGCTTCGATGCCCAGCAGCTTCTCGATGGCCATGACGTAGGCGTGCTCATTGCACATCATCGACACGTAGTCCAGGCGGTCCATGTAGGGCAGCGCCTGGATGTAGGTCTTGTGTTCGGCCAGCTTTTCGGTGGCACGGTGCAGCAGGCCGATGTGCGGGTCGGCGCGTTGGATGACTTCGCCGTCGAGCTCGAGCACCAGGCGCAGCACGCCGTGCGCGGCCGGGTGTTGAGGACCGAAGTTCAGGGTGTAGTTCTTGATGTCTGCCATGATTCAACGCCCCATGCCGTAGGTGTCTTCGCGCACCACGCGCGGGGTGATCTCGCGCGGATCGATCGTGACCGGCTGGTAGATGACGCGCCGTTGTTCGGGGTCGTAGCGCATTTCGACGGTGCCCGACAGCGGGAAGTCCTTGCGGAAAGGATGGCCGATGAAGCCGTAGTCCGTGAGGATGCGGCGCAGGTCGGGGTGGCCTTCGAAGACGATGCCGTACAGGTCGAAGGCTTCGCGCTCGAACCAGCCCACGGCCGGCCAGCATTCCATCAGCGAGGCGACCATCGGGAATTCGTCGTCAGGTGCCCACGTGCGCACGCGCAGGCGCCAGTTGTTCTCGATGGAGAGCAGGTGCGCCACGACGGCATAACGCGAACGGTGGACCCGGACGTTGGCTTCCTCGGGGAGCTGGCGCGTGCCGTTGCCCCAGGTCAGGTAGTCGACGCCGCAAAGGTCGATACAGGTTTCAAAGCGCAGGCCGGCTTCGGTGCGCAGCTTGTTGCAGACGGAGAACCACTGCTCCGCGGGCACTTCGAGCGTCAGCTCGCCCAGCGCCTCGGTCAGCGCGATGTCCGCGCCGAGGGTGGTCTGCAAATTGTTTTTCAGGGATTCGAGCCTGGTCATCATCTTGTACGCTTAGGTGAACCGATACGCTGGCTTCGCGGGGTCCGAGGCGGCGGGGCCTGCCGTCGAACCCGTGAAGCATCAGCGCGCAATCGTGTTGGTCAGGCGGATCTTGTTCTGCATCTGCAGCAAGCCGTAGACCAGCGCCTCGGCCGTGGGCGGGCAGCCCGGCACGTAGACGTCTACCGGTACGATGCGATCGCAGCCACGGACCACCGAATACGAGTAGTGGTAGTAGCCGCCGCCATTGGCACAGGAGCCCATGGAAACCACCCAGCGCGGCTCGGGCATCTGGTCGTAGACCTTGCGCAGCGCGGGCGCCATCTTGTTGCACAACGTGCCGGCCACGATCATGAGATCGGACTGACGCGGACTGGGCCGGAAGATGATGCCGAATTGGTCCAGGTCATAGCGGGCCGCGCCCGCGTGCATCATCTCAACCGCGCAACAGGCCAGACCGAAGGTCATGGGCCACATCGAACCGGTCTTCGCCCAGTTCAGGAACTTGTCGGCGCTGGTTGTGATGAAGCCTTGCTTGAGAATGCCGTCTATAGCCATATTCGTCTCTGATAGCGTGCTGTGAAATGAACCCGGAGGTCACTCCCAGTCCAGCGCGCCCTTTTTCCATTCGTAGATGAAGCCGACGGTCAACACGGCGAGGAAAACCATGACCGTCCAGAAACCGACGAGCCCGACAGTGCCCTGGGCAATGGCCCACGGGAACAGGAACGCGATTTCCAGGTCGAAAAGAATGAACAGGATCGCCACGAGGTAGTAGCGCACGTCAAACTTCATGCGAGCATCTTCAAACGCTTCGAAGCCGCACTCGTAAGGCGAGAGCTTCTCAGCGTAAGGACGCCGCGGGCCAAGGAGGGAGCCGGCCGTTAGAAGCGCGAACCCGATAAGGGTGGCCACTACGATAAACAGCAGGACGGGAAAATACTGTTGCAGGTTCATTCAGGCGTCCGTCAAATGCGCAAACCTTAGGATTGTAGCATTCGCGCGGTTACTTCCGGCTGAACTCTGTAGCTTGAATAGCAGGCGAAAGACTGCATTCCTCAAATGGAACAATCGCAGCTTTCACAAGCACTTGTGAAGGATACACGGCTTGAAAGACAAGTCGCCGCAGTATGCCCGAATTCAACCATCAGGCGAAAAAAAACCACCCCAATGGGTGGTTCATGCGAACGGGCCGAAGCCCGTTCGCGTCAGCTTTAAATCCAGGCAGGGCTTGCGCCCTGCATTGGATTAGAAGCGGTGACGGACACCGACGCCGACGGCGGTCGACTTGATGTCTTCCACGAAGGCGTAGTTCTTGGCGTACGAACCGTAAGCGTACAGGTTGGTGCGCTTGGACAGGTCGTAGGTGTAGCCCAGCGAGAAGACGTTCATCGTCTCAGCACCGTTGATACGGTCGTTGCTGGGGTCAACCATTTGCCACGAACCGAACAGCTTGCTTGCGCCGCCGATCGGGGCGGACAGGCCGACCATGTACGAGTTGGCCTTGAAGCCATCGGCGAAGATGTTGGTGCCGATGCTCAGGGAGCCCGTGCCGGTGTTCACGCCTTGGCCAGCGAACCAGCCGTCGGTGGTGCGAGCATAGGCCAGGGCCAGCTTCACGACTTCGAAGTCATACGAAGCGCCGATCGCGTACATACGCGGGGTGGCGTCGGTGGCTTCCGTCGGCAGACGGTTCGAAGCGTTCAGTTGGTCGTACGACAGAGCGACATTCAGCGGGCCGTTGACGTAGCGCAGACCGGTCGTGATGGCGCGGGTGTTGTCGGCAGTCTTCCAGCCGGTTTGGGCGGTGTTGTTGTCGTCAGCGTTGAACGAGTAACCAACGCCAAACTGGAAGCCGCTGAACGACGGGGTCTGATACATGACCATGTTGTCGTAGCGTTGCGTGTTGGCAGCGCTCATCGAAACGCCGATGTTGGCTTGACCGAAGCCAGCGCCGAACGGGTCGATCGAACCGAAGTACTTCGAAGCGATGTTGGTTTGACGGCCGAAGTCCAGTTGGCCCCAGCTGTCGCTGGCCAGACCGACGGTGGCTTGGCGACCGAACAGACGGCCACCTTGAGCCGACTTGCCGTTACCCGAATCAAAGCCGGATTCCAGTTGGAAAACAGCGCGCAGGCCGTCACCCAGATCTTCCGAACCACGCAGACCCCAGCGCGAACCGTTTTGGACGCCGTTGATCATGCCGAAGCGGCTGCCGTTAACGGCATCGGGACCACCGCTGATCTTGTTGTAGCCGAGGCCCGTGTCGATGATGCCGTACAGGGTGACAGACGTTTCTGCCTGGGCGACACCGGCGAAACCGGCGAGCAGGGCGGCAGCGAGCAGAGTCTTTTTCATTTAAGAAATCTCCGTTGATTTGAGTGACAAGAGCAGCAATCCAGCAAACCAGCCTGCCGCCCCCCTAACTCCGCGAAGGGAAGTTGACGCTATTGCATCAAAAATCAGGGGGACTGGCTACGGTCGGCATCAGAAAAGTGCAGGTTTGCGACAGGCATGTTGGGAAGTTGCAACATCCCACTGATGCTGGCGGAGCAACGCTAGGGCTTACCCTTATCGAACAGCCCGAGCGCGCAACCATGCGACTTTCGGCCCTGCCCCCAATTTTCCGGGCAATTCCAAAACCCATTCGTCAAGCGACTTTCTTCACGGTTCCCGCTGCCGTCCGAGGGAAATCGGAGGCGGCCGGGATGACTCCGGCACTGAAGACCATCGTAATCACAGGCGGGGCGAATAACGTTGTTATTAATAAAAATCGTCGATATTATCGATGGCATCGAATCGAGCCAGACCGCCATGTCCATCCCCTCCCCGCGCGCCGAACGCAACGAACGCCTGAGTGCGCTGCGCAGGCAGATCATCCTGGACGCCGCCTTGCGGGTCTTCGAGCGCGATGGGCTGGAAAAGACCACGATCCGCGCGATCGCCAAGGAGGCCGGCTGCACGACGGGCGCCATTTACCCCTGGTTCGCGGGCAAGGAAGCGATCTATGGGGAATTGCTGGATGGGTCGTTGCAGCGGTTGCACGCGCACCTGGAGCGGGCCGCCGCCGCGCATGAGGACAAGACGGCCGCGCGCGGCGCGATCCTCGCGTTCTTTGGCTATTACGCGGAACGGCGCACGGACTTTTCGCTGGGAATGTATCTGGTCCAGGGGCTGGGTCCGCGCGGACTGGGCCGGGACATGGACGAGAAACTCAATGCCCGGCTGCGGCAATGCATCGATCTGCTCGGGCATGCGCTGGCGCGCACGAAGGCCTGGGAGGCGGAAGCCGTGCAAACCGAGCAGATGAACGTCTTTACGTATCTGATGGGGCTGTTGCTGCTGCTGCACACCCGACGCCTCAAGTCCCTGGGCCAGCAGGCCGAACCGCTGCTGGACAACTATTGCCACGCCCTGGAACGACGATGACCGCAACCGCCCTGCCCCCCGACACCCGTGCGCCGCTGATCAGCCTGGCCGACTTTCATGTACTGCTGGCCGAACAGCATCCGTTCTCGATGCTGCTGGGCATCGACGTCCTCCATATCGGGCGCGGCACGGCGCACGCGGTCCTGCCCGCGCGCGACGCGCACCAGCGACTGGGAGGCATCGTCGCCGGGCCCATGCTGATGGGACTTGCCGACCTGGCCATGTATGCGGCCGTGGTGGGCGCGACCGGCCAGGCCCACGCCGTCACGGCCAGCCTGACCATCAATTTCCTGCGCAAGAGTCCGGCGGGCGCCATCCATGCCCATGCCCGCCTGCTGAAGGTGGGCCGGCTGTCCGCGGGGGAAGTCGTGCTGACGGGCGATGGCTCGGATGAGCCGCTTGCCCATATCGTGAGCACGTGGTCGGTGCCCAAGCCATGAGCCGGCGCGTCAGCATCGTCGGCATGGGCAGCATCGGCACGCGGGCGGCGCGGCAGTTGCTGGCCACCGATCCCGACATTGCGTTGACGCTCTACGATGTCAAAGCGGCGCGCTGCGAGGCGTTCCGCGGCAACGCGACGCTGGCGACGTCGGCGCGCGAGGCGCTGGCGGAGTCGGACACCATCGTGCTGGCCCTGCCCCGGGAACGCGAGATCGACCGCACCCTGGAGCGGTTCAGCGACGGCCAGGTGACGGCGCCCATCGCCGGCAAGCTGATCATCGATCTGGACCCGCCGCCCGACGACCGGATGCGGCAACTCGACCGGGCCATCGCCCGCGCGGGCGGGCGCTACACGAGCGCGCCGTTGCCGACCGATGCCGACGACCGGGCCGGGTCGCGCCTACTGGACGCGCTGAACCGCCGCCCCTGACACGTGCAGCCGTTCGCAGGCCGCCACGCACAGCACCAGCCACCCCAGGCTCACCGCCAGCCCGGCGACCACATCGCTCGCAAAATGCACCTGCAGCAGGATGCGGCTCAGGCCGATCGCCACGATGAGCGCGGTCATGCCGGCCACGCAGGGCATGCGCCACGCGGGCGGGGCCAGCCGCCACATCAGGTAGCAGGCCGTTCCGTACACGGCCATGGCGGCCGAGGAATGACCGCTGGGGAAACTCCAGCCGCTTGCCATCGCGTAGCCGTGGTCGTGTTCCGGCCGCACGCGTTCGAAGGTGTGCTTGAGCAGCCAGTTGAGCGCCCCGCCCAGGCCGGTTGTGATGGCGCAGAAGAGCGCAAGCTGCCACATCCCGCGCCAGAGCAGGCCCAGCGTCATCAGCACGCTGAAGACCGTGAGCAGGTTGCGGTCGCCCAGATAGGTAATCCAGGACAGCAGCCACAGCATCGACGTAGACATGGACATGCTCAGCGCGTCGGCCAGCGCGCTGTCGAAGGCAACGATCGTCCCGCGGCTGTCGACGGCCACGGCCAACGCCAGAAACGTCCCGAACGCTGCCAGGGCCGTGGCGGCGAAGAGCGCGCTGCGGCCGCCGGCGGACAGCCGGGCGTGCCAGCGCATGAACAGCAGCGCCACAGCGCCGGCCACGAGCGGCAGCGCGACAAACAATTGGAGGGCATGGGCCGCGGCCCATGCCGCATAGACATCGGTCATGAGTACGCCATCAAATTGAAAAAATGCGCGAAGTGCGCGCTTACTGCACCAGCGTGACCAGCGTTTTGTCGACGGGTGCGAAGGCGCTTGCGCCGGCCGCATAGTCCCACCGCTCGACGTGGCAGACCTGCTGGCCGTCTTCGACCGACCGGGTGATCAGGCCCACCGAATTGGGCACGCTGCCCCGGACACGCTGCGAACAGGCGGTGCCGGCCTGGACGATCCAGCCCGCCGGCCCCGACGATGCCGTCAGCGGCAACACGTAGGGCAAGTGTATGTGACCGCCCAGCACGAGGTCGACACCGGCCTGCGCCCACGCGGCGAGCGCGCGCTCGCGGCCGATCAGGAGATTGGACAGGTCCGATTCCACCTTCGCCCGCACGGGATGGTGCGCCACGACGATGCGCAACTGCCCGGGACGGGCCTGGCGCAGCCGCTGGGCGACGCGGGCGATCTGGGCGTCGGAGATTTCGCCGTCCTTGTGGCGCCTGGGCCGCGTGGTGTTCACGCCGATGGCCAGCACGCCGGGGCTTTCGAACACGGGTTCGAGGATCGGGCCCAGCGCGCGCTTGTAATTGCCGTAGGGGTTGAGCACCCGCGCGAAGACGTTGAACAGCGGGATGTCATGATTGCCGGGCACCGCCAGCACGGGCAGTGACAGGCGTTCGATGAATCGGCGCGCGGCGGCGAACTGGGCACGCCGGGCGCGCTGGGTAATGTCGCCGCTCAGCACGACCAGGTCCGGCGACACCTGCCGGGCCACGTCCAGCACGGCCTCGACGACCGCTTTGCGCTCAGTGCCGAAATGCGTGTCTGACAGATGCAGGATCCGCGTCATGAGCGGTCCAGGTACTCGGCGTCCGTCGGCACCACCAGGGGCAGGCGATCGTCCGCCACCTTGAATTCGAGCGGCGTGTCCATCCAGGAGATCTCGCCGTCCATCGCGACCTTGACCCGCCGGCGCCCGCGCACGCGCACCGTCATAGTGTCGAAGGCGAAACTGATGACATGCTCGGCCTCGCCCAGCCGGCTGAGCAGGCCGCGCAGCAACAGACCGTACAGGGCAAGCGTGCCCACGGGGCGCGCGGCCATGGCGACCAGCCGGTTGTGGTCGAGCTCTTCGTTGTCGATGCCGACGTGCTCGAGCTGCAGCTTGTTGTTGCCCACCACGAGCGTTGGCGACCGCAGGCTGCGCGCCTTGCCCTCGAACTCGAGCTGCAGGCTGAGCTGGCGCGGTTCGCGCATCAGCGTGACCAGGCCCGACCACAGGGCGACCCAGCGCCTGCGGCCGTAGCGTTGCTTGTAGGCTTCGCGGTCTTCGAGCAGTTGCGGATACAGGCCGAGGCTGGCGTTGACGAGGAACGGCCGGCCGTTGAGCAGGCCGACCTGCACCGGCTGGATGCGGCCTTTCAGAAAGCCGCGCAGGGCGACTTCGGTCTCCTGCGAGATGCCGTAGGTGCGGCCGAAATAGTTGAAGGTGCCCTGCGGCAGGATGCCGAAGGGCACGCCCTGCCCCAGGACCGTGGCCGCGACGGCGTTGAGCGTGCCGTCGCCGCCCGCGGCGATGACGACGCCCTGCTCGTCCTGCGCGCGTTTGACCGCCTGCCGCGCGACGTCAGTCAGGCGCGACGGATCGTCCACCGACATCAGGTCGTATCGCCGCCCGGCCTCGTCGAGGATGCGCCGGATGGTGTCCTGCAGGACCTGCGCGTCGCCGCGCCCCGATCCGGTGTTGAGGACGATGAAAAGAGGTTCTGTTCCCGTGAGGGGTCGAGCCGCTGTAGCCAGGCTCTGCTCGGATGGCGTCATGCCACAAACATACCCTATGCGGGTAAGCCGCCGCAAGACGCCAAAACATCCCAAAAGATGCCGAAAGGCGCCACAAAACGCCACAAGACACTACAAGACGCCTCAAGTCCCGATGAATCGCCGCGCGCCGCCATGGGCCGCCGTGGGCCGCCGTGGGCCGCCGTCCGCCGCCGTGAGCAGCCGTGAGCCGCCCCTTCAGCGCCCGACCGCGTAGGCCTGCATCAGGCGCGGCGTGGCCGCCGCGTGCAGCAGGCCGTCGGGATCGCGCGAGGCCGCGGTCAGCCGCCCCACCGACCATTCCGGCACTTCCTCGATCTGGTGCCCGCGGCGGCGCAGCGCCTCGATCACCTCGGCGCCGAAGCTGGCCTCCAGCGCCAGGTGTCCCGGCTTGCGGTCCCGGGGATAGAAGGACGTGGGGAAATGCATGGTGTGCGACATGGGCAGGTCGATGGCTTCCTGCAGGTTCAGGCCATGGTGCACGTGACGCAGGAAGAACAGCAGCTGCCACTGTTCCTGCTGGTCGCCGCCCGGCGTGCCGAACGCCAGATAAGGCACGCCGTCGCGCAGCGCCAGCGACGGGGTCAGCGTGGTGCGCGGACGCTTGCCCGGCGCAAGCGTGCCCGGCAAGCCCTCTTCCAGCCAGAACATCTGGGCGCGGGTGTTGAGGCCGAAACCAAGCGCCGGAATGACGGGCGAGGACTGGAACCAGCCGCCCGAAGGCGTCGCCGAGATCATGTTGCCCCAGCGGTCGATGACGTCCACATGCGTGGTGTCGCCGCGCTTGGCCGAGGCGCGCATGTCGGCGAGCGTCGGCTCGTTGGTGGCGCTGCCCGGCGCGGTCACCGGCGACAGGCGTTCGAGCGTGTCCATGACGCGGGCCACCTGGGCCTCGAAGCCGGGCACCCGGCCCGGCAGCAGGTCGCGCGATGCGGTCTCGCCGATCAGCTTGCGGCGTTCGGCGCTGTAGGCATCCGAAAGCAGATGGTCCAGCGGCACGTCGATGAAGGCCGGATCGCCGTAATAGGCTTCGCGGTCCGCAAAGGCGAGCTTCATGGCCTCGGTGACGCGGTGGATGAACTCGGCGCTGGTGGGGCTGACGCCGGCCAGGTCCATGTCCTTCAGGATGGCGAGCGTCTGCAGGAACACGGGGCCCTGGCTCCAGGCGCCCGCCTTGGCCACCGTGTAGCCGTGGTAGTCGTAGGTGAGCGGCGTGTCGTAGCTGGCGGACCAGCCGGCCAGGTCGTCGGCCGTGATGACGCCGCGGTGGGTCGTGCCGCTTTCGTCCATGACGTCGGTGTTGCGGGCGAAACGGTCTATTTCTTCGGCGATGAAGCCGCGGTAGAACGCGTCGCGCGCGGCCTCGATCTGGCGTTCACGGTCGGCGCCGGCGGCTTCGGCCGCTTGCAGCACGCGGGTCCAGGTGCGGGCGAGCGCCGGATTGCGGAACAGCTTGCGGGCCTGCGGCACCTGGCCGCCCGGCACGTACACCTGGGCGGTCGTGGGCCAGTGCGTCTGGAAGAAGTCCTTCAGGCCGGCGATGGTGTTGGAGATGCGCGGCATCAGGGCGTGACCGTGCTCGGCATAGTAGATGGCGGGTTCTAGCACGTCGCGCACGCGCAGCGTGCCGTGGTCGCGCAGCAGCAGCATCCAGGCGTCGAAGGCGCCCGGAATCACGGTGGCCAGCAGGCCGTTGCCGGGAATGAGCTTGAGGCCTTCGGCGCGGTAGCGCTCGAGCGTGGCGGCGGCGGGCGTCGTGCCCTGCCCGCACAGCACCTCGACCTTGCGGGTGCGCGCGGAATAGAAGACGGCCGGCACTTCGCCGGCCGGCCCCACGAGGTGGGGTTCGACGACCTGCAGCACGAACGCCGAGGCGACGCAGGCATCGAACGCATTGCCGCCGCGCTCCAGCAGCGACATGCCGGCCGAACTGGCCAGCCAATGGGTGGACGTCACGACACCGAAGGTGCCGAGGATTTCCGGGCGAGTCGTAAACATGGTGGGTCCTGTTGTGGGCGGGTGGGTGTCAGACACCTGCAATGTGCGCCGCGCGTGAAGAGGCCCGCATCTGCGGGCCTGGGGCTTTACTTCCTGGATACGCCCTTGAGGCGGATCAGGCCGTCGGGATAGGGCACAAATCCTTCCACCTTGCTCTGCACGCCGAACGTCCAGGGCAGGTAGAACAGATAGATGATGGGACGCTGGTCCTGCATCGCGGTCAGCACCTGGTCGTACATGGCGCGGCGCTTGGCGGTGTCGGCCTCGGCGCGGGCATCGTTGAGCAGCTTGTCGATGCCGGCGTCGCAGAACTTGCCGTCGTTCAGGTTGCCCTTGCAGCTCAGGTATTGGTGGATATTGCCGCTGGGATCGACACGGCCGGACCAGCCGTTCTGGCCGACCTGGAAGTCGCCACGCGCCAGCGAGGATTGCAGCGAGGCGAACTCGACGGGACGCAGGGTGATGTCGAAGCCCGCTTCGGCGCCCATTGCCTGCACCAGTTCAAAGACCTGCTGCATCGTGGTGTTGTTGCCGAAGGTGATCTCGAACTTGACGCGGTCATAGCCGGCCTCCTTCAGCAGGGCCTGCGCCTTTTTGGGATCGCGGCCCGCGCGGTCGAACGACTTGTTGTAGGCGAAGCTGGCCGGCGGAAACGGCTGGTACGCCGGCTGGAACATGCCTTCGCCGATCACCTGGTTCAGCACGTCGCGGTCGATGGCCAGATCCAGCGCCTGCCGGACCCGCTTGTCCTTGGCGAGCGGATGGTCGGCGCGCGCGCCGTTGGCGATGTTCACCGAGATGGACTGGAAGCCCAGGCCGGTCACCGGCGCCAGACGCAGGCTGGGATCGTCTTTGACGGCCTTGGCGTCGCTGGGCGCCACGCGCTCGATGATGTCCAGGTCGCCCGCGCGCAGGTTGTTCAGGCGCACGGTGTTGTCCGGAATCGGCGTGTAGACGAGGCGGTCAAAGTGGTAATTGGCCGCGTCCCAGTACTTGGGGAATTTCTCGAGCACGATGCGGTCGTTCTGCACGCGTTCCTTGAACTGGTACGGACCCGAGCACACGGGCTTGCCGCCGGGATCCTTGTCGAAGCTGGCGGGCGAAATCATCATGCCGGCGCGGTCGGACAGTTGGGACAGCAGGGAGGCGTCCGGCTCCGACAGGTTCAGCACCACGGTCTGGTCATCCGGCGCGTCCACGCTGGCGACGGTGGCCAGCTCGCTCTTGCGGTTGCTGTCCGGCAGCGTGCGGGCACGGTCCAGGTTGGCCTTGACGGCGGCGGCGTTGACGGGCGTGCCGTCATGGAAGACGGCATCCGTGCGCAGCTTGAAGGTCAGCGTCTTTTTGTCCGGGCCGACGGTCCAGGACTGCGCGAGCTGGGGCACGAACTTCAGGTCGGGGGTGATGTCGACCAGCTTGTCGCACAGCGACGCGAACACGATGCGGCCGACAAACGTGCGGGCGCGGGCCGGATCCAGCACGTCCGGGTCGTCCTGCAGCCCGATACGCAAGGTGGACTGGGCCTGCGCCAATCCGGTGGCCAGCATTCCCGCCATGGCCATGGCGAGGCAAAGTTTACGCATGAATGATCTCCGTCGATTCCGACAGGGCTGTCGCTTCGTGCGCCGGCGCACCGCCTGGCGGGAAGGACAGACCCCGGGGTCGTGCCGCGTCGCCGGGTCCATCCCCCGCTGCGCACGTTGTTGTTGGATTCTGCGCCAGGCGCGCGGCGATTGTATAGACCGGCGTGGGCGCGCCGCCCACTATACGCCCGTGGCGGCCGCCTTGCGGACGCCCCGATTCAGGGGATCCGGCAAGGGGCCGAAAAATCGGCGGAGGCGGCGACCGTGCCGCGCAGCATGGCGACCAGCGGCCGGGCGTCGTCGCGCCGGTATTGGAACGCATAGGGCAAGGCGGCCAGCTCGGGCTCGCCGTGCAGGACGCGCAGGCTGCCTTCGGCCTGCAGCGTGTCGGCCCAGTGGCTGGGCAGCAGCCCCACGCCGGTCCCTTCGATCAGCAGGCCGACGATGGCGCCCCAGTTGTTGCAGCAGAGGCGCTCGCCCGCGGCTTCTCGTCCGCCCAGCCAGTCGTCGATGATGCGCGTGGTGCCCGCGCCTTCCGGCAGGGTCACGAGCGGCAGCCGGGCCAGCAAGGCCATCGTCATGCGGGTGTCGCCAGGTTGCAGCACCGAGGGCGCCGCCGCCCAGGAAAAGCGCGCCTCGCCGATGGGCGACGAGGCGATGCCCGCCCGGGACGAGCGCCCGGCGATCACGGCGAAGTCCAGTTCGCCGTCCGCCACGCGCTGCTCCAGCACCTGCCCGATGTCGACATAGGGTTCCAGCACCAGCTCCGGATAGGCGGCGCGCACGGCGCCGATGAGGCGCGGCAGCCAGGTCAGCGCGGTCAGTTCGCCCACGCCGAAACGGCACCGGCCGCGCAGGCCCGGCGTCTCGGCCATGGAGGCGCGAAGCTGGTCGGCGGCGGCCAGCAGGCTGCGGGCCTGCGGCACCAGCCGCTGGCCCGCGTCGGTGAGTACGGCCTTGTGGCCGCTGCGGTCGAACAGCGGCTGGCCCAGCGCGTCTTCCAGTTCGGTGAGCCGTTTGGAGAGCGAGGACACCGACAGATGCAGCCGTTCAGCAGCCACGGCGAAGCTGGCGCAGGTGGCGGCCCTGTAGAAGGCTTCGAGCTGCTTGAGGGTCATGGGCGTTCGCTGACGCGGTAGGCGCAGCGCCGCGCCCCCGCCAGGATGTGCTCTTCGCGCTCGACCCGCACGCCCTCGCCCAGCACCTTGCGAAACAGCTCCAGCTCGCTGCGGCAAAAGCCCATACAGGCCTTGGCGGCCGAACAGATGGGGCAATGGTTTTCGATGAAGATGAAATCGGCGCCGTCCTGGCGCAGTTCGGCCATGTAGCCTTCCGCGCACCGCACGCCGACCAGGCGCTCGAGCCGCGCCTTCAGGCCGGGCGCGTCCCGCATCGCCTGGCGGTAACTGCTGAACATGGCGCTTTCGCGCACCTGCACGAGCTTGTCGATGCCTTCCTCGCCGAACACCTGGCGCACGGCGGCGATCATCTGCACCGTCATTTCGGCATGGGTGTCCGGGAAGCGGCCGTGGCCGGCCTCGGTCAGGAACCAGATCTGGGTGGGCCGGCCTCGGCCCGCGCTGCGGCTTTCGGCGTCGACCAGCCCGTCCGCGTGCAGCCGCGTCATCTGCTGGCGCACCGCCTCGGCCGTCACGTCCATCGCCCGCGCGATGACCGCGATGGATTGCGGCCCGCGCGTCTTCAGGGTCATGAGCACGCGGTCCGCGGGCTGGTGCGGCATCGCGGCGGCCGGGTGGGACAGGCTGTCAGACATGAGGGGTATCGATGCTCCGGAAGAAGTGCCTATGGTGCCACGGACGGCGGGCCTGGGTCAGCCGGGGCCGGCGCCCGTCCCCGATGCCGGCGATGGCGCCGATGCCGCCTGCCAGCCGCCGCCCAGCGCCTTGACCAGCGCGATAAGGCGCGTATAGGACTCGGTCTCGGCGACGGCCACGGCGTCCTGGGCGCGCAAAAGCGTACGCTGCGCGTCCAGGACGGTCAAATACGGGGCGCTGCCCTCGCGGTAGCGCAGCCGCGCCAGTTCGGCGGCCCGCCCGCTGTGCGCGGCGGCCTGCGCCAGGCTGCCCAGGCGCTGCTGCGTCTGCCCGAACTCCGCCAGCGCGGATTCCACTTCCTGCACCGCCCGCAGCACCGTCTGTTCGTAGCGCGCCGCCTCGCCGTCCAGACGCGCCTCGGCCCCGCGCTTGCGGGCGAAGGCCGTCGGCAGATGGAAGGCTGGCCAGTTGGCGCTGGCCGCCACGCTGAATCCGCGGCTGGCCGCCGAACCGAAGTCCGCCCCGCGCAACGCGACGAAGCCCAGGAAGCCGCCCAGGTCGATGCGCGGGTAGAGGTCGGCCGTCGCGACGCCCACGTCGGCGTTCGCGGCGGCCAGATTGCGTTCGGCGGCCAGCACGTCCGGGCGCCGCGACAGCAAGGTGCCCACGTCGCCGATGGGAAGACGCGCCGTCAGGGGCGCAAGCGGCCCGGCCGCTTCCAGCGCTCCCAGTTCGACGGGGCGCAGGCCCACCAGTACCGCGATCCGGTAGCGCGCCAGCCGCCGCGCCGTCTCCTGCACCGGCACGCTGGCCTGTACGGTTTCCAGTTCGGCCCGCGCGCTGGCCAGATCGCCCTCGTCGCCGCGGCCGGCCGACACCAGGGCCTGGGTCACGCGCAGGCTGTCCTGCTGGCTGGCCAGGTTGGCGCGCGCCACCGCCAGCCGCTGCTCCGCGCCGCGCAGCTCGAAGTAGTTGCGCGCCACTTCGGCCGCGACGACGATGCGAGCCTGCGCCAGATCGGCGGCCTGCGCTTCGCTGCGGGCGGCGGCGCCCTCGGCGGCGCGGCGCAGCCTGCCGAAGAGGTCCAATTCCCAGGCCGCATCGAAGCCCGCGCGGTAGCTCTCGGCCAGATTGCGCTCGCCGGCCGTGCCGGGGTTGGCCTGCGACAGGCTGCGTTCGTAGCCGCCGCCCAGCGTCACGACGGGCAGCTTGTCCAGTTCCTTTTCGTCCAGGGCCGCGCGCGATTCGGCAAGGCGCGCCTGCGCGATGCGGATGTCGTGGTTGCGCGCCAGCGCCAGGTCGATCAGGCGGTCGAGTTGCGGATCCTGCAATTGCTTCCACCAGTCGCGCTGGAGCTGGTCGGTGGGAAACAGCGCCTGCTCCGGACTGGTCAGAACGACGGGCGCCGGGTTCGGCGGCCGGTAATCGGGGCCGACCGCGCAGCCGGCGGCGGCCAGGGCCGCCAGCAGCACGATGGCGCCGCGGCGCAGCCGGGGGGAGAGATGAAGCGTGTCCATGATCGATTCCTCAGTGCCAGGCGGCCGCGCCCGTGGCGCGCGCGTCCTCGGCGTCGGCCTGCGCCAGTTCGCGGGCGCGCGGCGTGTCGTGGGCCGCCCGGTGGTCCCGGGCGAAAACGGTGTAGACGGTGGGCAGCACGAACAGCGTGAAGAGCGTGCCCACCAGCAGGCCCACCACGATGACCAGGCCCAGGCTGTAGCGGCTGTTCGCGCCCGCACCGGTGGCGAACAGCAAGGGGATCAGCCCCATGACCATGGCGGCCGTGGTCATCAGGATGGGCCGCAGGCGGATGCGCGCGGCCTGCTCCATCGCCGCGCGCCGGTCCAGGCCATGGCTGACCTGCATTTCATTGGCGAATTCCACCATCAGGATCCCGTGCTTGCTGATCAGCCCGATCAGCGTCACCAGGCCGATCTGCGTGTAGATGTTCACCGTGGCCATGCCCAGCGCCAGGGGAATCAACGCCCCGCAGATGGACATGGGCACGCTCACCAGGATGATGAACGGATCGCGCAGGCTCTCGTACTGGGCGGCCAGCACCAGGTAGATGACGATGATGGCGAAGATGAAGGTGATCATCAGGGCCGAGCCTTCCTGCGAGAACTGGCGCGCATCGGACTGCCAGTCATAGCTGAAGCCCGCGGGCAGCGCCTGGGCCTGCTGCGTCAGGAACTGCACGGCGTCGCCCATGGTGACGCCCGGCATGGGTATGGCCTGGAACGTCGCCGCGTTCAACTGGTTGAACTGCGTAAGCTTGTTGGGCTCCACGCCCATCGAGACCGACACCAGGTTGGACAGCGGCACCTGCGCGCCCGTGGCGCTCTTGACGTGGTACTGCGCCAGCGCCTGCGGCGAGATGCGCTGCTCGGGGGAACTTTGCGGAATGACGTCATAGGAACGCCCATCCATGCCGAAGCGGTTGACGTAGTTCTCGCCCACCAGCACCGCCAGCGTGTCGCCGATGGCCTTCATGGTGACGCCCAGGCTGTTGGCCTTGGCGCGGTCCACTTTCAACTGCACGACGGGGTTGTTGTAGTCCAGGTCGCTGTCCACCACCATGAACAGGCCGCTTTCGCGCGCGGCCCGCTTCAGGCCTTCCATGGCCTCGTAGACCACGGCGTAGTCGGAGGCGCTCATCAGCACCATCTGCACCGGCAGCCCGCCGGTGGACCCCGGCAGCGACGGCAACTGGAAGGCGAAGATGTTGCTGCCCTCGATCTGGTTCGCCATGGATTGCATGTCGGCCTGGATCTCGTCGGCCGAGCGCGTGCGGTCCTGCCAGTCCACGAAGTCCACGCCGCCGATGCTGTTGGAGACGCCGTCGGACCCGTTGATCAGCCAGCGCCCCTTTTGCTCGGGCAGCGTCTTCATGACGTCGTCCCACTTCCTGCCGAATTTTTCGACATAGTCGATGTTGGCCTGCTGCGGCGACTTGATGGCGGTGAGGACCGTGGACTGGTCCTCGACCGGCGCCAGTTCCTGTTGCGCGGCGTTGTACAGGAACGGCAGGCTGGCCAGCACCGCCACCGCCAGCACGCCGGTGACCCAGCGATGATGCAGCGACACGTCCAGCACGCGCCCATAGGCGTCGCCCAGGCGTCCGAAGAAGTGTTCCGCCTTGCGGGCCATCCAACCGTCGGCGACCCGGCCGTTCAGGAGGAATGAGCTCATCACCGGCGACAGCGTCAGCGCGATCACGCCGGACACGACCACCGCCCCCGCCAGCGTGAACGCGAACTCCTTGAAGAGCGAGCCGGTCAGCCCGCCCATCAGCCCGATCGGGGCGTAGACCGCCGCAAGCGTGATGGTCATGGCGATCACCGGGCCCGCCACTTCGCGGGCGCCGATGAGCGCGGCGCGCACGGGCGACTTGCCCTCCTCGATGTGGCGATGCACGTTTTCGACCACGACGATGGCGTCATCCACCACCAGCCCGATCGCCAGCACCATGGCAAGCAGGGTCAGCAGGTTCACGCTGAAGCCAAAGAGCGCCATGATGGCCGCGCCGCCCAGCATGGACAGCGGGATGGTCACCACCGGGATCAGCACGGCGCGCAAAGATCCCAGGCACAGGAAGATCACCGCCACCACGATGACGATGGCTTCGAGCAGCGTTTGCGTCACCCCGTCGATGGACGCGCTGATGAAGCGCGCCAGCTCGAACGGCACCTGCACGCTGGTGCCCGGCGGCAGGTTCTGCTTGATGTTGGGCAGCAGTTCGTTCAGGCGCTTCACGATGACCAGCGGATTGCCGACCGGCGTGGCGTTCAGGCCGAAATACACGGCGGGCTCGCCGTCCATGAGACCGCTGGAATCGGTGGAGGCGGCGCCCAGTTCCACGGTGGCCACGTCGCCCAGCCGGACGATGGCGTCGCCTTCGCGCTTGACCACCATGTCGCGGAATTCGGCCACACTGACCAGGTCGGTGTTGACCTGGATGTTGGACACCACGAAGAGGCCCTTGGCCTGGCCCGGCGCCGCCTGCACGTTGTTGTCGCGCAGCGCCTCGGCCAGTTCCCCGGCGGAGATGCCCCGCGCCGCCATGCGGTTGGGGTCCAGCCAGACGCGCATTGCCAGCGTCTGGCCGCCGTACAACTCGACGCTGGCCACGCCGTCGATGGACGACAACTGCGGCTGCACCACGCGCGACAGGTAATCGGTCAGCGCGGCCAGCGACAGGTCGGTGCTGGAAAAGCCCACGTAGGCGACGGCGGTCGCCTCGCCGGCGGACTTGACCAGGACGGGGTCGTAGACGTCCTGCGGCAACCGGTACTTGACTTCGTTGACCTTGGCCATCACCTCGGTCATGGCCTTATTGGAATCGGCGTTCAGCTTCATCCGCACGGTGATCACGCTGCGGCCCTGGGTGGACGACGAGGACAGGTAATCGATGCCTTCGACCGTGGCCACGGACTGCGCAATGGGTTGTGTGACGAAGCCCTGCATCAGATCGGGCGAGGCGCCCGGGTACTGGGTGGTGATGGTGATGGTGGTGCTTTCGGTCAGGGGATACTGCCTGACGGGCAGCCCGCTCAAGGCCTTGATGCCCAGCAGCAGGATCAGCGTGCTGACTACCAGCGCCAGCACGGGGCGGCGCACGAACAGATCGGTGAACTTCATGTCTGCCTCCGGGCCTTACCGCGCCTGCGCCACGGCCTGGCGGGGCGCATCCAGCGCCACGGTGTCGCCGGGTAGGATCTCGACGGCGGCGCCGTTGTGCAGCCGCAGTTGTCCGGACGTCACGACACGGTCGCCCGCGCTCAGCCCCTCGGTCACCACCACGCGGCCGCGCAGGCGCTCGCCCGTTTTCACGTAGGTTTGCCTGACGGTCGGGGTCGGGGCCGGGGCCGCGCCGGCTTCGGGCGGCGCCACGACATAGACGGAATCGCCGTAGGCGCTGTAGCTCACGGCCGTCTCGGGCACGGTGATGACCCCAGGCCGGTCGGGCAAGCTGATCCGGCCATGCGCGTACATCCCGGCCGACAGCGCGCCGTCGGGATTGGCCAGTTGGGCCTGAACACGGACGGTGCGCGTGCCCGGGTCCACCTGGGGTTCCACGGTCGTGACCTTGCCCTGGAACTCGCGCCCGGCGTGCGCGTCCACCGTCACCGTCACGGGCTGGCCGACGCGCAGCGCCCCCAGCGCCTGTTCGGGCAGCGTAAGGTTGGCGTACATGGAGGCGCCGTCGGTCAGCGACACCAGCGGGTCGCCGGCGCGCGCAAACTGCCCCAGGTTCACGCGGCGCACGCCCAGCACGCCGTCGAACGGCGCCTTGATGCGCTTCTGGTCGATCAGCGCCTGCACGCGCCGCACGTCGGCGGCGGCCTGCTCGTAGTCGGCCTGCGCCTGGTCGAGCTGCTCGCGCGTGGCGGCCTGCAGCGGCGCCAGCCGGCGCGTGCGATCCAGCAAGGCCCGCGCGTTGCGCGCCTGCGCCTGCAGCCGCGCCAGTTCGCCCTGTTCGGGCGCGTCGTTCAATTGGACCAGCAACTGCCCTGCCTTGACCGCTTCGCCCGGGGTGAACAGTATCTGGGCCACGCGCCCGTCGACTTCGGCCGCCACCAGCACCTGGCGCGTCGCCTCCAGCGAGCCGATGCCGCTCAACACCACCGGGAAATCCGCCTGCACCGCCGTGGCCACGGCCACCTTGGCCGGCGCCATCGTCCACCCGCCCCCCGGCGCCGCGCCGCCGGACTTCCAGTAAAGCGCCCCGCCGGCCAATGCCGCCGCCAACGCCAGGGCGCCCGCCGCCCATGCCCCTGCTTTCGCCTTCATGTCATCGCTCACTTTATTTAAACAAGAATTTGCTTGGATAATCCACGATTCGCGGCTTTTCGTCAAAGCGGATGAAGCAATGGCGCGGATAGGGCCGGGCTATGGACGAAAAAAAGCCACGCGGGCGGCGTGGCGGAATCGGGCAAGCGAGGATGGGCCGATCAGGCGCGCACCATATGCAGGTAATGCCGGTGGCGTTCGTACTGGTCCAGGATGTCGCCGATCACGGCGTCCCGGCTCCAGCCCATGATGTCGTAATCCTGGCCGCCTTCGCGCAGGTGGACTTCCGCGCGGAAGTATTTGCGCTCTTCTTCGTCGGCAGCCTCGTCGGGCGTCAGGCTGGGCCGCACGAAGGCCTGGGGCTGCACGGCGTAGGAGAAATCCAGGTGCTCGCCATGGGAAACCTCCAGGATCGCCCCGCCCTCGTCCTGGTCTTCCCGCACCTGCACCGCATAACCCTGCTTGCGCAATTCGTCGGCCACGTCTTCGAAGGCCGGCCGCACCACGTCGGAAATGAAGCGCTGCACATGGGCGCGGCGAGGCATCATCACCATGTTGCGCAGGCGCCTCTCCCAGGACTGCCCGCCGCGCGCCGGCCGCGACAGCGTCAGCGACTGGTAGCGGATGCCGCGCTTGGTCGCATCGAGCTTGAGCGCCTTGAACAGGCCCCACAGCGACAGCAGCAGGATGATCGAGAACGGCAGCGCGCTGGCGATGGTGGCGGTCTGCAGCGCCGTCAGGCCGTCGGCCAGCAGCAGGGCGATGGCGACCGCGCCCATCAGCAGCGACCAGAAAATGCGCTGCCAGACAGGCGTGCGGTCCTGGCCGCCGGAAGCCAGCAAGTCCACCACCAGCGCCCCCGAGTCCGCCGAAGTGACGAAGAACACGGCGACCATCGCAATGGCCACCAGCGAAAGCACGCCGCTCAAGGGCAGATGCTCGAAAAAGGCGAACAGCGCCAGCGAGGAATCGGCCTCCACCACCTCCGCGAGCCCCTGCACCCCGTCGACGAAAATCATGTGGATGGCCGTGTCGCCGAACACCGTCATCCAGAACAGGGTGAAGCCCGCGGGCACCAGCAGGACGCCGGTGACGAATTCGCGGATGGTGCGACCGCGGGAAATGCGCGCGATGAACAGGCCCACGAAGGGAGACCAGGCGATCCACCAGCCCCAGTAGAACAGCGTCCAGCCACCGATCCAGTCTGTCGGTTCATAGGCATAGAGGTTGAAGGTCTTGTTGACGATATCGGACAGATAGGTGCCCGTGTTCTGCACAAAGGTCTGGAGCAGAAACACCGTCGGTCCCACGATCAGCACAAAGAGCAGCAGCACCACGGCCAATGCCAGATTGGTCTCGGACAGGATGCGGATTCCCTTGTCCAGGCCGCTTGCCACTGACACCGTCGCCAGTCCGCATGTGATGACGATCAGAATGATCTGCGACGTCACGCCGACAGGAACGCCGAACAGATGGTTCAGCCCGCTGTTGATCTGGGCAACCCCCAGGCCCAGCGAGGTCGCCACGCCGAGCACCGTGCCCAGGATGGCAAAGATGTCGACGGCGTGACCGATCGGCCCGTGGATCCGGTTGCCGATCAAGGGGTACAGCGCCGAGCGCAGCGTCAGGGGCAGGCCGTGCCGATAGCTGAAGAACGCCAGGATCAGCGCCACGATGGCGTAGATCGACCACGCATGCAGCCCCCAATGGAAGAACGTGATCTTCATGGCCTCGCGCGCGGCGATGACGGTCCCGCCTTCGCCGAAGGGCGGAGACAGGAAATGCATCAAGGGTTCGGCCACGCCGAAGAACATCAGCCCGATGCCCATGCCGGCGGAAAACAGCATGGCGAACCAGGTGAAGTTGCGATAGTCGGGTTCGCTGTGGTCGGGCCCCAGCTTGATGTCGCCGTACCGGCTCACCGCCAGGAACATCACCGACAACAGGATGATGGCCACCACCAGGATGTAGAACCAGCTGACGTTGCCGAGAATCCAGCGTTGAACGGAGTCAAACAGCGTCTGCGCGGAGTCGGGCGCCAGGATGGCAAAGCCCACGAGCAGCAGGGTGACGATGGCCGCCGGAAAAAAAACGGGCCGATTGATGTTGGGTGTCCGGGTTTCCGAAGTCATGCGGCTGCTCCTTACGCCCGAGGGTGAGATCCTGCGGCGCGAGCCCCCTCAGTCCGGCCGCACGCCGTGGCTATTACTATCACGGGACAAACCTGCCTGACAACTCGCGGCCGCGCGGCCTCAATCCGGTGTGGCCTCGCCGAAGACCACGCGGCGGAAGAACCCGGCCAGCACGGCCTCCGTCATCTCGGGCGTGACGCCCTGCGGATCAAAGGCATAGCTGAACTGCATGCCGTCCGACAGCGCCAGCAGCCCCAGCGCAAGCTGCTCCGCCGGCAGCGGAAGCGGGGTGCCCACGTGCACCGAAAATTGCTTGACGTATTCGGTGGTGGCTTCGCGCAGCTCGCGCAGACAGGCCGCGAAGCCCACGCGGAATTCCGGATCGCGGGCCGCCTGCAGCTTGCCCTCCATCCAGAGCAGGAAGCAGTCGTTCTCGCGGAAATGCGTGCTGTAGTACTGCAGAACGCGCGCTTCCATCTGCGACCGCGATTCGCCGTCCGCGAAGATGGCGCGCATGTCGGCCATGACGCTTTCGTGGTCGCGCCGCAGCAGTTGCAGGAAGAGCTCGGACTTGCTGCCGAAATTCGAATAGAACGCGCCACGCGAGTAGCCGGCCTGCTCGGCGATGTCTTCGACGCTGGCGGCCACAAAGCCCTTGGATAGAAAAATCGATTGCGCGGCGTCGAGCAGACGCTGACGCGTCTGGTCACGGCTCTGCTCTCGAGTTAGGCGGACTTTTGACATGGCGCGAGTTTAGCATCGGTGCGCATTTCAAATTCAACATTGAATCCAGATACATGACTGTATTAGAATCCAGTCCGTATCGAGTCCGGCTCGTCCCTTTTTCACCCCCCTTTTACGCCGTTCCGCGCCGCGAGGTGTTTTGTGAATTGTCCTGGCCCGTGCGCGCGCTCCATTGCGCGCGACGCCGTTGCTGATGCAGCGCCGCCCCTTTCCCCCGCCCCGTCCCGCCGGCGGACACGGCTGATGGCCCTGTCCGCGCTGGTGGCGCTGGCGGCCGCCGTGAGCGGATGCGGCCGCGAACAGGCATCCGCCCCCGCGCCGCGCCCGGTGGTCGCCATGCCGGCGCAGGCCGACGCGGCCCTGCCCGCGTGGACGCTGCCCGGCGAAGTCCAGGCCCGCTACAGCACACCGCTGTCGTTCCGCGTGGGCGGCAAGATCATCGAGCGGCAGGTCCGGCTGGGCGACACGGTCAAGCCCGGACAGGTGGTGGCCCGGCTGGATCCGGCGGACGCCGCCAAGAATGCCGCCGCCGCGCGCGCGGCGCTGTCCGCCGCGCAGCACCAGCTTGACTACGCCCGCCAGCAACTGGACCGCGACCGGGCCCAGGCGCGCGAGAACCTGATCGCCGCCACCCAGCTCGAGCAGACCCGCAACGCCTATGCCTCGGCGCTCGCGCAGCGGGACCAGGCCGCGCAGGAAGCGGCGCTGGCGGCGGACCAGCTCAAGTACACGACGCTCCAGACCGACCACGCCGGCGTCATCACCGCCGAAGAGGCCGACACCGGGCAGAACGTGGCGGCCGGCACGCCCGTCTATCAGCTTGCGTGGTCGGGCGACATCGACGCGCTGTGCGACGTGCCCGAAAACCTGCTGGCCAGCCTGGCCATCGGCCAGCGCGCCGCCGTCACGCTGGGGCCGCTGCCCGGCCAGACGTTCACGGCCGTGCTGCGCGAGATCGCGCCGGCGGCCGACCCGCAAAGCCGCACCTACCGCGCCAAGCTCACGCTGGAGTCGCCCACGCCCGAGGTGCGCCTGGGCATGACCGCCAACATCAGTTTCGACAATCGCTCGGCCAACGGCCAGGCGACCTACACCGTGCCGGCCACGGCCCTTTTCCATGACGGGCGCGAGCCGGCGATCTGGATCGTCAAGCCCGACGCCGACACGCTGGAGCTGCGGCGGGTGCAGGTGCTGCGCTACGACGCGCGCACCATAACCCTGTCGGCGGGCTTGCAGGCAGGCGAGCGCGTGGTGTGGCAAGGCGTGCACACCGTGTCGGCCGGCGAAAAGGTGCGCGCGGTGCCGCCGCTGCATCCCGAGGACTTCGCATCATGAGCGCCCCCGGCCAGGACGCCGGTCAAGACGCGGTGCAAGACGCGGGGCACGACGCCCACCGTCACGAGGAAGGCAGCTTCAACCTGTCGGCCTGGGCCTTGCGGCACCAGCCGCTGGTGATCTTCATCATCACGCTCGTCACGCTGTTCGGCGTGCTGTCGTATTCGCGGCTGGCCCAGTCCGAGGACCCGCCCTTCACCTTCCGCGTCATGGTCATCCAGACCCTCTGGCCCGGCGCCACCGCGCAGCAGGTGCAGGAACAGGTCACCGACCGCATCGGCAGGAAGCTCCAGGAGACCGCCAACACGGACTTCCTGCGCAGCTACTCGCGGCCCGGCGAATCGCTGATCTTCTACACGATGAAGGACTCGGCGCCCGCCAGCACCGTGGCCGATCAGTGGTACCAGGTGCGCAAGAAGGTCGGCGACATCCGGGCCACGCTGCCCCAGGGCGTGCAGGGCCCGTTCTTCAATGACGAGTTCGGCGACGTCTATACCAACATCTACACCCTGCAGGGCGACGGGTTCTCCCCGGCGCAGTTGCACGACTACGCGGACAAGCTGCGCACGGTGCTGCTGCGCGTGCCGGGCGTGGCCAAGGTGGATTACTTCGGCGACCAGCCCGAGCACATCTACATCGAAATCACCAACACCCAGCTCACCCGGCTGGGCGTGTCGCCGCAGCAGATCGCGCAGGCGATCAACAGCCAGAACGCCGTGCAGGGCGCTGGCACGCTGACCACGGCGGACGACCGCATCTTCGTGCGGCCCACCGGCCAGTTCGCCAACAGCCGTGCGCTGGCGGACACGCTGATCCGCGTCAACGACAAGTCCATCCGGCTGGGCGACATCGCCACGATCCGCCGCGGCTACGACGATCCGCCGACGCAGCAGATGCGCTTTGGCGGCAAGACCGTGCTGGGCATCGGCATCACCATGCAGCCCGGCCAGGACGTGGTGCGCCTGGGCAAGTCGCTGGACGTGAAGTTCAAGGAACTGCAGGCCCAGTTACCCGCGGGCCTGACGCTGGACGAAGTCTCCAGCATGCCTACGGCCGTGTCGCATTCGGTTGATGAATTCCTGCGCTCCGTGGCGGAAGCCGTGGCCATCGTGCTGGCGGTGAGCCTGGTGTCGCTGGGGCTGCGCACCGGCATGGTGGTGGTGATTTCCATCCCGGTGGTGCTGGCCATCACGGCGCTCTTCATGGAGATGTTCGGCATCGGCCTGCACAAGGTCTCGCTGGGCACGCTGGTGCTGGCGCTGGGCCTGCTGGTCGACGACGCCATCATCGCCGTCGAGATGATGGCGGTGAAGCTGGAGCAGGGCTGGAACCGCACGCGCGCCGCGGCCTATGCCTACACCAGCACCGCCTTTCCCATGCTGACCGGCACCCTCGTCACGGTGGCGGGCTTCCTGCCCATTGCGTTGGCCAAGTCCAGCACGGGCGAATACACGCGCTCGATCTTCCAGGTGTCCGCCATCGCGCTGATCACGTCGTGGTTCGCCGCGGTGGTGCTGATCCCGCTGCTGGGCTATCGCCTGCTGCCCGAGCGCAAGCGCGAGGCGCACCTGCCCCACGACCACGAGCACGACATCTACGACACCCGGTTCTACCAGCGCCTGCGCGGCTGGGTCGCGTGGTGCGTGGACCGCCGCTATCTCGTGCTGGCCGGCACCGTGCTGGTGTTCGCCGTAGCGATGGCCGGGTTCCGCTTCGTTCCGCAGCAGTTCTTTCCCAGCTCAGACCGCAGCGAACTGCTGGTGGACGTGCGCCTGCAGGAGGGCGCGTCGTTCGCCGCGACATTGCGGCAGGTCGAGCGCCTGGAAAAAGCCCTGGAAGGCCGGCCCGAGATCGCGCATTCGGTGAGCTTCGTCGGCACCGGCGCACCGCGCTTCTACCTGCCGCTGGACCAGCAGCTTGCCACGCCCAACTTCGCCCAGCTCGTCATCACCACGCACTCGGTGGAAGATCGCGAGAAGCTCGCGCAGTGGCTGGAGCCGATGCTGCGCAGCGACTTCTCCGCCTTCCGCAGCCGCCTGTCGCGGCTGGAAAACGGACCGCCGGTCGGCTATCAGGTGCAGTTCCGGGTCAGCGGCGACAAGATTCCCGAGGTGCGCGCGGTGGCCGAGAAGGTGGCGGCCCAGGTGCGCGCCGACCCGCGCTCGGCCAACGTGCAGTTCGACTGGGACGAGCCATCCGAGCGCTCGGTGCGCTTCGAGGTCGACCAGCAGAAAGCGCGCGAACTGGGCATCAGCTCGGCCGACATCGCCGACTTCCTGGCGATGACGCTGTCGGGCTACACCGTGACGCAATACCGCGAACGCGACAAGTTGATCAACGTCAGCCTGCGCGCCCCGCGCGAAGAGCGGATCGACCCGGCCCGCCTCGCCACGCTGGCCATGCCCACCGCCAATGGCCCGGTGCCGCTGGGCAGCCTGGGGCAGGTGCGCTACGGGCTTGAATACGGCGTCATCTGGGAACGCGACCGCCAGCCCACGATTACCGTGCAGGCCGACGTGACCGCCGGCGCGCAAGGCATCGACGTCACGCACGCCATCGACAAAAAGCTGGACGCGCTGCGCGCCGAGCTGCCAGTGGGCTTTCGCATCGAGGTCGGCGGACCGGTGGAGGAAAGCGGCAAGGGCCAGTCGTCCATCAATGCGCAGATGCCCTTGATGGTGGTGGCGGTGCTGACGCTGCTGATGGTGCAGCTGCAGAGTTTCGCGCGCGTCCTGATGGTGGTGCTGACGGCGCCGCTGGGACTGATCGGCGTGGTGGCCGCGCTGCTGCTGTTCGGCAAGCCCTTCGGCTTTGTCGCGATGCTGGGCGTGATCGCCATGTTCGGCATCATCATGCGCAATTCGGTCATCCTGGTGGACCAGATCGAACAGGACATCCGCGCGGGCCACAAGCGCGTGGACGCGATCGTCGGCGCCACCGTCCGGCGCTTCCGGCCGATCACGCTGACGGCCGCCGCGGCGGTGCTGGCGCTGATACCCCTGCTGCGCAGCAACTTCTTCGGCCCCATGGCGACCGCCCTGATGGGCGGCATCACCAGCGCCACGGTGCTGACGCTGTTCTTCCTGCCCGCGCTGTATGCCGCCTGGTTCCGCGTGCGGCACGACGAACGCGACGAACCCGAAGGCGTGCCGCCCGGCGCCAACGCGGGCGACACGGCGGAGCGAGGAGCCTGATCATGACCATGGATTTCACCCGCGCAAGCCGTCGATTCACCGTCCTGCCGCTGGTGCTGATGCTGGGCGCATGCGCCTTCGCACCGGACAGCAAGCCGCCCGAGGTGACGCCGCCCGCGCAGTACGGCGTGCAGGCCGTGCCCCCCGCCGGCGCGGCCGCGCAGGGCGTCGCGCAGCGTTTCGAGCGCGGGGCGCACCCCGTGCCGCAATGGTGGAAACGCTATGGTTCCGCCGCGCTCGATGCGCTGGTCGAGGAAGGCCTGGCCAACAGTCCCGACCTGGCCGCGGCCGAGCGCAATCTGGCCGGGGCGCGCGAACAATTGCGCGGACAGGTCAATTCGTCGTTGCTGCCGTCCGTGGACGCGGGCGCCAGCGCCACGCGCAATCGCGCGGTGACGATGCCTGAACTGCCCGAACCCACGGCGCTCTACAACGTCTTTACCGGCCAGATCCAGGCCACGTATGACCTGGACCTGTTCGGCGCGGCGCGCTTTGCCAATACCTCGCTGGCGGCGCAGGTCGAGCAGCAGGCCTACCAGCTGGAAGCCGCGCGGCGTTCGCTGGCGGCCAATATCGTCACCGGCGCCATCACCTCGGCCTCTTTGGCCGAGCGCGTGGCGCTAACGGAAAAGCAGGTGGTGTTGCTGCGCCAGGTGGCGCGCGACACGCAGCGCCGGTACGAGCTGGGGTCGGCCTCGCAGAACGACGCGCTGGATGCGGACCAGGACGCCGCCACGCTGGAGGCGGCGCTGCCGGGACTGCGCGCGCAGTGGCATGCCACGCGCCACGCGCTGGCCGTGCTGCTGGGGCGCAGCCCGGACCAGGCGCCGCCGGACCTCGCCTTCGACGCGCTAGCCGTGCCGGACGCGGTGCCGGTGGTGGTGCCCTCGGAACTGCTGGCCGCGCGGCCCGACATCCAGGTGGCCGAGGCCGTGGTGCAGGCCGCCGCGGCCGACGTGGGGCTGGCGACCGCGCAGCTCTTTCCCAGCCTGTCGCTGTCGGCGTCCATGGGCAAGGGCGGCTTTGCGTGGGGGGACGCGCTGTCCGGGGCCGGCGCCATCTGGGCCATCGGGGCATCGCTGACCCAGCCCATCTTCCATGGCGGCGCGCTGCTGGCAGAGCGCAACGCGGCGAGGGACCGGTACGAAGCAGCTGTCCTGCAGTACAAGCAGACCGTGCTGACGGCGTTTCGCGACGTAGCCGACACCCTGTCGCGCCTGGAAGCCGGCGGGCAGTCGCTGGCGTCGGCCGAAGCCTCGCGCCTGGCCGCGGAGCAGTCCTATCGGAATACGGCCAAGCGCGTGCGGCTGGGCGCCCTGGCGCCCTACACCGAATACGCCGCCGAACAGCACTACGTGGCGGCCCGCCTGCGCGAACTGGAGTACGCCAACAACCGCATGACGGAAACGGCGGCGCTGTTCCAGGCCATGGGCTCGCCCGCCAGCGCCCCCCAGAAGCCGTAGCGCCCCGGCGTCAGCCCTTCTTGAAAAGGCGCTTGGCGAGGTTCACCACGCCCAGCACCACGGCCCCCGCCACGATGCCGAACAGGGCGTTGAGCAAGGTGGACACCAGCGCGTGCACGACGCCGCCCCCGCCGACCGCGGCGGCGGCGTGTTCGATGACCGCATGCACCGGCGGGATGCCGTGGGTCAGGATGGCGCCCCCGACCATGAACATGGCGGCCGTGCCCACCACGGATAGCGTCTTCATCAGGTAAGGCGCGGCGCCCACGATGCGCTCGCCCAGCCACGCCAGCGCGCGCGACGATTTCTGGCTCAGGTACAGCCCCAGGTCGTCCAGCTTGACGATGCCGGCGACCAGGCCGTAGACGCCGACCGTCATCCCGATGGCAATGATCGACAGCACTGCGACCTGCCGCGTGAAGTCAGCGCCGGCCACGGCCCCCAGGCTGATGACGATGATTTCTGCCGACAGGATGAAGTCGGTGCGCACCGCGCCCTTGATCTTGGTCTTCTCAAACGCGACCATGTCGACCGACTGGTTCTGCAGCGCCTCGGCGCGCGCGGCGTGGTGGCCTTCGGGGGATTCGCCGTGCGACAGGTACTTGTGCGCCAGTTTCTCGACGCCTTCATAGCAGAGAAACGCGCCGCCGAGCATCAGGAGCGGGGTGATGGCCCAGGGCGCGAACGCGCTGATCAGCAGCGCCGCGGGCACCAGGATCAGCTTGTTGATGAAGGAGCCTTTGGCCACCGCCCAGACCACGGGCAGTTCGCGGTTGACTGGTACGCCGGTGACCTGCTGGGCATTGAGCGCCAGGTCGTCGCCCAGCACGCCCGCGGTTTTCTTGGCCGCCACCTTGGTCATCACGGAAACGTCATCCAGGATGGTGGCGATATCGTCGAACAACGCAAAGAAACTGCTTCCGGCCATCGAAACCCCCTCTCCCCTGTAAGGTGTTCCGAGTGTACAGGCGGCGGGCGGCGGATTCACGCCCCCGCCCGTGCGTCCGGCCCGCGACCGCAGGGCAGGCAACTTCCTGGGCCGCTATCCCGCCAGCACCGAGCGCAGGCACCGTCCGGTGGACGCCCAAGCGCATGCCGGGCTACGCCGCGCCCTTGAGGGCGTGGCGCCCGAGGACCGGCAGGCCGCTAGGCCTGCGCGCGCGCGGCTGCGTTGTCGAAGAGGATGTTGTTTTCCAGATGGATGTGCGCCATCAGGTCTTCCTTGAATTGCCGAATGCCCAGGTACAGCGCGCGCCACGTATTGCAGGCCGCGCGCGGCAGCGTCACGTTGTTGGTCAGCGCCAGCAGGCGTTCCAGCGCGACGCCGTGGTCGTCGTGCTCCATGCGCATCACCATGATCGGCATGGTCGCCATGGCCCCGTGACCGCGCGCCAGCATCGGAAACAGCACCTGTTCCTCCTTCTGCATATGGCTTTCCAGTTCCTGCTGCATGGTGCGCAGGTGGTCGGCCAGGCCGGCCGGGCAATCCGGGCTGTCGGCGTGGACCTGCTCGACCTTCAGCGCCAGGCGGATCAGTTCGGGCAGTTGCTGGCGATGGACCTCGTGATAGCGCGCCAGGATGTGGTCGACCAGTTCGGCCGGCAAGGCCTGGCTCCAGTCCGTCTCCTGCGAGGGGTTTTGCGCCAGGGCCATCAGGCGCGCTTCGATCGTGGCCGGATCCAGCGAACGCTGGGCGGCCGCCTCGGCCAGGCTCTTCTTGCCGCCACAGCAGAAGTCCAGCTCGAATTCATGAAACACCTGCGTGGCGCCCGGAATGCTGCGGGCCAACTGCCCCAGGGATTGCTCAACCATGCTCATCGCGTCTCTCCATTGATCATGACGGTGCATCTACCCATGCGAAAACCGTGCCAGGAAAAACTTGCGATTTATCAATCACCTGCAAATTAAAGGGTGAATTTCACCATTGATAACCAGGGTTTCATTCACCCAGCGACGGTAGAATCCACCCATGCAAAACCTCCTGCTTGCCGACCTGGTCGCGGACCTGCCCCCCGCCATCCGCCTGCAGCGCCTGGTCTCCAGCCTGCGCACCCATTTCCGCTGCGGCGCCGTGGCCTTGCTGCAGCTTGAAGAAGACCACCTGCGCCCCATTGCGGTGGACGGCCTGACGCAGGACGCGCTGGGCCGCCGCTTCGCGGTGCAGCAGCACCCGCGGCTCGCGGCCATCCTTGCACGCCGCGGCGTCACCTGTTTCCATCACGACAGCACCCTGCCCGACCCGTACGATGGCCTCATCAACGGCATGGCGGGCGAGCCGCTGCCGGTGCACGACTGCATGGGCACCAGCCTGCACGTCGAAGGCAAGACCTGGGGCGTGCTGACACTGGACGCGCTGGAGGTCGGCACTTTCGACATGGACGCCCAGGCCGACCTGCGCGACTACATCGTGCTGCTGGAGGCCGCGTTGCGCACCACCCGCCTGGAGGCTGAAATCCGCGCCCTGCGCGGGGCGCGCGGGCAGGCGCCGGCGGACAGCGCCGCGCCCGCCGGCAGCGAGATCCTGGGCCAGAGCGAATCAATCGAACGGCTGCTGCACGAGATCGCGGTCGTCGCCGACTCCGAACTGCCCATCCTGCTGCTGGGCGAGACTGGCGTCGGCAAGGAGCTGTTCGCGCGCCGGGTGCACGCGCTGTCACGCCGCCGCGACCGGCCGCTGATCCATGTGAACTGCGCCGCGCTGCCCGAGTCCCTGGCCGAAAGCGAACTGTTCGGCCATGCGAAAGGCGCGTTTTCAGGCGCCGTCGCCGACCGTCCGGGCCGTTTCGAGGCCGCCAATGGCGGCACGTTGTTCCTGGACGAAGTGGGCGAGCTGCCGCTGCTGGTGCAGGCCAAGCTGCTGCGCACCTTGCAGAACGGCGAGATCCAGCGGCTGGGCGACGACCGTCCACGCACGGTGGACGTGCGCATCGTGGCGGCCACCAACCGCAGCCTGCGCGACCTGGTGCGCGCGGGCGATTTCCGCGCCGATCTCTACCACCGGCTGTCGGTCTATCCGATTCCGATTCCGCCATTGCGCGACCGCGGCAACGACGTGCTGCTGCTGGCCGGCCGCTATCTGGAACTGAACCGCGCGCGGCTCGGCCTGCGCAGCCTGCGGCTGTCGCCCGAAGCCGAGGAAATGCTGCGCCGATACCGCTGGCCCGGCAATGTGCGAGAACTTGAACACGTCATCAGCCGCGCCGCGATCAAGGCGGTCAGCCACGGCGCCAGCCGCAACGAAATCGTGACGCTGGGCGCCAAGCTGCTGGACCTGTCCGATGGCGATATGCCGCTTGCCGTGGAAAGCGAAGCGGCGGATGCGTGCGCGCCGGCCGGGCCCGCGCAGTCGCTGCGCGACGCGGTGGACGCCTGCCAGCGGCAGGTCATCCGGCGGACGCTGGACGCCAACCAGGGCAACTGGGCCATGGCGGCGCGGGCGCTGGAGGTGGATGCCAGCAACCTGCACAAGCTGGCGCGGCGGCTGGGCCTGAAGCCCTGAGGCGAAGGCACGGCCCGCGCTCGCGGGCCGGTTCAGTCAATCGGGATTGACCGGGCAAAAACAGGCAAAAACGGGCAAAAAGCGGGCTTAAACCGGCCGTGCATGCGCATCGACCACGCTGCGTCCGTGCTGGATCGCGGCATCCACCGCCATGCCGGGGCTGGAAACCACGCCGCCCGAGACGAACAGCGGCACGAGGTGAGGCTCGCCGAGCCTGTCCTGGTCGCCCGCGAGTTCCACGGCGACGGTGGCGGTAAAGGCTGGCTGGCTGCCGCTTGCGGCATCAGCGCGGGAGACGCGCGCGGTAAGGCGGTATCCCTTGTAGACCATGTTGTTATGAAGCATGTGACCTCCAATACGGATCAAAAGGCCTTGCGGCCTTTTGATCACAGCGCGCGGATCTGGGTGGCGTGAGGACCCTTGGCGCCCTGCGCGGTCACGTAGCTGACACGCTGGTTTTCGAGTAGCACCTTATGGCCGTCGCTGACGATTTCCGAGAAATGCGCGAACAAATCCTTGCCGCCATTTTCGGGCATGATGAAGCCAAAACCCTTGGCATCGTTGAACCACTTCACAATTCCGGTTTCCATGATTTTTTCCTTTGACTGCGGGCTGCGGGTTGCCCCGCGAAATGAGCCAGTCAAGGAAAGGACCGCGAACAATGAAGCGCCCCGCAAAGGGTGCAAGACCGGACGAAAATCACGATGCTCGAAAAGCTTCAAACTCACTATGGGTGCAGGCCGGGGTAATGTCAACCGGCGTTTCCAAATACCACCCCAATGCCCCGATGCGCGCGTTTTCCGCGGCTTTCCGATGCAATGCGCGAGTTTTCGAGCCTGATTGCGCTAAATGCGTAACCAATCGGTCTTTTGCACCGTGCCGGCGCATAAAGGGCGTATGCTCGACGCGTGGTGCTTGAACGCGCGTCGCCTCGCCGTATCGCCATACAGGAGTTCCAACATGGCCATACCGCGCAAGCGCATGCCGCAAGTCCTCGTTTTCCTCGATGCCCACGGGCTGATGGCAGCCGCGCTTTGAGCGCCATCGGAAGGTCCATCGCCCGATTCGCAAACGCGTGCGTCAAACGGCTTCCTTCGGCGCCTCCGCCCCCGGGCGGCGGTGAACCCAAGCGCGAGCCCCGCGCCGTCCACGCCGCGATTTCATCGCCGTGGCGCATCTACCGCATCTACGCCCGTCCCGGCCATCTGCTGATGCGCGACGAACGTGGCCACATCCTGAACCTGGGCGTGATGAAAGGCGCCGAACCCAACCTGACCTATCGCCTCTTCGCGCGCGATCTGCAGGGCAAGGGCTTTGCCACGCGCACGCAGTTGCTGGACGACATCGCACGGCGCATCGAAGCCGGCGAAGTCTGCAAGGAACTGCTCAGCCTGCCCGAATGGGACCAGCCGATGGGCGCGGACCTCGATCGCGGCACGCATACGGACGTGTCGATGAAACTGGGTCGCTAGGCGCGGCCCGGCTCAGGCCATATCCGCCGCGGTATCCAGGATGGCGCGCCGGAACTCGTTCATCAGCGGCGACCAGGTCGTGCCTTGCCGCGAGATCAGCGCGATCGAACGCGGCAGCGGCGGCCCCAGCGCCACCGGCAGCGCCACCACATCCCTGGCGGCCGCCAGCGCGCTTTGCGGCAACAGCGCCACCAGGTCGGAATGCGCCAGCAGCTCCAGCGTGCCCTTGGAGAAATGCTCCACTTCGAGCGCGGCCGCCGGCAGCGGCAGGCCGTTTTCCGCGTAACGCGCGTCCAGCGCATTGCGCGCGATGGATGAGGGCTTGGGCAGAATCCACCGCAGGTCCGCCAGGTCGCGCAACGCCAGCTTGCGCCGCGCGGTCAGCGGATGCCGGCGGCTGGCGGCCACGCACAGCCGGTCCTCGACGATCAATTCCTGGTGCAACGTCACGGGCACGTCGGCGTAGATGGGCGTCACCGCCAGGTCGAGCGCGCCGCTGGCGACCTGCTCGTTCAAATCATCCGACAGGCCCTGCGTCAATTGCACCCGCAGCGCGGGACGCCGCGGCAGCAGGCGGCGCATCGCTGGCATCGCCACACTGTCGACCGTAGCGCCCGTCACGCCCACGCGCAGCAGCCCCGCCTGCCCCACGCGCAATTCGGTCGCGTGCCGCACCGCATCCCGGTATTCCGCCCAGAGCTTTCTTGCGTGTTCCAGGAACACGAGCCCCGACGACGTCAGGCGCAGTCCGCGGCGGCTGCGGTCCAGCAGCCCCAGGCCCGTGTCGGCCTCCAGCCGCTGCAGCGACTTCGACAGCGCGGGCTGGCTCACGCCGCACGAAGCCGCCGCGCGGTCCAGGTTGCCATGCTCGACCGCAGCCAGGAAGTATTCGATGTCCCGCAACGACAGATTCATAACTCTTGGTTATCCATAAGCTCCGTATTGGGAATTTTATGTTCCCCCTCCCCTCCTAGAATCCTGGGATCAACCCGAGCATTCGCAACGGCGCAGGACATGGAAAAAAGGGGGAACCGCAGTTGGACAAGAAGCCCAATATCGTCTTGATCGTGGCCGACAACCTGGGGTGGGGGGAACTCGGCTGCTACGGCGGCGGCGCCCTGCGCGGCGCGCCCACGCCCCACATCGACCGCCTGGCCACCGAAGGCCTGCTGCTGCAGAACTTCAACGTGGAAAGCGACTGCGTGCCCACGCGCTCGGCGCTGATGAGCGGGCGGCATCCGATCCGCACCGGCTGCCTGCAATCCGTGCCGCCGGGCCTGCCGCAGGGGCTCACGCGCGACGAGATCACGCTGGCCCAGCAACTGTCGGGCCAGGGCTACGCCACCGCGCACTTCGGCAAATGGCATCTGGGCGACGTGCCCGGGCGCTACCCGTCGGACCGCGGCTTCGACGAGTGGTATGGCATCCCGCGCACCACCGACGAAAGCCAGTTCACCGCATCGGTGGGTTTCGATCCGGCGGTGGCCGATATCCCGCACATCATGCAGGGCCAGGCGGGCGGACCGTCGGAAAACGTCAAGGTCTACGACCTGGACACGCGCCGCGGCATCGACGCGGAACTGGTGGACCGGTCCATCGGCTTCATGCGCAGGAACGCCCAGGCCGCGCGTCCGTTCTTCCTGTATCTGCCCCTGGTGCACCTGCACTTTCCGACCCTGCCCCATCCCGACTTTGCCGGGCGCACCGGCGCGGGGGACTTCGCGGATTCGATGGTCGAAATGGACCACCGGGTCGGCCAGATCGTGCAGGCCGTGGATGCGCTGGACCTGCGCGACGACACCGTGTTCATCTTCTGCAGCGACAACGGCCCCGAGTACCGCAGGCCCTACCGGGGCACCGCCGGCCCCTGGAGCGGCACGTACCACACCGCCATGGAAGGCAGCCTGCGCGTGCCTTTCATCATCCGCTGGCCTGGCCGCGTGCAGCCCGGCCAGGTGTCCAACGAAATGGTCCACGTCACCGACCTGTACACCACGCTGTCGCGCATCGGCGGCGCGGAGATTCCGCAGGACCGTCCCATCGACGGCGTCGACCAGACCGATTTCTTCACGGGGGCCAGCGCGACGTCGCTGCGGGAGGGCTTTCTGTTCTACATCAAGAACGACCTGCGCGCCGTCAAATGGCGCGACTGGAAGCTGCACTTCTACTGGGAGCCCGAGGTCAACGAGGGCAAGGGCAAGCTGGAATCGCCCTATCTCTTCAACGTGAAGCAGGACCCCAAGGAGGAAAGCGATGTCCTCATCTTCAATACGTGGGTGCTGGGGCCCATCCTGAAAATGGTGCAGGCCTTCAACCAGTCCTGCGCCGCGCATCCGAACACCCCGCCCGGAAAACTGGACCCCAGTTGACGCCGTGGCGGTTCACTCGATAGCAGAAATCAAGGGGAAAACATGAAATTCGCTATCCCATGCGGCGCGCTGGTCCTGGCGCTTGCACTGCCCGCCGCCGCGGCCGGCGCGGCCGACGGCAAGCAGGATTGGCCGGCCAAGCAGATCACCTGGGTCGTGGGCTTCGTGCCCGGCGGCACCGCGGACGTACTGACGCGCATCGCCGCGCAGGAACTGGCGCGCAAGACCGGCCTGAACGTCATCGTGGAAAACCGTCCGGGCGCATCCGGCGCGATCGCCCTGCAACTGGTGGCGCGCAGCAAGCCCGCCGACGGCTATCTCATCACCGTGCCGGGACCGCTGATCTATCCCACGCCGCAACCCGAGATCGGCCGCGAACTGGCGCCCGTGATGCTGATGGCGCAAGGCCCCATGGTGATCGTCGGCCCGGCCCGCGACGCCAAGGACAGCCTCCAGGAGGTGCTGGCCGACGCGAAGCGCAGGCCGGAAGCCTGGAGCTATGGCAGCTCCGGCAACGGCACCTCGCAGAACCTGGCGGGCGAACTCCTGAACCAGTACGCCGGAACCCGCATCGTGCACGTGCCGTACAAGGGCGGCGGACAAGCGGTGGCGGACGTGGCGGGCGGGCAGATTCCGCTGGCCATCCTGGGCTCCGCGCCGGTGATGCCGCAGATCAAGGCCGGCGCCTTGAAGGCCTACGCGGTCACGACGCCCTATCGCCTGGACAGCCTGCCCGCCGTGCCGACCGTGGCGGAATCGGGATTCAAAGGCTACGCCGCCACCCAATGGTTCTCGGTGGCGGCCAGCAACGCGATAACCGGCGAACAGCTCGAACCGATCAACGCCGCGCTGCGCGCCGCCGTCGCAACGCCCGAATTCAAGGCCGCGGTGGACAACGCCGGCATGCTGGCGGGCGGCGGATCGCGGGAAGACCTGATGAAATTCATCCAGGCCGACAACGCCAAATGGAAGGCATTGATCGACAGCGGCGCGGTGAAGCTGGCGAACTGAACGGCGCGGCTCAGCGCTTGGGTTCAGCGCTTGGGTTCAGCTCTTGGGTTCAGCTCATGTACACGCCGCCGTTGATCGCGTAGTTGGCGCCCGTGACGAACGCCGCATCGTCCGACGCCAGCCACACGCACAGCCCGGCGAGGTCCTGGGCCGTGCCCAGCCTGCCGACCGGGACGCTTTCCACGATGCGGTCCAGCAATGCAGGCGGGAAGGCCCGGACGGTGTCGTCGGCAATGAAGCCCGGCGAGACCAGGTTCACCGTCACGCCGCGCGCCGCGACCTCCTGGGCCAGTGACCGCGTAAAGCCGATGACCGCGCCCTTGGCCGTGGCGAAGTTGATCTGGCCGATCTGGCCCTTCTCAGCCGCGACCGACCCGATGTTGATGATGCGCCCCCAGCCGCGGTCCGCCATGCGGTCGACCACCTGCTTGGTGCTGTTGAACAGCGTGTCCAGGTTGCTGCGCAGGACCGCGGACCAGTCGGCGTGGGTCATCTGCCGAAAGCGCATGTCCAGCATGGAGCCGGCGTTGTTGACCAGCACGTCGATCTCGCCGACCTCGCGCCGCACCTTGGCGAACGCGGCCTCGGTGGAGGCCCAGTCGGTGGCGTCGCCTTCCGAGGCGATGAAGTCGTAGCCCAGCGACTTCTGCTCCTTGAGCCAGTGGTCCTTGCGGGACGAGCGCGGCCCGCAGCCCGCGACCACGCGATGCCCGGCGCGATGCAGCGCCTGGCAGATCGCGGTGCCCGTGTGGCCCATGCCGCTGGTGACGTAGGCAATGCGCAAAGCCATGGTTCTTCCTTTTGAAAGTCGTGCGGCTGGCGCCGCGGGAGATCAGGCGGCGCCCACCAGCGGGAACAGGCCGAACGCCAGGGCGGCCGCCAGCATGACCAGGCAAACCATCGTGGCCCACTTCAGCGCATAGCGCTGGTGATCGCCGAATTCCACGCCGGCCAGGCCGACCAGCAGATAGGTGGACGGCACGAGCGGGCTGAGCAGATGCACCGGCTGGCCGATGAGCGAGGCGCGCGCCATCTCGACGGGCGTAATCCCGTAGCCCTGAGCGGCTTCGCTCAGGATGGGCAGCACGCCGAAGTAGAAGGCGTCGTTCGACATGAAGAAGGTGAACGGCAGGCTGACCAGCGCGGTGATGCCCGCGAGATACGGGCCCAGCGCGTCCGGGATCACGGCGAGCAGGCTGCGCGACATGGCCTCGACCATGCCGGTGCCCGACAGGATGCCGGTGAAGATGCCCGCCGCGAAGATCAGCGACACGACCGACAGCACATTGCCCGCATGTTGCGCCACGCGGCGGCGCTGCTCGGCCAGGTTCGGGTAGTTGATGATCAGCGCCACCGCGAACGCGATCATGAACAGCACCGGCAGCGGCAGCACGCCCAGCACCAGGCTTACCATCAGCGCCAGCGTCAGGCCGGCATTCACCCACAGCAGCTTGGGGCGGCGCAGGTCGTGATCGACTTCGATCTCGGGCAGGTTCTTGGGGCCGTCCTCGTCGTAGCCGGCATGCAGCGACGCGCCCTCGGGCAGGGACAGCACGCCCAGCCGGCGACGCTCGCGCAGGCCAAGAAAGAACGCCAGGACCAGGATGGCGACGATGGACACGCCCATCACCGGCACCAGCGGCACGAAGATGTCGCCCGCGTCCACGTGCAAGGCGCTGGCGGCGCGCGCGGTCGGCCCGCCCCACGGCGTCAGGTTCATGACGCCGCTGGCCAGCATCGCCAGGCAGGTCATGGACAGCGCGTTCATCTTCAGGCGCCGGTACAGCGGCAGCATCGACGCCACCACGATCATGTACGTGGTCGATCCATCCCCGTCCAGCGAGATCACCAGCGCCAGCACCGTCGTGCCCACCACGATCTTCAGCGGATCGCCCTTCACCGCGCGCAGGATGCGGCCGACGATCGGGTCGAACAGCCCGGCGTCGATCATCACGCCGAAGTACAGGATGGCGAACATCAGCATCACGCCCGTGGGCGCGATCTTGCGGATGCCGTCCAGCATCATCTTGTCGATGCCGGCGCCGAAGCCGCCCAGCAGGGCAAAGATAATGGGGACGAGGATAAGCGCGACGAGAGGCGACAGGCGCTTGGTCATGATCAGCGTCATGAACGTGATCACCATGCCGAAGCCAAGCAGGGTCAGAAGCATGAGGGGTTATCTCCAGCTAGTCGTTGTTATGTGTGCGTGCCTCCGGCCTGGGAAGCAAGACCGCAAGGCTAGGAAGAAAAGCTGTCTGGAACCTGTCGCTTTTTGTTGGCTGCGCAGATGCGTGGGCGGCGTGGGTGGGGGCAGTCCACCATGCGACAATCGCCGCATGCGCATCCTGGTGATCGAAGACGATGAGGATCTGGCCGACGCACTCGTGCGCCGGCTGCGCCGTCTCGGCCATGCGGTCGACTGCCAAAGCGACGGCCTGAGCGCCGACGGCGTCCTGCAATACGAGACCTTCGACCTCGTCATCCTGGACATCGGCCTGCCCCGCATGTCGGGCTTCGACATCCTGCACCGGCTGCGCGACCGCGGCAGCAAGACGCCGGTGCTGGCGCTGACCGCGCGCATCGACATCGAAGACCGCGTCCACGCCCTGGATACCGGCGCGGACGACTACCTGGCCAAGCCCTTCGACTTCCGCGAGCTGGAAGCCCGCTGCCGCGCCCTGCTGCGCCGTCCCAGCCCGCAGGCTGCCGGCACCCTGCGCTTCGGCGACCTGGTGATCGACAGCGCGGCGCGCCAGGTGACGCTGGCCGGCCGGCGCATCGACCTGCCCAAGCGCGAATTCAGCCTGCTGGAAATCCTGCTCGCCGGCATGAACCGCGCCGTCAGCAAGACGGAAATCGCGAACAAGCTGTTCGCCTTCGACGACGATGCCGCGCCCAACGCCATCGAGGTCTATATCGCCCGGCTGCGCCGAAAGCTGGAAGGGTCGCCCCTGCGCATCGAGACCCAACGCGGGACGGGCTACCTGCTGACGGCGACGGGCGGCGCGGATGGGGATCCGGCCGCCACGCCGCGCGCCTAGGCGCCGACGCATGGACCGGCCGCGCACCCCGCCTCCCCGCCGCATTTCCATCCGCCGCCGCCTGCTGACGGTGCTGCTGGCGCTGTTCGCGGTGGGCCTGGGCGCGATCTTCCTGCTGGTGCGCGGCTACGCCAACCAGACGGCCGACACCACCTACGACCAGCTTCTGCGCGCCTCCGCGCTGTCGATCGCCGACAGCCTGCAACTGGTGCAGGACGCCTGGCAGATGGACATGCCGTATGCGGCGCTCGCGCTGCTGGAACAGGCGCCGCGCGACCGCGTCTTCTACCGCGTCGCCGCCGGCGGCGGCGCGCTCATCTCGGGATACGGCGACCTGCCTGCGCCGCCCGCGCGCGGCCAGGGCGACGCCAGCACCCCGCAGCTATACGCCGCCACCTACCGCGGCGAGCCCGTGCGCATCGCCTGGATGGAACGCAAGATCGCCGGCCCGCGCGAGACCGAAACCGCGATCATCCAGGTCGCCCAGACGCGCGAGGCGCGCAATGCGCTGGCCCGGCGCATCCTGTGGCAGGGCACGCTGGCGCTCATCGGATTTGCCGCCGCCGCGCTGGCGCTGGCGTACTGGGGCCTGCGGCGCTCCCTGGCGCCGATCCGGCGCGTCGAGCGCGAGCTGGCCGGGCGCAGCGCGTCCGACCTGCATCCCATCGCCGCGCCCGTGCCCGAGGAACTGGACATGCTGGTGCACGCGCTGGACGGCTTCATGGCCCGGCTGTCCGAGAACCTGGACACGCTGCGCCTGTTCATCGCGGAAGCCGCGCACCAGCTCCGCACGCCGCTGGCCGCGCTGCATGCGCAGATGGAGGTGGCGCTGGACGAGGACGATCCGGCCGAGCAGCGCCGCAGCCTGCTGGCCGTGCTGCGCAACGCCGAAAAACTCTCGCGCCTGGTCAACCAGCTGCTCAGCGACGCCAGCGTCATCCATCGCAGCAACGTCAGGCAGTTCCACCCCGTCGACCTGGCCGAGCTGCTGAGCCAGGCCGTGTACGACACCGTGCCGCAGGCCGACCCGCAGCCCGACGTCCGCCTGCACCTGCCGCCCGCCGGCGCCGGCGACGCCCCGCGCGTGCCGGGCGACAGCCTGATGCTGCGCGAGGCCTTCAAGAACCTCATCGACAACGCCTTGCGCCACGGCGCCAACGACGCGGGCCACATCGACGTCCGGCTGGACCGCCACGACGGCGGCTGGCGCATCATGGTGTCCGACCAGGGCCCGGGCATCCCGCCCGCGCTGGCCAACACCGCGTTCGAGCGCTTTGCGCGGGGTCCCGATCCCCGCTCTCCCGGCGCCGGCCTGGGCCTGTCCATCATCAAGCGGGTGGTCGACATCCACGGCGGCAGCCTCAGCCTGAGCAACCGCGTGGGCGGCGGCCTGGACGCCGTCATCACCCTGCCTGCGAGCGCCGGCCATGCGTAGCGTCCTGTCCTTCCTGCGCGTCCTGGCCGCCAGCGCCGCGCTGGCGGTGGCGATGGCACTGGCGCCCACGGCCCACGCCGCGCAAGTGAGCGACGGCGGCCTGGTGCTGGGTCCCGCCGACAGCAGCGATGTGCTGGTCGTGCATGCGTCCAACAGCGTGGAGGTGTTTCGGGGCGTGCTGGAAGAGTTCAGCCGCCTGAACCCGTCCGTGCGGCTGGAATACACCGAACTGTCCACGCAGGATCTCTACAACGACGCCGTGGACCGCGCCGCGAAGGCGCCCGGCGTGCCGTCCGGGCCGGACCTCGTCATCAGCAGCGCCATGGACCTGCAGACCAAGCTCGTCAACGACGGCTATGCGCGTCCCCACGTGTCGCCGCAGACGCGGTCCCTGCCCGGCTGGGCCAACTGGCGCGACGAAGTGTTCAGCATCGGCACCGATCCCATCGTCATGGTCTACGACACGCGCAGGCTCGACGCCGCCCGCGCGCCGCACACCCGCCGCGAACTGCTGTCGCTGCTGCAGGCGCCCGACCAGCCGCTGGCCGGACGGATCTCCACCTACGACGTCCAAGGCAGCGGCATCGGCTACCTGGCCGCCACGCAGGACACGCGCCTGGACAGCATGGCGGGCGCGCTCCTTGCCGCCTTCGGACGCAACGGCGTGACGCTCCACGCGTCCACCGAACATGCGCTGGACAAGCTGGAAAGCGGCGACGTCACGCTGGCCTACAACCTGCTGGAATCCTATACCCGGCATCGCATCGACCAGGGCGCGCCGCTCGCGATCATCTATCCGCAGGATTACACGCTGATGCTGTCGCGCTCGGCCATCATTCCGCGGCAGGCGCCGCGCGGCGACCTGGGCGCGCTGTTTCTCGACTATCTGCTGTCCGCGCGTGGCCAGGAAACGCTGGCGCGGGTCTCCGGCATGCGGCCGGTCAGCGCTTCGGTCGTGCCCGCGGCCGGCGTGCGGCCCATGGCGCTGGGCGTCGGCCTGCTGGTGTACCTGGACCCGCTGAAAAAGCGCCACTTTCTGGACCTGTGGCGCGCGGCGATCCTGCCGCCGCGCTGACGCCGCCCTTCAATACGGGCTGGCCGTCGGCCGCACCACCACTTCGCTGACGTCCACGTCGTCGGGCTGATCGATGGCATAGGCAATGGCGCGGGCGATGGCGTCCGGGTGCAGCGCCACGCGGCGGAATTCCTGCATCGCCACGCGCGCGGTGTCATCGGTGATGGTGTCCGCCAGCTCTGACTCGACCACGCCCGGGCAGACGACCGTCACGCGGATCTTGTCGGTCTCCTGGCGCAGGCCGTCCGAGATCGCGCGCACCGCGAACTTCGTCGCGCAGTACACCGCCGCCGTCGGCGACACGCTCAGCCCGCCGATGGACGACACGTTGATCACCTGTCCCCGGCCCCGGCTTTCCATGCCGGGCAGCACCGCGGCAATGCCGTGCAGCACGCCGCGGATGTTCACGTCGATCATGCGGTCCCACTCGTTCACCTTCAGCGAGGACAAGGGCGACAGGGGCATCACCCCGGCGTTGTTGACGATCACGTCGACCGGCCCGTAGGCCGCTTCCGCGGCATGCACAAAGGCCTGCATGTCCCCGGCCGAGGTGACGTCCAGCGCGCGAAACGCCGCCTTGCCGCCCTTTGCCTGAATCTCTTGCACCAGCCGTTCCAGCCGGTCGGTGCGGCGCGCCCCCGCATACACGCGGTGGCCCTGCGCGGCCAGCAGGCGCGCGGTGGCCTCGCCGATGCCGCTGCTGGCGCCCGTGATGAGCACCACTTTGGATTGACGGGATTGTTGGGATTGCGTCGTGGTCATGGTCGTTCTCCTAAGTTGAAACCATGACTGGAATGCTAAGGACGGCGCCGCCTCGCGCGAATACCCGGCCCTATCGCACGCTTGCCCATTCCTATTGAAGGCCGTTTTTTGCGGGGACGCGGACCGGTAGAATGCCCGGAACCGGAAACCGAATCACGGAGGCCCCATGACACTGCCGCCCAATCCGCTGTCGCAAGAGATGATCGCCCTGGTCGAGCGCCTGGCGCCCAACGAGGGATACAGCCTGTCCGCGCTGGACGGGGTGCGTTTCATGCGGTCGGACCGGCCGCTGGGCCGCACGCCGGTGCTTTACGAACCCGGCATCGTCATCGTGTGCCAGGGCCGCAAGCTGGGCTTCCTGGGCGATGAGGTCTATGTCTACGACGCGCAGCACTACCTGGTGCTGTCCGTGCCCCTGCCCTTCTCCACGGAAACGCAGGCCAGCAAGGAAGAGCCTCTGCTGGCCGTCTCCATCCGGCTGGACCTGGCCACGGTGGCGGACCTGGCGCTGGCGATCGACGCGCACGACGCCGCGCGGCGCGAGGGCGCCCCCCACGAAGGCGGCCCCCGCGAGGGCGCCCCCCGCGATCACGCGCCGCTGGGAATCGCGTCCACGCCGCTGTCCGGCGAACTGGCCGATGCCACGGTGCGCCTGTTGCGCGCGCTGTGCAGTCCGCTCGATGCCCAGGTCCTCGGCCCGGCGCTGGTGCGCGAGATCGGCTTTCGCGTCCTGAGCGGCGAGCAAGGCGGCGCGCTGCGCGCCGCGCTGGCGCACCAGGGACGCTTCGGGCGCGTGGCCAGGGCGCTGCGCCGCATCCATACCGACTTCGCCCAGCCGCTGGACGTGACGCACCTGGCGCAAGAGGCCGGCATGAGCGTTCCTGCCTTTCACGTCAACTTCAAGGCGGTCACGCAGACCTCGCCGATCCAGTACATCAAATCGACGCGGCTGCACCAGGCAAGGCTCATGATGATCCGCGACGGCCTGACCGCCGCGTCGGCCTCGGCCCGCGTGGGCTACGAGAGCGCGTCGCAATTCAGCCGCGAGTTCAAGCGCTTCTTCGGCCGCGCGCCGGTCGAGGAAGTGCGCGACATGAAGGCGTCGTTCGCGCTGTCGCCCGCCGTCGCCATCGGCGAGTTCGCGGCCCCGCATTGAAATTGCCGGATGCCCAGGGCTTGCGCCGCATCGTGTAGCATTCCGCGCACTTGCAGCCACTCCATGCATCATGAGCTCTGACGTATCCCGCGCCATCGGCGTGCATCACAAGACCGCCCGCCAGATCCAGGATGAAGCGCTCGCCGCCATCCACGACTGGTTCGACAAGCTGCAAGCGCGCGAGGACGTCGATGCCATCGTGGCCCGCACCCCGCTGCAAGCCGGCATCCACAGCGAGATCCTGCTGGAATACGAGCCCACGCGCATCGTGTTCGATGTCATGCCGGGATGGGAGCCGGACGATGAGGACGGGCTGCACGCCGAGGGCGGCGGCGGTCCGCTCAGCCCCGAAGCGGTCCAGGAATCCCTGGCGCCCGTGCTGCGCGAGGCCGTGCTCGAACGCATCGCCCGGCTTGCCGGCAAGCCGCACCTGAATCACCACTTCCGTTTTCGCGCGCAGTTCCCCACGACCGGGGGCCGGCTGCGCCTGACGCTGGTCGACCACACCGACGCGCACAAGCAGCAGTGGCTGCGCGAGCGCGTGGCGCAGTACATCGACCAAGCCGTGCTCAATGGCAGCCAGCCCACCGATGCGCTGCATGTCAGCCTGCTGTGCGGCCACCTGCTGGATGCGCGCCTCTTTCCCGAACCGGACCACGCGCGGCTGGTCTGCATCTTCCAGCGCCTGCTCGCCCTGAACGCGGGACAGCCGTCGCTGGCCGAGCTGCGCGGCTCCCTCATCCACGCGCTGCGCTGCTGGTCCGAGCAGCAGTACCTGCCGCGCTACGTCGACGTCTCGCAGGACCCCTTCCGCCAGAACATCTATGCGCGCAAACCCGGCGCCGCGCTCGATCCCGAGGACCGCGGCATCGACCTGCTGCTCTACGCCGCGACGCTGATCCTGCGCCACGAGCCCGGCTATGCGCGTCCCACCGGCCTGGGATTTCTGGAAATCGCGCGCGAACTGGGCAGCGCGCGCGCGGCGGCCATGCTGGCCGAAGGCAGCGGCGCGCATCCGGCCGAATGCACCCGGCTGACGGACGAACTCGTGGATTGCGCGGCCAACGACGTGCTCGCCACCGTGACCATCGCGATCCGGCAGGAAACGCCGGCTGCCTACGTCCGGTCGCTGGAATTCATCACGCGCCTGCTGCGCGCAGGCTTTCCCGCCGGTTACCGCATCGCGTTCAAGAGCACGGCGCGCCACTACCTGCCGGTCAAGGGCCTCGCCCGGTCCGACATGCACCGCTTCTTTGCCAACGCCGCGCAGCACCCGCAGGCGCATGACGCGCTGCAGGCCTATGCCTGCGCCGCGATCCAGCCCTACGAGTGGTACACCGACGCCGAAGCCGAGAAGGCCTGCCTGTCCGGCACCTATGCCGCCTTTGCGCTGGGCCTGGCCGACGCCAGCCGCTTTGCGCTGCTGCGGCACTACATGGATCAGGTGGATGACGAACATCAGTCGGTGCAGGACCGCTATACCGCCGTCTTTCTTGAACACCATGGGCTGACGCCCGACACCGTCTCCACCGCGGTCGCGTGCCTGCGCCGTTGCACCGACGGCTTCAAGCTGCCCGCCCGGTTCGCGGTCGACGATGCGCAGACACTGACACTACTGGCCGACGCGCTTGCCGCCCTGCCCGAGCACGAACGAGCGCATATGCGTGCACACGTGCGTGCGCGGCTGTTCGGATCCGACAAGAAGCTGGCCGCGCTGGCGCGCAAGGCCGACGATGCGCGCAAGGCGCCGCTGCTGCGGCTGCTGGAGCCCTAGCCGGGCGGCGCGGCGCGCACGCCGTTGCGCGCCGGTTGAATTATCCCGGTATCGCCGCATCACCACGCGCGCCGCCCCGATTTTCATGGCCTGTATTCGCAGGGAATCTCGCCGTGCGCGAGGATTTGCGACGATAATTTGCGCTTGGGCCCGCTGCCGATCACGCGTTCATGCGCGGCGCGCCCAGCCGCTTTGATCCGCAGCAGCGGTGCGCCGCCATCCCTGACAGGCCGGCGCCACCTACCACCATCTGTGACACGTAGCAACGTTTACGTCTGAACCAGAGTTGGAGGCACGCCATGCCCGATCATCGAATCGCAATGCGCCGCGCCGTCGAGGCCGTGGACCATCTGACCGACCCGGATCCGCCATGGGCCGACATCCTCAGCACGGCCCGTGACCTGGTCGGCGCCGACAGCGGCGCCCTCATCGTGTTCGATGCCCGGAACAAGCTGCTGACCCTGTCGGCCATCGGGCTGTCCGATGCGTGCGCGGCGGATTACCAGGCGCACTACTTCAGCTGCGACATCGTGGAACAGGACTCCCGCAACGCGCCCGCGGGCACCTGGCTGGACACCGCGCGCATGTACGACGCGGCCCAGTTGCGCCGCACCGAGTTCTACGCGGACTTCATGACCAAGCACCGCATGGCGCAAGTGCTGGCGCTCATCATCGAATCCAACACCGTGCTGCACGCCGCCATCGGCTTTCAGCGGTCGTCCGTCGATCTCAAGGCCAGCGAGCGGCTGCAATCCGGCGACTATGCCCGGTACTTTCGCACGCTGCGCAACCAGTTGGCGCTGCGCGAGCGCAATCGGACCATCGGATGGAAATCGCTGGAAAGCGCCTTCTCGGAAGTGCAGGAAGCCGTGCTGCTCATCAGCATGGATTGCATGGTGGACAAGTTGTCGCCGCTGGCGGTCGGTTACCTGGGCGACACCAACGGCTGGACCCTGCATGGCCGCCGGCTGCGCCACGCGGATGCCAAGGTGCAGCGGCTGTTCGATGCGCATTGCGCCGCCGTGGCGCGCGACGGCCAGATGCGCTCGATGGCCACGGCCTCCGGCTGGGGGGAACTCTTCTGGGTCGACATCAGCGCGGCGCCGCAGGCGCTCAGCCTGATCGGCGGCAGGATGCTGCTGGTGCGCCTGCGCAAGAAAAGCGCTTTCGCCATGCCCGACGTCACCAAGCTGCAATCCGTGTTCTCCATCACGCATGCCGAGGCCGCGGTGCTGGCGGGCCTGGCCGCCGGGCACAGCGTCGAGGAGGTCGCCACCCTGCGCCATGCCTCGGTGCTTACCGTGCGCAAGCAGGTGGCCTCTTTGCTTACCAAGATGGAGTGCAGCCGGCAGTCCGAACTGGTGAGGCTCGCCTCGCTGCTGTAGGCGCAGGACGACGGCCGAGGCCGCCGGGAGCGTACTCAAATTTGAGTATGCGGGCTGCACCCATGCGGTCCTACGATGAGCACAAAGGCATGAGACCCGCGCCGCCGCGCCCCGCCGGGTCACCCTCCCGGCCTGCACCCCCGCGCCGAACAGGCCATCGCGCCAGCGCGCCACGCCGGACCATGACCGTCGCGTATCCGGTCCGCAGCTATCTTCGGCCAGCGCCGCGCCGCGGCGCGCGCTTCGAGGACACCGGCCCCAATGCTGCGTCTCCCCCCTGTACCCCTAGGAGTCATCCATGAAGCCTGACCTGACATTCCGCGCCCTCGTCCCGGTCGCACTGGCGGTGTTCGCCGTGCTGTCCGGCACGGCCGGCGCCCAGTCGGCCGCCTCCGCGCCCACCACTGCCGCGCCCGCCCCCGACTACACCCCCACCCGCGCCGACGTCGAGCGCGACCTCGCCGCATGGCGAGAGTCAGGGCTGGAAGCCCAGTGGGCTGGCGATGAAACCCCGGACATCAACAGTCCGGTGTACATCTCCGACTATCGCAAGTACCAGAGCACCGTCCACGGCAGCGGCATGTCGCAGCCGGCATCGCAGTCCCAGACGGAATCGCAGCGTCGCTGGTGACTCGGCCTCTGCACCGTCCCTGCCCACGACGCGCGCGCGCAGTTGCGCCCGCGCGTCGTCGGTGTGACCAAACCTATCCGGGCTGCCCGCCCGGCTTGGCGCCCCGTGCGTCCACCTCGTTACAGGTCCTTCCACATTTAGCCAAATGACACAGTTCCTCCTCCGCTTCTGATTTAGTTCTACTCGTTGCTTGCTGTGGCGTCCGGCGCGACTTTCAGCGCCTGCGTACCGCGGGCAGAGAAAAAATCAATAACCCGGAGGAGAAGTCTATGCGTACGTTCAAACGCAGGGCCGCCGCATTGCTGGCAAGTGGCCTGATCGCGGTGCTGGCCGGCTGCGCCGCGCCCGGCGGCAAGAAAGACACGGTTGCCATGGCGGGCCTGTCGCAGCCCGTGGAGATCGTCAGGGACAAGCACGGCGTGTCCCACATTTATGCCAAGAACCAGGCGGACCTGTTCTTCGCGCAGGGCTTTTCCGCCGCGCGCGACCGGCTGTGGCAACTGGACCTGTGGCGCCGCCAGGGCGAAGGCAAGATGGCCGAGCAGTTCGGACCGCGCTTCATCGAACAGGACCGCGCCGCGCGCCTCTTCCTGTATCGCGGCGACATGCAGGCGGAATTCGCCAGCTACCACCCTGAAGGCAAGGCCATCCTCACCGCGTTCGCCAACGGCATCAACGCCTACGTGAACTGGGTCAAGGCCAATCCCGACCAGATGCCGCCGGAGTTCAAGCTGACGGGCACCGAGCCCGGCTACTGGAGCGCGGAGACTTCGCTGATCCGCATCTACGGCCTGACGCGCAATCTCAGCGAGGAGGTCCGGATGTCGGAGCGGATTGCGGCCCTGGGCCTGAACACCGTGCAGGGATTGAGCACCTTCGAGCCGCCCCTGGCGCTGCAGATTCCCGCCGGCCTGGACGTGCGCCAGATCGACAAATCGGTGCTGGCCACTTACCGGCTTGCGCGCGACGGACAGAAGTTCGAGGCCGGCGATTTCCCGCGCAGCCCGCTCGCCGCCGACGACCGCGCCAGGCTGGCGAGCGCCCTGTCCGAGGGCAGGCTCGCGTCGCTGGACCCCGGCTTCGACCCCCTGGCCGCCCGCTACGAAAGCAATAACTGGACCCTGAGCGGCGAGCGCACCGCCACCGGCAAGCCCATCCTGGCAGGCGACCCGCACCGGGCCATCGCCATGCCGTCCTTGCGCTACATGGTCCACCTGAACGCCCCGGGCTGGAACGTGATCGGCGCGGGCGAACCGTCGCTGCCCGGCGTCTCGATGGGCCACAACGACCGCATCGCGTTCGGGTTGACCATCTTTGCATTCGCCGACGAAGAGGATCTCTACGTCTACGACACCAATCCTGCGAACCCCGGCGAATACCGCTACCAGGGCCGGTGGGAAAAGATGCGCCAGGTCGACGAAACCATCCCGGTGCGCGGCGCCGCGCCCGCCGTGCGCAGCCTGAAGTTCACGCGCCACGGACCCGTCATCCACGAAGACCCGGTGCGCCGCAAGGCTTACGCGGTGCGCGCCGCCTACCTGGAATTCCCGGGCACGGCGGCCTACCTGGCCAGCCTGCGGCTGAACCAGGCGCAGAACTGGAATGAGTTCGTGGCGGGCATGGAAAAGCACTACACGCCCAGCGAAAACATGGTGTACGCGGACGTGGACGGCAACATCGGCTGGTTTGGCGGCAGCATCGCGCCGATCCGTCCGCGCAACGACTGGTCGGGCATGCTGCCCGTGCCCGGCAACGGCGACTTCGAATGGCGCGGCGTGCTGCCCGGCAACGCCCTGCCCCGCGTCTACAACCCGCCCGAGGGCTACGTCGCCACGGCCAACGAGTACAACCTGCCCGCCGACTACCCCTACCGGGACATGTCGGCACGCACCTGGGCCGAACCCTACCGCGTCCAGCGCATCCGCGAGGTGGTGGCTGAAGGCCGCGGGCTGACCGTGCAGCAGTCGCAGGACCTGCAGTTCGACAACCTGTCGATTCCCGCCCGTACGCTGGGGGGCTACGCCAAGGCCCTGAACTCGGCTGACGCCAACGTCGGCGCGGCGCTGCGCCTGCTGAAGGACTGGGATTACCGCATGGACACCGATTCGCGGGCCGCGACGGTCTATGCGTTCTGGCTGCCCGAAGTCGTCAAGCGCGTGACCGACCTGTACGTGCCGGCAAGCGGACGTGCGGCGTTCGGCGAGCTTTCCACCCGCAAAACCCTGGAAAAACTCGCCACGCCCGATGCCGCCTTCGGCGCCCGGCCGGAACAGGGCCGCGACGCCCTCTTGCTGCAGGCGCTGGCGGACGGGCTGCAGAAGCTCAGCGCCAAGATGGGACCGGATTCGACGCAGTGGCAATGGGGCAAGCTGCACCACATCCAGTTCGATCACAGCCTGGCCGCCCTGCTGCCGCCCGACACCGCCAAGGCGTGGGGCACGCCGCGCTATCCGGTCGGCGGCGACAACGACACGGTGCATCGCGCCACGTTCCGCAAGAGCGATTTCCGCCAGACCAGCGGCGCGTCGTACCGGCAGGTGATCGACGTGTCCGACTGGGACAACTCGCGCGTGCAGAACGTGCCGGGCCAGTCCGCGGATCCGCGCAGCCCGCACTATCAGGACCTGCTCAAGGGCTGGGCGACCGGGGAATACTTTCCGATGGCGTTCAGCCGGGCGAAAGTGGACAGCCAGCGCTCGGACACGCTGACGCTCACGCCGGCGGGGAACTGACCGGACGCCGCGGGCGTCCGGCTTGATGTTCGTCATGCCGCCCGCCGCGCCGCGGGCGGACAATGTCCCGCGGAACCTCCGGGACCAGGGCGGCAGGCGCCGCGCCGTTGCGGCGCCCCTGCCGCTCTCGCGTCCGCCATACCCCGGGCGCCGCCATGACCGTCTATCCCGTGCTGCTCATCCTGCACCTGCTTGCCGCCTTTCTTTTTGTCGGCACGGTGTCCTTCGAGGTGCTGTTCCTGGAGCCCGTGCAGCGGCGCCTGCCGCCCGACGTGCGCAAGGCGCTGGGCAGCCAGCTCGGTCCGCGTGTGCGCAGCGTGGCGCCGTGGTCGGTGTTGGTGCTGTACGTGGCCGGCATCGGCCTCGCGTGGCAGCACCGGGGCGCGCTGTCCGCGCCCTGGGCATCGTCCTTCGGACTGCTGCTGTCGATCAAGATCGCGCTGGCGCTCAGCGTGCTGGTCCATGTGGCGAGTGCGCTGGCGCTGGCCCGTCGCCGCCGGCTGACGGGCGCGGTGCAGGGCCGCATGCACCTGAGCGTCTTCTGCCACATGATCGCCATCGTCGTGTTGGCGAAGGCGATGTTCTACCTGACGTGGTGAGCCGGGCCGTGCGGGGCGCTATGCGCTAGCGGGCCTGCTTGCCCGAGGCGTCCTGCTCCACCACCATGTCCAGCACGTAGACCTTGGAGGGCGCATCGGCCGGCGGATTCTTCCAGTCATAGCGCTTGACGCGCAGCACGGTGCGCACGCCGTCCTGGTGTTCGAATCCCTCGATGGACTGATAGAGCGGTTGCCATTTGTCCGGCGCCGGCAGCGCGATGCCCGCCTCGTTGAACTTGCGCTCGCGCACCATCAGGCACTGGTAGTGCGGAATCATGGGATGGCTGCATTCGGCGCGCTTGGCGGCCACTTCCAGGAACATGATCTGCCCCGTGCTGCCATACAGCGTCTCGGGCGTCGGCTCGCCCACGAACTTGAGCACGGTGCCATCCTGCGCCGTCAGTTCCAGCGCCGGCTCGGCCTTGTCGCCCGACAGCGCGACGCGCAGCTCGCCCTTCAGGCGTTGGCCGATTTCGGCGTCCAGCTGCATCAGGCTCTGTTCGCAGGCCTTCATCGTGGACGCCAGGTTCGCGATGGTCAGCACCCCGTTCTTATAGATGTAGCCGCCGAACTGCGCATTGCAGCCGCCGCGGATGTTCAGGCCATCGGCCGTGAAGCTCAGACGCACCTGGTGCTCGATGCCTTTCTGGAGGGCGGCGATCGACTGGCCCGCCTCATCGGTGGCCGAGGTCAGGCGCCAGTGGTAGGCGGTCAGGGTCGCCTGGGTCTCGGCGGCGGCGGACGGCGTAACGGCGGAAGCAGGCATGGCGGACGATCCTTCGCGGGGAGAGGTAGCGGGCGCGCAGGCGGAAAGCAGCGCGGCGAATACGGATGCAAGAAGGATGGTTTTTTTCATGATTGGTTCCTGTCAGCCGGATGGCCCTGATCGAAAAGCGGCATTCTACGTCCGCGGCATGGACGAAATCGGCGAACGGCGGACCAGACAGTTTCCAAATCTTGCGGCCCGTGCGTGCGGCCGGCGAGCGATTACAGTCTGACACCTTCGCCACCGGCCGCGCGGGCCCCGCGCTACAACGCCGAGGCCATCGCCAGCCGCTCCGCGTAGTGCGGAATCGACAGGCGCTCGATAACGGCCTGCTGCTGCGCGCCGAACACATCGCGCTCGTCCGGCGAGGCCGAGATATTCGGACGGTCGATCGTCAGCTTGATCGCGTTGCAGCTATCCACGAAAAACGCGCCGACGACGCGCTCGGGCGGCACCCCCAGCACCCGCGCCACATTGGCGGGGCAGAACACGTTGGAACGCAGCGCGGCCTCGTAGTCGGCGGCGGAGTTGAACACGATGTCGAACGTGAGCCGGTTGATGCCCGCGTCCTTGCTGCGGATCACCACGGCCATGTCGAGCAGCGGCTGTTCGCGCTGGGGGCTGCCGTCGGGCGGCGCGTCGGCGATCAGCGACAGCGTGCGGTCATCCAGGTTGCCTTCGTAGCGCGTGGTGCCGATGTCGTCGTAGCGGGGCCGGCCGGACCCGCTTTCGGTCCATGCCGAACCATTGGCGCGAAAGTACGTGATCGGGAACATGCGCTGCTTGATCAGGTCTTCGTTCTGGAGCAGGTGGTAAAGCGTCCATTCATAGGCGTCGCCAGCGTCCAGGTTCATGCGCGAGCCTTCGCGGGCGGGGGCCAGCGCAAGCAGGCCGTCCAGGTCGGCGCTATGGCGCGCGGCAAGCCGGGCGGGATCGCGGTCGATGGTGCGCAGCAGCGCCACCGGGCGGTCGGCCCCGGCTTCATGGATCTGCCAGGCCGCGTCGCGCAAGGCATCCGGAAACTCCGCCTGCACCAGCTTGATCACCGCCTCCCTGATCATCGCGTAATTCGCCTGGAACACCGGATCGCGCGTGCCGCTGGGCACGACCGCGCCGTACTGCCCGTCCTCGCGCTGGAAACTCACCAGATTGGGCGACAGCGGATAGGCAATGTTGCCGGCGGTGGCCTTACGCCCGGCATAGCCGTAGTGGATCAGGTAGTGGGTGAGCAGGCTGGCCAGTGTTTCGGCGGCCTGGGGCGTGGCGGCGCGCGTCTCCACGATGAGGCCCAGCTCCTCTTCGCCGTCCCGCACGGGCGTGGCCTGCACGCCGTTGCGGCCATACACCAGGACGTCCTCGGGGACGCGCGGCAGGTCGGCGGGGTCCAGATGGACCAGCGACACCTTGCGCTTGCCCAGCAAGCGCGCGCCCTCCAGCTTGATGCTCCATGGCCATGGCTTGCCCGCATGCACGAACTGGCTGTTGCGGATGCCGGCGGTGCGCGCGTCGCGCGCGAAGAACTCGGTGTGTTCCATCGCCAGGATGCCCTCGGGGTAGAACTGGAGCTGGGGATGGCTTTCCTCGTACAGGGAATGCGCCGCGATCGAATAGGGCGTGCAGCGCCGCGCCGGATCCGGCGCCACGAAGAGCGCCGTACCGTCGTCATAGATCTCCGCCACCAGGCAATCCGACGGCGACCCGGGGTCGCACGCCAGCGCGCCGCATTCCAGCACATGGCCCACGTGGTACGCGAGGCCGGGATCGATGCCGCGGCGGATCATGTCCGACGCGAACAGCGCAATGTCGCAGGCCCGGCCAGCCAGCACGTACTTGGCGCCGCTTTCCAGCGCGGTGATGAGGGGATGCACGCCCATCTGTCCCACGATGACGCTCTCTTCGAGCGCCGCTTCGTCCAATTCGGGACCGGCGCCCGTGGCCCGCAGCGCTCCCGCCCGGTATTCGCGGATGACGCTCGCCGGATCCAGCTCGGACCGGATGACCGCCACGCTGCGGTCGCGCACGCCCAGCTCCTCGAAGACTTCCTTGGCGACGGCGATCATCCAGTCCAGGTTGCGGTTGCCGCCCGCCATGCCGCAGCTCCCCAGGATGACCGGTCCGTCGATGCGTTCGCCCGCCTCGACCATGTTGCGAAAGTCCGCCTTCACGGCTTCGCGTTCAAAGTACTCGGTTCCGGTACCCAGGTAATACGGGCCGGCGTCCATCGACCCCGCATCCGAGATCACGGCGTCGATGCGCCCTTCCAGGGCCTTTTGCAGCGATTCCTTGGGAAATCCATATCCCAGCGCGCCGCACGCGGACACCACGCGATAAACCAGCTTTGCCATCGTCACTCTCCTTGTCGCGCAGGCCGCCGAGGTTGGGGAACCTGCATGGGAGTGAAGCTTGCGCCGGTCTGGGGCGCCCAAAAAATACTATGTCGATATGCAGGTATAGGCGGGCGATATGGTCAGGGCGTCAGCAGCTCCGCGCCCGCCAGCCCCTTTTCCCGCACCTGCTGCATGACGACGTCGCTCAGCAGCCCCCGCACCGCCTCCGCGGGCGGGGCCAGCGGCACATCGGCCGACGCGATGACCGCCGCCGTCAGGTAAACCGGCGGCTCGATCAGCGCCGCCGACACCATGGCGCGTCCGGGCAGGCCGGAAAAATCGCCCCGCGGCAGGATCGTGTGGCCGATGCCGGCCTGCACCGCGGACAGCATGCCGGAGAACACCTCGGTCTCCGCCACGACCTGCGGCACGATGCCGGCCTCGGAGAACAGGCGGTCCAGCATCCCGCGCGTGATGTTGGGATGCGCGGGCAGAATGAGCGGCATGTCCGCAAGCCGCTCGAACCGCAAGGCCGATGGCCGTCGCCCGGGTTTGCACGGGCTGACCACGAAAAGCCGCTGCCGGAACAACGGTTCGCGCGCGAACCCCGTGGTCGGCTGGTCCTCGAACACCAGCGCCAGGTCGAGCGAGCTGTCGCGGATGCGCGCGCCCAACTGGCCGCTGGCGTCGCTGCTGAACCGCAGGCTGATCTTGGGCAGCACGGCCCGGCACTTTTCCATCAGTTCGCCGGCCAGGAACGACGCCAGCGTGGACGACATGCCGATACGCACGACGCCCTGGATCTCGCCTTCCAGCGACCGGACGATCTGCGGAATGCGCTCCATGCGGCTCAGGATGGAGGCCGCCTCCGTGTAAAACGCGGCGCCCGCCGCCGTGGGCCGCGCGCCGCGCGCGCTGCGGTGCAGCAGCACCACGCCCAGTTCCTCTTCCAGCGCGGCGATCTGCTGGCTGAGCGCCGGCTGCGCCACCGGAATGAGCGCCGCCGCGCGGGAGAAGCTGCCCGCCTCGACGATCTTCACGAAATACCGGAGGTGGCGCAATTGCACGGACGGGCTCCGGTCAGAACGTCACCTTGACCGACGGCGCGCTGCGCTCGGCTGCGCCATGGAACACCGCCTCGATGTTGTTGCCGTCCGGGTCCAGCACGAATGCGCCGTAATAACCGGGGTGGTAATCGCGCAATCCCGGCGCGCCGTTGTCCTTGCCGCCGTGGGCCAGCGCCGCCTGGTAAAACGCATCCACCATCGCGGCGTCGCGCGCCTGGAACGCAAGGTGATGGCGCCCGGTCAACTGGCCGAGCGCGGCCTGGCTGTCGGCCGTCGATACGAACAGTTCGTCGGCCCAGAAGTAATCGTCCGCCGTGCCGCCCATCGGCACCTCCAGGGCGTCGAACACGGCCTGGTAGAACCTCAGGCTGGCGGGCAGGTCGCGCACGACGAGCTGGATGTGATCGATCAGGCGGCCGCGATGGATCTCGTGGGTCTGCATGAGGTCTCCGTCCTGGTGAAAAGGCTCGGTTGACTATAGCGCCATCCGCCGCGGATCAACCGGGGCTCGATCAAATGGTGTCCACCCGCCGCGTCCGGCCCCGGAAAAAGCGAGGCCCGCATTCCTCTTGCGAGCAATGCGGGCCTGAAGTGAACCTCAGGTATCCGGAGCGGCGCCCGGCAGGTCGTGCCGCGAACGGTGGCGCACTCGCACCTTCGCCGCTACTTCGCGGCCGGATACGCCGGGTCGGCCAGGCAGGCCTGCACCCATTCGTAGTCGTCCGCATCGTAAATCTCGCCGTCGATCTTCGGCAGCGGACTGGACGCATACACGTACTCCGGCTGGGCCGGCGTGCGATTCCATTTCGTCTTGCCTTCGCTGTCGGAGCATGGCTGGTCCGCATCGTTGTAGGAGCAGGACGCGACGACCTTGGGCTTGCCGTTCACGACATTGGCGACGTAGCGCCGGGTATACACGCCGCCCGATGCCCACGACTCGTCGATCGAACACACGTGGTCGTGGTTCTGGTAATGGCGAATCGCAAAGCACGCGTAATCCGTGTAGTCGCGCGGCAGGACGTCGCATGAGGTCCAATAGCCCGCGAACGCCCCGCCGGTGAACTGGGCCAGGAACTGCCGTTGTTCCAGCGCGCGGCGGATCATGCGTGGCGCCGCGTCGCCTTTTTCCGTTTCCTTGAACTGCGCGCTGCGCGCGCGGATCAGCTCGCGCCCGGCCTGGGCGGCGGTCTTGCCGTCGGGCAGCGCGTCGGGCGTGTCGATCAGCGACTCCAGCGCCTTATCCCGCGCGACCAGCCAGCGCTTCTGGCTGTTCACCAGCATCGCGCGAATCTCGGCGTCGGGCGCCTGCTTGAGCAGCGCGGCGTAGTTCCGGTTCAACTCGGCATCGGCCGCGACCGCACCGCGGTCCGAGCAGATCAGTTTCTCGACGTCCGTGGCGGCCTTCTTGCAATCGATGGCGAACGCGGGGGCCGACAATGCAAACACCCCGGCCAGGGACAACAGGCGCAACGCGGGAGTTCCAGGTTTCATCCGATCTTTCTTGGGTTCAGTGGCGGGGCCGCCGCGCATGGCGGTTGAGGTGCCCGCCATTCTGGCATGAAACGGGGTCCGTCCCGAACATGCCTCGCTCGGTGGCGGACCTGGCCTGCCAACCGGGGGCTCGATCAAATGGTGTCCACCCGCCGCGTCCGGCCCCGGAAAAAACGAGGCCCGCATTCCTCTTGCGAGCAATGCGGGCCTGATACCGCGGTCATGCAGGGGCCTACGGGACGCCCCGGGACGCCCCGGGGCGATCAGCCAAACACGCGGAAGCGTTCGGCGTCGTCCATGAAGGGCTTGTCGCCGAAGCCGGCTTCGTTCGAGCCGAACGGCATCTGCGCACGCAGCTTCCACCACGCCGGCACGTTCCATTCGCGCGCCACGGCGGCGTCGATCAGCGGGTTGTAGTGCTGCAGGCTCGCGCCGACGTCGGCATTGGCCAGCGCGGTCCAGACCGACAGTTGGGCCATGCCGCCCGCCTGCTCCGACCAGACCGGGAAATTGTCGGCGTACAGCGCGAACTTTTCCTGCAGGCTGCGCACCACGTCCTGGTCTTCGAAGAACAGGATCGTGCCCACGCCCGCGGCAAAGCTCTTGAGCTTGGCTTCGGTCTTGTCGAAACCCTCGGCCGGCGCAACCTTGCGCACTTCCTCGGTGGCCAGGTTCCAGAGCTTGTCGCTTTCGGCGCCGAACAGGATCACGGCGCGCGAGCTCTGCGAATTGAAGGACGAGGGGCTGTGCTTGATGGCGTCCTGGATCAGGGCCGTCAGTTCTTCCTTGGAGGCCGACAGGTTGCGGCCCAGCGAATACTGCGTGCGGCGTTTCTTGAGTGCGTCGAGATATGCGTTGCTCATGAGATATGACCTTTCGACCAGTAGATAGAGGTGACGATGAAAGGCATTCTACTGGCTGACCCATGACACGAACACCCGTTCAGCCGCACGTTCGCCGGAACAAACTGTTCCATTGATGGCAATAAAGCGGGAAAAGTGCGCATTCCTGCGCTGAATCAATCGCTGGGATCAGGCCCCGGACTGCCGGCGGCGGACCTCGCCGTCCAGCCAGTCCTGCAGCGCCTGCACGCGCGGATCGTCCCGGCTGCCGGCGGGATACACCAGGTGATAGGCATAGTCCGGCGCGACCTTGACGCCCACGTCGAACAGCCGGACGAGCCGGCCCTGCTCCAGTTCGCGGTCCACCAGCTCCAGTTCGACCAGGCCGGCCGCCCCGCCCTCCAGCACCGCCTGCACCACGTGGCTCGACTCGGCGAACGCCACGCAGCGGCTGCCGTCGAAGTCCGGCACGCCCGCCGCCGCCATCCACATGGGCCAGTCCGGCCACACAATACCGCCGGGCCGGCAGTCCACGTAGCACAGCGTGTGGGCGGCCAGGTCCTCGGGCCGGGCGATGGCGGGTCCGCGCGCCAGCAAGGCGGGACTGCACACGGGCACGACCACGGTGTCAAACAGCCGATGCGAAACCGCCCCGGCGTACCGGCCCGCGCCGTAGCGGATGGCGACGTCCACGTCGTCGCCCGCGAAATCCCGCACGTCGTCGCTGATGTCGAAGGTGAGGTCCAGCCCCGGATGCGCGGCGCGCCATTGCGGCAGGCGGGGCAGCAGCCAGTTGGTGGCGAATCGCGCGCCCACCGACAGGCGCAGGTGATGCGTGTCCCGGCCGAGCTTGCGCGCACGCGCGGCGGCGCGCCGCAAGGTGTCCAGCGCTTCGCCCGCCGCCTCGACCAGCACGGCGCCGGCCGGCGTCAGGCGGATGGTCCGGCTGGTGCGCGTGAACAGCACCAGGCCGAGCTGGTCTTCGATCTCTTTGATCTGATAGCTGACGGCGGCGGGGGTCAGCCCGACCTCGTCCGCCGCGCGCGTGAAATTCAGGTGCCGGCCCGCGGCCTCGAGGGTTCGCAAGGTGCGCGTGCCGGGCAGCGGTCGATTCATGATCTTCAAGCCAGATTTGATGATGACTTGAAAACTACTGGTTTCCCCTGGTGTTGGCAATCGCGGATAGTAGGAATTCTTGAAGATAACCCGGCGGGACGGCATCGTCCCCCTTCACGCTTGGAGTCTCCCATGTCCGCCAGCCCGGCAACTTTCGTGATTCACCGCAACGGCCAGCCCGCGAGCGCCGCCGATCTGGGGCCGCTCGCCTTCGCGGGCTACGCGCACTTCACCGCGATGCAGGTGCGCGACGGCCGGGCGCGCGGGCTGGACCTGCACCTGGCCCGGCTGCGGTCGGCGTCGATGGAAATGTTCGGCCAGGCGCTGCACGACGACACGGTGCGGCACCGTCTGCGCACGGCGATCCAGGCAAGCCCCGCCGATCATTCGCTGGTCGCCACCGTCTACACGCCGGCCGGCGAGTTCACCGTGGCCGGCCCCGACGCCGGGCTGGACATCCTGGTGCGCACGAGCCCGCCTGCCGATGGGCCATCGGGCCCCCTGGCGCTGGCGGCGTTCGAGCACGAACGCATGCTGCCGCAGGTCAAGCACGTGGGTGAAATCGCGAAGACGTATCTGCTGCGCCAGGCCGCCGCACGGGGCTTCGATGACGCGGCCTTCATGGACCGCCAGGGACGGCTGAGCGAGGCGTCGATCTGGAATCTGGCGTTCTGGGACGGCGCGGCGGTGATCTGGCCGGAAGCGGCCATGCTGCGCGGCACGACGATGGGCATCGTGCAGCGGCACCTCGCGCGACTGGGCGTGCCGCAGCACAGGCGTGGGATCACGCTGGCGGACCTGCCCGGCTTGCGCGGCGCGGCCGTGATGAACTCGTGGACGCCCGGGGTGGCGGTCAGCCGGATTGGGGAAGCCCGGATGCCGCCCGCGCCGGCCTTCCTGCAATGGCTGCATCAGGCCTATGCCGCGGAGCCGATTGCCGCGCCCTGAAGCTGCCGGGCGGCCGGTCGTGCAGCGCCCGATGGGGCGCGGCACGTCCGGCGCGTTGCATCAATCGGCCCGAAAGTCCGTCGCCTTCACCACGTCCGCCCAGCGCTTCGATTCCGAAGCCAGCAAGGCCTGCAGCGCCTGCCGATCCGAGCCCACGACGGCAAAGCCCGCGTCCCCCAGCGTTTTCACGGCGGCCGGCTGACGCAGCGCGGCCGCGCTGTCCGCCTGCAGGCGCGTCAGCACGGCCTCGGGCGTGCCGGCCGGGGCGAACAGCGCAAACCACGCCCCGAAGTTGACCGCCGGCAAGCCGCGCTCGGCGAAGGTCGGCACGTCGGCCAGGGCGGGCGATCGCTGCGCGCCGGTGGTGGCCAGGGCGCGCAGCTTGCCCCCCTGCACCTGGGGCGCGGCCAGCGCGGTCGTCACGAAGGCCGCCTGGACGCCGCCGGACACCAGCCCCGACACCGCATCGCCGGTCGAGCGGTAATGGATCGCCTCGATCTTCAGCCCCGCCTCGCGTGCAAAGAGTTCGGCGCCGAAGTGACCCGGCGTGCCCGCGCCAAATGTGGCGAAGTTCAGGCGGTCCGGCGCCTTCTTGGCCGCGTCGATGAAAGCGGTCAGGTCCCGATACGGCGAACTGGCCGGCACCACCAGCACGAAGTCCGCGCGCACCACCTCGGAAATCGGGGCGAAATCGCGCGGCGGGTCGTAGTTCAGGTTGCGGTAGGTCGCGGGGGAAATGCTGATCGAGCCCACCTCGCCCAGCAGCAGGGTCTGCCCGTCCGCCGGGCTGCGCGCCACGGTCTGCGCCGCGATCTGCCCGCCCGCGCCGACCTTGTTTTCCACCACCACGCTTTCGCCCAGCAGCGGCCCCATGTGCTGGGACAGCGTCCGGGCCACGATGTCCGGTCCCGTACCGGGCGGAAAGCCCACGTTCAGGCGCACCGGCCCATTGGGGAACTGCGCGGCCGCCGCAAGCGGCACGCACAGCAGGAATCCGCCCAGCAGGCGGCGCAGCATTGTTTGCATGGTTGTCTCCTGGTTTTTTTAATGCCGCGGCGCATGCCGCGGGGTCAGCAAATGCGATAAAAGCGCAGCTCGACGCGGTCGGGATACCGCGCGCCCGTGCCGATGAACAGGCTCTCGTTCATCCAGCCCAGCGCGGGCGACGACGTTTCAAAGCGCGGATAGCTGCGGAAATAGATGCGGGCGGGATCCACCGCCTCGCCGCGCGCCAGGCGCGCGATGTCCTCGGCGCTGCCCGTGCGGATGCCGGTGTTCTCCACGTAGACGCGTTCGCCGTCGGGCGTTTCGATCACGTAGCGCGCGTGGATGTCCGTATACGTGGCCGACCGGATGATCTGGAAGTCCGCTCCGCCCGGCAGCACCTTGCCGCGCAGGCGCGGCCCGTCGACCGTACCGCCGGTGATGGGAATGACGCGGCGCCGGCCCTGCGGCGTATCGCCGACTTCCTGCGGCGCGCCCACGTCGACCACCACGGTGGCCACATGCTCCAGCCGGGGCGGGGGGATCTCGTTGACTGCCGTGTTGCCGCTCATGGCTTTTCTCCGCGGGCCAGGCGCAGCGCCGCCGGGTCGAAACCCGCAAGCTGCTTGTAGCGCAGCGACACCGCCGCCAGCTCCTCGCCCGAAATCACGTCGTTCACGTCCGCGAACCCTGCCGGGGCGCGCTCTTCGGCCATCTGCATGACCTGCTCCGGCCCGTTCAGGCGGTTGCGCAGCACGATGCCCGCGGTGCGCGGCAGCCGTTCGGCCTCGTACTCCAGCAGCGCGATCTCCGGCGAACGCGTCTTGCCCCGCAACGCCTGGTCCAGCCAGTCGGCCAGACAGCGCGCGTCCAGAATCGCCTGGGCCGAGCCGTTCGAGCCGATGGGATACATCGGATGCGCGGCATCGCCCAGCAGCGTGACCCGGCCCCGCGTCCAGCGCGGCAGGGGATCGCGGTCCACCAGCGGAAATTCGTAGATCGCCTGCGCGCCGTCGATGATGGCGGGGATGTCGATCCAGTCCCAGCGCCAGTCGGCGAAGCGGTCGGCAAACACGGACTTGTCGACCTTGCGATTCCAGTCCGTGGCGGGCAGTTCCGCGCCGGGAATCGACAGCTCGGCAATCCAGTTGATCAGCGAACGGCCTTGCCGGCGCAGCGGTTCCGAGATCGGATAGCAGACGAATTTCTGATCCTGATGGCCCGCCATGAACATGCTGCGCCCATCCAGATAGGGCGGCGCCTCGGTCACGGCGCGCCACAGCATGCGCCCGGAAAACCGCGGCTCGTCGCCCACGGGATGGAGCTGGCGACGCAGCGCCGAGTGGATGCCGTCCGCCCCCACCAGAATGTCGCCCCGCACGGTCTGCAGTTCGCCATCGGCGCGGCGGCGAAATTGCGCCTGCACGCCGGACGCGTCCTGGCTGGCCGATTCCAGCACCATCCCCGGGACGATGGCATCCGGCCCCAGCCGGTCGCGCACGGTCTGCGCCAGCAGCATCTGGAATTCGCCGCGGTGCACCGAGAACTGCGGCAGCGGATAGCCCGCCTCCAGCCCACGCGGCTCGCGCCAGATGGGCTGGCCGAACTTGTTGTAGTAATGGAGCTGCGAGGTCTCGATGGCGCGTTCGGCCAACGCGGGCATCAGGCCCAGTTGCTCGATCTCGCTTACTGCGTGCGGCAGCAGATTGATGCCCACGCCCAAGGGCCGCAGTTCCTGCGCGCTTTCATAGATGCGGCAGCCGATGCCGCGCCGATGCAGCATCAAGGCAAGGGTCAGCCCGCCGATGCCGGCCCCGGCAATGACGATTTGCATGTCTACCTCCTGGTCTTATTTGTTATGCAACATAACAAATAAGACCGGCTTTCCGCACGAGGGATTTCCCGCAATCCGGTGGCGCGGCGACAATGCCTGCATTAGTGTTGAGGCCCCCGAGCCGCCATCCGCCCCCAATGTCCAGAGCTTCCGTCCAACACCCTCGTCGCCCTGCCGCCCGCGGCGAACACTTCGATCCGCACGTTCCCGGCATCCAGTACGGGGCGCTGGACGATCTGGTCGGCTACGCCATCCGCCGCGCGCAGATCCTGATCTACGAAGACTTTCTCGCGGCGCTGGCGCCGTGGGACATCACGCCGCAGCGCTACTCGGCGCTCACGCTGATCGCCGCCAACCAGCATCTCAAGCTGACCGATCTGGCCCGCATCCTGGGCATCGCGCGCTCGGGCGCGGTGCAGATCGTCAACCAGTTGCAGGAACTGGGCTACGTCGAACGCCAGGAGGCCGAACGCGACCGGCGGGCCTACTCCCTGGCCATGACCCGGGCCGGCCACGAAGCGCTGGCCGCCATCACCCGCGCCGTCCAGGCGCACGACGCGCGCATCAGCGCCAAGCTGGGCGCGGCCGAACGCCGCATGCTGATCGGACTGCTGGGCAAGCTGGGCTAGCGGCCGCGCGTTCTCCGGCGGCCCCGCACGCCCTATCAGGGCATTCCCCTATTACTCCCGTCGCGCCGAAAAACTATCGTATTCGAGAATTATCAAATAAGAGAATTATCTAATACGAGAATTCTCGCTTCCGACACAATGACTGCTGAAACCCTATACGATTTTGCCGTGGTCGGCGCCGGCATCGCCGGCGCCTCCGTGGCCTACCGCCTGAGCGCCACGGCCTCCGTGGCGGTGCTGGAGCGCGAATCCCAACCCGGGTATCACTCCACCGGCCGTTCCGCCGCCATGTTCATGGAGACCTACGGCACGACGCAGATCAAGGCGCTCACGCGCGCCAGCCGCGACTTCTACGAGCATCCCCCGGAAGGCTTCTGCGAACACCCGCTGCTGGCCCCGCGCGGCGTGCTGTACATCGCCACGCCGGAGCAGAAGGATCTGCTGCGGGAGGTGTTCGACGACCTGCACCGCCAGTCCCCCAACGTGACCCTGATCGACGCCGCACAGGCGCTGGCGCGTGTGCCCTGCCTGCGCGAAGACCAGCTCTGCGGCGCGATCGAAGAGCCGGATGCGCGCGACATTGACGTGCACGCCCTGCACCAGGGCTTCCTGCGGGGCATGAGCCGCCAGGGCGCCGTGCTGCACAACAACGCCGAACTCGTGGCGGCGGCGTACGCCGACGGCGTCTGGACGCTGACCCTGGCCGATGGCCGCAGCCTGCGGGCGCGCGCCGTGGTCAACGCCGCGGGCGCATGGGCGGACCACGCCGCCACGGTGTGCGGCGCGGCGCCCATCGGCCTGCAGCCCTGCCGCCGCACCGCCTTCACCTTCAGCGGCCCCGAGGGCGTCGACTTCTCCCACTGGCCCGCCGTCGTCGGCGTGGACGAGAGCTACTACTTCAAGCCCGACGCCGGCCAATTGCTGGGGTCTCCCGCCAATGCCGACCCGGTCGACGCGCACGACGTCGTCCCCGAGGAGCTGGACGTGGCCACCGGCATCTACCGCATCGAGACCGCCACCACGCTGACGATCCGGCGCCCGAAACACACCTGGGCCGGCCTGCGCTCGTTCGTGCGCGACGGCGATTTCGTGATCGGCTGGGACGCGGACACGCCCGCCTTCTTCTGGCTGGCGGCGCAAGGCGGCTACGGCATCCAGACCGCCGCGGCCGCCTCCGAGCTGGCCGCGGCGGTCCTGACGCGCCAGCCCATCCCCGACCCCCTGCAGGCCCATGGCGTCGACGCCGACGCGATGCGCCCCGAGCGCCTGCGCTGACCCTGCTTTCCACCGACCGAGATCCCGACATGACCGCCATCACCCGTTACCCCAGCACCCTGCCCCTGCCCTTCTCGCGCGCCACCCAGGCGGGCGGCTTCCTGTTCCTGTCCGGCCAGATCCCGATGGACGCAGCCGGCCAGGTCGTGCGCGGCGACATCACCGCCCAAACGCACGCCGCCATCGAGCGCATCAAGGAAACGCTGGCGGTGGCCGGCGCCAGCCTCAAGGATGTGGTGCGCGTGACGGTGTGGCTGTCGGACCTGGCGCTTTTCGCGCAGTTCAACGACGCCTATCGCAGCCATTTTTCGTCGGATTTCCCCTCGCGCTCCACCGTCGAGGCCAAGCTGGCCATGGACGTGGACGTGGAAATCGAAGTGCAGGCGTGGCTGGGCGATGCCCCGGCCAAGGGCCCCGCGGCCGCCGCCTGAAGCCGTCGCCGATCGATAGCATGACACCGCCAGACCGCCACATGGCCCCAACCGGCAACACATCCCCGCCTGAAATCGTGGGCAAGGAAGAAATGGGCGCCCGCCTGCGCGCCGAGCGCAAGGCCAGGAAAATGACCCTGCAGGCGCTGTCCAAGGCCAGCGGCATCGCGGTATCGACGCTATCGAAGGCCGAACTCGGCCAGATCGCCCTCAGCTACGAAAAATTCGCCGCCCTGGCCCGCGCGCTCGACATCGACATGACGCGCCTGTTCATGCTGCGCGACGCGGCCCAGGCCGCCGTCGCCCCCACCTACGTCAAGAACAAGCTCAGCGACGCGCGCGACTACATCACCGAGAACTACCACTACCGCCTGCTGATGGGCGAATACCCGGGCAAGAAGATGCTGCCCATGGTCGCGATGATCGACTCGCGCAAGGTCGTCGAGTTCGAAGACTACATCCGCCACCCGGGGCAGGAATTCGTCGTGGTCCTATCGGGCAAGGTCCGGATCCAGTTCGAGAACGGCGACAGCGTCGTGCTCAACCGGCTGGAGTCCGCGTATTTCGACAGCAGCATCGGGCACGTGTACCTGTCGCTGAGCAAAAAGCCCGCGGAGGTGCTGGCGGTGTGCAGCGAGGCGGAGGACGTGGCGGACAGGCTGAAGGGCGGATAACGGATTAGGGCCGGGACGTTGCATCCCGAACACGGAAACGGGCCCTGGTCGGGCCCGTTTCTCGTTTCTGCCGGTCGTTCTCGCGGTTGAGCACGTCGAAGCGGCGAGTGCCCACCAGCGATTCGCCGATGGCCCTTAGCGCCGGTTCTTCCCCGCCGCCATGAGTTTCTTGGTCATCGTGTCGTACTTGCGCAGGATGCGCCGGCCGTTCAGCGCCTTGCTCCACGAATACAGCGGAAACAATTGCTTGGACCCGTATCCATCCACCAGATACAGCCCTTCCCGCCCGTTGGCGTTGAATCCCAGGACGATGTTGCTCGCGCTGACGTCGTTGAAGATCACGTGCGCATCGATCAACGCCATGAAGAATTCATGCACGAGATAACGCAGTTGCGGGCTGTATCCCTGACGCGCCACCACTTCCTTGAGCGTGGGGGCAAGGTTTCCGTGCGCGTCGACGATCCGTTCCACGACCAGGCCCAGGCCCTTGGACGTCAGGACCAGGCCGAAGATGCGCGCCATCAGCATGTTGCCCATGTGGGCCCCCTGCTGCGCCGTGGTGGCGATGTATTCGACCGTTTCCGCAATGAAAACGCGATGCGCGTCCTCGCGCTGGAAACGCTTGTGCCAGGGTCGCTTACGACGCAGCTCGCTGCTGCGCGCGCGATTGATGGTCTTGATGAGCAGGGCGTCGTCGGCGGGGTGCAGATACACATCGCGCTCGCTGCCGGCCGCGGCGACAGTCAGCTGCCTCAGGTCCAGGACCTCGAACGGGCTGAATGATCCGGGAGACGCAAGCGCCAGCCGAGGCATGACCTCCAGGCCGCTATAGGGAGCGGCCGCTTGGGTGATGCGCTGCCGGACAGATACATTTAGCATGGCAAGCGTTCAACCCGACTGCTGCACCGCGGCCGGCCCGCAGGCCCCGCGTTGCGCGAGCCATGTCTGGTAGACCTGTTCCGTGCGCTTGGCCAGCCCGGCCAGCGAGAACTTGCCCTCGCCGTACACCATGCGCCTGCCGGCCTCCCCCATGCGTGCCCGCAGCGCCTCGTCATCGATCAGGCTGGCCAGCGCCGCACGGAGTTTCGCGATATCGCCGGCCGGCACCAGGATTCCCGTCTCTCCGTCGTTCACCATCTCACTGACGCCCCCCACGTCCACCCCGACGACGGGCAGCCCCGCGGCCGAGGCCTCGACGTAGACAGTGCCCGAGGCCTCTTTCTGCGTCGCCAGCGCAAAGATGTCGCTGCCAGCCAGGATGCTGGGCACGTCATGGCGGAATCCCAGCATGTGGATGCGGTCGGCCAGGCCGATCTCGGCGATCAGCGCCTGCAGCTGTTCGAACAACGGCGCGCCGTTGCCGACCAGCACCAGGTGCACCTGAGGCCGCTGCGCCATCAGGGGCCGCAGCGCTTCGATAAGCTCGCGATGCCCCTTTGTCGCCCGGAGAATGGCCACACAGCAAACCACGATGGCATCGGCCGGCAGCTTGAGTTCCTCGCGCAGGCCGGACGTGATGCCGGGCGGCGGCAAGTTGATGGGGGAATAGACGGTTTCCACGCGATCCGCAGGCACGCCCCGCTCGATCAGGTATTCCCTGACATGATTGCTGACGGTAGTGATGCGATGCGGCACCCAGGTATAGGCCAGCATCGAATTCACCCGATTGGTCAGGTGCCGCGTCCGCACGATCAGCGGGGTGCCGGCCATGCGCGCCCCCAGGCCCGCCAGCAAGGTGTCGATGCGGCTGTGGGTGTTAAGCACATCGAAACGCCCCTTGCGCAGGATGCGGGCAACCTTGGGTGCGCCCCGGAGCAGATTCACCAAGCCCCCCATGCGCAGCGTGTGGACCGTAATGCCGGCATCCGCCGCGGCCTGGACGAGTTTCGCCTCCGGCCGGCAGATCAGTTCCACATGATGCCCGCGTTCGCGCATCGCCTGCATTTCCTTGAGGATTCGGCGTTCCTGCCCGGCATAGCCCAAAGCCGCTTCAGCGTGCGCGATGCGCAAAGGTCTTGATGTATCGGAAGACATTAGGAGAGGGAGAGGCAGCCTCTCGACTCGAACGAAAGGACTCGAACGAAAGACGAAAGAGGTAAGACGAAGGAGGAAAGACGAAAGACTGCAATATTTTCTTGTTAGCTCGGTGGGCACATGGTATTCGCGGGAGTTCGCCCGCACAAGCGAGCATTGCAGCGCAAGAGGATGGGGTTTCCCCTGAATTCCCCGTATTTTCACGGGATTGGCGTCGCCGCGCGTCTTTATTCCGGATTGTGGAAATGTGTTTTCCAGCGCCGGGCGGGGATGTCGCGCCGGGACGTCGTTTCCGCTCCCCTGCCCCATGGCGAAGCGAGCAACGCAGCAAGAGGCAACCCAGAAACCTACAACAAAAAACCCGCATCCTCATAGGAGAGATGCGGGTTCTTTGCGCCCAGGGACAACCTGGACAAATTCTTGGTGCCGACGGCGAGACTCGAACTCGCACAGCTTTCGCCACTACCCCCTCAAGATAGCGTGTCTACCAATTTCACCACGTCGGCTTGACCATCACGGCAAGGCGTACCTTGCTGGAAAGTCGAGCATTCTATCACGTAAATTTGAAAGCGGGAAAGCTGTCCCGCTTTATCCGTGACGGGTCCGCGCCGGCCCTGTCCCGGCGCCGGCGCGGACCGCCTGCGGGATCAGTTGATCTGCAGGTTGGTCGCCTTGACGACCTCGCCCCATTTGCGGGTCTCGCTTTCCATGAAGGCCTTGAAGGCCTGCGGGGTATTGGGCGGCGGCGGGAGCAGGAAGCCGTTGGTCTGGTAGCTGGCGGCCAGGGCCGAGTCCGAGGTGAGTGCCTTGTTGATGGCGGCGTTGACCTTCTGGACGATTTCGGGCGGGGTGCCAGCCGGTGCGAAGAGGCCAAACCAGGCGGCGACGTCGAAGCCCGGCACGCCGGATTCGGCGATGGTCGGGATGTCGGGCGCGAACGGCACGCGGCTGCCGGTGGTGACGGCCAGGCCGGTCAGCTTGCCCGCGCGCACATGCGGCAGGAGCGGCGGCAGGTTGTCGAAGATGGAGTCCACCTGCCCGCCCAGCAGGTCGGCCACGGCGGGACCGCTGCCGCGGTACGGCACGTGCAGAAGGTCGATGCCGGTCTTCATCTTGAAGAGCTCGCAGCCCAGGTGGGCGGACGAGCCGTTGCCAGGCGAGGCGCAGGTCAGCTTGCCCGGGTTCTTTTTGGCGTAGTCGATGTATTCCTGCACGGTCTTGACCGGCACGTTCGCGTTGACCGCCAGGATGTTGGGCACGACGTTCAGGAGCGCGACGGCGTCCAGGTCCTTGAGCGCGTCGTAGGACATCTTGGAATACAAGGACTGGTTGATCGCCGTGGAGATCGATCCCACGAAAAACGTGTAGCCGTCGGCGGGCGAGCGGGTGACGGATTCGGCGCCGATGTTGCTGTTGGCGCCGGGCTTGTTCTCCACCACGAAGGTCTGCCCGAACTCCTTGCCCAGCACGTCCGCGATCATGCGGGCGCTGATGTCGGTCGTGCCGCCCGGCGCGTAGCCCACGACCAGCCGAACGGGCTTGGTGGGATAGGCGTCCGCCTGGGCCTGGACGGGCCCGGTGACGACGCAGGCAAGCGCCGCCGCAATGCCGGCGAGCCTGGAATGGATCTTTCTCATGTTTCCTCCTTTTGAGAACGGTGGGGCGCGACGGGTCGTGCGCGCCGCATTTTTTTGTTGTGGTGCCGGCTGAGCCGGCTGGGTTCAGGCAGGGGCCGGCGGGTGCCAGGGGCCGCTCGGGCGCACCGGCGCGATCAGGTCCGGCGTGACCTCGCCCAGCGTGGCGCAGCCGAGCAGCGCCATATTGGTGGAGATCTCGCTGTGGAAAATCCGCGCGACCTTGCGAATGCCCGCCGCCCCGGCCACGGCCGCGCCGAAGAGCTGCGGCCTGCCGGTAAACACGAGGCGCGCGCCCAGGGCCACGGCTTTGAGCACGTCGGCGCCGCGCCGGAAGCCCCCGTCGACCATCACGGGAAAATCCGCCGGCACCGCCTGCACGACGTCGTGCAGCGCCTGCAAGGGCGAGATGCAGCCGTCGAGCTGGCGCCCGCCGTGGTTCGACACGATCACGCCGTCGACGCCCGCGGCGCAGGCCTGCTGCGCGTCGTCGGGATGCATGACGCCTTTGAGCACCAGCTTGCCGGGCCAGTTCTGGCGGATCCAGCGGATGTGGTCCCACGAGAGCTTGTCGCGCTCGCCCCGGAATCCGTTGGGCGGATCCTGCGTGATGGGCGGGCCGATCTCTTCGTACAGGTTGGAGAACCGGGGCACGCCGCTGCCCAGCAGGGTTCGCATGAAGACGTTCAGGGTCCAGCGCGGATGCCGCATGCCGTCCAGCACGACGCTTGCGCTCATCTTGAACGGGACGGTGAACGCCAGCCGCTGCAGGTTCTCGCGATTGGCGCCCACGCAGGTGTCGATGGTGACGACCAGCACCGGGATGCTCGCCTGGCGCAGCCGGTCCAGCAGCTTGCCGATGCGCTCGATGTTGCCCGGCAGGTAGGCCTGGTACCAGCAGCGGTTGCCGGTGGCCTGCTGCAGGCGTTCAAGCGGCACGCTGGAGGCGCCGCTGATGATGAACGGAATCCGGGCTTCCTGGGCGACGCGCGCCAGGGCCAGATCGCATTCGTGCATGACGATGGCCGAAAAGCCGGTCGGCGCGAAACCGACGGGCATGGCGTAGTCCTCGCCGAACAGGCTGACCTGGCTGCTGCGCTGGTCCACCACGCGCAGTCCGCGCGGCCGGAAGCCGATGTCGCGCGGGGCGCGGACGCTTTCCGCGAGCGAGGCGCCGTCCTCCGTGCCGCCGCAGATGTAGCCTTCGACGCAGCGCGGCATGATGCGCCGCGCCTCGCGTTCGAAGTCGCCCACCGACAGGCAGCGGTCCAGCCGGCTCATGCGGCCACCGGCGCACCGGTTTGCACGCCCAGCGCCTGCAGGCAGCCCGCCAGCGAGCGCGCCTGGGTGTCGTCGTACAGCGCCAGCTCGTCCATCACCGGGGCGCCCAGCGCCGCTTCAAACGCGACCTGGCTGGCGTTCTGCGCGTACTCGGCCTGCGCCTTGTCGCCCAGGTTCGACTGGAAGATGCCGGCCGCGCTGACCGGCAGGAAGTCTTCGTACACCAGCGGTTCGAACTGGATGTAGCCCTGCTCGATCAGGGCCGGCAGCGTCGATGTGTCCGGGGCGCCTTGCTTGCCGGTCAGGAAATAGCGGAAGTACGCCAGCCCCTGGTCATGCAGTTGCGCGTAGTCGTCCGGAAAGGCCGCAAAACAGTCCTGAAGGTTCTGCATGTAGGCAGCCGCGTTGCCTTCATTGGGCGCGCCGCTGATGCGGCTGCGCGCCAGATCCAGCAGTTGGTCGTACAGGGCGCGGCCCTTGCGGGTCAGCGCCACGCCGCGCTGCTCGATCTCGCCGAAACGGGCCGTATGGCTGCCCACGGAGCTGGCGCCGTCCGGCCCGGCAAAGCGCACGGGCTCCTCCAGCGCCTTGAAGCTGGTCTGGCGCAGCAGGATCGGGCACTTGCGCGGCGGCGGGCCTTCGATGACGGCCTTGGCCGACACGCCGCGCCGCGGCATCTCGGCCTGCGCTTCATCGATGTCCAATGTGCGGGGCGTCAGGTGGTTGATGTGCGGACCCTTGAACGCCACCACGTCGGCGATCAGGCGATGCTGGCCGTGCAGTTCGCGGTAGTCGTCCAGGCTGACGGTGGCCTCGCTGTGCCAGCGGAAGGTGTGCAGGGCCTCAGTGACGAATTCCCGGGCATCGGACTCGTCCAGTCCGCCTTGCGTCTCGAAACGCGCGGTCAGCGCCAGCGCGCGCTCGGTGAAGATCCGGCGCGCCGCCAGGATGCGCGCGGCCTTCTCGCGCAGGGCCACATCGTCGATCAGTTCCAGGCGCAGCAGCGAGGTGAAGACGCGGAACGGGCTGGCCTGCAGCGCGGCTTCGTGCGTGGCGCGAAAGGCGGTCGAATGCACCGGCACCCCGGCGGGCGACAGGTCGTAGTAGCCGACCGGCTGCATGCCCATCACGGCGAACACGCGGCGCAGGTTGGCCAATTCCTGTGGCGTGCCGACACGGATCGCGCCATGGCGCTCGATGTCCAGGCGCTCGATCTCGCCCGTGCGTGCCAGTTGCGCGGCGAGGTCCGGCTGCTCGGCCATCGTCTTCGCGTTGACCTGGGCGACCAGGTCCAGCAGCGTGTCGTACAGCGGGACTTCCTGCTTGTACATGTCGGACATGGCGCGGGAAAACCAGGCGCGGATCTGATCGGGATTGACGAAATTCTGACTCATGGCGGGCTCGGCACATCGGTGAACAAAGGATGGCCCGCATGAAATCACGCCTGGCGGGGCGCGATCAAATGAAAAAATTCGGCCTAGTCAGTCCGTTTTTTCATGGACCGCCCGCGCGGCCCGCCGCGGCCGTCCTGCTGGCGCGCCTGGTCTTGCACCCACGCCACGAATTGCTTGATCTTCGGCACCTCGGCGGAGTGTTCGGAATACGCCACGAAATACGCGCCGCCGCTGGGCTGCACATAGCCCCAGGGAATGACCAGCTTGCCGGCCTGCAGCTCTTCTTCGGCCAAGAGGCGCGGCGTCAGCGCGATGCCGCAGCCGCCCTCGGCCGCGCGCACGCACATGTAGAAGGTATCGAAGCGCGGACCGTGGTAGCTGCGGTCGGACTGGAATTGCTGGTGGGAGAAATAATCGTGCCAGGCCTCCGGGCGCGACGCGCACTGGATCAGCGTCTGGGCGCCCAATTCTTCCAGGCTGGCGACCTTGTCGCCGCGCAGGAATCCGGGCGCGCACACCGGCACGACGTCGGCCTCGAACAGCTCCAGGCATTGCGCGCCGGGCAGCGTGCCATGGCCGAAGAAGAACGAAATGTCGATCTTGGCCTGCATCAGGTCGAACGGCCGGGTTTCGCTGCGCACCTTCACCTGGATGTCCGGATGCGCCGCCATGAAGCGCTGCAGGCGCGGGATCAGCCAGCGCGCGCCGAAGGTGGGCTGGGTGCCGATGGTCAGCACCTGCGTCTCGCTGCCGTAGGTGAGGATGTAGCGCGAGGACATGTCCACCTGGTTCAGGATCGCCCTGACCTCGGACTGGTAGAGCGCGCCCGCGGGGGTCAGCTGCAGCCGGCGGCGCACGCGCAGGAACAGCGGGTTGCGCAGCAGCGCCTCCAGCTGCGCGATCTGCTTGCTGATCGCGCTCTGCGTCATGTGGAGTTCTTCGGCGGCGCGCGTGACGCTCATGTGCCGCGCCACCGCCTCGAAACACTGGAGCGCCATCATCGACGGCATCAATCGCTTTTCCATGGGGCCTCCGCGCGGATCACGTCATTGCTGCAAGCGAAAAAAAAGCCGGCATGCGCCGGCTTTCTTGTCCTGCCACCTTACTTTGCCGGCGCGGCGGGCGTTTCCGCCGGCTTCTCGGCAGCGGGCGCGGCCGGCGCGGCCGGAGCAGCCGGCGCGGAGGGCACCGAGGCGTCGGGCTTGGCGGCGGGAGCGGGGGCTGCGCCGGGAACCGACGAAGCGCCCGGCACCGACGAGGCGCCCGGGGCGGCAGGCACCGAACCCGGCGCCTGCGGCACCGAACGGTCGGCCGGGAAGCTCTGCATCACGCCGGAGTCCACGGCGGGGCCGCTGCTGCCCTTGTGGCTGACATAGGCCAGGCCGGCGGTGGACGCGAAGAACACGACGGCGGACCACTTGGTCGCGCGCGACAGGAAGTTCGCCGCGCCGGTGGCGCCGAACAGGCTGCCCGACGAGCCGCTACCGAAAGCGGAGCCCATGTCGGCGCCTTTGCCCTGCTGAAGCAGGACCAGGACGATGATAGCCAGCGCCGAGATCACTTGGACGGCCAGCAGGATTTTGAGCATCAGGGGCATTACAGACTCCGGAACGGAAACTTAGATGGCGGCAATTCGCAAAAACTCTTCAGCCACGAGCGACGCGCCGCCGACCAGGGCTCCGTCGATATCAGTCATGGCGAACAAACTGGAGGCGTTGGCGGCCTTGACGCTGCCGCCGTACAACACTTGCACCTGGGCGGCGCCCAGGGCGCGCAGCGCGGCGCGGATGGCGCCGTGGACTTCCTGCGCCTGCTCGGGCGTGGCCGTGCGGCCGGTGCCGATGGCCCAGACGGGCTCGTAGGCCAGGACCATGCGGGAGACGGCGTCGGCGCCCAGAGCCAGCACGGGCTTGAGCTGACGCTCGATGACGGCCAGCGTGTTGCCGGCTTCGCGGTCGGCCAGGGATTCGCCCACGCAGACCACGGGAGTCAGCCCGGCGGCCAGCGCGGCCTGGGCCTTGGCGGCGACGATCTCGTCGGTTTCGCCGTGCAGCACGCGGCGCTCGGAGTGGCCGGCCAGCGCCCAGCGGCAGCCGAATTCCTTCAGCATCGATGCGGAGACTTCACCCGTATAGGCGCCCTTGTCGTGCGCGCTGACGTCTTGCGCGCCCCAGGACACGCTGCTGCCGGTCAGGGCCGAGGCGGCCTGCGCCAGGTAGGGAAACGGCACGCAGATGCCGATTTCGCAGTGGCCCGCAGCATCCGCGGCACGAAGCTCGGTCAGCAACGCGGCATTCTCGGCCAGGTTGCCGTGCATCTTCCAGTTGCCCAGCACGAGGCGGGCGCGGTTTTCGACTGAAGTCATGGCGAATTTGTCTGACGATTGGGTCTGAGGTGGTGAGCCGGATTCGGGTTGCCCCTGGCAAGACGCCCCACGCCGAACCGGGCCTGGAGGACCTGAAAGAGGGGCCTGGTGCAGCAACCGCCCACGGGCCTGCCTGGAAAAAATTCCAGGCGAAACCCGAGATTGTATCCTGTTGCGCGGCGATACGCCGAACGCCGCGCGTTTCTTACATAGTCAGGATGATTTTGCCGATGTTTTCCCCGCCTTCCATCATGGCGTGGGCCTTGGCGGCCTCGGCCAGCGGGAAGGTGGCGTGGACGATCGGCTTGATGGCCCCCTTTTCCAGCAGGGGCCAGGCGTGCTCGCGCAGCGCGCGGGCAATGGCGCCCTTGAACGCCACAGGACGGGGACGCAAGGTGGAGCCGGTGATCGTCAGGCGGCGGCGCATGACCTGGGCCGTGTCCACGTTGGCATGCGAACCGCCGAGCTGGGCGATGATGACGATGCGGCCGTCGTCGGCCAGGCACTGCATGTCGCGGGCGATGTAGTCGCCGGCCACCATGTCCAGGATCACGTCCACGCCGCGTCCGCCGGTGGCGTCCAGGACTTCCTTCACGAAATCCTGCGTCTTGTAATTGATGCCCTTGTCGGCGCCCAGCGCCTCGACGGCACGGGCGCGGTCGTCGCTGCCGACCGTGGCATAGACCTTGTGGCCCATGGCGCGGGCGAGCTGGATCGCCGTGGTGCCGATGCCGCTGGCGCCGCCGTGCACCAGCAGGGCTTCGCCCTCGGACAGGCGGCCGCGGTCGAACACGTTGCTCCAGACCGTGAAATAGGTTTCCGGCAGGCCGGCGGCCTCGATGTCGGACAAGCCCTTGGGGATGGGCAGGCATTGCGCCACCGGCGCGACGCAGTATTCGGCGTAGCCGCCGCCCGCCACCAGGGCGCACACCTTGTCGCCCACGGCAAAGCCGCTGCCGGCCACATCGCCGCCCACGATCTCGCCGGCCACTTCCAGGCCCGGCAGGTCGGAAGCGCCGCGCGGGGGCGCATAGTTGCCCTTGCGCTGGAACACGTCGGGGCGGTTGATGCCCGCGGCGGTCACTTTGATCAGAACTTCCCCCGCGCCTGCCTCGGGCGTGGGACGCTCCACGGGGACGAGGACTTCGGGGCCGCCGGGGCGGGTGATTTCAACAGCGTGCATCGCGTGCCTCCTTTGCAGCAAATGGATTATTATTGCGCCCTTTGCGGCATATCGCGTTTTCGTTCGGGCAGAATGTTTGCCTGGCGGCCGCAATATCGCGGCAAACCCCGGAAGCGTGGCAGAGTGGTCGATTGCACCGGTCTTGAAAACCGGCAACGGGCAACCGTTCGTGAGTTCGAATCTCACCGCTTCCGCCAAAATCAAAGGCAACCGTCCCCAGCGGGCGTACCATGGACGCAGATTCCACCCTGGAGGTTGCCATGTTCAAGCACATACTCATCCCCATCGACGGATCCAGCCTGGCCAATTCCGGCCTGGAGCAAGGCCTTGCGCTCGCCCGCGAACTGGGCGCCAGCGTGACGGTGCTGACGGTGTACAGCGCCTTGCAGATGCCCTCCATCGAGACCGTCCACCTCGAAGGCATGCGCAAAGTCTACGAAGACCAGGCGCGCGAACTGGCCAGCTCCTACCTGTCCGAAGCCGCCGGCAAGGCCAGCGCGGCGGGCGTGGCCTGCGCCACCGAAATGCGCGAGAGCGATTCGCCCCACCAGGTGATCGTCGACGTGGCGATGACGCGCGGTTGCGACCTGATCGCCATGTCGTCGCACGGGCGTGGCGGGGTGGCGGCCTTCCTGCTGGGCAGCCAGACGCAGAAGGTGCTGGCGCACAGCACCTTGCCGGTGCTGGTGTACCGCTGATCCTATCCGCCTGAGTAGGTCCCTGGGATGCCGGCGGCGGCCACGCCGCCGCGCAGGGTTTCCTGCAGCAACGCGCCCGCCAGCAGCGGCCGCGCCTCAAGCAGCCGGGACAGGTCGATCCCGGTCCGGTAGCCCATGCTTTCCAGCATGAACACCAGGTCCTCCGTGACGATGTTGCCCGAGGCGCCCGGCGCGAACGGGCAACCGCCCAGGCCGCCCAGGCACGCATCGAAGGCGCGGATCCCTTCGTCCAGCCCGGCCAGGGCGTTGGCCAGGCCCAGCCCCATCGTGTCGTGCAGGTGCAGCTTGGTGAGCGCGGCGCCCACCGCGTCCTGGGTGGCGCGCACCGCCTCGCGCACCCGCCCCGGATGCGCGTAGCCCACGGTATCGGCCAGCGCGATTTCGTCGGCGCCCGCGCGCGCCGCCGCCGCAGCGACCTCGGCCACGCGCCGCACGGGCACCTGCCCTTCCAGCGAACATCCGAACGCCGTCGCGACGGCGGCATCGATGCGCATGGGCCGCGCCTGCGCGCGGACCCAGTCCACGATCGATTCCAGCATCGCGATCTGCGCGTCGGTGCCCTTGCCGACGTTGGCGCGGCTGTGGGTGTCGCTGACCGACACCGGAAACGCCAGCACGTGCGCGCCCGCCTCGTAGGCGGCGATGGCGCCCTTCAGGTTGCAGGCCAGCGCGCAGACGGTCAGCCCGTCGATCTTCAGGACCTCGGGCAGGATGTCGCCCGTGTCCGCCATCTGCGGCACCAGCCGCGGCGACACGAAGCTGCCCACCTCGATCTCGCGCAGGCCGGCGTCGGCCAGTTGCCGGATCCAGCGCAACTTGTCGGCGCGCGACATCATGCCCTTGGCCATCTGCAGCCCGTCGCGCGGCCCCACTTCGCAAAGCCTGACTTCCTGGTTCATGTGCTGTCCTGTCGTCCGTGCGGGCCTATTGCTGGATGACGATGCCCGCGCTCTTGATGGTCTGCCGCGCCTTGCCGATGTCCGACTGGATCAGCGCGGCGAACTGCGCGCTGGACACCGGGTCGGTCTCCAGCCCCTGGGACGCCAGCGCCTCCTTCACATCCTGGCGCGCCAGCAGCTTGTTGAAATCGCTGTTCAGCCGCGAGACGATGGCATCGGGCGTCTTGGCCGGGGCCAGCACGCCGTAGTAGGTCACCACGCTGAAATCCTTGTAGCCAAGCTCCGCCACCGTGGGCACGTCGGGCAAGGCGGGGTTGCGCTTGGGCGAGGTCACCGCCAGCGCGCGCACCTTGCCGGATTTGATGAGCGTGGCCGCCGACGAGATGGACGAGCCCGCGAACTGCAGATGGCCGCCCATCAGGTCGGCCAGCGCCGGAGCGGACCCCTTGTACGGCACGTGCTGCATCTTGAAGCCGGCCGCGTGCTGCAGCATTTCCATGGCGATGTGCACGCCGCCGCCCGTGCCGGACGTCCCGTACGAGATCGTGTTGGGCGCCTTCCTGGCCGCCTCGATCACCTCGGGCAGCGTCTTGTAGGGCGAGCCCTCGGCCACCAGCAGCACCATCGGCGTGGTCGCCACCAGCGCCACCGGCGTCAGGTCCTTGACCGGGTCGTAGGCCACTTTCATCAGCAGCGGAATCAGCGTGACGTTGTCGGACTGGCCGATCACCAGGTCATAGCCCTGCGCGGGCGCACGCGCCGCCTCGGCCAGGCCGAGCGCGGTGCCGGCGCCGGGCTTGTTCTCCGGCACCACGGCCCAGCCGTTCAGTTCGTGCAGCTTGGTGCTCATCAGCCGCCCGATGTAATCCGTGCCACCGCCCGGTGTGGACGGAATGATGATGCGGATGGGCTTGCTGGGGTAATCCTGGGCATGGGCGGCGCATGCGACCGCCAGCGCGGCCAGCGCAACGAGTTTGCGGATCATGGGTGTCTCCTCTTCGATGGACGTCTTGGCGGTCTGGCGCCGCCTCGACAGGGGTAAAGCGCTAATGCCCGGTATTCATGCGATCACTCCCGCGGCGCGCAAGGCGTCGATGCGCGCGGCATCCAGGCCCAGTCCCTGCAGAATGGCGTGGGTCTGGGCGCCTTGGCCGGGCGGATCGGACCGCTTGCCCGCCTTGCGGCCATCGAACTCGATGGGCAGCGCGGCGGCCGAGATCTCGCCGCCGTCCGGCAGCCGGGTCGGCAGCAGCGCGCCGCCCGCGTTCAGGTGGACGTCGTCCAGCAGGTCGTGCGGCTGGCGGATCGGGCCATACGACAGATTGGCGGCCTCGAGCGCGGCGCACAGTTCGTCGGTTTTCCAGGTCTTCAGGATTTCGCCCACGCCCGGCACCAGCCACGACCGGGCGGCCTCTCGGTCGACGGCGGTGGCCAGGCGCGGGTCCGCGGACCATTCGGGCGGCAGGAATTTCTGCGCGAAGCTGCGCCATTGCGCATCGCCCACCACGGCGACGAACACGCGGCCGTCGGCAGTCTCGAAAACGTCGTACACGCCCCATGGCGGTTTGCGTTCCGCCCCCATGGGCCGGGGCGCGGCGCCCGTCAACTGGAATTGCGCGATGAACTGCGCCACCAGCAGCAGGTTGTTTTCGAAGAGGCCGGATCGCACATGGCGCCCCCGGCCCGTCGCGTGGCGGTCATGCAGCGCGGCCAGCGCGCCCACCACCCCGAACGTGCCGCCCAGGATGTCATTGACGGAGGCCGCCACCCGCTGGGGCGTGTCCGCGCCGCCATTGATATAGGCCAGCCCGCCCATCATCTGCACCACCTCGTCCAGCGCCGTGCGGTGCTTGTAGGGGCCGGAGAGAAACCCCTTGAGCGACACATAGATCAGCCGCGGATTTCCGGCCGACAGGGATTCGTAGTCCAGCCCGTACTGCGCCAGGCTCCCGTCGCGGAAGTTCTCCACGATCATGTCGCTCTGGAGCGCCAGCTTGCGCACGACCTCCTGCCCCGCCGGCGACTTGAGGTCGATCGCCAGGCTCTGCTTGTTGCGGTTGAAGACCGGAAAATAGCCGCTGCCGGACCCCTTCAGCCGCCGCGTGCGGTCGCCGTCGATGGGTTCGACCTTGATCACCTCGGCGCCCAGGTCCGCCAGCGACAGGCCGGCGGCCGGCCCCATGATCATGTGGGACAGTTCCAGGACCTTGATGCCGCGCAGGGGCAGTTCGGTGCTGTCCATGAAGGGTGAAGCCGGTGCTGCTGTCATCTGCGGTGTCCTCTTGCCTGCCAGTTCGACGGAGACGCGGCGGCAGGGAAAGCTCGCTCGCCGCCGCCGGCATGCGCCCATGATCCGGCGCCTGCGGCCGTGTCGGGTAGCGGTCTTTCAGCACGGGGGCATTCTCGTTTCGGAACGTCCGGGTTAGCCCTGAGGCGCGACGCGGTTCAGCCCGGCGCGGCAGGCAGCACGCCCAGGTGCGCCAGCAGCGCCCGCGCGGCCGGCGACAGTGCGTCCGGATCCCGCACGGCAATACAGAGCGGCGTGCTGGACCACGGCCCCTTCAGCGCAATGAAGCGGATGTCCAGATGCGCCAACCGCGGCTTCAGGTAATGCGGCACGACGGCGACGCCCATGCCGCGCGCCACCAGCAGGCAGATGGTTTCGTGCGAACTGACCCGCGCGCTGATGCGGCGCGTCATGCCCGCGTCCCGCGCCGCCTGCTCGAACACGCTGCTGATGCCATTGTCGCGGTTCAGCTCGATCTGCTCGAACGGCAGCAACTGCGCGTAGTCCAGCGCCTCGCGGTCCGCCAGCAGGTGCTGGCCCGGCACCACCGCCGCCAGTTCGCAGCGGCCAAAAGGAAACACCTGCAGCCCCTCGTGGCCGAAATCGGAACCCGCCGCCACGTCCGCCTGCCCGTCCAGCACGGCGCGAAACGCCGTCTGCGTGGTGTCTTCTTCCAGCGAAATATCGATCTGCGGATACGCGCGCCGGAACGACTGGATCTGCGCCGGCAGATCGCCCGACAGGGCGGCAAAGCTCACCGCCAGCCGGATATGCCCGCGCACGCCGGTCGCAAATCCCGCCATGTCGCGGCGCATGCGGTCCATGTCCTCCAGCACGCGGCGCACGTGCGCGGCCAGCGCGTCGCCGGCCGGGGTCGGTTGCACGCCCTTGACGCCGCGCTCCAGCAGCGGCACGCCGAACGCGTCCTCCATTTCCGACATGCGCTTGCTGACGGCGGACGGCACGATGTTCTCGCGCGCGGCGGCGCGCGCCAGGCTCCCTTCTTCCAGCGCGGCCAGGAAGAGGCGCAATGAAACGGGATCGATATCTCGGAGGGGCGGGGCGGGCGGGGTCGGCTTCATGGCGCAAAGTGTCGTCCCTGGGCTACCCCGGCCGGGATCGGGGTTTTCCCGGCCGCAGCCGGTTTTCAGCTTCCGGCGATCCACGCCGGTCGCCATTCGCCGGAACCGGTAGACGCGCGTATCATCCGCAGTCCCGCCGCCCCGGCCCCGATATCCGCGCCACACGCTCCATGCAATGCCCCCGCTGCAATTGGCAGAATCCGGCCGCCCACACGGTGTGCTTCAGCTGCAATAGCCCCCTGCCGGTCAAATCCGCCACGCCGCCGGCCCAGCGCGCCCGGACCGGCAATGCCCCGGTGTTTCCCGGCATCTGGCCGCGGCTTGGCGCCACGGCGATCGACGCCCTTTTCATGCTGGCGACGATCGCCGTCCTGTGCCTGGCGGCCTCATATACCTATCAAGGCCTGACGGGCGAAAACCGGCCGTTGGTGCTGATGGCGGCAGCGGGGCTGCTGGGATGGCTGCTGCCCGCCTTCATGGACGCCTGGGGCAATGGTTCGCCCGGCAAGCGGCTCCTGAAGCTGCGGGTCGTCACCCGCAAGGGCAGCGCTCCCGGGCTGTTGCGCGCGATCTGGCGGCATAACCTGAAATTCACGCTGAACGTGGCGCTGCCGGGCATCTTCCACCACCTGCAGCAGACCATTTTTGGCGAACGCGCCATGCACAACGCCTTGGCGGGCACGCATGTGATATCCAGCCAGGCCGATCCCCGCGCCGTGCTGCCCGCGCTGGCCCAGGCCCGCACCGTCACGGGCGCCGGCAAATTCCTGTTCATTGTGTTCGGCGTCGCGGCCCTGGTCCTGGCCGGCGTGGTCATCGGCGTGGTCGGACTGGACAAGGACGAGGGCGACAATCCCCTGCGATCCGAGGTCATCCATCTGGATCGGGTGTCGGATCCCGTTCGCAGGCTGGCGGAAAGCCACTACCAGCGCACGCGGACGTTCGCGCCCGACATGGCCGCCCTCGGCGTGACGCAGGCTTCGCTGCAAGCCAGCGGCTTCAGCAAGCTGGACATGAACCCGGTCAACGGCGTGCTGCGCTTCACCATCGCCGGTGAGCCCGGCACGGCGGACGCGCCCACGCTGGGCGGCAAGCACCTGGTCTACCTGCCCGAACTGCGCTCCGAAAAAAAGGGCGGCGGCATACGGCGCTGGCAGTGCGGCAGCGACGACATCCCCCGCGCAGACCGCCCCTACAGCTGCCGTCACGAAGCCGGCGCCCTGGCGCGTTGACCCGACCCCCTGAATACGGAACCGCATGTCCAGCCTGATCGACTCCATACACCGTGCCGATGACGGCCACGACGACGCGCAGATGCTGGCCCTCTGCGAACAGGGGCTGCGCGAACAGCCCGCTTCGGCGGTCATGTGGGCGTTGCGCGCCCGTTATCACGACAAGCGCCGCGCGCACGCGCAACGGGATGCGGACCTGAACCGCGCGCTGGCGCTGGACCCGCAATGCAGCGATGCCATCCGCGTGCGCGCCACCGCGCTCTACGACGCGGGAGAGCGCGAGCAAGCCTGGCGCATCCTGCGCGACGCCCGGCAACGCGCGCCGTCGCACTTCGGGCTGCTGATGGCTGAAGGCTACCTGCTGATCAACGACCGCCGGCTCGACGACGCCATCGCCAGTTGGACCGCCGCCTCGCAAGTGCGGCCCTCTGCCGCGGCGCCGCACTGCTATATCGGATCGAACCTGCATAACGCCGGCCGCTACCGGGAGGCCCTGCCCTACCATCAGCGCGCCGTGGCGCTGGCGCCCAACAACGGCAACTTCCTGTACGACGCCGGAAACAACTACCGCCGCCTGGGCGACCTGGACAACGCCATCGCGATGTTCGACCGCGCCCGCGCCATCCTGGGCGAACAAAACGCCATCCAGCACAATCGGGCTTCCTGCCTGCAGGCGCTGGAACGCCACGAAGACGCGGTCGAAGAATGGACCAGCCTGCTGCGCCGCGAACCCGACTGGGACTGGCCGTTGGAAGGCAAGGCGCGTTCGCTGCATCGGCTGGGGCGGGCTGACGAGGCGGCGCCGCTGTGGCGGCATCTGGACGCGCTGTCGGACAGCGGCTGGGACGGCCGCCGCGAACAGGCCCGGGAATATGTGCGCAGCGGCAATCCCGAACTGGCTGAGGAGGTGCTGCAGGGACTGGACCCGCTCACCAGCGGCGACTCCGAACTGCTGTTCGTGGCCGGCAATGCCCAGCGCGACCAGCGCTGCTGGGAAGAGGCGCTGGCCTACTACCAATGCGGCTATGCGCTTGCACCCGGCAACGACTTCCTGCCCGGCAACGCCGCCGACATGCTGAACCGGCTGGAACGCTACGATGAAGCCCTGCCCTTGTCGGAAGTCGCGATCTCTCTGGATCCGGACTGGCTGAAATGGCGCCGCGCCCGCATCGAGGCGCTGACCGGCCTGGGCCGCGCGGCCGAAGCCGTCGCCGATGCCGACCGGGCCATGGAGCGCTGGCCGGATAACGGGGCGCTGCATGCCGACCGCATCAACGCGCTTGTCGCCGCGGCCCGGTACGATGAGGCGCTCTCCGCCTGCGACCGACTCATCGCGCTGGATCCGGGTTTCCGCAGCTGGGCCCTGTTCTCGCGCGGCGAAACCTACGGCCACATGAAGCGCCATGCCGAGTCGGCCATGGCCTTCCGTCAGGCATCGGCCTCTTACCAGCAGAACGGCAAGCCCCACTTCCAGGAGCTGTCCCTCAAGCATGCGCTGGCTGCCGAAGCCGCCGCGGCCGCTCCGCGCGGACTCCTGGGCCGCCTGTTCGGCCGCAAATAGGCGCAGCGCGCAAATCGCGGCGCCCTATTCCTGAGTGGCCGCCCAGTCAAAACTGTTCAGCAGGCCCAGCAGGGTACGCCTGACGGCCGCCACCGCCGGATCGCGCAGGGCGTCGCCGCGCCAGCCCATTTCGATCGCATACCCGGGCATCGCGACCGGGCACGGCAGCAGCCGCAGGCCCGACGCCTCGGCCAGGCCGCGCGCCGCATGCGTCGGCAGCGTCGCCAGCGACTCGCCGCCGCGCAGCAGGAAGGCCAGCGCGGAGAAATGCGTGGTCGACGCCTGCACCCGGCGCGTCAGGCCCAGGCCGTGCAGCACTTCGTCCACCACCCCGATAAAGCCGCCCGAAGACACCAGCACATGCTGGCGGCGCGTGAACTCCTCGACCGTCAGGCTCGACTGGCCCGGAGCCAGCGTGGCCGGATCCAGCAGGCAGGCATAGCCGCCCTGCCCCACGGTCACGTGCTGCAGCGCCGGCGCAGTCAGGCCGCCCGATGCGATCACCAGATCCACTTCGCGCGCCATCAGCATCTCGGCCGCCAGCCTGCTGTGCGTCTGGCGGAAAATGATGCGCAGGCCGGGCGCGCTGTCCGCCAACGCGTGGATCACCTCGCGCCCCAGCGCGATCTCGAAATCGTCCGACAGGCCCAGCGTCACCGACCGCCCCTCATAGCCTTGCGCGCCGGGTCGCACCAGCGACAGGCTCTGCCGGAACTTGTCCAGCGCCTCGCCGATGATCGGCCGCAATTCGCGGGCGCGCAGGCTGGGCGTCAGGCCCCGCCCCGTGCGCGTGAACAGCGCGTCCCCATACAGCGCGCGCAACCGCCCCAGCGCCGCACTCACGGCCGATTGCGTCACGCCCAGCCGCAGGGCGGCCCGGCCCGCGCCCCCCTCGTCATAGATGGCCTCGAAGACCTTGAGCAGGTTCAGGTCGGCCGACTCGATATCGATCTGGTTCATATCATTTATCTTTAGGCGGGATTGATTGATTTTAGGACGGGCCAGACACTACCTGCTCCCGCCCACTTCCGCCTAGGAATCGCCATGACCGCCACCACCGTCGCCGCCCTGCAGATCGGCTCCACCCCCGAGGGCAAGGCCCGCACCCTGGAACAGATCCTTGCGTTCGAATCCGACATCGCCGCCTCGGGCGCCTCGCTGGTGGTCATGCCGGAGGCGCTGCTGGGCGGCTACCCCAAGGGCGAGATCTTCGGCACCCGTCTGGGCTACCGGCTCCCCGAAGGACGCGAGGCGTTTGCGCGCTACTACGACAACGCGATCGACGTGCCCGGCCCCGAGACCGAGGCGCTCGCCGGCCTGTCCCAGCGCACGGGCGCCAGCCTGGTGGTGGGCGTGATCGAGCGCGGCGGCAACACACTCTACTGCACCGCCCTGTTCTTCGAACCCGGCATCGGCCTGGCCGCCCGGCATCGCAAGCTCATGCCGACCGGCACCGAACGCCTGATCTGGGGCCAGGGCGACGGCTCGACCCTGCCCGTCATCGACGCCGCGGCGGGGCGGATCGGCGGCGCCATCTGCTGGGAGAACCACATGCCGCTGCTGCGCACCGCCATGTACGCCAAGGGCGTCGAGATCTGGTGCGCGCCCACGGTCGACGAACGCGACATCTGGCAATGCTCGATGCGCCACATCGCCCACGAAGGCCGCTGCTTCGTCGTCAGCGCCTGCCAGGTGCAGCCCTCGCCCGCCGACCTGGGCGTGGACGTGCCCGGCTGGGACGCCGGCCGTCCGCTGATCAACGGCGGCTCGGTCATCGTCGGGCCGCTGGGCGACGTGCTGGCCGGCCCGCTGCGTGGCGGCACGGGCCTCTTGACCGCCCGGATCGACACGGCGGACCTTGTGCGCGCCCGCTACGATTTCGACGTGGTGGGCCACTATTCCCGCCCCGACATCTTCTCGCTGACCGTGGACGAACGCCCCCGCCCGCCCGTGCGATTCATTTCGTGATTACCCTCGCTTTGGCGTTGCCCGTCAAAATCCCTGCGGGCAAGATGGTATAGTCTCGCCCGCTGCCGACCCGCCACGGGCCGCGCAACGCCCGAGTGGTGAAATTGGTAGACACAAGGGACTTGAACTAATTTGAGCCCTTCGGAGGAAACTCCAAAGGTGAAGCCCGTCAAACTCGGCGAAGGCCCTGGACCCGTTCCGCGCTAACGCCGAGCCAAGCCCCGGTTCCGCAACCGGGGAAGGTGTAGAGAGCAGACGGCGGGCACCTAAGGCCGACAGGCTATGGTGAAGGCGTGCTCCAGACCACGAACAGCAAGCCCTTGCTGGCGGCGAAAGCCGAAGTGGTAAGAAAATCCCTCGGCCTCGCGGCCGTACCGGTTCGATTCCGGTCTCGGGCACCAAATTACCGTCTAGATTGATCTAGCACAGTACTTCAAACCCGCACCAGTCAAGGCTGTGCGGGTTTTTTGTTGTCTGGGGTAATCTATGTTCGTCTACCGTCATATACCGCCTCGCGCCGGTATTTCTGTCGGTAGGTCGCGCACACCGCCATCCCGCGCGGCCTACAACCGCACCAAATTCATCAAGGAACGCCGCGCCATGATGCAGGCCGGGGCAGACTATCTGGACGTGCTGCGCATCGGCGGGAACGTGATCCCGATGACCCGGCCGGCGACTTAGGCCAGGGGCAACAAAAATGGCGGGCATCTTCCAGCCGCGGCACCCCTTTTATAGTTCCGGAAAAATCGGTGCCGCCCGCCGGTCAGGGCGCCTTGCGTGCTAATCCAGGCTAACGTTTGCGGCCCTTGTCCGCCCTCAATTGCAGGACGCATCCGCGCCCCCGGCGTTGTCCAATGCAATCTATCATCGTCTTGGTACGTCTACGCCAGCGCCTAGGCTGATCCCCGAATAGCCGGAACGTCCACCGGCCCGGCGCTGGCCCTTATTCCTTGGGCGGCGCATAGGACGGCGCGCATATGTCTTTCAACAGCGACGAACTGTTAAGGCGCCTCATCGCCGAGTGCGATGATTTATCAGCCGAAGCCACACGATCCATCGTCATAAATGCCCGCGAACTGCTGGCAAGGCACCCGGACCTCCGCAGCCAAATCACCGAGCAGGTATTGAGCTGGGTAAAGCGCGCCATTCGGGCGGACCCAGGGTCTTATGGAGGGAAGACGGTTTACCAATGGGATGCAGCCAAAGGGGTGGCCGAGATCAAGCTGTTAGTAGGGGGCAAGATGGTCGATGCAGCGGAGGCGGCAAATCAAGACCCCATAGTTTTTGATCATGTCATGCGAATAGCTGCGGATGCTATCGAGGATGGAGGCAGCCCGCCCCCCATCCTGAATCGCTTGGTAGCCCAAGTTCTGCGAGGTGAGGTAAAGCGCCCCATTCGCCCGGGGCGGCCAGGCAATCGCCTCATACACAGAAACTCCATATGCTGCATTGGGCTCGCCGCGTTGCGCTGTGCGGGCTATTACCCCGCCGAGCTCACCGGAGACATGGAGAGCGGCCCCGCGTTGATAGCTAATGCCATTTTCAAGGATGAGTCCACGATTGCCGAAATATGGGGTGATCGAGTAACCACCCTGGAGCAGGTGCCCGCATGGCACTGCCTGGTTAGGCGCATCGTCTTGAACGAACGATAGGGAGAAATCGCCGATTTAACCCTTTCGCATCGTCATTGCGGATTGTCCAAACTGCCTCCCGTGACACCTCACAGGAGCGCATCAAACATGCAAGCCGCAACGACCAAGCCGGTCCGTACCGCACCGCCTAGCAAGCCGGTACACACCACCGAAATCTACACCGCCGCATTGCCCGCAGTCGGATATGCCCGCGCCCCCGTCGTGGCCGGCGTGCTGGGTATCGCGGTTTCCACCCTGTGGGCTTGGACAGCGCAGGGCCGATTCCCCAAACCCGTGAAAATGTCGCCACGGGTCACGGCCTGGCCGGTTTCCCAGGTCCGCACCTTCCTGGCCGATCCGGCCGCATGGCAGGCTGCCCACGCCCCCAAAGCGGAGGGATGAGCCGTGCAGACCACCACCAAGCAAAAGGGCCGCGCCCCTGTACAGGACGCGACCCAGACCACCGCGGCGAATGATACCGCGTTGACGCTTCACCCCGTCAAGGGCGAGCCGCGCATCGATAGCCGGATCCTGGCGCAGTACCTGGGCAACACTCATCAGCATGTGCGCGAACTGCTGACCGGCTATGCCGGCGACTTCCGCGAGCTGGGAATACTCCGGTTTCAAACCGGGAAGCCCGCTGCAGGATCGGCCGGCGGGCGTCCCGAGAAGTACGCCATGCTGAACGAAGATCAGGCGTATTTGCTGCTGACCTACAGCCGAAACATGGTGGCGGTTCGCGCGCTCAAGGTTCGATTGGTGAAAGCGTTTCGCGAGGCCCGCCAGGCGCAAGACCTGACCCGAGCCGAGTACCTGCCCACCTACCACGCGCTGCACAACGAGATTCATGCGCTGGCCGCGCAGTCCCCGAACGAACGGTTCATTCATATGAACGTGAATAAGCTGGTCAACAAGGCGGCGGGCATCGGCGCGGGTGAACGGGGACGCTTGGACGCGCCCCGCCGCTCGCTGCTCGTCGCGGCGCAGTATGTGGCCAGCACGGCGATGCGCGGCGCGGCAGACCACCATGAAGGGTATGTACAAGCCAAGGACGCCTTGGACCGATTCAGCGTGACCTTGTTTGGGAGCGGCCGCCATGCGTAACGACCGATCCACGTCTGGCGCCTCGCAGCGCGCGCGTATCCTGGCTGCGTTGGCGCTACGCCCCCATACCTCGTACGAGCTGCGCAAGCTGGGCTGCTATCAAGCCAACACGCGTATTCTTGAACTGCGCCGGCAGGGCCACCACATCAGCACCGAACGCGTGAGCATTTGGGACGATGAGGGTTACCGGCATGACGGCGTGGCCCTGTATTCGCTGCATGGGGGCGGGGCATGAGCGCCCCCACCAGATCGGACGAAGCTCAGGCCGCTCTTTTCGAAAGTGGAGCGATCTTTGGGCGCGGCTGCTGCTCTGCCTGCCACAAGTCCCAATGCGCCTGCATTCCCATCCAGAAATCAGGCGTCGTGCCCAACCAAGCGGAAAGGCGCAGCGCCATATTGGCCGTCACGTTCGCTTTTCCGTTCAGCAGGTTGGACAGCGTGACGCGATTGACCTCAAGCGCCTGCGCCGCCTCCGTTACGGTCACATCGTCGGGGATCCAGTCGCGCAGCACCTCGCCGGGGTGCGCCGGATTGTGCATCTTCATCGATGGCTCCTTAGTGATAGTCCTGGTAATCGACCAGTTCGGCGTCCTGCCCAATGAAAGTGAAGGTCAAGCGCCAATTGCCGTTGACCCACACCGACCAATGTCCGGCCAAGCCGCCGCTCAAGGGGTGAAGCTTCCAATTCGGCGCGGCCATATCCTGCGGCCCCTTTGCATGGGTCAATGCGGTAAGCAAGATCGTCAGCTTGTTGGCGTGGTGGGCCTGGATACCCGCCTTGCTGCCCGTCAGATAGAACGCCTCAAGACCCTTATGCCGGAAGCTCTTAATCATCGGCAAATTGTAGCCCATGGGGCTACACCGCACAATCCGATACGGTCTGCCGTTCTCTATGGTTGTACTGCCTTTCGCGCCCCCTTGCCGAATTCTGGCAGGGCCTGCGAAGCGCGACGCTTTATTCCGGTCTCCCTCCCCGCCCCTCGCCCAGCTAGACAAACCGCGCGCCGCCGCGGCAAGCTTGGACGTCCAGGAGGCGCCCCTCGCCTCCCGCCGTCCGGGAGCCGTGCATGTGTTCGCACTATCAGACGCTTAAGGATGCCGAGCTGCTGCTGAAGAAATTCGGCGCGCGCCGCAGGCCCGCCGCCATCGGCAAGTACGACATGTGGCCCAGATACGAAGGCGTGTTCCTGCGCCGCCCGCCCGAACACGACGCCGGCGACGACGCCGTGCCCGAGCGCGAAGCCGTCGCCGGCCGCTGGGGCCTGATCAGCGCCATGACCCGGCCGGACGGCCTGGACCGCGCCGGCAAGCTGTCCACCTTCAACGCCCGCGCCGAAACGGCCGCCGCCTCGTACACCTTCGGCAACGCCTGGCGCCGCGCGCAGCATTGCGTCATTCCGGCCGATGCGATCTTCGAACCGGACTGGCGGTCCGGCAAGGCCGTCCCCACCCGCTTCACCCGCACCAACGGCGAGCCGCTGGGCATCGCGGGCCTGTGGGACCGGTACCGCGATGCCGCCGGACAATGGCGCGAGAGCTACACCATGCTGACCATCAACGCGGACAACGATCCGCTGTTCAGCCAGTACCACCAGGCGGGCAAGGAAAAGCGCATGGTCGTCATCCTGCCCGAGGGCGCCTGGAGCGACTGGATGACGGCCACGGCGCAACAGAGCCGCGAGTTTCTGGTCCCGTTCCCGGCTGACAAGCTGATGGCCACGCCGATGCCGTGAACCCGACCGTCAGCGCCGCGGCGCGCCCTTGCCCGCCGCCACCTTTGCGTCCGCCTTCGCCTTGCCCGGCCATTCCGCCAGCAGCGTGCGCGGCAGCGCGAAGCCATCGAACAACGGCTGCGTGAAGGGATTGTTGGCCTTCTCCGCCAACACCCGGTAGCGCATCGCGCCATCGCTGGCCGCGAAACTCAGGTCCACGCTGGTGGCCGTGGCGCTGTCCAGGCGGGCCTGGCTGAGCAGGCGGAACATGGACCAGGCCCCCCGGTACACCAGGCTGCTGCTCGTGCCGCCGCCCACCAGGGTGATGCGGCTTTCGGTGTTGGCACCCAGGCTGTTGGGCCAGATCAGCCCGACGCTGTTGGCCGCGCCGTGGCTGTAGGAGATCAACTGGCCTTCCACGCTCAGCACGCTGCTGCGCCGCGTTGGCGCCAGTCCCAGGGGCTCGACGCTGAACTGCACGCCCAGCGCGCCGCGGCTGTTGAAGAACGCGTCGCGGATGCGGTCGGCGGCCTCCAGTTGCTTCAGCACATCCATGCGCACCAGATACCCGCCGCGACGCTCGGAATACAGCGCCTCCAGATTGTCTTCAAGGAACAGCTTCAGATATTGGTCCTTGAACTGCGCCAACCGCCCCTGCGGACCGAACATGACCGTGAAGTCTTCCAGCGAGGCATCGACTCGGCTGGCGGGGTTGAACGGATAGCGGTTGGCGAGCCGTTCGTCGTAGTAACGGTAGACCTCGGTGTTCCAGCGGCGCTCCAGCTCTTTCAGCGCCTCGATCACGAGGACCTGCGACGACTCGTCGGCCAGCTTCTTCACCTGCCGGTTGAGCGGTTCGGGCATGCCGGCGGCGATGCGCTGCAGGTTCCCGATCGGGTCCGTGCCTTTCAGCGCAAAGCGGTCGAGCACCACGCTCAACGCGGCCTTGCCCGGATCGGGACTGTCCTGCACGCTCTTGACCACGTCATGAACGCGGGCGACGGCCGCCATGCTTTCGTCCAGATACGAAGGCTTGTTCTCCGTGGCAACCAGCACATCGGTCAACGGCGCAAAAGGACGCGCGATGGCGGCCACCTGCTGGGCCTGCGCGACGCCCGCGGGCGTCGGCGCGGGGCCATCCCCCTTGGCCGACGCAACGCGCACGTCCAGGGGCTGCAGGCTGGTGTTGTCGCGCACCGTCTCCACCAGCCGGCGCAATGGCGCGGCCGGACTGGTGACGCTGCCCAGCACGCTGACCGCCTGCGCAATATCGTCGAAGTCGGCAACCTCCAGCCGGTTCAGGCTGCGCTGCCAGGTGTCGACGTAGTCGCGGTTGTAGATGGCGCGCACCCGGACCGCCAGCGCCTGCTTGTCGGCCTCGGAATAATCGATGCGGTCGCGCTCGCCCAGCGTCCATTGGTCGATCAGGGCCAGATCGGTAAAATCCTGGCTGCGCGGCTCGAAGTAGGTCCGATAGCCCCGCGCCGTGAGCAAGGCATCGATGCGCGTATCGCGTTCGGCGTGGCCTGCGCCCCCGTACACGATGTCGAAGGCCGGACCGACTTCGTTGCGCAGGTCCAGCGGCGCCTGCAGCGCCTTGCCGGCCTGCTCGCGCATGCTCATGTACACGCGCTGCGGCATCGGCACCTGTCGCAGGCGCCGCTGGATCTCTTCCACCCGCTCGCGGTACATGGGCAGGTCGGCGCGCGCGTACTTCATGGCATAGGAAAGATGGCGCATCAGACCGCCCTGCACCGCGCCGTCGCCCGGAAACGCCGCCTGCCATTGGCGGCTCATCCAGTCCTGCACGATGGGCGCGCGGCGGTTGTCGATGTCTTCGATCATCCGGTAGACGCGCAGCGCGGCCAGTTGCTCGTCGCTATCCGCGGGCGCCGCGTTCACGGCCTGCATCACGCCGCCAGCCAGTTCGGGTAGGAAGCGCCGGGACAGCAACTGCAGATAGGCCTCGTCCACCTTCGGGCCGATCTTGCGGCCCTGGTACAGCCCCAGGTCCGCCACGACCGGCCAGGCGTCGCGGTAGTCCCCGAATACCGCGACCGCGCTGCTGATCTGGTCCAGCGGCGCCAGTAGATTGCGGCCCGTCGGATCGGAACGGCCGTCGATCTGGAAGACGCTGAAGTCCCGGCTTCGTTCGAGCACGCGCGTGGCCATGTCGCGATTGATGCCGTAGTAGCGGTACCAGCCGCCGATCAGCACCAGGCTGCCCAGCGCCGCCACGGCGAACCCCACCCGCAGGACGCGCCGCTTGTCGGCCAGCACCTTCAGGTTGTCGCCCGCCAGGCCGGCCTCGGGATAAATGATGCGCTGGAACACGCGCTGGGCGAAATAGACCACCGCCCGCCCGGCGGGCTGCGTGTCGGCCAGCGGCTCGCTCAGGCCATACGACTGCGACGCGGCGTTGATGAAGGCGTTGCAGAGCAATCCCTGCTGATAGACCGAGGAGAAGTACACGCCGCGCGGCAGCGCCGGCGTAATGTAGCGGTCGCTGCCCAGGACGTCGGCCAGAAAGCCCAGCAGCACGAGACGCATGCCGGCCAACTGGCCCACCAGCGAGAACAGCGCCTCCCGCGTTTCCAGCGCGTTCGCGTCGCTCAGGGCGTCGAACACCCGCTCGTTCAGCCGGGCGATGAAGCCGTCGTAGCGGCTGGCCAGCTCCGCCAGCCAGGCGTCGTAGTTCTTCACCGAATCCAGGGTGAACGTGAAGCCGAAGATCTCTTCGCGCACCGAGCGCGGCAGCCGCGCGAAGAACGGCTCAAATCCAGCCAGCAGGTCGAACTTGCTGAGCACCACGTAAAGCGGCGGGCGCGTGCCCAAATGCCGGCTCAGTTCGCTCAGGCGCGTGCGCAGCAGAATGGCAAGCGCCTTGCGGTCGCTGGCCTTCTGGTTCAGCAGCGTCACCAGGTCCACCATCAGCACCACGCCATTGAGGGGCCGCCGGCTGCGATTGCGGCCCAGCCAGTCGATCAGCCCTTCCCACAGGCGCCCGTGCAGGCCGGCGGGCAAGGCTTTTCCGGAGGGCGCGGGCGGCGCCGCCGGCGCGTCCTCCGATGCCGCGGCAGGCTCGGCGGCGGCGGGCTCGGTCTGGCTGATCAGCTCGCCGGGCGGATCGATCAGCACGGCCTCGTCGCCCATCCACCAGTCGATGCTGTAGGCGAGGTCCGGATCCACGAACACGCGCCTGCTGCCCGCCTTGATCTCTCCGGTCAGCGAAAAACTCTGGCTCGACCGGTTGATGAAGCTGGTCTTGCCCGAGTTCTGCTGGCCCAGGACCAGATACCACGGCAGTTCGTACAGGGCGTTGCGGCTCTTCAGGTTCGCGCGCAGCGCCGCCAGGCTCGAATCGAGCGCGCGTTCCTGCGCTTGCACGTACCGCAGGGCCGGATCCTCCTTGCGCTGCGCCGCGTGTTCGCGCTCCGCCTCCAGCCGCCGATTGCGGCGACGCAACGCGAACAGCCACATGAGCAGCGGCGCCATCAGCACCCCCACCGTCGCGAGCAGGCGCGCCGGCATGTCGGCCAGCGGCCGGCTCGCGTTCCAGTTCAGCTCGGGGCCCAGCCACCAAATGCCGATCAACAGGAACAGAACGCCCAACAGCAGCAGCACCGGCATTGCGCTCTTGAACTGGCGCAGCACGGGCAAGCCAAAGCGCTTGAGATAAGCCCAGATCCTAGACATCGTGTTTCCTTCTAAAAATTCCGCTCTAGCGTTGATCTTCGGCGCCCTGCCGGCCCGCCAGGTGCTGCCCCAGGAGGCCGAACAGCTCGGGTTCCCACAGGCTGGCCGGCATGTCCCGCATGACCCGGTCCACGCCGGCATACAGGTCCTCTGCCAGCCACGTCAGCCCGCGCGCCGCAAGCATGTCCGCCGCGATCACGCGGGCATGCCCGCGCCACCGCGGGGTCGCGTCGTCGCCCTGCATCTCCTGCAGGCGGCGCAACACCACCTCCACGCCCTCGCTCTCCAGCTGTGCCGCCAGCTCCTCGCGCAAGGCCCGGAACTCCAGGGGCGCCTGCCGCCCTTGCCCATCCGCGTCCGCGCCGCTCAGCCATCCCCGCGTCTCGCTGTCGACGAACGCGCGGCCGTCGTTGAACTGCAGGTCGACCAGGATGGGGATGCGGCGCACGAAGCGTTCGGTCGCCAGGCGTATGGCCACCGCGACCTCCTTCATTTCGAGGCGCTGCGCGATGCTGGCCGCCAGAAAGCTGCCGCGGATCCAGTAAGGCGAGGCCACCACGCTTTTCTCCACCCGCTGGAGCAGCGCGGGATTGACGATGTTGGCCGACAGGGCTTCGCGATAGCCTTCGACAATGTCCGCGGGCACGGCCATCAACTCGGTGCGCATCTCCTTGCGCACCGGCGGCGCCGCATGCAGATGGGCCCACAGCGCAAAGCGCCGCAGCTGGTAGCCCGTGGGGTCGTACGCGTCCTGCTGGTTGATGAATTCGGCCACGCTCAGCAGCGAGCGCCGGCTTTCGCGTTCGTCTCCCAGCTTGAGGGCCTCGTCGGGCGCGCTGAAAAACGCTTCGCTGATCGCCGACCCGCCCCGCCGGTCCAGCGTGGCCGGCGGCGGCGCGGGCTCGGGATAGCGAAGCTGTTCCACGCGGCGCGCGAACTGCGCCTCCAGCCGCGTCAGCATGGCGACTTCCAGCTTCGCCACGGGGGCTTGCGCCTGCAGCGCATCCAGCGCCTTGCGCGCCGCTTCCTGATGCTCGCGGGCATCGTCCTGCGCCTCCAGGCCGGCCAATGCCGCGCCCAGGCGCTCGACCTGCAATGCCACGAACTTGCGCTTGCCCAGGTAGCCGGTCGGGCCCGGCTTGGGGTGGCCTGTTTCCCAATATCCTTCCACCATGCTGGCCAGCACGCCCGCGGCCTCGGCCCAGCCGCGCCAGGAGCCTGCACGCAGGCGCGCCGCGATCAGATGCCCGGCAACGCGGAAATGCTTGCATTGCGAAGACAGGTACTGGCGCGATGCCTCATCGACATAGGCCCAATCCATGCGCGGCTCGTGCAGACCGCCCAGCTTGACCATCTCGTGGTCGATGCCTTGGAAGGTCTCGTCTTCTTCATCGAAGTAGCCCGCCGGGTCGATCGCATCCAGCGGCGCAGCCAGCTTTTCCAGGTCCAGGGGTGGGTAATCGATCACCAATGACACGCCTCCCGCTGTTGCGCGATCAGGCCGTGCAGGCCGGTCGCATCGAACATCAGTCCATGAACGGCGGCATCGTCGCTTTCCAGCCGCAGCCGTCCGCCCGAGGAGAACTGCCGCAACAGATCGACGGCCACCAGTCCGCGCCCGGCGTCGATCACATTGCCCGGCTCCATCGCCTGCCAGGTCCGAGGGGACGACAGGGGCCGGTCGTCGATATACAGCCGGATGCGAATCTGATTGCGGTCGGACGGCCGGGGCAGGAGCAATTGCAGCCGGGAGATGTTCGCAATGCAGCTGATCGCGAGAAACGCCGATTCGGCAGCGCCATCCAGCGCCGGCGCCGAGATCAGGACCCGGGTCTGCCCGGGCAGCGCGTCTTCAACGCGAGAGATCAGAAATGAAAAGTCCCCGGCCGCGCGCCCCGCTTCGTTCTGCCGGACCAGATCGGCAATCTGCGGGGCGGGCGGCGGAGGGCCGGGCCTTGCCGATGGGGCGGCAGCGGGTCCGGCGTCGCCGGGAATGGGCGACGGCGGCGTGCCCGCGGCGCGGTCGAAACACGCCAGCCGCTCCAGATCGGACACGATCGCGCGGCAATCGTCTTTCGCGGTGCCGGGCGCCGGGCCGGCCTGGCAGATGGCTGCAGCCAGCAGCGAAACAAGTAATGCGCTAGAAAATTTCATGAGTGGGAGTCCTCGCGGTCCAGATTCCACGCCTGGCATCGGCGCGCGAGCGTGCGCTTCGGTATGCCCAGGCTTTGCGCGGCGCGGCTGCGCGAGCCTTCCAGCGCCTGCAGGCGCGCCGTAACGAGCATCCGCTCGAACGTATCGAGGGCGTGCGGCAGGTTGTCGGTTTGAAAGAGGCCGTGCAGGTTGCGGTCCAGGCCATTGGCCGCGCCGCGCTCGGCGCCGCCATCCTGCAGTTGCCGCAGAATCTGGCGGCTGATCGAGACGCCGGGGCCCGCCCGCTCCGCGGCAACCAGCAGCAGGCTGCGCAGCTCACGCACGTTCCCCGGGAAAGCCTGGCCTTCCAGGTACGACAGCGCATCGGGCGCGAGGCCCCCGACGCGGGTGCGCCGCTCGCGGTTGTGCTGCAGGATGATGTGCGCAGCCAGGGGCGCAATGTCATCCGGACGGTCGCGCAGCGCGGGCAGGTGCAGCGTCTGCTGCCGGATTCGGAAGTACAGGTCTTCGCGGAAGCGGCCTTCCTGGATCAGTTGCGCCAGCGGCTGGTGGGTGGCGCAGATAAGGCGGAAATCCGATGGGAATTCGCGCGCGCCGCCAAGCGGCCGGTACTTTTTCTCGTTGAGCAGGCGCAGCAAGGCGGCCTGCAGCGCCATCGGCATGTCGCCGATCTCGTCCAGGAACAGCGTGCCCCCGTCCGCTTCGGCCACCAGGCCCGCGCGCGCCTGCGTCGCGCCCGTGTAGGCGCCGCGGACATTGCCGAAGAGCTCCGCCTCGATCAGGTCCTTCGGGATGGCGGCGCAGTTCACCGGCACGAACTTGCCGCCGCGCGGCGACGCCTGATGGATGAGCCAGGCGGCATGGTCCTTGCCGGTGCCGGTTTCCCCCGTCAGCAGCACCGCCAGCGTGGATTCCGCAAAGCGCAGGATGTCTTCCCGCACGCGCTTTGCGTCCGCGCTGGCCCCGATGAATTCAGCCGCCAGCAGCCGGGCCGCGCGCAAGCTGCGGCGCTCTTCCTGCGGCTGACGCAGGCTGCGCTGGTAGCGCGCGCTTTCCGATGCGCTCATCTGGTCGTAGAGGCGGGCGGACAGGGTTTCGTAGACCTGCAGGAGCATCTGCCACAACGGATCGTCGCGCCAGGCGGCGAGGTTGCGCGCGTCGCCGGCCACGGCGAGAACGGACGCCACCTGCTGGCGGCTGTCGCGCTGCGGCGAGGTCAGCAGCGCATGGCGTGGCCCCAGGCATTCGGCCAGCCGCTCGAAGCCGGCGCCCACGCCCACCATGCCGGACAGGCGCTCGACGAAACACGGCTGGCCCGTCGTCAGGCTGTAGACCAGCGGATCGTCCAGGGCCTCCATGTCGATCGCGGCAAGCCGTTCAAGCGCGAATGGCGCACAGGCCAGGGGAAGCAGCTTGTCGCCCGCCGCGTCGCGGCTGTACACGCAGGCGGCGCGCAGGCCGGCCTGGCGCGTCGCGGCGGACAGAAAGGCAAGCGCGAGCCCGTGCGGACTGTCGGCCAGGATCAGGTCCCGCGCAATTGCTGCCACTTCCAGCGCATCCATCGGCATGCCCTAGTCCACGCTCGCCGTGAACGCGCCGGACTGCCACTGCAGCCGCGCGTTGCCGAAGGGCGCGCCGCTGGCCAGGCGCTGCAACACCGCCAGGGACAAGGGCGGCAGCAGCTCGCCGTCGATGCTGGCATCGAGCAGGCGGGCCCCGTTCTCGTGACGGCTGCAGCGGCGGCGCAGCTCGTCGCGCGCTTGCGTGTCGATGTCCAGCACGGCCTCGTATCGCGCGCGGAACTGCTGCTGCAGGCGCAGCAGCCGGCCGTCGACAATCTCGCCCAGCACGGTCTCGTCCAGATACCGGTACGGAATCAGTTGCATGCGGGCGAGCAGCGCGGGCTTGAAGAACGCCAGGAGGCGCTGCCGCAGGGCTTCCTCGGACAGATCCGTCAGCGCGCCATCCTGCTGGTCGAAGCCCAGATTGGACGTCAGGAAAAACAGCACGTTCCTGCAATCGATCTGCCGCCCCTCCCCGTCGGCCAGTTCGCCTTTGTCGAAGGCCTGATAAAAGATGTTCAACACTTCGGGATGGGCTTTCTCGACCTCGTCCAGCAGCACCACCGAATAAGGCTGCTTGCGAATGGCCTCGGTCAACACGCCGCCTTCGCCATAGCCCACATAGCCGGGCGGCGCGCCGAGCAGGCGGGACACCGTGTGTTTTTCCTGGAACTCCGACATGTTGATGACGGTGAGGAAATTCTTGCCGCCGAACATCGCATCGGCCAGCGCGAGCGCCGTCTCGGTCTTGCCCACCCCGCTGGGTCCCACCAGCAGAAAGGCGCCCAGCGGCGTGCCCGGCCGGCGCAGGTCCGCCATCGCGGTGAGCAGGTGTTTGTGCACGCGCTTGATCGCAATATCCTGCCCCTTGACCCGCTCATGCAGCAGCGCGGGCAGGTGCGCCAGACGCTCCATCTGGCTACGGTTGATGGTTGTGGCGGGGATGCCGGTCCAGTCCGCGATCACCTGCGCGATCTGTTCCCGGCCCACGTCGGCGTGCAGCAAGGCGCCGTCGCGCTGCAGTTCCGACAATTGCGCGACCTTGGCCACAAGGTCACCCTCGTCGCCCGCCGATTCGCGTTCGCCGTCGCCATCGCCTTGGCGGCTACGCAGCACCCGAATCTCGTCGACGAGCTGCTTCTGAAGGGTCCAGGACGCGCGCAGCGCCTCGGTCTGACGTTGCACGTCCTGCGCTGCCGCCTCCAGGGCCGCCAGGCGTCCGTTCTGGGCCTTCCGGCCCGCGCGCGCGTCGCGCTGCAATACGGCCGTCTCCGCTTCAATCTGGCGTTGCTGCTGCTCCAGGCGCGCCAGCCGGCGGGGCGGCTCCGCCAACGCGGTGGCGACGCGCGCGCATGCCGTGTCCAGGACGTCGATCGCCTTGTCCGGCAACTGGCGCCCGGACAGATAACGAGCGGAAAGCGCCACCGCCGCCTGCACCGCGTCATCGCTGACGTCGACGCCGTGCGCCTGCTCATAGGTCTGGCGCAGGCCGCGCAGGATGTGGACGGCGCTTTCCTGGCTGGGCTCGTCCAGCTTCACAAGCTGGAAGCGCCGCGCCAACGCGGGGTCTCTTTCAAAGTACTTCTTGTACTCCGACCATGTCGTCGCGGCGATGGTGCGCAGTTCGCCGCGCGCCAGCGCGGGCTTGAGCAGATTGGCGGCATCGCCGCCGCCGGCCGCGTTGCCCGCGCCAATCAGGGTGTGCGCCTCGTCGATGAAAAGAATGATCGGCCGGCTGGATGCCTTGACCTCGTCGATGACCGCCTTCAGACGCTTTTCGAACTCGCCTTTGACGGAAGCGCCGGCCTGCAGGGCCCCCAGGTCCAGCACCCACACCGCCACCTGGCGCAGCGGTTCGGGCACACGCTCCTGGACGATGCGCAGCGCCAGCCCCTCGATGACCGCGCTCTTGCCGACGCCGGCATCGCCGACCACGATGGGATTGTTCTTGCGGCGGCGCGACAGGATATCGATCATGAGGTCGATCTCCGCGTCCCGGCACAGCACCGGATCGATGCGGCCGTCGCGCGCCTGGGCAGTCAGGTCGTGGCCGAACCGGGCAAGCGCGCTGTCGTCGCCGGCGGCGGCCAACGCCGGCGCCCTGCCGGACGCCGCATCGGCGGGCGCCTCCGAGGAATCGGCCAGCAGCGTGCCGAAGTTCTTGCGCAGCGCTTCGCGGTTGACGTTCTCAAAGAGCGACGCCGCCGCCAGGGGCAGGTAGCGCCCCGGGTTGAGCAGCGCCGCCAGCAGCAGGCTGCCTCCCCGGATATCCGTCAGGCCCAGTTCCAGCGACCCGATCAGCCAGGCTTCCTGCAACAGCTCGATCAACAGCGGGGAGAAGGTCGGGTACTGGTCCGGATTGTCGGCCTGAAACGAAGGGCCGCCCGAGACGGCGCGCCGAACGTCGTCGACATCCAGACCCGCATGCCGCAACAGGAGCCTCACGTCGCCCAGCGGCTGGTCCAACAGCTTTGATACCACCAGGGGGACTGTCACCTCCGTACCGCGCTGGCTGATGCACAGACTGGCCGCTTCCTCCAGCGCCTGCCGGCACGCTGGATTCAAACGCTGAATAACTGCCGGTAAATCAATTCTGATCATGGATTGCACTCATCCGACGTCGTGAGGGTTTTTATTCTTGATATTTCCTGAACCGTCCGGTTAATAAAAACTTAATCCCGGCGGTTATAGGAACAACCCGAAATACGCGGCAAGAATATGCGATCAAACACAAGATAAACAAGCATTTATTTTTCGAATTTCTATTATTTTTGGCGCACTCCAATCCCTTTAGGATCGCCCCAATTCGTATTTCAAAATACTGCATTAATAAAGCCGATTTTCCGTCCACAACCCAAAACTGAACGGCGTCCGGCAAACCTCAAATAATCTCCAAAAACTTCCGAAACACCGCCCTGTTTATTCAGGGCAAACCCCGTTGTTGTTTCCGCGTTATTAACCAGGAATTCACATGGCAAAAAAATCGGCCTCGGTCGCCCCGCAAGAACGGATCAACATCAAGTACGTGCCAGCGACTGGCGATCAGCAAACTGAAATGGAATTGCCGCTGAAGCTGCTCGTCACCGGCGATTTCAAGGGACATGGGGAAGAGGCCGCGCTCGAAGAGCGTCCGCTGGTCCGCGTCGACAAGGACAACTTCGACGAGGTGATGGCGGGTGCGGGGCTGCAGGTCGCAATGCAGGTGCCTTCGCGCCTGGGCGAAGGGCAGGATGAGGACACGCTGAGCGTCGCCCTGCAATTCAAGGGAATCAAGGACTTTTCGCCGGATTCCATTGCCCGCCAGGTGCCGGAACTGAACAAGCTGCTCGAACTGCGGGAAGCGCTGGTGGCGCTCAAGGGACCACTGGGCAACGTACCCGCATTCCGCAAGCAATTGCAGGCCCTGCTCGCCGACGACAAGGCGCGCAGCGCATTGGCCAAGGAACTGGACCTGGTCCTGGATTCGGCGGCTTCCTGAGCCTCCGCCCCTTTTCACTCCCCGCCCCCTCGGTATAAAAGGACAAGCGCATGAAGGCCCAAGCCAGCGTTGCACCGGAAATGAAACAAAGCCAAGGACTGCTCGAGCAGATCATGGCGCAAACCCGAATCGAACCCACCCATGAGGGTTACGCGGTCGCCGAACGCGGCGTCGCGGCATTCATCGGCGAAATTCTCAAGAGCGAAGAACGCGAGCAACAGGTCAACAAGCAGCTCGTCGACCAGATGATCGCCGAGATCGACCGCAAGATCGGCCACCAGATGGATGCGATTCTTCACCAGAAGCCGCTGCAGGAGCTCGAATCCGCGTGGCGCGGCCTGAAGCTTCTGGTCGACCGCACCGATTTCCGCGAGAACATCAAGATCGAAATCCTGCACGTCACGAAAGACGAATTGCTGGATGACTTCGAAAGCTGCGGCGACATCACGCGCAGCGGCCTTTACAAACACGTATACACGGCCGAATACGGGCAGTTCGGCGGCGAGCCGATAGCCGCCATCATGGGCAACTACACGTTCGGCCCGTCCGCGCCCGACATCAAGCTGCTCAGCTACGCGGCCTCGGTCGGCGCAATGTCCCACGCCCCGTTCCTGGCGGCGGCGGGCGCCGAATTCCTGAACCTCAAGAGTTTCCAGGACCTGCCTAACCTGAAAGAGGTCAAGGACATCTTCGAAGGCCCGCGCTTTGCCAAGTGGCGCGGCCTGCGTGAATCCGAAGACGCGCGCTACCTGGGTCTGACCATGCCGCGCTTCCTGCTGCGCCAGCCCTACGATCCCCTCGAAAACCCGACCCGCAGCTTCGTGTACCGCGAAACGATCGACGGCGACCACGAGAATTATCTGTGGGGCAACACGTCGTACCTGCTTGCCAGCCGCATCACCGACAGCTTCGCCAAGTACCGCTGGTGCCCGAACATCATCGGACCGCAGTCGGGCGGCGCCGTCGACGACCTGCCGGTGCACCTCTACGAATCGCTGGGCCAGTTGCAGGCCAAGATTCCCACCGAAGTGCTGGTATCGGACCGCAAGGAATTCGAATTGTCCGAAGAGGGGTTCATTCCCCTGACCATGCGCAAGGACAGCGACAACGCCGCGTTCTTCTCGGCCAATTCGGTGCAAAAGCCCAAACTCTTCCAGAAGACGCCCGAAGGCCAGGCCGCGCAGACCAATTACAAGCTGGGCACGCAACTGCCCTACATGTTCATCATCAACCGCCTGGCCCACTACATCAAGGTGCTGCAGCGCGAGCAGATCGGCAGCTGGAAAGAGCGCCAGGACCTGGAGCGCGAGCTCAACGGATGGCTCAAGCAGTACATCGCCGACCAGGAAAGCCCGTCTTCCGACGTGCGCAGCCGCCGCCCGCTGCGCGCCGCCAAGGTGCAGGTGCAGGATGTCGCGGGCAACCCGGGCTGGTACCAGGTGGCGCTGGCCGTGCGGCCGCATTTCAAGTACATGGGCGCCAACTTCGAGTTGTCGCTGGTGGGCCGCCTGGACAAGGAGTAAGGCGGCATGCCCAGGTCATCCGGACAGGGCAGCCTGTTCGAGCGGCTGGAGCCGGACGCGCCGCCGCGGCGCGTCCGGTCCCGCCAGGACGCCGCGGCGGCGCGCATTCGCGCCATCAAGCGGCATCTCGAACTCATCCTCAACAGCCGGCGAGGCTGCTCGATAAGTTCGCCTGGCCTGGGCCTGCTGGACTTCAACGACGCCGCGACCGGAAGCGCCGACCTGTTGCTGCGCATCAGCCAGGACATCCGCCAGTCCGTGGCCGAGTTCGAACCCCGCGTCCGGGTGCTGGCGGTGCATGCGCGCCCGGACGGCGCGCGGCCGCTGGACCTGACCTTCCGCCTGGACTGCCTGGTGCCGCTGGCCAACGCCGAGGAACAGGTGGAGATCGACCTCATCATCCACCGCCCGGACCGCTACGCGCAGATCGTATAGCCAACGCCCAAGGAGGCGCATAGAACATGCCGTTGCGGGGAAAATTCCGCGAAGAAATGGATTACCTGCGCCGGCTCGGCCGCGAGTTCGCGCGCGACAATCCACAGCTCTCCCAGTTCCTGGGCGACGAGGCGGCCGATCCCGACGTGGAGCGGCTGCTGGAAGGCTTCGCGTTCCTCACCGCCAAGTTGCGCCTGAAGATCGAGGACGACCTTCCCGAACTGACGCATTCGCTGCTGCAGCTCTTGTGGCCGAATTACCTGCGTCCGTTGCCCAGCGTGACCATCATGCGCTTCGATCCCATCGACCGCGCCATCACGACGCGGCAGGTTATCCCCAAGGGCACGCAGGTCCTGTCCCGGCCCGTGGAGGGCATGCGCTGCGAATTCCGCACCTGCTCGGACGTCACGATCTATCCGCTGCGGATCCAGGACGTCAGCGATGCGCACACGCGCGAAAAGTCCATCGTGCGCGTCGACCTGGCGCCCATGGCGGGCAATGCGCTGGACAGCTTCGACTGCGATCAGCTGGATTTTCACCTGAGCGGAGACGACACGACCGCTCTCACCCTGTACCTGTGGCTGTCGCGCTACCTGGGCGAGATACGGGTCGAGGTCGACGGGCAGACGCGTCGGCTGTCGCCGCGCCAGGTCAGCTTTCCCGGCTTCTGCGCCGATGAAGCATTGCTGCCGTATCCCAAGAACGTCTTCGACGGGTATCGGATTCTGCAGGAATACTTCATCTTTCCGCGCCGCTTCCAATTCTTCAGCCTGACGGGGCTGCGTTCGCTGTGGCCGGCGCAGAGCACCAGCGCCGTCCGGATCGAATTCCATTTCAATCGCCCCATGCCGGCCGACATACGGCTGCGCAATGGCGACCTGATGCTGTATTGCACGCCGGCCGTGAACCTGTTCGCGCATGACGCCGAGCCCATCAACCTGAACGGTCGCCTTGCCGAACAGCGGATCGTGCCAGGCGGACAGCGGCCCGACGCCTACGAGATCTTCAGCATCGACGACGTGAGCGGCTGGCATCGCAAGACCGATGGACAACGCGGAAAATTCCTGCGCACCTTTCATCCCTTCGAATCCCTGCAGCACGAGATCGAGCACGCGCAGGGCCGCTCGGCGCTCTACTACCGCACGCGGATCGAGAAGGCGCTGGCCTCGGACGGGGTGCTGCATCGCGTGTCGTTCATCCGCAGCGACGAGACCGACTACATCGACGAGGACGAGACGGTCTCCCTGGCGCTGACGTGCACCAACAAGGATCTTCCGCTGGCCCTGGGCGTAGGCGACATCTGCCTGCAAACCCAGACCACGCCCACGTTTGCGAGCTACAGCAACGTCACGCGCCCGACGCCGTCCTATCGCCCTGTGCTGGACGGGGAACTGCAATGGACTCTCATTTCCAACCTGTCGCTCAACTACCTGTCGCTGCTGTCCACGGAACCGCTCAAGGCGGTCCTGCGCGGCTACGACTTCGCCGCGCTGCACGACATCCAGCGCGCGCGCGCCACCCGCAAGCGGCTGGACGGAATCGAGGACGCCGTCACCACGCCCACCGACCTGCTGATGAAGGGCCTGCCGATCCGCGGGCTGAAAACCCGCATCAGGCTGGACCCGCAGGCCTTCCTGTGTGAAGGCGACCTGTATCTCTTTGGCACCGTACTCAGCCACTTTCTTGCCCTGTACGCGAGCATCAATTCCTTTCATCTGCTGGAAGCGACCAACACCGGCAACAACGAGCACTACGAATGGCCCCTGCAGACCGGCAAACAACCGTTGATCTAGCCGACCATCTGCTGGCCGACGCGAAGAACTACGACTTCTTCCGCCTGCTCGAGCAACTGCACGGCTTGCACGACGACAATCTGGAGGCGCCCGAGAGCGCGGAACCGGAGCGTCAGCGCGTCCGCCTGAGCAGCTATGCCGGACTGGGCTTCCCGGCGTCGGACGTCTCGCTGGCCGAACGTATGCCCGCATCGGCCAGCAGCGACTACCGCGTGCAGGCGACGTTCTTCGGTTTGCACGGGCCGGACTCGCCCTTGCCCGGCCACTACCTGGACCGCCTGGCCTACGAGTACGGCCAGGGCGTCGGCATACGGCCGGCATTCCTGGACTTCTTTCACCACCGGCTGCTGACGCTGCTGCATCACGCGTGGCGCAAATACCGGTACTACGTGCGATTCCGGCGCGAGGCGCAGGATCGGTTCTCGCGCTATGTCTTTGCCATGGTGGGTCTGGGCGACGTCGAGTTGCGCGGCGTGACGCCCATCGCCTGGAGCCGGTTGCTGAGCTATGCGGGCGCGATTGCGGGCCGCAGCCGCTCCGCGCAGGTCGTCGCGGGCATCATCGCGCACTGCTTTGATTTGAAGACGGTGCATATCCGCGAATTCGAACCCCGGTACATGCACATCACGCCGGGACAGCGGCTCGCGCTGGGCGAACGCAACGGGGTGCTGGGCGACACCTTTGTCATCGGCGGCCGCGTGCGCACGCGCTACAGCAAGTTCACCATCGTCATTCCCGACCTCGACCAGCGGCGCTTTCGCGAATTCCTGCCCAGCGGCGAGAACTTCGAGCGTCTGCGCAAGCTGATCGACTTCCTGTTGCGCGACCCCGCCGCCTATGACCTGGACCTGGGCCTGCGTCAGGAAGAAGTGCCGCCGTTCAACCTGGGGCGCGCCAGCGGCGCCCATCTGGGTTGGACGAGCTTTGTCGCGCACACGGTCGTGCGCCGGTCCTCCCACGTCAGAATAAAGGCGCGCCTATGACACCCGCCCCCTCCGAGTGCGGCATCGCGCTCGTCGTCGCCAATCCCCAGGCGCTGCAGCATGGCAGCACGCCCCGGCACCGGTTCGGCATCGCCGGCGGCACCATCGGCAGCCACGGCGCGAGCTGGACGCTGGTCGACAAGGCCGGCCGCGTGCAGCCGGTCCACTGCGAAATCCGCCACAGCGACGGCGCCTTCTGCGTGATCGACCGTTCGGGCCTTACCCATGTCAACGGCGCGCGCGATCCGTTGGGCGCACAGGTCGGCGCACGCCTGAGCGACGGCGACATCCTGCACATCGGCCCCTATCAGGTTGCCGTGCATCTGCACGATGCGCAGCACGCGCTGCCGGACGCGTCCCGCCACCTTGCGCAGTACGAGGTGAGCGAAATCCTCAACGACCAGAGCGGCGGCATGGACGATTTGCCACGGGACCGCTACGTATTCGAGCGGGAAGGCGGCGCGCCTGCGCAGGACGCCGTCTTCCGGGCCCTGGCTGCGCCGCACGATCCCCACGCCGACCTGGACCCATTGCGCGCCCTGGATGCCGCGGAACAGGCCGCGTCGGCTGCGCCGATGTCGCCCGACGCCGCCGACGCGCTGAAGCCGTACGCGGCCCACGTGCCCACCCAACCGGACCTGGCCTCCACCCGCTATGCCGCGGTCGCCGGCTCGCCCAAGACCCCTACTGGAGATTTCCGCATGCCGCAGTCACGCGAACATTATCTTTCCGACCCGGCCTGGACGGCCGCATCGCCCGAGGCCGCCGGCGATACGCCGCAGGCGGCCGCGGCGCTGCTGCAGGGCATGGGCATTGCGCTCGACGATCTGGATACCCCGGCCAGCCGGACCCTGCTGCTCGAAGCCGGGCAGGCGCTGGGCGCGGCCATACGCGGCATTGCCGCGCTGTACGGCGCCGGGGGAGACCCGGCGCCGCGCATGGCGATGAACGCGCTGACCCTGCAGCCCATCGAAGACAATCCGCTGCGCCTAGGCCAGAGCTATCCGGACACCCTGCGCGCCATGTTCTCCAGCAAGCGCAGCGTCGTGCATCTGTCGCCCATGGCCGCGGTCGAAGAAAGCATGACGCAACTGAAGCTGCACCAGGCAGCGGTGGTCAAGGGCATAGAGTCCGGGCTGGAAGCCCTGCTGCACGCCTTCTCGCCCGAGCACCTGCTGCAGCGTTTTCGCCGCTATCGTCCCGATCAGCCGGCGCAGGGCGACGACGCCGATTGGGCGTGGCGCATGTATGCCCATTACTACGATGAGCTCAGCTCGGCGCGCCAACGCGGGTTCGAAAAGCTCTTCTGGGAAATCTTTGCGCAGGCCTATGACCGCGCACTGCGCGCGGAGGCCCAATGAGGCGCCTGGTTCCCCTCGGGCTGGCGTGCAGCCTGCTGGCCGGTTGCGGCTCGGTGGGCGAGGTCCTGACCAAGACCGGGCAGATCCTGATGGACCCATCGATCCCGGTGGGCGCGCCCGACGATCAGCCCAGCCAGATCGGCCTGAGCCTGTTCGCCGCCGAAGACGTCAACCCCAACCCCGAAAGCGCCCCCGCGCCGCAGCCGATCGACTCGCCCGCGGCCGCCGCGCTCGCGCGCGACAGCGGCGAGGGCCCTTTCGAGGTCAATCTCAAATCAGGCAGCCGCCGCGAGCTGATCGCCGGCCTGCGCGGCCTGCTGGACGAGCTGGAAGACACCGCGCCCGCGTCGCAGCCGCTCAGCCGCGTCGATCGGGGATCGTCTCGCATCTCGCAGCCCCAGGCCGCCACGGCCCCCGCGCCGCTGCCCGAGGCGCTCGCCGCGTCGCCTCACTACCTGCCCAACCGCCGGTTCGGCGCCGGGCCGGCGCTGGCGAACCAGGGCGTGACGCGTGCGCCATTGCCGCTGGCGCTCGAGAGCGGGGACGAGGCCGATGCGGACGCGCAGGGCCTGGAGCGCGGTCTGGGCCAGTACAGCCAGGGCACGAGCCATGCATTCACGGAGCCGGCCGCGCCGGCCCGCAGCATGGCCACGCCCATCGCCTTCAAGGTGCTGCAGCTCAAGGATGATTCGCTCCTGCTGAACGCGGACCCGCTGCTGCTGGCGCGGGACCTGAAGAAGGCGCTGGGCACCACGTTCGTGACCGAGGACGACTATGTCCTGCAGCCAGGACAGTTCAAGTACATCGATTTCGCGCGCATCCAGGAGGACACGCGCTACGTCGCCATCGTGGCCGACTTCCATGAACAAAATGGCGCCGTGTGGAAGCAGGCCTTCCGGATCGAGCCCAAAGGGCGCAAATACGCCCTGCTGCTGACCCTGCGCGGTACCCGCGTCGCCATCACCGACGAAAGCCGCCGCCTCTCGCCTTCGAGTCCCCAACCATGACATCACGCAATCCCGTTATCTGGAGCGAGGGGCTTTTCGTCAAGCCCCAGCATTTCCAGCAGCACGCCCGCGTCGCCGAGCATCACGTCAACCAGCGCGTGAACGGCGTCAGCGAGCACCTCTATGGCTTCAGCGAGCTGGAGCTCAACCAGGAGTACCTGAGCTTCGGCAAGATCGCGATCGTGCGCGCGCGCGGCGTCATGCCGGACGGCAGCGTGTTCGACATCCCCAACGATCAGCCGCCGCCCGTGCCCCTGCCCATCACCGACGCGTCGGCCGTCAACCAGACGGTGTACCTGACCCTGCCGCTACGCTCCGACGGCGTGCTGGAGGTGCAATGGCCCGACACCTACGCCAATGCCCGCTACGTGACGCGCAGCGAAGAGGTCCGCGACACGCACAGCCAGGAAGGCGACTACGTGCCCATGAACCTGGCCGCGTTGAACCTGCAATTGGCGCTGGAGCGCGACGACCGCAGCGCGTTTACCGGCATTGCCGTGTGCCGCCTGCTGGACCGGCGGCCCGACGGCAGCCTGCTGCTGGACGAGACTTTCTATCCCACCGGCATTTCGCTGAACGCGATTCCGCCGCTCAAGCGCTATCTCGGGGAAATTGCCGGGCTGATGCGAGAGCGCGCGAAGAACATCGCCGAGCGCATCGGCTCGCCCGGCCAAGCTGGCGTGGCCGACGTGACCGATTTCAATCTGCTGCTGGTGCTCAACCGCCTGCACCCCTTGTTCCTGCACCTGTCCCGATTAAGGCGCGTCCACCCGGAACAGCTTTACATCGCTTTCAGCCAGGCCTGCGGCGAGCTGGTCACGTTTACCGACGAAGGCCGCCTGCCCCAGGAGTATCCGGCCTACCAGCACGACGACCCGCGCGCCTCGTTCCGGGTGCTCGAGGAAACGCTGCGCCGCGCGCTGAGCACCGTGCTGCAGCCCCGCGCCGTATCGCTGCCCATCGAGCGCCAGCAATACGGCGTGCTGACCGCGGCCGTGCACGACCGGCGCCTGTATGCCGAGGCCGATTTCATCCTGGCCGTGCGTGCGCGCATGCCGCTGGACAAGCTGCGGCAGCAGTTTGTGCAGCAGGCGAAGGTGACATCGATGGAAAGGCTGGGCGAACTGGTCAGCCTGCAGCTTCCCGGCATCCCCCTCTTGCCCCTGCCCGTCGCGCCCCGGCATCTGCCGTTTCATGCCGGATTCACGTACTTCCAGTTCGACCGCAGCCACCCGAGCTGGCAGATGATGCGCGAGACCGCCGGCTTTGGTTTCCACATTGCGGGGGACTATCCCGAGATGGAATTGCAGTTCTGGGCAATCAGGAGCCAATGACATGAAACCCATCGAGAATGCCCATTCCGGTCCTGGCGGATTTTTGCGCACCAGTCCCGTCGCGGTGATCGACCAGAAAGGAATAATCGCGTTCGACACCATCGAGAATATCGACCGCGACGCCGATCTGGGATTCCAGCTTCGCGGACACGGCTACAACCCCCTGGTGGACGGGGCGCTGCCGTTGTTCGGACTGGTCATCCGCCTGCGCAAGCTTGACGCCTACGAAGGCATCGAACAGTTGTACGGCGCCGTGCGCGACCAGATTTCCGCGCTGGACGAAGAAATCCGCCAGCACGGCTACGACAGCGCCACGCAACTCGCCTATCGCTATGCGCTGTGCACCTTCATCGACGAGGCGGTCATGGGCACGCCGTGGGGCGCGCATTCGCGCTGGGCCGAGCGGTCGTTGCTCAGCGTGAATCACAACGAAACCTGGGGCGGGGAAAAGTTCTTCACGGTGCTTTCGCGCATGATGATGGACCCGGCCAAATACCGCGACGTGCTGGAATTCAAATACCTGTGCCTGTGCCTGGGATTCAAAGGCAAATACGGCATGCAACATAATCAGGTCGAAGCGCTCCAGTCGATTATTACCAAACTGCACCGGGAGCTGCGGGCGATGCGGGGAGAAACGCCGGAGGCCCTGACCGACGCACAGGAAAACATCGTGTCCAGCCGTTATCGCGTGGGCCGGCTGTGGCCGTGGTGGACGCCATGGGTGGGCGCGCTGGCGGTGTTAATGGTCGTCTATGCGGTTTTCGCGACCAGCCTGCACGGCACGAGCGAGCTGGTGCTGAAGTCGCTGGACGAAATACTCAAAAAGTGACGTCCACGGCGGCAAGGCGCCGAAAAAAACACTATTCTTCTGCCTTGCCCTCAATTCAAGCCCGGCCCGGCCGCCCGCGCGCCTTGCCCAAGCCGGTGACAGATCACATCTTGACCTCCCCCCCGTCCTCCCCGCCGTTCATCGTCCTGGACGCCTGCGTCCTCATGTCTGGAATCCTGCGCCGGCTGTTGCTGCGGCTGGCCGAGGCCGGGGTGTTCCAGCCGGTCTGGACCGAACGCATCGGCGAGGAATGGCGCCGCAATGCCTGCCGCATCTGGGACATCCCGCCAGAGGTGATGGCCGACTTCTGGGCCGACATGAATGCGCGGTTTCCGGGGGCCATGGAAACCGACACGCAGGTCTATGAGGCGTCGCTGCGCTACAGCGACCCCAAGGACTTCCATGTGATCGCGGCGGGACTGGCGCGGCGCGCGCGTTGCGGGCTGCCTCAGACGCCGACGGTGCAGGTCCTGACCTGGAACCTGAAGGATTTCAACCGGTCGGAGCTGCGCCGCCAGGGTTTGGACGTCTACAACCCGGACCGGATGCTGGTGCAGTGGTGGCACGCGGGGTCCGCGAACATGCAGGACGCCATCGCCATGATCCCGGCCGATTATGTGGCGCTGGGCCGCGAGCCCGAACCGCTGACCGCCACCCTGCACCGCGAGCGCCTGTACGGCCTGAAGAACCTGGTGGCCCGGCAGTAAAAAAAAGGGCCTGGCCAGCTTGCGCCAAACCAGACCCGGAGCCAACCAATAGCCGGAAAGTCAGTCAGTCGGTCAGTCGACCTCGACGAAGGCTTCCTCGCGTTTCTTGCGCAGCGCGGGCAACGCGACCAGCACCAGCAGAATGACGGCCAAGCCAAGCAGCGTGGCCGACAGCGGCCGCGTGACGAAGGTGGAGAACTCGCCGCGCGACAGCAGCAGCGCCCGGCGGAAGTTCTCTTCCATCATCGGACCCAGCACCAGGCCAAGCAGCAGCGGCGCGCCTTCGCAGCCCAGCTTGCTCCAGACGTAGCCCACGATGCCGAAGATGGCGAACATGAAGATGTCGAACGCGTTGTAGTTCAGTGAATACACGCCGATCGTGCAGAACACCAGGATCGCGGGGAACAGCATGCGATAAGGCACGCGCAGCAGTTTCACCCAGATGCCGATCAGGGGCAGGTTCAGCACCACCAGCATCAGGTTGCCGATCCACATCGAGGCGATCAGGCCCCAGAAGAGCTCGGGGTGGCTGGACATGACCTGCGGCCCCGGCTGGATGTTGTGGATGGTCATCGCGCCCACCATCAGCGCCATCACCGCATTGCCCGGGATGCCCAGGGTCAGCAGCGGGATGAACGAGGTCTGCGCGCCCGCGTTGTTGGCGGACTCCGGACCCGCCAGCCCGGCGGGATGGCCCTTGCCGAAACGCTCCGGTTCCTTCGAGAGCTTCTTTTCCATCGTGTAGGACGCGAAGGCCGACAGCACCGACCCGCCGCCGGGCAGGATGCCCAGGGCCGAGCCCAGCGCGGTGCCGCGCACGATGGCCGGCGCGGCCTCGCGGAATTCCTGGCGGCTGGGATACAGCGACCCGACCTTGTCGGTGATCTCGACCCGGTTCTCCTTGAGCTCCAGGTTGCTCATGATTTCCGACAGGCCGAACACGCCCATGGCCACGATGGCAAAGTCGATGCCGTCCTGCAGTTCCGGGATGCTGAAGTCATAGCGCGCGACGCCCGAGTTGACGTCGGTGCCCACCATGCCCAGCAAGAGGCCCAGCAGGATCATGCAGATGGCCTTGGGCAGCGAGCCCGAGGCCAGCACCACGGCGCCGATCAGGCCCAGGGCCATCAGCGAGAAGTACTCGGCCGGGCCGAACGCGAAAGCGACTTCGGCCAGCGGCGGCGCGAAGGCGGCGATCAGCACGGTGGCCACGCTGCCCGCAAAGAACGAACCGATGGCGGCCAGCGATAACGCGGCGCCGGCGCGGCCGTTGCGGGCCATCTGGTGCCCGTCCAGCACGGTCACCACCGCCGAGGTCTCGCCCGGCAGGTTCACCAGGATGGCCGTGGTCGATCCGCCGTATTGGGTGCCGTAATAGATGCCGGCCAGCATGATGAGGCCCGCGGTGGGCGGCAGCACATAGGTGATGGGCAGCAGCATGGCGATGGTGGGCACCGGGCCCAGGCCCGGCAGCACGCCGACCAGCGTGCCCAGCAGGCAGCCGATGAAGGCGTAAGTCAGGTTTTCCGGCGTGAAAGCCACCGAAAACCCCAGCATCAGGTTCTGAAGCAGTTCCATGTCCGGTCCTTAATTGGTGAACACGCTGGGCCACAGCGGAAAGATCAGTCCCAACCCGCGAATGAACGCAAGGTAGGAAAACGCCACGAGGAACAGGCCGTTGGCGACGGCGACCTTCCAGTTGAATTCGTGGCTGGCGAAGCTGCTGATGACGACCAGCATGAAGACCGAGAGATACAGCCCCAGATAGCGCAGCGCAAAGCCATAGAGAAAGACCGAGCCGACCACCAGGAAGAGGATGCGGAAGTCGTAGCGGCTGACCGTGGTGGTCTCGGCGCGCGGCGACAAGGCGCTCATCAGCACCGTCGCGCCCATCAGCGCCAGCACGATGCCCAGCCAGAACGGAAAGTAGCCCGGCCCCATGCGGGCGGCGCTGCCCATGGAGTACTGGGTAGCCTGCACGGCAAAGGCTCCCCCCAAAACAATGAACATCACACCGGACCAGAAATCCTGTCGGTTTTTTATCAAGCTGCTGTCTCCCTTAACTGCCGCGCGGGGCGGATCGATGTCTGCCAAGGCGCGTATTTCTCATCCAACGCAACCGCCCGGAAGCGGCGGCAACGTCATGAACGCCGGATGGTAAATCGTGGAACGACACAGTTCCTATCCGTACCAACCATGATTTTGTTGGGGATATTCCCGTGACCATGGACCGGACGCCAGGGGGTCGGATGGTGCTTGCGCAAGGGTGGTTTCACACCAGAACCGGCCGGGAGAGCGCGCGGATGCTACGGGTTTCACAAATTCAAGAAAGTTCCCGGTTTCGCCAAAATAATTTTTGCTGAAACATTAAGATGCATTTTCCCTTTCCACAGCCGCCTGCCCGAGCGGTCTTGCCAAGCGCATGCATCGCGCGCGGACAAGCCGCAATGGGGTGTCTCGACGCGCAAAAAAATTCAGCCGGCAGGCGCTCGATTGCGCATGCCGGCTGGCGGACAGATTGACAGGCGGGTTAAAGCAATTTGAAAGCTTCATGCCGGCGCCTGGCGCCGGCGGACCGATCAATGATCGTGATTGCTGGCGGCAAAGCCCGCCGCATTCAGGATGTCGATCACTTCCTGAATGTGCTCGGGACCGCGCGTCTGAAGCACGAAGTCGACCTCGACATTGCGCACCGGCAAGGAGGTGAACGCGCGCTGGTGATGGACCTCGGTGATGTTGGCCTGGGCATCGGCGATGAGCTTGGTGGCATGGGCCAACGCCCCCGGCAGATCGCGCAGGTCGACGCGAATGCGGGCCAGGCGGCCGGCGCGCACCATGCCCCGCTCGATGAGTTCGCCCAGCATCAGCGGATCGATATTGCCGCCGGTCAGGACCAGCCCGATGCGCTTGCCCTTGTAGCGGTCGCTGCCTTCTTCCTGGGCGCGCAACAGCGCCGCCAGGCCGGCGGCCCCCGCCCCTTCGACGACGGTCTTTTCGATTTCCAGCAGCACCACGATGGCGTGTTCGATGTCCGCCTCGCTGACCAGTTCGATGCGATCGACCAGCCGCTGCACGATGGGCAGCGTCAGGTCGCCGGGCGACTTGACGGCGATGCCCTCGGCGATGGTGTACTGCCCGGGCGGCATGGTCGTCCCCTTGACCGCCGCGTACATGGCGGGAAAGCGCTCGGTCTGGACGCCGACGATTTCGATGCCGGGCTTGACCGCCTTGGCGGCCGTGGCGATGCCCGAAATCAGGCCGCCCCCGCCGATGGCGATGACGAGCGTGTCGAGCGCCGGCTGGTCTTCCAGCATTTCCAGCGCAACCGTTCCCTGCCCCGCGATCACGGCTTCGTCGTCGTAGGGATGGATCATGATGAGGCCGCGTTCGCGCGCCAGCTCGTAGCCGCGCGCCTTGGCGTCGTCAAAGGTGTCGCCCGCCAGGACGACTTCGGCGCCGAACCGCCGCGTGTTGGCGACCTTGACGGTCGGCGTGAAGCGCGGCATCACGATCACGGCGGGCACGCCCATGCGCTGCGCATGATAGGCCACGCCCTGCGCGTGGTTGCCGGCCGACACGGCGATCACGCCCTTGGCGCGCTCCTCGTCCGAGAGCGTGAGCATGCGGTTCAGCGCGCCCCGTTCCTTGAAAGAGGCGGTGAACTGCAGATTCTCGAACTTCAGCCAGATTTCGGCGCCGAAGATGTCGGACAGCGTGCGCGACAGGGTAAATGGGGTCTTCAGCACCTGGCCGCGCAGGTTTTCGCGGGCGGTCTGGATGGAGGCGATATCGATCACGATGGAAATCCTGTTAACGCACAGGCAGGAAGTTGAATAGCAAGAGGCCCTGGGCGTAGTTGATGCCGATGCGCCGGGAGTTTTCGCCCAACAGGTTGGCGATCAGGTCCAGCCGGCCGATGATGGCGCCGAACTCGCGCTCGAAGCTGAGATTGGTGGCGTCCGGGGAAATTTCATTGGCGAGCAGCAGCAATTCGCCCTGGTTGTTGCGGCGCGTGGCCAGGAGCCAGGCCGCCGCCTCGACGTTCCGTGCGGCATTGTAGACCCGCTGGCCGTCCAGGGCGTCGGTGGCGTAGAGGCGCGTCTTGCCGTTGTGGGCGGCGATGATGGTGTCCGCCAGGCCGTAGATGAAGGCGCCGACCCGGTCGCCCGAATAGTTGGGATCCAGCGCCACCGCCAGGATCTGGATGTCGCGCAGCCCGGCGAGGTCGCTGGGCGGGACGCGGACTTCGATGGAATGCTTGACGCGGTTGACCGCGGCGGCCAGGTCCGGCACGCCGGTCTTGCGCCATTCGCGCGGATTGCGCCGGTACAGCTTGTCCAGCAGCGCATACAGGCTGGCAAGGTTGTCGCGCACTTCCAGCGTGACGGTGCGGTTGAAGTCCGTCTGCGCGAACTGGTCGGCGGACATGTCTTCGCCCTTGGGGCCGCGCTGGCCCGCCGTGGGCGTCATGCACCCGGTCAGCAGCGCTGCCAGCAGCGCCGCCGTGGCTGCGGTTATCGGCCACGCCGTCATGCCTTGCTCATCCGAATGCCCCCTTTTCGATGATGCCTCGAGCGCGCGCCTGCGGCAAACGGGCGGCGCCTCTCTCGCGCAAGACTTTACCGTAAGCCAGGCGGACAGGGGAACCTCGGCACCAGGGACGCGTCCGCCTGGACGAGGGCGAAAAAAAACGGCGCCCGATCATCGCGGCGCCGTTCTTCAATCAGGATGCTGCAGGCTTATTCGGCTTGCGGTTCCGATTGGGGGGCAGCTTCGGGAGCGGCAGCGGGCTGCTGCTGCTCGATGCCACCGATCGCCTTGATGGACAGGCGCAGGCGGCCCTTGTCGTCGGCCTCGATGACCTTGACGCGGACTTGCTGGCCGACCTTCAGCACATCGTTGATGTTCGCGATGCGGTAGTTGGCGATTTCGGAGATGTGCAGCAGGCCGTCGCGGCCCGGCAGCACTTGCACGATGGCGCCGAAGTCCAGCAGGCGCAGGACCGAGCCTTCGTAGATCTGGCCCACTTCGACGTCGGCAGTCAGTTCGACGATGCGGCGTTGGGCTTCCTTGGCCTGCGTTTCGTCGACGCTGGCGATCACGATCGTGCCGTCGTCGGAGATGTCGATCTGCGTGCCGGTCTCTTCGGTCAGCGCGCGGATGGTGGCGCCGCCCTTGCCGATCACGTCACGGATCTTCTCGGGGTTGATCTTGATGGTCAGCATGCGCGGCGCGAAAGCCGACAGCTCGCCGCGCGAACCGTCCAGGGCTTCCTTCATCTTGCCGAGGATGTGCAGACGGCCTTCGCGGGCCTGGTCCAGCGCAACCTGCATGATTTCCTTGGTGATGCCCTGGATCTTGATGTCCATCTGCAGTGCGGTGACGCCGTTTTCGGTGCCCGCAACCTTGAAGTCCATGTCGCCCAGGTGATCTTCGTCGCCCAGGATGTCCGTCAGCACGGCGAACTTGCCGCCGTCCAGGATCAGACCCATGGCCACGCCGGCCACGTGATCCTTGACCGGCACGCCGGCGTCCATCATGGCGAGCGAGCCGCCGCAGACCGAGGCCATCGACGAGGAGCCGTTGGATTCGGTGATTTCCGACACGAGGCGGATCGTGTACTGGAAGTCTTCGGGCGCCGGCAGCAGCGGCACCAGCGAGCGCTTGGCGAGGCGGCCGTGGCCGATTTCGCGGCGCTTGGGCACACCGATGCGGCCCGTTTCGCCGGTGGCGAACGGAGGCATGTTGTAGTGCATCATGAAGCGGTCACGGTATTCGCCCATGAGCGCGTCGATGATCTGCTCGTCCTGCTTGGTGCCCAGCGTGGCCACGACCAGCGCCTGGGTTTCACCGCGGGTGAACAGGGCGCTGCCGTGCGCGCGGGGCAGCACGCCCAGGCGCACGCTGATCGGGCGCACCGTGCGGGTGTCGCGACCGTCGATGCGCGGCTCGCCGTTCAGGATCTGGCCGCGGACGATGGCCGATTCCAGCGAGAACAGGATGTTGTCGACCGTGACGGCGTCCGGGGCGGCTTCGCCCTTTTCCGCGGCAGCGGCGGCCAGCTTGGCCGACACGTCCGAGTAGACTTCGCGCAGCTTGGTGGTGCGAGCCTGCTTTTCGCGGATCTGGTAGGCGGCGTTCAGGCCGTCCTGGGCAGCGGCGGTGACCGCGGTGATCAGGGCCTCGTCCTTGGCGGGAGCTTGCCATTCCCAATCGGGCTTGCCAGCGTCCTTCACCAATTCGTGAATGGCGTTGATGACGGTCTGCATTTGCTGGTGGCCGTAGACCACGCCACCCAGCATGACTTCTTCGGACAGCTGGTCAGCTTCCGATTCCACCATCAGCACGGCGTTTTCGGTACCGGCGACAACCAGGTTCAGCTTGGACGACTTCAGGTCCGAGGCGGTCGGGTTGATGGTGTACTGACCATTGATGTAACCCACGCGCGCGGCGCCGATCGGGCCGTTGAACGGGATGCCCGAGATGGCCAGCGCGGCGGAGGCGCCGATCATGGCGGGGATGTCGGGATCGATTTCAGGATTGACCGACAGCGTGTGCAGGACCACCTGGACTTCGTTGTAGAAGTCTTCGGGGAACAGCGGACGCAGGGGACGGTCGATCAGGCGCGAGGTCAGCGTTTCCTTTTCGGACGGCTTGCCTTCGCGCTTGAAGAACCCGCCCGGGATGCGGCCGGCGGCGTAGGTCTTTTCGATGTAGTCGACGGTCAGCGGGAAGAACGTCTGGCCCGGCTTGGCCTTCTTGGAAGCCACGACAGTGGCCAGGACGACGGTGTCCTCGATCGACACCACCACGGCGCCGGAGGCCTGGCGAGCGATCTCGCCAGTTTCCAGGACGACCGTGTGCTGGCCGTACTGGAACGATTTAGTCACTTTATTGAACATGACGATTATTCCTTACAAATGAAAAACCGTGGCCGCTGCGACATACGTCGCACCGACCACGGTTGCGTCATGGGGAGCCAGCCCCGTCGATCACTTGCGCAGACCGAGTTTTTCGATCAGTGCGCGGTACGAATCGGGATTGCGGCCCTTGAGATAGTCGAGCAGCTTGCGGCGACGGCTGACCATACGCAGCAGACCGCGGCGCGAGTGATGGTCCTTCATGTGTTCTTTGAAGTGACCAGTCAGTTCGTTGATACGGGCGGTGAGCAGAGCCACCTGGACTTCGGGGGAGCCGGTATCGCCTTGAGCGCGTTGGAATTGCGCAACGATATCGGATTTCTTGATGTCAGCTACAGACATTGATGACCTCTTCGGACATGCGACAGGGCCGAGGCGCCCTGACGTGGTTTGGAAAAAATTTGCGCGAGCCAGGCTTGAATTCGCTTTCTCACTGCTGCCGTTGGCGGGATCGGGCAACGCCTGTACATGGGGCTGTGCGCCATGTTGAGGGCGTCTGCGCTATCCCCCTGCGGCTGGCGCAAAGGATCTTGCAGAATCAATACATTTGATAAAGCTCGATGATTATAGCCGATTCGCTAGAATTACCCCAGCAAGGACACCGGCCCCGGCCCAGGGCCAACCCCGGGGCCGGGCGCACCCGACAGGAGCATGGACATGACTAGCTTTTACCGAACGGCCCGCGTGGCCCTGGCGTCGATCTCTCTGGCCGGGCTGGCCGCCTGTGCAAACATGGCCCAGGTTCCGCCCGGCACGCCGCTCTCGCAGGTGCAGGCGCAATTCGGCGCGCCCAACTTCGAATGTCCGCAGGCGGGCGGCGGACGGCGGGTGATCTGGACGCAGCAACCGATGGGCCAGTACGCCTGGGGCGCAAACGTCGCCCCGGACGGGCGCGTCGACCGCGTGCTGCCGCTTTTGACCGACGCGCACTTCAAGGTGCTGGAAACGGGAGATTGGGGGCCGGAACGGGTCCGATGCGAATTCGGGCCGCCGGCCCGCATCGACCTGGTGGGCCTGGGCGAAAAGCGCGAAGTCGTCTGGTCGTACCGCTATAAAGAAAACAGCGTGTGGAATTCGCTGATGTACGTGTACATGAGCCGCGACGGCAGCAAGGTGACGCACTTTCACCCCGGTCCCGATCCGATGTACGACGCCGACCGCTTCAACTGGTGGTAAATGCCGGCAGGCCTTGCGGCCTGCCCGGCCTGCCCGCCACCCAAACGAAAAACCCGCCAATCCGGAAATTGGCGGGTTTTGCTTTGCGCATGCCTGTCAGCCTATCAGGCCGTCACGCAATCAGGACGAGTGGCCCCGGCGCTCCTGCTGCAGGCGGCGCACCTTGTTCCAGCGCCATGCCCACGTGACCCAGCCCGACAGGCCGTAGAGCACGAACAGGCCGAACAGGACCACCGGAGGATCGCTGGACACGAACACGAACACCGCGACGACGAGCAGGATGCCCCAGAACGGCACGCTGCGGCCCAGCGCGAAGCTCTTGCCGCTGAAGAACGGCGCGTTCGACACCATGGTGATGCCCGCGTACATCGTGAGCGTAAAGGCCACCCAGGCCATCAGGCTGTCATGGATGGGCAACTTGTTGTCGACGGCCAGCCAGACGAAGCCCGCCACCAGCGCCGCGGCGGCCGGGCTGGGCAACCCCTGGAAGAATCGCTTGTCGACCACGGCGATATTGGTGTTGAAGCGCGCCAGGCGCAGCGCGGCGCCGGAGACGTAGACGAACGCCGCCAACCAGCCCCAGCGGCCCAGGTCGTTCAGGATCCATTCGTACATGACGAGCGCGGGCGCCACGCCAAAGGACGTCATGTCCGACAGCGAGTCGTATTGCTCGCCGAACGCGGACTGCGTATTGGTCAGGCGGGCCACCCGGCCGTCCATGCCATCCAGGACCATGGCGACGAAAATGGCGATGGCGGCGACTTCGAAGCGGTCGTTCATGGCCTGCACAACGGCATAGAACCCGGCGAACAAAGCGGCGGTGGTGAACGCGTTCGGGAGCAGGTAGATGCTCCGGTGGCGGTTCTCGGAATCGCGCATGGAAAAATTGGGCATGGTCTCAATAACTTACAACGGACTTTGAAAGGTTAACCTATCTGGCACGGCTTGCGGGACCGCAGCAAGCCTCGTGCCTGCCTGAAATGGGGGCCTGCGACGCAAACGGCCAAAAAAAACGGCATGCCCGTGCAGGCATGCCGCTTCGGTCCAGGCCAGCGGGGCCGCGCCCCGCCCGCCCAGGCGGATCAGTTCTTGGACTTGTCCACCAGCTTGTTGGCGGCGATCCAGGGCATCATGGCGCGCAGCTTGCCACCCACCTGCTCGATCTGCGATTCCGCGTTGATGCGGCGGCGCGAGGTCAGCGTCGGGGCGCCGGCGGCGTTTTCCAGGATGAACTTCTTGGCGTATTCGCCGGTCTGGATGTCCGTCAGGCACTGGCGCATGGCCTTGCGGGTTTCTTCCGTGACGATCTTGGGGCCCGTTTCGTATTCGCCGAATTCGGCGTTGTTCGAAATCGAGTAGTTCATGTTGGCGATGCCGCCTTCATAGATCAGGTCGACGATCAGCTTGAGCTCGTGCAGGCACTCGAAGTAGGCCATTTCGGGCGCGTAGCCGGCTTCCACCAGCGTGTCGAAACCGGCCTTGATCAGTTCGACGGTACCGCCGCACAGCACGGCCTGTTCGCCGAACAGGTCGGTTTCGGTTTCTTCGCGGAAGTTGGTTTCAATGATGCCGGCACGGCCGCCGCCGTTGGCGCTGGCGTAGGACAGGGCCACGTCACGCGCGGCGCCCGACTTGTCCTGGTACACGGCCACCAGGTGGGGCACGCCGCCGCCCTGCTTGTACGTGTTGCGCACCGTGTGGCCCGGGGCCTTGGGGGCGATCATGATGACGTCGATGTCTTCGCGCGGCACGACCTGGCCGTAGTGGACGTTGAAGCCGTGGGCGAACGCCAGGGCGGCGCCGGCCTTGATGTTGCCGTGGACTTCCTTGTTGTAGACCGAGGCGATGTTTTCGTCGGGCAGCAACATCATGACGATGTCGGCCGACTTGACGGCGTCCGCGACTTCCTTGACTTCCAGGCCGGCGTTGGCGGCCTTGTTCCACGAGGCGCCGCCCTTGCGCAGGCCGACGACGACCTTCACGCCCGACTCATGCAGGTTCAGCGCGTGCGCGTGGCCTTGCGAGCCGTAGCCGATGATGGCAACGGTCTTGCCTTTGATGAGGGACAGATCGCAGTCTTTGTCGTAGAAAACTTTCATGGTGTGCTCCAGATTCCAGTATTTGGATATTCGTTTGATTCAGATGTAGGGGGTGGCCGCGCCTGGCAGGCCGGTCAAATCTTCAAGATCCGTTCACCGCGTCCGATGCCGGACACGCCGGTGCGCACGGTTTCAAGGATGGCACTGCGGTCCAGGGCCTCGAGGAAGGCCTGTACTTTTTCCTGCACCCCGGTCAATTCGATGGTGTAGGACTTGTCGGTGACGTCGATGATGCGGCCGCGGAAGATATCCGCCATGCGCTTCATTTCCTCGCGTTCCTTGCCCACGGCGCGCACCTTCACGAGCATCAACTCGCGCTCGATGTGGGCGCCTTCGGTCAGGTCCACCACCTTCACGACATCGACCAGGCGGTTCAGGTGCTTGGTGATCTGTTCGATGACCTCGTCCGAACCGGTCGTGACGATGGTCATGCGCGACAGCGTGGAATCCTCGGTGGGCGCCACGGTCAGGGTTTCGATGTTGTAGCCCCGTGCCGAAAACAGGCCCACCACGCGCGACAGCGCGCCGGGTTCGTTTTCGAGGAGGACGGAAATCACGTGCTTCATTGCGGGGCCTCCTTACAGGTCTTCAGAGCCGAGCAGCATTTCAGTCAGCCCGCGGCCGGCCTTGACCATCGGCCACACGTTTTCGGTGCGGTCGGTGATGAAGTCCAGGAAGACCAGGCGCTCCTTGTGCTTGCCGAACGCTTCGCGCAGCGCCGGTTCGACGTCGGCCGGACGCTCGATGCGCAGGCCCACGTGGCCGTAGGCCTCGGCGACCTTGACGAAGTCGGGCAGCGAATCCATGTACGACTCGGAATAGCGCGAGCCGTAATCGATCTGCTGCCATTGGCGCACCATGCCCAGGAACCGGTTGTTCAGGCAGACGATCTTGGGCGTCAGGCGGTACTGGTGGCAGGTCGACAGTTCCTGGATGTTCATCTGGATCGAGGCTTCGCCGGTGATGACGGCGACGTCCTTGCCCGGATTGGCCATCTGCACGCCCATGGCGTACGGCAGGCCCACACCCATGGTGCCCAGGCCGCCGGAGTTGATCCAGCGGCGCGGCTTGTCGAACTTGTAGTACTGCGCGGCCCACATCTGGTGCTGGCCCACGTCGGAGGTGACGAAGGCGTCGCCGCCGGTCACTTCCCAGAGCTTTTCCACCACGTACTGCGGCTTGATGACTTCGTTCGAGTTGGCGAACTTCAGGCATTCCTTGCCGCGCCAGGTCTCGACCTGATCCCACCACTTGGCGATGGAGGCCGGCTTGTGCTCGGCGGCGGCGATCTCGAATTGCGCGCTGAGATCGGCCAGGACGTCCTTGACGTTGCCCACGATCGGGACGTCCACGCGCACGCGCTTGGAGATCGACGAGGGATCGATGTCGATGTGGATGATCTTGCGGGCGTTCTGCGCGAAGTGCTTGGGGTTGCCGATCACGCGGTCATCGAAGCGGGCGCCGATGGCCAGCAGCACGTCGCAGTGCTGCATGGCCATGTTGGCCTCGTACGTGCCGTGCATGCCGGGCATGCCCACGAACTGGCCGCTGCTGGCCGGGAAGCCGCCCAGACCCATCAGGGTGCTGGTGCAGGGCGCGCCCAGCTGCGTTACGAGCTTGTTGAGCTCGGGCGCGGCATTCGACAGGATGACGCCGCCGCCGGTGTAGATCATGGGCCGCTCGGCGGCCAGCAGCATCTGCACGGCTTTCTTGATCTGCCCCTGGTGGCCCTTGTTGACGGGCGCGTAGGAACGCATCGAGATCTCGCCCTTGGGCGGCACGTACTTGCACTGCGCGACGGTGATGTCCTTGGGGATATCCACCAGCACCGGACCGGGACGGCCCGTGCGCGCGATGTAGAACGCGCGGCGCATGGTTTCGGCCAGGTCCTTGACGTCGCGCACCAGGAAGTTGTGCTTGACGCAGGGACGCGTGATGCCGACGGTGTCGCATTCCTGGAAGGCGTCTTCGCCGATGGCCGCAGTGGGCACCTGCCCGCTGATGATGACCATCGGGATGGAGTCCATGTAGGCGGTGGCGATGCCGGTCACGGCATTGGTCACGCCCGGGCCGCTGGTCACGATGCAGACGCCGACCTTCTGCGACGAGCGCGAATAGGCATCGGCCGCGTGCACGGCAGCTTGCTCGTGACGAACCAGGATATGCTGGAATTTGTCTTGCTTGAAGATTGCGTCGTAGATGTAAAGCACCGCGCCGCCGGGATAGCCGAAAACGTGTTCCACGCCTTCATCGGCCAGGCAGCGCACGACGATATCGGCGCCATTCATTTCCATGTTGTAGTTCCTTTCAAAACCGGCCCTGCAACCCTGACTGCTGCGCGCCCGGATACGGCGGCAACTGAACCCATACCGGTTACGACAACATATCCGGCGCTTAGCGGCTCACGGAGCCACGCCACCCGGACACCTTGCCGACCCGGCACACGCTCGACAGAACGCAGTGCAAACGCCCCTTGGGGACGCTGGAGGTCGAAATGGAAGCCTTGGCAACACACGCTTGTGGCGCGGCCAACGGCAAATATGACTTGCTGCAGGACGGCTGGGATGTGACCCTGGCCGTTCGCATCAACGCTCCGGTTTCGGATAGGCAGACCGAAGCAAGTGGAGCAATTTACCGCGTTGCGTCAACGGTGGCAAATCGGCTTTTGCCGACCGTTGCACGGAAGGTTCGGTAACCATCCGACCCCAAAACCCACGGCGGCCTCTCTATACTTGTTCCGTCGTCCAGAACCGAGCCGCCGCCCATGGATTTGCGCATCGCCAGCATTCGCCGCTTTCTCTATAGCCACTACTTCTTCGGAGGGGTGCGCCAGGGAGTCGGCATGCTGTTGCCCGTGCTGGTGCTGGGAGGCATATTCGGCAATTACACGACCGGCCTGGTCGCGACGTTCGGCGCGCAGTGCCTGGCCATCATCGACCAGCCGGGCGGCCCGCAGCGGCACCGCACCAATGAAATGCTGGGCGGCGCGGCGCTGGGCACCATCACGGTCATCATCACCGGGCTGGCGTCCACGCACCCCGTGCTGATCTGGCTGGCGGTCATCGTGCAGTGCTTCGTCTATTCGATGTTCACCGTCTTCGGCAAGCGCGGCGGCCTGATCGGCTTTGCCGGTCTGCTGCTGATGACGCTGACCATGCATTCGCCGCTGGCGCCGCACGAGGTCCTGGCCCACGCCGCCGCCACGCTGGGCGGCGCGCTGTTCTACGTTGTGTTCAGCCTGGGTTTTTCGCGGCTGTTCTGGCTGCGCGAAGAGCAGCAGGCCATGTCGGTGGCGCTCTTTGCGACCGCCGATTACGTGGCCGCGCGGGCGTCCTTCTACGACGAGACGTCCGACCTGGACGAAGCCTACCGGACCTTGATCCAACGCCAGTCCGTCATGACCGAGAAGCACCAGGCCGCGCGCGACATGGTGCTGCGCGCCCTGCCTCGCGGCAAGGGGCTGGGCGACCGCCAGCGCGTGATGATCTGGAACATGTTCGTGGACATGCTGCAGCTGCTGGACACGCTGGTCGCCACGCATACCGACTACGCGGCCCTGCGCCGCACGCTGGCCGGCAACGACTGTCTGATGTTCATGCGCGATGCGCTGGTGAAGATGTCGCTGGAGCTGAACCGCATCGCGCTGGACGTGTCGCGCGGCCGCAAGGTGCAGTACCGCAGCAGCGCCAAGGCCGAGCTGCGCGCCATCGAATACGAGATCGAACAGCTCAAGCAACAGGGCCTGGGCGAACGCGACCCGGAAATGCTGGCCCTCATCATCCAGGTGCTGCGGCGCCTGCGCAATTCGGCGCGCATCGTGGACCGGCTGGCCGACCACACCGCGGCGTCGCCCGACGCCAAGCCCACCGACGTGCTGCGCATCAACAAATCGCTGACGCGGTTCATCTCGCGCCAGGAGTTCCGCTTCGGCCTCCTGACCAGCAACCTGCGGCTCGATTCGCCGCATTTCCGCTATGCGCTGCGGGTGACGGCCGCGGCGGCCATCGCCATGACGCTGGCCAGCCGCTGGCTGTCGCCCGCGTTCTCGGCGCACAACTACTGGATCATGCTGACCATCGTCATCATCATGAAGCCGGGGTTTGCGCTGACGCGCCAACGCAACGGCTGGCGGTTGATGGGAACGCTGATCGGCTGCATCGCCGCCCTGCTGCTCTTTAGCCTGACCGACGAGCCCAGCATCCTGTTCGCCGTCCTGCTGGGCGCGTGCATCATGGGCAACAGCCTGGTGCAGCTGAACTACATGGCCAGCGCGATCTTCAACACCCTGTTCGTGGTGCTGGTCTTTCACTTCGTGTCGCCGGGCACCGTATCCATGTCGGTGATCGGTGAACGCGCCATCGACACCCTGCTGGGCTGCGCGCTGGCGCTGGTCTGCAGCTACATCCTGCCGTGGTGGGAAGCGCGCTACCTCAAGCCGCTGGCCTCGGCCGCGACGCGCGCCAACCGCGAATACCTGCTGGCGGGGCTGCGCTATGTCGACGCCATGCAGGCGCACGGCGCGCCCATGGGCGCGGCCGCCGCCGAGACGCCCGCGGTGACGGACGCCGACCTCGCGTGGCGCCTGGCCCGCAAGAACGTGCACATCGCGTTCAGCAATTTCGCGGAAGCGTTCTACCGGATGATGAGCGAACCCAAGTCGCACCAGGTGGACGTGCCCGAGCTGAACAATCTGCTGATCCAGAACCATGTGCTGGCGTCGCAGATCACCGCGGCGATTCCGATCCTGGCGGCGCTGCCCGCCACGCCCGAGCCGATACGGCAGGCGCTGGACGGCATGGCGGTCCTGCTCGATGAAAACAGTCCGCGCGCGCCGCTGGACCTGCCCACGCAATTCGACACCTCGGGCGACCAGGCCGCGCTGGCCTATCCGCTCAAGCAGATGCTCAAGGCCGCGCACATGATCCGCCAGGAATTGCAGGCGCTGGCCGATCCGCTGCATGCGCCGCCGGTGGCAGCGGCGGCGTCCTAGCTTCCGCGCGTCGAACCGCGGCGAAAAAAATGCCGGCCCGGGAATCCCGGGCCGGCATTCGATGGGTGCCTGACGACAGCAATCAATCCAGCTTGCGGCGGAACACCAGCTTGTCGTCCGACGAGGCCGACGCGTCGTACGCATAGCCTTCCAGGTCGAAGCCCTGCAGGCCTTCCGGCTTGGCGACCTTGTGCTGGATGGCGTAACGGGCCATCAGGCCCCGCGCGCGCTTGGCATGGAAGCTGATTACCTTCCAGGCGCCGTTTTTCCAGTCCTGGAACACGCACTGCACCACCCGCGCCTTCAAGACCTTCTGGTCGACCGACTTGAAATACTCTTCGGACGCCAGGTTGATGATGACCGGCGACTTCTGGCCGGCCTGGCGCTCGTTCAGGTAGTCGGCGATGGTGCTGCCCCAGTACTCGTACAGGTTCTTGCCCTTGGGGTTTTCCAGGCGCGTGCCCATTTCGAGGCGGTAAGGCTGCATCAGGTCGAGCGGGCGCAGCACGCCATAGAGGCCACTGAGGATCGCGACGTGCTCCTGCGCCCAGTCCAGCTGCTTTGCCGACAGGGTGGCGGCGTCCAGGCCTTCGTAGACGTCGCCGTTAAAGGCCAGCACCGCCTGGCGCGAGTTGGCCTGCGTGAAGCTGCGCTTCCAGTGCGCGTAGCGCTGGACGTTCAGCTCGGACAGGGCCGGGCTCAGGCTCATGAGGTCCGAGATGTCCTCGGCAGTCTTGGTCTTCAGGACCTTGATCAGGCCGGCGGCCTGATCCACGAACAGGGGCTGGGTGTGCGTCTCGATGTGCAGCGGCGAGTCGTAGTCCAGCTTCTTGGCGGGGGAAAGCAACAACAGCATTCAGGGTTTCCTTGTTTAGCGCGCCGTCCAGCCGCCATCGACGGAGACGGTGGTGCCGGTGATTTGCGCGGCGGCGTCCGAGGCCAGGAACACGGAGGTGCCGCCCAGCTGTTCCGGCGTCACGAATTGCAGCGACGGCTGCTTTTCGCTGAGCAGGTCACGGGCGGCGGTTTCCTGGTCCACGCCGTTCTTTTCCGCGAGCGCGGTGATCTGCTTTTCCACGAGCGGCGTGCGGACCCAGCCCGGGCAGATGGCGTTGGCCGTGATGCCCTGCCCCGCGGTTTCCAGCGCGGTGACCTTGGTGAAGCCCACCACGCCGTGCTTGGCGGCCACGTAGGCCGACTTGCTGGCCGAGGCCACCAGGCCATGCGCCGATGCGATATTGATGATGCGGCCCGATCCCTGCTTCTTCATGTGCGGCAAGGCGGCGGCGGTGCCGTGGAACACGGCGGACAGGTTCAGCGCCAGGATGGCGTCCCATTTCTCGGCCGGAAAGTCCTCGATCAGCGCGGTGTGCTGGATGCCGGCGTTGTTGACCAGGATGTCGATGCGGCCCAGCTGGCGTACGGTGCTTTCGACCAGTTCGCGCACGGCCGATCCCTTGGACAGGTCCGCGCCGTCATAGATGACTTTCACGCCATGCTTGTCCGCCAGTTCCGCGCGCAGCTTTTCGATTTCAGCCGCATCGCCAAAACCGTTCAGGACGATGTCGGCGCCCTGCTGGGCGAATGCCGTGGCGATACCCAGGCCGATACCGCTGGTGGAACCGGTGACGAGCGCTACTTTTCCTTTGAGCATGAGCTTTCTCCTGTGAGCGGGCGCATAAATGGGGAAACGGAACGGGAAGCGAATGGGCTTCAAGTGTAGCCGCCCGGCAAGGCGGTCATCATGCCATGCCCTGGCCTGACGCGGGTCAACCGGCGGGGGGCTTGTCCGCGCCGGAGGACGGCCCGGCGTCCACGGCCGGGGCGGCGTCCGCCACGGGCAGGTCCGCCATGCCGCCGTACTTTTCCGGCACCCGTTCCAGCAGCTTGATCAGCACCGGCACGACGCCCATCGAGATGGCCACGATCACCGACAGCACGTCGCGCTGCTCCAGGTTGACCAGATGGTTGTCCCACGCTTCGTTGAAGATGGCAAAGCTGAACTCGCCGCCCTGCGCCAGCACCAGCGCGAACAGCAGCCGATGGTAGCGGGGCAAGCCCAGGAATCGCGCAAAGCCATAGAGGATGACGGCCTTGACCGCCAGCAGCGCCGCCACGCCGGCGCAGATGAACATCCAGTGATGCGCCACCACCTTGAGGTTGATCGACATGCCGATGGCCACGAAGAACAGCCCCAGCAGCAAGCCCTTGAAGGGGTCGATCGCCTTTTCCAGGTCGTGCCGGTAGCGCGACTCGGCCATCATCACGCCCACCAGGAACCCGCCCAGGCCGGCCGACAGGCCCGCATAGTCGAAGAGCTGCGCGGCGCCCACCACCATCAGCAGCGCCGCGGCGGTGAAGAGCTCGTTCAATTCGGCCTTGGCCGCCCAGCCGAGCAGCCGCAGCCGGTAGGCCAGCGCCACGACCGCCACGGCCACCAGCGCCTCCTTGAAGGACGGGGCCGACGTCCCGTCCGATCCCAGCAGGCCCGCGGCCACCAGCATGGGGATGGCGGCCATGTCCTGGAACAGCAGCACCCCCAGCGCCGAGCGCCCGAGCGGCGTGCGGGTCAGTTGGCGTTCATCGAGCAGGCGCAGCGCCACCGCCGTGGACGACAGCGCCAGCGACAGGCCGCACAGCACCGCCGCCTGCCATTCCATGCCCGCCAGGTGCCGCAAGGCCGCGCCGAACACCAGCCCGAGCAGCAGGCCGCACACCAGCATCTGCAGGGTGCCCAGGATGAAGACCTCGCTGCGCATCGCCCACAGGCGCTTGGGCGACAGTTCCAGCCCGATGATGAACAGCATCATCACGACGCCCCACTGCGACACGCCGATCATCGTGTCCACGTTCGTGACCAGCTTCAGGCACGAGGGTCCGACCAGCACGCCGGCCGCCAGGTATCCGGGAATGGCGCCCAGCCCGAGCATTTGGGTGATGGGCACGCACAGCACGGCCGCGAGCAGAAGGATGAGGATGAGGTCCATGGAGGGGCCGTTATGCGGAATGGGGAGAATTCTGTCCAAACTTCGGCCGGCCTGGAAGCCGGATGAAACCCGCTGTGTACGTTTTACCCCTGCTTGTTGGCTACCGCTTTACACAAACAAAAAAAATCCTGTAGAATTGCGGGCTTCGCTGCTCCGACAACGAAGATCCTTCCGACCAGGGATCTCTTGTGAAAGACCCGTTCTTAAAAACAACGGCGATTTCAACGTTACGGAATCCAGCCACGGAGAGGTGGCAGAGTGGTCGAATGTACCTGACTCGAAATCAGGCGTACGGTATCCCCGTACCGTGGGTTCGAATCCCACCCTCTCCGCCAGTATTCAAGAACGAAGCCCCTGAGAAATCAGGGGCTTTTTTCTTTTCGGTCGGGGCCAGCCGCATCCTTTCGCGGACATTGGCATTGCGAGAGCCTTCCCCTGCGCCGGGGCTACACGAGCGCCGCGGCCCACGGCAATCCCGCAGATGAGGGATGGTAAGGCCTGCCCGCCGGTGATAAAAACAATGCCAAATAGCCGTCGACCAACCGTGAGCGCCGCGGCTCTCATCGTCCGAAAGCTGCCTGACAGGCAGTTTCACAAGCAGCTTCACAAGCAGCTTCACAAGCAGCTTCACAAGCAGCTTCACAAGCGGTATGACAGACCCCTGCATTGCAAGCCCCTGCATCGCAAGCGCCTGCGCCGCAAGCCCCTGCGTCTGAGAGCACCCAATCCAACCAGGAGTTGGCCGGATGGTTACTTCCAATCTGTTGAGCCCCCATCCCGCCGACATCATTGCTGGCAAGCAGCATCGCAATGCCGCGCGCCGCAGCCGACGCTGGGGGCATCTCATTGCCTTTGCCCTCGCCATTGCCACCCTGTCGTCGGCTAACGCTCAAACGACGGTTTGGATCGGGAAAGTCACCATTGGGGACATCGTTCGGCACGAGGTTGCCAATGTCCTGGCCGCTCAGCAGCAAGCCACCCTCGACAAGGCTAAGTTCAACCTCCGTATCGCCCACGCCCGCCGTGCTTTCCTTGATACCGCACAGACGCCTCAAGCGCGGGCGAAAGCCGAGGCTGATTTTGCCGGCCTGCTGCTGGAGAAAGACATCGCCTTTCTCATCCAGTTTCTGAACGAGGGATTTTCCGAGCGTAGCCTCGCCATCGCCCGAGGATTGGACGGCATTACCGGCGGTCCGCTGGACAACGGCATCCCATCCGATGGCCGGCCCGCATTCGAAGCTTGGGTGCGAGGGGTACGCGCTTCGCTGGGAGCGCCGCGTGACGGGCAAATCGCCGTCGCGGTAATCCAGCCTGGCCGCTTGCAGGAGGCCCTGCAGGCTAATGAGCCCCTTTATCAACAGTACAAGCAGCTGCGCGATCGCCAGGAGATCAATGGCGGCACGGGGGAAGCGCAACGCGCCCAGGCAGCCATCGCCCAGGAGATCAAGGATGCCGTCATGCCGGACGGCGGGGCTCGTCTCTTCAAGATGGAATTGAATCAAGTCTACCCAGGAGATTTCTATGGGCGGGTGGAGGGGGAGCTATATGGATGGATGACCAACGCAGGAAATGGCGGGCAGCAAACCATTCAGTGCACCTATGGCCCCTCGCTCACCACCGGTGGAAAAAAGGGCTATGTGACGTACTCATTCTGGTACGACAAGACGCCCGGAGACATCGACGCGGCCATGAGCCGCGACCGCCAAGGCGCATTGCGCTTTATTGGGTCGCGGGCGCTCAAGGAATGTCCTGATAGCGATGTGGCGGCATTGGTGCTGCGGCGTAGCGCGATGGCGGAACACCCGTTGGCGAGCACGTTCCAGGCACCCAGCCCGCCGCCCGTGCCAAATCCGGCGTCGAGTCAAGCGAACCAAGCCTCCCAACAGCCCGCCGGCTCGGCCGCGGAAGAACGCGCTCGTGCTCGCAGCCGGGTGCGGGCCGGCGCCGACAAATGATCGCATCACCATGAACGGAATGGGATCAACGCGAATCGCCCAAGGCTGTGCAGCAAGTTGATGCGCAGCGCCGGGCAGGACGTTGCTGCCCTATTCCCGGCCTGCCCGCACAGTCTCAGTACGCCGCCAGTTGAAGCGCCGCTGTGGACCGCCGCGCACCATCCTGCGCGCCCCCGTGCCCCGCCCCCGGCAGCCTGAACGCGCTGACCGCCCGCGTCAGTTCCGCTGATTGATCCTGCATCGAACCCGCGGCGGCCGCGGCTTCTTCCACCAGCGCCGCGTTCTGCTGCGTGACTTCGTCCATCTGCGAGACGGCGCGGTTGACCTGTTCGATGCCGTCGGCCTGTTCGGCCGAGGCCGCGGCGATCTCGCCCATGATGTCGGTCACGCGCTGCACCGAGCTGACGATTTCCTGCATGGTCGTGCCGGCGCGTTCGGCGCTGCCCGAACCCTGGCCGATCTTCTGGACGGTGTCTTCGATCAGGATCTTGATTTCCTTGGCCGCCTGCGCGCTGCGCTGTGCGAGCGTGCGCACCTCGGCCGCCACGACGGCGAAGCCCTTGCCCTGCTCGCCGGCCCGCGCGGCTTCCACGGCGGCGTTCAATGCCAGGATGTTGGTCTGGAATGCGATGCCGTCGATGACGGACACGATGTCGGAAATCTTCACCGAGCTGGCGGAGATGGCGTTCATGGTGCTCACGACCTCCGACACGGTGGCGCCGCCGCGCGAGGCGGTTTCGGAGGCCGCCGCGGCGAGCTGGTTGGCCTGCTTGGCGCTGTCGGCGTTCTGCTTGACGGTGGACGACAACTGCTCCATGGAGGCGGCGGTCTCTTCGAGCGACGCGGCCTGCTGCTCGGTGCGGGTGGACAGGTCGGTATTGCCGGCCGCGATCTCGCTGGAGGCGGACGCGATGCTGTCCACGCCGGTGCGGATCCGGGCGACGGTGCCCGCCAGATTGGCGTTCATGGTTTCCAGCGCCCGCAGCAACTGCCCGATCTCGTCGCGGGACGTCACGACGATGGTGCTGGTCAGGTCGTTGGCGGCCACGGTGCGCGCCACGCGCACGGCGTCGGACAGCGGACGGGTGATGCTGCGCGTCAGCAGCACGGCCAGCAGCAGGCCGCTCACGACGGCAATCGAACCGATGACGATCATCCAGAGGTTCGCGGCGCCGTACGAGGCTTCGATCTCCGTGGCCCGGGCGTCGATGTCGGCGCGCTGCAGATCAGACAGGCGCGTGATCTGGTCGATGAACTGGCGCGTCGCCGGCAGGAATTCCTGGGTGAAGATCTTGTTGGCGGCGTCCACGTTGCCTTCCTGCTTGGCCTTGAAGATGCCGTCGCGGGTGCGCAGGTAGTCGCCGCGCGCCTTGCTTATGCCTTGCCACAGCGCCTTTTCCTCGTCGGTTTCGATCAGCGGCTCGATGCTTTTCTGCAAGGCCGACGAATTGCGGGTCGACGCCGCCGCTTCCTCGGCGAAAAAGCCCGCCAGGCTGGCGTCGGCGCTCTTGGCGATCGCGGTGGTGCGGGTCACGCCGGAATGGATATTGCGCGCCCAGTCGTTGATCAGGCGTTCCTTGGTCAGGGAGCGCTGCGTCAGCGTTTCGACCGAGTCGTTGATGTTGGCCAGGCTGACCAGCCCGACGATGCTCATGACCATGATCATGGCCAGCAGGATCGCGAAACCACCCGCCAGGCGGGTTCCAAGCTTCATGTTTTTCATACTGCCTCCGGCGGCTTCCAGGGCGAGTGTGAATGCGTGCTCGGGCGGATGCCTCGGCGGCGGGATTGCGCCGCCGCCAATTCAAGCCAGATGCTCGCAAGCCCCTGGTTATCCGCCCCCAATAAAGGTGTCCGTTGTGTCTGAGAAATGCCGTCGGGGAGTTCGGTTTCGAGGGTTCCCGCGACGGTCCAACGGATGCTAGCAGCCCGGATTTAGGGGACATCTGGCGAAGTGGGGACCTTATTGACGCAAGCTCTACGCATTGCGCCCGGCACGCCGGCAACGTTGTAAAAAAGCCGCTGCCGGCGGCAGAAAATGTCGGCCCGCAGGCCGCCAACCGCCTACGTCGGCAAGGTCGGCCGCGCGAGCTGGAACGTGTCCGTGCTGCGCGCATACCAGCCACCGCCGTGCATGCGGGCGATCAAACCCAGCGCCGGCGTGTCCACGTGGCCACGTTCGGCGTCGCGCACGCAAGCGTCGTCCACGTGCGCGCCCAGCACCCGTCCGATGACGACAATCTGCCGCGGACCGGTCACGACCGTTGCCTGGCTGACACACTCCAGCGACACGGGACTGCCCTGGATGCGGGGCGGGCGCACATGCGTGGCCGGCAGCGCCGTCAGGCCCGCCGCCGCCAATTCGTCGACGTCGGCCGGATAGTCGGCGCAGGTCTGGTTCATTTCGCGCACCAGCGACTCGGGCACGAGGTTCACCACGAATTCGCCGTTCTCGATGATGTTGGCGCCGGTGTCCTTGAAATCTCCGTCGGGATGGCGCATCAGGCCGATGGCGACGGTGGGCGGCTGGTGCCCCATCACGTTGAAGAAGCTGAACGGCGCCGCGTTGACGACGCCTTTGTCCGACAGCGTGGTGACCCAGGCAATCGGACGCGGCGTGACGGTCGAGGTAAGGATGTTGTAGACCGTCTGCGCCGGCAAGGCGCTGAAATCAAAATGCATCGATCAGGCCTCCTGCTGCGGCGCGGCGGCGCCGACCGCCGACACCGCGCGCTTTTCGCGGGTGTCGACCTGCAGCTGGAAGACGTCGGGGCGGGCGTAGTGCCCGGAGACGTCGAAATCGTATTTGCCGCGCAGGATCTGGTGGGGGTCGATGTCGGCGTACAGGATGGTCTCGTCCGAGAAGTCCGGGCCGGCCAGCACCTCGCCCAGCGGGCCGATGATGGCGCTGCCGCCGCGCATCAGCACCGTGTCCGGCGCGTCGCCCAGCGCGCATTCGAAGTCCTCGGGGTAGGCGCTGCGGCGCAGGTGCTGGCAGGCCGTGAGCACGTAGCAGCGGCCTTCCAGCGCGATGTGGCGCATGCTGGGCAGCCAGGTGTCGCGATCGTCGGCCGTGGGCGCGCAGTACAGCGCCACCCCCTGGCTGTACATGTACATGCGCAGCATGGGCATGTAGTTTTCCCAGCAGATGACGGCGCCGATCTTGCCGTAGGGCGTGTCGATGACGGGCATGGTCGAGCCGTCGCCAAAGCCCCAGATCAGGCGTTCGCCGGCGGTGGGCATCAGCTTGCGGTGCTTGCCGGCCAGGCCTTCCTGGCCGTTGAAGTACAGCACGGTGCAATACAGCGTGCCGCCGTCGGCCTCGATGCAGCCCATGACGACGACGCTGCCGGTGTCGGCCGCGGCCTGCGCCACCAGCGCGACCTCTTCGCCGTCCAGCCGGATGGCCTGCTGGTGGTAGCTGGCGAACGCGTCGCGGCCCTCGGGCTTGCGCATGCCGATGGGCGCGCCGAAGGAATTGCCCTTGGGATAGCCGCCCAGGAAGGCCTCCGGGAACACCTGCACGCGGGCGCCCTGCTCGGCCGCCTGGCGGATCAGCGAAGCCGCCTTGCGGGCGCAGGCCACGCTGTCGGTGGGAATGGACGCCGCCTGGATGACGGCGGCCTTGAAGGTTTTTTGCTCGGACATGTGTCTGCTCGCTTGTCTCGGAATTCTGCTTTTTTCGTTAATGGGCCGGGTCTTCGTCGATGGCCTGGGCGCGCGTGTTGGGCAGCAGCAGGCTGCCGATGATGCCCACGATCACCATCACCGTCACCGGATACATCAGGCCGCCGAAGATATTGCCGCTGGCCTGCGCCAGGTACGTGGCCGTAAAGGGGACGATACCGCCAAATATGCCGGCGCCGATGTGATACGGAAACGACAGCGCGGTGTAGCGGATGCGCGCGGGGAACAATTCGACCAGATAGGACGCGACCGGTCCATACACCATGGCGACGACGGCGGTCATGAGCACCAGGATCAGGATGATGGTGGCGCGGTCGATGCGCGCGGGGTCCGCCTTGTCGGGGTAGCCCGCCGCGGCCAGCGCCTTGGCGTAGCCGGCCCGGTCAAAGCCGTTGACCGTGACGCCGCCCACGCTCATCGCGATCTCCTGCCCCGGAATCGGCGCGGCGTATTCGAAGTTGATGCCCTTGCCGACCAGGAATTTCTTGGCCTGCACGCAGACCTTCTTGTGGTCGGCGTGGCTGCCGATCATGGCCGCCTGCAGCCCGAAGTCGCACGCGCCGCCGCCGGTATCGGCATGGACACGGACGGGCGTTGTCTGCATGGCCTGCGCCAGCGCCGGGTTGCCGGCGCTGAGCAGGACGTCGAACATGGCGTGGTAGCCCACGGCGCCGATGAACAGACCCGCCATCATGATCCACTTGCGGCCGATCTTGTCGGACAGCCAGCCGAACAGCACGAAGGTCGGCGCGCCGATGATGAAGCCGATCAGGATCAGCGTGTAGACAGTGGTCTGGTCAAGCTGCGCGGCCTGCTGCAGGAAGATCATGACGTAGAACTGGCCGGTGAAGTAGGTCGCGCCCTGCCCGGCGGTGACGCCGATCAGCGCCAGCAGCACGAGGCGCAGGCTGGGCCATTGGCCGAACGTTTCCTTGACCGGGTTCTTGGACAGGCGGTTCTGCTGCTTCATGCGCGTGAAGACCGGCGACTCGTGCAGCTTGGCGCGCACGTAGATCGAAATGGCCAGCATGACGATGGACAGGATGAACGGCAGGCGCCATCCCCACTGGCGGAAGTCCTCGGCGCTCATCGACGCCTGCACGCACAGGATCACCACCAGCGACAGGATCAGGCCGGCCGACGAGGTGATCTGGATCCAGCCGGTCAGCAGCCCCCGGCGCCTGGGCTCGCAGTGCTCGGCGACGTAGATCACGGCGCCGCCGTATTCGCCGCCCACGGCCAGGCCCTGCACCACGCGCAGCGTCAGCAGCAGGATCCACGACAGGTGGCCCGCCGACTGGTAGGTGGGCAGGCATCCGATCAGCACCGTGGCCCCGCCCATCATCACGACCGTGATGAGGAACGTGTATTTACGTCCCAGCTTGTCGCCCAGGTAGCCGAACATCACCGCGCCCAGCGGCCGGATGATGAAGCCCACCGCCAGCGCGCCCAGGGCGGCCAGCAGCGCGACCGTCGGGTTGTCCTGCGGGAAGAGAACCTGGCTCATGAAGACGGCCAGCGTTCCGTAGATGAAAAAGTCATACCACTCGAACAGCGTGCCCAGGGTCGAGGCGACCACGACCTGGCGTTCTTCCTTGCGGCTCAGCGTAGGCCCGGCGTCGAGCCTGGGCAGTGCGACATTTGCTTCCATGCTTGCTTTCCCCTGTCGTTTTAGATTGATACTGCTGTATGCATTAACTATTATCAAACTTATAGCGGGACTGGTAAAAGCTAGGGGAAACCCGGCGCGGCGCGGCAAAGCCGGCAAAAGCCGCTGCTACACTGCCGCCACAAACACAGTGGAGGCAGCAATGGCAAGGCCCGCCGGCAAGGCTGAGAAAAATTCGGAACAGGCGCCGGCCACGGCGCGCAGGGGCATCCAATCGATCGAGGTGGGGTTCCGGATCCTGGACGTGATCCGCAAGGCCGGCCGCCCGCTGCCCCTGAAGGAAATCGCCGACGCCTGTGAACTGACGGTCCCCAACGTCCACTATTACCTCGTGAGCTTCCAGAAGGTGGGCGTGGTGCAGCAGCATGCCGACACCGGCCACTATGGCCTGGGGCCCTATGCCTTGCGGCTGGGGCTGGCGGCCCTGGAACAGTTCGACGTGTTCACGACGGCCCGGCCCATCATGGCCGAGGTGGCCGCGGCCACCGGGCATACCGTGTTCCTGGGGGTGTGGGGCAACAAGGGGCCGACCATCGTCTATCGCGTCGAAGGCAGCCGCAGCCGGCCCTTGCTGGAGTTGCGCGTGGGCACGGTGATGCCCCTGCTGTCGTCGGCGCTGGGCCGCAACTTCCTCGCGCACCTGCCGGATGCGCTGACCCGTGAACTGCTGGAACAGGAAATGGCCTCGTCGGTGCCGGAGAGCCACGGCGGCACGGCGGGCAACGCCTACACAATGGCGGACGTGCAGGCCATCCGCGACGAAGTGCGCAAGCACCACATCAGCCGTTGCCGCCACGCGCTGCTGCCTCACTTCACGTCGCTGTCAGCGCCCATCTTCGACATGCTCGGCGAAATGAAGGCGGCCATCACGCTGATGGGGCCGGTGGGCGCCGTGGATGACGACCTGGAGTCCGACACCGCCCGGCTGCTCAGCGAGAAGGCCCGTTCGATCTCGGCCACGGCGGGCTGGGTGGACCCGGAGGCGCGCTGAGGGAGGCGCGCTGAGGGAGGCCGGCTGTCACGGTGTCTGCCTTTCCCGGTGTCTGACACCCGCGGCGCGCGCCTGACATTTGAAGACCGTCTTGGTCGGGTGTCAGACACCGGAACAGCATCACCCCTGCGCGACGATCTTCGCGTCCTGGATCGTCTTTGCGTACTTCTTCTGCTCGCTCTTCATGAAGTCGGCAAAGCGCTGCGCGCCCCCGCCGCCGTCTTCCGCGCCCACCTGCGCCAGCTTCTGCTGCACGTCGGCCATCGCCAGGACCTGGTCGATGTCGCGGCTCATGCGCTGGACCATGCCGGGGGGCATTCCGCCAGGACCCACCATGCCGAACCAGATGCTGGCCTCGAAACCCGGATAGCCCTGCTCGGCCACCGTCGGCACGTTGGGGTGGCTCTTGGAGCGCTGCTGCAGCGTCTGCGCCAGGGCGACGACCTTGCCCGACTGGATCAGCGGCGTGGCGGTCGTCATGCCCTCGAAGCAGTACTGCACATGCCCGCCCAGCAGGTCGTTCATCAGCGGCGCCGATCCCTTGTACGGCACGTGCAGCACGTCGATGCCCGCGCGCGCCTTGAAGATTTCCAGCGCAAGGTGCTGCGCCGATCCGCTGCCCGCGGAACCGAACACGATCTTGCCCGGCTGCGCGCGGCAAAGCTGGACGAGTTCGGGCAGGGTCTTTGCCGGCTGGCCAGCGCCCCCGATCAGGATGGTGGGCGTCTTGCCGACCAGGGCGATCGGCGTGAAGTCCCTGTCCACCGAATACCCCAGATTGGGCTGCAGCCCCGGCGCGATGCCGTGGCTATTCACGTGCGCCATCAGCAAGGTATTGCCGTCGTTGGGCTGGCGGGCGACCTGCTCGGCCGCGATGACGCCGGCCGCGCCCGCGCGGTTTTCCACGATGACGGGCAGGTTCCACAACACCCCCAGCTTCTGGCCCAGCAGCCGAGCCAGCACATCGGTGCCCCCGCCCGCGGGAAAGCCAACCACGATCTTCACCGGCCCGGACGGCATGTCCTGCGCCCGCGCCGCCGCCGGCAGCACGAGCGCCGCCCCCAGCGCCGCGGCGCCGGTCATGAATTGCCTACGTTGCATTGTTGTCTCCTCGCGCGCCGGTCCAAGGGCCGGCATCGGGTTATGTGGACACTGCCTCCTTCAGATGCATCCGGCCGTCTGTCGCGGCCTGGATGCGGGACTGCTGCACGACACCTGCGGGCACGCGCGATGCGCGTGCCTTGCTTCCCGGTCAGCGGGCGACGCGCGTCCACTTGCCGTAGCGGTCGACCATGCGCTCATCAAAGCCGAAGCCCAGGCCCGGTTCCTGGTGCAGGATCACGCGGCCCTGCTTGTGGGACAGTTGGCGGTCGACCAGCTTGCGGAAGTTCAGCACCTGGTCGTCCCAGAAGAATTCGACATAGCGCGCGTTGGGCGTGGCCGCGACCAGAGGCGCGTGCACGTCGTGGAACCAGTGCGGGCACACCACCACGCCGTAGCTGGCCGCGGTGGCGGCGATGCGCTTCCATTCGGTGATGCCGCCGCAGACCGCGGCGTCCGTCTGCAGGATGCCGGCGGCGCCCTTGTCCAGCAGCTCCTTGTGATACCAGCGGCCGTAGCCGATCTCGGCGGTGGCGATGGGCAGGTGCGTCAGTCGCGCCAGCTTGGCGTGGCTGTCGATATCGTCGGGACCGAAGGGCTCTTCGATGAAATACGGTTCGTACTGTTCGAAGCGGCGGATGTATTGCATGGCCTGCGTCACGTCCTGCCAGGCGTTATTGCAGTCCATCATCAGTTCGACGTCCGGCCCCACGGCCTCGCGCGCGGCCTTCAGGCGCGCTTCTTCTTCGCGCGGCGTGAGGCGGCCGGTTTTCATCTTGACGGCGCCAAAGCCCTTTTCCACATAGCTGGCCATTTCCTCGCCCAGGTGCTGCGGGGTCTTGCCATCGAGGTAATAGCCGCCGCTGGCATAGGCCGGCACGGATTCAAGCTCGACCGCGCCCAGGAATTTGTGCAGCGGCAAGCCCGCCGTCTTGGCATTCAGATCCCACAGCGCGATGTCCAGCGCGCTCAGCGCGCGCATCACCGTGCCCTGGCGGCCCTGCAGCAACGCCTCCTGGTACATGGCCTGCCACAGTCCTTCGACCGCGTGCGAGTCCTTGCCGAGCAGCACCGGGCCCAGCAGGCTCTGGACGGCCGCCTCGAAGATGGCGCCGCCGGCGCTGCCGACGTAGCAAAAGCCAATGCCCTCGACGCCGTCGGTCGAGCGCACCTTGACCAGGCCGTAGTGGCGCGTGGACACGGTGCGGTTGGAAAACGAGGTGACCTTATCCAGAGGCACCGCCGCGGCGCATACGTCTATGGATTCAATGATGGGCACGGGGGGCTCCTTGGTAGCAGTGAAGTCGACAGGGCCGACCGGCGCGCCGTGCGCTGCCTGATCGCCTGGACGTATTCTTCCCGCCGCCAAAGAAAACAACAATTATCTTCATGCATCTTTAGAATATGGAAAAAACATCTTTCAAGGAGACAGCCCGCCGTGGACTCGCGCTTTCTGCAAACGTATGTGCACGTGGTGGAGCTGGGTTCCATCGCCCAGGCCGCCAGGCACCAGGGTTTGACGCCAGCCACCGTGCAGCAGCGGCTGCGCGCGCTGGAGGCGGACGTGGGCAGCGCGCTGATCGCGCGCTCGGGGCGCACGGTCAAGCCCACGCCGGCCGGCGTGCGCATCCTGGAACGCGCGCGGGCCATCCTGCGCGACGTGCGCGACCTGCGGTCTGCCGCTTCGGAGACCGACCTGCCGGCCGGCCCGTTGCGGCTAGGCGCCACGCCCACCGCGCTGACCGGCATCATGCCGCCCGTGCTGCGCACCTGGGCGGCGCGGCACCCGGGCATCGAAATCTATATCGAGCCCGCGCCCACCACGCTGCTCTACAGCAAGGTGCTGTCGGGCGAACTGGACGGCGCGCTGCTGGTGCATCCGCTGTTTGCCATTCCCAAGACCTGCGCCTGGCGCGATCTGCGGCACGAACCGCTGGTGCTGGTCACACCGGCTGACATGAGGGTGGATGATCCGCTGGCCGTCATCGCGCGCGAACCCTACATCTGCTATGACCGCAGCGTGGTGGGCGGCAAGATGGCCGATGACTACCTGCGCGCGCGCAGCCTGCGGCCCCGGGTCCGGTTTGAACTGGACGGCATCGAGTCCATTGCCAAGCTGGTGTCCGAGGGGCTGGGCGTGGCGTTGCTGCCCGACTGGGCCAGCACCGCCACGCCGCCGGCGCACGTAAAGCGCTGGCCGCTGCCCGCGCCCTGCCCGGTGCGCACGGTGGGCGCCATCTGGCTCCGGTCGGGAGTGCGGTCGGAATTGATGCGGGCGTTCGTGGAATTGGCCGAGTCGCAGCTCGGCCTGGGATGAGCGGGCGGGACGCGGAACCGCTAGGCGATGGCGTCTTCGCCGTTGCGCGCCACGACCTTGCCGCCTGACACCACAAGGCGCCGGGGCGGGCGCTGCACCACGGCCTGCGCGATGTAGCCGGCATCGACCAGCACGAAGTCGGCGCGCGCGCCGGGCGCCAGGCCATAGTCCGCAAACCCGCAGGCGCGGGCGGCGGCGCCGGTCACGCAATCGAACGCCCATTCGATTTCATCGTCGCGGCGCAGGTCGTTGCGCAGGCCGATCAAGGCCGCGCGCTCCAGCATGTCGGGACTGCCGTACGGCGTCCAGGTATCCCGGATGCCGTCATTGCCGCCGAAAATCGTCACTCCCGCCTCGCGGCAGGCGCGCACCGCCGGCACCGGCCGGGACGCCGGCGCGGTGGTCAGCAACGCCACATCCAGCAGCGCAAGCCGGCGCAGCAGGCCATCCAGCCGCCGGGCGTCGACCCCGCCCAGGCAAAAGGCATGGCTGATGACGACCTTGCCCTTCATGTCCAGCGCCTGGATGCGATCCAGAATCAATTCAAGGGTAAAGGCGCCCAGTTCGCCGGGCTCGTGCAGATGGATGTCCAGGGGCTTGCCGTGCCTGTCGGCCAGCCCGAAGAGGACGTCCAGGGATTTCACGGGATCGCGGTCGATGGCGCACGGGTCCAGCCCGCCGAGCACATCGGCCCCTTCCGCGAGAGCCCTGTCCAGCAACTCCGCGGTGCCCGGGCGCGCCAACAGGCCGGACTGCGGAAAGGCCACGGTCTGGATCTCTACGCGGCCAGCCAGTTCCTGGCGCGTGGCATGCACGCCGTCCAGGTGTTTCAGGCCGGCCTCGGTGTCGATGTCGACGTGGGTGCGGATGCGGGTGGCGCCCGCGCGCAGGAAGGCCAGGGCCAGGGCGCGCGAATGGCTCGCGGCATCGTGGCCGGTGTCGGCACGCCACTTGCGCTCGTTGTCGATGCGGTCGGTGAGCGACGGTCCGACCTTGTTGACGTACCAGGCCGAGCCCCAGGTCGTCTTGTCCAGGTGGGTGTGCCCTTCGATGAAAGCCGGCAGCAGCAATGCGCCGCCGCCGTCTTCCCGCGCGACGGCGGGGTCGGCTTCGAGTCCCGGGCCCACTTGCAGGATGCGGCCGCCGCGCACCAGAACGTCGACGGCCTCGCCTTGCGGCGTGCGGACGTTCGTCAGGAGCAGATCCGCCATCAGACTTGGGGCGGCTCGATCCAGAAGAAGCGTTCGCCTTGCCGGACCATGTCGGCCACGCCTTCGGCGCCGATGCGATAGTCGGTGCCCATGAGCGTGGCGCCGCCATCCTCATGAATATGGATGACGGCCAACGGGTCATTGGCCATGGTGTACCAGTAGTAACCGGGCTTGAGATCGTGCAGGTCAGTAGTCATGCGTCGAGTATACAAATAACGCCTCGCCGTTTTCAAAAAGACAACACTCCCGAGGCCGCATCCTGACAGTCAGGTCGTGACACGTCATACTCCTTCTGCAGAGCTTGAATAAACCTCTGGCAGATGGCAGGTGCCGGCCCCGGCCACAACAGCAAGAGGCGCGCAAGCGTTGATCGCGAGGGAAACAGCTAGCACATGAAACGGCAGTCACTTCAGTTTAGCGAACCGCTTAAAAAGGCCGTCCTGGATGGCGCAAAGGTGCAGAGCCGGCGCATCCTGAAGCCGCAGCCGTCCAAGTTCACCACGGTCTGGTATGCGGACGCCGCGGATTCGGGCAGGTGGGTGGCCATGGGCCCCTCGCCCGATAATCCTTCCGAATTGCGCAAGACCTCCAGCTGGGTGCGCTGCCCCTACGGAAAATCCGGGGAAACCATCATCCTGACCGACGAAGCGGGCACCCCATTTGCCACCGCCGTCGTGGTGGGCGTGCGCATCCAGCGCCTGCAGCACCTGACCGAAGCCGACGCGCGTGCCGAAGGCACGCACGCCCTCTATCAGAGTTCGGCGCTATTGCCCGGCGTGCCGCTGCAGACCGCGTTTGCCCTGATGTGGTGTGAGCGCTACGGAGCCCACGCCTGGGCCGCGAATCCGTGGGTATGGGTGGTCGAATATCGCCAATCCGTGCCCTACGAATCCGCGGACGCGTGAACCGCCGGGGCACGGCCGCAACATGCGTTACCCGTGACGGTCCGCACATAGTGACGACATGTAACCCGGGCGCCCCGCTTCAGCACATTCCAGGCTATTTCAATCGACTTCAATACCGGATCCGCCAGAGCGGGCGCCCGCTGCCGCAGTGCAGCAACTGCTTGCATCTGAAATGGGGTGCGGTTGCGGATTGTCGCCATTGCGCCCGCGTTGCTTACGAATAGCTGGCGCAAACCGCCGAAAATAGCGTCAACGAATACTCAACTTTGCTGCGTCAGGCAGTAGGCAGGTGCAAGATGAAAAAATGGCTTATCGCAAGTGTGGGTGCCGCGGGTTTGCTGATCTCCAGCGTCGCCATGGCGCGCGTGGACGTCGGCATCTCCATCGGCATCCCGGGCGTCGTCTACCCGGCGCCCGTCTATGTCGCGCCGCAGCCGGTCTACGTGCCGCCGCCGCCCGTCTATTACCGGCCCGCGCCTGTCTACGTGGCGCCGCCCGTGGTTTATCCGGCGCCGGTGTATTACCGCGGCGGCCGCTATTATGATCGCGGGCATTATCACGGGCCCAAGCATGGTCATGGCCATTACCGCGGCCGCGGTCATGGACACGGACGCGACGACTGAACCCGCGCAATCCCGCGGGAACAAAAAAAGGCCACTCGATGAGTGGCCTTATTTTCGTGGGGGCAATGTCCGGTGCCCCTGCGCTTGACCTGTCAGGCTGCGGGAGCCTGGACGGGTTTAACGGCCAGCGGAGCCGGTTGCTGCGGCACCTGCTTGGCCTTGTCATCGGCCCAGCGCGGTGATTCCTGAACGAGATCGATCCATCGACGGGGCGCACTCGACGCCCGCCACCAGCCATTATGCGGACGCATGAGCAAACTCCGGTTCACCGTTGAAACGCACACCATTGATACCCTGGAACAAGTGACGGCTTTCCTGTTCTGCTTCGTGCAAGTCTGCGAACGGCGCCTGTCCCGGCACGGTCCAGCATTTTTCCGGTGCGGTTCCGCCGATACGGCGCGTCCATATTTGCACGCGGTAGCCTTGCTCGTCTTCCTTGGCCACAGAGCATCTCACACGAAAATCTCCAATCATTCTTGAAGTCATGGACAACTCCTTGTTATATAAGTGAATGAAGCGTGTAGAACGCCGGTGTATTGTGCCGTAACTATCCGGCCCTTTTATGGCAAATACACAATTGCTCACATCAAAAATCAAGCACTCACGCGAGCAGAATAGCGTTCCAAAGCGACAGGATTATGTCGCAATGATAAAAAAAAACGGAGCCCGAAGGCTCCGTCTTTTTATCGGCCATATGGCCGATGGACACGGCGCGGTTATCAGGGCTTGAGCACCGTCAGACCGCCCATATAAGGCTGCAGCGCTTCGGGAATCAGCACGCTGCCGTCGGCCTGCTGGTGGTTTTCCAGCACGGCGACCAGCGCGCGGCCCACGGCCAATCCCGAACCGTTCAACGTGTGCACGTATTCCGGCTTGCCTTGCGCGTTGCGGAAACGGGCCTGCATGCGGCGGGCCTGGAAGGTTTCGCAATTGGAGACCGACGAGATTTCGCGCCACGTGTTCTGGGCCGGCAGCCACACTTCCAGGTCGTAGGTCTTGGCCGAGCCGAACCCCATGTCGCCCGTGCATAGCAGCACGACGCGGTAGGGCAGGTTCAGCAGTTGCAGCACGCGCTCGGCGTGGCCGACCATTTCCTCGAGGGCCTCGTACGACTGGTCCGGCTGCGTGATCTGCACCATTTCGACCTTGTCGAACTGATGCTGGCGGATCATGCCGCGCGTGTCGCGGCCGCCGCTGCCGGCTTCGGAGCGGAAGCACGGGGTGTGGGCCGTCAGTTTGAGCGGCAGGTCGGCGGCAGCCTGGATGGCGCCGCTGGCCACACTGGTCAGCGTGATTTCGGACGTGGAGATCAGGTATTGGTCTTCGCGCACATACGGCTTGCCCTGGTCGTCGACCTTGGGATCGTCATCGCCGCCGCCCTTGGAGACCGCGAACATGTCGTCATTGAACTTGGGGAGCTGGCCCGTGCCGAACAGCGTCGACGCGTTGACGATATACGGGGTGTAGCACTCGGTATAGCCGTGCGTGCCGGTCTGCAGGTCCAGCATGAACTGGGCCAGCGCGCGGTGCAGGCGGGCGATGGGGCCGCGCATGAACGAGAAGCGCGCGCCCGACAACTTGGCGGCCATGTCGAAATCCAGGCCCAGCGGTTCGCCCAGCGCGACGTGATCGCGCGGCTCGAAGCCCAGCGCGGGCGGATTGCCGTCGGGACCGGCCTCGGCGGGCAGCCAGCGGCGGACCTCGACGTTGTCGTCGGCAGACTCGCCCAGCGGCACGCTGGCGTGCGGCAGGTTCGGCACCGACATGAGCAGGTCATTGAGGGGCTGCTGCAGGGCGGCCAGCTCTTCTTCGAGCTGCTTCAGGCGCTCGGGCACGGCCTGGGATTCCGCCATGACGGCGCTGGCGTCCTCGCCCTTGGCCTTCAATTGGCCGATCTGCTTGGCCAGCGCATTGCGGCGGGCTTGCAGGGATTCGGTCTCGGTCTGGACGGCCTTGCGGCGAGACTCCAGGTCGTTGAACCGTTCCGTGTCGAAGGCGACGCCGCGGGTCTTGAGGCGGTCCACGACGGTTTGCAGGTCTTTGCGCAGCAGTATCGGGTCTAGCATGGTGAGGTCGGTGAGGTTGCGAGAGGCGACGGGGTTTGCCCGTCACCGGTTCTTGGCACGTTCCTGCGCGTCCAGCTCGCGCAGGAATGCCAGCTTCTGCTGGATTTTAGCCTCCAGGCCGCGATCGGTCGGCCGATAGAAGGAAGGCTTGAGTCCATCCGGGAAATATTGCTCGCCCGCGGCGTAGCCGTGGGGCTCGTCGTGCGCGTAGCGATAGGCCTTGCCGTGGCCCAGTTGCTTCATCAATTTGGTCGGCGCGTTGCGCAGGTGGATGGGCACCGGCGCGCTGCCGTGTTCCGCGGCGAATTTGCGGGCCTGGTTGTAGGCGTTGTAGACGGCGTTGGATTTGGCCGCGCACGCCATGTAGACCACCGCCTGCGCCAGCGCGAGCTCGCCTTCGGGCGACCCGAGACGTTCGTAGATGTCGGCGCCGTTGACCGCCAGGTCGGTGGCGCGCGGGTCGGCCAGGCCGATGTCTTCGACCGCCATCCGCACCAGGCGGCGCGACAGGTATTTGGGATCGGCGCCGCCGTCGATCATGCGGCAGAACCAGTAGAGCGCGGCATCGGGGTTGGAGCCGCGCACCGATTTGTGCAGCGCGCTGATCTGGTCGTAGAAGGCGTCGCCGCCCTTGTCGAAGCGCCGCAGGTTCTGCGACAGCGAGATCTCCAGCCAGGCGGCGTCAACGGTATCGCGGCCCGCGGCCTGCGCCGATTCGGCCACGACTTCCACCGCGCTGATCAGGCGGCGCGCATCGCCGTCGGCCCAGGCGGCAAGCTGTTCGCGGGCGTCGGGCTCGATGCGGATGGCCTCGCCGGCCTCCAGCCCTTCGTTGAGCGCCTGCACGGCGCGGTCGACGAGCTGCTGCAGTTCCTCGGCGGTCAGCGATTGCAGGACATAGACGCGCGCCCGCGACAACAACGCGGAGTTGACCTCGAACGACGGATTCTCGGTGGTGGCGCCGATGAACGTGAACAGGCCGCTTTCCACATAGGGCAGGAAGGCATCCTGCTGGGCCTTGTTGAAACGATGGACCTCGTCGACGAAGAGGATCGTGCGGCGGCCCTGCCCTTGCGCCACCTGCGCCACAGTCACGGCGTCGCGGATGTCCTTGACGCCGCCCAGCACGGCCGAAATGGCGATGAACTGCGCATCGAAGCCGTCGGCCATCAGGCGCGCGAGCGTGGTCTTGCCCACGCCGGGCGGCCCCCAGAAGATCATGGAGTGCGGACGGCCGGACTCGAAGGCGACGCGCAGGGGCTTGTCGGCGCCCAGCAGGTGCGATTGGCCGACGACGTCGGACAGGGTGCGCGGACGCAGGCGTTCGGCCAGGGGCACGTAGGGCCGATGCGCAGGATCGGCCGCGAAGAGATCGTTGCTCATTGGCAGCAGATGAAGGGAAACAGCAAGGATTTCAAGTCCGCATTACACCATGCCGCGCGCCGGCGCCCCTGCCGTGCGGCCCCGGGGCCGACGCCGCGCATCGCGCACCGTTCCAGCCTTCCCCCACGGAATGACGGACTCGGCCGGCCCTAAGCCAGTTCCGGCGGCGCGAACCGCCGGTTGGCCAGCACGGGCAACACCTTGCGGGCATGGGCCAGCCGCTCGGGGTCGATGTCGGCAAACACCAGCGCGGGCGCTTCGCCGGCCCGGGCCGTGACCACGCCCAGGGGGTCCACCACCATGCTGCAGCCGATGTTGCGTTCGCCGCATTCGCCGGTGGCCGCCACGTAGCAGGTGTTCTCCAGCGCACGCGCCGTGACCAGCACCTCCCAGTGCATTTCCTTGAGCGGGCCGCGCACCCAGGCGGCGGGCAGCACCAGCAGGTCCGCGCCATCCAGCGCCAGCCGGCGGGCCAGTTCGGGAAAGCGCACGTCATAGCAGGTCATGAGACCCACGCGCAGGCCGGCGATGTCCAGCAGCGGCGGAATCTCGGCGCCGGGGGTGACGTTGGTGGATTCCTTCATGGTGAAGGCATCGTACAGATGCAGCTTGCGGTACTGCGAAAGGATCTGGCCGTCGCGGATCGTGACCAGCGTGTTCCACACCCGCCCGTCGCCCGCCGGGACGTGGACGCACATCATGGTCGCCAGGTCCGAGCCGCGGCTGGCCTCCACGAGGCGGGTGATGAACGGGCCATCCAGCGGCTGCGCCGCCTTCAGCACGATCTGCGGATCGGTGATGTCGCGGGCCAGGATGCCTTCGGGCAGGACCAGCAAGCCGGCTCCGCCGGCGCGCGCGCGTTCCATCAGGTCGACGCAGACCTGCGCATTCTCTTCCCAGACGCGGCTGACGGCGAACTGGCCCAGGGCGACTTTCAGCATGGCTTTTCCTTGGTTGGGGCACGGGCGCGCCTGGGCGGCGCGCGGCATGGACCTATTTTCCCATCGTCGGCGCGGCGCCGGCTACGGGAAACTCCTAGCTCCCGCTTGAAAATTTCTTTCACGATAATTAAAAAAATCACGAGACACGTAAATAATTTCCAAATCGGGCGACCGCCATGACCAATTCCTCCTCCCCCGCAGCGCTTCTGGATGTGAACGGCAAAGGCCTGGGCGCGTTCCCCGAGTCCTGTACCACCGCCGACGTGGCGGCGCTGAACTGGAATCTGCTGGCCGAGGACGTGAGCCTGCCCGTGGCCGTGCTGTACGAAGCCCGCATGCGCCATAACCTGCAGTGGATGCAGCAGTTCATGGAGGCCTATCACGTCAGGCTGGCACCCCACGGCAAGACGACGATGAGCCCGGCCCTCTTCAAGCGCCAGATCGACAACGGCGCGTGGGGCATCACCCTGGCGACCGCGCCGCAGGTCCTGGCGGCCTATCAGCACGGCGTGCGCCGGGTGCTGATGGCCAACCAGCTGGTGGGCCGCGCCAACATGGCCATCATCGCCCGCCTCCTGCAGGACCCGGCCTTCACGTTCTTCTGCATCGTGGATTCGGCCGCCAATGCCGCGCAGCTTGGCCGCTTTTTTGGCGAACAGGGGCTGGTGCTGCCGGTCCTGATCGAACTGGGCCCGGCGGGCGGGCGCACCGGCGTGCGCGACGAGGCGCAGCTGCAGGCGGTGGCCGACGAGATCGCTCGCTGGCCCGGCCTGGCGCTGGCCGGCATTGAAGTCTACGAGGGTGTGCTGCAGGAAGAAGGCGCCATCCGCGCGTTCCTGCGCCGCGCCACCGACGCGCTGCGCGGGCTGGCCGCGGCCGGCCGGCTGCGCAAGCACGGCCCGGCCCTGATCTCCGGCGCGGGCTCGGCGTGGTTTGACGTCGTGGCCGAGGAATTCTCGCAACTGGACATCGGCGGACCGCTGGAAGTGGTGCTGCGTCCGGGTTGCTACCTGTCGCACGACGTGGGCATCTACCGCACGGCGGCCGAACGCATCAACGCGCAAAACCCGGTGGCGCGCAAGATGGAGCCCGGCTTGCAGCCCGCCCTGCAGGTCTGGGCCTACGTGCAGTCCCTGCCCGAACCGGGACGCGCCATCATCGCCCTGGGCAAGCGCGACGCCGCCTTCGACGCGGGCCTGCCCACGCCCGCGCTCGTGTACCGGCCCGGCCAGCCGCAGCCGGGCGCCGCGCCCGGCCACTGGAAGCTGTCCGCCATGATGGACCAGCACGCCTTCATGCAGATCGGCGAGTCCGACGACATCCAGGTGGGCGACATGATCGCCTTCGACATCTCCCATCCCTGCCTGACGTTCGACAAGTGGCGTCAGGTCCTGCTGGTGGACGAGCAATACGGCGTCACCGGCGTGGCCGAAACCTTTTTCTAGTCCCCCTGCCCGCGGCACCGCGCCTGGCCCCAAGGGGACCCGCAGCATCAGGGCACCCGGCGCTCAACCGATACCACGAGACAACCTGTTTCTGACCCTCTGGAGAGAGAATCATGAACTTCCGACCCTCCCGGCGAGGCGGCGGGCTGAAAAGCCTGCTCGCGGCCGGCGCAATTGGCTTGACCGCTTTGTCGACCCCCGCCCTCTGTGCCACGCCGGTCAAGGGAGGCACGATCTCCGTCGCCACCATCGGCGAGCCGCCCACGCTGGATCCGATGACCAGCACCGCGGACCTGGTGGGCATCCTGACCCAGCACTTCTTCGAAACGCTGTACACCTTTGACGCCAAGTGGAACCTGACGCCGCTGCTGGCCGACAAGATGCCGGAAGTCAGCGCCGACGGGCTGGTCTACACGATCCCGCTGCGCCAGGGCATCACGTTCCATGACGGCTCGAAGATGGATTCGTCGGACGTGCTGGCGTCGCTCAAGCGCTGGACCGAGACCGCCACGCGCGGCAAGATGGCCGCCAAGATCATCGCGAACATCGAAGCCCCGGACGCGAACACGATCCGCATCACGCTCAAGCAGCCCTATGCGCCGCTGACCGCGCTGCTGGCCATGAACAACAGCGCCGCGGTGGTCATGCCCAAGGGCAAGATCGCGCCGGCCCTGACCGAATTCATCGGCACCGGCCCCTATCAGCTCAAGGCCCGCGTGCCCGACCAGTACGTGCAGTTGGTGCGCTTTGACGGCTACAAGCAGCGCGAAGGCGAACCCGACGGCTACGGCGGCGCGCGCAAGCAATACCTGGACGAGATCCGCTTCGTGCCGGTCAGCAATGCCAACACCCGCGTGGAAAGCGCCGTGGCCGGCCAGTTCGATTACGTCGACTCGCTGCCCGTGGAGTCCCTGGCCAAGCTCAAGAACGGCCGCTCGGACCCCGTGATGCTCAAGCCCTTCGGCTGGCCCCGCCTGGTGCTCAACACCAAGCAGGGCATCATGTCGAACCAGGCCGTGCGCCAGGCGGTGCAGCTTGCCCTGAACGAAGAGGACATGCTGTTCGCGGCCTTTGGCGACAAGAACTTCTACAAGCTCAATGGCGACCTGTATCCGGAAGGCTATCCGTGGGCCACGTCGCTGGGCGGCAAGGTCTACAACAAGGGCGACGCCGCGGCCGCCAAGAAACTGGTGGACGGCGCCAACGTGCAGGACCGCAAGATCCGCATCCTGACCAGCCAGCAGTACGAGTTCCACTACAAGATGGCGCTGGTCGCCGCCGAGTACCTGAAGGCCGCGGGCTTCACGGTGGACATGCAGGTCGTGGATTGGGCCACGCTGACGCAGCGCCGCCAGGATCCGGCCGTGTGGGACATCTTCATTACCCACAGCCCCTTCCTGCCCGAGCCGGCGCTGATCGACTTCCCGTCCAAGGACGCGCCGGGCTGGTGGGACACGCCGCGCCGCAACCAGGTGCTGGACGCCTTCAACCAGGCCGGTTCGCAGGAAGAGCGCGTCAAGCGCTGGGCCGACGTGCAGCAGGCCGTGTATGACGAGGTGCCGTTCATCAAGGTCGGCGACTTCAATGCGCAGGCCGCGCGCTCACCCGCGCTGCAGGGCACGCGGGCGGTGCCGTGGCCGTACTTCTGGAACGCCTGGAAGGCGCCCAAGTAAGCGCCGGCCCGGCGGGCGGCCCCTGCCGCCCGCCGCCGGCACCCGCACGCGATCCGTTCGCGCCCGCGCAATGACTTCTAGGACTCCACCGTGTTGCGTTATCTCTTGAACCGGCTGGTCGGCCTGGTGGCCGTGATGTTCATCGTCGCGACCATCGTGTTCGTGATCATCCGTCTCACGCCCGGCGACCCGGCCGCCGTGATGCTGGGGCCGCAGGCCAGCCAGCAGGACATCGCCGCGCTGCGCGCGCAGCTCGGGCTGGACCAGCCCGTGGCGGTGCAGTATGTGTCCTGGCTGGGCAAGCTGCTGCAAGGCGACCTGGGCCAGTCCATTTTCATGAACAAGCCGGTGCTGTCGGCGCTGGCCGACCGCGCCGAGCCGACGATCCTGCTGACGCTGATGTCGCTGCTGATCGCCAGCGCCATCGCCCTGCCGGTGGGGATTCTGTCGGCGGTCAAGCGGGGCACCGCGCTGGACCAGTCGGTGCTGTCGTTCTCGATGTTCACGTCCAGCGTGCCCAGCTTCTGGCTGGGGCTGCTGCTGATGCAGGTGTTCTCGGTCAAGCTGGGCTGGCTGCCGGTGGCCGGCTATGGCGGCCCGGACGCCTCTCTGGCCACGCGCCTGTCGCACCTGATCCTGCCGGCCGTGGTGCTGGGCCTGGTGAATTCGGCGCTGATCACCCGCTTCATCCGCGCCAGCATGCTGGATGTGCTGCGCGACGACTACGTGCGCACGGCGCGGGCCAAGGGGCTGCCCGAACGCAAGGTCATCCTGAAGCATGCGGTGCGCAACGCGCTGATCCCGATCCTGACGGTGCTGGGCCTGACCACGGCGCTGCTGATCAGCGGCGCGGTCGTGACCGAAACCGTGTTCGGCCTGCCCGGCGTGGGCAGCCTGGTGGTCTCCGCCGTGCTGCGCCGGGACTATCCCGTCATCCAGGGCGCGCTGCTCATCATTGCGGCGATCTACGTCCTGATCAATCTGCTCATCGACCTGCTGTACCTGGTGGTCGATCCCCGGGTGCGCTACTAGAATGGCTATCGCAACTTCCGCTCATAACGGCGCCGGCGCCGACCGCTGGCAAGTCCTGCGCCTGCTCGTGGCGCGCAAGACGGTGCTGATCAGCCTGATCGTGATCGTCGTGCTCACGGTCGCCGCGCTGCTGGCGCCGTGGATCAGCCCGTACGATCCCTTCAAGCTGTCCATCATGAACCGGCTGAAGGCGCCCGGCGCCGCGCACTGGTTCGGCACCGACGACTTCGGGCGCGACGTGTTCAGCCGCGTGATCCACGGCGGCCGCCTGTCGCTGATGGTGGGCTTTTCCGTCGTCATCCTGTCCAGCGTGCTGGGCATCGCGCTGGGGCTGGTCGCGGGCTTTTTCCGCACCGCCGACAAGTTCGTGTCGCGGCTGATCGACGCGATGATGGCGTTCCCCGACATCCTGCTGGCCATCTCGCTGGTGGCGGCGCTGGGACCGTCGCTGGTCAACGTGGTGATCGCGCTGGGCATCGTCTACACGCCGCGCCTGGCGCGCATCGTCCGGGCCTCGACGCTGGTGATCCGCGAACTGCCCTTCGTGGAAGCCGCCCGCGCGCTGGGCGTGCCCACCTGGCGCATCGTCACCGTGCACGTGCTGCGCAACCTGGTGTCGCCGATTCTGGTGCAGGGCACGTTCATCTTCGCCTACGCGATCCTGGCCGAGGCGGGCCTGTCGTTCCTGGGCGTGGGCGTGTCGCCCGACATCCCGACCTGGGGCACCATGATCAACGCCGGCCAGCAGTACATGGGCTCGGCGGACTGGATCATGATCTTTCCCGGCATCGCCATCGTGCTGTCCGTGCTGTCGCTGCAACTGGTGGGCGACGGCCTGCGCGACGTCCTCGATCCGCGCCTGCGCAAGGAGCTGTAAACATGACGGCAAGCACCCGAGACATCGTGCTGTCCGTGCAAGGGCTGAAGACCTGGTTCCACAGCCGCGACGGCATCGCCAAATCCGTGGACGGCGTCACCTTCGACCTGGCCCGCGGCGAAACCCTGGCCATCGTCGGCGAGTCCGGTTCGGGCAAGTCGGTGACCAGCCTGTCCATCATGGGCCTCTTGCCCAAGCCGGCCGGCCGCATCGAGGCGGGCCGTATCCTGTTCCGCGACCGCCAGGGCACGCAGCACGACCTGGCCCGCGCCACGCCCGCCACCTTGCAGCGGATCCGCGGGGCCGAGATCGCCATGATCTTCCAGGAGCCCATGACCAGCCTGAACCCGCTGTACACGGTAGGCGACCAGATCGCCGAGGCCGTGCTGCAGCACGAGGGCGGCTCGCACGCCGCGGCGCTCAAGCGCGCCCGCGAGATGCTGGAGCGCGTGGAGATTCCCGCGGCCGACCGGCGCGTCAACGAATACCCGCACCAGATGTCGGGCGGCATGCGCCAGCGCGTGATGATTGCGCTGGCGCTGGCCTGCAACCCGGCCGTGCTGATCGCCGACGAGCCCACCACGGCGCTGGACGTGACGGTGCAGGCGCAGATCCTGGACCTCTTGCGCCGGCTGCAGGCCGAGATGAACATGAGCATCCTGTTCATCACGCACAACCTGGGCGTGGTGGCCGAGATCGCGCACCGCGTGGCCGTCATGTACGCCGGCCGCGTGGTGGAAGACGCCGGGGTCTACGACCTCTTTGAAAAGCCCACGCATCCCTACACGCGCGGCCTGCTGTCCTGCCTGCCGACCGCCGCGCTGCTGGCCTCGGGCGAGCGCCTGCGCGCCATTCCCGGCAACGTGCCCAGCGTGCTGTCCCTGCCCGCGGGCTGTACCTTCGCGCCGCGCTGCCCGCTGGCCGCGGACGACTGCCGCGCCGCCGTGCCCGAACTGGTGACCGTGCAGGCCGAACACCGCGCGCGCTGCATCAAGGTGAATCCGATATGACGAGCAACCCGACTCCGCGCGCCGGCGATCCGCTGGTGCGCATCGAGGACCTGAAGGTCCACTTCCCCACCTCGCAGTCGCGCCACGCGCCCGTGGTCCGGGCGGTGGACGGGGTGAGCTTCGAGGTGCCCCGCAACACCATCGTCGGCCTGGTCGGCGAATCCGGGTCCGGCAAGACCACGACCGGCCGCGCCCTGCTGCGCCTGTTCGCGCCCACCGCCGGCCGCATCGTGTTCGACGGGCACGACATCACGACGCTTAATGAAAAGCAGATGCTGCCGTGGCGCCGCCGCATGCAGATCGTGTTCCAGGACCCGTACGCCAGCCTCAACCCCCGCATGACGGTGGCCGAGATCCTGGGCGAGGCGCTGGACACCCACAAGCTGGCGCGCGAGCGCCGCGCCGAGCGGATCGGCGAACTCCTGGAACGCGTCGGCCTGAACGCCGACCATCGCCGCCGCTATCCGCATGAATTTTCCGGCGGCCAGCGCCAGCGCATCGGCATCGCGCGCGCGCTGGCGGTGGAGCCGGATTTCATCGTGGCCGACGAGCCGGTGTCCGCGCTGGACGTCTCGGTGCAGGCGCAGGTGCTGAACCTGCTGCAGGACCTGCAGCGCGACCTGGGGCTGACCATGCTGTTCGTGGCCCACGACCTGGCGGTGGTGGACTACCTGTGCGACGACGTGGTGGTGATGTACCTGGGCCGCGTCATGGAGCGCGGCCCGACCCGCGAGGTCTATGCCCGCCCCCGCCACCCCTATACGCGCGCCCTGCTGTCCGCCGCGCCCGTGCCGGATCCGCGCGCCCCGCGTTCGCGTATCCTCCTGAAAGGCGACATCCCCAGCCCGGTGAACCCGCCTTCCGGCTGCGTGTTCCGCACGCGATGCCCGCACGCCATCGAGGCCTGCGCGGCCGCCGTGCCGCCGGCCGTGGGCGTGAGCGCGGACCATTACGTGTCCTGCATCCGCCTCGACGATCCCGCGCTCGCGGCCTAGGCCCGCCCGATTTGATCCAGGAATCCCACATGAACATCATCCGCGACATCGTCTTCCAGATACGCAGTCGGCGGGACGCATTGAGCGTGACCGAACGCAAGGTGGCCGACGCCATCCTGGACGACATCATCTGGAGCGCCAGCGCCACCGTCGACCAGTTGGCGGCCAAGGCGGGCGTCAGCATCGCCACGATCTCGCGCTTCGCGCGCACGGTCGGCTGCGACGACACGCGCGACCTGAAAATGAAGCTGGCGCAGGCCAGCACGGTGGGCAGCCGCTTCCTGGATCCCAGCGCGCCGGCCGAGGAAAGCACGTTCTACGCGCGCATCTACGCCGACATCGAAAGCACGCTGCGCGCGCACCTGCCGACCTTCACCGAGCCGCTCTTCGAAGCGGCCGCGTCCATCGTGGATGGCGCGCGCATGATCTACGTCTTCGGCATGGGCGGCGCGTCGGCCGTCCTGGCGCAGGAAGTCCAGTCGCGCCTGGTGCGGCTGGGCTATCCCATCGCCGTGTACAGCGACGCCGTGCTGCTGCGCATGGTGGCGGCCACGCTGGACGAGCGCGATGCGGTGCTGGTGCTGTCGGCGTCGGGCCTCACGCCCGAGATCGTGGGCGCGGCGCGCATCGTCAAGCAATACAACGCGCGCATCGTCGCCATCACCGACGCGTCGTCCGAGCTGGCCGGGCTGGCCGACGTGGTGCTGCCGATCCGCACCGACGAGACCGACTTCATCTACAAGCCGTCCGCCTCGCGCTACGCGATGATGCTGGCCATCGATCTGCTGTCGACCGAACTGGCCATGCTGAACCAGGAAGAAAACCGCGAACGCCTGCGCCGCATCAAGCTGGCGCTGGACGAGCACCGCGGCGGGCCGAACCGCCTGCCGCTGGGCGATTGATCTGGAACCCAAGATGTACGACACCCTCATAGGCAACGTCCGGATCCTGGACGGCACCGGCGGCCCGGAAATCCGTGCCAGCGTGGCGCTGGCCGACGGCCGCATTGCCGCCATCGGCGACCTGCCCGGCGCCCCGGCGCGACAGATCGTCGACGGCACCGGCCTCGCGCTGGCGCCCGGCTTCATCGACGTGCACACCCACGACGACACCAACGTCATCCGCACGCCGGACATGCTGCCCAAGCTGTCGCAGGGCGTGACGACCGTGGTGGTGGGCAATTGCGGCATCAGCGCGTCGCCCGTCACGCTGCGGGCCGACCCGCCGGACCCGATGAACCTGCTGGGCAAGCGGGAAGATTTCCAGTATCCGACCTTTGCCGACTACACCCGCGCGATCGACGCCGCGCGCCCCGCGGTGAACGTGGCCGCGCTGGTGGGCCACACGGCCTTGCGCAACAACCACATGGACCGGCTGGACCGGTCCGCGACGCACGACGAAGTGATGGCGATGCGCGCCCAGTTGCGCGACGCCCTGGCGCACGGCGCGATCGGCCTGAGCACCGGCCTGGCGTATGCCTCGGCGTTCGACGCCGACACGGCCGAGGTCAAGCTGTTGGCCGAGACGCTGGACGAGTTCGGCGCGCTGTACACCACGCACCTGCGGTCGGAGTTCGCCGCGATCCTGGAGGCGATGCAGGAGGCGTTCGACATCGCGCTGCATGCCCGCGTGCCGGTGGTCGTGTCGCACCTGAAATGCGCCGGCGCGGGCAACTGGGGCCGCACGAAGGAGGTGCTGTTCAAGCTGGAGAACGCGGGCCGCATGCAGCACGTGGGCTGCGACTGCTATCCCTATTCCGCCAGCTCGTCCACGCTGGACCTCAAGCAGGTCACGGACGAGTTCGACATCGACATCACCTGGTCCGAGCCGCATCCGGAACAGGCCCGCCGCAAGCTGGCGGCCATCGCGGCCGACTGGGGCGTCACGCTGCTTGAGGCGGCGCAACGCCTGCAGCCGGCGGGCGCCGTCTATCACAACATGCACGAGGACGACGTGCGCCGCGTGCTGTCGCACCGGCTCACGATGGTGGGCTCGGACGGCCTGCCGAACGATCCCATGCCGCATCCGCGCCTGTGGGGCGCCTTTCCCCGCGTGCTGGGCCATTACAGCCGCGACGTGGGACTGTTCCCGCTGGCGCAGGCGGTGCACAAGATGACGGGCCTGTCGGCCGCGCGCTTCGGCCTGGCCGAGCGCGGCCTGGTGCGCGAGGGTTACCACGCGGACCTGGTGCTGTTCAATCCGGACACCGTCATCGACCGCGCCACCTTTGCCGCCCCGGTGCAGACCGCCGCAGGCATCGAAGGCGTCTGGGTCAACGGCGTCCTGTCGTATCGCAAGGGCCAGGCCACCGGCGAGCGCGCCGGCCGCTGGCTGCCGCGCAATGGCGACCTGCGCGCGTCCTATCCCCGGCCTGGCGCGGGCTGACCCCAGCCGCCGATTCCCTATCCCACCAGGAGAACCATCATGAGCGCGACCCCCACTCCCGACAACAACGGCATCACCCGCTACGGCGTGGCAGGCGGCACCGGCCAGGGCGGCTCGCACATGCCCTTCGCCCGCGCCGTCGCGGCCGACGGCTGGCTGTACGTTTCCGGCCAGGTGCCGATGGACAACGGCGAAGTGATCGAAGGCGGCATCGTGGCGCAAAGCCACAAGGCCATCCAGCAGGTGCTCGCCATTCTGAAGGAAGCCGGCTACGGCCCCGAACACGTAGTGCGCTGCGGCGTCTGGCTGGACGACGCGCGCGACTTCGCGTCGTTCAACAAGGTCTTCAAGGAATACTTCGGCGAAAACCCGCCCGCGCGGGCGTGCGTGCAGTCGAGCCTGGTAGTGGATGCGAAGGTGGAAGTGGATTGTGTGGCGTATAAGGGCCCCCACGCCGCGCCCACTAACGTGGGCTAGCTGCCCCCCGAGGGGGCTGCCCCGCCTTGGGGCGGCCCGGCGGCGGGGCGGCCCCCACGCCGCACCCACTAACGTGGGCTAGCTGCCCCCCGAGGGGGCTGGCGCCAACACCGCCCCTACATCTTCACCACATCCACACCCTTGGGCGCGGTGAACTGGAATTCCTTGGCGGGCAATTGCGGATTGGCCTGGATGCCCGACAGGTCCACGCGGGTGGTCTGGCCGAATGAGTCCAGCAGTTCCACGCGCACGGGCAGGTTGTCTTTCATGCCGATGTCGACGCGCGAAAAGCCGGCGTCTGCCGTGCGCGGCTTGGCGCGCAGCCAGTCCACGCCGTCCTTGGCCGGCAGCGCGGAGACATCGAAGGATTGTTCGAGCGAGCCAGACCCAAAAAGGATCGCGGCCGGCGAGGTGCCGATGGCGGCGTCGACCTTGCGCTCGGTGACCTGGGCCAGGTCGGGGTCATACTGGAACACCTGGCGGCCGTCGGAGATGACCAGCTGTTCGTAGGGCTTTTGCACGGCCCACTTGAACTTGCCGGGACGCTGAAACGAAAACACCCCGGTCTGCGCGGGCTGCGTGCGGCCCTGGTTGTTCACGGTGTACTGCGAGAACGAACCGGTGGCCGACGTGACCGTGGACACGAAGGCGCGCAACTGTTCCTGCGCGCTGGCGGCAAGCGCCAGGGCCGGCGACAGGCCCAGCAGCGCGACGGCGGCCAGGCGGGTAAACGTCTTCATCATGCTTCCTCTCGGGCGGCGGCAGCGGCGGGAACGAGGATCTCGCGGTTGCCATTGGACTGCATCGCCGACACCATACCCGATTGCTCCATCTGCTCAAGTAACCGGGCCGCACGGTTGTAACCAATCCGCAGATGCCGCTGCACCAGCGAGATGGACGCGCGGCGGTGCTTGAGCACGACCTCGCAGGCCTGGTCGTACATGGGGTCCGATTCCGCATCGCCGCCGATGCCGGTGACGCTGCTGGCGCCCTCGGCCCCGTCGCCTTCCAGCCCGCCTTCGAGCAGGCCTTCCACGTAGTTCGGTTCGCCCTGCGCCTTCAGGCTTTCGACGACGCGGTGGACCTCGTCGTCGCTGCAGAAGGCGCCGTGCACGCGCACCGGCAGGCCGGTGCCCGGCGGCATGTACAGCATGTCGCCCTGGCCCAGCAGGGTTTCCGCGCCCATCTGGTCAAGAATGGTGCGCGAGTCGATCTTGGACGACACCTGGAACGCGATGCGCGTCGGGATGTTGGCCTTGATCAGGCCCGTGATCACGTCCACGCTGGGACGCTGCGTGGCCAGGATGAGGTGGATGCCGGCCGCGCGCGCCTTCTGGGCCAGGCGGGCGATGAGTTCTTCGATCTTCTTGCCGACCACCATCATCAGGTCGGCCAGCTCGTCGATGACGACCACGATGGTGGGCAGCGGCGTCAGGGGCTCGGGCTGGTCCGGGGTCAGCGAGAACGGATTGGGGATCGGTTCCTCGCGCTTGATGGCATCGCGGATCTTGGTGTTGTAGCCCGCCAGGTTGCGCACGCCCATCTTGCTCATGAGGCGATAGCGTTTTTCCATTTCGCCGACGCACCAGTTCAGCGCGTTGGACGCCTGGCGCATGTCGGTGACGACGGGCGCCAGCAGGTGCGGAATGCCTTCGTAGACGCTCATTTCGAGCATCTTCGGATCGATCAGGATCAGGCGCGTGTGCGAGGCGTCGGCCTTGTAGAGCAGCGACAGGATCATGGCGTTGATCCCGACGGACTTGCCCGAACCCGTGGTGCCCGCCACCAGCAGGTGGGGCATCTTGGCCAGGTCGGCGACCACCGGATTGCCGGCGATGTCCTTGCCCAGCGCCATGGTCACCACGGAATGGCTGGCGTGGTAGGTCTGCGAGCCCAGGATTTCGGACAGGCGCACCATCTGGCGGCGCGGATTGGGCAACTCCAGGCCCATCAGGTTCTTGCCCGGAATGGTTTCCACGACCCGGATGCTGACCAGGCTGAGCGCGCGCGCCAGGTCCTTGGCCAGGTTGACGATCTGGCTGCCCTTGACGCCGGTGGCCGGCTCGATTTCGTAGCGGGTGATGACCGGGCCGGCCTGCGCGGCCACCACGGTGACCGAGACGCCGAAGTCGGCGAGCTTCTTTTCGATCAGGCGCGAGGTGAACTCGATGGTCTCGGCCGAGACGGTTTCCTGGTTGTTCAGGGGCGGATCCAGCAGGCTGATGGCCGGCAGGTCGCCTTCGGCGCCGGGCGCGGGCGCAAAAAACAGCGACTGCTGCTTTTCCTTTTCGACGCGCTCGGACTTGGGCACCACGGTGATGGCCGGCTCGATGCGGACCGGCTGCTCGTGCACCAGCTTTTCCTGCTTGGCGACGACCTGCTCATTGCGCACGGTCTTGGCGACTTCACCGACCTTGCGGTCCTGGCGGGCGGTATAGGAATTGCGCACCTTGCGGACCAGGCCTTCCAGCCAGGCCCCCACGCGCTCGGCGACCGCGAGCCAGGAGAACGAGAAAAACAGACTGAGTCCGATCGCGAGCATGACCAAAAACGCCAGCGTCGCGCCCGTGAAGCCGATGCTGTTGCCGATCAGGTCGGACAGCATCTGGCCGATGACCCCGCCCGCACCGCTGGCGGTTTCGGATGCGCCGGGCAGATGGGTGCCGCGGCTGGCCAGGCGCAGGGCTTCCATGCCCAGCGATCCGACCATCAGCAGGAAAAAGCCGATGCCTTCTTCCCAGTGGACGCGCGGCAGCACTTCGGGCTGCTTGCTGTTGGCCACGCGCAACTGCGCCGCCAGACGGCGGTAGCCGGCGCGCACGCGGTGCAGCAGCAGGACGACCCACCACCAGGCCGAAAAACCGAACAAATAAAGGAGGATGTCCGCCAGATAGGCGCCCAGCCGGCCGCCCTGGTTGCGCACCACGTCGCCCGGCACCGAGTGCGACCAACCGGGGTCGGACGCGCTCCAGGTGGCGAGCACCAGGGTAAGCCAGGCCGCCAGGGCGGCAAACAGGATCCAGCGGGCTTCGCGCAGCAACGCGGAAATGCGCGTTTGCAGCGGCGAGGGTCCGTTGCGGGTGTTGCGCGAGGCGCGCGGAGAAGCAGTGGAGATACGCGGCATGCGGCTCATTATAATTGGGCGTTACCCTAAAGATACCCGCCCATGTCCACGCCTACGCACGCTAAAGTTTTGATACTCGGTTCCGGCCCCGCCGGTTACACGGCGGCCGTCTATGCGGCACGCGCCAATTTGAACCCTGTTCTTGTTACAGGTCTGGCCCAAGGCGGCCAGCTCATGACCACCACCGACGTCGACAACTGGCCGGCCGACGCGGACGGCGTGCAGGGTCCGGACCTGATGCAGCGCTTCCAGAAGCACGCCGAACGCTTCAACACCGAAATGCTGTTCGACCACATCGCCAAGGTCGACCTCTCCAAGCGCCCTTTCACCCTGACCGGCGACACCGGCAAGATCTACACCTGCGACGCGCTGATCATCGCAACCGGCGCCTCGGCCAAGTACCTGGGCCTGCCGTCCGAGCAGTCCTTCATGGGCCGCGGCGTGTCGGGCTGCGCCACCTGCGACGGCTTTTTCTACCGTAACCAGGACGTGGTGGTGGTCGGCGGCGGCAATACGGCCGTCGAGGAAGCCCTCTACCTGTCCAACATCTGCCGCAAGGTCACCCTGATTCACCGCCGCGACAAGTTCCGCGCCGAGCCCATCCTGGTCGACAAGCTCATGAGCAAGGTCGAAAACGGCAACATGGAACTCAAGCTGTTCCACACGCTGGAAGAAGTGCTGGGCGACGACAGCGGCGTGACCGGCGTGCGTGTCCGTCACGTGGACACTGGCGCCACCGAAGACATGGCCGTCACGGGCGCGTTCATCGCCATCGGCCACCAGCCCAACACGGAAATCTTCCAGGGCCAGCTCGAGATGAAGGACGGCTACATCGTCACCAAGAGCGGCCTGTCCGGCATGGCCACCATGACCTCGGTGCCCGGCGTCTTCGCTGCCGGCGACGTGCAGGACCACGTCTACCGCCAGGCCATCACCAGCGCCGGCACCGGCTGCATGGCCGCCCTGGATGCTCAGCGGTGGTTGGAGAATGCGGGGCAGTAAGGTCGGCCTGGCCGACCTGAAACGCCTGAAGAAGGACCTGCAGGACGAGCGCGAGCGCGCCGCCCTTGCCCCGGCGCGGGCGGTGGTGGCCAAGGCCCCGAAGGAATCGCCCCCCGAGGACGATCTGGCGGCGTTCAAGCGCTCGATGAAGTCCGTCACGCCGATCCGGCACGCGGCCCGCGTCGCGCACAAGCCCGTCGCGGAGCCCGCGCCCGCCTTGCGCCGCGCCAATGCGCTGGGCGAAACGCCCGCCCGGGCCGATGCGGGCGTGTCCGATGGCGGCGAGATCACGCACCTGCTGTCGGAAGGCGGCACGGCCTTCGTGCGCGGCGATGTCGCGCCCGACACCGCGCGCAACCTGCGCCGCGGCCAGTGGCGCGCGGGCGCGGAACTCGACCTGCACGGGCTGCGTGTCGAACAGGCCCGCCATGCCCTGCTGTCGTTCCTGGACGAATGCCAGGAACACGGCATCCGCTGCGTGCGCATCGTGCACGGCAAGGGCTACAACTCCGAGGGCCTGGAGCCGGTGCTCAAGGACAAGGCGCGCACCTGGCTGGTCCAGAAGGCCGAGGTGATGGCGTTCTCCGAAGCCCCCGAACGCGAAGGCGGCGCCGGCGCCCTGCTGGTGCTGCTGCGGCAGTCCGAGGGACCGCGCAAATGAAGTGGCTGTACCTTGCCGTGGCGATCGTCGCCGAGATCTTCGCCACCAGCGCGCTCAAGGGCTCCGAGGGCTTCACGCGCCTCGTGCCCTCGGTGATCACCGTCTTCGGCTACCTCATCTCCTTCTATTTCCTGTCGCTGACGCTGCGCGAGATTCCCGTGGGCATTGCCTACGCCATCTGGTCCGGCGTCGGCATCGTGCTGATTTCCATCGTGGGCGCCGTGCTGTTCAAGCAGCACCTGGATACGCCCGCGCTCATCGGCATCGGCCTCATCATCGCCGGCGTGGTGGTGATGAACGTCTTCTCGAAGTCCGTTTCGCATTGATGGCGGGCGCGGCGATCCTCGCGCAGTGCCTGCGGGCGCCGGGCATCCGGGCGCCGGGCTTCCGGGCGCCAGGCATCCTGCGGCGTGTGCTGACGGCTTGCCTGTGCCTGGCCTGGTTGCTGGCGGGCAACGCCATGGCCCAGGAATTCGACCGCGCCGCCGAACTCAAACGCTATCGCGCCTGGCTGAGTGTCTTCACGCAGGACATGGACCGGCTGGCAGCCACCCGCGAGCCCCTGACCGATGCGCAACTGGACGCCCTGTTCGAGCGGTCCGTGGTGCCCGGTTCGCGCGGAGCGGGTTTCATCCGCGGGGCCTTCGCCCGCCAGACCGGCGACGGCGCGTATCGGTCGCACTACGGACCGCGTCCGGTCTTCATGGGCGTGCTCGAGAGCGGCATCCCCGCCGGCCAGGGCGGCCGCTATCCCGAAACGGACGACACGCTCGCCAGCACGGACCTGACCGTCTGGTACCTGCACGTGGACGTGGGCGACATGACCAACACCTATCTGCTCTCGTCCGGTCAGTTCACCCCGTACCGGCTGCCGCCCGCGGGCACGTTCGAACGCAAGGCCTATCCCTTCCTGCTGATGGAGTCCCGCGAAGGGGCGCTGCGGCTGGGCGGCGTCAGCGCCGAGCTGTGGGGCCTGGTCACCTGGCTGCACAATGCCGCGCACTGATCCGGCCTTGCGCCTGCTTACCGTAGCCGCGCTGTCCGCGCTCCCGGGCCTGAGCTGGGCGCTGTGCGCGCCGCTGGCCGCCGGCGACCGCCAGATGATCGTCGCGGATATCCGGCTGGACGACACGAACACCCTGCTGGGTCTGGACGGCTCCCGCATCCGGACCTGGCTGCCGCCGGTGCAGGTGGAGGTGCAGGTGCAGGCCGGGCCGCGCGCCACGCCCGTGATCTGGGCCGAAAGCGTGGACTGGTCCGTCTACGCCGCCGACCCCGGCGCCCGCATCGGCGTCACGGTGCTGCGCTTCGAGCGCGGCGCCGACGGCATCCGGCATCTTTGCGGCATCGCCCAATACAGTCCGCGTCGCGTGGACGAGGCGCGCGCCTCGCCCGGCACGGCCCTGCCGCCGCCGGACAATGAAACGCGCTTTCGCTATGACCCGTCCGGCCGGCTGACCGGCTACGAATTGCGCTCGCGCACCTGGGACGGCCGCGCAAATCCCGCCGTCCGCCAATGCCTGCGCTACGACGACAACGGCTGGCTGGCGCAATTGGCCGACGGCGACTGCGAGGGCAAGGGCACATGGCGGCCACAGGCAAGCTATGTGCATGACGCGTCCGGCCGCCTCCTGCGCACCATCCGCCATGCGCCGGAAAACGGCGACGCGAGCGAGGTCATCGTCCATGACGCCACGGGCCAGCCCGTGCAGCGCTACCTGCGCCCGGTCCGCGAAGGCGCGGACGGAAAAGTCGTGACGTCCGCGCTGCCGTACCGCGCCGTGCAGACCGAGCACCGGGTGCTGGTGCTGCCGGGACCGGCCTGGCAGCCCCCCGCCCTGGGGTCTTACCACTACGACTGGGCCATCGTGCAGCGGCGCCCCGGCGCCGACGTCTACGACGCCAGGCGCGATCCGTCCTCCGTGCTGGCCAGCGGCAACAGCGGCGACGGCGGGCGATTCGACATGAGCGACGACGCACGGCAGCGCGTCTGGGCGGCCGCGGGCCGCCATCCGGGCCGGGTGCAGTGGCTCTGGGCCCCCGGCCAGGTGCTGACCCTGTTGCAGGCCATGCCCGACGCCGCCTGGGCATCGTGCGCCGATCCGCGCAACCGCGGTCCGGCCGCCTGCCCCGCCCCCTACTGACTCTTGGGAGGCGGGTTGCCCGGGCCCGGATTGCGCAGGTAGTCCACCAGCGCCAGCGTCGCCCGGTCGGGCGGCGGCGTCAGCAGCGACACCACCACGATCGTCAGGAACGCCACCGGCGCGCCGAAGACGCCCGCCGCGATGGGCTGGATGCCCCACCACAGGTCCACTGGCTGCGTGCGCGCAATGCCAAGCACCGATTCCCGCAGCCACGGATGCGTGTGCGTCATGTAGGCAAACGTCACGGCCAGGCCGGCCGCCATGCCCAGTGTGGCGCCCCACTTGTTGGCGCGCCGCCAGAACACCCCCATGACCAGCGCCGGAAAGAACGACGAGGCCGCGAACGAGAACGCGGCCGAGACCATGAACAGGATGTCCGCGGGCTTGCGCGCCGCCACCCACGCCGCGCCGAAGGCCACCACCAGCAGCAGGATCTTGGACACCATCACCCGGCGCGCGGCCGACATGCGGGGCGAGACGACGCGATACCACATGTCGTGCGACAGGGAGTTGGACAGGGTCAGCAGCAGCCCGTCGGCCGTGGACAGCGCCGCGGCCAGCCCACCCGCCGCCACCAGCCCCGAAATCACATAGGGCAGGCCGCCGATCTCGGGCATGGCCAGCACCACCACGTCCGCCCCCATGCTGATCTCGCTGAGCTGCACGACGCCGTCGCGGTTGATGTCGGAGACGTCGAGCAGGTTCGTGTCGACCGCGCTCCAGGCATGCACCCAGTTCGGCAGGCTGAGGAAATTCGATCCCACGACCTGGGTGTAGATCTCGAATTTCACCAGCAGCGCCAGCGCGGGCGCCATGAAATACAGCAGCAGGATAAACAGCAGCGACCAGCACACCGACTTGCGGGCCTCGATCACGGACGGCGTCGTATAGGACCGCATCAGGATGTGCGGCATGCCCGCGGTGCCCAGCATCAGGCACAGCACCATCGCCAGGAAATTGATGCGCGTGTTGCTGCGCTCTTGGGGATCCTCCGCCGGGAACGGTTCGGCGTGCGGCGTGGGCGGCGCGGCGCGGGCCTCGAAGGTCGCCTTGGCCTGCGACCAGGTGACGCGCGCGTCCTCGATCGTGGGCGGGTAGGCGGCCAGCTCGCGCTCGGCCGACCGGATCTCGACCATGGGCGCGTCGCCGGCGTTCAACTGCGCCAGCCGGCTGCGCAGCTTGTCCTTTTCCAGCGTCCAGGAATCGGGCAGCGCCTCCAGGCGGCGCGACATCTGGTCGGCGCGCTCCTGCCAGATCCGGCGCACCTCGATCTCGGACGGGTCGTTGCGCAGGTAGACCTCTTTCTCGGTGACCTGCTGCAGCACCGCGCCGCCCGACAGTTGCGGCAGCGGCATGTTGGTGTGCTTGACCGACAGCCAGATCACCGGCACCAGATAGGCGATGACCAGGATGATGTACTGCCCGACCTGCGTCCAGGTGACCGCCCGCATGCCGCCCAGGAACGAGCAGACCAGCATGCCCCCCAGCGCCACGAAGATGCCCAGTTCGAAGGAAATGCCGGTCATGCGCGTGGTGATGATGCCCACGCCGTAGATCTGGGCGACCAGGTAGGTGAACGAACAGAGGATGGCGCAGGCGACGCCGGCCAGGCGCGGCAGGTTGCCGCCGTAGCGCGCGCCCATGAAATCGGGAAGGGTGTATTGGCCGAAGCGCCGCAGGTAGGGCGCCAGCAGCATGGCCACCAGCACGTAGCCGCCGGTCCAGCCCATGATGTAGGCCAGTCCGCCGTAGCCGGTCAGGTAGAGGGTGCCCGCAACCCCGATGAAGGACGCCACCGACATCCAGTCCGCGGCCGTGGCCATGCCGTTGTAGATGGCGGGCACCCGGCGCCCCGCCACGTAATACTCCACCTGGTCGGAGGTGCGGCAGACGATGCCGATGCCGGCGTACAGGCTGACGGTGACCAGCAGGAACACATACCCGATCCAATTGCGCGGCATGCCCAGGATCTCGGCCAGCGCCATCAGCAGGATCATCAGCGCGAAGCCCGCCGTGTACAGCACATAGATGCGCCGCAGGCGGATGCGGAACTGATGCGGCGTGTCTCCGCTGAAAAACGGCATCAGCGCGGCTCCCCGGTTTCTTCGGCGCGCTCATCGGCGCGATTCATGACCCGGGCGTAGACGGCGATGATGATCAGGTAGGCCAGCGGGGCGCCATAGGCGGCCATCCAGAAGGCGAAGGGCCAGCCGATGAAATCGAAGCTCAGGCTGCGCGCAAGATAGGAAGGAACGAAGGTCAGCGCCGCCCAGGCGACCAGCAGCAGCAGGATCAGCCGCCGGTTGCGGCGCCAATAGGGCGTGACGGATGTCGGGGATGGAGGAAGGCGCGTTTGCGGCATAGCTTGGATGAGCAGATCCCATCTGAATATCGCGAAACGCAGCGCTTGAAAAGCCCTGAATCGGGAAATGCCGGCTTTTTATGCGACAACGGCTGGCACTTCCTGGTGCCAGCCGTTGTGCGTTTGCTTTTTTTGAGTACTGCTTTACTTTTTTTATGTACCGGTGCCGCCGGTATTTGCCCATGCAGGGCTTTGTCTCCTCACCTGCATGGGAAGAGATTCTGCACCAGATGCGGGAATGTCACACTAGGGGAATGCCCTAAGACGGAGCATTCATTTACATATTCCCTGCACCATATAAGTGCAATTTCGGCCGCCCGTACTAAATATTGGGATTTTTCCCGATTTTTCCCCCGGCTTTCGGCCTAGATCTTGAGCGTTGCTCAGATAGTGAGCATGCCGGATGGCGGCGCGCCACAAGCCGGTGCCGCGCCCGATGCCCGAATCCGGGCACGGCGCACCCCGCTGTCCGCGCGGCCGTCTTTATATCCTGTTTACACCCCGCCTCCCAAGCTATACCCCGTTTTTATCCCCCGCTCCGTAACCTGCCCGTGTCCTGATTGGCGACCGCTGACTGCTGGCCGCCGTCTGCTGACGGGTTACTTCGCCTGCCCGGCGCGCATCCACCCTTGCCGCGCAGGCTGTCATTCGAAGGGAGCACGCCTCCCGGGGAGAAAAACGTGGATCTCATCTATATCGCCCTCTTCGCCGCGTTGGCCGGGCTGACCTGGGGCCTGCTGCGCTTCTGCGCCGCCTTGTCCACTGGAGCCCAGCCATGAACGGGCTCTATTGGTTGAGCGGCCTGACGGCCGCGTTCCTCTTCGTGTACCTGCTGGTCGCGCTGTTCAAACCGGAGAAATTCTGATGACTCCCGAATACCTCGGGCTGCTGGGCCTGTACCTTGCGGTCCTGCTTGCGATCGCGCCCCTGCTCGGGCGCTACATCCGCATCGCCATGGAAGATGGCCGCTCCCGCCTGACCGCCTGGGGCCGGCCGATCGAGCGCGGCATCTACCGATTGGCGGGGGTCGATCCCCAGGCCGAAATGGGATGGAAGCGCTATGCCCTGGCGGTGCTGGCCTTCAATATCATCGGCGTCGCGGCCGTCTACGCGCTGCAGCGCCTGCAGGGCGCCCTGCCCCTGAATCCCGCCGCCATGGGCGCCGTGACGCCGGACTCCGCGCTGAACACGGCGATCAGCTTCGTCACCAACACCAACTGGCAGGGCTATGGCGGCGAGTCGACCATGAGCTACCTGACCCAGATGCTGGCGCTCACGGTGCAGAACTTCGTGTCGGCCGCGACCGGCATCACCGTGCTGTTCGCGCTGATCCGCGGGCTCGCCCGGCACTGTTCCGCCACGGTGGGCAACTTCTGGACCGACATGGTCCGCTGCACGCTCTACGTGCTGCTGCCGCTCTCGCTCGTGCTGGCGCTGGCGCTGGTCAGCCAGGGCGTGATCCAGAACGTCAGCCCGTACCAGGAGGTCCAGACGGTCGAAGCCGTGCGCTACGACGCGCCGCGCGTGGATGCGCAGGGCCAGCCGGTCCTGGATGCGGCCGGCAACGCGGTCACCGACCCGGTCACCGCCAATACGCAACTGATCGCCATGGGACCGGTCGCGTCGCAGGAAGCGATCAAGCTGCTGGGCACCAACGGCGGGGGCTTCTTCAACGCCAATTCGGCGCACCCGTTCGAAAATCCCACGCCCCTGTCCAACTTCCTGCAGATGCTGGCCATTCTGTCGATACCCGCCGCGCTGTGCTTTACGTTCGGCGAAATGGTGGGCAGCCGGCGCCAGGGGATCGCGGTCCTGGCGGCGATGACGGCGCTGTTCGTGGCATTCGCCCTGTCCACCGCGTGGTTCGAGCAGCAGGCCAATCCCATGGCCGTCCAGGCCGGCGTCACCACGCCCGGCGGCAACATGGAAGGCAAGGAAACCCGCTTCGGCATCGGCGCGACCTCGTTGTTTGCCACGATCACCACGGCAGCCTCCTGCGGCGCGGTGAACGGCATGCACGACTCGCTGACGGCGATGGGCGGGCTGTCCCCCATGCTGCTGATGCAGTTGGGCGAGGTGGTGTACGGCGGCGTCGGCTCGGGCCTGTACGGCATGCTGGCCTTTGCGATCCTGGGCGTCTTCATCGCCGGGTTGATGATCGGACGCACGCCGGAATACCTGGGCAAGAAGATCGAGGCCTTCGACATGAAGATGGTTTCCATCGTCATCCTGGCCACGCCGGTGCTGGTGCTGGGCGGGACGGCCCTGGCCGTCTCCCTGTCGGCCGGTCAGGCCGGCGTGCTGAACCCCGGCATCCACGGCTTCTCGGAAATCCTCTACGGGCTCTCGTCGGCAGCTAACAACAACGGCAGCGCCTTTGCCGGACTGTCGGCCAACACCCCGTTCTACAACGTGCTGCTGGGCATCGCGATGTGGTTCGGCCGGTTCGCCGTGATCGTGGCCGTGCTGGCCATGGCCGGCTCCCTGGCCGCCAAGCGCCGCTTGCCCGCCGGCCCCGGCAGCATGCCGACCACGGGCCCGCTTTTCGTGACGCTCCTGATCGGCGCCGTGCTGCTGGTTGGCGCGCTCACCTATGTGCCCGCGCTGGCCCTGGGCCCGGTCGCGGAACACCTGCAACCCTGATGCAACAGGCTAGGAAAGAACATGGCCAAGATTGAAATGCAAACTACCGGCACGGGCGGCGCCGCCGCCCAAAAGGCCCGGCCCGACACAGCCCGGCCTCACGCGGCCCGGCCTGACGCGGCCCCGCCTAACGCGGCCCGTCCCTTCGGAATGTGGTCGCGGGCGCTGGTCGGGCCCGCCCTGGTCGACAGCCTGCGCAAGCTGTCGCCGGCCGCCCAGCTCAAGAACCCCGTGATGTTCGTGGTCTATGTGGGCAGCCTGCTCACCACCGTGCTGTGGATCATGGCGCTACGCGGCCAGGCCGAGGCGCCCGCGGGATTCATCCTGGGCATCACCGTGTGGCTGTGGTTCACCGTGCTGTTCGCCAACTTCGCCGAAGCGCTGGCCGAAGGCCGCGGCAAACAGCAGGCGGCCACGCTGCGCGGCCTGCGCACCACCATCGACGCGCGCCTGCTCAAAGGCTTTCGCGACGCGGACGTGCATGACGCGGATCCCGCGCAATGGCGTGCGCAGGCCACCCGCCAGCCCTCGGGCCTGCTGCGCCGCGGCGACGTCGTGCTGGTCGAAGCCGGCGACACCGTGCCGGGCGATGGGCAGGTGATCGCGGGCGTGGCCTCGGTGGACGAAAGCGCCATCACCGGTGAATCGGCGCCCGTCATCCGCGAATCCGGTGGCGACTTCTCGTCCGTCACCGGCGGCACGCGGGTGCTGTCCGACTGGATCTTCGTGCGCATCGCGGCCGATCCCGGCGAAAGCTTCCTGGACCGCATGATCTCGATGGTCGAGGGCGCCAAGCGCCAGAAGACGCCCAACGAGCTGGCGCTGACCATCCTGCTGGTGGGCCTGACGGTGGTGTTCCTGCTGGTCGTCGTCACCCTGATGCCGTTCTCGCTTTACGCGGTTTCCGCGGCGGGCGGCGGCGCCGTGGTCACCGTGACCGTGCTGGTGGCGCTGCTCGTCTGCCTGATCCCCACCACCATCGGCGGCCTCCTGTCGGCCATCGGCGTGGCGGGCATGAGCCGCATGATGAGCGCCAACGTGATCGCCACGTCCGGACGCGCGGTCGAAGCCGCCGGCGACGTCGACGTGCTGCTGCTGGACAAGACCGGCACCATCACCTTCGGCAACCGCCAGGCGTCGACCTTCCTGCCCGCGCCCGGCGTGTCGCCGCAAGAGCTGGCGCAGGCCGCGCGCCTGGCCTCGCTGGCCGACGAGACGCCCGAAGGCCGCAGCATCGTGGCGCTGGCGGACAAGAGCATCCAGGCGCCCGCGCCGACCCTGACCGGCCTGGAATTCGTGCCGTTCACCGCGCAGTCGCGCATGAGCGGCGTCGACCAGGGCGAGCGCAGGATCCGCAAAGGCGCGGTCGACGCGATCCAGGCCTGGCTCGCCGCGCAGGACGCCACGGTGCCCGACGAGGCGCTGCGCCTGGCCGAAGACGTGGCGCGACGCGGCAGCACGCCGCTCATGGTCAGCGACGGCAACCGCGCGCTGGGTGTGGTCGAGCTCAAGGACATCGTCAAGCCCGGCATCCAGTCGCGCTTTGCCGAACTGCGCCGCATGGGCATCAAGACCGTGATGATCACCGGCGACAACAAGCTGACCGCCGCGTCCATCGCTGCTGAAGCCGGCGTCGACGACTTCCTGGCCGAAGCCACGCCCGAGGCCAAGCTCAAGCTCATCCGCAACTACCAGGCGGAAGGCCGGCTGGTGGCGATGACGGGCGACGGCACCAACGACGCGCCCGCGCTGGCACAGGCCGACGTGGCCGTCGCGATGAACTCGGGCACCCAGGCCGCCAAGGAAGCGGGCAACATGGTGGACCTGGATTCCAATCCCACGAAGCTCATCGAGATCGTCGAGATCGGCAAGCAGATGCTGATGACGCGCGGCGCGCTGACCACGTTCAGCGTGGCCAACGACGTGGCCAAGTACTTCGCCATCATCCCGGCCGCCTTCGCCACGGTCTACCCGCAGCTTGGCGTGCTCAACATCATGGGCCTGGCGACGCCGTCCTCCGCCATTCTGTCGGCCGTGATCTTCAACGCGCTCATCATCGTGGTGCTGATCCCGCTGGCGCTCAAGGGCGTGCGCTACCGTCCGCTGGGCGCATCGGTGCTGCTGCGCCGCAACCTCCTCATCTATGGCCTGGGCGGACTGCTCGTGCCCTTCGCCGGCATCAAGCTGGTCGACATGGTGCTGGCCGCGCTGGGCTGGGCGTAACGCCCGCCGCCACCAAAAGGAAATCGTCATGAACGCCACTACCCCCACGCCGCGCCAGGGCGGCATCCTGCGCCCCGCCCTGACCATCTTTGCCGCGCTCTCGCTCGTCACCGGCCTGGCCTACCCCTTGCTCACCACGGGCGTCGCCTCCGCCGTCTTTCCGCACCAGGCGGGCGGCTCGCTCATCGAGCGGGACGGCAAGGTCGTCGGCTCGGAATGGATCGGCCAGTCATTCACCTCGCCGCAGTACTTCTGGGGCCGCCCGTCGGCCACCGCCCCCATGCCGTACAACGCTGCGGCCTCGGGCGGCTCCAATCTCGGCCCGAGCAATCCGGCGCTGGCCGAGGCCATCCGGGCGCGGGTCGACGCCCTGAAGGCGGTCGACCCGGACAATGCCGCGCCGGTCCCGGTCGACCTCGTCACCGCGTCCGGCAGCGGACTGGATCCCCACATCAGCCCCGCCGCCGCGGCCTACCAGGCCGCCCGCGTGGCGCGCGTCCGGGGCCTGCCGCGCGCCGAGGTCGACGCGCTGATCCAGGCCCACACGGCCAAGCCGCAGCTGAGCGTGCTGGGCGAACCCTCGGTCAACGTGCTGACGCTGAATCTGGCGCTGGACAAGCAGCGCGCGGCACGACAATGACGCGGCGTATAGTATTGCCAGCCGTTCCCTCCCCTCACCTGCGCGTTCATGGCTGACCTTGCTGACGAGCGTCCCGATCCGGACGCGCTCTTGAAAACCCTGGACGCCGCCGAGCGGCAGGCCGTGCGCGGCAAGCTGCGCGTGTACTTCGGCGCGTCGGCCGGGGTGGGCAAAACCTACACCATGCTGGCGGCCGCGCGCGCCCAGGCCGCGCGGGGCGTGGACGTGCTGGCCGGCATCGTGGAAACGCACGGCCGCCGCGAGACCGCGACGCTGCTGGAAGGCCTGCCGGTCCTGCCGCTCAAGGACGTGGCCTACCGGGGCCACGTGCTCAAGGAATTCGACCTGGACGGCGCCCTGCAGCGCCGCCCCGCCCTCGTGCTGGTGGACGAACTGGCCCACTCCAATGCGCCGGGCTCGCGCCACGCCAAGCGCTGGCAGGACATCCAGGAACTGCTCGCGGCCGGCATCGACGTCTGGACGACGCTGAATGTGCAGCACCTGGACAGCCTGAACGAAGCCGTCGGCAGCATTACCGGCGTCCGGGTCTGGGAAACCGTGCCCGACGACGTGTTCGACGCGGCCGACGAGGTCATGCTGGTCGACCTGTCTGCCGATGAACTGCTGCGCCGCCTGAAGGAAGGCAAGGTCTACCTGCCCGAACAGGCCCGCCACGCCGCCAGCAATTTCTTCCGCAAGGGCAACCTGATCGCGCTGCGCGAACTGGCGCTGCGGCGCACGGCCGAGCACGTGGACGATGACGTGCAGGCCTACCGCCGCGACCGCGCCATCGAGCCGGTGTGGCGCACGCGCGAGGCCATCGTGGCCTGCATCGGGCCAGACGCCGACGCCGAATACGTGATTCGCAGCGCCCATCGCATGAGCCAGCAGCTCGATTGCGATCTGCACGTCGTCACCATCGACACGCCGCGCGCCGCGCCGCCCGCGCCGGCCGAGATCGAGCGGCTGCAGCACAGCCTGGCGCTGGCCGATTCCCTGGGCGCGCGGTCCGAGACGCTGGCCGGCGGCGACATGGTAGACGCGGTGGTCCGCTATGTCCGCCGCCACAACATCACCAAAGCGATCGTCGGCCGCACGCGCGCGGGCGGGCTGCAGCGCCTGCGCCCGTCGCTGTCGGCGTTCCTGACCGCCGTCATGTCCCCCGGCTGGCTGTGGCGGCGCCACAGCTTTGCCGACATGCTGGCCGCGGGCTGTCCGGAAATCGACATCATCCGGCTGGGCGCGCCCCCCATCCCCGCGCGTGCGCCCGCCGGCCGCCATCCGATCGCGGCCGGCCGCCGCGCCGGACCGGCCGACGACGAGCGCGGGATGCGCCCGCTGGCGGGCTATGCCTGGGCGCTCAGCTACTGCGCCGCGGCCACGGCCCTGTCCGCGCTGGCGTTTCCGGCCCTGCACCAGACGAACATCGTCATGCTCTTTCTGCTGGCGGTGGTGGCGGTCGCGCTGCGCCATGGCCGGGGGCCGGCCGCGCTTGCCTCCGTCGTCAGCGTGGGCCTGTTCGACTTTTTCTTCGTGCAGCCCCTGTCGTCATTCGCCGTGTCCGACGTGCAATACCTGCTGACCTTCGCCGTGCTGCTGGGCGTGGGGCTGCTGATCGGCCAGCTCACCGCCGGCCTGCGGCTGCAGGCGCAGGCCTCGGTCAAGCGCGAGGCCGATGCGCGCAGCCTGTACGAATTTGCGCGTGAACTCTCGTCCGCCCTGCTGCCCGAGCAGATCGTGGCGCTGGCCGGCTCCTTCGTGCATGCCACGTTCGGCTCGCGCTGCGCGCTCTACATCCTGGGCCTGGACGACCGCCTGCGGCTGGCGCCGCCCGTCGATGGCGAGATGCCGGCGCCGGCGTCCGCGCTGGCGCAGTGGGTCCATGACCACGGCCAGCCGGCGGGCGCGGGCACCACCACGCTGTCCAACACCGACCTGCTGTACATGCCGCTCAAGGCGCCCATGCGCACACGGGGCGTGCTGGTGCTGGCCGCGCCGCGCCGCAGCCTCTATACGCACCCCGACACGCGCCGGCAGATCGAGGCCTACGCCACCCTCATCGCCATCGCGCTCGAGCGCCTGCACTACGTCGAGGTGGCGCAGCAGGCCCTGGTCAGCATGGAGTCCGAAAAACTGCGCAACTCCCTGCTGGCCGCGGTGTCGCACGACCTGCGCACGCCGCTGACCAGCCTGGTGGGCATGACCGATACGCTGATGCGCCAGCAAGCCGAACTGCCCGCGGGCGTGCTGGACACGGTGCGCGCCATGCGCGACCAGGCCCAGCGCATGCACGCGCTGGTGGCCAACCTGCTGGACATGGCGCGGCTGCAAAGCCGCGACGCGCCGCTGCGCCTGGAGTGGCAGTCCATCGAAGAACTGGTCGGCGCCGCGCTGGCCGCCATGCGCGAACCGCTGGCGGGCCACCGGATCGAGGTCGACAGCCTGTCGGCACTGCCGCTGGTGGAGTGCGACGGCGTGCTGATCGAGCGCGTGCTGTGCAATCTGCTGGAGAACGCGGCCAAGTACACCCCCCCCGGCAGCACCCTGCGCATCCACGCGTCGGTCCACGAAGCCGAGATGCACGTGGCCATCGCCGACAACGGCCCGGGCGTCGCGCCGGGCGCCGAGCGCCGCATCTTCGAGAAATTCACCCGCGGAGAACGCGAATCCGCCACGCCCGGCGTCGGACTGGGACTGGCCGTGTGCGAAGCCATCGTCGCCGCCCATCACGGCCGTATCTGGGTGGAGCATGCGCCGGGGCAAGCCAGCGGCGCGCAGTTCGTCTTCAGCCTGCCGCTGGGCACGCCGCCCGACATCAAACCCGAAACCGCCTGATTCAACCTGTTTGAGCCATTCCATGTTCGATTTCCAGCCCGTGGTCCTGATCATCGAAGACGACGCCAACATCCGCCGGTTCGTCCGCCAGGCCCTGGAGAGCGAAGGTTGCGTCGTGCACGAGGCCGACACCGTCAAGCGCGGCCTGATCGAGGCCGGCACCCGGCAACCCGACGCCATCGTGCTGGACCTGGGGCTGCCCGACGAAGACGGCATGACGCTGATCCGCGAGCTGCGCGGCTGGACCGAGGTGCCGGTGCTGGTGCTGTCGGCGCGCAGCGCCGAGGCGGACAAGGTGGCGGCGTTGGACGCGGGCGCCGACGACTACCTGGCCAAGCCCTTCGGCTTGAGCGAGCTGCTGGCGCGCCTGCGCGTCCTGCTGCGCCGCCACGCCCGCGGCGGCGCGGGCAACGCAGCCGAGATCGCGTTCGGCGACGTGCGCGTGGACTTCTCGCGGCGCACCGTCGAGCGCGCGGGCCAGCACATTCACCTGACCGCCATGGAGTACCGCCTGCTCGCGGCGCTGCTTGCCCATCGCGGCAAGGTCATGACCCATCGCGAGCTGTTGCGGCAGGTCTGGGGGCCGTCCCATGTCGAAAGCAACCACTACCTGCGGATCTACATGGGCCACCTGCGCCAGAAGCTCGAAGCCGACCCCGCGCAGCCGGTGTTTCTGCTGACCGAGATCGGGGTGGGCTACCGCTTCGCGGGCTGATCGCGGCCGCGATACGCTGCATTGGCGCGGCCATTGACACTGCCATTGACGCAGCCATTAAGCCGGCCATTGACGCGCCATTTACGCGCAGGGCGCGTGTCTTGACTCGCGCTTTATGCCGATCCTCCTATTGTTGCGGTCCGTTCAACAGCTGGAGGCTTCCATGTCCCGCAACACCCTCGCCGCGCTGGCGCTGCTTGCCATCGTTCCCACGGTCCACGCCAGCGACGCCCCGCCGGCCGCCGACGCCGCCGACACCGCATCGCGCTACACGCTGACGGCCAACGTCACGCTCGCCAGCCAGTACCGCTATCGCGGCCTCATGCAGACCAACAACCAGCCCGCCATCCAGGGGGGCTTCGATCTCGCGCACGCCAGCGGCTTTTACATCGGCAACTGGAACTCCAGCATAAGCTGGCTGGACGACAGCAACAGCGACGTGTCCGCCCCCGTGGAAATGGATTTCTACGGCGGCTACAAGGGCAACATCGTCGAGGGCGTGCCCGTGGACCTGGGTGTGCTGCAGTACTACTACCCCGGCGACTTTCCGTCCGGCTACACCAGCCCCGACACGACCGAACTCTATGCCGGCATCGGCTATGGTCCGATGTCCTTCAAGTACTCCATCGCGCTGACCAACCTGTTCGGCTTTGCCGACAGCAAGTACAGCCAGTATTTCGACCTGTCGGGCAACTTCGACACCGGGCTCTGGGGCCTGACCGTCAATGCCCACGTGGGCCGCCAGATCGTGCGCAACGTGGACAACGGCTCCTACACCGACTGGAAGCTGGGCCTCACGAAGGACTTCGGCGATGGGTTGTCGGTGTCGCTCGCCTATCTGGACACCAATGCCGACCGCGCCGTCTACACCAACACCCGCGGCCGCGACATGGGCCGCGCGACAGGCCTGCTGTCGGTGACCAAGACGTTCTGAGGGGCCGCGCGCGTTGACGCGTTTTTTACGCGACGCGCACGCTTTTATCGGCAGGTTTTACGGCGCGATTCCTATAGTGGAATCGTCGCCAACCACCGGACCCTCGGGTCGCCTGCCAAGGCCCCCGCCCCCGACCGCCATGATTCCCCGACCGCTACGCCATGATCGCAAGTCCCAATCCCCCGCGGCAGCCTCCACGCCGCAGCCCCGATGCAGCCTGGTCGCGCTGACCGTGCGCATCGATACGCTGGACGCCCTGAATGTGCGCCTGGCGCTGCATCGCGAGCTGGGCGACCGCATCGGCGTGTACCTGCTGTCCGTGGACCACGCCCATGCGCGTAGCACGCTCCAATTGCAATGCGAACGGGACGAACTGGACACGCTGATGCGTGCCGTCATGCGCGGCCTACCCCGGGCGGAATTCGGCCAGCTGCGGCCCGCCGCCGCCCTGACGGAGCGTTGAGCCATGGACATGCCCGCCAAACCCGTGTTCGAGGGCATCTGGCTGCCCATGGTGACGCCGATGCGCGGCGGCCATGTGGACCTGGACGCCGCGCAGGCGCTGGCCCGCTACTACCGCAATGCCGGCATGGCCGGCCTCGTCCTCTTCGGTTCCACCGGCGAGGGCAACCTGGTCGGCACGCCGGAAAAGATCGACATGATCGAAGCCATTACCAGCGACGCGCATGCGCTGCCGCTGGTCCTGGGCGTGGGCGGCGTCGACACGCGCGGCGTGGCGGCGGCGGTGCGCCGGCTGGACCGGTACGCGCCCGCCGGCTACCTGGTGCCGCCGCCGTATTACCTGGGCCCCTCGCAGGCGGGCATCGCATGGCATTACCGCCAGATCGCCTGGGCCACCGAGCGCCCCATCATTCTCTACAACATTCCCAAGCGCGCGGGCGTCGCCATGACGGTCGAGACCATGGAGGCCCTGGCCGCGATGCCGAATTTCGGCGCGGTAAAGGAGTGCAATCCGTCGGTGCTGGCCGCGCTGAATGCGCGCGGCCGCCTGGATGCGCTGTGCGGCGAGGACCTGGCCCTGCTGGACCACTTCCTGGCGGGCGGCCGGGGCGCCATACCGGCGGCCGCGCATCTGTATCCCGAGCGCTTCGTCGAGATCATGCAGCTTGCGCGCGATGGCCAGGCCCACGCCGCGCGGGAACTGTTCGAACCGCTGGTTCCCCTGATCCGCCTGCTGTTCAGCGAACCCAACCCCGCGCCGATCAAGCGCGCGCTCGCCATGCAGGGCCTGATCGCCGACGAATTGCGCATGCCCATGACGCCCGCCAGCCGCGAGCTGGGCTCGCGGCTGCAACGCGCGATGAAGCGGATGCCGGATCCGGTCAGCCGGCTGCAGACAGCCTGAAGATCGACACGGCGCGCGCCAGGTCTCCCGCCTGGTCGTGCAGCGTGGCCGCCGAGGCGGCAAACTCCTGCACCAGCGCCGCGTTCTGCTGGGTCGCGCCGTCCAGGTGCGTCACGGTGAGGTTGATCTGCTCGATCCCCGCGCTCTGCTCGCCGGACGCCGTGGCGATCTCGCGCATCAGCGGCGCGCTGGTGGCGGCCGATTCCAGCACGCTGCCCATCGTGGCGCTCGCCTGCTCCACCCGCTGGCTGCCCCGCGTCACGGAGTCGGACGACGCTTCGATCAGCGTCTTGATCTCCTTGGCCGCCGTGGCCGAACGCTGCGCCAGCGCCCGCACCTCGCCCGCCACCACCGCAAACCCGCGCCCCTGCTCGCCGGCCCGCGCCGCTTCGACGGCGGCGTTCAGCGCCAGGATATTCGTCTGGAATGCGATCTCATCGATCAACCGGATGATCTCGTCGATACGCTGCGAACTGCGCGATATCTCGCGCATGGCATCGATGGCGTGCTGCGTCTCGTCGCTGCCCTGTTGCGCCAGCCGGGCCGCCTCGCCGGCCAGCGCACTGACCTCGCGCACATGCTCGGCGCTCTGCCGCGCGGTCGCGGTGATTTCTTCCACGCTGGCCGCCGTCTGTTCCAGGGCGGCCGCCTGCTTTTCCGTGCGATCGGACAGGTCCATGCTGCCTGCGGCGATCTGGCGGGAAGCGGCCGCGATCGAAGCGGTGGAATGCACGATGCTGCGCACCGCCGTGTCCAGGCGTTGCTGCATGCGCGCCATCGCGTCGAACAACTGGCCGATCTCGCCCCGGTGATGGCGCGAGATGGCGCTGGACAGATCGCCGTTGGCCACGCGCTCGCACACCGCCACCGCTTCGTCCAGCGGCCGCAGGATGTGCGTGCTGAAAAAGCGCAGCGCCGCCGCCAGCACCAGGGCCAGCAGGCCCAGCGTCACGCTGCCCTGCCGCCAGAGCGTGCCGTAGAAGGCCGCGTCGACGTCGTCCACGTACAGGCCCGTGAACATCAGCCAGCCCCAGTCCGGGTCGTAGGCCGCGTAGGTGATCTTGGGCAGCGCGTCGTCGGCGCCGGGGCGCGGGAACAGGTAGCGCACGTAGCCCCCGCCCGCCTTGCCCTGCGCATACAGGTTTTCGAAGAGCGGCTGGCCGTCGCTGTCGCGGATGCCCCGCACGTTGGTGCCGACCAGCTTGGCGTCGGGATGGATCAGCAGCGCGTAGTCGTCGCCAAAGGCGCCCACGTACCCGTCCTCGCCGTATCGCATCTGCGACAGCTGACGCGCGGCATCGCGCTTGGCCTCGGCCAGGGGCACGCCCTCCCGCACCCGCTGCTTGCCGTCGCGCACGACGCCCGCGGCCAGATCCAGCACGTGGCGCAACGCCGCCTTGCGGTCATCCACCATCTCGGCGCGGCGCTGCCAGGCGTCCCATACGCCCAGCGCCAGGACGGCGGCGCCGATGGCAAACACGAACCACAACAATTCCCTACGCAAGCTGGAACGACTCATCGACTCTCTTCTGCATCCACAGCCGAAACAAATCACTGCGAAATATGACGTTTTATTTACCAAAGGTTGGCCAGCATACCGTTTCAAACTTTGTTTTGATAAGAATTGACTAGTCACTTTGATCTAGCTCAAATCCAATGCCAATAAAAAAACGCAAGGCGGGTCGCGCCTTGCGTTGTCGGGAAGCCGGACGGCGGGCCTTGCGCCCGCGCCGCCTACGGCCCGGGGCGGTCGGCGCGTTGCGTACGCGCCGTGGTCAATGCAATCAGCGTCACCGTGATCAGCGCGTAGGTCGGCACGCTGCGCATGTTGCGGAACATCATCTCGGTCAGGCTGAAGGCGCAATAACCCAGGCAGAAGAGCAGCCCCATCTGCGCCCCCACACGGATGACCCGGTCGTCGCTGGCCAGGCGCCGGAAGAAGATGGCCGCCGGCAGCAGGTACAGCGTCAGCATGCTCAGCAGGCCCAGCAGGCCGTAACCGGCCAGGGCCGCCAGCAGATCATTGTGGGGCTCGCCGAATCCATCCACGACCTCCTGTGTCACGATGCCCTGCCCCTGCAGCACGCGCAGCTCTTCGCGGAACTTGCTGGGGCCGATGCCGACGATCGGGCTCTTTTCGAACATCAGGATCGAGGCATGCCACAGTTGCAGCCGGATGCCGAACGAGGTGTCGCGATTGGCCGACGTGGCAAAGCCCTGCACGTCGTGGGTGATCTCCTGCATGCGGCTGCTGTAGTTCCAGATGGCGGCCGCGCTGGCCACCAGCGCCACGCCCACGGCCAGCGCGCAGTACACCTTGTGGCGCCGCCGCCAATTGCGCAGGCCCAGCAGGAACACCAATCCCAGGATGGGCAGCAGCATCCAGCTGCTGCGGGTTTCGGACATCCATGTGGCGCACACGGAGAGGGCCGCGGCCAGCAGCTTCAGGCCGGTCTCGAGGCGCGGCCATCGCGATCCGGGCCCCCAGCCGAGCGACAGCAGGGTCATGCTGCCGAACAGCAGCACCATGTTGGCAAAGGCCACGGCGTTGTAGCGACCGCCAACCTCGACCACCGCCCCGCGGCCGCCGGTCATCATCGTGAAAATCAGAAGCCCGGACCCCGCCAGCGCCCCCGCGAGCAGGGTCCATTCAACGTGGCGCAGCAGCCGTTGCGGCGCGCGCAGCAACAGCCACAGCACGGGCAGCGCCAGCGCAAAGCGCAGCAGTTTTTCGAGTTCGGAATTGCTCCACACGCCCAGCACCGAGGACGTGATCAGCATACAGGCAAGGGGCGACAGCAACGCCAACGCCATGGGCCATAGCGCCCGCAAGTCCATGGGCTCATAGCGCCTGACCGCATTCGCGGCGATGGCGAAAAGCGCGATCAGCGCGCTCAGGTACAGCACGGCGGGGCCGCCCACCGGACTGGTCAACGCCAGGGCGGGCATCAGCAGCACCAGCCAGGCGGCCAGGGTTACATACATTCGGGGCACAACAATCAACCTGGAAAAAACTGAGCACGCGCGTCGCGCGTCATGCCGGTCGGTTAGACAAAACCCGCCCGCCATGACGGCGGGCGGGTTTGGCGGAACATGCGGGACCAGGCCGGGTGCGCGGGGCGGACAGCCTCGCGCGACGGCCCTGGCCGCGGATTACATGTTTTCGATCATCACCTGGCCAAAGCCCGAGCACGACACCTGCGTCGCGCCTTCGAGCAGGCGGGCAAAGTCGTACGTGACCTTCTTGGACTGGATGGACTTTTCCATGCTGGAGATGATGAGGTCGGCGGCTTCGGTCCAGCCCATGTGACGCAGCATCATTTCGGCGGACAGGATCTCGGAACCGGGGTTCACGTAGTCCTTGCCGGCGTACTTGGGCGCCGTGCCGTGGGTGGCTTCGAACATGGCCACGGAATCGGACAGGTTCGCACCCGGGGCGATGCCGATGCCCCCCACCTGCGCGGCCAGCGCGTCAGAGATGTAGTCGCCGTTCAGGTTCAGGGTGGCGATGACGTCGTATTCGGCCGGGCGCAGCAGGATCTGCTGCAGGAAGGCGTCGGCAATCACGTCCTTGACGATGACCTCGCGGCCGGTCTTCGGATTCTTGAATTTGCACCACGGGCCGCCGTCGATCAGTTGCGCGCCGAATTCCTTCTGCAGGAGCTCATAGCCCCAGTCGCGAAAGCCGCCTTCGGTGAACTTCATGATGTTGCCCTTGTGCACCAGCGTCAGCGACGAGCGGTCGTTGTCAATGACGTACTGGGCGGCCTTGCGCACCAGGCGCTCCGTGCCCTCGCGCGACACGGGCTTGATGCCGATGGACGAGGTGTTGGGGAAGCGGATCTTCTTCACGCCGAGCTTGGTCTGCAGGAACTGGATCAGTTCCTTGGCCTGCTCGCTTTCGGCCATGTATTCGATGCCGGCGTAAATGTCTTCCGAGTTCTCGCGGAAGATCACCATGTTGGTCTTTTCGGGTTCGCGCACCGGGGACGGCACGCCCTTGAAGTACGCCACTGGGCGCAGGCACACGTACAGGTCGAGCTGCTGGCGCAGCGCCACGTTCAGCGACCGGATGCCGCCGCCAACCGGCGTGGTCAGCGGACCCTTGATGGAAACCACGTAGTCTTTGACGACTTCCAGGGTTTCGTCGGGCAGCCACACGTCCGGACCGTAGACCTTGGTGGCCTTTTCGCCGGCGTAGACCTCCATCCAATGGATCTTGCGCTTACCGCCGTAGGCCTTCTGCACGGCCGCGTCGACGACCTTGATCATCACGGGGGTGATGTCGGCGCCCGTGCCATCGCCTTCGATGAAGGGGACGATGGGCTGGTCAGGCACGTTCAGCGAGAAATCGGCGTTGACCGTGATTTTCTGGCCGCCGGCGGGAACCTTGATATGTTGGTAGGACATGAATGCTCCATTTGCTCCGGGTGGTTTTTCTGCACGCGCCAGAATCGGACAGCGTCCGATTCCGCGGGTCGTACCGCCTCCTGCGAACCGCACACCGGATGGCGGATAGCAACCCATTCTATATCGCAAAGCGGCGGGCAAAACCGGCGGTCCCCATGGGGCGGTAAAATAATGCGACCACATCCTGCTTTTGGCCCCCTCCCGATGTTCAATCCCTCCCGCGACCAAGTCCGCGAATTCTTTATCGAAACCTGGCGCAAGCATCGCGCCAGCGAGGTGCTGACCCCGCTCGAGGCCATCGCGCTGGACTGGATCATCGAACACCCGGAATACCACGCCGACCTCGAAAGCCCGGAAGCCATGGCCACCGAATACGCCGTGGAAAAAGGCCGGACCAATCCTTTCCTGCACCTGTCCATGCACCTGGCCATCGCGGAACAGTTGTCGATCGACCATCCGCCCGGCATCCGCCAGGCCTACCAGCAGCTCACCGCGCGCTCGGACGCGCACCACGCCGCCCATGAAATCATGGAATGCCTGGGACAGGTGGTCTGGGAAGCGCAACGCCTGGGCACGCCGCTGGACAGCGACACCTACATCGACCTGATTCGCCGCCGCGCCAGTCTCTGAAGCCCTGCCCTGCGGGCAAATAAAAACCCTCGTTTCTGAACTGACCCCCAGAAGTTGGACGGTCAACTAAAGCCCGAAGGCCTGAGCTCGGTATTGCACCGGGCTCAGGCCTTTTAGCTTGAGCTTGATGCGGTTGTGATTGTAGTAATGGATGTACTGCCGGATGCCGGCCTGCAACTGCTCGATGCTCTCGAAGCGGTTGAGGTGGAAGAACTCTGCTTTGAGCGTGCCGAAGAAGCTTTCCATGGCGGCATTGTCCAGGCAGTTGCCCTTGCGTGACATGCTCTGCGTGACGGACCGGGCGGCCAGCATGCGCCGGTAGATGGGCTGCTGGTATTGCCAGCCCTGGTCGGAGTGCAGCACGGGGCGCTCCGTCGGCCGCAGCCGCGCCAGCGCCTTCTTCAGCATGCTGCCCACGAGCTTGAACACCGGCCGCAGAGCGGTCTCGTAGGCCACGATCTCGCCGTTGTACAGGTCCATCACCGGCGACAGGTACAGCTTCTCGCCACGCACGTTGAACTCGGTCACGTCGGTGACCCACTTCTCGTTCGGACGCTCGGCCTCGAAGCGACGCGCCAACACGTTGGCCGCCACATGATGCGACTGACCTCGGTAGGACCGGTACTTCTTGGCGCGCACGAGCGACTTCAAGCCCAGCGCCTGCATCAGCTTCTGCACCGTCTTGTGATTCACCAGCTCACCTGCCTGGCGCAGCACCGCCGTGATCCGGCGGTAACCATAGCGGCCCTTGTGTTGCGCATAGACCGCGTCGATGCGCTGCTTGAGCTCGGCGTACGGGTCCACGGCGCCAAGCGCCTTCAGGTGGTAATAGAACGTGCTGCGCGACAGCTTGGCTGCTCTCAGCAATAGCGCCAGCGGATGACGATGCCTCAACCCTTGGACCATTTGCGCTTTTTCACCAGCGCTTCGGTCCGTTCCGCTTGGATCAAGGCATCGAGTTTTTTTAGGTAATCGAGCTCCGCTCGCAGGTACGCGTTCTCTTCGCGCAACTGCTTCTCTGTCATGTCCTTGGCTGTTGGCTCGGGTGGATACTTGTGTGGCATGGCGGGGCTATCTCGACGTCTGGGCTCCAATGCGCCCATTCCGCCCTCATCATACCCACGACGCCATTTGCCGATGGTCCCGGAATCGCCCAAGTTGTAAACCGCCACAGCCTGCCTGTCCGACAAGCCGTCCTGCTCGATGCGCTTCAACACCTCAAATTTGAATTGCGCCGAATACCGCTTGCGCGGCCTGACTAAACCAGCCCGTCCATGCAGTTGGTAGACAGCCACCCATCGCCGCAGCAACGCATAGTCCACGCCGACCTCCCGCGCCACTTCCGCATAACTATGCTGTTCAGACAGATACCGCCGGACAGCGTCCAGTTTGAACTGCTCGTCGTACTTTGCCATGCAAAAAACCCCCGAAGGATGGATCAAAGTCCAACTTTCGGGGGTCAGTTCATTTCCGAGGGTTTTCTTGATGGGCCGGCGCCTTGCGCCTGCCTTGGCGTGCGCCTGCCTCAGCGGCGCACACCCAGGTCGCTGGGCAGCGATGCCAGCCAGGCCGACACGTTGGAGATGTCCTGGTCGGACAGTTGCGTGGCGAAGGCGCCCATGATGGGGTTCTTGCGCACATTGGCCGTGGCTGCGCTGCCGGAGGCGCCGCGCTTGTAGGCCTTCAGGGCATGGGCCAGATAGTCGGCATGCTGGCCGGCCAGCGTGGGATACGCGGGATCCACCGCGGTCTTGGCATCGGCGCCGTGGCAGGATGCGCAATTGAATTTTTCGAAGACGGCCTTGCCGGCCGCCAGGTCCTGCGCCTGGGCGGCTGCGCCCGAGATGGCCAGGGTCGCGCCCGCAAGGGCAAGCATGGTGCGATTCATGGTGTTGCCCCCTTATTTGAGATTCGAGTAGTACGCGGCCAGGTCGGCGATGTCCTGGTCGGACAGGCTGCCGGCAATGGCGTCCATCGTGGGATGGCTGCGCGCGCCTTTCTTGTACTCGTTGAGGGCGGTTTCGATGTACTTGGCGTTCTGGCCAGCAATCATCGGAACATGGTACAGCTCGGGAAACGTCGCCTTGTAGCCCGGAATGCCATGGCAACCGATGCACATGGAGACCTTGTCGCGGGCGTTCTGGGCATTACCGACCGGCGCTGCGTCTGCAGCAACAGCCTGGCCGGCGATCGCACAGGATGCCATCGTGGCCAACACGGAAACCGTGTACTTCAGAGAGGTTCGCAACTTCATTGGAATGACTCTTCTTGGTATGGCTAAGGACTAGGGCCTGCTCACACGAAAAGGCCCTCTGCAAACACGTTGCGGGTGGAACCCAAAGCAAAACCGCCTGATTGTACGATAATTGCTCAGGATTAATACCTTGCGTTAGTGTTGATCCCCATCAAACCACAGAAGCCATCAGACCATGCCCGCAGCCCAGACCGCCTCATCCGCCAAGCCAGTCCGCTTCGATGGCACCGACACCTACGTCGCCACCGATGACCTCAAGCTCGCCGTCAACGCCGCCCTAACCTTGCAGCGCCCGCTCCTGATCAAGGGCGAGCCCGGCACCGGCAAGACGATGCTGGCCGAAGAAGTCGCCCGCGCGCTGGGACGGCCGCTGCTGCAATGGCACATCAAATCCACCACCAAGGCGCACCAGGGCCTCTACGAATACGACGCGGTGTCGCGCCTGCGCGATTCGCAGCTTGGCGACGAAAAGGTCCGCGACATCCGCAACTACATCGTGCAGGGCACGCTGTGGCAGGCGTTCCAGTCGCATGAGCCGGTGGTGCTGCTGATCGACGAAATCGACAAGGCCGACATCGAATTCCCCAATGACCTGCTGCGCGAGCTGGACCGCATGGAATTCCACGTGTACGAAACGCGCGAGACCATCGCCGCGCGCCACCGTCCGCTGGTCATCATCACCTCCAACAACGAAAAAGACCTGCCCGACGCCTTCCTGCGCCGCTGCTTTTTCCACTATATCCGCTTCCCGGACCGCGACACGATGCGCGACATCGTGGCCGTCCACTACCCCGACCTGAAGCAGGACGTGCTGCGTGCCGCGCTGGACACGTTCTTCGCGCTGCGCGATGCGCCCGGCCTGAAGAAAAAGCCCTCCACGTCCGAATTGCTGGACTGGCTGCGCCTCTTGCTGGCCGAGGACGTCTCGGCCGCGCAGATCGACGCGCACGCCGCCACGGCCGTGCCCATGATGGCCGGCGCGCTGCTCAAGAACGAGCAGGACGTGCATCTGCTCGAACGCCTGGCTGCCATGACGCGCGGCGGCCAGCGCCGCTGATCCGGCATCCACGGGCGGCCCACACATGCTGATCGACTTCTTCTACCACCTCAGGGCGCACAAGCTGCCCGTCTCGGTCAAGGAATACCTGACGCTGGTGGATGCCCTGCGCCAGGACCTGATGTCGCCCACGCTGGACGAGTTCTACTTTCTTGCGCGCGCCACGCTGGTCAAGGACGAGTCGCTCTACGACCGCTATGACAAGGCGTTTGGCGCCTATTACCGGGGCATCGAGGCCGCGCTGCCGGCGGGCAAGGAGATCCCGCTCGACTGGCTGATCAAGCAGTTCGAAAAAAGCCTGTCGCCCGAAGACAAGGCCGCCATCCAAAAGCACGGCTGGGACAAGCTCATGGAGCTCTTCAAGGAGCGCCTGGACGAGCAGAAGGAACGCCACGCGGGCGGCAGCAAATGGATCGGCACCGGCGGCACCTCGCCCTTCGGCAACGGCGGCTACCACCCCGAAGGCATCCGCGTCGGCGGCGCGTCGGCCGGCAACCGCACGGCGGTCAAGGTCTGGGACATGCGCCAGTTCAAGGACTACGACGACCAGGTGGAACTGGGCACGCGCAACTTCAAGGTGGCCCTGCGGCGGCTGCGCCGCTTCGCGCGCGAAGGCGCCGACATGGAATTGGACCTGGACGACACCATCGCCAGCACCGCGCGCAATGCCGGCCACCTGGACCTGCGCATGGTCCCGGAGCGCCACAACACGGTCAAGGTGCTGATGCTGCTGGACGTGGGCGGCAGCATGGACGACCACATCGGCCGCGTCGAAGAACTGTTCTCCGCGGCCCGCAGCGAGTTCCGCAACCTGGAGGTGTACTACTTCCACAACTGTCCATACGAAAGCCTTTGGCAAAGCAACCGCCGCCGCCAGAGCGAGCGCTTCGACACCTGGGACGTGCTGCGCAAGTACAACCCCGACTGGCGCCTGATCATCGTGGGCGACGCCACCATGAGCCCCTACGAAATCCTGCAGCCCGGGGGGTCCGTCGAGCACTACAACAAGGAGCCGGGCGCCGAATGGATGCGCCGGCTGCTGGACGCCTGGCCCAAGTCGGTCTGGCTGAATCCCGAGCCCACGGCCTCGTGGCAGTACCGCCAGTCCATCGCGCTGATGCGCGACATCATGCAGGACCGCATGTATCCCGTGACGGTCGCCGGCCTGGAGCAGGCGATGCGGATGCTGTCCAAGTAAAGCGGGGCCCTGCGCGGATTCGGCCGATCAGCCGTCCACCGGGTTTTCCGGCGTGTCCAGCGTGAGCTGATAGAACGCCAGGTCAAGCCAGCGCCCGAACTTGAAGCCCGCCTCGCGAATGGTGCCAGCGTGCACGAAGCCCAGTTTTTCGTGCAGCCGGATGCTCCCCTGGTTGGACGCGTCGATGCCGCCGATCAGGACATGCACCCCATTGGCGCGCGCCCGTTCGATCAGTACGCGCATCAGCGCTTCGCCCAGCCCGCGCCCCCGAAAGCGCGCATCCACATACACCGAGTGCTCGACGGAATACTTGTAGGCGGGCCACGCGCGGAACGTGCCGTAGCTGGCGAACGCCATCAGTTCGCCGGCCTCGTTCTCCAGTCCCACGACCGGAAAGCCGCCCTGCTGCTTGGCCTGGAACCACCCCTGCATGGCCTCGCGGGGCCGCGGCTTGTAGTCGTAGAGCGCGGTGGACGTGGCAATGGCGTCATTGAAGATGGCCAGGATCTGGTCGGCATGGCGCGCGTGCGTGCAGTCGACCAGTGCGGTGCCTTGCGGGGCGTGAAGTTCGGCGGGCGTGTTCATGCCCGGGATTTTAGCCAGTGCGGCGGACGGCGCGCCCGGCTCAGGGCAAAAATGCGGCGCGGCCGCCACAGGCAAAAAAAAACCGGCGATGACGCCGGTTCAGGGAGGTGTTGCCGCTTCTGGCCACTCTCAGGCGGCGCGGCTCTCCACAGATCGTTGGACGTTTTGCGCCGTGTGGCGCAACCCTGGGCATTGCCGCCAGGCCAGTTCATCGGCGTCCATATCCAGGTCGAACAAATCCTGCGCGGCGGGCCACGGATGGGTGCGCGCGGAGGCGCCCTCCATTTCAAGCACATGGCCGGCAAATCCGCGGGGCGATCCCCCACACTCCGCGAAATACCGCTGCGTATTCAAGTCCACCACGTACGTGGTCAGGTCATGGGTCAATATGGCCACGTATTGGCCGTCATCACTGGCATATGCGTATTGAAACTGTCCTTTGATGCCATCGCCGCTAAGGGCGTTGCCGGTCAATTGGGACAAGGCACGCGTGACGAGCTCGGTCAGCATGGGTCGTTCCTCCGTAGAATGCGCCGGCAGGATGCCGGCGGCGAAGGCGCGAACGACAAGCACCGGCGCCGCGCTGCGGCGGCGTCTGGCGTTGGACGGGAAGCCGGTAAGACGGCCGTCGCGCATCCCGTCAACAACAGCGAATTCGTCCATAAGAGCTTACACCCGCGCGCCGGACGGGTTCAAATCCCCAGGGAAAACGGGCCTGCTGCATCGCAGCATGACAGTTGGCGCGGCTTGGCGCAGCCCGGTGCCACCCCCGGTGCCCCCCCCCCGGCGCCCCTTAAGCGGCCGGGAATACCTCGCCGTCGCGGGCGAAGTCGCCGTCCTGCTGGCGGCGCCAGCTGGCTCGGGCAATGCGGTACAGGACATGCGCGCGCAGCGGATGTCCGGCCGGGACGGCGGGATGGTCGAAGCTGCCGGCGTCGGCCGTCATGCCCAGGCGGTCCATCACCGCACGGGACCGCTGGTTGCCGGTGGCCGTGAACGCGACGATTTCATCCGCCCCGACCTGTTCGAAGCCCACGCGCAGCGCCGCGTCGGCCGCCTCGCTGGCGTAGCCCCGTCCCCAAAATGGCTGGGCGAGGCGCCAGCCGATCTCCACACCCGGCCCGAACGGCAGGCTGCTCGCCAGGGGCTTGATGCCCACGAAGCCGATGAAGGGCGCCACGCCCGGCGCTTCCACCGCCCAGAACCCCCAGCCGTGCTCGTCGATGCCCGCCGCCAGCCGGTCGGCCAGGGCATCGCTCTCCTGCGCCGTGAGAGGCAGCAGAAACTGCGTCACCTGCGGATCGCCGTTGAGCGCGGCAAACGGCTTGCGGTCGGCGGCCCGCCATTGCCGCAGCACAAGGCGCGACGTTTCGACTTCCACGGTCAGGGACATAGGGGCTTCCTCAGATTGCGGCCGGCGCCGGCGCGCCGCGTCCAGGGCGGCCGGCATGCCCGCCTGAACCATTGCCAACGTATACACTCCAACGGATTCTGCCATGCCAAAGGAATGATCCGCCATGCGCTTGTCCCTGTCGAAGCTGCCACGCCCATTGGGCGTGCTGCTGTTTTCCTCCTTCCTGGCCTTCCAGGCCGGGGCCGCCAGCCTGCCGGCAGGCGTCACGGAGGCCGCCTCGATCGAAGGCATTACCGAATATCGGCTGGCCAATGGCCTGCGGGTGCTGCTGGTGCCCGACGAATCCAAGCCGTCCACCACGGTCAACATGACGTACCTGGTGGGCTCGCGCAATGAGAACTACGGCCAGACCGGCATGGCGCACCTGCTGGAGCACATGCTGTTCAAGGGCACCTCGACCACCCGCAACGCCATGGGCGAGTTCTCGCGCCGCGGCCTGCAGGCCAACGGCTCGACCTCCAGCGACCGCACCAATTATTTCGCCAGCTTCGCGGCCAATCCCGAGACGCTGAAGTGGTATCTGGGCTGGCAGGCCGACGCGATGGTCAATTCGCTGATCGCCAAGGAAGACCTGGACTCGGAAATGACCGTGGTCCGCAACGAAATGGAAAGCGGCGAGAACAATCCGTTCCGCATCCTGATGCAGAAGATGCAGGCGGCGGCGTTCCAGTGGCACAGCTACGGCAAGAACACGATCGGCGCGCGTTCCGACGTCGAGAACGTGGACATCGGCCAGCTCCGCGCCTTCTATCACGAGTACTACCAGCCCGATAACGCCGTGCTGATCGTGGCGGGCAAGTTCGATCCGCAGACGACGCTGGCGGACATCGAGGCCACGCTGGGCAAGCTGCCCAAGCCCGACCGCAAGCTGCCGCCCGAGTACACGGTGGAACCGGTGCAGGACGGCGAGCGCTCGGTGACGCTGCGCCGCACGGGCGGCACGCCGCTGGTGGCGGCGATGTACCACATCCCGGCGGGCGCCAGCCCTGATTTCGTGCCGTTCGACCTGGCCACCACGATCCTGTCCGACACGCCGTCGGGCCGCCTTTACCATGCGCTGGTCCCGACCAAGCTGGCCTCGGGCGTGTTCGGTTTCACGATGGAAAACCTGGACCCGGGGCTGGCGATGTTCGCCGCCCAACTGACGCCAGGCAAGGACCTGGACGCGGCGATGAAGGCGCTGACGGGCACGCTGGAGTCCCTGGACAAGAAGCCCTTCACGCAGCAGGAGCTGGACCGCGCGCGCAGCAAGTGGCTGACCGCCTGGGAGCAGACGTACAGCGATCCCGAACAGGTGGGCGTGGCGCTGTCCGAGGCCATCGCCGCGGGCGACTGGCGTCTCTTCTTCCTGCAGCGCGACCGCGCGCGCCAGGCGACGCTGGCCGAGGTGCAAAAGGCCGCGACGACCTATCTGGTGCAGAGCAACCGCGTCGAGGGCCGCTACATCCCCACGGAAAAGCCCGAGCGCGCGCCGCAGACCCAGCGCGTGGACCTGAGCGCGGTGTTCAAGGACTACAAGGGCGATCCGGATTTCAAGGCCGCTTCGGCGTTCGATCCCTCGCCGGAAAACATCGACAAGCTCACCCAGCGCAAGACGCTGGAACTGCCCAATGGCCCGGTGAAGCTGGCGCTGCTGCCCAAGGCGACGCGCGGCAGCCGCGTGCAGGCGCAGATGCTGATCCAGTTCGGCAACGAGAAGGACCTGCTGGGCCAGCGCGTGAATTCGAGCGCGGCGGCCGATCTGCTGCTGCGCGGCACGGACAAGCTGTCGCGCCAGGACATCCAGGACCAGCTGGACAAGCTGCAGGCCGAGCTGGGGTTCAGCGGCGGCGGCACGACGCTCAAGGTGGCGATGTCGACCAAGGGCGAGAACCTGCCGGAACTGACGGCGCTGGCCCTGGAGATCATCCGCAACGCCAGCTTCCCGAAGGAACAGGTCGAGGAATACCAGCGCCAGCTTGAAACGTCGATCCAGAACGCCATGACCGAACCCTCGGCCCTGGCTGGCCGCACCCTGGCCCGCCACGACAATCCGTGGCCTGCCGACGACCTGCGCTATGTGCCCACCTTCGAGGAGTCGCTGGCGGGCGTGCGCGCGCTGAACCGCGAGGCGCTGGCCAAGTTCCATGCCCAGTTCTATGGCGCGGGGGACATCGAGTTTTCCGCCGTGGGCGATTTCGAGCCGCAGGCCGTCGAAAAGGCCCTCAGCACGGGCCTTGCCGGCTGGAAGAAGGCGCCGGCCTACACCCGTGTGCCCAATCCGTACCGCGACGTGCCGCCCAAGCAGTTCGACATCAATACGCCGGACAAGGCCAATGCGTTCTATCTGTCGCGCCTGCCGCTGAAGCTGCAGGACACGGACGCGGATTACGCGGCGCTGTATCTGGCCAATTACCTGTTCGGCGCCTCGGAGACGTCACGCCTGTGGAACCGGGTGCGCGAGACGGAGGGCCTGTCCTACAACGTGCGCAGTTCGCTGTCGGTGTCGTCGTTCGAGCCGTCGGCCAGCTGGAGCATCTATGCCATCTATGCGCCGCAGAATCGTGAACGCCTGGAGAAGGCGGTCAACGAGGAACTGGCGCGGGCGCTGAAGGATGGCTTTTCGGACAAGGAAATCACGGAAGGCATCACGGCGCTGCTGAACTATCGCAATCTGGCGCGCGCCCAGGACGATGTGCTGGCGAGCACGTGGGTGGACTATCTGGATAGGGGCCGCACGTTTGCCTGGTCCGCGGAGATGGACAAGAAGATTGCCGCCTTGACGCCGGAATCCGTGAATTCGGCGCTGCGCAAGTATCTGCGTCCGGAAGGATTCAGCACGGCGCTCGCGGGCGACTTCAAGAAGCCCGCCAAGCCCTGATACGGGCCGGCTTGGCTGCTGGATAAACCCCTGCTTCGGCAGGGGTTTTTTTGCATGATGAGGGGTGGAAAAGGCGCCTGTCATGGGCGGCAGGGGTCATGACCATGCCAATAATGGGTGAATTTCGGCATCCAAATCCGATTACTCGGTTATTTGGAAAGATGTTTTCAAGGAATCAGGGTTTATCCCAGGTGGGATGACGCGCACAATTCAGTCATCGGGAACAGCAAACGAACCACGACGGAGTGCCGCCGGATTCGGTCCCACCTAATGACGAATTGGAGGTCTCACCATGAAAACCCTAGCCACTACCCTTTTCCTATCCCTGGCCCTGGCCGGAGCCGGCGCGCAAGCCGCAGGCGTCGAACAAGCGAAGAGCCGCGCCCAGGTGGCGACCGAGTTGCAACAAGCGAAGGCGAGCGGCCAATACACGTTCGGCGAGCTGGACTATCCGCCCGCCCTGCCCCAGACGACCAGCCTGAGCGCGCAGGAAGTGCAGGCTCAGTTGCAGCAAGCCAAGGTCAGCGGCCAATACACCTTCGGTGAACTGGAATACCCCCCCGTCGCCGCGGCGACCGGCAGCGCCAAGTCGCGCGCCGATGTCCAGGCGGAGCTGGCGCAAGCGAAGGCCAGCGGTCAATACACGTTCGGCGAGCTCGAGTACCCGCCGATCAGCCGGTGAGCTGCTTGCTGTAGCCCGGCCGGCCTCGGGTGGCATCATGGCCTGAGGCCGGTATTTTCGGCGTACAGCGGCGGTTGAAGTAGTAGTAGTAGTAGTAGTAGTAGTAGTAGTAGTAGTAGTAGTAGTAGTAGTAGTAGTAGTAGTAGTAGTAGTAGTAGTAGTAGTAGTAGTAGTAGTAGTAGTAGTAGTAGTAGTAGTAGTAGTTGAAGTTGAAGTTGAAGTTGCTGTGATGCAGTTGGTAGTTGTAGTCAGCAGTAGCAGTAGCAGTTGCAGTTGCAGTAGCGGAGGGACCGGGGCGCGAGCCGCGGTCCCTTTTTTGTGTGCATGAGTGGCTGGGGCGAGCGCGGGTTCTTTAGCCGCCCGGCGCGGCCGCGCCCCCCAGCGCGCGGGGCCACGATTGCGGTCCGGAGCCTTCGCTTCGGACTTCCCCTGCCTCATCCTCGTCATCGCCTGCGGCGATTCCTTCGGATTCCGTTGGGCTTATCGACGCCCCGCGCGCTGGGGGGCACGGCCACACCAGGCTTGCGTTGTTGAATGGCCTCGAGCGCTGGGACGGGTGGTTTTCTTGGCGTTCTTCTTGGCGTTTTGAGCTGGCAGGAAGATCTTGCGTGGCCCGCGCTGCGTCGGCCGCGCGGGCGGCCTGGCAGCGCTTACGCAATGAGTCGCGTCAGGGGGAGGCCGCTGCGCGCTTGATGGAGAGCCTGCGTCAAGGGGGGCACTGCGTGCTGATTTAGCGCCCGCTTCAGGATTGAGCGTCGCTTTGCTGGTGGAGGGCGCCTTGGCTTCGTAATTCTGCATTGCAAATTTTCGAAACCCTTCGATTTTTCGCAAACGTGGGAGGTGATTTCATCCCGTGCGGGTCTTTGCCGAGATTTTGGCGTCCAGCGCCTGGCCATCGGAATCAACAGATGGACCACGACAGAAGGCCGCCGGGCTCGGTCTCATTTAAAACAATCTGGAGGTCTCACTTATGAAAATACTGGCCACGACGCTGTTTTTTTCCCTGGCCCTGGCAAGTGCCGGCGCTCACGCAGCTGGCGATGAACAATCCAAATCCCGCGCCCAGGTCGCAGCCGAACTGCAAGAAGCCAAGCTCAGCGGCCAATACGCTTTCGGCGAGCTGGATTATCCCGCGGCGCAGCCTCACACCTCCAGCCTGACCGAACAGGACGTGCGCGCCCAGCTTCAACAAGCCAAAGTCAACGGCGAATACACCTTCGGCGAGCTCGACTACCCGCCCGCCACCCGCTAAGCGGCTCGCCGTTCTACGGGATCCCGCAATCCCATCCGTAGCGCGCCAGGCACGCCTGCCCGAAAAAAAAGCCGCGACGAACGTCGCGGCTTTTTTGCGCTGATCGGCAGCGCGATCAGCTGAAGAATTCCTTCACGCGGTCCGTCCAGGATTTGCTCTGCGGCGAGTGGCGGTCGCCGCCGTCGTTCAGCGACGCTTCGAACTGGCGCAGGATGCTCTTCTGGTCGTCGCTCAGGCGCACCGGCGTTTCGACCACGACGTGGCAGTACAGGTCGCCCGGGTAGCTGCCGCGCACGCCGCGGATGCCCTTGCCGCGCAGGCGGAAGGTCTTGCCGGATTGCGTGCCTTCGGGGATGGAGATTTCGGCCTTGCCGCCCAGCGTGGGGACCTGGAGCTCGCCGCCCAGCGCCGCCGTGGTGAACGGGATGGTCAGTTCGCAGTGCAGATCGTCGCCGTCGCGCTGGAAGATCTTGTGCTGCTTGATGTGGATTTCCACATACAGGTCGCCCGGAGGACCGCCATTGATGCCAGGTTCGCCGTTGCCGCTGGAGCGGATGCGCATGCCGTCGTCGATACCGGCCGGGATCTTGACCTGCAGGGTCTTGTTGCGGCGGATGCGGCCGACGCCGTCGCAGGCCTGGCACGGATCGGTAATTTCCTTGCCGTTGCCGTGGCAGGTGGGGCAGGTCTGCTGGACGCTGAAAAAGCCCTGCTGCATGCGCACGGCGCCGGAACCGCCGCAGGTGCGGCAGGTCTTGGGCGAGGTGCCGGGCTTGGCGCCGGAACCGTGGCAGGTGTCGCAGTTTTCCCAGCTGGGAACGCGGATCTCGGTGTCGAAGCCGGCTGCGGCCTGTTCCAGGGAGATTTCCAGCGCGTACTTGAGGTCGGCGCCGCGGTAGACCTGCGGGCCGCCGCCGCGACGTCCGCCGCCGCCGCCGAAAATTTCGCCGAAGATGTCGCCGAATGCGTCGGCGAAGCCGCCGCCCATGCCCGCGCCGCCCATGCCGGCGGCGTTGGGGTCCACGCCCGCATGACCGTAGCGGTCGTACGCGGCGCGCTTTTGTTCATCGCCCAGGACCTCGTAGGCTTCCTTGGCTTCCTTGAACTTCTCTTCGGCTTCTTTGCTGTCCGGATTGCGGTCCGGATGGTATTTCATGGCCAGCTTTCGATAGGCCTTCTTGAGATCGTCGTCCGAGGCATTCTTTGCCACACCCAGGACGTCGTAATAGTCGCGTTTTGCCATGATCCGTGGGCTCAAAAATCGAGCCTTCTTTTCAGTGCTACAGAATGAGTTCGCCCGGTAGACGGATTTCTCCGGCTACCGGGCGGCAGAGGCAGGTCAGCGCCCGGCCATTATTGGTCGCGCTTGACTTCCTTGAAGTCGGCGTCGACGACGTTGTCGTCCACCGGCTTCGCGTTGTCGGCGGCCTGCTGCTGGCCAGCGGCCTGTTGCGCCTGCATGTCGGCGTACATCTTCTCGCCCAGCTTCTGCGATGCCGTGGACAGCGCTTCGACCTTGGCGTCGATCGCGGCCTTGTCGCCTTCCTTCAGCGTGTCTTCCAGGTCCTTGATCGCGGCTTCGATGCTTTCCTTCTCGGAAGCTTCGAGCTTGTCGCCGTACTCGGTCAGCGACTTGCGGGTGGCGTGCACCAAGGCATCGGCCTGGTTGCGCGACTGGGCCAGCTCGGCAATGCGGTGATCTTCCTCGGCGTTGGCCTCGGCATCCTTGACCATGCGCTGGATCTCGTCTTCCGACAGACCCGAGTTGGCCTTGATGGTGATCTTGTTTTCCTTGCCGGTGCCCTTGTCCTTGGCGGACACGTGCAGGATGCCGTTGGCGTCGATGTCGAACGTGACTTCGATCTGCGGCATGCCGCGCGGCGACGGCGGAATGCCTTCGAGGTTGAACTCGCCCAGGGCCTTGTTGCCCGCGGCGATTTCACGTTCGCCCTGGAACACCTTGATGGTCACGGCCGGCTGGTTGTCGTCGGCAGTGGAGAACGTCTGCGAGAACCGGGTCGGGATCGTGGTGTTCTTCTGGATCATCTTGGTCATCACGCCGCCCAGGGTTTCGATACCCAGCGACAGCGGCGTCACGTCCAGCAGCAGCACGTCCTTGCGGTCACCCGACAGCACGGAGCCCTGGATGGCGGCGCCCGCGGCGACGGCTTCATCGGGGTTCACGTCCTTGCGCGGATCCTTGCCGAAGAATTCCTTCACCTTTTCCTGGACCTTGGGCATGCGGGTCATGCCGCCGACCAGGATCACGTCGTCGATGTCGGAAACCTTCACGCCGGCGTCCTTGATGGCGACACGGCAGGGCTCGATCGTGCGTTCGATCAGTTCTTCGACAAGCGCTTCCAGCTTGGCGCGCGTGATCTTCAGGTTCAGGTGCTTGGGACCGGAGGCATCCGCCGTGATGTACGGCAGGTTGATTTCGGTCTGCTGCGCGGAGGACAGCTCGATCTTGGCCTTTTCGGCGGCTTCCTTCAGGCGCTGCAGGGCCAGCACGTCCTTGGACAGGTCGACGCCTTGTTCCTTCTTGAACTCGGCAATGATGTAGTCGATGATGCGCTGGTCGAAGTCTTCGCCGCCCAGGAAGGTGTCGCCGTTGGTCGACAGCACTTCGAACTGCTTTTCACCGTCCACGTCGGCGATTTCGATGATGGACACGTCGAACGTGCCGCCGCCCAGGTCATAGACGGCGATCTTGCGGTCGCCCTTTTCGGTCTTGTCCAGGCCGAACGCCAGCGCCGCGGCGGTGGGTTCGTTGATGATGCGCTTGACTTCCAGGCCCGCGATGCGGCCGGCGTCCTTGGTGGCCTGGCGCTGGCTGTCGTTGAAGTAGGCGGGCACGGTGATGACGGCCTCGGTCACTTCTTCGCCCAGGTAGTCCTCGGCGGTCTTCTTCATCTTGCGCAGCACGTCGGCCGACACTTGGGGAGGCGCCATCTTCTTGCCGCGCACTTCCACCCAGGCGTCGCCGTTGTCGGCCTTGACGATGGCGTAGGGCATCAGGTTGATGTCCTTCTGCACCGCCTTTTCTTCGAACTTGCGGCCGATCAGGCGCTTCACCGCATACAGGGTGTTGCGCGGGTTGGTCACGGCCTGGCGCTTGGCCGGCGCGCCGACCAGGGTCTCGCCGTCATCCATGTAGGCAACGATGGAGGGAGTGGTGCGAGCGCCTTCCGCGTTTTCGATGATCTTGACCTGCCCGCCGTCCATGACAGCCACGCAGCTGTTGGTCGTTCCCAGGTCAATGCCAATAATCTTGCTCATGGTGGGTTACCTTGATTATTAAATCTATGAAAATTTGGGGAAAACTGCTTGTCCCCCCATAACTGGGGTTGCCCGAGGGGTTTTTCAAGACGCCGGGCGGGAAATTTCCGCGCCCGGTTCCTGCAGGCGGTGGATCGCCGCCGTGAACTGGGGCAATCCGGGCCAGCCGGTGATGCGCCCCAGCCGTTTCCCGGACCGGTAAAGCACAAAAGTGGGGACGCCATGCAACGAAAAGCGCCGGCCCAGCGGTTCATCCGCATAGACGTCGGCCTCGAACCAGGTGAGGCCCAGGCCCAGCAGCGTTTCCTGGTGCAGCAGCGCGGCCTGCTTGAACAGGTTGCAGTTGTAGCAGTCCTGCCCCCACAGGAACACGCAGCGCAGGTCCGAGCCGGGCGCCTGCACGACCGCCGCATCGAATCCGGCCGTGTCGACATGACGCATGCCGAACACCTGGAATACCTGCGCCGGATCGAAGCGGGGGTCCGTCATGGCGGAGAAACCAATCAGCCCTGGCCGGCCGACACGACCACCAGCGCCGGGCGCAGGGTACGGTCGGCAATCACGTAGCCCTTCTGCAGCAATTGCACCACCGTGTTGGCGGGCTGCTCGTTGGGAATGGACGAAATGGCCTGGTGCTGGTGCGGATCGAACTTGTCGCCCTGCGCCGGCGCGATTTCCTTGAGCAGGTTGCGCTCGAAGGCGGCGGCAAGCTGCTTGAGGGTGACTTCGACGCCTTCGCGCAGCGTGTCGACCGTCTGGTCAGGCTGGGCCAGCGCGGCTTCCAGGCTGTCCTTGACCGGGACCAGGCTTTCGGCGAACGATTCGATGCCGAACTTGCGCGCCTTGGACACTTCTTCCTGGGCGCGGCGGCGCACGTTCTCGGCTTCGGCCTGCACACGCAGAAGCTGGTCGTGCTGCTCGTTGACGGTAGCCTGGGCGGCGTCCAGTTGGGCGCGCAACTCGTTCAGCTCGGCCTGCGTAGCGTCCTGGGCGGCGGGTGCCGCGTCGGCGCTCTGGCCGACTTCGGGCGCCTGCTCAGCAGGCTCGTGGGGTGCCGTCATGGGGAATCCTCCAAAAAGAATGGCTTTCGCAGACATGAATGGGGGCCAATACCCCTATTTCAAGCCCGGGTAAGTGAAAAATTCCCACACGGCGGCGGTCAGGGCGCCGCGCGAACGGACCGCCCTGGGTCTCGAACCGCTTACTTCTTGCTGGGCTGCGCCGGCGCGACGGGGTCGCTGGCCGGAAAACTTTCCTTCAATGCGCGGTCGACACGCTTGTCGTCCGCATCCGGATTGGAGGGAATCGCGACCGGGTCGCTGGCCGGAAAGGTGTCGGCCAGGGCTTCGTCCAGCTCGTGTTCGATGTGGTCTTCATCGACCGGGGTGCTTACGCTCCCCTTTTTCGTCGACTTTCCAGTCTTGGGATCATGCTGCATGCGCCTTCTCCTTCAAGTCCGTGGTGCCTGGTACCCACCCCTGCAAGTGCCGTGCCACCAGTCCGGACAGCCCCGCGATCCAGGCTTCGTCGTCGTTGATGGCCGGAATGTAACGGAACTGCCTGCCCCCGGCTTCGAGGAAGGCGTCCCGGCATTCCAGGCTGATTTCTTCCAGGGTTTCAAGACAGTCTGCCACAAATCCCGGACACACCACATCGACCTCGGTGACGCCCGAGGCGGCCAGCGCCTTGAGCGTCGGCTCGGTGTAGGGCTCCAGCCAGCGGGCGGTGCCGAACCGGCTCTGGAACGTCACTTCGATCTGGTCGCGCGGCAGGGACAGGCGTTGCGTCAGGAGCCGGGCCGTCTCCAGGCAATCGCGGTAGTAGGGGTCGCCAAGCTCGATCGAGTAGCGCGGCAGCCCGTGAAAACTCATGACCAGCTTCTGGGGCTTGCCTTGCTCCAGCCAGTATCGCTCGATGCGCGCGGCCAGCGGGTCCAGGTAGGCCGGATCGTCGTGGAAGCGCTTGATGAAGCGCATCTCGGGCTGGTCGCGCAGCCTGCCCGCATGGCGGGTGACCGCATCGACCACCGTGGCGGTGGTGCTGGCGGCGTACTGCGGATACAGCGGCACGGTGAGGATGCTTTCGCAGCCCTGCTTGCGCAGGTTCGAGATGGCATCGGGAATGGAGGGATTGCCGTAGCGCATGCCCAGTTCGACCACGGCGTCCACGCCCGCGGCGTGCAAAGCGGCGCGCACGCCGTCCGCCTGCCGCTTGCTGTAGACCATCAGGGGCGAGCCCTCCTGCATCCAGATGCCGGCGTAGCGCGGCTCCAGCCGCTTGGGACGGCGGACCAGCACGATGCCGTGCAGGATGGGCTTCCAGAGGTAGCGCGGGATCTCGATGACGCGGGGATCGGAAAGAAATTCACCGAGGTACTTGCGGATGTCCTTGGCCGTCGGGGTGTCCGGCGTGCCCAGGTTCACCAGCAGCACGCCGACCTTGCCCGGCACGCGCGGCGGCGGATCTTCGTTGAAGGGGTCTTCTTGCTGCGGTTCAGGAAGGTAGCGCTCAGGCCAGAGATACTTGAACAGGCGAAGAAACACAAAAACTCCCGTTCCTCCGCAAGGAGGATGTAGCTTTGAATGGAACTACTGATTGTGGCTGAGGGCGTTGGACAGCAAACGCGCCGTGATGTCCACGATGGGAATGACGCGTTCGTAGGCCATGCGGGTCGGGCCGATCACGCCCAGGGTGCCCACCACCTTGCCATCCACGCCGTATGGGGCGGTGATGACGGAGACGTCTTCCATGGGCACAAGCTGCGAATCGCCGCCAATGTAGATCTGCACGCCCTGCGCCCGGCTGGACACGTCCAGCAACTGCAGCAGATCGGTCTTTTTCTCGAACAGCGAGAACATCTTGCGCAACCGGTCCATGTCGGACGCGATGTCGGTCACGTCCAGCAGCTTGCGTTCGCCGGAAATGACCACGGCATCGCCGTCTTCGGCGGCTTCGGCGCTGGCCTCGACGGCGGCCTGCATCAGGCGCGAGATGTCTTCGCGCAGTTGGGCCAGTTCGGTCGACAGCGTCTGCCGGACGGCATTGAAGGACTTGCCGGCGAAATGCATGTTGAAGAAGTTGCCGGCCTCGAGCAGCTCGGATTCGGAGTAATCGCGCTGCACGAAAAGAATGCGGTTCTGGACGTCGCCGTCGGGCGTCACGATGATGAGCAGGACGCGCTTGTCCGACAGGCGGATGAATTCGATCTGGCGAAAGACCTGCGCGCGCTTGGGCGTGAGCACCACGCCCGCGAACTGGGTCAGGTTCGACAGCAGCGCCGCGGCCGCGTTGACGGCGCGGGTGGGCTCGGCCGCCGAGAGCATTTCGCCCATGTTGTGCGGCTGCAGCTGGTACGACTGCACCGACAGCAGCGAATCGACGAACATGCGGTAGCCGCGCGGCGTGGGTACGCGGCCGGCCGAGGTGTGCGGACTATGGATCAGCCCCAGCTCTTCCAGGTCCGCCATGACGTTGCGGATGGTGGCCGGGGACAAATCGAAGACTTTAGATAGCGTCCGCGAGCCGACTGGCTGCCCATCGGCGATGTAGCGTTCTATCAACGCTTTCAGTAATGCGCGTGCGCGGTCATCCATAACGGCTATTTTAGGGAATCTTTTCCAATTGAGGCGATTTTTGTCCCGCAACCCGATATACGGCCCCATATAATCGGCTAACCGGCTCATTTCGGGCTGGATTCGGCTTTCCGGTTTCGCCCTTCTCACTTTTGACGCAGCCATGCATTTTCCTATCGTCGCCCTGATCGGCAGATACCAGGACACTGGCCTGGATACACCGCTGAGAGCGCTTGCGCACGCGCTGACGCAGGCGGGCCGGCAGGTGCTGATCGACGCGGACACGGCGCGCAACACCGGGCTGACCGAATACCCCATCGCCACGCTCGAAGAAATCGGCAAGACCGCCTCGCTCGCCGTCGTGATGGGCGGCGACGGCACGGTGCTGGGCGCCAGCCGCCACCTCGCGCCTTACGGCATGCCGTTGGTGGGCATCAACCACGGGCGGCTGGGCTTCATCACCGACATCGCCCTGCAGGACGCGCACGCCGCGCTTGCCCGCGTGCTGGAAGGCAGCTTCCAGATCGAAGACCGCATGCTGCTTGAAGGCAGCGTCTGGCGCGGCGACCAAAAAATGTATTCCGCATCGGCCCTGAACGACGTGGTCCTGAATCGCGCGGGACGCGGCGGCATGATCGAGGTGCGGGTCGAGCTGGACGGCGCCTTCATGTACACGCAGCGCGCCGACGGCCTGATCATCGCCACCCCCACCGGGTCCACCGCCTATGCGCTGTCGGCCAACGGGCCCATCCTGCACCCCGGCATGAACGCCCTGGTGCTGGTGCCGGTGGCGCCGCAAACACTGTCGAACCGCCCCATCGTCATCCCGGACACGGGCGTGCTGAACATGACCCTCACGGCCATGGGCCGCGTCGAAGTCGGCGCCAGCGTGCACTTCGACATGCAGACCTGGTCCGACCTGCAACCGGGCGACCGCATCGTCGTGCAGCGCGCGCCCTATACCATCCGCTTCGTGCATCCCGAAGGCTACAGCTTCTTCTCCACCCTGCGCCGCAAGCTGCACTGGAACCTGATGCCCGAAGCCTCCGACAACGTAGAGTAGTTGGCGCCCCCCATGCTGCGCACCCTGCACATCCGAGACTTCGTCATCGTCGAACAGACCGAGATCCACTTCGGTCCCGGCTTCACCGTCTTTTCCGGCGAAACCGGCGCGGGCAAATCCATCCTGGTGGATGCGCTGGCGCTCACGCTGGGCGAACGCGGCGACGCCAGCATGCTGCGCGAAGGCGCGGCCCGTGCCGACATCACGGCGGTCTTCGACACGCCCAAGGCGCTGCATGCCTGGCTGGCCGAGCGCGAAATCGACGCCGACGAAGAACTCTCGCTGCGCCGCGTCATCGACGCGCAGGGCCGCAGCCGCGCCTATATCAACGGCACCCCCGCCACCGTCGCACAATTGCGCGAACTCGGCGACAGCCTGGTCGACATCCACGGACAGCACGCGCACCAGAGCCTGATGCGCCCCGACGCCCAACGCGACCTGCTGGACGCCCACGGCGGCCATGCCGAGCTTCGCCACGCCGTGGGTCAGGCCTGGAAGCAGTGGCGCGCTTTGGCGCGGCAACTGGAATCCGCAGAGAAAGACGCCGAAAGCCTGGCCTCTGAACGCGAGCGCCTGCAATGGCAGGTCGATGAACTCGACCAACTGAACCTCGGGCCGGACGAATGGGAAGCCCTGCAGTCCGAACACACGCGGCTTTCCCACTCGCAGTCGCTGCTCGACGGCGCTTCGCAGATCCTCGAAGCGCTCGATGGCGAAGGCGACTCCGCCCATCACCGCCTGACGGCGGCCAACCAGCGCATCCAGCAGATGCTGCGGCACGATCCCGGTCTGAAGGGCGTCCAGGACGAACTTGAATCGGCCCGCATCGCCATCAGCGAGGCCGTGTCGGACCTGAACAACTACGTCAGCCGCGTCGAACTGGACCCGAAGCGGCTCGCCGACGTGGAAGCGCGGCTGGGACTCGTCTTCGAAACCGCCCGCAAGTTCCGCGTCGAACCCGACGCGCTGTGCGACCTGCGCGAATCCCTGCATTCGGAACTTGCCGCCCTGCAGGCCGCCGGGGACATCGACGCCCTGCGCGCCCAGGCGGCCGCGGCACAGGCGCAGTACGACACGGCCGCCGCCAAGCTCAGCACGGCGCGCCGCAAGATCGCCAAGGACCTCGGCAAGCAGGTCACGCAGGCCATGCAGACGCTGGCGATGCAGGGTGGCCGCTTCGAGCCCACCCTTGCGCCGTCCGCCCCTTCCGCGCATGGCAGCGAACAGGTTGAATTCCTGGTGGCCGGCCATGCCGGCACCACGCCGCGCCCGCTGGCCAAGGTGGCGTCAGGCGGCGAACTGTCGCGGATTTCGCTCGCGTTGTCGGTCATCGCCAGCCGTGCGGCGCGCGTCCCGACGCTGATCTTCGACGAAGTCGACAGCGGCGTGGGCGGCGCGGTCGCCGAAGCCGTCGGCAAGCTGCTGCGTGAACTGGGCGAGCGCCATCAGGTGCTGTGCGTCACCCACCTGCCCCAGGTCGCGGCGTGCGCCAACAACCAGTTCCTGGTCAGCAAGACCGAGTCGCGCGGCACCACGCGTTCCAGCATCGAAGAACTGGACCCGTCCGCCCGCGTCGAAGAGATCGCGCGGATGCTGGGCGGCATGACGCTCACCGCCACCACGCGCGAACATGCGCGCGAAATGCTGGAAGGTTTCGGACAGGCGGCCTCTTAAGCCGCGCCCGCCCAGGAAACTGCACCCGCCCTGGTCCGCCCGTCTACGGACAACAAAAAGCCCCTTCTCAATGAAGGGGCTTTTGCGCTTGGCGGGGCCGTGGTCCGAGGGCCCGGCCTCCCGCTTGCCGATCCGGGTTCAACGACCCTTCAGGCAGCTTCCGCAAATGCCATACAGCACCATTGCGTGGCTTTCCAGCGCAAAGGCGTTGTCCTTGGCAATCTTCTGCTGGCGCTTTTCGATCTCGGGATCCGAGAACTCGACGACCTTGCCGCAGTTGGTGCAGATCAGGTGATCATGGTGGTCGCCGTCGTTCAGCTCGAAAACGGCCTTGCCGCTGTCGAACTGGCTGCGCGCCAGGATGCCGGCCTGCTCGAACTGCGTCAGCACGCGGTAAACGGTTGCCAGGCCGATTTCGACGTTTTCGCCGATCAGGGCGCGATAGACGTCTTCGGCGCTCAGGTGACGCTCACCGGATTTGCGGAAAATATCAAGAATCTTCAGGCGAGGAAAAGTCGCCTTCAAACCCATGTTTTTCAGTTCGCTTTGGTCGCTCATGGTGTAATCGCTCTCCGTCCGCGTTGGCATGGGCAAGGACAGGGGTCACCGCAAGACGGCTCGCCGAATTCATGCCGCCACGCGGAACTATCCTTATGAAACCTTTATGATAACGGTTTTGCTTGCTTCCAAATAATAGGGGCGCGTAGTGTCCATGTTTGCACGTATTCCCTCCCGCACGCTGAAGACCAGTTTGGCCATCGCCGCCCTGGCCGTTGCCCTGGCCGGCTGCACCTCGACCAAATGGGGCTTCCCGTACAAAGCCCCCGTCCAGCAGGGCAACTGGATCACGCAGGAGCAGGTTGCGCTGCTTCAGCCCGGCATGACCCGCGAGCAAGTCCGCTTCGCCCTTGGCAGTCCCACGCTCACCAGCGTGCTGCACGCCAACCGCTGGGACTACCCGTATTACTTCAAACCCGGCTACGGCGACGCGCAGGAGCGCAAGTTCACCGTCTGGTTCGAAAACGACCGACTCGTGCGATGGGAAGGCGACAAGCAGCCCGACCTGCAGCCCTACCAGATCAACACCCCGGACTCCGTCGCCGACGAAAAGACCGACCTGCGCCTGGACCAGGACGAAGCCCGCATGAAGCAAGAGCAGGACGAGAAAAAGCGGGACGCCGATGCGCCCGTCAGTCCGATCAACCAATACCCCGGCCAGCCCGGCAATGCGCCCGAGCCGCTGCTCTGACACCAAGGATTTCTTATGCGTATTGCTATTGCCGGCGCCAACGGCCGCATGGGCCAGATGTTGATCGAAGCCGTCCTGAAGGCCGACGGCCTGGAACTGGCCGCCGCGCTGGGCACCCCCGGCTCCAGCGCGGTCGGGCGCGATGCCGGCGCCACGCTGGGCAAGCAGACGGGCGTGGCCATCACCGACGACCTGGATGCGCTGGCGGGCGCCGATTGCCTGATCGATTTCACCCGTCCCGAGGGCACCCTCAAGCATCTGCAGGCCTGCGTCAAGCACGGCGTGAAGGCCGTCATCGGCACCACCGGCTTTGACGACAACGGCCGCGCCGCGATCGAAGTGGCCGCCCAGAAAACGGCCATCGTGTTCGCCCCGAACATGAGCGTGGGCGTCAACGCCACGCTCAAGCTGCTGGACATGGCGGCCCGCATCCTGAACTCGGGCTACGACGTCGAAGTCTTCGAAGCCCACCACCGCAACAAGGTGGATGCGCCTTCGGGCACCGCGCTGAAGATGGGTGAAACCATCGCGTCCGCATGGGAAGTCGCGCTGCCTGACGTGGCCACCTGGAGCCGCCATGGCGACACCGGCGTGCGCAAGCCCGGCACCATCGGCTTTTCGGTACTGCGCGGCGGCGATATCGTCGGCGACCACACCGTCTCGTTCTGCGGCATCGGCGAGCGCATCGAGATCACGCACAAGTCGTCCAGCCGCGCGACCTACGCGGAAGGCGCGCTGCGCGCGGCGCGCTTTCTCGACGGCAAGCACAACGGGCTCTACGACATGCAATCCGTGCTGGGACTCTGAGTCCTGGCGCCAAAAAAACAGGACCCCGCGGGGTCCTGTTTTTTTGGGCCGGCGGATCAGACCACCACGGGTTCTGGTTCCAGTTTCACGCCGTAGCGCTCGGCCACGGCATCCTGCACGGCGCGCGCCAGGCCCATGATGTCGACAGCGGTGGCGCCGCCACGATTGACCAGCACCAGCGCCTGGCGGTCATGCACGCCCGCCGCGCCCAACGCCCGGCCCTTCCAGCCGCACTGGTCGATCAGCCAGCCCGCCGCCAGCTTATAGCGGCCGTCTGGCTGCGCATACGACACCAGACCCGGAAAACGCCCCGCTAGCGCATCGCGTTGCGCGGCCGGGACGATGGGATTCTTGAAGAAGCTGCCCGCGTTGCCGGTGACTGCCGGGTCCGGCAGCTTGGTCCGACGGATGTCGCAGACCGCCTCGAACACATCGCGGGCGCTGGGCGCCGCGCCCGACAGCCGCGCGTGGCGCTGCAGGTCGGGATACGCCAGCACGGGACGCCACGGCCGCGGCAGGGAAAAACGCACACGCACGATGATCCAGCGGCCGGGCTCGTCATGCTTGAACGCGCTGTCCCGATAAGCGAAACGGCAATCGTCCGCCTGCATGTCGACATAGCGCCCTTCGCGCACATCCCAGGCCGTCAGGCTGTGAAAGCGCTCTTGCAGTTCGACGCCGTAGGCGCCGATGTTCTGCACGGGCGCGGCGCCCACGGTGCCGGGAATCAAGGCCAGGTTTTCCAGGCCATCCCATCCTTGCGCCACGCATGCCGACACAAAGCCATGCCAGCTCTCCCCGCCCGCGGCTTCCACAAGCCACGCTTGCGGTCCGGCCTCCAACAGACGCACGCCCTGGAACGCCACGCGCGCAACCAGACCCGGCACGCGTTCGGGCAACACCAGATTGCTGCCGCCGCCCAGCACCAGCAGCGAGCGCGCCTGGCTTGCCAGCGCCGACAGGGCGGGCAGTTGCGCGGGGTCGCGCAGCGTGACGAAGGCGTCGGCCCGGGATGCCAGCCCCAGCGTATTCAGCCCGGTGAGGTCCTGCACGGCCGGGGACAAGGACTCGGACGCGACAGATTCGGGCGTGAGCCCCCCGAAGGAATTTGACATGGATGCTACGAGGTGTGCTATAGTTGCGGTCTTCGCTCAGTTTACTTGATTGAGTGCTTGACCCGAACCAAAGCCGGCAAGACAGGCTTTAAATCAAGCTCAGGACAAGCTCAAAAAATCGTGCTAGACTGCGCGCCTTCTGATCGATAACCAAGTTGATCAGAGTGAATAAGAAATGCGGTTCTGAGCAGTTTACGGAACCAATGCGGGAGTAGCTCAGTTGGTAGAGCGCAACCTTGCCAAGGTTGAGGTCGCGAGTTCGAGACTCGTCTCCCGCTCCAAATTCAGCGCTGCAGCGTTTTTTGATTCTGCAGTGCATTGAGACAAGGGCCGAAAGGCCCTTTTTTCATGCGTGAATTTCATGCCAGAAAGCCAGCCAGGTCCGCGCAAGCGCCCGGCTTGATGAATGAAGAAAGTAATGTATACTCTCGCCTCGCTGATTGGGCAGCCGCCCGAATCGACGACGAATCCGCAAGGCATTCGCCAGGTTCAACGGTCAATCAGCAATGCGGGACGCGGTGCAAATCGCGGGAGTAGCTCAGTTGGTAGAGCGCAACCTTGCCAAGGTTGAGGTCGCGAGTTCGAGACTCGTCTCCCGCTCCAATTTCGGCCTGAATGCGTTCGGTCTGAATGCGAAGCCCCGAAAAGCATGTATAATCGCTGTCTTTGGTGAACAGCCCTGTTGGCAAAACAGGTTTTCATCAGCGGTACAGCAGATAGCAGTACCTCCGCGGGAGTAGCTCAGTTGGTAGAGCGCAACCTTGCCAAGGTTGAGGTCGCGAGTTCGAGACTCGTCTCCCGCTCCAAATACAAAGAGGAAGCAACGGCCAACACCGCGCTTCCTTTTTTCTTGCAAGTGCTGGCGCAATGGCAGAGTGGTTATGCAGCGGATTGCAAATCCGTGTACGTCGGTTCGATTCCGGCTTGCGCCTCCAGCATCTTTTCTTCCCCCTCCCCCAGCATCTCGTTACCCATCACTACGCCCGGTCAGCCGGATGATTGCTATGGTGACCCCGTTTTCATTTGAACGATGAGTCCATGCATAACATCCCGGTTTCGCAGCCGCGCGCGAGCCATCGCGCCTCTTTCCTGACCCTGTCCGCCGCCGCGCTGATTGCATTGGCGCCGGTTGCCGCCGAGGCGGGCGACCGGCACCATCATCACCACCGCCACAAAGGCGGGGAGTACAAGGAAAAGTACTGGGATGGCGCCTGTAAGGTCGAGCGCAAATGGAAGCGCAACGGCGACTACAGCGAAAAGCGCAAGTGCCGCGACGGCTATGCTTATGGTTACGCGCCGCAGCCCGTGGCGGTGCCCGTGATGCCGGCAGCGCCCGCCATCGTCATCAACCCGCCCCCGATCATCATTCGCCCCTGACCATGGACCAATCGGTGAAAGACGCCCTCGCCCGCTGGCCGAACGTGCCGGCGGTGTACGGCTGGCTGTCGCTCGATGCGCGCGGACGCTGGCGCCTGCATCCGCAGGGCTTGGCAAACGAAGGCGCGCCGGGCGAACCGATCACCAACACGCAGATCCTGGATTTCATCAGCCGCAATTACGACCACGATGATTCAGGCCGCTGGTTTTTCCAGAACGGCCCGCAACGGGTCTACGTGCGGCTGGACGCGGCGCCTTATGTGCTGCGCCTCGCGGACGACGGCCGCGGACTGGTCACGCACACGAACGCGCGCGTCGCATCGGTCAGCGGCTGGTGGCTCGATGATGAGGGCCGGCTCTACGCGACGACGCCCCTGGGCGCAGGCCTCGTGCTGGACCGCGACCTGCAACCGCTGCTCGACAAGCTGCGGACGGCAGACGGGGCGCCGCTGCTGGACGCCCTGGCAACCATGGCGCCTGGCCAATCGGTCCCTGCGGTGTACGACGATGTCTACGCGGCCGCGCCGCTGGAATCGATCGCGCAGGCGGATATTGCCGGACGGCTGGGCTTTGAGCCGCGCCCGCAGGCCGATCCGGCCTGACTGCGTCAGGGCTGCCTGCGAAAGTCCCGATCAGGGATGGCGCATCCGGGCCGCTTGCGGCCCGGCAGGCTGATCCTTGCGATCAGCGGCGGCCGCTTTTGACCAGCGCGAACTTGCCGTCGCCCAGCAGCGCCAGCACAGCCGCCGCCACGGTCAGGAAAATGGGGTATTCCCAGCCACCGCCCGGGTTGCCGAACCCCCAGCCATTGCCGAAGTGGACGGTCGAGGCAACGAAAAGCTGGATCACCGCCACAGCGGCCACCCAGCGCGGCACGACGCCCAGGATCAACAGGATGCCCGCGGCCACTTCAAAGAACGTGACGGGATAGGCCAGCCATCCGGCAAAGCCGATCTTCCCGAAGAACTGCGCGGTGCCGGGCAGCGTGAAAACGAGCAGCTTGGTCAGGCCATGGGCCAGGAACATCACGCCAAGCGCCACGCGCAGCAGCAGCGCGGCGTAGGGCGCGGTACGGGTATCGATCATTGCAGTCATCCTTGTGCGGAAAAGCGAAGCTCCCGGTTCGGGAGAATTCTTCTGGGGCGTATTCTTGCGATTCCAAAAACAAAGATAAACATGCAGAATTGCAAATTATTGTTCCCCGAAAGGAAACAATCTTGGATACCCATACTGCCATGCAGACCTATGCCAAGGTCGTCGAACTGGGCTCATTCGCGGCGGCGGCCGACAAAATGGGCCAGGCGCGTTCCGTGGTCACCCGGCAGATCGCCTACCTGGAACAGAAGTACGGCGTGCGGCTGCTCAACCGCACCACGCGCAAGCTCAGCATGACCGATGCGGGCCGGGCATTCTACGAGCGCGTGCGCCCCATCCTGGCCGAAGTCGCCGACCTGGAGCTGTCGCTGCAGGCCGAGGGCCAGCGGCCCAGCGGCCGGCTGCGGATCAGCGCGCCCGTGTCTTTCGGCATCCTGCACCTGGGCCCGGCCATTGCCGAGTACCTCCTGCGCTATCCCGACGTGGTGATCGACCTGGACCTGAACGACCGCGTGGTCGACCTGGTGGAAGACGGCTACGACGTCGCCGTGCGCATCGGGCCGCTGGTGGATTCGTCGCTCGTGGCCCGTCCCCTGGCTCCCCAGCAGTTGCTGGTCTGCGCCGCGCCGTCCTACCTGAAACAGCACGGCGCGCCCCGCGTGCCCGAAGACCTGAAGCAGCACCGCTGCCTGCACTATGCCTACGCCAGCACGGGCAACGAATGGCACTTCGAGAAGGACGGCGTGACCCACCTGGTGCGCGTGAATGCCGCGCTTCGGGCCAATAACGGCGACGTGCTGCGCACGGCGGCGCTGGCCGGCCACGGCATCATCCTGCAGCCGGAATTCCTGGTGGGCGAGGATATCCGCGCGGGACGCCTCACGGCGCTCCTGACGGACTATGCCCACACGCCCATCTCGATGGTGGCCGTCTACCCGCACCGGCGATTCCTGTCGCCGAAAGTGAGGTCCTTCGTCGAACACCTGGAAGCGCGCTTCGGCAGCCCCGCCGCCACGCCGCCGGGCCGGCGCGCCACGCCCCGCCGCAGCCGTTAGAATCGTACCCATGACCGCCAAACCGCCCCTCGAATACTTCCCCGCCCCGCGCCGTTCCCATTTCTGCAGCCAATGCGGCTCGCCGGTAAACCGCCGGGTGCCGGAAGGCGACAACCGCGAGCGCGACATCTGCGATCACTGCGGTGCGATCCATTACCAGAATCCCCGGCTGGTGGTCGGCACCGTGCCCGTCTGGGACAACCGCGTGCTGCTTTGCCGCCGCGCGATCGAGCCGCGCTACAACACCTGGACGCTGCCCGCGGGTTTCATGGAGCTGGGCGAGAGCACCGCACAGGGCGCGGCGCGCGAAACGCTGGAGGAATCCGGCGCAAAGATCCAGCTGGGAGAGATCTACACCATCATCGACGTGCCGCAGATCGAACAGGTGCATGTGTTCTACCTGGCGCAGGCGTTGGGTCCCGAGCTGGATCCCGGCCCCGAAAGCCTGGAGGCCCGCTACTACGACGAGGCCGACATTCCCTGGGACGACCTGGCCTTTCGCACCGTCGCGAGCACCCTGCGCCTCTTTTTCGAGGACCGCAAGCGCGGCACCTTCGGTCCTCACCACTACACCCTAGAATCGCACCGTTGAAACTGCCCTGGCTTGCCGCCGATACCCCGTTCCCTCCTGCGGAATTCGCGCTGACGGATCCGGACGGCCTGCTGGCCGCCGGGGCGGACCTGTCCACGGCCCGGCTGACCCAGGCGTACTCCAACGGCATCTTCCCCTGGTACTCGGAAGGCGAGCCCCTCCTGTGGTGGAGCCCGGATCCGCGGATGGTGCTGGCCGTCAAGGATTTCGCGCCGTCCCACTCGCTGCGCAAGCTGCTGCGGCAGATCACCGCCCGGGAACACGACGCCACCCCGCGCGTGCAGGTGCGGGTCGACACCGCCTTTGCGCGGGTCATGGCCGCCTGCGCGGCGCCCCGCGATGGCCAGCCCGGCACCTGGATCACGACGGCCATGCAGGAGGCCTACCGGGACTGGCATGCCGCCGGGGTCGTGCACAGCATCGAAACCTGGATCGACGGCGAACTGGCGGGCGGGCTGTATGGAATCAGCCTGGGACGCATGTTCTTCGGCGAATCCATGTTCACGCGCGTGCCCAATGCGTCCAAGCTGGCGCTGGCTTACCTGGTGCGCTACCTGGATGCCCAGGGGGTCGAATGGATCGATTGCCAGCAGCAGACGCGCCACCTGGCCAGCATGGGCGCCCGCCCGCTGCCGCGCGAACGTTTTCTGCGGCACGTGCGCACCGCCACGGCGCAACCGGGCATCCCGTGGTCCCGCGGCACGCTGGACAGCCAGGGCCGGCTGCATCCGGACGCAGCCGGGGACGCGGATTGCAGGGCGGGTTAGGCGTTAATATTAGCCATTCCCGTCACGGGCTTGCCGCCGTCATGCGGGATTTCCAATGAGCCAGCTCAAAGAACTTCCCTTCTCCACGCTGCAGTTCTATGCAACCGCCCCCTACCCCTGCAGCTATCTGCCAGGGCGGCAGGCCCGGTCGCAGGTCGCCGCGCCCGGCCATCTGATCAACGCGGGCACGTATTCCCAGTTGGTCGAACAGGGCTTTCGCCGCAGCGGCCTCTTTACCTACCGCCCCCATTGCGACAACTGCCAGGCGTGCATTCCGGTGCGCGTGGATACGGCGGGCTTTGCGCCCAATCGCAGCCAGCGCCGCGCGTGGCGCAACCACCAGCACCTGCAGTCGTTCGTGGCGGAGCTGGCCTGGTCTCCCGAGCACTACCGGCTGTACACGCGCTACCAGCAGGGACGCCATCCGGGCGGCGGCATGGACGAAGACAGCCGCACGCAATACGCCCAGTTCCTGCTGACCAGCCGCGTCAACACCCGGCTGGTGGAATTCCGCGACCCCGAGGGTGTGCTGGTGATGGTCTCCATCATCGACGTGCTGGACGACGGCCTTTCCTCGGTCTACACGTTCTATGACCCCGATATCGCCGACGGCCTGGGCACCTACAGCATCCTGTGGCAGGTCGAACAATGCCGCGCGCTGAACCTGCCGTGGCTCTACTTGGGCTACTGGATCGCGGAAAGCCGCAAGATGTCCTATAAGTCTGCCTTCCGGCCGGCCCAGTTCCTGGTCGACGGCGAATGGCGCGACAACGCGGAGCGCGCGCCCGCCTGATTTCCCCGGCAGCCATGCCGCGGCCGCCAGGGACGGATCAATTCCCTCTACAATTCCGCCCCATGTCTATCCTCTTCCACGCCTATCCCCTGGCCCGCCCGGCGCTGTTTGCCATGGACGCGGAAACCGCCCACGACGTCACTTTGTCCGGCCTGCAGCGCGCCTATGACTGCGGCGCCACGCGCAAGCTCCTGCACGCGCAACCCAAGGCGCCCTGCACGCTGATGGGGATGCAGATGGCCAATCCGATCGGGCTGGCGGCCGGCCTGGACAAGAACGGCGCCTATATCGACGCGCTGGGCAACCTGGGCTTCGGCTTCATCGAAGTCGGCACGGTCACTCCGCGCGCGCAGCCCGGCAATCCGAAACCCCGCATGTTCCGCCTGCCGCGCGCCAATGCGCTGATCAATCGCCTGGGCTTCAACAACCAGGGCCTGGACGCCTTCCTGGCCAACGTGCAGCGCAGTTCATGGCGCCAGCAAGGCGGGATCCTGGGCCTGAACATCGGCAAGAACGCCGATACGCCCATCGAGCGGGCGGCCGACGACTACCTCATCGGCCTGGAAGGCGTGTATCCGCATGCCGACTACGTCACCGTGAACATCTCGTCGCCCAACACCAAGAACCTGCGCGCGCTGCAAAGCGGCGACGAGCTCTCCGCGCTGCTGGGCCAACTGGCCGACAAGCGGCGCGCGCTGGAAGACCGGCACCAGCGCCGCGTCCCCATGGCCGTGAAGATCGCGCCCGACCTGACGCACGAGCAGATCGACGCCATCGCCGAAATCCTGCCGCGGCACGGCATCGACGCGGTCATTGCCACCAACACCACGCTGTCGCGCGATGCGGTGCAGGGGCAGGCCCATGCGGAAGAGGCCGGCGGCCTGTCCGGCGCGCCCGTGCATGAGCTTTCGCTGGCGGTCATTCGCCGCCTGAAGGAAAAGCTGGGAGGCAGCCTTGCCATCATCGGCGTGGGCGGCGTGCTGTCGGGCCGCCAGGCGCGCGAAAAAATGGACGCCGGCGCCGACGCGGTCCAGCTCTATACGGGCCTGATCTACCGCGGGCCGGCGCTGGTGGGTGAGTGCGTGCGCGCCGTGGCGCGCCGCTGACCGGCAGGGGCACCGGCCAAAGCGCCGGCAAAGGCCCCGGCAGCAGTTCAGGCAAAAGGCTTGGACAAAAAAAGGGGCCACCCTGTGGGTGGCCCTAATTCCAGCTCTGCTCTGTCACTCAACAGTACTACATTACTGCGATTTGCGCATCACTGCGCGCCAAATACTTAGGCGCTGCGGCGGGTGCGGTTGGCAACCTTGGTGGCGGCATCGGCAGCATCCGTTGCAGCCTTGAAGGTCGCGTTGGCGGCGGCATTCAGGTTCGACTCGGCGACTTCGGCGGCCTGCTTGGCGGCCTTGGTCATCGAATCGTAGGCGCTGGTCGCGGTGGCCAGCGAGGACTTGATCAGGGCCACGGCGCTTTCGGAGCCGGTCGGGGCGTTCTTGGAGAACTGGTCGACGGCTTCGCTCAGCTGCTGCTGGCTTTCGGCGATCTGTTCTTCGGTCAGCTTGACCAGGCTGCCTTGCACACCGGCGACGATGTCGTACACGTGCTTGGTGTAGGCCAGGGCCTTTTCGGCGCCCGGTTGCAGCAGGCCGGTGGCGAACGCCGCGGCTTCCTGCGGATCCTTCACTTCAGCCGCTTGCTGCGACTTCTGGGCGACTTCGTCCAGCGTGGCCTTGACGACCTTCAGGTTCAGCTCGACCAGCTTTTCGAAGCCGGCGAACACGGCCGTCTGGGCGGCCACGATGGTATTGATGCTGGCCTTTTGACGGTCCAGGACTTGTTGCGGAATAGCGCTCATAGAATGCTCCTCTTAGGGTAGCCGGAGGATGTCCGGCGAGTAAGGATGGTTGTCTGCGACGAAATAAACGTGCGCGGAAACTGGTACTACAAGCTACCGCCGGCCCGTTTGATGCACTGCACAATTGCCATTCTAGGCCGAGCAAAAAACTTGTCAAGCAGTTTTTGTGCAGCGCAACAACTGTTTGCACTTTTCCGGTGCGCCCGCCCGCCGCGCTTGATCCTGCTCAACGAATTCCCATGACTCGGGAAATACCGGACATGACGCGGTATCAATTCTTTTCTACACTGCTTTCACGCTGATGACAGACAAATACCAATGACATGTCAGCGGTTGATAACTACATCGCAGCAAGCATAAACCTGCAATCGGAGACTTCATGACCCTGATCCCCCGCACGCTTTCGGCCCTGCTCGCGGCCGGCGCCCTGCTCGCGGCCGGCACCGCACACGCGGAATTCCCGGAGCGCCCCATCAACATGGTGGTGCCGTTTGCGGCAGGCGGCCCGACCGACAACGTCGCCCGCTCCCTTGCGGAAGCCATGCGCGCCAGCCTGGGCCAAACGGTCGTGGTCGAAAACAAAGGCGGTGCCGGCGGCACCATCGGCACCACCCAGGTCGCGCGCTCGCAACCGGACGGCTATTCCATCCTTCTGATGCATGCGGGCTTCTCCACCGCGCCCTCGCTCTACAAGAATCCGGGGTACGACCCCTACACCAGCTTCCAGCCGATCGGCCTCGTGGTGGACGTGCCGATGACCATCGTCGCACGCTCCGATTTTCCGCCCAACAACATCGGCGAGCTGGCGGACTACCTCAAAAAGAACAAGGACAAGGTTTCCCTCGCCAACGCCGGCATCGGCGCCGCCAGCCACCTGTGCGGCACCATGCTGGTCGAAGCCCTGGGCGTGCAACTGCTGACGATCCCGTACAAGGGCACGGCGCCCGCCATGAACGACCTGCTGGGCAAGCAGGTGGACCTGATGTGCGACCAGACCACCAACACGACGCAGCAGATCGAAGCCGGCAAGGTGAAGGCCTACGCCGTGACCAGCCTGAAGCGCGTTCCCACGCTGCCCAATCTGCCGACCATGGACGAGTCCGGCTACAAGGGCTTTGAAGTCGGTATCTGGCATGGCATGTGGGTGCCGAAGGGCACGCCCCAGCCCGTCGTGGACAAGCTGGTCAAGAGCCTGCAGGCCGGCCTGGCCGATCCCAAGTTCCAGGATCGCATGAAGCAGCTGGGCGCCACCGTGCTGACGTCCGAAGCCAACCCGCAGGCGCTGGAAGCCAAGGTCAAGCAGCAGGTTCCGCAGTGGGCCGAGCTCTTCAAGAAGGCCGGCATCGAAAAGCAATAAGCGCGGCCGCGAGGCCGTCCGCCACGCGGGCGGCCTCTTGCGATGATCGCCCCAAAACAGAAGCCCCCTTGCGGGGGCTTCGTTTTTTCGGCTTGCCGTGGACTACGTCCGCATGGCTTCGGCCGCCATGCCCAGGCCGTTAAAGCCGGTGGAGACCGAGGGCTCGTAGCCGAGGGCTTCGGAAATGCTGGCGGCCGTGTCGACCAGGGCCTTGATCCAGTCATCCTGCAGGCGTTCGGCGGGAGCCGAGATGGAAAGGCCCGCCACCAGCTTGCCCGTATCGTCGAAGATGCCGGCCGCGATACAGCGCACGCCGAGTTCAAGCTCTTCATTGTCGCGGGCGTAGCCATGACGCCGCACCAGGGCCAGTTCGCGTTCGAGCTTGTCCAGATCGGTCAGGCTGTTGCGCGTATGGCCGGCAAGGCCCGTGCGCAGCGCGTAGGCGCGCACCTGGCGGGTGTCGCCGGTGGACAGGAACAACTTGCCGGTGGACGTGAGGTGCAGTGGCGCCCGCCCGCCGATGGCGCGCACCACCTGCATGCCCGAGCGTTCGCTCCAGGCGCGGTCGATGTAGACGATCTCGTCGCCCTGCTGGACCGAAAGATTGATGGTCTGACCGGTGAGCTTGTGGAGCGAACGCATGGCGGGAATGGCGGCTTCGCGCACATTGAGCCGCCCCTTGACCAGCGAACCCAGTTCCAGCAGACGCATGCCAAGCTGGTACAGGCCGTTGTCGACCCGTTCGACATAGCGCCCCACCACCAGGTCATTCAAGATGCGGTGGGCCGTCGACGCATGCAGGCCGGTGGTCGCGGAGAGTTCCTTGAGCGTGACCGGATCAGGCTGCGCGGCCAGGGCGTCGAGCAGGCGCATCGCGCGTTCGATGACCTGGATGGCGATGGGATGCGCGGAAGCGCCTTCGGTCTCGGCGTCCAGCGGATTACGGGGAGTAGGAAGGCGGGCCATGGAAAATTTGGGCTGGCGCCGCAGCGCCCGGGGTGCGCGTTGCGGCATTGCAGCAAACAGTTCTTTCCCGTATTGTGAAATTTAGCGCGGCGTTTGGCAATCAGAATTTGATTAAAAGGCGCAACCGGCGGTGTCTTGCAAAAACGCGGATCAGGCCGCCGCGGGCGGGGCCAGCTTGCCACCCAGGCGCAGCACTTCAGCGCGCAGAAACTCGAGCGCCTCGGCCGCCGCCTCGGGTTCGCCCTTAACGCCGAGCTCGATGTGAGGCATGCCGCCGGCCTCGCCGACGCTGGGCAAGCTGAAGGCCCGCACGCCGGACCAACGGCTTTCGACGCTGACCATCGACGGGGTGATGCGCGATTCGGGCATGCTGAAAACCAGGAACGAATGCTCGACGTGGGCACGCACATGTTGCAGCGCACGATAGCGCGTATCCAGCGTCCATTCCAGCATTGGCCAGGCCATCACGGGAAAGCCCGGCACGAAGGTATGGTCCTTGATGAAAAAGCCGGGGATCCGGTTGTACGGATTGGGGACGATCTCGCAACCTGCGGGAAACATGCCCATCTGCAGCCGCTGCTGGTTTTCGGGCGCGCTCATGTCGGCGGTGCCCTGCCCCTTGGCGGCCATTTCCTGGGTGCGCAGCGCGATGGCCGCCTCGGCCTCCGGGTGCAGCGCCAGCGGCAGGCCCAGCGCGGCCGCCGCGGCCTGGCGGGTATGGTCATCCGGCGTGCCGCCGATGCCGCCGCAGGAAAACACCACGTCGCCGCTGGCGAAGCTGCGCTTGTAGGCGTCCACCAGGCGGTCGCGCTCGTCCGGGAGGAATTCGGCCCAGCTCAGGTGCATGCCCCGCGCGCTCAGCATCTCGACGATCTTGGAAAAATGCTTGTCCTGGCGCCGGCCCGAGAGGATTTCGTCCCCGACGATGATGAGGCCGATGCGGCGGGCGTTGGATTCTGCAGCCATGTCCGATTCCATAGGTTAGAAAAAAGACGCCGGTCAGACGTCGATGACGCGGTCCTGGCGCAGGCGCTTGAGGGCTTCCAGGCCGTAATGCGCGTATACCAGCGCGGAAAACACCGGCAAGATAATCCAGGCGGGCGGCAGCAGGTTCAGCAGGGAACAGATCAGGCCGATGGTCCAGAAGCCGCCATTGTTTCGTTCGAGGATCAGCTTGCGCTCATCCGGGCTGGCGTGTTCGACGATGGCGTCCACCCGCATCATGCGCGAGAACGCGAACGCCCACCAGAAGATCGACAGCACCACGGCCATGGGCGGCACCAGCCACAGCGGCAGCGTCAGAATCCAGCCGGCGGCGAACGCCGCCGAGACCCAGACGGCATTCCACACGCTGACCGCCGTGGAAAACTTGCCGCGTCGGCCCACGGTGGCGTACTCGCGCTGGCCCACATGGCGCAGCACCAGCGGCATGACGAAGACCGCGGCGATCGCCAGCCCGAGAATCCCGGATACCGGAAGCAGGATGGCTGCGGCGATCACGGGAATCAGGTAGATCTTGAGCGAGAACAGGCCCACCGCGACCAGCCATTCGTCAACGCGGTTCACGAACTCCCAGTGCGACACCTCGGCGCGCAGCCATTCGGTCAGGGGCGTCCAGAACAGCCACAGCAGCAGGAAGGCGCCGATCAGCGCGATCAGGAAGGGCAGCAACACCGCGAACAGCATCGTCGGGTGGCATTGCGATACCAAGGCGCGCTTGAACGCCTGTCCCACGCCTGCGGTGCCCGCCCCCGCGCCGGACAAGCGGCCGTTTCCAGGAGTGGGAGGATCTGTGCGCAAGGCGGTCATGGCAGTCGGAATGAGGGGTGGACAACCCGGGTATGATAGTCAAACACGTCCCGATCTGCTCACATGCCCCTGCTTACCCCCGGTACCGACCTTGACGCCCTGCGCGCGCGGCTGGGCGCCACCTCCGACGCCTGGTTCATCGCCTGCTTCTGCGCGGCCTGGTGCGACACCTGCGAAGAGTACAAGCCCAAGCTCGAGTCCCTGGCTGCGGCATTGCCGCAGCACGTCTTCGCCTGGATCGACATCGAAGACCACGCCGAGCTGCTGGGCGACGAAGACATCGAAAACTTCCCCACGCTGCTGGTGCAGATCGGCAATCGCGTGGTGTTCTACGGTCCCATGCTGCCGCACATCGGCCACCTGGAGCGCCTGCTGGCAAGCCTGAACGCGGACAGCGCCCCGGTGAAGACCGCCCTGCCCGACTTGCCGCGGATGCTCGCCGCCTGAGATTGCGCCGTTCCGCAGGCGAAAAAAAACCCGCAACGCCGATCGGCCTTGCGGGTTTTTTTGCGTCGACGCCGGACGCGATCAGGGCTTGCGGCTGCCGCCGAGCAGGACGGCGAGCTGGCGCTTGGGCGTCGCCGCCGGCGAGGCGCTGCTGCGCGATTCCTGTTCTTCGGCGCGGTCGGACGGCGCGGAGGGCTCGTACGGCTTGAAGAAAAAGTCGTCGACCGGCTGGCGCGAGCCGCCCGAATGATGACTGGAACGGCGGTCGGACGAGCGGCCACGATCGCCCCGGCCTTCGCGGCCGGCATCGCGGCCTGATTCACGGCCTTCGCGCGAATGCGACGGGCCGTCGCTGCGGCGATGGCTGCGCGCGATCAGGTCCGCCGGCACGTCGAGCGTGCCGCGCGGCACCTCGCGCTTGATGAGCTTTTCGATGTCGAGCAGGAAGCGCTCTTCGTCAGCGGTGAACAGGGCGATGGCTTCGCCCGACGCGCCCGCGCGGCCGGTGCGGCCAATGCGGTGCACGTAGTCTTCGGCGTTGTACGGCAGGTCGTAGTTGATGACGCAGGGCACGCCGGCGACGTCCAGGCCGCGCGCGGCCACGTCGGTCGCGACCAGCACTTCCAGTTCGCCGGCCTTGAAGGCTTCAAGCGCCTTCATGCGGTCGGCCTGGGTCTTGTCGCCGTGGATCGATTCGGCCTTGACGCCGTCACGCTCCAGATCGCGCGCCAGGCGCGCGGTGCCGATCTTGGTGTTCGAGAAAACGATGACCTGCTTGAGCCCGCGCGACTTCACCAGGTGGACGACGGCGGCACGCTTGGCGTCGCTGGTCATCTTGTAGGCGATCTGCGTGATCGTCGTCGCGGTCGCATTGCGCGCGGCGACTTCGATTTCGACGGGGTGGTTCAGGTACGAGCGGCCCAGCTTGCGGATTTCGTTGCTGAAGGTGGCCGAGAACAGCAGGCCCTGGCGCTGTGCCGGCAGCAGGCGGACGATGCGATCGAGATCGGGCAGGAACCCCATGTCGAGCATGCGGTCCGCTTCGTCCAGCACCAGGATGCCGACCTGGCTGAGGTTCACGTTCTTTTGCTCGACGTGGTCGAGCAGGCGGCCCGGCGTGGCGACCAGCACTTCGCAGCCGCGGCGCAGCGCCTCTTTCTGCGGGCCGATGTCCACGCCGCCGAACACGACGGCCGAACGCAGCGGCGTCTGCTTGCTGTAGCGCTTGACGCTTTCGTAGACCTGGTCCGCGAGTTCGCGCGTGGGCGCGAGGATCAGCGCGCGGACCGGATGCCGTGCGGGCGATGCGCTGGTGTTGGCCAGCGGCATGAGGCGGTGCAGGATGGGCACCGTGAACGCCGCCGTCTTGCCGGTGCCGGTCTGGGCGGCGCCCATGACGTCACGCCCCGCCACCACGACGGGAATGGCCTGCGCCTGGATGGGCGTCGGGATGGTGTAGCCGGTTTCGGCGATGGACTGCAGCAACAGGGGGTGCAGCCCGAAATCGTCGAACGTCGGCGCGGGCGCGTCAGCGTCAGCAGTGGGTGCTACGGTTTGATTGGATTCAGTCATCAGGGTTAGGCAGATACCGGGACCAGTGAAAAAGAACAAAACGAGAGTGCTACATGCACTGCTCTACATATGCATCGGGGCAACCCGAAACGCGCGATCGCATCGCGATGGCACGCAAATCGCCGCGGGTCGCCAGCACGCTACGCGGGCAATCCGCACCTTGCCTTGCAGGCCAAGAGGCGCATTTTGGATTCGATACTTATGTGGGCAGTACCAGGCCCGGATTGCTGTGGATTGATGAATTTTAGCGCAGCCGCCTTAACACACGCGCAAAAGGTCCTGGGCCGGCCCCCGTCGACCGCCCTTCGCAGGGGCTGGCGAGGCGAAAAAAGCCGCCGCAACGTCCACCTGATGGACACATTGCCAGATACTTCCTGGCCATCAGCCGGCCAGCCAGCGCAGGCCCCAGAGCACCAGCATGCCAACGACGATCACCAAGACGGCGCTGCGCGTGCGCAGGAACACCAATATGGCGACCAGGCCGGCGACCAGCTTGTAATCGAAGACCGGACCCAGGCCTGCCTTCCAGGGCAGGAGATCGGGCACCACGATGGCGGTCAGCGCCGCGGCGGGCGCATAGCGCAAGGCGCGGCGCACGTTGTCGGGCAACGGAATGTAGTCGCCGAACAGCATGAAGCCCGCCCGCGTGAGCACGCTGCACAGGGCGAGCAGCAGGATGGCGGAATAGACGTAGATTTCAGAGGGCCAGAGCGTCATGGGCGCGCCTTGAAGAAGCGTTCGGCCCAGATGCCGGCCACGACGCCGGCGATGACCGCCGCCGCCAGGCCCAGGCGCAGAGGCAGCGCCTGCCCGACCCAGGCCACGACGCCTGCCGCCAGCATGGACACGAGCATGGGCTTGGAACTGGCAAGCGGCACCGTGATGGCCAGCAGCGCCAGCACCGCGGCAAAATCCAGCGACCAGTTGGTGGGCACCATGGCGCCCAGGTAAATGCCGACGATCGACGACGACTGCCACACCAGCCAGCCCGGCACGATCGTGCCCATGAAGAACCAAAGCTGCTCGCGGGTGCCGCGCTCGGCGGAATCGCCAAAGCGCGGCATGAACAGGACGAAGCCCATGTCGGTCGTGAAATAGCCCAGCCCCAGGCGCTTGGGCCAGGACAGATGGCGGAAGTAGGGCTGCAGCGCCGCGCCGAAGATGATGAACCGCAGGTTCACGACGCAGCCGGCCGCGAAGACCAGCCACAGGGGCGCGCCGGCGGCGATCAGGGGCAGCGAGGTGAGTTGGGCCGATCCCGCGTACAGCAGCAGGGTCATGGCGAGTGCCATGGATTCGGTGAGCCCGGACTTGACCATGGCCACGCCGGTGACCAATCCCCAGGTCGCGGTGGCGATCAGGGCGGGCACGATGGCATGGACGCCCGCGCGAAAGGCGGTCAGGCGTTCCTGGCGGACCTGGCCTGGGTTTTCGGATTCAGGCAACGCGGATTCAGAGGACAACGGCTGGCCCCTGGCGATTCAGACAGGACGACATGAAAACTCGATGGGAAGAAACACGCGGCAGCCCGTTCGCCCACCAGAATCAGCATGCGCGGGGCGGACCGCCCCACTTCGGTGCGCGAATAGGCCCGTATTGTAACCTCGCTGCTTGATACAATAGCGGCCTCAAGATTCTTGACCCCTTGGGGCCTGGCGCGCGGCGGCAGGTCTGGCGCGCACTGTGTGGAGAAGACCATGTCGATGGCTGACCGCGATGGTTTCATCTGGTATGACGGCAAGCTCGTTCCATGGCGAGACGCCACGACGCATGTCCTGACGCATTCCCTGCACTACGGGCTGTCCGTCTTCGAGGGCGTGCGCGCCTACCGCTCAACCCTGGGCACCGCGATCTTCCGCCTCGAAGACCACACCCGGCGCCTCTTCAATTCGGCGCATATCTACCAGATCCCCATGCCGTTCGATCGCGACACGATCAACGAAGCCCAGCGGACGGTCGTGCGCGAGAACCAGCTTGAAGCCGGCTACATCCGCCCCCTGGTGTTCTACGGTCCCGAAAAAATGGGCGTGTCGCCCAAGGGCGCCCGGGTGCACGTGGCCATCGCCGCCTGGCCCTGGGGCGCCTACCTGGGCGAAGATGCCCTGGCCAACGGCATCCGCGTCAAGGTGTCGTCATTCGCGCGCCAGCACGTGAACGTCACGATGCCGCGCGCCAAGGTCGCCACCACGTACGCCAATTCCATCCTGGCCAACACCGAGGCCCTGCAGGACGGCTACGACGAGGCGCTGCTGCTGGATACCGACGGCTTCGTGGCCGAGGGTTCGGGAGAAAACCTGTTCCTCGTCAAGGACGGCGTGCTCTGCGAGCCCGAGATCGCCTCCGCGCTGACGGGCATCACGCGCTCCACCATCCACGCCCTGGCGGCCGACCTCGGCCTGCCCGTGGTGACGCGGCGGCTGACGCGCGACGACGTCTATATCGCCGACGAGGCATTCTTCACCGGCACGGCCGCCGAAGTCACGCCCATCCGCGAGGTCGACAACCGCCAGATCGGCTCGGGCCGGCGCGGCCCGGTCACCGAACGCTTGCAGAACGCGTTTTTTGACGTGGTGAATGGCCGCAACCCGAAGTACCATCACTGGCTAAGTAAAGTCTGATCCGTCTGATTCGCGCTGTTCTGCGAAGCAAGACCGCATCATTGTTTCAACCTGCCGTATATCGGTTCTTTTTTCAGGAATATCCATGACCGCTGCTGCCCCGGCCGCCGTCTCCCGCGCTCACGAAGTCATCGAGGTCGGCGCCGAAGACCTGCCCGTGTTCTGTCCAGGCCCCAAGGCCCCGCTCTGGAGCATGCATCCCCGCGTCTTCCTGGATGTGGCCCGCACCGGCTCGGCCCGTTGCGCCTACTGTGGCGCCGAGTACCGTCTGAAGGCCGGCACCGTGCTGCACGGCCACGGGCACTGAGCCCACTGCCCCATAACACGCTTATCCGTTTCAGCAGCCATGTTTGCCACGCCCGAAGAAGCAGAACACGCGTTCTACGAAGCCCTAGAGCAGGCGGACGCTGTCCGCCTGATGCAGGTTTGGGCCGACGACGAGGAAGTCGTTTGCATCCATCCGGGCGGCCTGCGCATCGTCGGCCACTCCGCGGTGCACGAGTCCTGGCAACAGGTGCTGTCCAACGGTCCGCTGCATGTCCGGCCGCTGCGCCCGCTCGTCATGCTCAGCATGATGTGCGCGGTCCATGTGCTGGTCGAACAGGTGGCGGTGCGCACGCGTGAAGGCACGCAGTTCGCCAACTGCTACGCCACCAACATCTACCACAAGGGCCCCACCGGCTGGCGCATGGTCATGCACCATGCCTCGCCGGCGCCCACGGAAGCCGGGGTGCTCGACCTGCACGACGTGCCCGACATGCTTCATTGATCCGGGTGGATTCCCAGTTGGCCGCTGCTCGTCTTGATACAACGCCCTGCCCCGTCCCTCCCTGGTTGCCAGGGGGCGACAGCCAGACGGTGTACGCCGCCTTGTTCGCGCAGTATCACCGCATCGCGTTCGTGCGCGACCGGGTCGACACGCCCGACACGGATTTCGTGGATTTCGACTGGACCGGCCCGGGGCTGTTTCCGCACAAGGCCGCCGACGGCGCGCCGGTGAGCGGGCAGCGGCCGGTCGCCAACGGCAAGACGGCCGCCGCGCGCTGGATGACGGACGCCGACTGGACGTCCCTGCCCCAGACGCCCGACACCCCTGCCCTCATCCTCTTCCACGGCCTGGAAGGCGGCAGCACCAGCCGCTATGCGCAGTCCATCGCGCATTACTTCCGGGCGCGCGGCTGGATCGTCGTGATCGCGCACTTCCGGGGTTGCTCGGGCGTGCCGAACCGGCTGGCGCGGGCCTATTACTCCGGCGACTCGGCCGAGGTCGGTTTCCTGCTGCATACCGTGCGCCAGCGCATTCCCCATGCGCGCTGGCACGCCGTGGGCGTGTCGCTGGGCGGCAATGCGCTGCTGAAGTACCTGGGAGAACACCAGGAGGACACCACCTGGCTGACGGCCTGCGCCGGCGTGTCGGCGCCGCTGGATCTGGTCGCCTGCGGCAAGACGCTGTCCACGGGGCTCTTCAACCGGCGCGTGTACACCGCGCACTTCCTGAAGACGCTCAAGCACAAGGTGCTGGAAAAGGCGCATCGCTTTCCCGGCTCGATCGACGTCATGCGGATCGCGCATGCGCACGACCTGCGAGAATTCGACGACACCTATACCGCGCCAATGCATGGCTTTCGAAATGCCCTGGATTACTGGACGCGAGCGTCCAGCAAGCCGTGGCTGCCCAAGATTTCCGTGCCGACGCTGGTGCTCAACGCGCGCAACGATCCCTTCATCCCGTCCGCATCGCTGCCCAAGCCCGAAGACTGCGCCCCCGGCATCCTGCTGCACCAGCCTTCGGATGGCGGACACGCGGGCTTTCCCACCGGCGCCTTTCCGGGCCACCTGAACTGGCTGCCCCAGCGGCTGGGCCGATTCTTCGAAACCGGCCTCTGAGGCCGCTCAGCCGGACTTGAACCGCTCGAGCAGCTGGCGCTCTTCGGCCAGCTTGTCCTTGACTTCCTTGATCTGCACGTCGATCTGCGACTGCTCGTAGAAATCCTTGGACAAGCCCCGCGCCTGTTGGAGCTGCGACTCGGCGGCCGCGTAGGCGCCCGTCATGACGTAGTAGCGCGCCAGGTCGCGGCGCGCCTGCACCGGCCTGCCGTTGCGCTCTTCGCTTTGCGCCAGCATCTGGTAGAGGCTGGGTTCGTCGCTGCCCCACTGCTTGATCCTGGCCCGCAGATAATCCTGGGCTTCGGCATGACGGCCGTTGCCTTGCAGCGCCTGGGCATAGGCGATGCCCAGCGCGCGATGGTCGGGATAGCGCTTGGTGCCCGTCTGGGCAAGCGACAGCGCCTGCGGATAATCCTTGCGCGCGAGCGCGATGTCGACGGCCAGCTTGTCCAGTTGGGGCGAGCTGCGGCCATTGGCCGACGCCAGTTTCCAATAGCGGTCGGCTTCGGACAGGTTGTTGCGCTGATAGTTCTGCAGCGCCAGCCCGTAGTAGGCGGCGGACTGCCGCACGCCCGACAGGGCCTGGGCCTCGTCCTGCAACTGCTGGCCCGCCGTGCGCAGGCTGACGGCGTCGCGGCCCTGCACCACGCGCATCTTGGCGCGGATGTACCAGAAGTCGTCGCTATCCAGATGGCGCGACGTCGGCAGCGCGCGCGCACGGTTCTGCACATCGGACATGCGTTCGATCGACAGCGGGTGGGTGCTGGCCCAGGAGCCGCCGCCCGCGCCTTCGTTCAGGCGCGACGCGTTCATCAGGCGGGCGAACATCTGGCTCATGCCATCGGCGTCATAGCCCGCCTTGGTCAGCATTTGCAGGCCGGCGCGATCGGCCTCGCGCTCCGCGTCGCGCGAAAAGCCGAGCTGGCGGTTGATAGCCGCGGCCTGGCCGAACGCGGCCACGCCCATGGAAAGATTGCCGCCCCCGCCCGCCAGCGCCGCAAGCAACGCGCCCGCCAGGCTGGCCAGCATCAGCATGCCGTTCTGGTTCTGCTGCGTCATGCCGCGTGCGATGTGCCGCTGCACGACGTGGCCGATTTCGTGGGCCAGCACCGCCGCCAGCTCGGACTCGCTGGCCGACGATACGATCAGGCCGGTGTTCACGCCGATGAAGCCGCCCGGCATGGCGAACGCGTTGATCTCGGGATCCCGCACGCCGAACATTTCGACATCGGGCACACCGCCCGGGGCGAATGCCGCGAGCTTGCGGCCCATGGTGGTGAGGTACTGGCTGAGTTCGGAATCGTCCACATACGTGGGGTCGCGCCGCCCCTGGGACATGATGGCTTCGCCCAGGCTGCGTTCCAGCATGGGGGACAGGTCGGCCGACGACGCGGAGCCCATGGAGGGCAGCCCGACCGGCTGCGCCCACGCCACGATCGGCGCCGCGGGCATGGCGAGGGCCGCGCAAAGGCTCGCGATCGCGCCCCGTTTCGCAATCGAGCAAATGGATGGCATTTTCCTGCGGTTCATAAGCCTATGATAGCGATGAGCTTAAAATGTTTCATCGAATCCTCAACGAGGTGTCAATGCGTCCCGTCCGTAAAGCCGTTTTCCCTGTCGCCGGCATGGGCACGCGCTTCCTGCCCGCCACCAAGGCGATGCCCAAGGAAATGCTGCCCGTGGTCGACAAGCCCCTCATACAGTACGCGGTGGAAGAAGCCGTGGCCGCCGGGATTACCGATCTGATTTTCGTGACCGGCCGCAACAAGCGGGCCATCGAAGACCATTTCGATTCCGCGCCCGAGCTGGAATCCGACCTGGAAAGCAAGGGCAAGCATGAGCTGCTGGCGATGGTGCGGGGCATTCTACCCGCGCACGTCAATTGCCTCTATATCCGCCAATCGGCGCCGCTGGGCCTGGGCCACGCTGTGCTGTCGGCCGCGCCCGCAGTGGGCGACGAGCCCTTTGCGGTGCTGCTGGCCGACGACCTGATCGACGCGGATGTGCCCGCCATGAAGCAACTGGTGGACGTGGCCGTGGCGCGCAATGCCAGCGTCCTGGGCGTGCAGGACGTGCCGCGCGCCGACACTCGCAAGTACGGGATCGTGGCGACCCATCGCGGCGAGACAGCCCAGGATGGACGCACCGAACGCGTCACGCACATCGTGGAAAAACCCGAGCCCGAGGCCGCGCCGTCAACGCTGGCCGTCGTGGGCCGCTATGTGCTGGAAGCCGCGATCTTCGACCACCTGCGTTCGACCAAGATGGGCGCGGGCAACGAGATCCAGCTGACCGACGGCATCGCCTCGCTGATGCGCGAGCGCGAGGTCTACGCGCACCGTTTCGAAGGCGTGCGCTACGACTGCGGCAACAAGGCCGGGATGTTCCAGGCCACCGTGGCGCTGGGCAAGAAGTATCACGGGCTGCAGCCGGAGTAACCGGCGCGATCCGGCGGGGACGGGCTAAATCTGCGCCGCGTCTGCCGCCGGATTCAGGACGAAAGCGCCGCGCCCGACTTGGCGCGCGCGCGCGCATCGCGGTCCGCCTTGCGCAGGCGTCCCTTTGCCGACAGGCGCATCAAGGTGCCCAGGGCCACCATCAGGCCGATCACCTCCACCAGCGCGGCGGGTATCCACATGGTCAGCCCGCCGATGGTCTGGTCGGTCTGGGCCGACATGGCGATGGCCCGCCCGCACAACTCGAAGAGCGGATAGATGTCGCTTTCGGTGAAGGCGATGACGGCGCCGGCCACCATCTGCGGCAGCATCGTCGCCACCGGCGAGATCACGCGGCCGCCCGGCGACATGGCCGCGGGCGGCGCGGGACGGCGGTCCAGGATCAGGTTCCAGTACATGAAGCCGCTGATCACGACCGACCAGTTCATGAGCCGGTACAGGCGCCAGTCGAGCATCGAATAGAACTGCACCGACGGAATCAGCCAGACCAGCACCAGGAAGACGAAGAGCGCCGGCACGAAGACCTTGTGGGTCAGCACGGCCACCGTGGCGCGGCCCGCGCCGCCGCGCAGGAAATCGCGCAGCCGGATGCGCCAGGCCATCGGCAGGCCCGCGCGCATCACCTGGCCGGGAAAGGCGGCCATCACAAGCAACGGCCCGAGATGGTGCAGGACCAGATGCTGGATGCGATGGATGAAGAACATGCGCTCGGCGTAGTAGTCGAGCCGGGTATGCAGGGACAGGTACAGCAGCACCATCCCCGTCCAGAACAGGATGCGGCGCGCAACCGTCACGTGGTGCACCCGCTGGCCGCGTACGAACAGCGCGATGGCAACCAGGAAGGAAGCCACCAGCGTGGGAGAGAACTCCCAGGGTACGAGCCATTCGAGACTATCCATGCGGGCCATCCGAGAAACGACGCGAAGACAAGGACCGGCGCCTAGCGCCATTCCCCAACGATTGTAGTAGAGCCGGCCATTGCCCGCTGCCGGACGCCGGCCCGCAGCCAACCCGTTCAGAATCGGTGCGATACCCCCGTGCCCACGCGCACGGTGTGCCCGTTGGCGGGGTCGAACTGGTTGTCCAGCGTGTAGTTCGACGCATAGCCGGCAAAGGCATAGAGCGTGGTGCGCGGGGACAGGTCGTAGGTATAGCCCAAGGTCGCGACCTGCGCATTGCGCGCCGTCATGCCATCGGCCCAATGCCAGTCGGGCCTGGCCAACGACCACTGCACCAGCACCGCGCCCCGCCCGACCGGCACGCTGACCCCGACCAGCCAGGCATCGACCGTTCCGCCCTGCACGAAGGCCGCGGGCCCCAGCCCGACGCCCAGGCCGTCAGGATCCCCGCCATCCAGCCCCACGTAGCCATTGCGCTGGCGCGACCACGCGAGCGACAGCTTGAGCACCTCGAAGTCGTACGACGCCCCCACCTGCATCGCCTGGGGACGTCCACTGGCGTCCGCGGGCGGATTGGCCAGGCGAAGCTGCTCCCAGGTCGCCACGGCCAGCAACGGGCCGTCCTCATACTTCAGGCCGACACTGATTGCACGAGTGTTCTGGCTAGTACGAAAGCGCTCCTGCCCGTCCGCGTCGAACGCATACCCCACCCCCGCCTGAAACCCGCGCCATTGCGGCGAATACCAGTTCACCATATTGCTGAACTGGTAGTTGTCGGAGGCCTTGAAGGTGGCGCCCATGCCCATGTCCTTCCACGACGCGATCTCCAGCGCGCTGCCGTAGGTCTGGCCGACGGTGTATTGGCGGCCCAGCCGCAGGTCGCCATAGTGCTCGTGGGCCAACCCGACCCAGGCGCCGTAGTTGAAGAGGCTGGCGTCATCGGCCGCGTTGCCGCTGGAAGGATCGAAGCCGCTTTCGAGCTGGAAGCGGGCAGACCAGCCGCTGCCAAGATCTTCCGTGCCCTGCAGCCCCCAAAGCGAGTCCGTCAGGCCGCCGTCCAGCAGACCGCTGCGGCTGCCCTGCCCCGAGGTCTTCGTCACCGCCATACCGGCATCGACGATGCCGTAGAACTGGAGCCCGGGGCCCGGTTCCGCGGCCCGGGCCTGCCAAGGCTGGACCAAGCCGGCCGCCGCGAAGGCGGCCAACAGTGCGATTCTCATGATGGTTTTCCGCGTTGGCGGCGAGCAGCGCCCGCCGCGAGATGAATCTGCCTACTGCCAGCCGTAGCGGCGGACCCAGATGCGCTTGAGCATCTGCGTCAGCACGCAGTAGCCTAGCAGGATGCCCACCAGCCAGGGGAAGTAGCTCCAGGGCAGCGGCTGCAACTGAAAGTACGCCGCCAGCGGCGAAAACGGCAGCAGCAGGCCCAGCGCGACCACCATCAGCGTCATCCCCATCAGCGGCCACGACGCGCGGCTTTGCAGGAAGGGAATCCGGCGCGTGCGGATCATATGCACGATCAGCGTCTGCGACAACAGCCCCTCGACGAACCAGCCGGACTGGAACAGCGTCTGGTGCTCGGGCGCGTTGGCCTGGAAGACAAACCACATGACGGCGTACGTGGCAATGTCGAAGAGCGAACTGATCGGACCGAAGAACACCATGAAGCGGCCCAGGCCGTCCGGATCCCAGCGTTGCGGCTGCTTCAGCAATTCCTCGTCGACGTTGTCGAACGGGATGGCCGTCTGGGAAATGTCGTACATCAGGTTCTGCAGCAGCAGATGGATGGGCAGCATCGGCAGGAACGGCAGGAAGGCGCTCGCCACCAGCACCGAGAAGACGTTGCCGAAGTTCGAGCTGGCCGTCATCTTCAGGTACTTGAGCATGTTGCAGAAGGTCTTGCGGCCTTCGATCACGCCGTCCTCCAGCACCATCAGGCTTTTTTCGAGCAGGATGATGTCGGCGGCCTCTTTGGAAATATCCACCGCGGAATCGACCGAAATGCCCACGTCGGCCGCCCGCAGGGCCGGCGCGTCGTTGATGCCGTCGCCCATGAAGCCCACGGTGTCGCCCTGCGCGCGCAGGCTGCGCACGATACGCTCCTTGTGGATGGGGGCCAGGCGGGCGAACACGTTGGCCTCGCGCACGGCAACGGCAAGCTGCGCGTCGTCCATCGCTTCGATCTCGGCGCCCAGAATCACCTTGCGCACGTCCAGGCCCACTTCGCGGCAGACCTTGCGCGTGACCAGCTCGACGTCGCCGGTCAGCACCTTGACCTCGATGCCCGACGCCTTCAGCGCGGCCAGCGCGGGGCCGGTCGACGCCTTGGGCGGATCCAGGAATGCGATGTATCCCACCAGCACCAGGTCGGATTCGTCCGCCACGCCGTAGGCCTGCTGCGTGGGCGGCAACTCCTTGACGGCCACCGCGATGACGCGCAGGCCGTCGCGGTTCAACCCGGCCGCCACACGGCGGATGTCGGCCCGGCGCGCCTCGGTCAGCGGATGGACCTCGCTGCCCACGCGCAGCCGGGTGCACGCCGACAGCATTTCCTCCAGCGCGCCCTTGCAGATCAGCTCATGATGGTCGCGCCCATTCTCGGTCTCGTTCACCACGACGGACATGCGGCGGCGGGAAAAGTCGAACGGAATCTCGTCGATCTTGCGGTAGCGGCCCGCCAGATCCAGGCTGCGCGCCACTTCGGCATGCTCCAGCACCGCCACGTCCAGCAGGTTCTTCAGGCCCGTCTGGTAGTAGCTGTTCAGGTAGGCATAGGCCAGCACATCGTCGCTGGGCGCGCCGTAGACGTCGGTATGGCGCTCCAGCACGATGCGGTCCTGCGTCAGCGTGCCGGTCTTGTCCGTGCACAGCACATTCATCGCGCCCAGGTTCTGGATGGCATCCAGGCGCTTGACCACCACCTTGCGCCGGGACATGCGCACCGCCCCCTTGGCCAGCGTGGCCGTCACGATCATCGGCAGCATTTCGGGCGTCAGGCCCACCGCGATGGCCAGCGCGAACAGCAGCGCTTCCAGCCAGTCTCCCTTGGTGAATCCGTTGATCAGCATCACGACGGGCGCCATGACGAGCATGAAGCGGATCAGGATCCAGCTCACGCGGTTGATGCCCTGCTGGAATTGCGTGGGCGCGCGCGAGGTCTGCGTGACGCGGCCAGCCAACTGGCCGAAGACCGTATCGGCGCCCGTGGCCACCACCAGCGCGCTGCCCGCCCCGCTGACGACGTTGGTGCCCATGAACGCCATGTTCTCCAGTTCCAGCGGATTGCCCGTGTTCATGCGCGGGGTCATGTGCTTTTCCACCGGCAGGGATTCCCCCGTCAGCGCCGCCTGCGCGACGAAGAGGTCTTTGGCGTTCAGGACGCGGCAGTCGGCGGGGACCATATCGCCCGCGGAAAGCAGCACGACGTCGCCGGGCACGAGGTCGGCCAGCGGCACTTCGCGCTGGCGCGATCCCGTGGCGTGCAAGGCGGCGCCGAAGAAGCGGCGACCATCGCCCGCGTCGGGCGAGCCGGCGTCGCTGCGCAGCACCGTCGCGGTGTTGCGCACCATCGCCTTCAAGGCTTCGGCCGCACGGTTCGAGCGCTGCTCCTGCACGAAGCGCAGGATGGTCGAAATCGCCACCATCGCGCCGATGATCACGACCGCCGTCCAGGACTGGTCTTCCGGCACGGCCATGCGCACATCGGTCAGCCAGGACAACACGGCAAGCGCGGTCAGCAGCAGGTTGAAGGGATTGCGGTAGGACAGCCACAGATGGGCCGGCCAGGAGAGCGGCTTTTCGTGGTCGACCTCATTGGCGCCGTGGCGTTCGCGCGCGGCCAGGGCCTGCGCTTCGGACAAGCCGCCCCAGCCGCTGCCGAACCGCGCGAACAGCGAGTCAAAGCCCAGGCGGGACGTTTCCACCATGCGCAGGCTGGCACGGCGGGATGCCTCGGACGAGGCGGCGGCGACGTCGCCGCCCCGCTCCAGGATCGGCGCGCGGCGGAAGTGCCTGCCCGTGCGGCGCAGGCGGGCGGCGGACGAAAAAAACGATTTGAGGAAAGCAAACATGGGAGTGCTCCGCATTTATTGGTGTTGTTGCGGGAGACACGGACGACCCTGCCGGCGGCGGCCGCGCGCGGGCAGCAGCGGTCCGCGGCGCTTCAAGGGAAACGTCGTCGGGCCGCCGCGTGCGCGCGTGCGCAGGCGCCGGAGCAATGTTGCCGGTGTCCGGATCGCGTCTATGGCGCGCCGGGTGCGGAGAACGGAGGGAAAGTCAGCGGGGGAACCGGGACCGGGCGCTGCGTCGCGCATGGCGCGGATCAGGCCGGGGATTCTTGGCTGCGGGTTCCGTACGGACCGGGATGTCTATCCGGCCAGTCGGCTCGCAGTGAGAGGACGGGTCAGATAAGCATGCCGGAGCCGCGCACAGGGCGCAATCGAGGCTCTGGGTCTAAGGCGCTAGGCATGATTTCTCCTGGGAGGGATGGGACGGGTGTTCAGGCCATCGCGGCCTGCGCGCCGAAATGCACGCGGCGCACGACGGGATTGGCGCTCAGGCGGCGCGCTTGCGACATCAATTCCGCCCGCAGTTCCGGGGGGCAATTGACGGTGATGCAAGCCGACGCGAGATCGGGGTCTTTGCCCTGGTCGATCTGCACTTGCGAGACATCCAGGCCGGCGGCGCTGAAGTCCAGGCAGATCTGCTTGCGCAGTGCGCCCAGTTCACCGCGCGGACAGATCACCGTCAGCCGGGACGTGCCGCGACGGCGGCCCAGGGCGGTGGCACGGTCCACGCCGGCGCGGCGCAGGAACAAGTCGAAGAAACGCATAACGACCTCCATGGCAAGAAGGCGGAGCGTGATCGCGAACACGAGCGCAGCCCGGCGGCGCCTGACGGACGGACACGACGAACGTGCGCGAACGCTGGCGCTGCGACTAGCGGCGGTTCTGGCGGTTTGTGTTGGGGAGGGTCCCGGCAGGCCGAGGGCCTGCGCTATTGCGCCAGGTTAAGCCTGGCGCCTGGGAAACACCGCAACCTGAATGACAGGATGCGGCAGACGGAGTTCTGCGTGGATCCTGTCAGACAGCGACGTCGATGCAAGATCGACAACTTTCGCCGGAATCGGTATTCACGAAGACTGCTCCTGGGATGGAAAACAGGGCGATTTTACGCGGGTTTGTACTGATGGACAAGGGTTGGGCCAACTTTCGGCTCACAAATGCGGCGAAAGTCGGACAAGCGCGCGGGCGCTTGTCCGGTCCCGGCATCAGTACGCGTGGAAATGCCAGCCCAGGTAGCCGGCAAACAGGGCGTACAGGCCGGCCACCGCCGACAGGGCCGGCACGCTCATTGCCGCGCGGCGGAAGCGCAGCCACAGCAGACCGATCGACAGCATGGTGAACAGGCCCGCGGCAAGCAGCGGCGCGTCCAGCAGCCACGGCGTCATGAAGATGCCCAGCGCGCTCGGGATGGTGGCCTGGATCATCATGGCGCCCGAAATGTTGGCGAGCGCGAGACGCTCCTTGCCCTGGCGCACCCAGATCAGCGCATTCATGATTTCGGGCAGCTCGGTGGCCACGGGCGCCAGCAGCAACGCCGCCACGTGCGGCGAGGCGCCCATGGCGATGCCCAACGCCTCGATCTGGTTCACGAACACGTGCGAGGCGCCGGCGATCACCACCAGCGCCAGGATCGTCTGCGTGGCGGCCCAGAACATGGTGGGGTTTTCGTCGCGCGGGCGCAGCTTGAGCGGCTCCAGGTCATCGCCGTCCATGCACTCCTCGTCGTTGCTGAGTTCGCGCTTGATGTAGAGGGCGTAGGTGATCAGGAACACGAAGCCCAGCCACGGCTTCCACGCGAAGGCCAGCAGGCCCAGACCCACCTTGAAGACGAAGATGCCCATGAACCAGGCCTGATCGCGGGCCAGCCGGCGCTGGTCCGCGTTGATACAGTCCGCCTGCTCGGTCTGGCCGCGGCGGGCGCGCCACAGCGCCAGGCCGACCACGGCGTAGGCCAGGGTGGCGAGCACGAGCGGACCGCCCATCGCGGCGCCGACGCCGATATCCTTTTGCTCTGGGGTGTTGCCGAAGACGACGGCCATGAAGGTGACGGCGCTTTCCGGCAGCGCGGTGCCGAAGGCCGCCAGCACGGTGCCGGTGGCTGTGGCGCCCAGCTGGAATCGATGACCGACCCATTCGACGCCATTGACGAAGAACTCGCACGCGACATAGATCACTGCCGCGGACAGGAAGAACAGAAACAGGGTGAGCAACATGGGAACGCGGCCGGACGAGCAGATACCATTGGCGCGACGCAGCGGCTCGCCCGGCCAAGGGTGAACGCTACGCGGCCAAAGGTCTCGCCTGGCTGACCCACGCGGCGGCATGCCGGACGTGGGTGCCGTCAGCGCCATGGGGTTCTAGTGGCTGCTCCGCAGCACTGAACCGCCAAGTCTGTTGACGCTGACTCCTTTGGGGGCAAAGGATGGCTACTCCCCAATGACAGAGCCGCGATTGTAGCAGCGGATTCCAGACCGCGCAGCCATACCCGTACCGCCCTCGCGGATTCGTCCTCGGGGTGTCGCATTCGCGGGTTGGCAGGTAAAGTAAGCCCCATCTTCCGCCTTTGCGGGGCTGCCCGCCCCGGCCCGCCATGAGCCTGCCTCCCGACGACATCGCCCCTTTCGCCGCGCGGCGCCAGCGCCTGATGGAACGCATGCGCGCGGAAGGAGGCGGTATCGCCATCCTGGCGACCGCGCCGGAGGCCATCCGCAACCGCGACGCGGAATTCCCCTACCGCCACGACAGCGACTTTTTCTACCTGACGGGCTTTACCGAGCCGGACGCCTGGGTGGTGCTGGTCGCGGGCGCGACGGACCGGGCGGTGCTGTTCTGCCGCGCCCGCCATGTGGAGCATGAGCTCTGGGAAGGCAAGCGCTTCGGTCCCGAGGCCGCCGCCTCCCATTTCGGCTTCGACGACGCCCATCCCATCGATGCGCTGGACGAGCTGATGCCCGGCCTGATGCTGGACCACCCGACCCTGTATGCGCCGCTGGCCGGCGACAAGCGCACAGATGGCCGCCTGCACCGCTGGCTGGCCGCGGCGCGCGAGGCGAGCCGCGGCGGACATGCCCCGCCCACGCGCCAGCAGGACCTGCGCCCGCTGCTGGCGGAAATGCGGCTCATCAAGGACGCCACCGAAATCGCGGCGATGCGCCGCGCGGCCAAGATTTCGGCCGGCGCGCATGCGCGCGCCATGCGCGTCGCGCGGCCCGGCATGCACGAATACGAGATCGAGGCCGAACTGCTCTATGAATTCCGGCGCCACGGCGCCCAGTCCGTGGCGTACAACAGCATCGTCGCGGCGGGCGCGAACGCCTGCGTCCTGCACTACCCCGCCGGCGAGGCGGTGCTGCGCGACGGGGACCTGGTGCTGGTCGATGCGGGCTGCGAAGTGGACAGCTACGCCAGCGACATCACCCGCACCTTTCCGGTGAATGGCCGCTACAGCGGCCCGCAGCGCGCGCTGTACGACCTGACCGTGGCGGCCCAGGACGCGGCGGCCCAGGCCACGGCGCCGGGCCGCGCCTTCAACGACGCGCACGAAGCCGCCTTGCGCGTCCTGGCGCAGGGCATGCTGGACCTGAAACTCCTGAAGGGCTCATTGGACGGCGTGCTGGAATCCGGCGACTACAGCCGCTTCTACATGCACCGGACCGGCCACTGGCTGGGCCTGGACGTCCACGACGTCGGTGACTATCGCGAGCAGGGCGCCGCGCGCGGCGCCGAACGCCCCTGGCGCAGGCTGGAACCCGGGATGATGCTGACCATCGAACCGGGGATCTACGTGCGCCCCGCGGACGACGTGCCCGAGGCCTACTGGAACATCGGCATCCGCACCGAGGACGATGCGCTCGTCACCGACGAGGGTTGCGAGCTCATCACGCGCGGCGTGCCGGTGCAGGCCACCGAGATCGAGGCGCTGATGCGCGAATAGCGCGGCCGGAGGGGCCGCCGACACACGTCGCCAGGGCAGGTCCCCGGAACACCTCGCCGAAACCCGTCGCTACAGCACGTAGCCGTCCAGCCAGCCCATGGCCACCCACACGTAGACCACCACCATCGCGATGGCGAACATGGTGACGATGGCCCCGACCAGGCACGCCAGGATGGCGACCAGCACCGGCCCCCATCCGGTGGACGACACCTTGCCCAGGCCCGGGTTGTAGATCCGGTCGAATTTCTCGTCGGGCATCAGCGAAAACACCGCGCTTTCGATGAATCCGTCGATCATCGGCACGAACAGCAGGAAGAAGGCGGGGTTGTCGTACCAGACCGGGTAAAAGCGGATCGCGCAGAACAGGCAGGCCAGCGCGAACGCGGTCACCAGCCAGGCGTGGCGGCGGCCCAGATACCACCAGTGCGCGCCGACCGCGCCGAACAGGCAGGCCAGCAGCCCGACCGCGACCTTGCCGCGGGGGCGGCGCGCGGAAACGGCGGAAAGCGAAGAGGAAGCCTGGGCCTGCGTCATGTCGATCAACCGGTAGGGGAGCCGCGGAGCCGGCTGCCGCGATTGTAGTGGACGGTTAAAATCCGGACATGACTGCATCCGCCTTCGACATCGCGATTCTTGGCGCCGGCCCCGTGGGCCGCGTATTGGCCCTGATGCTGGCGCGCGTGGCGCCGGACCCGGCGCGCATCGCCCTGCTGGCCGCCAGCGCGCCGGCCCCGGTCACGCCGGCCGCGGCGGTCCCCGCGGCGGATCCCCGTGTCCTGGCCATGAACCACGGCAGCCGCGTGCTGCTGGAGTCGCTGCATGCCTGGCCCGAGCGCTCGGCCGACATCCGCAACATCCATGTGTCGCAGCGCGGCCGGCTGGGCCGCACGCTGATCCAGCACACCGACTTCGGCGTGCCCCAGTTGGGCAGCGTGGTGGCCTACTCCGGGCTGTACGCCAGGCTGGACGAGTGCGTGGCCGCCAGCGGCGTCACGGTGCTTGCCGGCCCGGCGGCGCAGATCGGCCTGCAGGACGCCGAAGGCGTGCGGATCCAGCGCGGCGACGCCGAGCTGCGCTGCCAGGTGGCCGTGCAGTCCGATGGCGCCGGCGCCACCGACGTGCGGCGCGACTACGACCAGCACGCCGTGCTGACCACCGCGCACGCCACCTTGCCGCGGCGCGGCTGGGCCTGGGAGCGATTCACCTCCGAGGGGCCGCTGGCGCTCCTGCCGCACCCGCTGACCCCGGACGCCTATTCCGTGGTCTGGTGCAGCGCCCCCGAGCGCGCGGCCGAACTGGCGGCGCTGGACAATGCCGCGTTTTCCCATGCGCTGACGCAAGCCTTCGGCGACCGCCTCGGCCGCCTGTCCAGCCATGCCCCGCGCCACGTCTTTCCGCTGGCGCTGGCCGCCCGCCGCGCCCAGGTGCATGGCCGTGTGGCGGCCATCGGCAACGCCGCCCAGACGCTGCATCCGGTGGCGGGCCAGGGCCTGAACCTGGGCCTGCGCGACGCGGCCAGGCTGGCCCAGACGCTGACCGGCTGGCTCGCCCGTCCGTCCACCAACCCCGGGCCCGCCCTGGCCGAGTTCGCCGGCGCGCGCCACCTGGACCGTTTCATCACGGCCGGGCTCACGGACCTCATGCCGCGCATCTTCGCGACCGGCCTGGCGCCGGTCGAGCATGCCTGCGGCGCCGCGTTATTGGGGATGGACCTGGCTTCCCCCCTGCGCGCGCCCCTGGCGCAACACCTGCTGCAGGGATTCCGCTCCTGATTCCGGGCACGGATCCGGCCCCGTAAAGGGGCTGGGTTCCCGTTTTTCGCCCCTCTTCTCCCCCTTTTTCTTCCCGGTTTGCTAACAAGCCGTCGCACCCCGAAAACGGGGGTGCGATCGAGCCGGTTAAAATGTGAGCATGCGCATAGGCCAGTGGACCCTTCCCAACAACGTTCTTGTCGCGCCCATGGCGGGCGTGACGGACCGTCCTTTCCGCCAGCTCTGCAAGAAGCTGGGGGCGGGTTATGCGGTGTCGGAAATGGCCGCCAGCAACCCGAAGCTCTGGGACAGCGTCAAGACCTCGCGCCGGCTGAACCACGACGGCGAGATCGCCCCCATTTCGGTGCAGATCGCCGGCGCCGACCCCGCCATGATGGCCGAGGCCGCCGCGTTCAACGCCAGCAAGGGGGCCCGGATCATCGACATCAACATGGGATGTCCGGTCAAGAAGGTGTGCAACGTGGCGTCCGGCTCGGCGCTGCTGCGCCACGAAGACCTGATCGTCCGCATCCTGGACGCCGTGGTGGCCGCCTGCGCGCCGCTGGGCGTGCCGGTCACCCTGAAGACCCGCACCGGCTGGGACCGCAACAGCCGCAACGCGGTGCGCGTGGCCAAGCTGGCCGAAAACGCCGGCATCGCCGCCCTCACCCTGCATGGCCGGACCCGGGCCGACCTCTATACGGGCGAGGCGGAATATGACACCATCCGCGCCGTCAAGGCCGAACTCTCCATTCCCGTGATCGCGAACGGAGATATCGACTCGCCCGCCAAGGCGAGGCACGTCCTGGATTACACTGGCGCCGACGCGGTCATGATCGGCCGGGCGGCCCAGGGCCGTCCGTGGATCTTCCGCGAAATCGACCACTACCTGCGCACGGGCGAAACACTGGCCCCTCCCACCCATGGGGAAATGCGCGAGCTGCTGCTCGAACATCTCGACGACCACTACCGCTTCTATGGCGAGCACACCGGCGTACGCACGGCGCGCAAGCACATCGGCTGGTATGTGGACGGCCTGCCGGGCGCGGATTCGTTCTGCGCCCGCATGAACCTGATCGACAACACCCGCGACCAGTGGCGGGCGGTGGCGGACTGGTTCGACTCTCTCTCACGCGACGGCAGCCCCACCCCGGCGCCGGTCGCAGAAGCCCTGCTGGCGGCATGACCGCCTGAACACCAACATAAAAATATTTGTACTCAAATGAGCAAGAAAGATGTCCTGGAAGAATGCGTGCGCGCCAGCCTGGAGCGCTATTTCGAAGACTTGGGCGAGTCCGAGCCCCACGATATGTGGGACATGGTCATGCGCTGCGTGGAGCGCCCGGTGCTTGAAGTAGCGCTGGAGCGGTCGGGCGGCAACCAGTCCCGGGCGTCCGAGATGCTGGGCATCACCCGCAACACCCTGCGCAAGAAGTTGCTGGCGCACAATATCCAGGTATAGCTTTCCCTGCGCGGGCGGCGGCTGCATCGCCCGCCCCTCCTTCCAGATTTCCCATCCGACCAGAACGAGAAAGGCGTCCCCGCCCCACTCCCGTCCCATCATGAAAATCGAAACCGCCCTGCTTTCGGTGTCCGACAAGACCGGCATCGTTGAATTTGCCCGCGCCCTGGCGGCGCGCGGCGTCCGCCTGCTGTCGACCGGCGGCACCGCCAAGCTGCTCGCCGAGGCCGGCCTGACCGTCACCGAAGTAGCCGCCCACACCGGCTCGCCCGAGATCCTGGACGGCCGCGTCAAGACGCTGCACCCGAAAATCCACGGCGGCCTGCTGGCCCGCCGCGACAGCGCCGAGCACATGGACACCATCAAGGCGGCTGGCATCGATCGCATCGACATGCTGGTGGTCAACCTGTACCCGTTCCGTGAAACCGTCGCCAAGCCGGACTGCTCGTTCGCCGACGCCGTCGAAAACATCGACATCGGCGGTCCGGCCATGCTGCGCGCCGCCGCCAAGAACCACGGCACCGAAGCCGGCGGCGTCACCGTCGTGATCGACCCCGTCGACTATTCGCGCGTCCTGGCCGAAATGGACAAGGGCGGCAGCACCTCCTATGGCCTGCGCCTGGCGCTGGCCTCCAAGGTCTATGCGCACACGGCCGCCTATGACGGCGCCATCGCCGCCTACCTGACCAGCCTGTCCGAAGCCGAGCCGGCCCAGGACGCCGTGCCCGCGCGCAACGAATGGCCCGGCACGCTGACCCTGCAGGTCAAGCAGGAACAGGCGCTGCGCTACGGTGAGAACCCCCACCAGAGCGCCGCCTTCTACGTGGACGCGCAGCGTCCGGCCGGGCTGCTGGGCAATTACCGCCAGCTCCAGGGCAAGGAACTGTCCTACAACAACATCGCCGACGCGGATGCCGCATGGGAATGCGCGCGCAGCTTCGAGGCGCCCGCCTGCGTCATCGTCAAGCACGCGAACCCCTGCGGCGTGGCCGTGGCGGCCGATACGCTAGGCGCCTACCAGCAGGCTTTCAAGACCGACCCGACGTCGGCCTTCGGCGGCATCATCGCCTTCAACCGTCCGGTGGACGCCGCCACGGCCGAAGCCGTCAGCGCGCAATTCCTGGAAGTGCTGCTCGCCCCGGCGTATGACGGCGCCGCGCTGGCCATCCTGGCCGCCAAGAAGAACGTGCGCGTGCTGGAAGTGCCCATGGGCACGGGCCAGAACGCCTTCGACGTCAAGCGCGTGGGCGGCGGCTGGCTGGTGCAGACGCCGGACGCCTACAACGTGCCGCGCGACGCCCTGAAGGTCGTCACCAAGCGCCAGCCCACCGAACAGGAAATGAGCGACCTGTCGTTCGCCTGGAAGGTCGCCAAGTACGTCAAGTCCAACGCCATCGTGTTCGTCGGCGGCGGCATGACGCTGGGCGTGGGCGCCGGCCAGATGAGCCGCATCGACTCGGCCCGCATCGCGTCGATCAAGGCTGAAAACGCCGGCCTGACGCTCAAGGGCTCGGCCGTGGCGTCCGATGCCTTCTTCCCGTTCCGCGACGGCCTGGACGTGGTCGTTGCCGCGGGCGCGACCTGCGTGATCCAGCCGGGCGGCAGCGTGCGCGACGACGAAGTCATCGCCGCGGCCGACGAGCATGGCATCGCCATGGTGCTGACCGGCACCCGCCACTTCCGCCACTGATGCGCGTCCTCGGCATCGATCCCGGCCTGCGCCGCACCGGCTTCGGTGTGATCGATGCCGAAGGTTCGCGGTTGCGCTATGTGGCCAGCGGGACCATCGTGGTCCCGCCGGCGCTGACGCTGTCCGAACGCCTGAAGGTCATCCTGGACAACCTGCGCCAGGTGGCCCGCGACACGCGGCCCGACGTGGCCGCGCTGGAAATCGTCTTCCTGAACACCAATCCCGCGTCCACCCTGCTGCTGGGCCAGGCGCGCGGGGCCGCGCTGTGCGCGCTGGCGGACAGTTCGCTGGACGTGCACGAGTACACCGCGCTGCAGATCAAGAAGGCCGTCGTCGGCACCGGTCGCGCCGCCAAGGAGCAGGTGCAGATGATGGTGCAGCACCTGCTGGCGCTGGACGGCATGCCCGCGCCGGACTCGGCTGACGCGCTGGCCTGCGCCATCTGCCATGCTCACGTGGGCCCGTTGCAGGACAAGCTGGAACGCCTGGGCAGCGCCCTGCGCATGGGCGGCAAGACCCGCCTGCGCAACGGCCGCCTGATCGGCTGACGCGCCCGCGCGTATAGAATCCCCGCATTCGCCGCGCCTCGCGCGGCCCCACCCTTGCAGGCCTACACCATGATCGGACGAATCACCGGAACCCTGATCGAGAAACTGCCCCCCACGATCTGCGTGGACGTCGGCGGTCTGGGGTATGACATCGACGTGCCCATGAGCACGCTGTATTCGCTGCCCGAGACGGGCGCGCGCGTCACGCTCTACACGCACCTGACCGTGCGCGAAGACGCCCACATCCTGTACGGTTTTGCGTCCGCCGGCGAACGCAGCGCGTTCCGCGAACTCATCAAGGTCAGCGGCATCGGCGCGCGCACGGCGCTGTCCGTGCTGTCGGGCCTGTCGGTCGCCGACCTGGCCCAGGCCATCACGCTGCAGGAATCGGGACGCCTGACCCGCGTGCCGGGCATCGGCAAGAAGACCGCCGAACGCCTGCTGCTGGAAATGCGCGGCAAGCTGGGCGCGGACATCGGCGCCTCGCCGCACGCCACGCCCGACAACCAGTCCGACATCCTGAACGCGCTGCTGGCGCTGGGCTACTCCGAAAAGGAATCGCTGTCGGCGCTCAAGACCCTGCCCGAGGGCGTAGGCGTGTCCGACGGCATCAAGCAGGCGCTGAAGGCGCTGGTGCGCTAGGGATAGCGGGCGGGTTCACCGCCCGCTCAGGCCTTGCCGTGCAGGTAGCGCGGCGCCACGGCCTCCAGGCCGGTCGGCACCACATGCAGTTCCGGCGCGATGGGACCGCTGCAGATGTTGTCGCGGCGCAGCGAGTCCAGGTTGTCCCGCGACATCAGGGGCGTGCCCGGCATGCATTCGAACAGCCGGGCCTGCATGCGCCCCACGCCCATCGGCATGCCGATGACCGGACGGGGATGGCCGCTCCAGGCGGCGCACAGCCGCGCGATCTCGCCCAGCGTGTAGACCTGCGGCCCGCCCAGTTCGTACGTCTTGCCACAGGTATGCGTATCGGCCAGCGCCGACACCATGGCCGTCACCACATCGCCCACGTAGACCGGCTGCATGCGCGCATCCGCGCCCGCCAGCGGCAGCACCGGCAGCCAGCGCGCCAGCGACGCGAACATATTGGTGAAGTTGTCGTCGGGTCCGAACAGGACCGACGGGCGGAAGATCGTCCAGCCGATGTCCCGGCGGTCCTGGTAGGCCTGTTTGATGGCGGCCTCGCCGTCGCCCTTGGAGCGCTGGTACATGCTGTCGCCGCTGGAATCGGCGCCCAGCGCGCTGACGTGCAGCAGCCGGTGCACGCCGTGGCGCACGCAGGCCTGCGCGATGCGCTGCGGCAGCAGCACATGGGCGCGCGCGAAATCCGAGCCATACGGCCGGCCCGTGTTGCCGTGCAGGATGCCAACCAGGTTGATGACGGCATCGCAGCCCCGCACCAGGCCGTCCAGCGCGGCGTCGTCGTGGACGTCGGCCTGCATGAGGGTGACGGTGGGAAGTAATTGCAGGTCGCGTCCGCGGGCGACAAGCCGCGTGGGAACGACGATCTGATGCTGGTCCGCGCAAAGCCGTGCTACCAAGTGGCGGCCAATGAAGCCCGTGCCGCCAATGACAAGGATACGCATGGCGTCGCCTCCGGTTTGTCAGGATCGAGATTCGATTCTGCCCTGCCAGGTCGGCAGGCGCAAGCGCGCGCAGGCGGTCTGCCCCGCGCGCCGCTTGATTCGCGTCAGCCGGCGAGAAGGCGGGCGTAGGCCGGCAGGTCGACGTTGCCGCCGCTGATGATGACGCCTACCCGGGCCCCACGCACCGGTACGACGTTCTGCATGACGGCGGCCGCGGCCAGGCAGCCCGTGGGTTCCACGACCATCTTCATGCGCTCGGCGAAGAATTTCATGGTGGTGACGAGCTGTTCATCCGTCACCGTGACGATGTCGCGGACGTACTTTTGGATGAGCGGGAAGGTGAGATTGCCCAGGTGCGTCGTCGCGGCGCCGTCGGCCAGGGTCTTGGGCGCGGGGATTCGGACAATTTCGCCCTTGCGCAAGGACTGCTGGCCGTCGTTGCCGGCCTCGGGCTCCACGCCGTACACCAGGCAGCGCGGGCTGAGCGCGAAGGCGGACAGGGCCGAGCCCGACAGCAGGCCGCCGCCGCCCAGGCACACGAACAGGTAATCGAGTTCGCCGACCTCCTCGAACAATTCCTTGGCCGCGGTGCCCTGCCCCGCGATCACGTCTTCGTGGTCGTAAGGCGGGATCAGCGTCGCGCCGGTCTCGGCCTGGATGCGGCGGGCGATGGTTTCGCGGTCTTCGGTGTAGCGGTCATACGTGACGATCTTGCCGCCGTAGCCCTCGGTGGCCGCGCGTTTGGCCGCAGGGGCGTCCAGCGGCATGATGATGGTGGCCTGCACGCCCTGCAGCCGGGAGGCCAGCGCAATGGCCTGCGCGTGGTTGCCCGATGAAAACGTCACGACGCCGGCGGCACGCTGTTCGGGCGTGAGGCGCGCGATCGCGTTGTACCCGCCCCGGAACTTGAAGGCGCCCATGCGCTGGAAGTTCTCGCACTTGAAGAACAGCGACGCGCCGGCGATGGCGTCGGCGGTCGTCGAGGTCATGACGGGCGTGCGGTGTGCGTTGCCGGCCAGGCGCTCGCTGGCGCGCGCGACATCATCATAGGAGGGCAATTCGGGCAGCATGGAATGGGGTCCTTTGATCGCAAGGGGGAACGAAACCCTGGGATCATAAACCCGCGAGGCGGGTTGCGCGCCGCCCGAATGCATGACGGCGCGCCAAGCGGTCCAGGGGCCGCCTCGCCGGCCGCGCCTAGCCGGCCGCGCCTACTTCCCGAACAGGTCGCCGCTGCCGCCGGTGGTGCCGGCGGGCGGGGCGAGGCCCAGATGGCGCCAGGTGGTCAGCGTGGCCGTGCGGCCGCGCGGGGTGCGCTGCAGGTAGCCGTGCTGGATCAGATAGGGCTCGATGACGTCCTCGATCGTGTCGCGCTCTTCGCCGATGGCGGCGGCCAGGCTGTCCACGCCCACGGGACCGCCGTCGAACTTGTGGACGATGGCTTCGAGCAGCTTGCGGTCCATCAGGTCCAGGCCCTGCGGGTCGACCTCCAGCATGGCGAGCGCGCGGCCCGCGACGTCGGCGTCGATGGTGCCGCCGGCCTTGACCTCGGCGTAGTCGCGCACGCGGCGCAGCAGGCGGTTGGCGATACGCGGCGTGCCGCGGGCGCGGCGCGCCACTTCGGCCGCGCCGTCCGGCGTGATGACGGCGTTGAGCAATCCCGCGCTGCGGGTCACGATGCGGCCCAGGTCTTCGGCGTTGTAGAACTCGAGCCGCGAGACGATGCCGAAGCGGTCGCGCAGCGGGTTGGTCAGCATGCCGGCGCGCGTGGTGGCGCCCACCAGCGTGAACGGCTGCAGGTCCAGTTTCACGCTGCGCGCGGCCGGGCCTTCGCCGATCAGGATGTCGATCTGGAAGTCTTCCAGCGCCGGATAGAGGATTTCCTCGACCACGGGCGACAGGCGGTGGATTTCGTCGATGAAGAGAACGTCGTTCTTTTCCAGGTTGGTCAGCAGCGCGGCCAGGTCGCCCGGGCGTTCCAGGACCGGGCCGGACGTCTGGCGCAGTTGCACGCCCATTTCATGCGCAATGATGTGGGCCAGCGTGGTCTTGCCCAGGCCCGGAGGGCCGAAGAGCAGGACGTGGTCCAGGGCCTCGCCGCGCTTTCTGGCCGCGGCGATGAAGATTTCGAGCTGTTCGCGGGCGCGCTGCTGCCCGACGTACTCTTCCAGCGCCTTGGGCCGCAGTGCGCGTTCGATCGACTCCTCGTTGGGCGACACCGGCTGCGGCGCCACGATACGTGGCGCGTCGGGACGGGAGGAAAGCGAATCGGACTGGATGGCCATGGTGCGGAAAACGTGCAAAGGACGAAGCAGGATGCATCGTACCGTAGCGCGGGCCGCGCCGGGGGCGCCCCTGTCAGGCGGCCGGGGACAGCGGCAGCCTGACGCGCACGCACAAGCCGCCGGCGTCGGCCTGGCGCAGTTCCAGCGACCCGCCGTGCGCCCGGGCAATGGCCTCGGCCAGCGCCAGGCCCAGGCCCACGCTGCCGGTGCGCGTGCGCGCGTCGTCGAGCCGGCTGAACGGGCGCAGCGCCTCCTGGCGGCGCTCCGGCACGATGCCCGGCCCGTGGTCGGCGACATCCAGCACCGCCTGCCCGTCCTCGCGGCGCAAGACGATCTCGACCGGCGGCGCGCCGTGGTTGAGCGCGTTGCCGATCAGGTTGTCCAGGAGGCGGCCCAGCGCGACGGCGTCGGCCTGCACCACCAGCCCGCTGGCCTCGGCCGCGGCATCCAGGCCGATGTCGGTGCCCGCGCCCTGCCAGGCGCCCACGCGCTCGGTCAGCCATTCGGCCAGCACGATGGGGGCATAGCGGTAGGCGGCCGGATCGGTGCCGCGCACGAAGCCGATGAACTGGTCCACCATGTGCTGCATGTCGCGCAGATCAGTGCGCAGCCCTTCCTTCAGCGTGGAGTCGTCGGCCATCTCGACGCGAAGCCACATGCGCGACAGCGGCCCTTTCAGGTCATGCGGCAGGCCGGACAGCAGCGTGCGCCGCACCGAGTCGGATTCGGACAGGGCGTCCAGCATGGCGTTGAAGCGTTCGCCCAGCACGCGCGTTTCGTGCGGGCCCGAGGGCTCCACGCGCTGGGGCTGTCCGGCGGCAAGGCGGTCGGCGGCGTCGGCCAGCCGCGTGATCGGCCGCGTGATGTGCCAGGAAAAGCCCACAGCGAGCAAGAGCAGGAGCCCCAGGCCGCCCAGCCAGGCGGCGATGAACGGCGTGGCAACGGGCGGATCCAGCCGGTCCAGCGGGATGACCAGCCATTCACGCAGGCGCGGCGCGTCCTCGGTGGCGGGATTGGGGGCCAGGGAAATGAAGATCTCCGGCGTGGGGCCGCGCGACAGCGCGACGCGGGTGCCGTCGTTCAGGCGTTCATTGAGCTGCTGGACCAGCACGCGCAGGTCTCGGCGGATATCATCGGGCTCGGGCTTGTAGCGGCGATTGTGCTCTTCGCGTTCGCGCGCGCGATCGGCCTCGCGCTGTTCGTCGCTGCGATCGTCCGCCCGCGCGGCGCCCGACTCGCCCTCATCGCCCCGGACCTCGGGCGGCGGCGGCGGCGGGGGGCCGTGCATCTGGGCATCCTGGGAAGACGGCGCGGGCGGCGGAGGCGGCGGCGGACGGGGCGCCGAACGGGGCGGCGGCGGGCGGCGGCCATTGAAGCGCTGCAGCTTGGCTTCGGCCGGCAGCACGCGCGACCACAGCCGCCATTGGTTCTGGGACGCGGCGCGCACGAAATCGGCGCGGTCTTCCGCCGGCACCTGGGATACGGCCGCGCGCAGCGTGCGGATCGTGGTGACGATGTAGCCGATGGCCACGTCTTCCATGAACTTGTGCCGGAAGTACGACACCGTCACCAGGGTGGCGGCCTGCGTCAGCAGGACCGATCCCAGGATCAGCAGGATCAGCCGCGCCCGCAGCGAACGGGGCACCAGAAAGCCGGGGGAAAAGCGCATCAGGGGGAAAACCGGTAGCCGATGCCCCAGACGGTCTGGATCCAGCGCGGCTGCTTGGGATCGTCTTCGATCACGCGGCGCAGGCGCAGGATGGCGATGTCGATCGCGCGATCGTTGCGCTCGCCGGCGTCGTCATCGCGGGCCAGCGCCAGCAGGCGCTCGCGCGACAGCGGCTTGCCCGCGTTGCGGACCAGGGCCTCGAGCAGGTTGATTTCGCCGCCGGTCAGCTTGACGACCGTGCCTTCGCGCGAAAGCTGGCGCGTGGAGGGGTCGAAGACGAAGGGGCCGAACGAAACGGGCGCGTCCTTGGTGAGCGCGGACGGGCCGCGCTTGCGGCGCAGCACCGCCTCGATCCGGGCCAGCAGTTCGCGCGGGTCGAAGGGCTTGCCGACGTAGTCGTCGGCGCCGGCTTCCAGGCCGATGATGCGGTCGACGGCTTCGTCGCGCGCGGTCAGCAGGATGACGGGAATGTCTTCGCCCTGCTCGCGCAGGCGGCGGCAGGCGTCGGCGCCGTCGCCGCCGGGCAGCATGCGGTCGAGCACCAGCAGGTCGGGTGCGTAGCGGGTAATGCGCGACGAGAGATCGGTCGCGTCGGGCGCCAGCAGCGTGTCGTAGCCGTGCCGATTCAGGTAGTCGGCCAGCAGTTGGCGCAAGGCCGGGTCGTCGTCGACGACCAGCAGCTTGGTGTGGGAATTGTCCATGGGCGTCATAGTGCGGCGCGCCGCCTTCGCCCGCAAGAGGCAAGAAATCATCTGAAATATACCCGTTGCACGATGTAGGGCGGATGTTTCGGGCATTTGGCGGGTGGTTCCGGCGGGCCTGCCCGCCGCGGTCATCTGGACCTAAAATGGCGCCTCGCCTGCCGCCGCTCGTGGGGTTTTCTAAAGATCGTTTACAGATGCGGGGCGGGACGTTCTCTACACTGTCCCCATGGTCGCCACTATCACCTGGCGCAGAGGGCTGTTGCACGCGGCGCTGACGGCAGGCCTGGCCTGGCCGCTGGCGCCTGCTTCCAGTGCCGAGCCTGATGCGACCCCATTTGTCCTGATGCCGCCTCCGGCAGGTGAAGTCACGCACGTTGCGCGCGGCATCGGGGTGCTGTCCCCGGTCCAGTCCATCCCGGTGCGCCCCGCCCCGTCGCTGGACGATCGCGCCGTCCCGCTGGATCCCACGCCCTGCGACCTGCACGCGACGGAACCCGGCATGGACACGACGGTGCAAGGCGGCGCCCAGGAACCGCAGGAGGGATACGTCCCCGGCACGGGACTGGGCCTGGCGGGCGACGCGTTGCCGGCCCCGCTGTCCTGCGACCCGCTCGCCGCGCCCGCCTCGGCGGTCGACATCCCTCCCGATTACTCGTTCGCGCTGGAAGACGGCGACATTTCCAGCGTGCCGGTGGTGGTGATCTCGGGCGTGTCCCGCCCCAGCCGGCCCTGGTTCGCGTCCGTCAGCGGACAGGACGGCCTGCGCTACGGCGGCAGCCGCAACTGGGTCTACCGCAATACCTCGGGCCCCTCGCTCACGGTCGGCAACGTCAGCCCCAACGCGCCCGCCTGGGGCAGCGCCGCGCCGGTGGGCGGGCTGCAGATCGCCAACTGGGGCGGCACCGGCGCTACGCTGCCAGAAGGCAGCTTCGGTTATTCGTCCTCGCTGGGCAGGCTCAACCTCATGGACCCCGCCGCCCTGTCCGGGCCCGTCGACTACGGCGCCTCGGTGGGCAGCGGCAGCGTCCGTTACGGGCTTACGCCGGAAATGACGCTGGAGGGCCAGGTGCAGAGCGCGCCGTCGCTGACCACGCGCGGCGTGGGCACCACGTATTCCGCCGGCGAGTTCGGCACGTTCCAGGCCGGCGCCACCCAGAGCACGTTCGACGCGGCCAACGGTTACCGCTACCGCTTCGGCTACAGCGTGGCCCTGGCCGACACCGTGACCCTGGGCTACACCAATGAACAGATCGGCGCGGGCTACGGCGATCTGTCGACCTATTCCGATGGCGTGGCGTCCGCCGCGCAGACACGCAATACGGTGTCGGCGGGGGTGCCGCTGTCGGGCTGGGGCACGTTGAGCGGCACGTATTCCGGCCTGCGCGAGGGCTCGGTGCTGGCCGAGCAGCGCGTGGGGCTGTCCCACAGCATGTTCGTCGCGCCCAAGGTCAAGCTGGCCGTGGGCGCCGACCGGGACATCGTCACGGGCGACTACGGCTGGCGCGCCAACCTGAGCATGCCCGTCGACACCTTCATGCGCGGCACCTGGCTCAGCTGGTAGGCGCCTGGCAGACGGACGAAAATATCCCGCCCGCGGGGCCTGCCGGAATTGGGGCTTAAAATCCCTGCCATGATGCTCCCGGCCTACCCCCATGTCTGACGCGCGCGCCCTCGGCGTGTTGCAGCGCGTTTTCGGTTACGAATCCTTCCGCGGCGACCAGCAAGCCATTGTCGAACAGGTGATCGGCGGCGGCGATGCGCTCGTCCTCATGCCCACCGGCGGCGGCAAGTCGCTCTGTTACCAGATCCCCTCGCTGGTGCGCGAAGGCACCGGCATCGTCGTGTCGCCCCTGATCGCGCTGATGCAAGATCAGGTGGACGCCCTGACCGAACTGGGCGTGCGCGCGGCCTTCCTCAATTCCACGCAGGAATGGCGGGTGGCCCGAGACGTGGAACAGGCCTTCCTGGACGGTGAGCTCGACCTGCTGTACGTGGCCCCCGAGCGCCTATTGACCGACCGCTGCCTGCAATTGCTGGACCGCGGCCGCATTGCGCTGTTCGCCATCGACGAAGCCCACTGCGTGTCCCAATGGGGCCACGATTTCCGGCCCGAATACCTGGGGCTGTCCATGCTGCACGAGCGCTGGCCGGACGTGCCGCGCATCGCGCTCACGGCCACGGCCACGGCGGTCACTCGCACCGAAATCGCCCAGCGCCTGTCCCTGGACGAAGCGCGCCATTTCGTCTCCAGCTTCGACCGCCCCAACATCCGCTACCGCATCGTCGAAAAGAACGAAGTGCGCAAGCAGTTGCTGGACATGATCCGCACCGAACACGACGGCGAATCCGGCGTGGTGTACGGCCTGTCGCGCGCCCGCGTCGAGGAAACGGCGGAGTTCCTTTGCAACCAGGGCATCGATGCGATGCCCTACCACGCGGGCCTCAGTCCGCAGGTGCGGGCGGCCAACCAGGCCCGTTTCCTGCGCGAGGACGGCGTGGTCATGGTCGCCACCATCGCGTTCGGCATGGGGATCGACAAGCCCGACGTGCGCTTCGTGGCGCACATCGACCTGCCCAAGTCGGTCGAAGGCTACTACCAGGAAACCGGCCGCGCCGGCCGCGACGGCCTGCCCGCGACCGCCTGGCTGGCCTACGGCCTGCAGGACGTGGTGCAGCAGCGCCGCATGATCGACGAATCGCCCGGCGACGAATCCTATCGCCGGCGCCTGGGCCAACAGCTCGACGCCATGCTCGGCCTGTGCGAAACGGTGGAATGCCGTCGCGTGCGGCTGCTGGCCTACTTTGGCCAGCACATCACCGCCTGCGGCAACTGCGACGTCTGCCTCGATCCGCCGCAGGCCTGGGACGGCACCGTCGCGGCGCAGAAGGTGCTGTCGGCGGTATATCGGCTCTGGAAAGAACGCGGCCAGCGCTACGGCGCGGGCCACATCATCGACATCCTGCGCGGCAAGGTCACCGACCGCACCCGGCAGCATGGCCACGAGACCCTCAGCGTGTTCGGCGTGGGCGCGGACCTGAGCGACACCGCCTGGCGCGGCGTGCTGCGCCAGTTGCTGGCGCAGGGCCTGCTCACGGTGGACAACGAAGGCTTCGGCACGCTGGCCCTCACCGAAGGCAGCCGCGCCGTGCTCAAGGGCGAACGCCAACTGATGCTGCGGCGCGAGTCCGAAAAGAAGGCGCGCGCCGGCAAGACCGGCAGCGGACGTCCCAAGGCCGCGGCGATCGACCTGCCGCCCGAGCTGCAGCCCGTGTTCGAGGCATTGCGGGCGTGGCGCGGCGAGGTCGCCAAGAGCCATGGCGTGCCGGCCTATGTGATCTTCCACGACGCCACGCTGCGGGAAATCGCGCTGGCCCGGCCGGCGTCCATGGACGATCTGAGCCACATCAACGGCGTGGGCGCCCGCAAGCTGGAAGCCTACGGCGAAGAAATCCTGCAGCGCGTGGCCCGACCCGTCCTGTAGCCGCCGGTTCCGGCCCCGCTCAGTACGAAGGCGGCGGCAGCAGCGGCACCGGGCGGCGCTCCTTGCCGAACACGGACCGGTAGGCCAGGATGTTGAAGACCAGCACCACCGGTATCCCCACGACCGCGCCCGCCATCACCAGCCGCATCGACCCCAGCGCGCCCGCGCCGTCCCACAGCGTCATGTCGTCCAGGATCAGGTACGGGAACAGGCTGTAGGCCAGCCCGCTCAGCATCAGGAGAAACAGCGCCACCGTCAGCACGAACGGCAGCCAGCTGAAGCGGTCGGCCCTGCCGGGCAGCCGCGCCAGCAGCATTTCCGCGGCCACGAAACCGGCCAGCATCAGCACCCACACCGACGCCGCAAGGCTCAGGTGCGCGATGTTGCTCCACTTGTAGAAGATGCCGGCGTTGGCCAGGCCCAGCGTGACCGCGATCGCCACCATGCCCACCGCCGTCCAGCGGATCGCATGGCGCGCCCAGTTCGCGGCGCGGCGCTGGAGGTCGCCGTCCACGCGCATGACCAGCCACGACGCGCCCAGCAGCACGTATGCCGCCACCGCGCACAGGCCCACGAACATCGCGAACCAACCGTAGCCGGCGTCGGACTGGTATCCGGTGGCGATCCGGCCCAGCAGCATGCCCTGGCCGAACGCCGTGATGATGGAGCCGGCCCAGAACGCAAAGATCCAGCGCGGCTTGAGTTCCGTGCGGGCACGGATGCGGAATTCGAAGGCGACGCTGCGCAGCACCACGCCGAGCACCATAAAGGTCAGCGGCCCGTAGAGCTTGCCCAGCACGGCGCCCCACGCGAACGGGAACGCGGCCGCGAACAGCCCCATGCCCAGCAGCAGCCAGAATTCGTTGGCGTCGCGCCAGGGGCTCAGCAGGCTCATCATGCGTCCGCGCTCGTGCTCGGGCGCGATCTGCAGCAGGATGCCGACGCCAAGATCGAAGCCGTCCAGGACCATGCCCGCGGCGATGACGACGAACAGCAGGGCCATGAAGGCGAGCGGCATCCAGAACGAGGGATCGTCGGGACTCAGGCCCTGCGAGGCGGCCAGCATCGCGATCATGGCGCACCTCCGATCAGCTTGCGCACCGGCACCACGCCGTAGCGCGCGGCATGGAACAGCATGCCGGCGAACGCGGCCAACAGCAGCGCATACAGCAGCACGTAGCCGGCCAGGCCATACAGCACGGTGCTCGCGGGCATGGATCCGAGGACCTCGGATTGCGTGACGGTGCCGTTCACGACGAAGGGCTGCAACCCGATGATCGACACCCACCAGCCCGCCACGACGGCGATGCCGCCGGAAAACATCATGCCGCACAGGACCCGCTGCCACCACGTCGGCAGGGACGAGGGATCCATCCCGCGCCGGAACGTCCACAGGAACGTCACACACGCGACCACCAGCATGAGCAGGCCCAGCCCCGCCGCCACGCGCAGCGACCAGAAGGTCAGCGCGACCGGGGGCAACATGCCCGAATACTTGTCCAACCCCTGGTAGGTGCCATCCGCATTGCGGTGCAGCCACATCCCGCCGGCATTGTTCAGCGTCAGGTCGGCCACGTTGGTGTGGGCGCGGGCGTCGGGCCAGCCGAACAACACCAGTTGCGGCACGGGCCCGCTTTCCCAGAACCCCGCCGCGGCGGCGGCCTTGGCCGGCTGAAGCTGGGCCATCATCTGCCCCGCGCCGGTCGCGACCGGCAATTGCAGAAAGGCGCCCACCACGGCCACGACAAGGGCAGTCTTGAACGCGCTGCGCTCGCCCTCGCCCAGCGGTCGGCGCAAGGCCTGCAACGCGGTCACCCCCATGATGAGGAACGAGGCGGCCAGGGCGGCGCCGACCATCACGACGGCCATGCGCCAGCCGATGGACGGATTCAGCACGACCTTCACCCAGTCATAGACCTGATAGCGGCCGTCCACCAGCAGCGCGCCGTCCGGCGTCTGCATCCACGATTGCAGGGCCAGGACCCAGAACACGGCAACCAGCTGTCCCACCGCCACCATCAGCACGGCCAGCGTGTGCGCGGCGTCCGACACGCGGCGCTGGCCGAACAGCATGACCCCCAGGAAGCAGGACTTGAGGATGAATACCGACAGGATGCCGTAGCCCAGCAGCGGACCGGCCACATTGCCGATCTTGTCCATCAGGCCCGCCCACAGGCTGCCGATCTGGATCAGGACGGGCACGCTGGCCGCCAGCGTCAGCACGAAGGCCAGCGCGAAAATGCGGACCCAGAAGCGGTAGGCCGCCGTCCAGCCGCCATGGCGGGACCACCGGGCCCGGATCTTGAAGAACAGCAGCACCCAGGCCAGCGCCAGGGAAACGGCGAGAAAAATTGCCAGGAAGCTTAGACTGGCCACGAACTGCGCCCGGGCCAGGGATAGGGTCGAGATATCCATAATGGCCCGTAGTGTAGAGCCAGTTACATGACGATGGGGGCGGATTGAAACCGGTTGCAGGCGTGACGAAAAGGGGCGTGCGGCGGAACGTGGCAAAATTGACGCTTTGTCGCTGCTTTTTCCTATTCTTTCAAGAATGACCTCCGCCACGACGCCGACCCCCGCCGCATCAAACTTCCTGCTCAACATCGTCCAAGACGACCTCGAAGCCAATCGCTTCCAGGGCAAGCGCTGGGCGGGCAAGCCTGGCCCGGCGGCCTTGCAGCAGCAGGGAGACGCGGACCCGGCCCGCATCCGCACGCGCTTTCCGCCGGAGCCCAACGGCTACCTGCACATCGGCCACGCCAAGAGCATCTGCGTGAACTTCGGCCTGGCGCGCGACTTCGGCGGCGTCTGCCACCTGCGCTTTGACGACACCAACCCCGAGAAAGAAGACCAGGAATACGTCGACGCCATCATCGAGGCCGTCCACTGGCTGGGCTTTGACTGGAAGGCCGACGGCCGCGAGAACCTGTACTTCGCCAGCGACTATTTCGGCTATATGTACGAGTTCGCCGAAGCCCTGATCGAAGCGGGCCACGCCTACGTCGACGCGCAGAGCGCGGACGAGATCCGCGCCAACCGCGGCACCCTGACCGAACCCGGCACGGATTCGCCCTGGCGCAACCGCCCGGCGGCCGAATCCATCGCGCTGCTGCGCGAAATGCGCGACGGCAAGCATCCGGACGGCAGCCTGGTGCTGCGCGCGAAGATCAACATGGCGTCGCCCAACATCAACCTGCGCGACCCGGTCATGTACCGCGTGCGCCACGCCACCCACCACCGCACCGGCGACCAGTGGTGCATCTACCCGATGTACAGCTGGGCGCATCCGGTGGAAGACGCGCTGGAAGGCATCACGCACAGCGTCTGCACGCTTGAATTCGAAGACCAGCGCCCGTTCTACGACTGGATCCTGGCGCGCCTGGCCGAACTCGGCAAGCTGGCCCAGCCGCTGCCGCGCCAGTACGAGTTCGCCCGCCTGAACCTGAGCTACGTCGTCACCAGCAAGCGCAAGCTGCTGCAACTGGTGAAGGAAGGCCATGTGGACGGCTGGGACGATCCGCGCATGCCCACCATCTTCGGCCTGCGCCGCCGCGGCTACACCCCCGCCTCGATCCGCCTTTTCTGCGACCGCACCGCCGTGTCCAAGTCCGATTCGCGCATCGACTACAGCCTGCTGGAGCAGGCCGTGCGCGACGACCTGGACCCCATCGCCCCGCGTTCGGTGGCCGTGCTGGATCCGATCAAGCTGGTCCTCACCAACTACCCCGAAGGGCAGACCGAGACCTGCACCGCGCCGCGCAACCCGCATGATCCGGAGGCCGGCGTGCGCGAGTTCCCGCTGTCGCGCGAATTGTGGATCGAACGCGACGACTTCCGCGAAGAAGCGCCCAAGAAGTATTTCCGCCTCTTCCCCGGCAACACCGTGCGCCTGAAGTACGGCTACGTCGTGCGTTGCACCGGCTTCACCAAGAACGAGGCCGGCGAGGTCGTCGAAGTGCAGGCCGAATACCTGCCGGACACCAAGAGCGGCACGCCGGGCGCCGACAGCGTCAAGGTCAAGGGCAACATCACCTGGGTCAGCGCCGCGCACGCGGTGCCCGCGCAGATCCACCTGTACGACCGTCTCTTCGCCGATCCGCGTCCGGATGGCGGCGACAAGGACTTCCTGGCCTGCCTGAACCCCAATTCCAAAGAGACCGTCACGGCCTGGCTGGAACCGGGCACGGTCGCCACGCCGGGCGCCACCTGGCAGTTCGAGCGCCTGGGTTACTTCACGGCCGACCTCAAGGACTCGACGCCGCAGACGCCGGTGCTGAACCGCATCGTGACCTTGCGCGATTCCTGGGCCCAGGGCTGACCTCCCGCGCGCGCAATACGGGGAAAAGGCGTCTTGCGACGCCTTTTTCTTTCGCTGTGCGGCCGGCTCAGCCCGCCCTGGGCGGGTTATCATCCCCGACATCCCGCAGCCGGTTGAGCGCGCCGTTTTTCGGCGCCCGGACCGCCAGCCACAATCAAGATGAACACTGAATCCCTAGCCCTGGACTTCAAGAGCGCCACCCTTTATGCCATCCGGGTGGTTTTGCATAGCGCCGACCCCGAACGCCTGAACGCAGCGCTCACCAAGCGCATGGCGGATGCCGGCAGCTTCTTTGAAAACGAGCCCGTCGTCATCGACGCCAGCCGGGTCGAGGAAAAGATCGACTGGCCGGCGCTGGTGGAATCGCTGCGCGGCCACAACCTGCCCCCGATCGGCGTCGTGGCCGAAGGCGTGAACCTGCAGGCCGCGCGCGACGCGGGCCTGACGCCGGTCGAACTGTCCACGCCTGCCGCCCGCCCCGCCCCCGTGGTCGACACCGCGCCGCCCAACGATGTCGCGACGCCGGTGCCGTCCGTGCCGGCCGCCGCCGTCGAAATCGCCCCCGCGCCCACCGACACCTCGGCCAATGCGGCGGAGACGCCCGCGGCCCATGCCGACGCGCAGGCCAAGCCCGCGGCAGAGCCGCTGCCGGCGCGCGCCGCCAGCAGCACGACGTCGGCCGCCAGTCCCACGCCGTCGGCGCCGCACTCGTCCTCGGCGCTGGTGGTCACGCGGCCGCTGCGCTCGGGGCAACGCATCTATGCGCGCCACACGGACCTGGTGGTGATCGGCATGGTCAGCCAGGGTGCGGAAGTCATCGCCGATGGCAACGTCCACGTGTACGGTCCGCTGCGCGGCAAAGCCATGGCCGGCGCGCGCGGCGACACGTCGGCGCGCATCTTCACGACGCATCTGGACGCGGAACTGCTGGCCGTGGCGGGCGTGTACCGCGTGGTCGAAGACAAGCTCGACGGCGCGCTGCAGAACCAGCCCGCGCTGGTCCGCCTGGACGGCGACACCTTGCGCATCGAGGCCCTCAAGGCTTGATGCCGGCCCCCGGACGCCTCGGTTTGCGTCTGGTTGCGAGGCGGCGGCGCGGCCGCTGCCCGCTCAAATCTCAACACATCCTGTAAGAAGCCTTACATGGGCTTTTTGCTTTACGATAACGCGATTTATTCGAACATAAGGGTTTGATCGTCATGACACGCATTGTTGTGGTGACTTCCGGCAAAGGCGGCGTGGGCAAGACCACGACGAGCGCCAGTTTTTCCGCGGGCCTCGCGATGCGGGGCCACAAGACGGCTGTCATCGACTTTGACGTCGGCCTGCGCAATCTCGACCTCATTATGGGTTGCGAGCGTCGCGTGGTGTACGACTTCGTCAATGTGATCCAGGGCGAGGCCACCCTCAAGCAGGCGCTGATCAAGGACAAGCAGCTCGAGAACCTGTTCATCCTGCCCGCCTCGCAAACGCGCGACAAAGACGCGCTGACGCAGGAAGGCGTGGAAAAGGTCATCAACGACCTGAAGGAAATGGGCTTCGACTACATCGTCTGCGACTCGCCGGCGGGCATCGAGACCGGCGCGCTGATGGCGGCCTACTTCGCCGACGACGCGCTGGTGGTCACGAACCCCGAGGTCTCCTCGGTGCGCGACTCGGACCGCATCCTGGGCATCCTGGCGGCCAAGTCCAAGCGCGCCGTCGATGGCGACGAACCGGTCAAGGAATACCTGCTGTTGACGCGCTACAACCCCAAGCGCGTGTCCGACGGCGAGATGCTGTCGCTGACCGACATCGAAGACATCCTGCGCATCAAGCTGATCGGCGTGATCCCCGAGTCCGAAGCCGTGCTGCAGGCGTCGAACCAGGGCCTGCCCGCCATTCACCTGAAAGACACCGACGTCTCGGAAGCCTACAAGGACGTCGTCAGCCGCTACCTGGGCGAAGACAAGGCGCTGCGCTTTACCGACTACGAAAAGCCCGGTTTCCTGAAGCGCCTGTTCGGAGGAAAGTAAGCGATGTCCTTCCTGTCGTTTCTGCTCGGTCAAAAGAAGACCTCCGCGTCCGTCGCCAAAGAACGGTTGCAGATCATCCTGGCCCACGAGCGTGGCCGCGGGGATTCGCCCGATTACCTGCCCCAGTTGCAGCAGGAACTGATCGCGGTCATCTCCAAGTACGTGAAGATCAATCCTGAAGACATCAAGGTGCACCTGGAACGCCAGGACACGCTGGAAGTGTTGGAAGTGAAGATCGAGATGCCGCAGAACGAGACCTGATGCCTCGTCGCGCGCGCGGCCTGGCCGCGCGCACCGCGCAAAAAACGCCCGGCATTGCCGGGCGTTGCTTTTGGGGCGTGGAAAGATCAGCGCTTGCCGACCTGATCGCCAATCACCCCGCCGATGGCCGCGCCGCCCACGGTGCCGAGCACGCCGCCGTTCGTGATCACGGCGCCGGCGACACCGCCCAGCGCGGCGCCCCCCACCGTGCTCTTCTGGCGATGGCTCATGCCATCCCACGATGAACAACCCGCCATGGTGGCGGCCAAGGCCACGGCGGCACAGATCTTGGAAAGCGATGCGATTTTCATGATGAAGCTCCTGTTCTTGTACCCGGGGGCCGCACCGGTGAACCGTGACGCGAGCGCGCGGACCTTTTGGGATTCAGAGCCTTCAGGATCGCAAAATATCCGGGGACACACTGTTAGGTTTGCCCAGGAATTGTGTCAAAGGGAGAGCGGATCTTTGCACTCCCCAGGGAACCATGTTGCAGGGGCGGCCCGCTATTTGACCAGACGTAACACGTCGCGGAAGCGCGGATGCTCGCAGGTCTCCATCCACTCGAAAATCGCCATTTCCGACGTGACGATCTCGGCGCCATGGGCGCGCGCGCGGCGCAGGGCAGCGTGGTGGTCCGAGGGCTTGCGCGAGCCGGCGGCGTCCGCCACCAGCACCGCCTTGTAGCCCAGCTCGATCAGGCCGATCACGGTCTGCAGGACGCAGATGTGCGCCTCGCAGCCGGCCACCAGCACCGTCCGGCGCGAGGCCGGCAGCCAGCCATCGAACCCGGGCTCGCGGGCCGAGGAAAAGTGCATTTTCTGGAAAGTGGCCTGCACCTGCTCGCGCAACGGGTCCACCGTGACGCCCAGCATCTTGCCGTGATGCTCGGTGGCCACCACCGGCACGTCGAGGAGGCGGGCGGCCTGCGCCAGCTTGTGCGCGGCGTTGAGCACGGCATCGCCGTCGTGGATGGCGGGCATCAGGCGGCCCTGCATGTCGACGATCAGCAGGGTGGAATCGGAGGCGGACAGCAGCATGATGAAAGGCTCCCAGGACAATGCCCCAGGATAACCCCGCGCGGCGGGCGGTGTCTGGCACCCGGTAGGCAACGTTGCGAACTGAAAGTCCATGCCTGCAGGGCGCCAGACGCCAAAAAAATCCCGGCGCGCAGGCCGGGATCCGTGGTGCCGATCAGCGATCAGCGATCAGCCGCGAGCCGGCTTACTTCAGGGCCTTGTAGCGCAGGCGCTTGGGCTTGGCGCCCTCTTCGCCCAGGCGGCGCTTCTTGTCGGCTTCGTATTCCTGGTAGTTGCCGTCGAAGAACACGACCTGCGAGTCGCCTTCGAAAGCCAGGATGTGCGTGGCGATACGGTCCAGGAACCAGCGATCGTGGCTGATCACCATGACGCTGCCCGGGAACTCCAGCAGTGCGTCTTCCAGCGCGCGCAGGGTTTCGACGTCGAGGTCGTTGGACGGTTCGTCGAGCAGCAGCACGTTGCCGCCGGCGATCAGCGTCTTGGCCATGTGCAGGCGGCCGCGTTCGCCGCCCGAGAGCTGGCCCACGACCTTGTTCTGGTCGCCGCCCTTGAAGTTGAAGCGGCCCAGGTAGGCACGCGACGACATTTCGAACTTGCCCACGGTCAGGATGTCGGCGCCGTCCGACACCGCGTCGAACACGGTCTTCTTGTCTTCCAGCGCATCGCGCGACTGGTCGACGTAGGCGAGCTTGACGGTCTGGCCGATCTTGACTTCGCCCGAATCCGGCTGCTCGCGGCCCGAGATCATGCGGAACAGCGTCGACTTACCGGCGCCGTTGGCGCCGATGATGCCCACGATGGCGCCCGGCGGCACCTTGAAGCTGAGGTTGTCGATCAGCAGGCGGTCGCCGTAGGCCTTGCTGACGTTGTTGAATTCGATGACCTCGTTGCCCAGGCGCTCGCCCACCGGAATGAAGATTTCCTGGGTTTCGTTGCGCTTCTGGTATTCATAGGACGACAGTTCCTCGAAGCGCGCCAGGCGCGCCTTGGCCTTGGCCTGGCGTCCCTTGGGGTTCTGGCGCACCCACTCCAGTTCCTTCTTGATGGTCTTCTGGCGTGCCGATTCCGAGGATTCTTCCTGCTTGAGGCGGTCTTCCTTCTGTTCCAGCCACGAGCTGTAGTTGCCCTTCCAGGGGATGCCGTAGCCGCGGTCCAGTTCGAGGATCCATTCGGCGGCGTTGTCCAGGAAGTAGCGATCGTGGGTCACGCCCACGACGGTGCCGGGGAACTTGTGCAGGAATTGCTCGAGCCACTCGACGCTTTCGGCATCCAGGTGGTTGGTGGGTTCGTCGAGCAGCAGCATGTCGGGCTTGGACAGCAGCAGGCGGCACAGGGCCACGCGGCGCTTTTCACCGCCGGACAGGTTGCCGACGATGGCGTCCCAGGGCGGCAGGCGCAGCGCGTCGGCGGCGATCTCCATCTGGTGCTCGATATCGTCCGAACCGCTGGAGGCGGCCGCGGCGATGATGGCTTCCAGTTCGGCCTGTTCGGCGGCCAGCGCGTCGAAGTCCGCATCGGGTTCGGCGTAGGCGGCGTAGACCTCGTCCAGGCGCTTCTTGGCGGTGACGACCGCGCCCAGGCCTTCTTCGACGGCCTGGCGGACCGTGTGCTCAGGGTTGAGCTGCGGTTCCTGCGGCAGGTAGCCGATGTTCAGGCCCGGCATGGGGATGGCTTCGCCTTCGATCTCGCGGTCGACGCCCGCCATGATCTTGAGCAGCGTCGACTTGCCCGAGCCGTTCAGGCCCAGCACGCCGATCTTGGCGCCAGGAAAAAACGAAAGCGAGATATCGCGCAGGATCTGCCGCTTGGGCGGCACGATCTTGCCGACGCGGTTCATGGTGTAGACGTATTGGGCCATGGGCTCGTAGAAGAGATATAGCTGAGAAACCGTTGATTGTAGGCCGGAACCCCGGCCGGCGTGCGGCGGCGGCGATCCGCCCCCGTCTTGCGTCAGCCGGCCTTGGGGGCGCGCCGGGGCAGGCCCGGCGTGCGCATCTGCGCCAGCATCACGCCGGCCACCGCCAGGGCGCCGCCCGCGATGTGGAAGAGATGCGGTTTCTCGTCCAGGAACAGCGCCGCGATCGCGACGGTGAACACGGGCATGACGTTCAGGAAGATGCTGGCGCGGTTGGGTCCCAGGTGCCGCACGCCCTGCATCCACAGGTACGGCGCGAACAGCGACGGGAAGACCGCCGCGTAGAGCACCAGCGGCACGTTGGCGGCGTTCAGCGGCGACGGCGGCGCCAGCAGGAAGGCAGGCAACTGGAACAGGATGCCGAAGGCGACCTGCACGTACAGCGATTGCCACGGTCCGACCGGCAAGGACCAGCGCCGGAGCAGCACGCCATACAGGGCGTAGGCCAGCGCGCCCAGCCCCATCAGCACGTCGCCGCGATTGGCGCCCAGGGACAGCAGCCGGGCCGGATCGCCCTCGCCGATCAGGAGCGCCAGGCCGGCCAGCGACACGAGGCCGCCCAGCACCGCCATGGCCGACGGCCGTTCGCGCATCACCACCGCCATGACCGCGACGGTCAGCAGCGGAATCATCGCGGTGATGAAGCCCATGTTGGTGGCGGTGGTGGAGGACGCGGCCACGTACGCCAGCCCCTGGTACAGCGCCATGCCCAGTCCGCCCAGCACGGCGAACTTGGGCCAATGCGCCAGCACCAGGCGGCGCTGGGCCCATACGCCCGGCAGCGCAAACGGGGTCAGCACCGCGCCCGCCAGCGCCCAGCGGTAAAAGCCGATGGCGGCCGGCGCGATCACCCCGGCCGCCATCTTGGTCACGATCATGTTGATCGACCAGATCAGGGCAGCCAGGAGCGGGAAAAGGAAGAATCGGAACGGGGTGTGCGGGGCGTCGGAGCGCGTCATCGAAACTGACCAGCGGGGATACGAAAGGCAGGCCAGTGTAGGCCGCGTCCGACATGATGTATATACTGAAAAACAGACAAAACCACGCGAACATCCGACATGGCGCCTGCCGTCGACTTCCCGATCCTGGCCGAACACCTGCCCTACCCGCTGGCCTGCCGCATCCTGCACTTCACGCCCAATTCGCGCATGAAGCGCCACACCTCGCCCTGGGCCGAGCTGAATTTCGCCATCTCCGGCATCATGGAAATCGGCATCCGCGGCGTGACCTATCTGTCGCCGCCGCAGTACGCCATCTGGATACCTCCCGGGGTGGAGCACTGCTGCCAGAACGCAGGCGAAGTGCACTACGCCTGCATCGACATCCCGGCGGGGGCCTGCGCGGGCTTGCCCGACGCGCCCTGCACGCTGGAGATCAGCCCCGTCATGCGGGCGATCCTGGCGGACTTCGAACGGCGCGGCATCTGCCATCCGGTGACGCCGGAAGACCGGAGAATGGCGCAGATCGTCATCGACCAGGCCCGCCAGGCGCGCGCCTACGCCAGCTATCTGCCCTCCACCAGCGATCCCATCCTGGCGCCGGTCCTGTCCGCGCTGCAGCGCACGCCCGGCGACCGGCGCGGCGCGGCCTACTGGGCCGGCACCGCGGGGATCACCGAGCGCACGCTGCTGCGCCATTGCCAGCAGCATCTGGGCATGTCGTTCAACGACTGGCGCCAGCGGCTGCGCGTGGTCAGCGCGCTGGGCCTGCTGGACGAAGGCCGTCCGGTGCAGGCGGTGGCGCGCGAGCTGGGCTACAGCAGTCCCTCCGCCTTCATCGCCATGTTCCAGCGGCTGACCGGCGAATCGCCGGACAGCGCCCGCAAGCGCGGCCTGCCCGCGGGCGCCTGACGTACCGCGTTTGCCTGCCGTGCCCGCGTTTGTTCGTAATCCAAGCGTCCGATGCACCGCAGCGCAGTTCGCGCGACAATAGCGGCTGACGTATCTGCCGTGCCGTCGCGGCTTCATCGCGCCCAGGAATCTTCATGTCCGCTTCTGCCACTCCCCCCGCCTCCTTGACCCATTTCAGCGCACCCGAACTGGACATGCTGGCCAAGACCGCGGACGCGCTCAGCGCCTACCTGGGCAAGCCCGTGCTGGCCGAAGTGGTGCTGGGCGACGAAGGCACCGAATGGGTGACCTTTGGCGTCCCGATGGACGAGAAAGCCGAAACCGACGAGGAACAGACGCACGTGCAGATGGGCGGGCCCGGCGCGCGGCTGCTGGGCAACCGCGGCGGCCTGCCCCAGTCCGACGACGACACCTACGACTGCCTGTACCTCTGGGCGATCCAGATCTCGCTGAACGACGGCGAGCGCTTCATCAAGCTGGACCACGACGGCGAAGAATCCGCCTGGTCCGACAGCCTCGAAGACGTGCTGCCCTTTGCCCTCAGCGAAGAACCGCAGCCGGACCCGGACGAGGAAGAAGAAGACGACGATGAGGAGGCGGACGGCGCGGACGACGACATTCCGTACGACGACGTCCATAATCACCGTCATTGAGCGGCGCGCGCCGCGGCCCGGGCGGGCGCCCCGGCCACGGCGCTTGCCGCATCACGCCGTGATCCGGCCTTCCTGCACCGCGTGGCACGCCACGATCGACACGCCGGCCAGCATCGCCACCGGCGCCTCGGCCCGGCACCGGTCATTGGCGTGCGGGCAGCGCGGATGGAAGGTGCATCCGGACGGCGGATTCAACGGGTTGGGCACCTCTCCGGCCACCGCCGTGCGCGGCTTGCCCGCGCCATTGATGTCGGGGATCGCTTCCAGCAGCATCCGCGTGTAGGGATGCCGCGGCCGGGCGAACAGTTCGTCGCGCGGCGCCACTTCCACCATGCGGCCCAGGTACATCACCCCCACGCGATCGGCGACGTGGTGCACCACGGCCAGGTTGTGGGAAATGAACAGGTAGGTGAGCCCCAGCTTGCGCTGCAGGTCCTTCATCAGGTTCAGCACCTGGGCCTGCACCGACACGTCCAGCGCCGAGGTGGGCTCGTCGCACACCAGGAACTCCGGATTGACCGCCAGCGCGCGCGCGATCGAAATGCGCTGGCGCTGGCCGCCCGAGAACTGGTGCGGGTAGCGCCCCTGGTCGGCCGGGTCCAGGCCCACCTGCCGCAGCAGGTCGCTGACGCGCGCCACCCGCGCGTCGGGCGTCATCTGCGTATGGGTCAGCATCGGCTCGGCGATGATGCGGCCCACGCGCCAGCGCGGGTTCAGGCTGGCATAGGGGTCCTGGAAAATCATCTGCAGGCGCTTGCGCAAGGCGCGGCCGCCCGGCTCCGACATGCGCGACAGCGGCTGGCCGTCGAAACGGATGTCGCCCCGGGTCAGGCCATACAGCCCGACCAGCATGCGCGCCACCGTGGACTTTCCACAGCCCGATTCGCCCACCAGGGCCAGCGTTTCGCCGCGGGCGATGTCGAACGACACGCCATCGACCGCGCGCAGCATCACTTTCGGCTTGCGCGCCAGCGTGCGCTCCAGCCAGGGGGGCGACACATCGAACCAGCGCGCCGCGTCCTTTACTTCCACCAAGGGCGTGCTCATGCGGCCACCTCCAACGTATTGCCCGTGTCATGCAGCCAACAGGCCGCGCGCGACGTGCCCGCGGGCATCAGCTCGGGCCGTTCGTGTGCGCAGCGCGGCAGCCGCTGGCTGCAACGCGGATTGAACGCGCATCCCGGCGGAATGGCGTTCAGACGCGGCATGCTGCCGTCGATCTGCACCAGCCTTTCGGCGTGGCCTTCCAGCGTAGGGATGGATCCCATCAGCCCCGCCGTATAGGGGTGGCGCGGATGGTGGATCACGTCGGCCACCGGGCCGATCTCGGCCACGCGGCCCGCGTACATTACCGCGACGCGGTCGGCGGTCTCGGCGATCACGCCCATGTCGTGGGTGATCAGCATGACGGCCGTGCCGTTCTCGCGGCACAGGCGCTTGAGCAGCTCGATGATCTGCGCCTGGATCGACACGTCCAGCGCGGTCGTGGGTTCGTCGGCGACCACCAGCTTCGGTTCCGCGGCCAGGGCCAGCGCGATCACCACGCGCTGGCGCATGCCGCCGGAAAACTGATGCGGGTAGTGGTCGATGCGCTCGCGCGCGGCGGGAATGCCCGTGGCCGCCAGCAGCTCGACCGCGCGGTTGCGCGCCTGCGACCACGACATGTCCAGGTGGGTCACGATGGTTTCGGCGAGCTGCCTGCCCACCGTGTACAGCGGATTCAGCGACGTCAGCGGGTCCTGGAACACCGCACCGATCTCGCGGCCGCGCACGCGGCGCATCTGTTCGTCGGGCAGGTTGTCGATGCGCCGGCCCGCCAGCAGGATTTCGCCGCCCGCGATGCGGCCCGGCGGTTCGAGCAGGCCGATGATGGAGGCGCCGGTCAGCGATTTGCCGGCGCCGGATTCGCCCACCACGCCCAGGACTTCACCCGCCTGGATGGAAAACGACACGTCGTCCAGGGCGCGTAGCGTGCCGCGGCGCGTGGGGAATTCCACGCGCAGGTTGCGGACTTCGAGTAATACGCTCATGCGCGATACCTCTATTCAAATACCTGTTGCACACGCCAGCGGGGCCGCAGCGGATCCGGGTCTCCCGGTCCGCTCGCGGCGCCCCCTTGAGGGGGAAGCGCCGCAGGCGCTTCGGGGGTGGGTCAATTCAGGCGTGGGTTGAGCGCATCGCGCAGCCAGTCGCCCAGCAGGTTGACCGACAGCACCAGCAACACCAGCGCCGCACCCGGGAAAATGGTGATCCACCACTCTCCGGAAAACAGGAAATCGTTGCCGATGCGGATCAGCGTGCCCAGCGACGGCGCGGTCGGCGGCACGCCCACCCCCAGGAACGACAGCGTCGCCTCGGTGATGATGGCGGTGGCCAGGTGTACCGTCGCCAGCACCAGCACCGGCCCCAGCACGTTGGGCAGCACGTGGCGGAACATGATGACGGGCGAGGCCACGCCGATCACGCGCGCCGCCTGCACGTATTCGCGGTTCTTCTCGACCAGCGTCGAGCCGCGCACCGTGCGGGCGTACTGCGGCCAGCCGGCCAGCGCGATGGCGCCGATCAGGACGGGAAAGGCGATCAGCTCGTGCATCTCGCGGGGCACCGCCGCCCGCGCCACGCCGTCGATGAGCAGCGCGATCAGGATGGCGGGAAACGAAAGCTGCACGTCGGCCACGCGCATGATGAAGGCATCGATGCGCCCGCCCGCATAGCCCGAAACCAGGCCGAGCACGATGCCGATCAGCATCGACAAAAACACCGACGCCAGCCCGATCAGCAGCGACACGCGCGTCCCGTAGAGGATGGCCGAGTACAGGTCGCGGCCCTGGCTGTCGGTGCCCAGCAGGTACGTGGCCTGTCCGTTGGGCTCCCAGGCCGGCGGCAGCAGCGCGTCCAGCAGTTCCACCTTGGTCAGGTCGAACGGATTGTGCGGCGCGACCCAGCCGGCCCCGAAGGAGCCGATCAGCAGGGCCGCCAGCAGCAGCGTGGCCGCGATGGCCACGGGCGCCCGGCGCCAGGCCCAGGCGATGTCGCTGTCCCACCAGCGTTTGAGTACGGCGCGCATCAGTGAGCCCCCCCGCCGCGAGTCAGCCCGGAACGCAGCCGCGGGTCCACGACGAAATACAGAAGATCGACGATCAGGTTGATCACCACGAACACCAGCGCGATGAGGCACAGGTACGCGGCCATCACCGGCACGTCAGCGAATTGCACGGCCTGGATGAAGAGCAGGCCCATGCCCGGCCACTGGAACACCGTCTCGGTCACGATGGCGAAGGCGATGATGCCGCCCAGTTGAAGGCCGGTGATGGTGATGACCGGCACCATCGTGTTCTTGAGCGCATGGCCGAAGTGGATGGCGCGGCGCTTCAATCCCCGGGCGCGTGCGAACTTGATGTAGTCCGAGCGCAGGACCTCCAGCATTTCGGAGCGCACCAGGCGCAGCACCAGCGTCATCTGAAAGAGCGACAGCGTGATGGACGGCAGGATGAGATGCTTCCAGCCCGTCGCGGTGAACAGTCCGGACGTCCACCAGCCCAGGCTGACCGTCTCGCCGCGCCCGTAGCTGGGCAGCCAGCCCAGCTGCACCGAAAACACCAGGATCAGCAGAATGCCGATCAGGAAGGTGGGCAGCGACACCCCCAGCAGCGAGCCGGCCAGCAGCAGCTGCGAAAACAGGCTGTTGCGCTTGAGGGCCGTGTACACGCCCAGCGGCACGCCCACGACCAGCGCCAGCAGCGCGGCCACCATGGACAGCTCCAGCGTGGCCGGCAGGCGGGATTTCAGCAGGGAGGAAACGGGTTCGCTCTGGCGCAGGGAAATGCCGAAATTGCCCTGCATGGCGTTGACCACGAAGTGGCCGAATTGCACGATGGCGGGGTCGTTCAGGCCCAGGCGTTCTCGAAGTTCGATGCGCTCGGCATCGGTGGCGTCCTGCCCCAGCATGATGGTGACAGGGTCGCCCACGTATTGGAAAAGCACGAAGGCCAGTAGCGCGACGGTGAGCATCACCGCTACGGCCTGCAACAGGCGACGCAGTATGAAAGCGAACATAGGCGGAAAAAAGCAAGACGGCGGAACCGGGCAGGTCCCGCCGTCTGGTTAGCCTGGATCAGTCGATCTTGACCCAATCGGCAACGAGGCGATTGTCGGCGCGGTGGACGACCGTGACGTTCTTGCGCATCGCCCAGGGGATGACCTGGTCATGCAACGGGATATGCCCGAAGTCCTTGGCGTGCCCTTCCAGCACCGTGACGATATCGGCGTCGCGCTTCTTCGGATCGGTCTCGGTCTTGATCCGATCGATGATGACGTCCAGTTCCTTGTTGCTGTAGTTGCCCAGGTTGTACATGCCGTCCGCGCCCTCGCCCTTGGTGCGGATCAGGTTCTGCAGCGTGTACATGGCGTCGAAGGTGGGCACGCCCCAGCCGAACAGGTAGGCGCTGGTGTCGAACGACTGCACCTTCGGGAAGTAGGTGGAGCGCGGCATGGCGTTCATGGTCGCCTTCACGCCGACCTTGGCCCACATGCCCACCACGGCCTGACAGATGGCTTCGTCGTTGATGTAGCGGTTGTTCGGGCAGTCCAGCGTGAAGTTCAGCGTGCCGTCGTAGCCGGCTTCCTTGAGCAGCGCGCGGGCCTTTTCGGGGTCGTACGGCACGCGCTTGTGCAGGGATTCCGTCCAGCCATGCACCTGCGGCGCGATCATCGTGCCGGTGGGCGCGGACAGGCCGCGCATCACGGCGCGCTTGATGGCGTCCACGTCGATGGCGCGGTACAGCGCCTCGCGCACGCGGATGTCCTGGAACGGGTTCTTGCCCTTGATGTTCGAGTACTGCAGCTCGGGACGCTTCTGGTCCAGGCCCAGGTAGATGGTGCGGTATTCGTTGCCCTCGACCACCTTCTGCGACTGGCGCAGGCGGTCCAGGTCCTGCGCGGCGGGGTCGAGCACGAAGTCGATCTCGCCCGACAGCAGCGCGGCGGTGCGCGTGGCGTTCTGCTTGATCGGCGTGAACACGACTTCGGTCACGTTGCCGACCTTGCCGGCCTTGTTCCACCAGTCCTTGTTTTCCTCGAAGACCGTGCGCACGTCGACTTCGCGGCTCTTGAGCTTGTAGGGACCGGTGCCGTTGGTGTTGCGCGCGCCGAAGGTGTCTTCCTTGTTGACGAAGTCCTGCGGCTTGGCGATGTTGTTCTTCTCGGACCAGGCCTTGTTCATGATGAACACGTTGGTCAACTGGCGCAGCAGCACGGGGTTGGGCGCCGAGGTTTCGATCTCGACGGTCAGGTCATCGACCTTGCGCGCTTCCTTGATGCCCGTGGTGTAGGCCTTGTAGTTCGACGTCGGCGCCATGGCGCGATGGATCGAGAACACCACGTCGTCCGCGGTGAACGCGGCGCCGTCATGGAATTTCACGTTGGGCCGCAGCTTGAAGCGGTACAGCGTGGGCGACACCTGTTCCCATTCGGTGGCCAGGCGCGGGGAAAGCTTGAAAGACTTGTCGTAGTCGACCAGGGGCTCGTAGATGTAGCTGTTGGCGGCGATCGTCATGCCTTCGTTCTGCGAGTGCGGGTCGAAGGTGAGGATGTCGCCTTGAGCGGCCCAGCGGAAGGTCTTGGCTTGCCCGATCGAGGGCACTGCCACGGCGGCGGCGATCGCGATAGCAATCAGAGTGCGGCGCATAAGTATCAACTCCTGACAGTAGTCTGAATACCGGCGCGAGTGTGCCTACCCGCGAGAACCGCGTCAATTCAGGGTTTATGCGTACCGGAGGGGGTTTTCACAGAGGAAACGCAATCAGGGACATATAAGCTTGTAACAAAACAATTGAACCGAACAATGTTCGATTGCCCGCAAGCATCGGCCCTAGTCGTCCGCGTCCAGCGGAAGCTCCAGGGGGACGTGCTCGGTCATCAGCACATCCAGCATTTCGATCAGAAGCGCGGCCTTTTCCTCGCCGAAGGGCGCCAGCACGGCCTTCTGGTGCTGCAACGCCTGCTCGCACAGGCCGCCGATGAGGTTCGAGCCCTTGGCCGTGATGCACACCCGCGTCTGGCGCCGGTCGGCGCGCACGCCGGTGCGGGCCACCAGCCCGTCGGCCTCCATGCGCTGCACCACCTTGCTCAGCGTGGGCTGCTTGGTGATGGCCAGCACCGCCAGACTGCCGATGGTTTCGCCCGCGCTGCCCTGAAGGCTGGCCAGCACCCGCCATTCGGTCACCGACAAGCCGGCAGCCTTTACCTGCTGGTGGAATTCCGCCGAGATGCGCTGGCTGGCCTGCGCCAGCAGATAGGCCAGGTAGCCGTCGACGAACCGGGGGCCCGCGACGGCCGCGCGCGCGCCGCGTGGCTTATCTGGCCGCATGTTGCTTTGCTCCCACGCACTGGTTTCCAAGGCCCGCCCCTTTGCCGAAAAGCGCATTGCACCACGACGGCGCAGCCACGCGCCATGATGTACCGCAATGCTGTTGCGCAGCACAGGGTATACCCCAAATCGCAACCCGTTTTTGCACCATCTCAGCGCCCCGCCCCGACCAAAAACCTAGAGAACAACCAGTATATACACCCTTGTTTTAGCGTGATATTTTTTAATTTCCATGAAATTTCATCTTTTTTATTGACAGCTAAAACGTTGACTCCTAAAGTATTTTTCAAGCGATGTTTTCGTGGCAATGCGATGCTGCGGGGCAGCACGGATTAAGGACCCGGCAGGGTCCGCGAAAGGGATCCAGATGGCAGAAAGGTCTTTCAAGAAAGAAGTCCAGCAACTGCGTATCGGCGCGGGCGAGGAATTCCGCGGCGAAGGGATTCTTGCGGTCACGAAGGCGCTGCTGCAATCGGGCGTGGGCTACGTCGCCGGGTATCAGGGATCGCCGATCTCGCACCTGATGGACGTGCTGGCCGACGCCAACGACATCCTGCAGGAACTGGGCGTGCACTTCGAGGCCAGCGCCTCGGAAGCCACCGCCGCCGCCACGCTGGCCGCTTCGGTCATGTACCCCATCCGCGGCGCCGTCACCTGGAAGTCCACCGTGGGCACCAACGTCGCCTCCGACGCGCTGGCCAACCTGGCCTCGGGCGGCGTCACGGGCGGCGCGCTGGTCATCGTGGGCGAAGACTACGGCGAGGGCTCGTCCATCATGCAGGAACGCTCGCACGCGTTCGCCATGAAGTCGCAGATCTGGCTGCTGGACCCGCGTCCCAATCTGGAAAGCATGGTCAAGGCGGTGGAAGACGGCTTCTCGCTGTCGGAAGCCAGCAAGACGCCCGTGATGCTGCAATTGCGCATCCGCGGCTGCCACGTGCACGGACGCTTCATCGCCAAGGAAAACAAGCGGCCCGCCTTCTCGCTGGCCGAGGCGCTGGAAAGCCCGGCGCGCGACACCAGCCGCATCGTGCTGCCGCCCGCGTCGTTCCTGCACGAACAGGAAAAGATCAAGGAGCGCTGGCCCGCCGCCATCCGCTACATCAAGGAACACCAGCTCAACGAGCACTTCGACGGCGACCAGGACGACATCGGCCTGATCCTGCAGGGCGGCCTGTACAACGGCGTCATCCGCGCGCTGCAGCTTCTGGGCCTGGCCGACAACTTCGGCAACAGCCGCATCCCGCTCTACGTCATGAACGTGACCTACCCCGTCATCGAGGACGAGGTCATCGATTTCTGCCGCGGCAAGCGCGCGGTGCTGCTGCTGGAAGAAGGCCAGCCCGACTACATCGAGCAGAACCTGCATGCGGTGCTGCGCCGCGCGGGCGTGGGCACGCGCCTGTCCGGCAAGGACGTGCTGCCGATGGCCGGCGAATACACCACCCAAGTCATGCGCGACGGCCTGCGCGAATTCCTCAAGCGCAACCGGCCCGAATCGTTGCAGACGCATCCGGCCGTGGCGGCGGACGCGCAGGCGCAGGCAACGGGCCAAACACAGGACGACGCGCGCCAGCTCACCATTACGGAAGTGTCGCGCCCCAAGCCTGCGCGCCCCGCCGAACAGCCGATCACCTTCCACAAGCACGTCGAGAACCTGGCCGCAGTGGTGCCGCCGCGTCCCGCGGGCTTCTGTACGGGCTGTCCGGAACGGCCCATCTTTTCCGCGCTGACGCTGGCGCAGGAAACGCTGGGCCAGCATCACATTTCCTGCGACATCGGCTGCCACCTGTTCTCCATCCTGCCGCCCTTCAACCTGGGCGCCACCACGATGGGCTACGGACTGGGCGCGTCCAGCGCGGCGGCCTTCAACGTGCCCGCCGCCAAGCGGCCCATCTCCATCATGGGCGACGGCGGGTTCTGGCATAACGGGCTGGCGTCCGGCATCGGCAACGCGGTCTTCAACAAGTACGACGGCGTCATCGTCATCGTCGACAACTTCTACGCCTCGGCCACCGGCGGACAGGACATCCTGTCGTCGCGCGCCGACAATCCCGACCGCTCGACCAACAACCCCATCGACGCCGCCGTGCGCGGCGTGGGCGTGAAGTGGGTGCGCACGCTGGACCGGACCTACGACGTGGCCAAGGTGCGCGCCACCCTCGAAGAGGCGCTGACCACCGACATCAAGGGCCCCAAGGTCATCATCGCGCAGTCCGAATGCATGCTGAACAAGCAGCGGCGCGTGAAGCCGCTCTTCAACAAGGCGGTCAAGGAAGGCAAGCGCGTGGTGAAGGAACGCTTCGGCGTGGATCCCGACGTCTGCACCGGCGACCACGCCTGTATCCGGCTGTCCGGCTGCCCGTCGCTGACGGTGAAGGACAGCGGCGATCCGCTCAAGGAAGACCCCGTCGCGCACGTGGAAAGCAGTTGCGTGGGCTGCGGCAATTGCGGCGAGGTCGCCCATGCCGCCGTGCTGTGCCCGTCGTTCTACCGCGCCGACATCATCCACAACCCGACCGGCGCCGACCGTTTCCTGGCGCGCATGCGCGGCGCGGTGATCGGTTTTCTGCAGCGCCGCCGCGCGGCGCGCCTGGCCCAGAACGCCCTTTAAGGAACCAGCCCCATGAACGCGGCGGTGATGCAGCAAGGCAACCCCATCAAGATCGCCATCCTGGCCATGGGCGGCCAGGGCGGCGGCGTGCTGGCCGACTGGATCGTCGACATGGCCGAGCATGCCGGCTGGTGGGCGCAGACCACCTCGGTGCCGGGCGTGGCCCAGCGCACGGGCGCGACGATCTACTACCTGGAATTGCTGCCGGAGGCCGATGTCCAGCGAGCCGGCCGCCAGCCCGCGCTGGCCCTGATGCCCACCCCGGGCGACGTGGACCTGGTGGTCGCCGCCGAACTGATGGAAGGCGGCCGCGCCATCCAGCGCGGCCTGGTGACGCCCGAACGCACGGTGCTGATCACGTCCTCGCACCGCAGCTACGCGGTCAGTGAAAAATCCGCGCCCGGCAACGGCATCGCCGATCCGAACAAGGTGCTGGAAGCCGGACGCGCTGCGGCCCGGCGCTTCCTCTGTTTCGACTTGCAGGACCTGGCCGATCGCGCCGGCAGCGTGATCAGCGCCAGCCTGTTCGGCGCGGTGGCCGGCAGCGGCGCCCTGCCCTTCGCCCGAGAGGACTTCGAGGCCACCGTCCGCCGCGCCGGTCTGGGCGTGGAGGCAAGCCTGCGCGCCTTTGCGCTGGGCTTCGAGTCGGCCGACAAGGCGCCGGGGCAGCCCGCCGCCATCGATCTGGCCCGGCCCGTGCCGTCCGTGCCCGAACGCGCGGCCAGTCCGCGCGCGCAGGCCCTGCTGGACGCGATACGCCGCGACTTCCCCGCCTGTGCGCAGCCCATGCTGACCGCGGGCGTGCGCCGCCAGATCGAGTTCCAGGACCTGGCCTACGCCGAGGACTACCTGCGCCGCATGAAGGCGATCCGCGACCTGGACGCCCAGCACGGCGGCGACGCCCGGCAATGGGCGCTGACCTGTGCGGCGGCGCGCTACGTGGCCACGGCCATGGCCTACGACGACGTGATCCGCGTGGCCGACCTGAAGACGCGCGGCACGCGCTTTGACCGCGTGCGCACCGAAGTGGGCGCGCGCCCCGGCCAGCTCGTCGACACGACCGAGTTCATGTACCCCCGACTGGAAGAAATCTGCGGCACCCTGCCCACGCGGCTGGGCCGCTGGCTCGAAGGATCCAAGGCGTTCGGCGGCTTCGTGGAGCGCCGCCTCGGCAAGGGCCGCCGCCTGCGCAGCGGCACCCTGGGCGGATTCCTGATGCTGTACGCGCTCGCGGGCATGCGCCGCTTCCGGCGCAGCACGCTGCGCCACCGGATCGAGACCGAATCCCTTGAAACCTGGCTGGCGCTGGTCTCACGGCTGGCGCCGCGCGACTACGCGCTGGCGGTCGAGACCGTCAACTGCCGCCGCCTGGTCAAGGGCTACAGCGATACCCATGCACGCGGCGGCGGCAAGTACCGCCAGCTCATCGCCGCGGCAGACCAGCTTGCCGGCCGTCCCGACGCCGCCGAGGCATTGCGCGCGCTGCGCGACACCGCGCTCGCCAACGTGAAATGCGAGCCGATGGAACGCCAGATCGCGGAAAAACTGGCCGCCTGAGGCCGACACCAGAAAGAGACAGACATCGTGAAAACACTCAAACTGATCGTCCGGGAAGTCCGGCAGGAATCACCGTTGATCCGCTCGTTCCGGCTGGCGCGGGAAGACGGCGGCGCGCTGCCCGCCTTCGGCCCCGGCGCGCACCTGAAGGTGACGGTCCCGGGTCTGCGCGACCCGCGCTGCTATTCCCTGGTGCAGCTCGCCCCCGAGACGGGACGCTTCGCCGAGCCCGCCGAATACCGCCTGGGCGTGCGGCTGGAAGAGACCAGCCAGGGCGGATCGCGCCACATGCACGCGCTGGCCGAGGGCGACACGCTGAGCGTCGAAGGCCCCAAGAACGATTTCCCGCTGCATGAATCGCCCGCGGGCGACGAGCCCGTCGTGCTGATCGCGGGCGGCATCGGCATCACGCCCATCGCGTCCATGGCCGCCGCGCTCAAGGCCGCCGGCCGCGCCTTCCACCTGCATTACTGTGGCCGCAGCAAGGACCAGCTTGCGTTCCTGCCCGAACTGCAGGCGCTGGCGGGCGGCGACCTGACGCTGCACGCCGACGACGATCCGTCCAGCCGCTTCGACCTGCAGGCGCTGCTGGAATCGGCCACGCCGCGCCAGCATCTGTACGTCTGCGGACCGAAGGGCCTGATCGACGCCGTCATCCAGAGCGCGCACGCGCGCCACTGGCCCGACGCCCACATCCATTTCGAACTCTTCGCGACGGCGGCGCCGCAAGCCGGCGACCAGCCCTTCGAGGTCGAACTGCGCCAGTCCGGCCGCACGCTGACGATTCCCGCCGACAAGACGATCGTCGAGGTCATGGAAGAAGAAGGCTGCGACCCGATGTTCGACTGCAAGCGCGGCGAATGCGGCGTCTGCCAGGCCACCGTGCTGGAAGGCGAACCCGACCACCGGGACTACTACCTTTCCGACACCGAAAAGGCCAGCGGCAAGATCATCCAGATCTGCATCTCGCGCGCCAAGTCCGCGCGCCTGGTGCTGGATCTGTAAGCCCCCGACAAGGAAGCGACCATGGCCAAGTACCGCGACAATCCCGACGCCATACGCGCCCTGTTGCGCGACACCGAGGTGCACAAGGATCTCTTCATCGACCAGGAGCTGTTCGACCTGGAAATGGAGCGCCTGTACGCCAACACCTGGGTCTACGTCGGCCACGACAGCCAGGTGCCCAATCCGGGCGACTACATCACCACCACCGTGGGCAACCAGCCCGTGGTGATGGTGCGCCACAGCGACAAGAGCGTGCGCGTGCTGCACAACCGCTGCCCGCACAAGGGCACGATGGTGGCGGGGGACGCCTGCGGCAACACCGGCAAGTTCTTCCGCTGCCCCTACCACGCCTGGACCTTCAAGACCGACGGCAGCCTGCTGTCGATCCCGCTGAAGAAAGGCTACGAGAACACCGGCCTGGAAAACTGCGAAGCCAGCCAGGGCATGGCCGCCGTCAAGGACGTGCGCAACCATCGCGGCTTCGTGTTCTGCCGCTTGAATCCCGAAGGCCAGTCGTTCGAGGAATTCTTCGGCGACTCGCTGTCCACGCTGGACAACATGGTCGACCGTTCGCCGGAAGGCCGCCTCGAAGTCGCCGGCGGCGTGCTGCGCTACATGCACCGCTGCAACTGGAAGATGCTGGTCGACAACCAGACCGACACCTGCCATCCGATGGTTGCCCACGAATCCTCGGCGGGCACGGCGGTCAAGGTCTGGGAGCAGGCGCCCGAAGGCACGCCCAAGCCCATGGCGGTGGAGCTCTTTGCGCCATTCATCTCGCCCTACGAGTTCTTCGAGAACATGGGCATCCGTGTCTGGGAGAACGGACACGGCCACACCGGCGTCTCGGACTCGATCCACGCCTCGTACTCCGGGATTCCCGGCTATTGGGACGCGATGGTGCAGGCCTACGGCGAAGCGCGGGCCAAGGAAATCCTGGGCGACGTGCGCCACAACACGGTGTACTTCCCCAACATCATGGTCAAAGGCCCGATCCAGACGCTGCGGATCTTCAAGCCCATCGCCGCCGACCGCACGCTGGTGGAGTCCTGGACCTTCCGCCTGGTCGGCGCGCCGGACCTGCTGCTGGAGCGCACGCTCATGTACAACCGGCTCATCAACGCGCCCACGTCGGTGGTGGGCCACGACGACCTGGAAATGTACGAACGCGCGCAGGACGGGCTGCATTCGCGCGCGCGCGACTGGGTGAACGTGGGGCGGCTCTTCACGCCCGGCGAGGAAGGCCAGAAGAACGTCGTCACCAATGGCACCAACGAATGGCAGATGCGCAACCAGTACCGCGCATGGGGCCGCTACATGACCGGACCGGAGTCGGTATGAGCGCAAGCGACCGCGAGTTGATCGATTTTGTCTATGCCGAGGCGCGCATGCTGGACGAGCTGCGTTTCGAGGACTGGCTGGACCTGTACACCGACGACGGCTACTACTGGATGCCGCTGGCCCACGGCCAGACCGACCCGAAGCTGCATGCCTCGCTGATGTACGAGGACAAACTGCTGCTGCGCGTGCGCGTGGAGCGGCTGGCGGGCCAGCGCACGTTCTCGCAGCAGCCCAAGAGCCGTTGCCATCATCTGCTGCAGGCGCCCACCGTCGAACACGGCCATCCCGAATCCGCGCCCGCGCAAGGGCGCCACGTGGTGCGCACCGCCTTCCATTACGTGGAGACCCGGCTGGACGCGCAGACCCTGTACGCGGGCTGGACGACGCACCACCTGGTGGAGCAGGACGGCGCGCTGCGCATCCGCTTGAAGCGCGTGGACCTCGTCAACTGCGACGCGGCCTTCGGCAACATCCAATTGTTCATGTAGGAGCGGAGCTTGAACGCCACCGTCCACCAGGCTTTCGCCGACACCGCCGCCCGCCATGGCGGCCAGCCGTTCCTGTGCATCCTGCCGGAAACGGCCGCCGCCTATGGCATCGAGGCGGGCGAACTGACGTACGGCAAGGCCGCCGACGCCATCGAGACCCTGCGCGCCGCCTATGCCGCGGCCGGCTACGGCCACGGGCACCGCGCCGGCCTGCTGCTGGAAAACCGTCCCGCCTTTTTCCTGCACTGGTTCGCGCTGAACGCGCTGGGCGTGTCGGTGGTGCCGATCAACCCGGACCTGCGCGCCGCCGAACTCGAATACCTGGCCGGCCACTCCGAGATCGCGCTGGCGGTGGCGCTGCCCGGCCGCCACGCGGACCTGCTGGCCGCGGCAGGCCGGGCGGGTCGTGAGCTGCGCGTCATGGGGCCGGACGACGCGCCGCCCGCCGCGCCCTTCCCGCCGCCCCGCCCAGGCGCGGCGCCGGACGAACTGACCGAGTGCGCCCTGCTCTATACGTCCGGCACGACCGGCCGCCCGAAGGGCTGCATCCTGCCTAACCGCTATTTCCTGCATGCGGGCGGCTGGTACGCGCGCATCGGCGGGCTGGCCGCGCTGCGGCCCGGGCAGGAACGCATGCTGACGCCGCTGCCGCTGGTGCACATGAACGCCATGGCGTATTCGGCGATGGCGATGGTGCTGACGGGCGGCTGCCTGATCCCGCTGGACCGCTTCCATCCCCGTTCCTGGTGGGACAGCGTGCGCGAATCGCGCGCCACCGTGCTGCACTACCTGGGCGTCATGCCCGCCATCCTGATGAAGGCCGAGCCGTCCGACCGCGACCGGCAGCCCGCCATCCGCTTCGGCTTCGGCGCGGGCGTGGACCGCAAGCTGCATGCGCCCTTCGAGGCGCGCTTCGGCTTTCCGCTGCTGGAGGCCTGGGCCATGACCGAGACCGGCGCGGGCGCCGTCATCATCGCCAACCAGGAGCCGCGCCACGTCGGCACCAGCAGCTTCGGCAGCGAGGAAGACGACGTGGAAGTGCGCATCGTGACCGACGCGGGCGAGCCCGCGGCCATCGGCGAACCCGGCGAGCTGCTGGTGCGCCACGCCGGCGACGATCCGCGCTACGGCTTTTTCGCCGGCTACCTGAAGGACGAGGCGGCCACCAACGAGGCCTGGGAAGGCGGCTGGTTCCACACCGGCGACATCGTGCGCCGCGAGGCCGACGGCGCCCTGCGTTTCGTGGACCGCAAGAAAAACGTCATCCGCCGCAGCGGCGAGAACATCTCCGCGGTGGAAGTGGAAAGCGTGCTGATGCAGCACCCGCTGGTCAAGGCGGTGGCGGTGGCCGCCGTGCCGGACCCGGTGCGCGGCGACGAAGTGCTGGCCTGCGTGGTGCCCGAGACCGCGCCCGCCGACGCGGCCGCAATGGCCGAGGCCGCGCGCGCCATCGTGGCATGGAGCCTGGAGCAACTGGCCTATTACAAGGCGCCCGGCTACGTCGCGTTCGTGGACAGCCTGCCGCTGACCACCACCAACAAGATCCAGCGTGGCGAGATGAAGGCGCTGGCGCCCACCCTGCCGGGCACGGCCCGCTGCGTGGACACCTGCCACATGAAGAAGCGCCCGGCCGAGGGGACCCACCGATGAGCCGCCTGGGCTACAACGGCGTCGTGGCGGCCCTGCCCGTCACGATTCCGTACGAACGCTACTCCACGCATGCCGCGCACTGGTGGCTGGGCCGCGCGCTGGGCGCGCTGATCCGGCAATCCGGCCTGGCCAAGACCGACGTCGACGGCCTGTGCGTGTCCAGCTTCACGCTCGCGCCCGACACCGCGGTCGGCCTGGTCCAGCACCTGGGGATGACGCCGCGCTGGCTCGACCACATTCCGATGGGCGGCGCGAGCGGCGTGGCCGCGCTGCGCCGCGCGGCGCGCGCCGTGCAGGCGGGCGACGCCGAGGTCGTGGCCTGCCTGGCCGGCGACACCAACCACGTGGACTCGTTCCGCAACACGGTCAGCCAGTTTTCGCGCTTTGCGCAGGACGCCGTCTACCCCTATGGGGCGGGCGGCCCGAACGCCAGCTTCGCGCTGCTGACGGCCAACTACATGCGCCAGACCGGCGCCACCCGCGAGGATTTCGGCAAGCTTTGCGTGGCGCAGCGCGACAACGCCCTGCGCTATCCGCACGCCCTCATGAAGAAGCCGCTGACGTTGGCGCAGTATCTGGACGCGCGCGTCATCACCGAGCCGATCCACCTGTTCGACTGCGTCATGCCCTGCGCCGGCGCCGATGCCTTCCTGGTCATGAGCGAGGACCGCGCACGGGCGCTGAAGCTGCCTTACGCTCGCATCCTGTCCACCATCGAACGCCACAACGCCTGGATCGACGACCCGATCCAGACCCGAGGCGGCTGGACCCTGGACGTGGACGAGCTGTACGGACAGGCTGGGGCCGCCCCCGCCGACATGGATTTCCTGCAGGCCTACGACGACTATCCGGTCATCAACCTGATGCAGATCGAAGACCTGGGCTTCTGCGACAAGGGCGCGGCCCCGCAGTTCGTGCGGGACAACACCTTCACCGTGGACGGCAGCTTCCCGTTCAACACCAACGGCGGCCAGCTGTCGGTGGGCCAGGCGGGCGCGGCCGGGGGGTATCTCGGCCTGATCGAGGCGCTGCGCCAGTTGACCGGCACCGCGGGCGGCACCCAGGTGGCCGATGCGCGCCTGGGGCTGGTGAGCGGCTTCGGCATGATCAATTACGACCGCGGGCTGTGCACGGCCGCGGCCATTCTGACAAGGAGCGACGCATGACCGAGCCGCTGGCCAAGCCGCCCCGCAAGAATCCCGTCGCTCGGACCCGGCAGCCCACGCTGCCGCCCGGCTCGCGCAGCCGCAGCGCGCTGGGCCTGACCGCCGCCGCCGCCGAAGGGCGCTTCGATCTTCAGACCTGCGCCGACTGCGGCACGGTGCAGTATCCGCCGCGCGAGGTCTGCGGCCACTGCCTGTCCGACACGCTGCCCTGGCGGCCCGCCGACCCGAACGGCGCGCTGCTGGTCAGCACGACCCTGCATCACAGCAACGACCTGTACTTCCGCGAACGCCTGCCCTGGCGCGTGGGCACGGTGCGGATGGACGCCGGTCCTTCCGTCGTGGCGCACGTCCACCAGGACTGCATCGACGGCGGCCGCGTGCGCCTGGCCCTGAAACTGGACCGCAGCGGCCAGGCCGTGATGATCGCCCTGCCCGAAAGGAATACCCCGAACATGGAAGACGACAAGACGCTGCGCGAAACCTCGTGCGACCCGAAATTCCGCCGCGCGCTGGTCACCGACGGCAAATCGGCCGTCGGCCAGGCGGTGGCGCGCGCGCTGCTGGACGCGGGCAGCCCGCTGGTCTTCCTGGGCGATCCGCAGGCCTGGAAGCGCGATGCCGCCTTCGACGCCCTGGCGGCCGATCCGCGCGTGCAGGCCGTGACGCTGGACGTGACCGACACCGATTCCGTCGAACGCGTGGCCGCCTCGATTGGCGGCAAGGTCGAGATCCTGGTGAACACGGCGGACCTGGAGCGCGAAGGCGGCCTGTTGAACCGCAAGGACGTGAACACCGCGCGCGACGCCATGGACGTGAACGTGCTGGGCCTGATGCGGCTGGCGCAAAGCTTCGGCCCCGCGCTCTGCGGCCGGGCGGCAGATGGCGTGAACAGCGCCGCGGCGTGGGTCAACGTGCTGTCGATCTACGCGCACATGAATCTGCCGTCCCGCGGCATGTGGTCGGCATCCAAGGCCGCGGCACTCTCCCTGGCGCAATGCCTGCGCGCGGAGATGCGTGCGGCAGGGGTGCGGGTCGTGAACGTGTTCCCGGGCCCGGTCGACCACGAATGGGAGCAGCGCACGCCGCCGCCGCGCGTGGCGCCGGCCGCGATCGCGGCGGCCATCGTGCGCGCGCTGAAGGACGGCACCGAGGACGTGTATGTCGGCGACGTGGCGCAGGAATTCCGCGCAAGACTGGCCGAGAACCCGAAGGGACTGGAAAGAGAACTGGGCGCGGGCGGTGTCTGACACCCCGCCAACCCGGTGTCTGACAACTAAAGAACCAACAGGAGAGCGCATCGTGAGTCAACCCATTCTTGCCCAATTCATGACCGAACTGGTCTCCGGACGCATCCGCCTGGTGGACCTGACCGAAACCCTGACGCCGGAATTCCCGACCATCGTGCTGCCGCCGGAATTCGGCCAGGCCTGGCCGTTCCGCATCGAAGAAATCTCGCGCTACGACGAACGCGGGCCGGCCTGGTACTGGAACAACTTTTCGTGCTCCGAGCACACCGGCACGCACTTCGACGCGCCCGCGCACTGGGTGACGGGCAAGGACCAGCCGGACAACACGGTGGACACGATCCCCATCGACGCCTTCATCGCCAGCGCCTGCGTGATCGACTGTTCGGCGGAAGCGGCCGGCAATCCGGACTTTCTGCTGACCATCGACTTCGTCAAGAAATGGGAAGAACAGCACGGGCGCATTCCCGCGCGGTCGTGGGTGCTGATGCGTACCGACTGGTCCAAGCGCGCCAAGCCCGCCGAATACCTGAACATGCAGGCCGACGGCGCGCATTCGCCGGGCCCGGACGCCGAGGTCGTGCCCTGGCTCATCAAGGAGCGCGACGTGCATGGCTTTGGCACCGAGTCGGTGGGCACCGACGCCGGCCAGGCCCAGCACCTGGATCCGCCCTACCCCTGCCACTACTACATGCACGGCAACAACCGCTACGGCCTGCAGTGCCTGACCAACCTGGACCAGCTGCCGGCCACGGGCGCGGTGATCTTCTCGGCGCCGCTCAAGATACGCAGCGGCTCGGGCAGTCCGCTGCGCGTGCTGGCGCTGGCGCCCACGGCCTGATCCGTTTCGGCCCAGACCAATAAATCAAGGGGAAAACATGACGCAAACCCATGTGGCCATCGTGACCGGCGGCAGCGCCGGCATCGGGGCGGAGATCTGCCGCAGCATGCTGGACGCGGGCTACGAGGTGATCTCGATGGCGCGCCGGGCGGCGGACTTCACGCATCCGCGCCTGCACAACATGCAGGTGGACCTGCTGGACGCGGCGGCCACCGCGCAGGCCAGCGCCGAGGTGGCGGCGAAATTCCCCGTCAGCCACGTTATCCACAACGCAGGCGTGATCTGGCCCAACCTGCTGCCGCAGGTCACGCAGGAGGAACTGCACGGCCTCACGCAGATCCACCTGGGCGCGGCCATCAGCCTGGTGCAGGCGGCCCTGCCGGGCATGCAGGAACGCAAGTTCGGCCGCATCGTCATGATGTCGTCGCGCGGCGCGCTGGGGCTGCCCACGCGCACCGCCTATTCCGCCACCAAGGCCGGCATGGTGGGCATGGCCCGCACCTGGTCGCTGGAACTGGCGCCGTATGGCATCACGGTCAACGTCGTGGCGCCGGGCCCCATCCAGACCGACATGTTCTACGAGGTGATCGAGGCCGGCAGCGAGCGCGAAAGGAAGCTGGCCGAAGGCATCCCGGTCAAGCGCCTGGGCCGTTCGGACGACGTGGCGCGCGCCGTCATGTTCTTCGCCGATCCCGCCAACAGCTTCGTCACCGGCCAGACGCTGTTCGTCTGCGGCGGCGCCAGCGTCAGCGCCATCACCATCTGATCGCCCGTCGCGCTTCGGGTTTTGACGGATAGGTAAGCACCGGGACCCGGGTCTACAGTGCTGATCCTTGATGGTAAGAAATTTTAAGCAACAAGTATTCCCGCAGTTCCCGCTCTTCTCCGCTTTCCAGCCGCACTCCCACTCTGCTCCCTATCCGGAGGTTTTGCCATGCTGTCGAAGAAACTCCCCCTGGCCGCTGCCGCCGCCGTCGCCGCCCTGTTCGCCCTGCCCGCCCTGGCCCAGGTCAAGGTCGGCGTGGTCACCTCGTCCACCGGTCCCACCGCGCTGGTCGGGATTCCGCAGAAGAACACGGTGCCGCTGCTGCCCAAGAAGATCGGCGACCTGACCGTGGAATACATCTCGCTGGATGACGCCAGCGATTCCACCAACTCGGTCACGGCCTTCAAGAAGCTGATCTCGGAGCAGAACGTGGACGCGCTGATCGGCCCGTCGGGCTCGCCCAACGCCATGGGCGTGATCCAGTTCGCGGCCGAGGCCGGCGTGCCGATGCTGGCGCCGGTGGGCACCGCCGCGGTGGTGCTGCCGATGAACGACCAGAAGAAGTGGGTGTTCAAGACGACGCAGAACGACGACATCATTGCGCGCGCGCTGGTGGACCACATGGCCAAGACCGGCATCAAGACGGTCGGCTTCATCGGCCTGAACGATCCCTATGGCGAGAACTGGTACAAGGTCTTCTCCGCCATGGCCACCGAAAAGGGCATCAAGGTCACCGCCAACGAGCGCTATCTGCGCTTTGACAGCTCGGTCACGGGCCAGGCGCTGAAGATCCTGGCCGCCAAGCCGGACGCCGTGCTGGTGGCCGCCCCCGGCGCCGCCAGCGTGCTGCCGCAGACGACGTTGTTCGATCAGGGCTACAAGGGCAAGTTCTACCAGACGCACGGCGCCGCGCTGCCCGACTTCCTGAAGCTGGGCGGCAAGAAGGTGGAAGGCACGGTGCTGGCCGCCAGCCTGATGCTGGTGCTGCCCGAAATGCCGGACAGCAACCCGTCCAAGAAGGTCGCCACCGACTACATCGCCGCCTACGAAAAGCTCAACGGCTCCAAGCCCGCCACCTTCGGCGCCAACGTCTACGACGCCGGCCTGCTGCTGGAAAAGGCCGTGCCGCTGGCGGAAAAAGCCGGCAAGCCGGGCACCAAGGAGTTCCGCAGCGCGCTGCGCGATGCGCTGGAACAGACCAAGGAGCTGGTCGGCACGCAAGGCGTCTACAACATGAGCGCCGCCGACCACAGCGGCTTTGACGAACGCGGCCGCGAGCTCATCACCGTCAAGGACGGCAACTGGACGCTGGTTAAGTAAAAGGAACTGGACGCTGGTTAAGTAAAAGGGTTTCCACCCACGCTCAGATGCGCTGCGGGGCGTCGCCAGGAAGCAGTCTCTGCGCGTCCCATCGGGATGCCGCGGATCCGGCTCCGCCGGTCCGCAGGCATGCCCCTGGGGGGAGCGCGCAGCGCTTCGGGGGGGAAATCCGTTTTCCGGAATTTCGCATGAATGCACAGATTGCCTTGATACTCGGGCAGGACGGCATCACCAACGGCGCCATCTACGCGCTCCTGGCGTTGTCCATCCTGCTGGTCTTTACCGTCACCCGCGTGCTGTTCATCCCGCAGGGCGAGTTCGTCGCCTTCGGCGCGCTCACCATGGCGGCCATGCAGGCCGGCAAGCCCGTGCTGCTGGTGTGGCTGCTGGCCGCCTTCGCGCTGGCCGAGGTCCTCGCCGACCTCATGGCGCGCCGCAAGCGCCCCGGCCGCGGCCGCGCGCACTGGCGCATGGCGGCCAAGGTGGTCTACCCGCTGGCGCTGGCGCTGCTGCTGTACCGGCTGCCGCTGGCGCAATTGCCGATGGCGGTGCAGGCGCTGCTGACGCTGCTGCTGCTGGTGCCGATGGGACCGCAGCTCTATCGCCTGTTCTACCAGCCGATCGCGTCGGCTTCGACGCTGGTGCTGCTGATCGTGTCCATCGCGGTCCACCTGGCGCTGGTCGGCCTGGGACTGCTGGCGTTCGGCGCGGAAGGCGCGCGCACCGCGCCGTTCAGCGACGCCAGCCTGGCGCTGGGCCCCGTCAATGTGAACAGCCAGGCGCTGTGGGTGGTGGCGGTGTCGGTGGTGCTTATCGTCGTGCTGTACCAGTTCTTTGAACGCTCGATGTACGGCAAGGCGCTGCGGGCCGCGGCGTTCAACCGGATCGGCGCGCGGCTGATGGGCATTTCGCCCGTCTTCGCGGGCAAGGCCACGTTCTTCCTGGCCGCGCTGATCGGCACCGTCTCGGGCATCCTCATCGCGCCCATCACCACCATGTATTTCGATTCGGGCTTCATGGTGAGCCTGAAGGGATTCGTGGGCGCGATCATCGGCGGCCTGGTGAGCTATCCGCTGGCCGCGGCGGGCGCCGTGCTGGTCGGCCTGATCGAGGCGTTCTCGTCGTTCTGGGCCAGCGCCTACAAAGAAATCATCGTGTTCACGCTGATCATCCCCGTGCTGCTCTGGCGTTCACTCAAAAGCCATCACGTCGAGGAAGAAGACGAATGACCCCGCGCCACATCCTCCTCGCCTTCCTGGCCCTGCTGGCGCTCGGCCCCCTGGTGCTGCCGCCGTTCTACGTCACGCTGCTGAACTACATCGGCCTGTATGCCCTGGTGGCGCTGGGCCTGGTGCTGCTGACCGGCGTCGGCGGCCTCACCAGCTTCGGGCAGGCCGCCTTCGTCGGCGTGGGCGCCTACACCACGGCCCTGCTCACCACCCGCGCCGACACCTTGCCGTCCTGGCTTGCCTGGCTGGGCGCGTCGCCCTGGCTCACGCTCCTGGCCGGGCTGGCCCTGACGCTGGCGCTGGCCTACCTGCTGGGCGCCATCACGCTGAAGCTGTCGGGCCACTTCCTGCCGCTGGGCACCATCGCCTGGGGCCTGTCGCTGTATTTCGTCTTCGGGTCCGTCGAGGGCCTGGGCGGGCACACCGGCATCCCGGACATCCCGGCCATCAATCTGTTTGGCTGGCCGCTCACGCAGGGGGGCAGCATCTATTACCTGATCTGGGCCTTTCTGCTGGTCGCGGTGTGGTCCACGCAGAATCTGCTGGACTCGCGCGAGGGCCGCGCGATCCGGGCGCTCAAGGGCGGACGCGTGATGGCCGAATCGATGGGCGTGGACACGGCGCGCTCGCGCATGGTGATCTTCGTCATCGCGGCGCTGCAGGCCTGCGCCTCGGGCTGGCTCTACGCGCACATGCAGCGCTTCGTGAATCCCAACCCCTTCGGCCTGCAGATGGGCATCGAATACCTGTTCATGACCGTCATCGGCGGCGCAGGACAGGTCTGGGGCGCGCTGGTCGGCGCGGGCGTCTTCACGGTGCTCAAGCAATGGCTGCAGGACCTCTTGCCCAAGGTGCTGGGCCAGTCGGGCAACTTCGAGGTGATCGTCTTTGGCTTTGGCATGGTGCTGCTGCTGCACCGCGCGCGCAGCGGCCTGTGGCCGGTGCTGACGCGCTGGGTGCCGGTCAAGCGGCAGCCGCGCCATGTCGACATGACGGCCGAACCGCTGCCCCGGCGCGCCATGCCGCCGCGCGGCGAAGTGGTGCTCAAGGCCGTGGACGTGACACGCAAGTTCGGCGGCCTGGTGGCGAACAACGCCATGAACCTGGAGATCCGGGCGGGCGAGGTGCTGGCGCTGATCGGTCCCAACGGCGCGGGCAAGAGCACGATGTTCAACCAGATCTCGGGCGTGGACACGCCGACCTCGGGCCAGGTCACGCTGCTGGGCCAGCCCGTGGCCGGCGTGGGCGCCCGCAAGATCGCGCGGCTGGGCCTGTCGCGCACGTTCCAGCACGTGCGCCTGCTGGGCCGCATGAGCGTGCTGGAAAACGTCGCCATCGGCGCGCACCTGCGCGGCCATCGCGGCGTGCTGCCCGCGGCGTGGCGGCTGGACCGGCCGGAAGAGGCGCGCCTGCTGGCCGAGGCCGCGCGCCAGGTCGAGCGCGTGGGCCTGGGCAAGCATCTGCACGACGAGGCCGGCTCGCTGGCCCTGGGACAGCAGCGCATCCTGGAGATCGCGCGCGCCCTGGCCTCGGATCCCTGCATCCTGCTGCTGGACGAACCGGCGGCGGGCCTGCGCTACCAGGAAAAGTGCGAACTGGCGGACCTGCTCAAGCGGCTGCGCGCCGAAGGCATGGCCATCCTGCTGGTCGAACACGACATGGACTTCGTGATGGGGCTGGTGGATCGCGTGGTGGTCATGGACTTCGGCGAGAAGATCGCCGAAGGCCTGCCGGCCGAGATCCAGCAGAATCCCGCGGTGCTTGAGGCCTATCTGGGCGGAGTGGAATGATGAGCGCGAAACTGCTGGAAGTGCGCGACCTGCGCGTGGCCTACGACAAGGTGGAAGCCATCTCGGGCGTCGGTCTGGACGTCGGCGAAGGCCAGATCGTCACCGTGATCGGCCCGAACGGCGCGGGCAAGACCACGCTGTTGTCCGCCATCATGGGAGTGCTGCCGTCGCAAGGCCGGATCGTCTTCGGCGGCAAGGAGCAGGAACACGCCGAGATCGAGGAAATGGTGGCCGCCGGCATGAACCTGGTGCCCGAAAAGCGCGAACTCTTCGCCGAGATGACGGTGGAAGACAACCTCATGCTGGGCGCCTTCGACCGCTATCGCCGTGGCGTGCGCGACCAGGACCAGACCCTGGCCGAGGTCTATGGACTGTTCCCCCGCCTGCAGGAGCGGCGCGACCAGCTTGCCGGCACGCTCTCCGGCGGCGAGCGCCAGATGCTGGCCGTGGGCCGCGCATTGATGGCCAAGCCGCGCCTGCTGATGCTGGACGAGCCGAGCCTGGGCCTGGCGCCGCGCATCGTGCGCGAGGTGTTTCGCATCGTGGCGCGGCTGCGGGAGATGGGCGTTTCCATCCTGCTCATCGAGCAGAACGCGCGCGCGGCGCTGCAGGTGGCCGACTACGCCTACGTGCTGGAGACCGGCACGGTCACGCTGGAAGGGCCTGCGGCCGAGGTGGCGCAGGACCCGCGCGTGGTGGAGGTGTACCTGGGGCTGGGGCATGGCGCGCCCGCCTGATGCGGCCGGCCAGTAGCGCCGGCCTGCCGCGGCCTGCCTGACGCGCGCGGCGGTTTGGCTAGGCCACGCCGCGTCGGCGGTCGCGGCGGTACAGCGCATAGCCCAGCGGATACATCACCCCCACGAGAAACGCCGCGAGGGGGTTGTTGAGCCGGTAGGCCTGCACGGCCGTCGGCACGCCCGAGTGCTTCAGGTGCAGGCGAAAGCGCGTGTAGCGCGCCGCCGCCATCATGAATTCGCGCGGCCGGTAGCGGAAGAATTCCAGGTGGTGCTGCAGCATGTCCCAGGCCAGCAGGTACAGGCCCTGGGCATTGTTGGACACGGATACCGCGCCCCGGCTCAGGCCGCCGGGCGTGTCGTGATAGGTGCGAACGACGCGGTTGATGAAGCGGCTCAGGTAGCCGGCACGCGCCACCGCCCACCAGACCAGGCTTTCCGGCACGAAACCCGCGACGTCCTCGGGAAAGGGGTACTTCCTGAGGATGTCGGTGCGCATACAGCCGAATTTCTCGCCCTTGATGCGATAGCGGAAATAAACGTCGACCGCTGTGCTGTCGAAAACGTCCTGCGGGTAGCGGTCGCCCACGATGGAGCCGTCGGGACGCGCGCACAGGCCGGTGATGGCGAAATAAGATTCGCGACGGGCGGGCGGGATGGCGTTCCAGGCCTCGTGAAAAATGGCCAGCGCGTCGGCCGGCATTTCGTCGTCGCTGTCCAGGCCGACGATCATCTGGCCGCGCGCCTCGCGCACGCCCCGGTTGAAGGCCGTCTTCTTGTGCTGATTGTTCTGCCAGACGTAGCGGATGGGAAAATCGGCCAGCGACTGCCAGTGCAGGATGGACTCGTGCGTGTTGTCGGTGGAGCCGTCGTCCACCACCACCCATTCGAAATTGCGGAAGCTCTGCCGGCAGAGCGATTCATAGACGCGGTGCAGAGTGCCTGCCCGGTTGTAGGTTGGCGTCAGAACGGTGAAAAAAATCGGTGTGTCGGTCATGCCTGCTGAGCCCCTTGCGATCTTCAGGAAACCGCTGCGGTCTTGGTTCTTATGTTGTCGCCTGCAGTGTAGGGGATATGCCTGGGCGAACCGATGCCACGGCATTTGAATTTGCAATCAAATCTGACAATACGTGCGGCTTTTTCGATGCCCCGCGCGCCGCGGGTCATTGGGCCGTGCGCCGTCCTGGCGTAAACTCGGGCGGCCCAATTCGGAACGCCTATGGAAGCCTCGCCCGTCCAGCTCAATGACATCGCCCTGTTCGTGGAGGTTGCCAAGCGCAAAAGCTTCAGCCAGGCGGCGCGCGCGCTGGACATGCCGACCTCGACGCTATCGCGCCGGATCAACGAGCTCGAGCGCGCGATCGGGCTGCGCCTCATCAACCGCAACACGCGCCGGCTCGATCTCACGGAGGCGGGCGCGGCCTACATGCGCCGCTGCCAGGGCCTCATCGACGAGGCGCGCCTGGCGCACGAGCAGCTCCTGTCGCTGTCGGGCGGCCCGTCGGGCAACCTGCGGGTGTCCATGCCGTTCAGCCTGGCGATCTGGCTGCTGCCCGAAACCATCAACGAGTTCCTCGAACAGTATCCCGACGTGGAGTGCGAATTCGACCTGAGCATGATGACCGCCTCGGATGCGCAGGGCACGCCGTTCGACGTGGTGCTGCGCTTTGGCCGGGAGGCCGATTATCCGGTCGCGTCGACCGACACCGGCAGCGGCAGCGGCACGCCGCTGCGCGCCATCGAAGGCGCGGTGGTCCAGGAACTGGTGGTGCTGGAAACCCACCTGTACGCATCCGACCGCTATCTGGAACGCCACGGCGAACCGCAGACGGCCGCCGACCTGTCGCAGCATCAGTGCCTGCGCACGACCATCGACGAGGCGCACTCCTACTGGACGCTGCAAAACGGCGTCATCTCGGAGCGGGTGCCCGTCAAGGGCCATCTGGCCGCCAACAACATGAGCATCGCGGGCACGCTGGCCGGCCTGGACCTGGCCATCACCCGCATGCCGCATTGCCAGGCGCTGGAACCCATCATCCAGCGCAATTCGCTCCGGCGCGTGCTGCCGGGCTGGTCGGTGGACCCGATCTCGATCTACGTGGTGTACCCGTCCAGCATCCAGCCGGCCAAGACGCGCGCCTTCATGGATTTCATCCGGCCCAAGCTCGGTCCGCCGCAAGGCTAAGGCGCCCCCGCGCAGGCAAAAAAAAAAACCGCAAGGCTCGCGCCCTGCGGTTTTTTTTCGGCCAGCCGGCCCAAGGGCCCGCCAGCCAGGCACGTCGATTAGACGCGCTTGATCTTTTCCAGCATCTTGAACACACCCTTGGGCGACTTGACGAACAAGCGCTTGAAGGCCTTGCCCAGGCAACGGCGTTCCAGGGTGTTACGACGCACGCGTTTGCGTTCAGCCATGTTGATTTCTCCTGTTGAATTCGCGGAAATTGGCCCGCACAACCGGAAAATGGGCTGGCGGAAAAAAATTCGGATAACTTGGCATTTTAGCCTGAAATCTGAAAAGCACGCCAACGGCCCAATTCCAGAGGCTCAGCCGCCTGTTTTGAGGCGTTCCCACACCTGTTCGGCGCGCGGCAGGGGGTCGACCGCGCCATAGCCCAGCGTGGACAACGCCGCCGCCGTATTGGCATAGCGCACGGCCTCTTCCCAGGAATCCCCCTGGCACCGGCGCGCCAGCAGGCTGCCGGCAAAGCAGTCGCCCGCCCCTGTCGCGTCGACGGCCTGCACGCGCAGGGCCGGCATGGGCGTGCGCGTACGCCCGTCGTCGATGATGGAGCCGTCCTTGCCCAGCTTCAGCACCACCACGCCCGGCGCGCCGCCGTCGCGGATCCAGTCCAGCGTGCGCTCGGGGTCGTCGTTGCCCGTCAGGTGCTGCATGTCGTCCATGCTGGGCAGAAAGAGATCCGCCGCGCGCATCGCCTCGCGCAGGATGGCGCGGGCGCGGTCCACCGGCCACAGGCGCAGCCGCAGGTTCGAATCCAGGCTGACCTGGACGCCGGCGGCATGCGCGCGCGCGATGGCGGCGAAGACCGTATCGCAGGCGCTGGTGCTGATGGCCATGCTGATGCCGGAAACGTGCAGGAAGCGGGCGCGTTCGATCAGTCCGCCGTCCAGGCTGGCCGGCGTCATCCGGCTGGCCGCGGAATCGCGCCGCAGATAGCTGAAGGCATGGCCGTCCGGCCCGTGCTGCACGAAGTACAGCCCGGTGTGCGCGTCGTCGTCCACCTGCACGCCGGACGTATCGACGTTCTCGGAGCGCCACAGGTCCAGGAACTGCTGGCCGAAGGCGTCATTGCCGACCCGGGTCAGGTACGCGCAGCGCGCGCCCTGGCGGGCCGCCGCGATGGCGGCATTGGAGGTGTCGCCCCCGAAGCCCTGCAAGTATTGGCGCTGGCCCTTGTGGGTCTGGTTCAGCTCGACCAGCGGCTCGCCCAGCGCAACGATGTCGAAGTCAGCCATGGGCGGCCTCGCGGGTCCGGGTGATCTGGGCCACCAGCGCGGCGGTGTCGCGCGCGGCGAACGCGGCCTTGTCGTAAAGATTGCTGCCGATGCCGACCAGGCCGGCGCCGGCCGCGAAGTACGTGCCCATGTTTTCCTGCGTGATGCCGCCCGTGGGGCAGAAGATCGTGTCCGGGAAGACCGACTTCAGCGCGGCCAGGTGCCGGGGACCGCCGGTGTCCGCGGGGAAGACCTTCACCACGTCCACGCCCGCCCGGCGCGCGGCCAGCACTTCCGTGGGCGTGAAGGCGCCCAGCAGGCACAGGGCATCGGCGGCGTGCGCCATGTCCACGATTTCGGTCGACAGCGCGGGCGACACCAGGAAGTCCGCGCCCGCCACCAGCGCTTCGCGCGCCTGGGCCTCGTCCAGCACGGTGCCCACGCCCAGCAGCAGCGCCGCGCCGTGCTTGTCGCGCAGCGCGCGCACGAGGTCCGTCACCCCCGGAATGGTCCAGGTGAGCTCGAGCGTGGTGCAGCCCGCCGCGACCGCGACTTCGGCCGCATACGCCGCGGTTGCGGCGTCGGTATAGCGCAGCACGGGCACGACCCGGGCGGCGAGCAGGGCGGCAAGCTTGGAGGCGATGGGAGCAGCAGTTGCGGTCATGGTTTTCCTCTGGGGCTGACGGTCAGGCGCCGCCGGACGATACCGGCAGGACGGCGAGTTTGGCCGCGGCGGCGTCGCGCAGCCGCAGCAGGGGTTCGATATAGGCCGACTGCGGATCGTCGCGCCGGCGGAACAGCAGCGTGCTGACGCTGACGCCAGCGACCGGCCTGCCGGCCGCGTCGCACAGCGCCACCCCGTAGCAGACGATGCCGGGTTCGTTTTCTTCGTTGTCGATAGCGTATCCCCGCGCGGCCGCCTCGCCCAGCGCCTCGCGCAACGCGGGCAGGCTGTTCAAGGTGGCGGGCATCCGCGCCGGCAGGGGCAGGTCGCGCAGCACGCGCTCGCGCGCGGTCTCGTCCAGCGCCGCCAGGTAGGCCTTGCCCACCGCGCTGGAATGCAGCGCGACCGAGGCGCCCACGCGCGACACCATGCGCACGGGGCCGGGGCTTTCCAGCTTGTCGATGTAGATCATTTCGTGGCCGGCGGGAACGGCCAGGTGGACGGTTTCGCCGGTCTGGTCGCGCAGCGACTGGAGCTCCGGCGCCAGCGCCGCGCGCAGGTCGAACTGGCCCCACGCCCGGCTGGCCAGCGACATCAGGCGGTGCCCCAGGCGATACGCGCCGCCGGACTCGGACACCATGCCCTGCTCGGCAAGCGCCGCAAGGATGCGGTAGACGGTGGGACGGGGATAGCCGCAGGCGCGCGCCAGCAAGGCGGCCGTGGGGGGCTGCGGCGCATCGGCCACGGCCTGCAGCACCGCCATGAACTTTCCGAATGCCGCCGCGCCGGCGACCTTGGATTCCTGCACAAACGTCCCCAAATAAAGGTGATGGCTCGGCAGATGCGCAACACGCCCAGCGCGATTTTCAGACGAATCTGCGATACTGTTTATTTGTACAGCTAACGAGACGGGCTTTGTCCACATTATGGACAGCCGCCTCACAATATAGTCAATTATTCCATATCGACGCGCCCGGAACCAGCGATGGGTCGCCGCGCCGGCATGCTCCCTCCTCAGGCTACGATACCGTCCATGAGCTCCCATATCCGCATCGTTGGCGCCCGCCAGAACAATCTCAAGAACCTGGACCTGACCATCGCCACCGGCGAACTGGTCGTCGTGACCGGCGTTTCGGGGTCCGGCAAAAGTTCGCTGGCCTTCGACACGCTTTACGCCGAGGGGCAACGGCGCTATGTGGAAACCTTTTCGCCCTACGCGCGCCAGTTCCTGGACCGCATGGACAAGCCGCAGGTGGACCGCATCGAAGGCATCCTGCCGGCCATCGCCATCGACCAGACCAACCCGGTGCGCAGCTCGCGCAGCACGGTCGGCACGATGACCGAACTGAACGACCACCTGAAGTTGTTGTTTGCGCGCGGCGCGCGCCTGTATTGCCGCGGATGCGGCAAGCTGGTGCGGCGCGACACCCCTGAATCCGTCTACCACTCGCTGGCCGAGCGCGCCGCCGTCGCGGGCGATCCGCGCCTGGTCGTGACCTTCCCGATCGCCGTGCCCGCCAACTTCACCGAAGACGAAGTGCGCGGCTTTCTCGAACAGCAGGGCTACACACGCGTGCATGCCGAGGAAAACGCCATTCCTCGCGCCGCCGCGCCCGCCAAGGGCGCCAAGAAGGGCAAGGCCGCCAAGGCAGCCACCGAAGCGCGCCGCATCCTGCACGTCATCCAGGACCGCTTCCGCTTTGCCGGCACCGAGCGCGAACGCGTCATGGAAGCCCTGGACACGGCGCTGCGCATGGGCGCCGGCCATATCGCGGTTTACGCCATGGACGCCGAAGGCGGCAACGCGCAGCTCTGGAAGTACAGCGACCGCCTGCACTGCGCCGACTGCGACATCGAATACACCGATCCCCTGCCCAGCAGCTTCTCGTTCAATTCCCCGCTGGGCGCCTGCGAAGCCTGCCGCGGCTTCGGCCGCGTGATCGGCATCGACTTCGGCCTGGTCATCCCCGACGAGAAAAAGACCCTGCTGGAAGGCGCCATCAAGCCGTGGACGACGCCCTCCTACAAGGAGTGCCAGGACGACCTGCAGAAATACGCGCCGCGCGCCGGCGTGCCGCTGGGCGTGCCCTGGAAGGACATGAGCGAGGAGCACAAGCGCTGGGTGCTCTACGGCACGCCCGACTGGAAGGGCGGCAACGACGCCTGGAAGCACCAGTGGTATGGCGTGCAGCGCTTCTTCGACTGGCTGGAGACCAAGGCCTACAAGATGCACGTGCGCGTGCTGCTGTCCAAATACCGCAGCTACACGCCCTGCCCCACCTGCAACGGCGCGCGCCTGAAGCCCGACGCCCTGCTCTGGCGCCTGGGCAGCAAGGACGAGGCCGATTCGGTGCTGCCGCCCGAGGACGGCCGCTACAAGCGCTTCATGCCCGTCGGCACCACCTGGAGCCGCGAGCAGCTCGATGGCCTGGATGGGCTGTCCATCCATGACGTGATGCTGCTGCCCATCGAGCGCGTGCGCAAATTCTTCGACACGCTGTCCTTCTCCGGCGCGCTGGACGCCGCCACCGACCTGCTCATGACCGAGGTGCGCGCGCGCCTGAAGTTCCTGTGCGACGTGGGCCTGGGCTACCTGACGCTGGACCGCCAGAGCCGCACGCTGTCGGGCGGCGAGGTGCAGCGCATCAACCTGACCACCGCGCTGGGCACTTCGCTGGTGAACACGCTGTTCGTGCTGGACGAGCCCTCGATCGGCCTGCATCCGCGCGACATGCACCGCGTCGTGGAGGTCATGCACCGCCTGCGCAATGCCGGCAACACGCTGGTGGTCGTCGAGCACGATCCGCAGGTGATGGTGGCCGCGGACCGCATCATCGACATCGGCCCCGGCCCCGGCGAACGCGGCGGCCGCATCGTCTTCGACGGCACGCCGGCGCAGCTGCGCGCGGCGCCCACGCTGACGGGCGACTACCTGGGCGGCCGCATGCGCGTGGAAGCGCCGCGTCCCATGCCGGTGGCGGCCAACACGCCGCGCCTGCTGCTGGAAGGCGTCAACGCCCACAACCTGAAGAATGTCTCGGTCGAACTCCCGCTGGGCCGCCTGGTCTGCGTGACCGGCGTGTCCGGGTCCGGCAAGTCCACGCTGGTGCAGGACGTGCTGTACCCCGCGCTGCTCAAGCAGAAGGGCAAACCGTCGGAAGCGCCGGGCGCGTTCGACCGCCTGCTGGGCGCGGAACAGATCGCCGACGTGGTCATGGTGGACCAGACGCCCATCGGCAAGACCGCGCGCTCCAACCCCGCCAGCTACGTCGGCGCGTTCGACGCCATTCGCAAGCTGTTCGCCCAGGCCCCGCTGGCGCGTGAGCGCGCCTACACGGCCGGCACATTCAGCTTCAACGGCGGCGACGGCCGCTGCCCGACCTGCGGCGGCACCGGCTTCGAACACGTGGAAATGCAGTTCCTGTCCGACGTGTACCTGCGCTGCCCCGATTGCGACGGCAAGCGCTTCCGCCCCGAGGTCCTGGAAGTGCGCGTCGAGCACCTGGGCAAGAGCGCGTCCATCGACGAAGTGCTGGAAATGACGGTCAGCGAGGCGCTGGAGTTCTTCAAGGGCCTGCGCGACGTGCAGACCGGACTGGCGCCGCTGGCCGACGTGGGCCTGGAATACGTGCGGCTGGGCCAGCCGGTGCCGACGCTGTCGGGCGGCGAGGCGCAGCGCCTCAAGCTGGCCGGCCACCTGGCCGAGGCCGCGCGCAGCGGCATCTCGACGGCCAAAGTGGCCAAGAAAGGCAGCCTGTTCCTGTTCGACGAGCCCACCACCGGCCTGCACTTCGACGACGTCGCGCGCCTGATGCGCGCTTTCCGCAAGCTGCTGGCCGCGGGCCACACGCTGCTCGTCATCGAACACAACCTGGACGTGATCCGCGCGGCCGACTGGCTGATCGACCTGGGTCCGGAAGGCGGCGACGCCGGCGGCCTGGTGCTCGGCACGGGCACGCCGCAGGACCTGATGGACAACCCCAAGTCGCACACGGGCGCCGCGCTGCGCGACTATGAAACCAGCATCCTGCCCGCCGACGCCGTCGCCGGCGGACAGGCCGACGTCGTGGTCAGCAGCGACGCCGATGCGCAGGAAGCCGAACAGGCGGGCCTGACGGCGCGCATCGCCGAACCCGAGGCCGATTATGGCGAGGGCGCGGACGTCGGCACGCCGCTGCAGTCGCTGGTGCGCAAACGCCGCCAGGGCAGCATGGCGATCGAAATCCGCAACGCGCGCGAACACAACCTGAAGAACATCAGCGTCGAGATCCCCCACGACAAGTTCACCGTCATCACCGGCGTGTCGGGCTCGGGCAAGTCCACCCTGGCGTTCGACATCCTGTTCAACGAAGGCCAGCGCCGCTATCTGGAATCGCTGAACGCCTACGCCCGCGCCATCGTGCAGCCGGCCGGCAAGCCCGACGTCGACGCCATCTTCGGCATCCCGCCCACCGTGGCGATCGAACAGCGCACCAGCCGCGGGGGCCGCAAGTCCACCGTGGCCACGATGACGGAAATCCACCATTTCCTGCGCCTGCTGTATGTGAAGCTGGGCACGCAGTACTGCCCCGACTGCAATGTGGCGGTGGAGCCGCAGAACACCGACCAGATCGTGGCGCGCCTGCTGCGCGAGCACAAGGGCGTGCACATCGGCCTGCTTGCGCCGCTGGTCACCGCGCGCAAGGGCTATTACACGGACCTGGCCAAATGGGCCGGCTCCAAGGGCCATTCCCACCTGCGCGTGGACGGCGAATTCATTCCCGTGGCGCCGTGGCCGCGCCTGGACCGCTACAAAGAGCACACCATCGAACTGCCCGTGGCGGACGTGGTGGTGGACCCGGCCAACGAAGCCGAGCTGCGCGCGGCCGTCAAGAGCGCGCTGGAAAACGGCCAGGGCGTGATGTCGGTGGTCTGGCCGGTGAACAAGCTGCACGAGGCGCTGAACAGCGAACTGCAGCAGCAGCATTTCTCGGTCAAGCGCGCGTGCCCGTCGTGCGGCACAAGCTTTCCCGAACCCGATCCGCGCCTCTTCTCGTACAACTCCAAACATGGCTGGTGCACGGGCTGCTACGGCACCGGCCTGCAACTGCAGGGGTTCGACGAAGAACAGACCGGCGAGGAAACCGCCTGGAACGCGTGGTACGAAGGCGAAGCCAAAACCTGCACGCAGTGCGACGGCCAGCGGCTGAACCGCGTGGCGCGCGCCGTGCGCTGGCGCGACAAGTCGATCGCCGAACTGGCCTCGCTGCCCGTGTCCGATGCGCACACCTTCTTCACCGGCCTGGTGGCGCGCGGCCGTGAAGGCGAGATCGCCCGCGACATCCTGGCCGAGATCCGCGGCCGCCTGAACTTCATGCAGGAAGTGGGCCTGAACTACCTGGCGCTGGACCGCGCCGCCCCCACGCTGTCCGGCGGCGAGGCGCAGCGCATCCGGCTGGCCGCGCAGCTTGGCTCCAACCTGCAGGGCGTCTGCTATGTGCTGGACGAGCCCACCATCGGCCTGCACCCGCGCGACAACCGCATCCTGCTGGACGCGCTGGCGCGCCTGGAAGGCAACGGCAACACGCTGGTGGTCGTCGAACACGACGACGACACCATCCGCCGCGCGTCACACGTCATCGACATCGGGCCGGGCGCGGGCATCCGCGGCGGCCGCGTGGTGGCGCAGGGCACGGTGCAGGACGTGATCGATTCTCCCGAATCCGTGACCGGCCGCTACCTGAAGACACCGCTGGCCCACCCGCTGCAAGGCCGCCGTCCGGTCGAGGCCGACACGCCCATGATCGAGATCCGCGGCGCGCGCCTGCACAACCTGCGCAGCGTGAACGCGCGCATTCCCGTCGGCCGCTTGAGCGTGGTCACCGGCGTGTCCGGGTCGGGAAAATCCACCCTGGCGCGCGAAGTGCTGCTGGACAACCTGACCCAGGCCGTCTCGCAGGGCAAGGCGCCGGGATGGGCGGGCTGCGACAGCATCACCGGCTGGGAAGCGATCGACCGCGTGCTGGAAGTCGACCAGACCCCTATCGGCAAGACCCCGCGCTCGTGTCCGGCCACCTACGTGGGCTTCTGGGACGACGTGCGCAAGCAGTTCGCCGACACCCGCGAGGCCCGCATGCGCGGCTGGACCGCGGCGCGCTTCTCGTTCAATACCGGCGACGGCCGCTGCCCCATCTGCGAAGGCCAGGGCATGCGCACCATCGAAATGAACTTCCTGCCCGACGTGAAGGTACCGTGCGATGCCTGCAACGGCGCGCGCTTCAACAACGACACGCTCAGCGTGCAGATGCGCGGCAAGAACGCCGGCGAGCTGCTGTCCATGGAAGTGGACGACGCCATCGGCTACTTCGCCGCCCATCCCAAGATCCACCGGCCGCTGCAACTGATGCAGGACGTGGGCCTGGGCTACCTGACGCTGGGCCAGCCTTCCCCCACCCTGTCGGGCGGCGAGGCGCAGCGCATCAAGCTGGTGACCGAGCTGTCCAAGGCGCGCCTGACCGACGGCCTGATCAAGACCGGCCGCGCCTCGCGCATCCCGCACACGCTGTACGTGCTGGATGAGCCGACCGTGGGCCTGTCGATGGCCGACGTCGAAAAGCTGATCCACGTGCTGCACCGCCTGGTCGAGGCGGGCAACACCGTGGTGGTGATCGAGCACAACCTGGACGTCATCGCCGAAGCCGACTGGCTGCTGGACCTGGGCCCCGAAGGCGGCACGGGCGGCGGGCAACTGGTGGGCGAAGGCTCCCCCGAGCACGTGATGACGCTGGCCGGCCATTCCCATACCGGCCGGGTCCTGACGGAGTTCCTCGCGCAACAACAGCGCTAACGCATCATGGATTGTCGTTTTGAAGACCGGCTGGCCGGCCGCGCGTTGCGGCTGGACGGCTTCTGCTCCCGGATCGAGGCGCGCGCCGCCGCCGAGGTCGGCCCGGCGCTGGCTGCCATCGAGGCCGCGCGCCGGCAGGGGCGCTGGATCGCTCTGCTGCTGGACTACGAGCTGGGCGAATGGCTGCTGCCCGAAGCCACCCGGCCCGCGCCGGCTGGCCCGTGGACCCCGCCCCGCGAAGACGGCCGCCCCCGCCTGACCGCGCTGGTGTTCGAGCGCAAGATCGACGAGGCGCCGTGGGCCGCGCCGGACGCGGACGCCCCGCCCGCGTCCATCAGCCTGCCCGCGCCGCGCATGACCGAGGCGGCCTACGTGCGCCAGATCGACGCCATCCGCGGCCTCATCCGCGACGGCGAGCTGTACCAGGTCAATTTCACGCAGCCGCTGGACGTGCAGTTCCAGGGCGATCCGGCCACGCTTTACCGCCGCATCGCCGCGCGCAATCCGGTCGCGCATGGCGCCTTCATCCAGGACGGCGACCGCACGGTGCTGTCGTTTTCGCCCGAGCAGTTCGTGCGGCGCGACGGCCCCCGGCTGACGACCCGGCCCATGAAGGGGACCGCGCCGCGCCACCCCGACCCGGCCGAGGACGAACGCCTGGGCCGCGAACTGCTGGCCAGCGACAAGAACCGCGCCGAAAACCTGATGATCGTCGACCTGCTGCGCAACGACCTCGGGCGGCTGGCCGAACCCGGATCGGTCAAGGTGGATGCGCTGTTTTCGCTGGAGCGCTACCCCACGGTCTGGACCATGACGTCCACCGTGTCGGCGACGGCCCCGCACGCGACGCTGTCGGACGTGCTGCACGCCCTGTTTCCCTGCGGCTCCATCACCGGCGCCCCCAAAGTGGCCGCCATGCGCCGCATCCGCCAGATGGAAGCCGCCCCGCGCGGCCTGTATTGCGGCAGCATCGGCTGGCTGGCCCCGGATGGGGACTTCTCGCTCAACGTCGCGATCCGCACCCTGGTCCTGGACCGGGACGGCCACGGGGTCTACAGCGTGGGCGGCGGCATCGTCTACGATTCGGACCCCGCCGGCGAATGGCAGGAATGCCACTGGAAGGCCCGCATCCTGCGCGCCTGAGCCGCAAACCCCGCCACCGGTAGTAGCATAGAGCGCGGCCCGCGCCCGCCATGTTCCAGGAGAGTCCCATGCAGCCCGAATTGATCGAGACCATCCTGGTGGAAGCCTCCGGCAGCGTGCCTCTGCTGGCGCGCCACCTCCACCGCCTCGAAGCCTCCTGCAAGGCGCTGGGTTACGTCTGGGGCGGGCGCGACGTCGAAGGCGACATCCTGGTCGCGGTGACGGCCCTGGGCACGCCCGGTCCGCACCGCCTGCGCCTGCTGGTCGCGCGCGACGGCAGCCGCCACATCCAGACCGCCGTCCTCCCCCCGCTGCCCGCGCATCAGGAAATCATGCTCGCGCCCGAGGCGCTGCGGTCATCGGAGCCGCTGCTGCGCTACAAGACCACGCACCGGCCCTGGTACACCAAGACCATCGAATGGCTGCCCGCGCATCCGCACATCTTCGACCTGGTCTACCTGAACGAACGCGGCGAACTGTGTGAAGGCAGCCGCAGCAACATCTATCTGCGCCTGGACGACGCCTGGTACACCCCGCCCGTGGACAGCGGCTGCCTGCCGGGCGTGCAGCGCGCGCATCTGCTGGAAGCCGGCAAGGCCAAGGAACGCGTGCTGACGCTGGCGGACCTGCACGCCGCCGACGAGATCCGGCTGTCGAATGCGCTGCGCGGGTGGTTCACGGTGACGTTCCGGGAAGCTTAGGGCGGGTATTGCAGGACGCCTGTTGCACGCGCCGCTGCGCACGCCTGCTGCACGCGCCTCACTCCGCAAACACGTCCACGACGACCTGCCGCAGCCACTGGTTCGCGGCCTCGCGATGATTCCGGGCGTGCCAGAACACGTTGATCACGGATTCCGGGATCTTTACCGGACAGGGCGCCGCCGCCAGCCCGAACGGCCCGCAGGCGCAATCGGCAAAGCGCTGCGGCACCACCGCGATCATGTCGGTGGCCTGCAGCACCGGCCCCACCGCCATGAAATGCGGCACCGTCAGCCGCAGGCGGCGGCGGATGCCGGCGCGTTCGATCACTTCGTCCACCACCCCATGGCCCGTGCCCTCGGACACGATGGCCACGTGCTCGGCCGCCCGGAACTGGCGGGCCGACACGCCCGAGCGCGCCAGCGGATGGTCCTGGCGGAAGATGCAGACGTAGGGTTGGCGGAACAGCCGGCGCTGGAAGAAGCCGCCCTTGAGCCCCGGCAGGAAGCCCATGGCCAGATCCATGCGGCCGCGTTCCATTTCATCGCGCACGTCGATCGAGGTCGTGCGCACGGTGCGGATGGTGACGCCGGGCGCCACCTGGTCCAGCGCCCGCATCAACCGGGGCAGGAAGTAGGTCTCGCCCACGTCGTTCACGCCGATCACGAAAGCGCGTTCGCTGCGGGCCGGGTCGAACGCCACGCGCGCATTCAGCGTGCCGTGCAGCGCGCCGAGCGCATCGGCGATGGGCTGGGCCAGGCTCTCGGCATACGGCGTGGGCACCATCCCGCGCGAGGTCCGCAGGAACAGCTCGTCGCCCAGCAGCTTGCGCAGCCGGCCCAGCGCGTTGCTGACCCCGGGCTGCGAGATGCCCAGGCTTTCGGCGGCCGCCGACACCCGTCGATGCTTGTGCAATTCATTGAAGACGACGAGCAGATTCAGATCCACGTCTTTCAGGTTCATGCGCTTGTCTCCACCGGCACCAATATTGATTCTGGTGATTTATGTAATTAGCCAGATTCTATTTATTAATTTGATGCGCTGCCCGAAGATGCAACAAACGCCTGCGCCCATGTCGCGCAAGGCTCTGCCCGGCCGCCACGCGGCCCGATGGAAAAATGGAGACACACCATGCGCGCCTGCACGCAACGCATCGCCACGCCCTGTAAAAGGGGCCGTCCATGAACGCCCCCGAGCAGCCCATCCATATCGTCCCGCCCTGGCAGGGCGACGGCTCCCATCGCATCCCCTTCGGCGTCTATACCGACGCCGCGCTGCACCAGCGGGAGCTGGAGCGCTTTTTCTACCGGGGCCACTGGAGCTACGTGGGCCTGGAGGCCGAAATCCCCCATCCCGGCGACTTCAAGCGCACGGTGGTGGGCGAGCGGTCCGTCATCCTACTGCGCGACAACGACGGCCAGGTCCGCGTCGTGGAGAACGTCTGCGCCCATCGCGGCGTGCAGTTCTGCCGCGAGCGCGCCGGCAACCGCAGCGAATTCGTCTGCCCCTATCACCAGTGGAACTACGACCTGCAGGGCAACCTGATCGGCGTGCCCTTCCGCCGCGGCGTCAAGCAGGACGGCAAGGTGAACGGCGGCATGCCGCCCGACTTCAAGCCCGAGGAGCACGGCCTCACCAAGCTGACGGTGGCCTGCCGCAACGGCGTGGTCTTCGCCTCCTTCGACCACGACGTCGAGCCGCTGGAAGACTACCTGGGCCCGGACATCCAGCACTACTTCGACCGCGTCTTCGACGGCCGCCAACTGGTGATCCACGGCTACAGCCGCCAGCGCATTCCGGGCAACTGGAAGCTGATGCAGGAGAACATCAAGGACCCCTACCACCCCGGCCTGTTGCACACCTGGTTCGTGACCTTCGGGCTGTGGCGCGCGGACAACCGGTCCGAACTGAAGATGGACCGGCATTTCCGCCACGCCGCCATGATCTCCACGCGCGGCCAGGGCGGCAAAAGCACCGTCACCAGCGGCGTGTCCAGCTTCAAGGAACAGATGTCGCTGCACGACGACCGATTTCTGGACATCGTGCCGGAGCCCTGGTGGAACGGCCCGACCGCCGTGCTGATGACGCTGTTTCCCAGCGTCATCATCCAGCAGCAGGTCAATTCCCTGTCCACCCGCCACATCCAGCCCGTGGGCCACGACGCCTTCGACTTTGTCTGGACCCATTTCGGGTTTGCGGACGACACCCCGGAAATGACGCAGCGCCGCCTGCGCCAGGCCAACCTGTTCGGCCCCGCGGGCTTCGTGTCGGCCGACGACGGCGAAGTCATCGAGTTTTCGCAATCCGGCTTCGAACAGAAGCCCTGGCACCGCAGCGTCGCGGAACTGGGCGGCAAGACCGCCGAGAACACCGACCACATGGTCACCGAAACGCTGATACGCGGCATGTACGCCTACTGGCGCCGCGTGATGGAGGCCTGACATGCTGGACTTTCCGCTCTATTACCAGCTGTCCCGCCTGTACAGCGACTATGCCGCCGCCCTGGACGCCGGCGAATGGGAAAAGTGGCCGGACTTCTTCGTGGAGGACTGCATCTACAAAGTGCTGCCGCGCGAGAACTACGAACGCGGCTTTCCCCTCGCGACCATGGCATTCGAAAGCCGCGGCATGCTCAAGGACCGCATCTACGGCGCCACCGAAACGATCTTCCACGACCCCTACTACCAGCGCCACGTCGTGGGCGCGCCGCGCGTGCTCCTGGTGCAGGACGGGCGCATCGAAGCCGAGGCCAACTACGCCGTATTCCGCACCAAACCCAGCCAGCTCACCACCGTCTTCAACGTGGGGCGCTACCTGGACGTGATCCGCCAGACGCCGGACGGCCTGAAATTCCAGTCGCGGCTGTGCATCTTCGACAGCGAGCTGATTCCGAACTCGCTGATCTATCCCATCTGACCCAGGAGACGACGCAATGACTGTGCAATGGATCAAGGCCATCGGACGCGACGACGTCCCGGAAGATGACGTCATTGCCGTGCAGGCCGGCGGGCGCGAGATCGCGCTGTACGGCGTGGACGGCGAGGTCTACGCCACCGACAACCTCTGTACGCACGGCAACGCCAGGCTGTGCGATGGCTTTCTGACCGGCCACGAAATCGAATGCCCGCTGCACCAGGGCCGCTTCGACGTGCGCGACGGCCGCGCCCTGTGCTCGCCGCTGCGCGACAACATCGCGACCTACCCCGTCCGCATCGAGGACGGCGTCGTGTTCGTGGCCATGTAAGGGCGCGCGCCTGGCGACCTTCAGACCGCCAGGCGCAACGCCTCGTTGGCCGCCGCCATGCCCATGGCGGCGGTCACGGTAACCACCGACCCATAGCCCGCGCACGACAGCCCCTGCGGCGCCAGCGTCAGCCCCGACGCCCCCATGTCGTCCTCACCCTCGAACGGACGGGTCCACGCGTCGGGCAGGATCGCCGGCTGGTCGAACCACAAGGCATGCACGCCCATCTTGGGCACGCGCTTGAGCGCCTTGCCATTCTTGTCGGACGCCCGCGGAAACCCGTGTTCGCGCCGCAGCTTGTTGCGCAGCTTGGCAAGCAGCGCGTCATTGACCGCCCCGGACAGATCCCCCGCCCGCAGGGCCAGCGGATCCGTCTTGCCCCCCGCCCCGCCGCACAACAGCATCGGCACGTCCAGCGTGCGCGCATGCAGGATCATCGCGATCTTGGCGGCGGCCTGATCGGTGCAATCGATGATGACGGTATACGGCCCCGGCAGCACCTCGCCCACGTTCTCCGGCGACACAAAGTCATCCACCCGCGTAATCCGGCATTCCGGATTGATGGCCAGCACCCGCTCGGCCATCGCATCCACCTTCGACTGCCCCAGGGTGGACGTCAGCGCGTGGATCTGCCGGTTGACGTTGGATTCGGCAATGTGATCCAGGTCGATCAACGTCAACGCCCCGACGCCGCAGCGCGCCAGCGCCTCGACCGTCCACGAGCCCACGCCCCCCAGACCGGCGACGGCCACGTGGGCGTTGCGGATGCGGGCGGGCGCCTCGGGGCCGTACAGGCGCGAAAGGGCGCCGAAGCGGCGGTCGAGGTCGGCGGATTCAGGAAGCGGTTCGGGCGAGTTCATGAACGGGATTTTATTGCAGGCGCGGACCCTGCCCGCCTGGCGATATACGCGACATTCCACCGGCGCCGCGATCCGCCGGGCTTCCGATCGCGTGCGCCGCATCCTGTCACTCCCACGTAACGCCCGGATGGGGTAATACGCCGCCGCGGGCTGGCGACGGCGCGAACCGTCCTCACGCCCGCTCCCCACCAATCAGGTGCCGCGCGCCGGCATCGTCCGACAGGGCGTAGTAATCACCATGGACCGCAGAAAATTCCTTAAATGGGGCAGCTTCCTGACCGTCTCCGCCGCCACCGCCGGCCTGGCCGGCTGTAACGGCAGCAACGACGACGATGACGACAATGAAGGCGGCGACGGCGACGAGGGTGGCGCTCCCACCGCGCTTTTCCAGTACCCGCAAGGCGTCGCCTCCGGCGACCCGCGGCCCGACAGCATCATCCTGTGGACGCGGGTGCTGGGAGACGATGGCGCGGCCGTGCCCGTGCGCGTGCAACTGGCCCGCGACGCATCCTTCACCCAACTCCTGGTCGACGCCTCGATCAGCGCCGAACCGGATTGGGACCACACCGTGCGCCACAAAGTCACGGGCCTGGACCCGGCAAGCAACTACTACTACCGTTTCGTGGCCGGCGGCAGCACCAGCCCCATCGGCCGGACACGCACCGCGCCCGCCGAAAACGCCGCCGTGTCGCAACTGAAGTTCGCCTTCATTTCGTGCCAGGACTGGAGCGTGAACCACTGGGCGGCCTTCGACGACCTCGCCGCACAGGACCTGGATTTCGTGGTGCACCTGGGCGATTACATCTACGAAACCGTCAAGGCGGGCTTCCAGACCGGCGGCGTGGAAAGCGCCCACGCGCCCCTGTCGCTGCCCGACGGCACCGCGCGGGCCGACGGCGCCATCTACGCCACCACCCTCGCCGACTACCGCAGCCTGTACCGCAGCTACCGCTCCGACCCCCGGCTGCAAGCCCTGCACGCGCGATTCCCCGTCATCGCCATCTGGGACGACCACGAATTCTCGGACGACTGCTGGCAGGACCACCAGACCTACGGCGTCGCCGACGACGAAACGCCCATCACATCGCGCCGCCGCGGCGCCAGCCAGGCCTGGTTCGAATTCATGCCGGCCGATGTGTCGCTGGACCTGACCAACCCGTCATTCCAGAACATCCAGATCTATCGCGCCTTCCGCTTCGGCAGCCTCGCCACCCTGCTCATGACGGACGAACGCCTGTACCGGACCGACCACGTCATTCCCGAACAACAAGTGGGAAGCGAAATCGGCAGCCGCTACTTCGTGCCCAAAAGCCTGCTGTCGCAAGTCGAGACCTTGAAAATGACCAACGCCGGCGGCCAGTTGACGCCCGTCTCGATCCTGGGCGACACCCAGCGCGACTGGTGGAAGGCCCAACTGGGCGCCAGCACCACGTCATGGAACCTCTGGGGAAATGAAGTCTCGCTGCTGCGCATGCAGTTCAACGGCACCCAGGCCGTCTCCGGCCTGCTGGCCCAGGGCCTGGCCGCCGCGCAATCCGCGCTGGCCCCCCTGGTCACGGCCATGGCCGCCGCGCTGGCGCAGGACCTCACGGCCGCCGACCACACCAGCGGCAAACCCGTCACGGCGTATCCCATGCTGTCGGGGCTGCTGGACATACAGGCCGGCATCCCCCCCGCCGCCTTCGCCGCACAGATAAAACCCCTGCTGGACGCCCAGTTGCCGCCATCGCTGCTGCTGAACGAATACCTGCTGAACGCCGACCAATGGGACGGCTACAACGCCGAGCGCAAGCACCTCATGGCCTTCGTACGCGACACCGGAGTGCGCAACCTCGTCGCGCTGACGGGCGACATCCACGCCTTCTTCGCCGGCCCCGTGATGGACGACTACGACGCCGCTACCCCCAAGCCCGTGATGGTGGACCTGGTGACAGCCGGCATCTCCAGCAACTCCTTCTTCAGCTACTTCAAGAATGTCGTCGACACCGACCCAAGCTTCGCGGCCGCCAAGCCGCTGATCTACGGCGAGACGGCGGGCAAGATCCAGAACGCGTTCAACGACACGCTGCGGCAGTTCAACGCAAACTGGATGCGCCACATCGACACCGACGCACAGGGCTTTGCCGTCGTGACGTTGACCGAGACCGAGCTGCGCTGCGTCTTCAACAAGCTCAAACCGCTGGACGGCACGCAAGCCCCGGCGGCACCCGTCGTCGCATCGCAAACCGTGTTGAAGGTGGCATCAGGCACGCCGGACGTGATCGTGACAACCTAAACGCCCGCCCCCCCCTGCGCAGCCCACACGCGAAGCGTCACCGCCACGACGCCAGACACCGCGTAAGCCCCCCAAGGCCGCCCGCGCGGCCGGCCGGGGGGCGGGCCCCGCAAGACGCTCCAAAGCCATCCCGACACCCGCAAGAACCTCAAGAACCCCACCCGCCCCAGCGCCCGGCAAGATCCAGCCGCCCGAGCCCGGTGTGGCGGCGGCCTGGGGTGCGCGGGGCGTGTAGATGCGCCCGACGGAATCTGAAGGAACCGCCGAAGGCGGTGACGAAGATGAGGACGGGGCAGTCCGGAGCGAAGGCTCCGGACCGCAATCGTAGCCCCGCGCGCCCCAGGCCGCCGACGCGCCGGGCGTCAAAAGAACCTACCCTCAACCAACCAAAGCCGCCCCAGCACCAGACGTCCTAAGAACTCAAATCCGAACCCACATCCACGCCGACCACATCATCCCCGCCAAGCGCCTGATAAACCGTCACCTGATTCACCAACCGGTTCAACATGTTCTCGTCGCTGGCAACTTCCGCCGTCCTGCGCCGTTCCTGCGCATCCAGCCAATCCCGCAACGGCACGGCCCCCGCCCGGTATCGAACCTCGTACAGCCGCTCCGCCTCGCGCGCCGACCGCAACGACAGGTCCAGCTGCTCAGCCCGCCGCGCCAACTGCGTGCGGTTCGACAGCGCATTCTCCACATCCGCCATCGCCTGATACAGCGACTGCCGGAAGCTCACCACCCGCTCCTCGTAATCCGCCTTGGAGATCTTGATGTTGAGCTGCATCTGGTTCCACTGCAGAAACGGCAGCGTCAGCCCCGCCCCCAACGTCGCAATGGGATTTTGCAGCACCTCCGACAGCGTCGGGCTAGAACTGCCCAGCGCCCCGGTCAGCGTCACCGGCGGATAAAAGCTTGCGCGCGTCGCATCCACCGTCGCCAGCGACTCCCGCAGCCGCAGCTCCGCCGCGCGTAGGTCCGGACGCCGCCCCAGCAGCTCCGCCGGCACGCCCGCGCGCGCCTCGGGCAACGCGCTGGACGGCAGGCGGGCCGGATCGGCCATGATCCGGTCCGGCGGACCGTCGAAAAGAATCGCCAGCGCATTCGTATACTCCACGCGCTGCTGCACCAACAGCGCATGCGCCGCCTGCTGGCTCGCCACCGTCTGCTCGGCCTCCGCCAGCTCCAGCGCCGACGCCCCGCCCGCCGCATACTGCGCCCGCACCAGCTCCTGCGTGCGGCGCGCATAGGCAATGCTTTCCTCACTGCTCGCGATGCGCTGATTGATGAACGCCGTCTGCCAATACAGCGTCGCCGTCGTGCCCACCAGCGACAGCGCGGCGCTCTGCCGGTCCTGCTCCGTCGCCAGCGCCTCCCACTGCGCCGCATCCCGCTGGCGCGCCAGCTTGCCCCACAGGTCCACCTGGTAGCTCACCGTCAGCTCCGCCGAATTCGCGCGCGTAATGGCGCGATCGCCATAAAGATTGCGGATGCGCGAAACATTCGCGTCGCCGCCGAACTGCGGCATCAGTTGGTCATCGGCCAGCCCCGCCTGATACTGGGCCCGTCGCACGCGGATCGCCGCGGCCGCCAGATCGTTATTGCGCGCCAGCGCCGTCTCGACCAACCCATTGAGCACCGGGTCGTCGAAATTGCGCCACCAGGCGCCCCCTTCGAACAACATCGCCTGCGCGCCCGTGTCCGGGTCCGCGCCGGCATGGGTCCAGGCCGCCGGCACGTTCGCGGCCGGCGGCTCATAATCCGTGCGCAGCAGACCGCCGCAACCGCCCAGCGCCAGCAGCAGCGCCAGAACGGCCGGTTTGCACATAGGGAAAACTGCTTTCATCGTCCTCATTCCCGGGCCAGCGCCTCGACGGGATCCAGGCGCGCCGCATTGCGCGCCGGCAGATAGCCAAAAATCACACCGATCAGCGTCGAGCACGTAAACGCCGCCACCATCGATGCCGTGGAATAGATCATCTGGAACGAGCCGCCCGTCGCCTTGCTCACCAGCACCCCCAGGCCCAGCGACAACAGGATGCCCACCGCGCCCCCGATCAGGCACACCAGCACAGCCTCGATCAGAAACTGCTGCATGATGTCGCTGCGGCGCGCGCCCACCGCCATGCGCACGCCGATCTCGCGCGTGCGCTCGGTCACCGACACCAGCATGATGTTCATCACCCCGATGCCGCCCACCATCAGCGAAATCAGCGCGATCAGCGACACCAGCAGCGTCATCGTGGCCGTCGTGCGCTCGATCGTCTTGCGCACCGCGTCCGTGTTGAACACAAAAAAGTCCTTCACCACATGGCGCCGCGTCAGCACCCGCACGATGGCCTGCTCGGCCGCCGCGGGCGGCGTGGCGTCATTCACGCGCACCGTAATGCTCTTGAGATGCTGCTGGCCCAGCACGCGCGACAGCGCCGTCGTGTACGGAATCCAGACATTCAACGAATCATTGTTGCCAAAGACCGTGTCTTTCTTCTGCGTCACCCCGATCACGCGCGCCGGCATCGACCCCAGGAAGATCACCTGCCCGATGGGCTCGGTGTGCGAGCCGAACAGCTTGCGCCGCGTACCCTCGTCGATCACCACCTCCTGCGCGCGGCGCGCCACGCTGGTCTCGTCGAAGAACTTGCCCTCGAAAAGCTTGATCCCGCGCACCCGGAAATACTGCTCCCCCACGCCCTGGATCGAGCCGTTCACCGACACATTGCGATACCGCAGCGTATTGCTGGTCGCCACTTCCGGCGTCACGCTGTCCACATAGGACTCGCGCGCCAGCGCATCCGCGTCGGCCGGCACCAGGGTGCGGATATTGACCGCCTTCTCATCGCCGAAATCCTTGCCCGGAAAGACCTCCACCGTATTGGTGCCGATCGCGCTGATGTCCTCCAGGATCTTGCGCCGCGAGCCCTCCCCCAGCGCCACCACCGACACCACGGCGGCGATGCCGATGATGATGCCCAGCATCGTCAGCGACGTGCGCAGCCGGTGCGCGTTCATGGCCAGCAGCGCCATGCGCAGCGCCTCGCCGCAACGGTCCAGATAGGCCTGCCAGGCCGGACGCTGGGCCAGCGCCGGCGCCTCGTCCCGCGCGGCCTGGTGCCGCGGCGCTTCCGGATTGCGCTTGTCGGCGACGATCTCGCCGTCGCTGATCTCGATGATGCGCTGGGCGTGGCGCGCCACATTCATGTCGTGCGTGACGATGATGATGGTGTGCCCGGCCGCGTTCAGCTCCTCCAGGATGCGCAGCACCTCCTGCCCGGTATGCGTGTCCAGCGCGCCGGTGGGCTCGTCGGCCAGGATGATGTCGCCGCCGTTCATCAGCGCCCGCGCAATGCTCACACGCTGCTGCTGGCCCCCGGAGAGCTGGCCGGGCCGGTGCCCGGACCGGTCGGCCAGGCCAAGCCGCGCCAGCAGGGTCGAGGCGCGCTCCAGCCGGGCCTCGCGGCGCTTGCCCGCATACACGGCCGGCACCTCCACGTTGCCCTGCGCGCTCAGGTCGGCCAGCAGGTGGTAACGCTGGAAAATGAAGCCGAAGTGCTCCCGGCGCAGCTCGGCCAACTCGTCCGGATCCAGCTCGCCGGTGCTGCGGCCATCGACCTTGTAGTCGCCGACCGTGGGGCGGTCCAGGCAGCCCAGGATGTTCATCAGCGTGGACTTGCCCGAGCCGGACGCGCCCACGATGGCGACCATCTCGCCGGCCTCGATCGTGAGGTTGATGTCCTTCAGGACGGCAATCGTCTGGTCGCCCGCGGGGAACTCGCGGCGCACCCCGGACAGGGAGATCAACGGGCCGGCCATGTCAGGCCCCCGGCTGCGCGCCGGCCGCCGGGGCAGAGTCCGCCGACACGACGCGTTCGCCCACCTCCAGGCCTTCCAGCACCTGCGCCTGCACATTGTTGTTCATGCCGATGCGGACCTGCCGCGTCTCGGTCTTGTTGCCGTCCAGCACCACCCGCACCGCGTAGCTCCCGTCCTCGCCGCGCTTGCCCAGCGCCGAGGCGGGCACCACCACGGCATTCTTGGCCTCGCCCAGCACGATGAACACCTGCGCCGTCATCGAAATGCGCAGCTTCTCGTCCGGGTTGGGCACGTCGAACAGGCCGTTGTAGTAGACCGCCGCGCTGGTCGACGTGCTGGTGGACGAGGTCAGCGACGAGGTCGCATCGTCCTTCTGGATGGAATCCGGCGCCGGTTCCACCGCGCGCAGCGTCGCCCGGTAGCGCTCGTCGGGCTCACCCAGGATGGTGAAATAGACCGGCAGGCCCGGCTTGACCCGGGTCACGTCGGCCTCGGAAATCTGCGCCTTGATCGTCATGGTGTCCACCTGCGCCACCTTGATGATGGTCGGCGCGCTCTGGATCGAGTTCACCGTCTGGCCTTCCTTGGTCACCACCGCCACCACCATGCCGTCGATCGGCGAGACGATGCGCGTATAGCCCAGGTTGACCTGGGCGGTGTCGACCTGGATTTCCGCCTGGGCGATCTGCGCGTCCAGCGAGGCGATCTCGGCACGGGTCACACCCAGCGTGGCCTCGGCGGATTCGTAGGCCTCGCGCGAGCTGGCGTCGGCCGCCAGCATCTGGCGCTGCCGCTTGAAGGCGAGCTCGGCCTGTTTCAGCATCGCGACCTTGGCGGCGCGCTCGGCGCGTCGCGTCTGCAGCGCGGCCTCGGCGTTGCGCAGCTCATTCTGCTGGGTCAGGTCGTCGATCTCGGCCACGAGCTGGCCCTTCTTGACCCGGTCGCCCAGCTCCACCTTCAAGGACTTCAACTGGCCCGTGGCCTGGGCGCCGACGCTGACCCGTTCGATGGCGTCGATGGTGCCGCTGGCCAGGACGCTGTCTTCCAGGTCGGCGCGGGTGACCTCGGCCACCGCGAAGGTCGGCGGCGGCGGCGCGGAGAAGAACGCGGCCCGGGCGGCGAACACGAGAAGCAGGAGGATGACGGCGATCAGGCCATAGCGCTTGAGCTTGCTGCGGGACTTTTTCATTGAACTGGATAAGAGGGACGGCTGGCGCCGAGAACGGCGCCGGTGATGCTGGCGAATGACACCCGCCACGATTGTTCCGTTGCGAGAACGATACAACGAGTGCGGATCAAAGACGGAACCCTTTTTACCGCACCTGCCGTGAACGTGCTGTCATCTGTATGAATAAGAACACGACTTGGCGGCTAGATGACCGCTAACTCCCAACCGTGACCCGCCCCCGATTGCGGCGGCGCAAAAAATCCTCGCCTCGACATAGGCGGATGTTACGAACAGAATGGCTGCAGTTAAGCCGTGTCTACCTCCAACAGATCCCCCTCCGCGCCATCCAGTTCCCCAGAATTTTCCGGGGCGGTGCTGTTGTGCCTGCTGGCCATGATGAATCACGTGGCGCTTACCGGGGGACGGATCACCGTTTCCCTGACCGCGCTGCAGATGGGGTTGTCGACATTCAAGGTCGGCACCCTGGTCGCCGTGTTCGCGGTGCTGCCGATGCTGTTTTCGGTGCGCGCGGGGCGTTGGGTCGATCGGGTCGGCATCGTGCGCCCCCTGGTGATCGGCACGGCTTTGGTCGCCTTCGGCACCTTTCTGCCCTTCATCTCGCAGACCCAGGCTGCCCTGCTGGTCGCCTCGTGCTGCATCGGCATCGGGTTTATGCTGCATCAGGTCGCCACGCAGGATCTGCTGGGCCATGCCGAACCCGAACAGCGCCTGCGCAACTTCTCGTTCATGTCGCTGGCGCTGGCGGGCTCCGGTTTCTCCGGCCCGCTCATCGCGGGGCTGGCGATCGACCACCTGGGCACCCGCACGGCGTTCGGCATCCTGGCCCTCGGGCCCCTGCTGTCGGCCGGCGGACTGTATGCGCTCCGTCACCAATTGAAGGCCGTGGACGCCGCCATCACCGTCGTGCGCGAGGCCCAGCGCCGCCGCGTCACCGAACTGCTGGCCGTCCCCGCCCTGCGCCGCATCCTCATGGTGAACACCATTCTGTCCGGCGCCTGGGACACCCATTTGTTCGTCGTGCCCATCTTCGGCGTGGCGATCGGCCTGTCGGCCACCACCATCGGCGTCATCCTGGCGTCCTTCGCGGCGGCAACTTTCGTCATCCGCCTGGTTCTCCCCTTGATCCAGCGCCGCGTCCGCTCGTGGACACTGGTGCGAGTAGCCATGGCCACGGCCGCCATCGACTTCATGTTTTACCCGCTGTTCACCGACGTTACCGTCCTGATCGTGCTGTCGTTCATCCTGGGCCTGGCGCTGGGCTGTTGCCAGCCCAGCATGCTGGCCTTGCTGCACCAGCATTCGCCGCCGGGCCGGGCGGCCGAGGCCGTGGGCCTGCGGATGGCCCTGATCAACGGTTCGCAGGTGTCGCTGCCGTTGACCTTCGGCGCGCTGGGTGCGGTAATTGGCGTTGCCCCGCTTTTCTGGGCCTATTCCGTGGCATTGATGGCCGGGGGCTGGGCCAATCGCAATCCTCCGCACGAGCCTGAACGGAAAACGTAGTCGTGAACAAAGCGTCATCCCCACCCGCCTCGGATCTCTCCGGCGCCTCCCTGCCCTTTCGCCTCTGGACCCCGGAGGAGCGGCAAGCCTCGCTCGAGGATGCGCTGCGGCACTGGCAGGAGGGCGAGGACGTCTGGGTATTCGGGTACGGATCGCTCATCTGGCGTCCCGATTTCGATTTCATGGAACGCCGGCTGGCCACCCTGCGCGGCCATCACCGGGCGCTCTGCCTGTGGTCGCGGGTCAACCGCGGCACGCCCGAATGTCCCGGCCTCGTGTTCGGACTGGACCGCGGCGGCTCCTGCCGCGGCGTCGTCTACCGGCTGGCCGGGGACCAGGTCCCCAATTATTTTCCCGCGCTCTGGGAGCGCGAGATGTCCACCGGCGCCTATCTGCCCCGCTGGATCCGCTGCGCGACCGACGAGGGCACCGTCCGCGCGCTGGTCTTCATCATGAACCGCAGCAACCCGGCCTATATCCGGGCCTTGCCAGAGCCGGAACTGCTGGCCATCGTGCGCCGCGCCGCGGGGCGCTACGGCCCCTGCACCGACTACGTGGTGCAGACCGCCCAGGCCCTGCGCGCCGCCGGGATCCACGACGCCCGCCTGGACGCCATCGCCCGCCGGCTGGAAGTGGACGGCCATTCCCTGCCCGAAGGCGCCTGACGCCGCGGCGGCGGCCGGGCGCGGCGAACTTGCCCGGGGCCTGCGCGGGGTCAATGGGGAGCCGGTCTCCCAAGCGGTATAAACTCCCTGTTATCAACGCTGAACCCCCAAGACCATGTCCGTCTCAGATCTGCGTCAAAGCTATGAAAAGAACGTGCTGCTGGAAAGCCAGGCAGCCGCCTCTCCGTTCGAGCAATTCGCCCGCTGGTTCGACGAGGCCCTGGCCTCCAAGGTGCCGGAACCCAACGCCATGACCCTGGCGACCGTGGACGCCAGCGGTCAGCCCAGCGCCCGCATCGTCCTCATCAAGGGCTTTGACGAACAGGGCTTCACGTTCTTCACCAATTACGAATCGCGCAAGGGCCTGGACCTCCTGGCCGAACCGCGCGCCAGCCTGCTCTTCTTCTGGCAGCCGCTGGAGCGCCAGGTCCGCATCGAGGGCGTGGTGGAAAAGGTGGCGGCCGAAGAGTCCGATGCCTACTACAACAGCCGCCCGGCCGGCTCGCGCATCGGCGCCTGGGCTTCGCGCCAGAGCCAGCCCATCACCCGCGAAGAACTGGAAGCCCGCGAAAAAGAATTCCGCGAGCGCTTCGGCGAACAACCGCCGCGTCCGCCGCACTGGGGCGGATATCGTCTCAAGCCCACCGCCTTCGAATTCTGGCAGGGCCGCCCGTCCCGCCTGCACGACCGCCTGCGCTACGTCGCGGACGGCGCGGCCTGGAAGATCGAACGCCTGTCGCCCTGATACCGGGCGCCCTCACGCGGGGCGCCCCTACGCCGGGCGCGCCACCCGAGGGCGCCCGACCGAACCGTCTATTGCATGTCCGCCTCCTCCCCTGATTTCGACTCCGCCTTCTTTCGCACCGCACTGGGCCGCTACGCCACCGGCGTGACGGTCGTGACGACCGCCGGCCCGGATGGCGCGCCCATCGGACTGACCGTCAGCTCGTTCAATTCGGTATCGCTGAATCCGCCGCTGGTGCTGTGGAGCCTGTCGCTGGGCTCGTCGTCGCTGGCGGCCTTCGAACAGTGCGAGCGCTACGTCGTCAATGTGCTGAGCGCGGATCAGATCGCGCTGGCGCGCCGCTTCGCGACGGGCAAGACGCCGGACCGCTTTGCGGGGCTGACAGTGCACCACGCGCCGGGCGGCACACCCATGCTGGACGGCCATTGCGCCGCCTGGTTCGAATGCCGCAACCGCAGCCGCTATGTCGAAGGAGATCACGTCATCATGGTGGGAGAAGTCGAACGTTGCGGACATAGCGGCGAGCCGCCGCTGGTCTTTCACGCAGGCGGATTCGACCTGACGCCGGCCGGCGCCCGTTCCGGAAAGGCCGCCTTATGAGCGTCGACATCGATTGCGTCGTCATCGGCGCCGGCGTCGTGGGCCTGGCGATCGCCCGCGCGCTGGCCCAGTCGGGCCGCGAAGTGCTGGTGGCCGAGGCCACCGAGGCCATCGGCACCGGCACCAGCTCGCGCAATTCCGAAGTCATCCACGCCGGCATCTATTACCCGGCCGGCAGCCTGAAGGCGCGCCTATGCGTGCGCGGCAAGCACCTGCTGTATGCGTATTGCGCCGAACGGGGCGTGCCGCACAAGCGTCTGGGCAAGCTCATCGTGGCGACCAGCCCGGAACAGGCGACGCAGCTCGAAGGCATCGCCCAGCGTGCGCGCGCCAACGGCGTGGACGACCTGCAGTACATCTCGGGCGCGGAGGCCATGCGCCTGGAGCCCGCGCTGCAATGCACCGCCGCGCTGGTGTCGCCGTCCACCGGCATCGTGGACAGCCACGCGCTGATGCTCTCGTTCCAGGGCGAGGCCGAAAACGCGGGCGCCCAATGCGTGTTCCACACCCCGCTGGTGTCGGGCCGGGTGCGCCCCGAAGGCGGGTTCGACCTGCAATTCGGCGGCGAAGAAGCCATGACCCTGTCCTGCAACGTGCTGATCAATTCGGCCGGCCTGCAGGCGCCGGCGCTGGCCCGCCGCATCGACGGCGTGCCGGCGGACACCATCCCCACCGATTACCTGTGCAAGGGCAGCTATTTCACGCTGTCCGGCCGCGCGCCGTTCTCGCGCCTGATCTACCCCGTGCCGCAGCACGCCGGCCTGGGCGTGCACCTGACGCTGGACATGGGCGGCCAGGCCAAGTTCGGCCCCGACACCGAATGGGTCGGCACCGAGGACTACACGATCGACCCGGCCCGCGCCGACGTGTTCTACGAAGCCGTCCGCAGCTACTGGCCCGCCCTGCCCGACGGCGCGCTGGCGCCCGGCTACACCGGCATCCGGCCCAAGATCTCCGGCCCGCACGAGCCGGCCGCGGACTTCGTCATCGCCGGCCCCGCCGTGCATGGCGTGCCCGGCCTGGTGAACCTGTTCGGCATCGAATCCCCCGGGCTGACCTCCAGCCTGGCCCTGGCGGAAGAAACCCTGGCGCGCCTGTCCGCCTGATCCGCCCGACTCCTTTTTTCCCTTTCAGCCATCCCCGCCATGCAGCACAACGACTACATCCTGACCCTGTCCTGCCCTGACCGCACCGGCATCGTCTACCGCGTCAGCGGCCTGTTGTTCGAACTGGGTTGCAACATCCTGGATTCGCAGCAATTCGGCGACGAAGAGACGGGCCGCTTCTTCCTGCGCGTGCACTTCGACCTGCCGGTCAGCGTGTCCGCCGACGACCTGCGCGCCCGCCTGGGCGCGATGTCCGCCGAGTACGGCATGGAACTCAAGCTGCACGACGCGCGCCGCAAGGAGCGCCTGCTGATCATGGTCAGCAAGCAGGGCCACTGCCTGAACGACCTGCTGTTCCGCGTGCACAGCGGCCATCTGCACGCCGAAGTGGCGGCAATCGTCTCCAACCACAACGACTACGCCAGCCTGGCCGCCTCCTACGGCATCCCGTTCCACTACCTGCCGGTCACGCCCGACACCAAGCTGGAACAGGAAAAGCAGGTCCTGGAGATCGTCGACAAGGCGAACATCGACCTGGTCGTGCTGGCCCGCTACATGCAGATCCTGTCGGCCGACATGTGCCGCGCCCTGACGGGCCGCGCGATCAACATCCACCACAGCTTCCTGCCCAGCTTCAAGGGCGCGCGGCCCTATCACCAGGCCCATGCGCGCGGCGTGAAGATCATCGGCGCCACCGCCCACTACGTGACCTCGGACCTGGACGAAGGCCCGATCATCGACCAGGACATCGAACGCGTCGATCACACGATGACCGCCCAGGACCTCACCCAGGTGGGCAGCGACATCGAATCGCTGGTGCTGTCGCGCGCCGTGCGCAGCCACGTCGAGCACCGCATCCTGCTGAACCGCAACAAGACCGTCGTGTTCCGCTGATCCTCACCCCGCGGCGGCGCTCGGCGGCGGCGGAAACGCCTGCGCCACCAGCGCCACCGCGCGCTCCTGCAGGGGCGAGCGCGCCGTATCGGGCCAGATCACCTGGCTGATCGAGCGCGCCTGATGCTCGAAAGCGATGAAGCGGGTGCCCGCCAGCCCGCTGCGCGACAGGCAGGCCGGCACGATCGACACCCCCAGCCCCTGCGACACCAGCGACGCCACGCTCAGCCAGTGGCGCACCTCGTGCCGGATCGCCGGCGTGAAGCCGGCCGACACGCACATCGACAGCACCGTCTCGTAATAACTGGGCGAGGCCGCGCGGGCGAAAAACACGAAATCATCCGACGCCAGCTCCGCCAGCCCCACCGATTCGCGCCCCGCCAGTGGATGCGCGTCCGGCAGGCAGACCACGAAGGGCTCGGCCATCAGGTCGCGCGCCTGCACCCCCTCCGGCACCGGATTGGCGTGGATGAAGCCCAGGTCCTGCTCGCCGCGCCGCACCGCCTCGATCTGGTCGTGCGAGTTCAGTTCGGTCAATACGTGTTCCACATCCGGCAGCGCCGCCCGCATGGCGTTCAGCAGCGCGGGCAGGCCCCGGTACAGCATCGATCCCACGAAGCCAATGCGCAGGCGCCCGCGCAGGCCCGCGTCCACCTGCCGCACCAGCGTGCGCACCTCCTCGGCCTGGCGCAGCAGGATGTGCGCCTCGCGGTACAGCACCTGTCCGGCGTCGGTCAGTTCCACATGCCGGCTGGTGCGGGCCAGCAGGCGCGCGCCGACGTTTTCTTCCAACTGGCGGATCGCATAGCTGAGCGGCGGCTGGGAAATGTGCAGGCGCGCCGCCGCCCGGCTGAAATGGCGTTCCTCGGCCACGGCGATGAAATACCGCAGCAGGCGCGGGTCCAGGTCCATGCATCGCTCCCTAGGCGTATCTATATTTTCTTTGGATTGATCTACATCAAAACAGTATTTGAATAGATTAATCAAGCCCCGCACCATAGGCCATCTCCCGCCCTCGTCCCCGGATGCCGCCATGGATACCCCCGTCTTGCCCGTTGCCGCCACCACCACGCCCGTCCCGGACTCCCGGGGGCTGAACCTGTTCGACGCGGACCCCTATGCCGAGGCGCTCAGCCGCCGCTACCTGCCCGCCGACCTGCAGGCGCATCTGCTGCCGCACCTGCGGCGCCTGGGCGAACTGGCGGGCGGCCTCATGGACGAACTGGCGTCCGTGGCCGACAAGCATCCGCCCACGCTGTCGGTGCGCACCCGCGCCGGCACGGACGAGTCGCGCGTCGACAAGCACCCCGCCTACGTGGAACTGGAACGCCTGGCCTACAGCGAATTCGGCCTGGCCGCGCTGTCCCATCGCGGCGGCGTGCTCGGCTGGCCCGAACCCATGCCCGCGGCGGCCAAGTACGCGCTCAGCCACCTCTTCGTGCAGGCCGAATTCGGCCTGTGCTGCCCGGTCAGCATGACCGACTCGCTGGCGCGCACCTTGCGCAAGTTCGGCGATCCCGCGCTGGTCGAGCGCGTGCTGCCGCAGGTCACCTCGCAGGATTTCGACACGCTGCGCCAGGGCGCGATGTTCATGACCGAACAAGGCGCGGGCTCGGACGTCAGCGCCACCGAGGTCACGGCCCAGGCCCAGGACGACGGCACCTGGCGCATCCACGGCGACAAGTGGTTCTGCTCGAACCCCGACGCCGGTTTCGCGATGGTGCTGGCGCGCAGCGAGGCGCAACCCGGCCTGAAGGGCGTGTCGCTCTTTCTGCTGCCGCGCGACCTGGCCGACGGCACGCACAACCGCTACCGCATCCTGCGCCTGAAGGACAAACTGGGCACCCGGTCCATGGCCAGCGGCGAGATCCGCCTGGAAGGCGCGGTGGCGTGGCTGGTGGGCGAGCGCGGCCGCGGTTTCAAGCACATGGCCGACATGATCAACAACTCGCGGCTATCGAACGGCATGCGCGCCGCCGGCCTGATGCGCCGCGCCGTCACCGAGGCCGTCTACGTGTCGCAGCACCGCCGCGCCTTCGGCAAGCGGCTGATCGACATGCCGCTGATGCAGCGCCAGCTTGTCAAGATGACGGTGTGGGCCGAACAGGCGCGCAGCGTCATGTTCCAGACGGCGCGGGCGCTGGCCGACGCCGACCAGGGCGCGGCCGATCCCGCGCTGGCCCGCATCCTGACGCCGCTCATCAAGTTCCGCGCCTGCCGCGACGCGCGCAAGGTCACCGGCGACGCGATGGAAGTGCGCGGCGGCTGCGGCTACATCGAAGAATGGACCGAGCCCCGGCTGGTCCGCGACGCGCATCTGGGCTCCATCTGGGAGGGCACCAGCAACATCGTCGCGCTGGACGTGCTGCGCGCCATCAAGAAAGAAAATTCCCTGCCCGCGCTGCGCAGCCACATCGACCGCCTGCTCGCCGAGGGCGTGCCCTGCCCGGCCGGACTGGCCGACGCGCAGGCCGACGCCCTGGAAAAGACCTATGCGCTGGCCGAACACGCCGCGCAGGGCGACCACGCGGAGCTGGCCCGCCAGGCCGCATCGTTGCTTTACCACGCTGTCTCGATGGCCGCCCTGCGCTGGGAAGCCACCGGCGCCGGCCTGGAAAGCCGCGCGCGGCTGGCCGATCAGGTGCTGCTGCACCGCCTGGCGCCGCGCGATCCCTACGCCATCCCCCCCGACGAAAGCGCGGCCTGCCGGGCCATCCTGCAATACGCGCTGTAGTGCGCCCACCCCGCTTTGCCCTCACCCGACGCCGGCGGCACAGCCGGCGCGTCATTCACCGGAGACACCCATGAAACGCCATTTCGCCCCCCTTCTGCTGGCCGCCGCGGCGGCCGCTGCCGCCGTGACGGCGGCGCCTGCCGTAGCCGCCGACGCCTTCCCGACCGCGCGGCCCGTCACGCTGGTCGTGCCCTTCCCGCCCGGCGGCCCGACCGACGCGCTGGCGCGCCGACTGGCCGAAAAGCTGCGCGAGCCGCTCAAGCAGAACGTCATCGTCGAAAACCGCAGCGGCGCGGGCGGCAACATCGGTTCCGAATACGTCGCCGCCGCCAAACCCGACGGCTACACCATCCTGTTCGGCACCTCGGGGCCGCTCGCCATCAACGTCAGCCTGTACAAGAACCAGGGCTACAACCCCGAGACCAGCTTCGCGCCCATCATCCGCATCGGCCACCTGCCCAACATCCTGGTCGTGAACCCGTCGGTGCCCGCCAACAATCTGCAGGAACTGATCGCCTACGCCCGCCAGAACCCGGACAAGCTGAGCTATGCCTCGTCGGGCAACGGCGCGTCGTCGCACCTGGCAGGCATCCTGTTCAACCGCATGGCCAACACACAGATCATGCACATCCCGTACAAGGGCACCGGCCCCGCGCTGAACGACCTGCTGGGCGGACAGGTGTCGATGTCGTTCACCGACATCCTCACCGCGCTGCCGTACGTCAAGGCCGGCAAGCTGCGCGCCATCGGGCTGGCGAGCGCGCAGCGCTCCGACGCGCTGCCTGACCTGCCGACCCTGTCCGAGCAGGGACTGGCCGGCTATGACGTCAGCGTCTTCTTCGGCATCGTCGCCCCCAAGAACACGCCGGCCGAGGTCGTCAGCACGCTGAACCAGGCGTTCCGGACCGCGCTGTCGGACCCCGCCATCGGCCAGACCCTGCGCGCGCAGGGCATCGTCGAAGCGCAGGACAAGACGCCGCAGGGCCTGTCCGCGTTCATCGGCACCGAAGTCCCCAAGTGGCGCGCCCTCATCAAGAGCGCCAACGTCTCCATCGACTGAAGCGAACACATCATGGCCCCTACCCTACCCAACGCAGGCGCCCTGGCGGGCTGCAAGGTAATCGACCTGTCGCGCGTGCTGGGCGGTCCCTACTGCACCCAGATCCTGGCCGACCACGGCGCCGACGTGCTGAAGATCGAGCCGCCCGGCGGCGACGAAACGCGCGGCTGGGGCCCGCCCTTTCTGGGCGAGACGGCCTCGTATTTCATCGGCGTGAACCGCAACAAGGACGGCATGACGCTGGACCTGTCGCAACCCGCCGGCCAGGAGCTGCTGCGCCATCTGCTGGCCGACGCCGACGTGCTGGTCGAAAACTTCAAGCCCGGCACGCTGGAGAAGTGGGGCCTGGGCTACCAGGACCTCAAGCAGGCCTTTCCCGCGCTCATCCATTGCCGCGTCAGCGGCTTCGGCTCGGACGGCCCGCTGGGCGGCCTGCCGGGCTATGACGCCTGCGCCCAGGCCATGTGCGGCCTGATGAGCGTGAACGGGGAAGCGGACGGCGAGGCCACGCGGGTCGGCCTGCCGGTGGTGGACATGGTGACCGGCCTGAACGCGGCGGTCGCCATCCTGCTGGCGCTCAACGAGCGCGTGCGCAGCGGGCTGGGCCAGTTCCTGGACATCACGCTGTACGACTGCGCGCTGTCGCTGCTGCATCCGCATGCGCCCAACTATTTCTACAGCGGCAAGGCGCCGCAGCGCAGCGGCAACGCGCATCCGAACATCGCGCCGTACGAAACGCTGCCCACCGCGAGCGGCCCCATCTTCCTGGCGGTGGGCAACAACCGCCAGTTCGCGATGCTGGCCCAGGCGCTCGACGCCCCCGCCCTGGCGCAGGATGCGCGCTATGCGACCAACGCGGACCGCCTGCGCAACCGCCCCGCCCTGCGCGAAGACCTCACGGCGCTGCTCGCCCGCCAAGACGCCGCCGCGCTCTCGGACCGACTGCTGCGCGCCGGCGTGCCCGCGGCCGCGGTGCAGACGGTGGAGCAGGCGCTTGCGCATCCGCATACCGCCCATCGCGGCATGGTGCTGGAACAGGGCGACTACAAGGGCGTGGGCTCGCCCATCAAGTTGTCGCGCACGCCCGCGACCCTGCGCAAGCTGCCGCCGTCGCTGGCGCCTCCGGCCGGGCAGCCCTGACCACGCCTGCGACTCAGCCCGGCTTGCGCCGGGCTTTTTTTTCGCGAGCGCCCGCGCCGACGGGCGCACCTGCCGATACACAGCCGCCAACAACTTAGACATTTGGTTTCAGGACACCGCCCGATTGCCGCCTTAGACTTTTTTCAGCGCCCTGCGTTGCCCAGGCACGCCTTCCCCGAGCCACATAAGAGGAAAAAAGACACTATGGCCACGAAAGACACGCAAAACACGCCAGACACAAAAGACCACACACAGCTGAAACGGGTGATGGGCCCGAAGCTGCTGCTGCTGTTCATCGTCGGCGACATCCTGGGCACCGGCGTCTATGCGCTGACGGGGCAAGTGGCCGCCGAGGTCGGCGGCGCGGCCTGGCTGCCGTTTCTCGTCGCCTTTGGGGTGGCCCTGCTGACCGCGCTGTCCTATCTTGAACTCGTCACCAAGTACCCCCGCGCCGCCGGCGCCGCGCTCTACGTGCACAAGGCCTTCGGCCTGCACTTCCTGACTTTCATCGTCTGCTTCACCGTCATGTGTTCCGGCCTGACCTCGGCCGCGACCGCGTCGCAGGCCTTTGCCGCCAACCTCTTCGTGGCCATGGGCTTCGAGGCCGACAAGCGCTGGATCACGCTGGGCGCGCTGGGGTTCATGCTGCTGATCATGGTGGTGAACCTGCGCGGCGCGACCGAGAGCGTGCGCGCCAACGTCATTCTCACGCTGATCGAACTGTCAGGCCTGCTGATGGTGATCATCCTGGGCTTCTACGCCATTTCCGGCGGGCAGGCGGACTTTTCCCGCGTCGTCGCGTTCGATACGCCCGAAGACAAGAGCGTGTTCCTCGCCGTGACCTCGGCCACCGCGCTCGCGTTCTTCGCCATGGTGGGCTTCGAGGATTCGGTCAACATGGCCGAGGAAACGCACGACCCCAGCCGCATTTTCCCGAAGGTCATGCTGACGGGCCTGGGCATCACGGCGCTCATCTATGTGCTGGTGTCGATCTGCGCCGTCGCCCTGGTGCCGGTGGGCGAACTGGCCAAGAGCAGCACGCCGCTGGTGCTGGTGGTCAAGCGCGCCGCGCCCAACCTGCCGGTCGAATACATCATGCCCATCATCTCGATGTTTGCCGTGGCGAACTCGGCGCTCATCAACATGATGATGGCCAGCCGCCTGTTGTACGGCATGTCGCGCCAGGGCGTGCTGCCTGCCTTCCTGGCCCACGTGCACCGCAAGAACCAGACGCCCTGGACCGCCATCCTGTTCACCACCGCGCTGGCGTTCGGCCTGATCATCCTGGTGGCGCTGGCCGATTCCCAGGCGATCCGCGCGCTGGGCGGCACCACGGCGCTCTTGCTGCTGGGCGTGTTCGCCTTCGTGAACATCGCGGTGCTGGTCCTGCGCCGCGACCAGGTGAAGCACCGCCACTTCACCATCAGCCGCGTCGTGCCCTGGCTGGGCGCGGCAGCCTGCCTGTTCCTCGTCACGCCGCTGACGGGCCGCGACGTCATCCAGTACCAGGTCGCCGGCTGGCTGCTGCTGCTGGGCGTCGTGATGTGGTTCGTGACCTGGTTCGCGCGGCGGCGCGAGTCGCGGATGGAACTGGATCCGTCCTCGCTGGAATGAGGGGGGCGCCGTAGCTGGGGCGCCACAGCAGGGGGCGTCTCAGCCCCCCACCGCCAGCCCTTCGCGGCGAGGGTCCGCGCCGCCCTCCAGACCCTGCGCATCGATCACGATGCCGTGGATGCCGCTGGGAAACTCGGTGATGCGCACCGGGTGTCCCATGCGCTCCAGTTCCGGCGCCAGCGCTTCCAGCGCGGTGCCTTTTTCCAGTTCGGTGTCCTTGTTGCGGCTGCCCATGTTGGGCAGGTCGATGGCCGACTGGATGTCCAGATTCCAGTCCAGCACGCCCACGAGGGTCTTGGCCACGTAGTTGATGATGGCGCTGCCGCCCGGCGACCCCACCAGCATGTAGGGCTTGCCGTCGCGCAGCACCACCATGGGCGCCATCGAGCTGCGCGGGCGCTTGCCCGGTTCGATGCGGTTGGCGACCAGGCGTCCTTCGGGGTCCTGGAACGACGACGAAAAGTCGGTCATCTCATTGTTCAGCAGAAAGCCCCGCACGAAGATCTTGCTGCCGAACTCGCTTTCGATGGTGGTCGTCATGGTCAGCGCATTGCCTTGCGCATCCACGGCCACCAGGTGGCTGGTGGACGGCAGCTCCAGCGCGTCGTCCTTGCCCAGCGACAGCAGCTTGCCTTCGGGGTCGCCGGGCAGCGCGACCTTCATGCTGCGGTCGGGCTGGATCAGCGCGCCGCGCGCGCGCAGATAGGCCGGGTCCAGCAGCGCGCGCACCGGCACGCGCACGAAGTCGGGGTCGGCCACGTAGAAGTCGCGGTCGGCGAAAGCCAGCCGGCCCGCCTCGGAAAAGTAATGCACCGCCTGCGCCGTGCCGGGCGCATAGCGGCTGAGCGGAAACTGTTCCAGCTCGCCCAGCATCTGCAGCACGGCGATGGGGCCGCTGCTCGGCGGCCCCATGCCGCAGAGCTGGTAGCCGCGATAGGCGCCGCAGACCGGATCGCGCGTCTTCGCGCGATAGCCCGCCAGATCCGCGAGGCTCAGGTCGCCCGGCTTGTCATGGCTCCGCACGGCCGCCACGATGTCGCGCGCGATGTCGCCCTGGTAGAACGCGTCGGCGCCCTGCGACGCGACCGCGCGCAGGGTGCGCGCGAATTCGGGGTTCTTCAGCACGTGGCCCACGGGCCAGGGCGCGCCGTCCGGCGCATAGAAATAGGCCGCGGCCGCCGCCTGCTGCGGCAGGGCCTTGTTGCCGGCCAGCAGCGCATGCAGGCGCGGCGACACCGCAAAGCCCTGCTCCGCCAGTTCGATGGCCGGCTGGAAGAGGTCGGCCCAGGGCAGCTTGCCCTGCGCTTTGTGCGCCAGTTCCAGCCCGCGCAAGAGGCCGGGCACGGCCACCGACATGCCGTTGTTGACGGCCTGCGCGAAAGGCAGCGGTTTGCCTTCGGCATCCAGGAAGCGGTCGGGGCGCGCGGCCGCCGGCGCGGTCTCGCGGCTGTCATAAGTGTGCAGGCGGCCGTCCTGGGCCGAATACATCACCATGAACGCCCCGCCGCCGATGCCCGACGACTGCGGCTCCACCAGGTTCAGCACGAGCTGGGCGGCGATGGCGGCGTCGACCGCGCTGCCGCCGCGCCGCAGCATCGCTTCACCGGCCCGGCTGGCAAGCGGGTTGGCCGTCACCATCATGAAATGGGGCGCGCGCACGAGCTGGCGCGCCTGGACGCCGCTGGCGGCTTCCGGGTTCAGGTCCTCGGCCGCTTGCGGCGTGCGCGCCCAACCCGACGAAACGAACGGCAGCCCGGCTATCGCGGCGGCAAACAGCAGGACGGCGTGGCGGCGTAGGCGCATGATGGGCTCCGGTGGCGCCGGACGTCCGGCAGGCGTCCATGATAGTCAAAGGGCCGCGCCGCTGTCGCGCGGCGGCCGGCGCGGGCGCCGCGGTCCGCCGGCCGCATCCGGCATAGAATCGCGGTTCCGGAACACCACAGCCCCCGTTTGCGCCATGCGCCTGCGCCACATCGAGATCTTCGAAGCGATCCGCCGCACCGGCTCCCTGACGGAAGCCGCCGCGGCGCTGCACATCTCCCAACCTGCCGCCAGCAAGTTGTTGGCCCACGCCGAAAGCCAGCTCGGCTTCAGGCTCTTTGACCGCGTGAAGGGCCGGCTGGTCGCCACGCGCGAGGCCGAGATCCTCACGCCCGAGATCGCGCGGCTGAGCCAGGACCTGAGCAGCGTGCGCCGGCTGGCGGCCAATCTGCGCGACCGTCCCCACGGCCACCTGCGCCTGGGATGCGCGCCCGCGCTGGGCCTGGGCCTGCTGCCCGGCGTGGTGCGCGACAGCCGCGACGCGCAGCCCGGCATCACCTTCGACATCCATACCCATCACAGCGCCGAGCTGGTGCAGGGACTGCTGACCCGCGAGCTCGACCTGGCCATCACGTTCGACACCAACGACTACCCGGGCCTGACGCGCATGGGGCTGGGCCATACGGAACTCGTGCACCTGAGCCGCACCGCGGCGCAGGGGCCGATGCGGCTGTCCGAGCTGGGCGATGCGTCGGGCGGCACCCTGATCGTGCTGGATGCCGGCGATGCGTCCGGCGCGCTGCTGCAACTGGCGCTCGATGCGCAGGGCCTGGCCCCGCAGGTCGCCATCCAGGTGCAGACGCATTACGTCGCGTGCGCACTGGTGGACGCCGGCTGCGGCGACGCCATCGTGGACGCCATCACCGCGCAGGCGATGCTGCGGCCGGGCATGAACCTGCGCCGCCTGGAGCCCGCCCTGCGCGTGCCGATCAGCATCATGACGCGCAACCAGGATCCGCTTTCCGCTTTGCACCGCGACCTGATCGAACGCCTGCGGGCGGCCTGCGCCGCGCGGCTGGCCGGGCTGGAAGCGCCCGCCTGAGCGGGCGCGCGGCCCGCAACGCACAACGGGCGCCCGAAGGCGCCCGTTGTGGTGTCGGCCGGGGCGCGCAACGCCCCGTGCGGCATCAGTTCAGCGTGATGTTCTGCTTCTTCACGACGTCCTGGGCCCAGTTGAACTGCTCCTGGATTTCCTTGGCGAACTCTTCCGGCGTGTTGCCCGACGGCGCCGAGCCTTGCTCTTCCAGCGCCTTGATGACCTTCGGGTCCTTCAGGGCCACGACAGCGGCGTCACGCAGCTTGTTCACCACGTCCATCGGCGTGCCCTTGGGGGCCAGCAGGCCATACCACACCGGCTGGTTCAGCACCGGGAAGCCCGCGTCCTTGAAGGTCGGGACGCCCTTGAGCGTGCCGATCTGCTCGGGCCAGGCGATGGCCATGGCGTTCAGCTTGCCGGCCTGGATCTGCGGCATCGACGACGGCAGGTTGTCGAACAGGATTTCGATCTGGCCGCCGACGGCATCAGCCAGCGCCGGGCCCGAACCCTTGTAGGGCACGTGCACGATGTCGGTGCCGGTGGCCATCTTGAACGATTCGCCCATCAGGTGCAGCACGCCGCAGGTGCCGGAGCTGCCGTAGGAGTACTTGCCCGGGTTCTTCTTCAGTTCTTCGACGAAGCCCTTGAAGTCCTTGGCCGGGAACTTCGGGTTCACGGCCACGACGTTGGCGGTGTTGGCGAAGTTGGTGACCGGTTGGAAGTCCTTGATCGGATCGTACGGCAGGTCCTTCGGACGGCAGGCGGGGTTCACGGCCATCGTGGAGACGGTGGCGATGGACAGCGTGTAGCCGTCGGCCGGCGCGCGCGCGGCTTCGGCCGCACCGATGGCGCCGCCTGCGCCGCCCTTGTTTTCAACGACCATGGGCTGGCCGAGTTCCTGGCTCATGCGCTGCGTCACGAGGCGCGCGATGATGTCGGTGGAGCCGCCAGGCGCGAACGGAACGATCACGCGGATGGCCTTGCTGGGGTACTTGTCTGCGGCGTGCGCGACCGTAGCGCCCAACATGCCGGCTGCGCCGGTAGCAAAGGCGATGGCCACGGCCAGGGTGCGGACTTTATTCATAGATGTGTTTCCTCCAAGATTGCGAGCCCGTATGTAGACGGACCGTTGTGTGATGTGCCCGCCTGTAGGCGGACCAGCAGATAACGGTGCGGGCGCATTGCTTGTGCACAGCGTGTCTGCGCTGCATTTATAGGTTGCTTGTGGCACACGCGCCCGCCAGAATGTCGGAGAATAGCAGCAAACGCTTACACCCGCATAGCGCGCCGAGCCCCGTTTGGCGCCAGACAAAAACCCACTTTTCCCATGTCGGTAGCCCTCCTGGTTTTCCCCGATTTCATGCTGGTTGCGCTGGGTTGGGCGCTACGTCACAAACTCGGTTTCTCGCGCGAATTCTTCGCCGGCACGGAACGGCTCGTCTACTTCGTGCTGTTTCCCGCGCTGCTGTTCCAGTCCATCCTGCGCACGCCCATCACGGCGGGCAACGCGGCGCTCCTGCTGCAGGCCACCGCCGCCGTCATCACCGCCGGCGTGGCGATGGCCTGGCTGGCGGGCCTGGTGCTGCGGCCCTCGTCGCTGGGCCTGGCGTCCTCCGCGCAATGCGGCTACCGCTTCAATACCTACATCGGCCTGGCCCTGTCGGCCAGCCTGGCGGGCGCGCAGGGCCAGACCGTGATGGCGCTCATCGTCGGCTTCGCCGTGCCCATGGCCAACTTGGCCGCCGTCTACGGCCTGGCGCGGCACAGCGGCGGCAATCTGCTGCGCGAACTGGCGCGCAATCCGCTGGTGATCTCCACCGTGCTGGGCCTGGCCTGCAACCTGGCCGGGCTGCAATTGCCCGGCCCCGTGGACACGGTGCTCGCGCGCCTGGGCGCGGCGGCCATCGCGCTGGGCATCCTCTGCGTGGGCGCCAGCCTCGCCTGGGAAGGAGGCAAGGGCTACGGGTCGCTCATCGCCTGGATGCTGGCGGTCAAGCTCGTCGCCCTGCCCGCGGTCGCCCTGCTGGTGGCGCACCTGCTGGACCTGCCGCCCCTGGAGGCCCGCATGCTGCTGCTGTTCGCGGCGCTGCCCACGGCATCGGCCGCCTACGTGCTCGCGATGCGCATGGGCGGCGACGGCCGCATGGTGGCCGTACTGATCTCCCTGGGCACCTTGTTCTCGGCGGTCACGATCCCGATGTGGCTGCTGCTGGCGGGCCGCCCCTAACGCCCGCAACGGCGCGGAGCCGCCTTGAAAAAAAACCCCTGAAACAGGACAAGCCTGATTGCCCTGTTGCGCGCCCGCCGACCAGTATGACGTCGGCGTCTGAGGCACGGCGCGCCGACGGATATCGCCCATTCCCCCGGAAATCGAGGCGCGCCGGCCGCGCGGCGCGCCACGCACACCTTCCGACCAGGCTTAGGGGAACCAGGAATGAGCGAATACATAGTCCAACCCGGCGATTCACTCTGGAGCATCGCCCGCAAACACATGGGCGACGGCAGGCTTTGGAAGCGGCTGACCGTCACCAGCTTTACCGATACGAAACTCTATGTCGGCCAACGGATCTGGATCCCCGACGGCATGCGGCGAAACGGCACAGGCTCGATCCCGCAAACCGACGACGGCGAAGGCCGCCTGACGGCGCGGATCGCCCTGGCCCGCGGCTATATGTTCGTCGTGGTCGAGGTCTTGCCAGACATCGGCGCCGACGCCGTGATCCGCAAGGAGTCTGCGGGCAACGTGTGGCGTGGCGGGCAACCCCCGGCGGGCTCCCTGAAAGGAACCGTCAAGGTCATTGCCTTGCCGCGCGACTTTTCCATGGCGCCCGCCAACCCGGCGGCCATGTACAGTCCGGCCGAACATGCCCTGGGCAGGGGCCAGGGCGGCTATCTTTCCGCCAGTACGAAGGGCCTGGGCGCGCCCACCATGGACGGCGTCCCGCTCATCATCGACATGAACAAGGCCAGGGCGTCGGGCGCCCAGGTGTTTTCCGTGCCGGAAGTGGTGGCCGACCTCCGGCGCTTCGTCGCCTCCAATCCTGCTGCCCGCCACAGTGTGGAACGGCTGATCGACACCATCGTCGGCGCAGAGCAGGAAGTGCTGATCCGGAACACGAGATTCACGTCCGACTCCGTCCGGGTTGCCAGCGAAGTGCATCAGGTGCAGATCAATGCCGCACGAAACGTCTGGAACGACCTGAGCGCGAACAAGATCAGCCGCGACCAGGCCATGCAGCGGCTTGCCCAACTGGAAAAGTCCTACGCCCTGGCTCGCACCATTGGCCGCTACGGCCGGGTGTTGACGGTGCTGGGGTTGATCATCACCGCGGTGGACGTGGCACGCGCGACGCGGCAATCCGCTGAGCAACGATCGTTCCGGCCGATTGCGGCCGAAGCGGTTCGCCAGGCCGGGGGTTGGGGCGGGGCGTGGGCCGGTGCAAAAATCGGGTTCATCGGCGGCGCGGCGCTCGGCATTGAAACCGGCCCGGGATTGATCGTGACCGGCGCGCTGGGCGCCCTCATTTTTGGCGCGGCCGGCTATTTTGGCGCGGATTGGCTGGCGGACCACATATCACCGAACTGAAGGACGAATGCATGAAGCGATCTGCACCGCCGGCGTGTCGCAGCCCGCGCCCGCCCTGGATCGAATTTCCCGATCCGGCGGCCTGGACCGATTGGATCGAGCCCGCCGCATCGCGATGGTTCAACGGCGTCTGGTGGCCCTATTGGCAATCCTTGTCGTTGGCCGAAAAGATGGCCTACGAGGCGCAATGGCGCATGGCGGGCGGCTGCTTCCACCTGCAGCTTTCCTGGGCCTGGGACTGCGCGCGCAGGATGCGCCGCGCCTATGCCGGCGTGACCGGCACCGTGGCGGAACGCCGGCTGCACCGCTGGACGCTAGGGCTGTTCGGACGCGAGGACGATCGCCTGGGGCCCGCCTTGCCCTTTCCCCTGCTTCCCGCGGATGACTACGCCCTGCCTCCCCCTTGGCTGTGCATGTTTGGCGACGAGGACAATCTGCCGCTGGTGATGCGGTATGGAACCCGGGACAGCTACTTCGGCGACATCTGGCTTGCGTTCTGGCAAACCCTGGACGCCGCGCAGCGGCGCGCCTACCTGGCCCGCTGGCCGCGAAACGCACCATGGGAGAGATTTCTCGTGGCAGCCGGCGATCGGGGGCTGCTCGTTCCCCACCAGGACGTGGATCTGGAGAGCGACTCGTCCCGCCGTCTGGTCTGGGAAATCGTGGATGCCGCCTACGGCGACACCGAGACCTGAGCCCCCACGCGCCATGAAAATGGCCGCCCCGGGGGGCGGCCATTCCGGATTGACGCGACGCGGGCTGGATTACGACGGCGGATTACGACGGCTTGTGCGCGTTAGTCATCGCGCCGGGCACGACCCATTCGGCGAACTGCGCTTCGGTCAGGTAGCCCAGGGCCAGCGCCGACTCCTTCAGCGACAGGCCTTCCTTGTGCGCCTTCTTGGCGATCTGCGCGGCCTTGTCGTAGCCGATGTGCGGATTCAGCGCGGTCACCAGCATCAGCGAACGGTCGACCAGTTCGGCGATGCGTTCGTGGTTGGGCTCGATGCCCGCCGCGCAGTGCTTGTCGAAGCTGGCCATGCCGTCCGTCAGGAGGCGCACGGACTGCAGGAAATTGTGAATCACCAGCGGCTTGTAGACGTTCAGCTCGAAGTTGCCGCTGGCGCCGCCGATGTTGATGGCCACGTCGTTGCCCATGACCTGCGCGGCCAGCATCGTGATGGCCTCGCACTGCGTGGGGTTGACCTTGCCCGGCATGATCGAGCTGCCCGGCTCGTTCTCGGGAATGCTGATCTCGCCCAGGCCCGAGCGCGGGCCGCTCGACAGCCAGCGCACGTCGTTGGCGATCTTCATGAGGCCCGCCGCCAGCGACTTCAGCGCGCCGTGGGCAAACAGCAGCGCTTCATGCGACGCCAGCGCCTGGAATTTGTTGGGCGCGGAGACGAAGGCCGTGCCGGTGGTGTGCGCCAGCTCGGCCGACACCTTGGCGCTGAACTGCGGATGCGCGTTCAGGCCGGTGCCGACCGCGGTGCCGCCGATGGCAAGCTGGTGCAGGCCCGGCAGCGTGGCGCGGATCTGCTGCTCGGCCAGGTCGAGCTGGGCCACGTAGCCCGAGAGCTCCTGGCCCAGGGTCAGCGGCGTGGCGTCCTGCAGGTGGGTGCGGCCGATCTTGACGATGTCATAGAACTTGGCGCTTTTGGCGGCCAGCGTGGCGCGCAGCGCCTTCAGGGACGGCAGCAGGTGATGTTCGACCTCGACGGCGGCGGCCACGTGCATCGCGGTCGGGAACGTGTCGTTCGACGACTGCCCGCGGTTGACGTGGTCGTTGGGGTGCACCTTGCGCTCTTCGCCGCGCACGCCGCCCAGCAGTTCCGAAGCGCGGTTGGCCAGCACCTCGTTCATGTTCATGTTGCTTTGCGTGCCAGAACCGGTCTGCCAGACGGACAGCGGAAACTCGTTGGGCCATTTTCCGGCGACGACCTCGTCGGCCGCGCGCATGATGGCGTCCGCGACCTTGGGGTCCAGCTCGCCCAGGTCGGCGTTGACCTTGGCCGCCGCGCGCTTGAGCCGCGCCATCGCGTTGGTCAGCGGTTCCGGCATTTTTTCGGTGGAAATCGCGAAGAAATGCAGGGAGCGCTGCGTCTGGGCGCCCCACAGGTGGTCTTCCGGCACCTCGATGGGGCCAAACGTGTCTTTTTCGATGCGGGTCTTCATGGCGCGTACAACTCCGTGGCGGCGTCAGTCGCGGGCGGCGGGAAGCCGTCGTTCACGACATTATTGAGAATAACAATCAGTTATAGGTTAGCAGAAACCCGCATTCCTATAATTGCTCCAATCTGTGCTCCGATCATCGTCTTTTACCACTCGCCCCGCGCCATGTCCGCCCCCCTCGCCACCCTGACTTTGCACTTGCCCGACGAAGCCGCCACCGAGTCGCTGGCGCGCCAGCTTGCGCCCATGGTGTCCGGAGGCAAAACCGGCCCGGCAGGCGCATGCATTCACCTTCAAGGGGACCTGGGTGCAGGAAAAACGGCCTTCTCCAGGGCATTGTTGCGGGAAAGCGGCATCACAGGCCGAATCAAGAGTCCAAGCTACGCGCTGCTTGAATCCTATAAAGTTTCTAACTTATACTTCTATCACCTTGATTTTTATAGATTTAGTGATTCGCGCGAATGGTTGGACGCAGGATTTCGGGATTTACTGCGTGAGGATGCGGTCGTTTTGATCGAATGGCCGGAGCGGGCCGAAGGTCTTTTGCCCCCGCCCGACCTGCTGATCAGCCTCGCCTATGCAGGCGACGGACGTGACGCCACCCTGACCGCGTACACCGCCCGAGGACAAACATGGTTGAACGCGATTGTCCCCCCGCCCCTGACGGCGCCCTCCCCCCGGCAGGCGCCACCCGCCGACGCCTGATCAGCGTCGCTGCCACCCTGCTCGTCCTGCCTGTCGTGCCGACGCTGGCGCAGGCGGCAACGATCCTGGCCGTGCGGACCTGGCCTGCCGACGAATACACCCGCGTCACGCTGGAACTGGACAGCGAACTCAAGGCGGAACAATTCACCCTGGAAAATCCCCATCGCCTGGTGGTCGACATCGAGGGACTGACCCTCAGTGCGGCCCTGAACGATCTGGTCTCCAAGGTCCGCCCCGACGACCCCTACATCCAGAGCCTGCGCGTGGCGCAGAACCGCCCCAACGTGGTCCGGCTGGTGTTCGACCTGAAGCAGCCGGTGGCGCCGCAGGTGTTCACCCTCAAGCCGGTTGCCGACTACCAGTACCGTCTGGTGCTGGACCTGTACCCGAAGGTGGCGCAGGACCCGTTAATCGCGATCCTGAACAAGTCGAGCGGTCCCGACGTGGACGATCCGCTCGCGCGCATCCTCGAAGACATCCAGCGCAACCCGGTCACCCGCGCCGATCCCCCCGAGCCGCCCCGCGTGCGCGGCCAGCAGCCCGCCCCGCCCCTGCCCACGCCGCCCAAGCCGCCGGCCACGGCAAGCCGGGGCAAGCCGCGCATGCTGACCATCGCGCTGGACCCGGGCCACGGCGGCGAAGATCCCGGCGCCATCGGCAAGACCGGCCTGCGCGAGAAGGACGTGGTGCTGCGCATCGCGCGTCGCCTGAAGGCGCTGATCGACAGCCAGCCCTACATGCGCGCCTACCTGACGCGCGACGACGACTACTTCGTGCCCCTGCACGTGCGCGTCCAGAAGGCGCGGCGCGTGCACGCGGACCTGTTCATCTCGATCCATGCGGACGCCTGGGTCAAGCCGTCGGCCAACGGGTCGTCGGTGTTCGCGCTGTCCCAGCGCGGCGCCTCCAGCGCGCAGGCGCGCTGGATGGCCGACAAGGAAAACGCGGCCGACCTGATCGGCGGCGTCAACCTGGGCACCCACGACCGCCAGGTCGCCAAGGTGCTGCTGGACCTGTCCACCACCGCGCAGATCAATGATTCGCTCAAGGTCGGCAGCGCCTTCCTGGACGAGATCAAGAAGATCAACCGCCTGCACAAGAACAGCGTCGAGCAGGCCGGCTTTGCGGTGTTGAAGGCGCCGGACATCCCGTCCGTCCTGGTCGAAACCGCCTTTATCAGCAACCCCCAGGAAGAAGCCCTGCTGCGCAGCTCCTCGCACCAGGACAAGCTGGCGCAGGCCATGATGACCGGCATCCAGCGCTACTTCACCGCCAACCCGCCGCTGGCCCGCCTGGGCGACATCAGCTAGCCCGGGCCCTGGCCCAACGAAAAAAGGCTATGCGCCCCGGCGCATAGCCTTTTTGCTTACCCCATCTGGCGCCCTACTGCGTGCGGCGGGCGCGAAAGAGCTTGACCAGGGCGGCGCCCACCACCGGCACGATGGCCGCGGCCAGGCCCACCAGGACGATGGTGTTCAGGTGATCGCGGATGATCGGGATGTTGCCGAAGAAATAGCCGGCCGCCACCAGGCTGATCACCCACAGCAGCGCGCCCAGGATATTGAACATCTGAAAGCGCGCCAGCGACATGTCGGCCACGCCCGCCACAAAGGGGGCGAAAGTGCGCACCACCGGAATGAAGCGCGACATGACGATGGTCTTGCCGCCGTGCTTTTCGTAGAACGCGTGCGTGCGCATCAGCGCGCCGCGGTCCAGAAAGCGCAGGTTCATCGAAAACACCCGCGGCCCGATGTAGCGGCCGATGGCATAGTTCAGCGAATTGCCCGTCACCGCCGCGACGATGAGCAGCACCGACATCAGGATCGGATCGATGTGCCCCGTCGCGCCGAACGCGCCGGCGATGAACAGCAGCGAGTCGCCCGGCAGGAAGGGCAGCACCACCAGTCCGGTCTCGGCGAAGACGATGAGGAACAGCACCAGATACACCCACACCCCATACTGCTCGACCCACAGGCCGAGCGTCTGGTCGATGTGGAGCACCATATTGAAAAACTCAAGCATTGAAGCGGCCCCGATATCGGAAGGGAAATTTCCAGCGACTATAGCCGACCGGGGCATGACGCTAAAATCGTCCGCACTGCTACACAAGATCTGGGCCACATGACCGAACGTCGTTCCATCCTCGCGCTTCCCGACCTGCTGATCAGCCAGATCGCCGCTGGCGAGGTCATCGAGCGCCCCGCGTCGGTGCTCAAGGAAATCCTCGAAAACGCCATCGACGCGGGCGGGCGCGCCATCGAGGTCCGCCTGGAAGGCGGCGGCATCCGGCGCATCGCCGTCACCGACGACGGCGGCGGCATTCCCCCCGAAGAACTGCCGCTCGCCCTGGCGCGCCACGCCACCAGCAAGATCCGATCGCTGAACGAGCTGGAATCGGTGGCGTCCATGGGATTCCGTGGCGAAGCGCTCGCGTCCATCGCCTCGGTGGCCCAGGTGTCCATCATTTCCCGCACACGCGACGGCGACCACGCCTGGCAGATCGACGCCGGCAGCATGCAGGTCGGTCCGGCGTCGGGCCCGCCCGGCACCACCGTGGACGTGCGCCAGCTCTTTGACGCCGTGCCCGCCCGCCGCAAGTTCCTGCGATCCGAGGCCACCGAGTTCGGCCACTGCGTCGATGCCATGGAGCGCATCGCGCTGGCGCATCCGCAGATCGCCTTTCGCCTCTTTCACCACGACCGCGCGCAGCGCCAGTGGCTGCCGGCCGATCCGCCCCAGCGCATCCGCGACGTGCTGGGCGCGGAATTCGCCGAGCACGGCCTGCTGCTGTCGCATTCGGTCGGCACGGTCAGCCTGGCCGGCATGATCACCCGGCCGACCGCCGCGCGCGCGCGCGCCGACCGCCAGTACCTGTATGTGAACGGCCGCTACGTGCGCGACCGCACGGTCAGCCACGCGCTGCGGGCCGCCTATGCGGACGTGCTGCATGGCGACCGGCAGCCCGCCTACGTGCTGTTCCTGGATATCGACCCGGCCGCCGTGGACGTGAACGTCCACCCGGCCAAGCATGAAGTCCGATTCCGCGACAGCGGCGCCGTCCACCGTTTCGTCTCGCATGCGGTCAGCCAGACGCTGGCGCAGTTGGGCGGGTCGTCGGCGGTCGCCCCGGCGGGACAAACCGGCGACGCGGAATTTGAAACCGTCGCGCGACCCGCGGGCGAAACGGCCCCGCCTTCGCCCGCTTCCGCCCCGCCCGCCTACCGCCCCGCCGCGCAGGCCGAGTCCGAGTCCCCGCGCCCGGGCTACGGCGGCGTGAACGGCATGAACGGCATGAACGGCGGGACAGGCGCTGGCGCAGGCAACGGCCCGGCCTACGGCTTGCGTCCGTCGCCCGCGCCGCAGCGCCCGCACACCCAGGTGCCCTTCCGTCTGCACGCGGAACCCGCCGGCATTCCGGCCGCTGACTGGCAATCCCTCTATCGCCCGCTGAACGACGACACCGCCGCCCGGACCGCGCCGCTGCGCGAGCCGGCTCCCGCGCCCGCCGCCGCGCTGCCCACCGACGAAGAGCATCCGCTGGGCATGGCGGTGGCGCAATTGCACGGCGTCTACATCCTGGCGCAGAACCGGCGCGGCATGGTGCTGGTGGACATGCACGCCGCCCACGAGCGCGTGGTGTACGAGCAGCTCAAGCAGGCGCTGGACGCGCGCAGCCTGCCGCGCCAGGACCTGCTGGTGCCCGTGGTGTTCCACGCCCAGGAGAAGGACGTGGCCCTGGTGGAAGAGTACGAAGAACAGTTGAACGAGCTGGGCTTCGAAATGCGGCCTTCGGGTCCCACGTCCATCGCCGTGCGCTCGGTGCCCGCCATCCTGGCCCGCGGCGACATCGAAACCCTGGCCCGCGCCGTGCTGCGCGACCTGGGCGCCGTGGGCGTTTCGCGCCTGCTTACCGAACAGCGCAACGAACTGCTTTCGACCATGGCGTGTCACGGCTCCGTGCGCGCCAACCGCAAGCTCACCCTCGAAGAGATGAACGGCCTGCTGCGGCAGATGGAAACCACGGAACGCGCCGACCAGTGCAATCACGGCCGCCCCACCTGGGTGCAGTGGTCGATGTCGGACCTCGACAAGCTTTTCCTGCGCGGACAGTAGCTTGCCCTCCGACCTCACCCCCGCAACGCTTCCGGTCATCTGCCTGGCGGGCCCCACCGCGGCCGGAAAAAGCGCGTCCACGCTGGCCCTGGCCGACCGCTGGCCCCTCGAAATCATCAACGTGGACTCGGCCACGATCTATCGCGGCATGGACATCGGCACGGCCAAGCCCTCGCCCGAGGAACAGGCGCGCGTGCCCCAGCACCTGCTGGACATCCTGGATCCCGTCCAGTCGTATTCGGCCGCGGAATTCCGCGCCGACGCGCTGCGCCTGATCGACGACATCCGCGCGCGCGGCCGCATTCCGCTGCTGGCGGGCGGCACGATGATGTACTACAAGGCGCTGCGCGACGGCCTGGACGACCTGCCACAGGCCGATCCGGCCCTGCGCGCCGAACTGGAAGCGCGCGCCGCGCGCCTGGGTTGGCCCGCCCTGCACGCCGAGCTGGCGGCGCTGGACCCCGTCACCGCGGCGCGGCTCGCGCCCAACGACAGCCAGCGCATCCAGCGCGCCCTCGAAATCTGCCAGCTTTCCGGCCAGCCCATGTCGGCGCTGCTGCAGCGCGCGCAGCGCAAGCCGGACGACGACGCCAACCGCTACCTGACCATCAGCCTGGAACCCTCCGATCGCGCCGCCCTGCACGCGCGCATCGAACAGCGATTCGACGCGATGCTGCGCCAGGGCCTGCTCGACGAAGTGCGCGGCCTGCACGCCCGCGCCGACCTGCACCCGGGCCTGCCGTCCGTGCGCTGCGTCGGCTATCGGCAGATGTGGGCGTACCTGGACGGCGAGGTCGACCTGGACACGGCCCGCGAACAGGGCATCGCCGCGACCCGCCAGCTCGCCAAGCGCCAGATCACCTGGCTGCGCGCGCAGCCCGAACGCGTCATCGTGGATTGCCTGGCCGCCGACGCTGTCGCGCAGACCATTGACGCCGTGGCGCGGGCGCTGGCGCACTGACGGGTTGCGGGGCTCGCGGTACGCGAAGGTGTCAGACACCCCCGCCAACGCAGCGCCGCCCCGCCATCCGCCCCCCACTCACAAAAAAAATGACCGCCATCAGGCGGTCATCTTTCTTGCAGCGCATTCGCCGCGGCGTCACACCACGAAGGTCTGCGCCATGCCGGCTTCCTGGGGCACGATTTCGCCCAGCTTGCTGACGGTCTCGCCCTGCTCGCGCAGCGTGGCGGCGATGGCGTCGGCCTGGGCCGGATCCACCACCAGCACCATGCCGATGCCGCAGTTGAACACGCGGTACATCTCGGTGTCTTCGACGCCGCCCTGCTCCTGCAGCCACTGGAACAGCTTGGGCATTTCCCAGGCGTCGCGGTGCAGTTTGGCGGCCAGGCCGTCCTGCAGGATGCGCGGCACGTTGTCCAGCAAGCCGCCGCCCGTGATGTGGGCCAGGCCCTTGATGGCCGTGCCGTGCTTGGCCAGCGCGGCCAGCACCTGCTTGACGTAGATGCGGGTCGGGGCCATGACGACATCGACCATCTTCTGGCCGTGGAAATCGTCGTCCGGCTTGGCGTTGGCGCGTTCGAGGATCTTGCGCAGCAGCGAATAGCCGTTGGAGTGCGCGCCGCTGGAAGCCAGGCCCAGCACCACGTCGCCGGCCTTGATGGACTTGCCGTCGATGATCTTGGACTTTTCCACCGCGCCCACCGCGAAGCCGGCCAGGTCGTATTCGCCGTCCGGATACATGCCCGGCATTTCGGCGGTCTCGCCGCCGATCAGGGCGCAACCCGACAGTTCGCAGCCCTTGGCGATGCCGCCCACCACGGCGGCGGCCGTGTCCACCGACAACTTGCCGCAGCCGAAGTAATCCAGGAAGAACAGCGGTTCCGCGCCCTGCACCAGGATGTCGTTGACGCTCATGGCGACCAGGTCGATGCCGACCGTGTCGTGGCGGTTCCAGTCGAACGCCAGGCGCAGCTTGGTGCCGACGCCGTCGGTGCCGGACACCAGCACGGGCTCTTTATAGGTCTTCGGCACTTCGAACAGGCCGCCAAAGCCGCCGATACCGGCCAGCACCCCCGGGCGCATGGTGCGCGCGGCTAGGGGTTTGATACGGTCGACCAGGGCGTCGCCTGCGTCGATGTCGACACCCGCGTCGCGGTAGGTCAGGGGGGCTTTAGGTTGGTTCGTCATGAGAAATGCCGTGGGGTATGTAACAATTGCTGGGATTTTGGTGGAACGCCCTGCATTTTACGATGACGCGGGCGCCGACAGGCATGCGGGGCGCAAACCCGTGCCAGTGCAGGCGCTCGGACGCGACACCAGCCCCCCAGGTGGTTTAAAGTGTAGGGTTGGCCGGTATTGATTTTGCCAGTTTCTGGCAAGGCAAGCCCCCGGGCGGGTCCGGGCAGCCGTCCGGCAAGCCCCACGGCACAGTCCCCATGGGCCAGGCCGGGGCGCTTTTCGACCCGTGTATCACCGATTTTCTTGGCTTTTCCGGCGCCCCGGCAATGTTTGCCCGGCATGTCGCCCGCGGAAATCCCCTGCCTGGCGGCGCGGATTTCCGGTGGTTCCGAAAAAGCCCGATTGCTAACTCTCATGAACCGCCAGCTTCTGCTCGACGTTCTCCCCGCGCCAGCGCCATCGCTGAACAACTATATCGCCGGCCCCAACGGGGAAGCGGTGGCGGCCGTGCGTGCGCTCAAGCCGGGCCGGGCCCTGTACATCTGGGGCGCCGCCGGCTGCGGCCGCACCCACCTGCTGCGCGCGCTGACCGCGCGCCCCGACGCCGTCTTCATCGACCCCGCCAACGGCGAAAACATGCTGCGCCGCCTGGCCGAGGCCGATTCCAAATCGCCCATGCCCCAGTTCGTGGCGGTCGACGACGTGCACCGCATGGACGACAGCCGCCAGGCCGCGCTGTTCGCGCTGTACAACCGCTGGCGCGAATCCGCGGCCACCGGCCGGGCCTTCGCGCTGGCGCTGTCGGGCGACCGCTCGACGCTGTCGATGCCGCTGCGCGAAGACCTGCGCACGCGCCTGGGCTGGGACCTGGTGTTCCGCCTGGATCCGCTGTCCGATGCCGACAAGCTGGCCGCGCTGTCCGCCCAGGCGGCCGAACGCGGTCTGCACCTGGCGCCCGAAATCATCAACTGGATGCTCACGCACCACGAGCGCGACATCCGCAAGCTGGCGGCGCTGCTCGACGCGCTGGACCGTTACTCCCTGGCCACCGGCCGTCCCATCACCCTGCCCCTGCTGCGCGCCATGCTCGCAGATCCTGATTCACAACGCACATGACCACCCGACGTCTCGCCCTGTTCGACCTGGATCACACCCTGCTGCCGCTCGACAGCGACTACCAATGGGCCGATTACCTGGCGCGCACGGGCCGCGCGGGCGACCCCGTCCAGGCCCGCCGCCTGAATGACGACCTGATGGACCGCTACAACCGCGGCGAGCTCACCGCCGAACAGGCCGCCGAGTTCATGCTGGGGCTGCTGGCCGCGCATTCGCCGCATGATCTGGCGGCCTGGCATGAAACCTTCATGGGCGAAGTCATCCGCCCGTCCATCACGCCCGCCGCGCGCGACCTCGTGGAAGCGCACCTGGAAGCCGGTGATCTCTGCGCGATCGTCACGGCGACCAACAGCTTTGTCACCGCCCCGATCGCCCGCGCCTTCGGCGTGCCCCACCTGGTCGCGACCGACGCCGAGTACCTGCGCGGCCGCTACACGGGCCGCATCCTGGGCACGCCCAGCTTCAAGGAAGGCAAGGTCGTGCGCGTCAACGACTGGCTGGGCGGCATGGGGCTGGGGCTTGCGGATTTCTCCGAATCGTTTTTCTATAGCGATTCGGTCAATGATGTGCCGCTGCTCGAAAAAGTGACCCGTCCGATTGCCGCCAACCCCAGCCCGTCCCTGCGCGCCATCGCCCAGGAACGCGGCTGGCAAGTGATCGACCTGTTCGACCACATGGAAGATTCGAAGTCCTAATGATCACTGAAACCATAAAAAAATTCGTCGGCCGGCTGTTCGCGCCGACACCCAGGGGGCCGTTGCGCATCGGGCGCGACAAGCACGGCATCGACCGGCGCAACGTCTCGCGCCACGCCATCAAGGTGTGCGAGGTGCTGCGCCAGCATGGCTACGAAGCCTACATCGTCGGCGGCGCGGTGCGCGACCTCATCGTCGGCCTGGAGCCCAAGGACTTCGACGTGGCCACCAACGCCACGCCCGAACAGATCCGCCCGCTGTTCCGCCGCGCGCGCATCATCGGCCGCCGCTTCCAGCTCGTGCACGTCGTGTTCGGCCAGGAAATCATCGAGACCTCCACCTTCCGCGCGCCCGCCTCGGAAGACCAGGAAACCGACGAGCACGGCCGCATCCTGCGCGACAACGTGTTCGGATCGCAGGAAGAAGACGCCAAGCGCCGCGACTTCACCATGAACGCGCTGTACTACGACCCGCACAACGAGGAAGTCATCGACTACCACGATGGCGTGGCCGACCTGAAAAAGCGCCAGATCCGCATCATCGGCGACCCCGTCAAGCGCTACCGCGAAGACCCGGTCCGCATGCTGCGCGCGGTGCGCTTTGCCGCCAAGCTCAACGGCACGATCGATCCGGCCACGCGCGAACCGATCAGCACCATGGCGGACCTGATCGAAAACGTCCCGGCCTCGCGCCTGTTCGACGAAATGCTCAAGCTGCTGACCTGCGGCCACGCCATGGACTGCCTGCGCCAGTTGCGTGCCGACGGCCTGCACAACGGCCTGCTGCCGCTGCTGGACGTGGTGCTGGAGCAGCCCGGCGGCGAGCACTTCGTGGAACTCGCGCTGGAACGCACCGATGCGCGCGTGCGCGCCGGCAAGACCATCAGCCCCAGCTTCCTTTTTGCCGCGCTGCTGTGGCAGCAGGTCGAAGTGCGCTGGAAGCAGTTGCGCGCCCAGGGCGAGCACACCATCCCGGCGCTGTCGACGGCCGCGGACTCGGTGCTGGACGAACAGACGGAAAAGCTCGCCATCCAGCGCCGCTTCTCGTCCGACATGCGCGAGATCTGGTTCATGCAGCCGCGTTTCGAGCGCCGCATGGGCAAGACTATCTACCGCATGATCGAGCAGCCGCGCTTTCGCGCCGCCTGCGATTTCCTGCAGCTGCGCGCCGCCGCCGGCGAGTTCGACAGCGTGCTGGCGCAGTGGTGGATGGACCTGGCCAATGCCGACGACGCGACCCGCGCCGACATGATCGAAGAAGTCTCGCGCCAGCCGCGCGAGGCCGGCGACGTGCCCGCCTCGCCCGCGCGCCGGCGCCGCCGTCCGCGCCGCAGCGGCCCGCGCAGCGCGCCCGCCGCCGAGTAGCGCCGTGCCGCAGCCGACCGTGCGCGCATATGTCGGCCTGGGGGCCAACCTGGGCGACAGCGCGGCCACGCTGCGCCAGGTGCTGGCGCAACTGCAGGCGACGCCCGGCATCAACGCGGTGACCGCGTCGCCGTTCTACCGCAGCGCGCCGGTGGACGCCGCCGGCCCGGACTTCGTCAACGCCGTGGCCGCCGTGGATACCGTGCTTGCGCCGCTGGACCTGCTGGACGTCCTGCAGGCGCTGGAGAACCAGCATGGGCGCCAGCGCCCCTATCGCAACGCGCCCCGCACGCTGGACCTGGACCTGCTGCTGTACGGCGACACGCGGCTGGACCACGAACGGCTCATCCTGCCGCATCCCCGCCTGCATCTGCGCGCGTTCGTGCTGTTGCCCCTGCGCGACCTCGCGCCCGGCATTCCGGTATTGGGCAAGCCGGTCGAGGCGTGGATCGACGCCATCCACGACCAGCCGATCGAACGGCTCGCCGGCTGATCAGACCGGCGCCGGACCCGCGCATCATCCCTTGGGCGTGAACGCCATCATGGCGCGTTCGACGTCTTCCACCTGGGGCAGCCCCGCCTCATTGCCCAGATGCTGGATCTTGTGCGCCGACGCGGCGCGCGCGAACGTGAAGTGTTCGATCCACGGCTGCTCCGGCCGCGTCAGGTAGGACCACACGTAAGCGCCGTGAAACACGTCGCCGGCGCCCGAGGTATCGATGATGCGCGACGCCGGGACGTCCAGCGAAGGCAGCGTGTCGACCCGCCCCGTCTCGTCGTACCAGAGCATCCCCCGCTCGCCCATCGTCACCGCGCCGATGCGGCAGCCGCGCGCCTTGAGCAGGTCCAGCAGCCCCTCGGGCGACAGGCCAAGCTGCTCGCACATGCGCTCGGCGCACACCGCCACGTCGATATATCGCAGCAGCTCGTCGGTGTTCTCGCGCACGCCGCCGCCGTCCAGCGAGGTGAGCACGCCGGCCTGGCGGCACGCGCGCGCGTAATGCAGGGCAGCGTCGGGCTGATGGCCGTCCAGGTGAAGGACGCGGTAGCGGCCGATGTCCAGCCGGGGAAAATCGTTCAGGTAGTCGGCATCGCGCGCGCGCAGGATGGCGCGCTTGCCGTCCTTGGGCATGATGAACGACAGCGAGGAACGGCGCACCTGGCGCGCATGCAGCGTGACCCCGTGCGCGGCCGCCATGTCGGCGTACATGTGGCCCAGCCAGTCGGGCGCCAGCGTGCAGATCAGGTCGGGAGGGCTTCCCAGCCGCGCGCAGGCGAATGCGGCCGTGACCGCGTTGCCGCCGAAGGACACGGCGTAATCCCGCGCCACGCGCTTCTGGTCGCCCGTGGGCCACTCGTCGGCCAGCACGGTGACGTCGATGTAGGTATGTCCGATGAAAAGCGCCTCGCCCATGGGCCCGCCTTGTCAGGAAGCAGTGTGAGGAGTCTGGCTGCGCCGGGCGCGTCAGGCGCGCGCGGGTTCGCCCGCCTGCGCCAGCACCAGCCGGGCCCGCGCGATGACGGGCGCGTCGACCATCTTGCCGTCCAGCATGAACGTGCCCGCGGCCGTGTCGCGATGGGCGGCGACGACGCGCCGCGCCCATTCGAGTTCCTGTTGCGCCGGCACGAAGGCGGCATGGATGACCGGCACCTGCGTCGGGTGGATGCACAGCATGCCGCCAAAACCCATCTGCTGCGCGCGGCCGGCGGCGGCCGCGAGCCCCGCCAGGTCCTGCACGCCGGGAAAGACGCCGTCCAGCGCGGGCGCAAGGCCCGCGGCGCGGGTATGCAGCAACACCTGCACCCGGGCCTGGTCCAGCACCGTGTCGGCGCCCGGGGTGTCGGGCGTCAGGCCCAGATCCAGGCCGTAATCCAGGCTGCCGAACGCCAGCCGCGCCACGCCCGGCGTCGCGGCGATCTCGCCCGCATTGAGGATGCCCTGCGCCGTTTCAAGAATGGGAATCACCGGACAGCCGGCCTGCGCCGCATGCCGCACCTGCATCATGCCTTCGGCCTTGGGCAGCAGAATACCGGCCACGTTGGCCCGGCCGCGGCAGGCTTTCAGGTCGTCGTCATGCCAGGAGGTCGACGCGTCGTTGATGCGCACCCAGAGCCGCGCCTGGGGATTGAGGCCCAGGAAATCGCACAGGGCTTCGCGGGCCGACGCCTTGGCCAGGTGCTCCACGGCGTCTTCCAGGTCCACGATCACGGCGTCCGCGCCGGCGGCCAGCGCTTTGGGGATGCGCTCGGGCCGCGAGGCCGGCACGAACAGCGCGCTACGTACGACGGGATGCATCACACGACCTCCGAGGCATGGAACCGCGCCACCTGTTCCGGCGCGTATCCCAGTGATGCTAGCACCGCATCGGTGTTTTGGCCCACCGCGGGCACCGACCCCATGCGCGGCGCGAAGGCGCTGCTGCTGGCGGGCGGCAGCAGCGCCGGCAGCGCGCCGGCGGGGCTGTCCACCTCGCTCCAGCGCTGGCGCGCCTGCAACTGCGGATGCGCCCACACGCCCGCCATGTCGTTGACGCGGGCATTGGCGATCTGCGCGTCCTCCAGGCGCTGCGTCACCTGTTCGATGGACAGATCGGCGAACGCGGCCACGATCAGCGCGCGCAGGGCCTCGCGATTGGCCGTGCGCAGCGAATTCGAGATGAAGCGCGGATCCTCGGCCAGCTCGGCCTGGCGCAGCACCTGGGCGCAGAAGACGCGCCATTCGCGCTCGTTCTGCAGGCCCAGCATGATGGTCGAGCCGCCGCCCACGGGAAACGGCCCGTAGGGATAGATGGACGCATGGGCCGCGCCGGCGCGAACGGGCGGGGCCGCGCCGTCGAAGGCGTAGTACATGGGAAAGCCCATCCATTCGACCATGCTTTCCAGCATGGACACGTCCAGGCGGCTGCCCAGGCCCGTGCGCTGGCGCAGCAGCAGGGCATTGAGGATGGCCGAATAGGCGTACATGCCCGCGGCGATGTCCGCGATCGAGCAGCCCGCCTTGACCGGATCGTCCTTCGTGCCGGTCACCGACAGAAAGCCGCTCTCGCTCTGGATCAGCAGGTCATAGGCCTTCTTGTCCTGGTAGGGACCGCCCTCGCCGTAGCCCGAGATGTCGCAGACGATCAGGCGCGGGTACTTCGCGTGCAGCGCCTCGAACGACAGGCCCAGCCGCGCCGCGGCGCCGGGGGCAAGGTTCTGCACCAGCACGTCGGCCGATTCCAGCAGGCGGCCCATGATGCCGGCGGCCTCTTCGCGTTTGAGGTCCAGCGTCAGGCTTTCCTTGCTGCGGTTGGTCCAGACGAAGTGCGAGGACAGCCCCCGCACGCGTTCGTCGTAGCCGCGGGCGAAGTCGCCGCTGCCCGGGCGTTCGATCTTGATGACGCGCGCGCCCATGTCCGCCAGCTGGCGGGTGCAGAAAGGCGCGGCGATGGCGTGTTCCAGGCTGACGACGGTGATGCCGTCCAGCGGTCGGGAGGCCTGCGTGTTCATTCGGTGAACCTCAGTTCGGCTTGGTGGGCCAGCGTGCCGTCCTGCTCGGCCCAGAGCTGGGCGACGCCCGGCTCGGTCAGGCAGCCGGCAACCTGGAAGGGCGCGGGTGAAATCAGCGGGCGCAAGCCGCGGTAGGACAGATGCGTGAGGCGGGCCCCGGGATGGGCGCGCACGAAGGCGGCGACCATCTCGGTGGCGATGAGCGGACCGTGCACGACCAGGCCGGGATAGCCCTCGACGCCGGTGACGTAGGGATGGTCGTAGTGGATGCGATGGCCGTTGAACGTGACGGCCGAATAGCGGAACAGCAGGACCGGGGTCGGATGGACGGTATCGCTCCATTCGGCCCGCGGCGCGGGCTCGCTGCCCGTCAGCTTGGGCGGCGTCGGCTGGCGATACACGATGTCCTGCTCTTCGAGGATGGCCACTTCACCCGACTGCACGTACTCATGCCGCACGGTGACGAACAGCAGGGAACCGGTGCGGCCCGTCTTTTCCTTGACCTCGGCCACCGTGGACACGCGCTCGGCCGGCACGCCGACCTTGAGCGGCTGGCGGAATTCGACCCGGCCGCCCGCCCACATGCGGTTGCGGTCCTGGGCGGGCGGCAAGAAGCCGCCGCGCGAGGGATGCCCATCCGTCCCCAAACCGTCCATGCCCACCGTGGAAATGAAGAACGCCCATTGCCACAGCGGCGGCAGGTCGTCCCCCTGGGCCGGCACGGGCCCGCCCAGCGTGGCGGCGATGCGCGCGGCGTGGCCGGGATCCATGGCGTCCGCCTTGCGCTCGCCGCTGCCGACCCATGCGGCCGGATCTGTAGATGTCATGCCGAGTCCCTTTGGTGGAGTTTTCACAGCCTGAAGCATGCCCGCAAGCCATCGCCCCTGTGAATTCGTTTTTCCTCAAGGCGGGGTTTGCTGCGCCTGAATCGGCCATCCACGCCGCGACCGGTGGCCGGTCGCCACCCTCGTATCGCCAGTAGCCCGTGGCGCGTCGGCGCGCCGTAATATATGGGCCATGCACTTCGACCTAGCCGATCTCCGTCTGTTCATCCACATCGCCGAATCCCCCAGCCTGACCCAGGCGGCCAAGCGGGCGCACCTGTCCCTGGCCGCGGTCAGCGTGCGGATCAAGGCGCTGGAAAACCAGCTCAACACGCGCCTGCTGTATCGCGACAGCCGCGGCGTGGAAATCACGCCCGCGGGCCAGAAACTGCTGCAGCACGCGCGGGTCATCATGCGGCAGGTGGATCACCTGAAGCACGACTTCCAGGAACAGGCGGACGGCGACGCGGGCCACATCCGCATCTTCGCCAACACCACGGCCGTGACGGAATTCATGCCGGACATCCTGGCGCAATTTTTGTCCGGGCATCCCGGCGTCACGGTGGACCTGCAGGAACGCCTGACGCGCGACATCGTGCGCGGCGTGCTGGACGGGACCACCGACCTGGGCATCGTCGCCGGGCCGGTGGACGCGCCCGAATTGCAGGCCATCCACTTCAGCACCGACCGGCTGGTCCTGGTGGTGCCCAACGGCCATCCGCTGCAGGACCAGGACAAGGTCAAGCTCGCGGACGCGGTGCGCTATCCGTTCATCACCATGCACGAAGGCTCGACGCTGGTGGCCTTTCTGCGCGACCAGCTCGAACGCGTCGGGCAGCGCCTGCCGCAGCGCATCCAGCTCTACAGCTTCGACTCGATCTGCCGCATGGTGCAGGCGGGCGTGGGCATCGGCGTCATTCCCGATTCGGCCGCGCGCCGCTATGGGGCGGACACCGCGCTGCGCGTCGTCGAACTGGACGAGCCGTGGGTGGTGCGCGAACGCAAGCTGCTGGTGCGGGACATCGACGCCCTGCCCGGTTGCGCGCGCGAACTCATCGAACAGATCCAGTCGCCGGCCGCGCCCTGAGTCCGCCGCGCCTCACTTTCCCTTGAACGCTGGCGGACGCTTTTCCGCAAAGGCGCGCATGCCTTCCAGGTAGTCGTCGGTGTAGCCCAGCTCGCGCTGCAAGCGGCATTCCAGGTCGAACTGCTGCGCCAGCGTGTTGCCGCTGGACGCCTGCAGCGCCGCCTTGGTGGCCGCGTAGGCGCGCGTGGGGCCGGCGGCCAGCGTGTCGGTCACCTGCCCGATCGTGTCGGCCAGCGCCGCGTCGGGCACGACCCGCCAGATGAGACCCCAGGATTCGGCCTGCGCCGCCGACACCGATTCGCCGAAGAGCGCCGCGCCCATCGCGCGTGCCGACCCCACCAGCCGGGGCAGGAACCACGTTCCGCCGGCATCGGGCAAGAGGCCGATCTTGCTGAACGCCTGCACGAAACGCGCCGACTCCACGGCAAAGACCACGTCGCAGGCCAGCACCAGGCTGGCGCCCGCGCCCGCCGCCACGCCGTTCATCACACACACCACCGGCACCGGCAAGGCGCGCAGACGGTTGATGAGGGGCCGATAGCACTTTTCCAGAATGAGGCTCAGGTCGCGGCGCGAGCCGTCCTCGGCAGGCTTGCGCTCGCCCAGGTCCTGCCCGGCGCAGAAGCCGCGGCCGGCGCCCGTGATCACCAGGCCGCGCAGGCCCTCATGGCCTTCCAGCACGTCCAGCGCCCGCGCCAGCTCGCCGTGCATGACCTCGGTGAAACTGTTCATGCGCTCGGGGCGGTTGAGCGTGATGACGCCTACGCCGCGCTCAAGCGTGAAACGGATCTGCGTGAATTCAGGTGTCTGCGCGCTCATGCCAGTTCCTCCAGGACGGCCAGTTGCTCGGCGCTGTCGCCCATCAACAGGTCCACGACCGTCAGGCGCTTGAAGTAGTCGCCGACTTCCAGTTCGTCCGTCATGCCCATGCCCCCGTGCAATTGCACGGCCAGTTGCGCCACCAGCCGCCCGGCGCGCGCGGCCTCCAGCTTGGCCGATGCGATCATGCGGCGCCGCTGCGCGGCGTCGGGTTCGGTCAGCGCCGCCACCGCCACGTACGCCATGGACAGCGCCAGCTCCTTGGCCACCAGCATCTCGGCCAGGCGGTGCTGCAATGCCTGGAACGCGGCCAGCGGCTGGCCGAACTGCTTGCGCGTCTTCAGATAGTCGACCGTGATCTCCAGCAGGCGCTCCATGGCGCCCGCCGCATGCGCGCACAGCGCGGCCGTGCCCCACTGCAGGGCCTGGGCCAGCGCGTGGTCGGCGGCCTCGCCCTGCGCCAGCAGCGCGTCCTGGGGCACGCCCACCGCGTCCAGGTCCAGCCGCGCGCAGCGCGCGCCGTCCAGCGTGGGCGTGTCCGTAACGCGCACCCCGGCGGCATCGGCCGGCACCGCCAGCAGGACGGTCTGGCCGTCGTCGCCGCGCGCGCTGATGAACCAGGCATCCGCTGCCGCGCCGTGCCACACCAGGTGCTTGGCGCCGTCCAGCCGCCAGCCTTCGGCGGTGCGGGCGGCGCGGCAGTCCACCGGCTCGGCCGCGTAGCGGCGACCCGGCTCCTGCCAGGCCACGCTGACGATGGCCTCGCCCGAGGCGATGGCCGGCAGCCAGCGCCCGCGCGCCGCATCGCCGCAGGCGTCGATGAGCGCGGCGCCCATCACGGCGCTGGGGATGACCGGCTCGGACACCAGCGCGCGGCCCAGCACGACATGCACGGGCAGCAGGCTCGCGGGCACTTCGCCGAAGCCGCCGTGGTCCTGCGAAATATTCAGGCCCAGCACGCCCAGCTCGGCCAGCGCATTCCAGGCCTGCCGGTCCAGCGCGCCCGCGGCTTGCCGGGCGCGGCGCTGGGGAAAGGTCCATGCCTGGTCCACCAGGCGGCGCAGGCTGTCGGCCAGCATGCGCTGTTCTTCGGTGTAGATGAAATCCATGCGTCGTGTTCCTGTCGGGTTGCGGCGGCGCCTGCGCGCTATACGCCCAGCACCAGCCGGGCGATGATGCCCTTCTGCACTTCGGTCGTACCGCCGTAGATCGAGGTCTTGCGCATATCGGCATAGCCGGCGCCCGCCGCCGCGGCCATCTCGGGCCCCGGGCCGTGAAAGTCGGCGTCCGCCCGCATCCAGTCGGGGTCGTAGGGCCAGCAATCCGGACCCGCGACCTCCATCTGCAGCATGGCCAGATCCTGCTGGATTTCCGAGCCGCGGATCTTGAGCACCGAGGCCTCCGGCCCCGGCGTGCCGTCGTTGCTGGCCGCCACGCGCAGCAGCAGCATCTCCAGCGCCATGATGTCGACCTCGATGCGCGAGATGCGGTCGCGCATCCGGCTGTCCCGCAGCAGCGGCCTGCCGCGCGACTGCGCGCGCGCCGCCATGTCCTTCAGGATGCCCAGCTCGCGGTGGCAGTGGCCCAGGCCCGCGATGCCGGTGCGCTCGTGGCCCAGCAGGTATTTGGCGTAGGTCCAGCCCTGGTTCTCTTCGCCCACGAGGTTGGCCGCCGGCACGCGCACGTCTTCGAGCCAGACTTCGTTGACGTCATGGCCGCCGTCGAGCGTGCGGATGGGGCGCACGGTGACGCCGGGCGAGCGCATGTCCAGCAGCAGCATCGAGATGCCGCGCTGGGCGCGCGCCTCGGGATCGGTGCGCACCAGGCAGAACATCCAATCGGCGTACTGGGCGAGCGTGGTCCAGGTCTTCTGGCCGTTGACGACGTAATCGTCGCCGTCGCGCACGGCCCGCGTCTTCAGGGACGCCAGATCGGACCCCGAGCCCGGCTCGGAATAGCCCTGGCACCACCAGTCCTCCACACGGATCATGCGCGGCAGCAGGCGGGCCTTCTGGTCGGCGCTGCCGTATTTCATCAGCACGGGGCCGATCATGGACAGGCCGAACGGCAGCAGCCGCGGCGCGCCGGCCTTGAAGCACTCCACCTCGAAGATCAGGCGCTGCAGCGCGTTCCAGCCCGTGCCGCCGTGCTCGACGGGCCAGTTGGGCGCGCCCCAGCCCTGGTCGGCCAGGATGTTGTGCCAGCGCACGTAATCGTCGCGTTCCAGCCGCTGGTGCCGCAGCACCTTGCCGCGGATGTCGTCCGGCAGCTTGGCGGCGGCGAAGGCGCGCACGTCTTCTCGGAATTGGCGCTCTTGCGGCGTCCAGGTCAGGTTCATGGTCCACCTCCTTTGCCCGGTATCTAGCCACGGCCCGCACGGCCGGACAATCTGCCTCTCCCGAAGACGGGCTTCGCGCTGCGTGTAGGGCGCGCGGCCCACTACGGATTGGCAAAAGTCCTGCTTCAGCAATGAAGAATGGCCGAAGCGGGGCCGCAGTGCCGACACTAGGGGCCTGTTCCGATTCAACCCGTCATCACCGGAAATCCAACGCACCATGACTGCTCCCGATCAGACGGATAGCGTGTCGCAAGGCGTCGAGGCGCAGTACCGCCAGGCGCTCGACGACGGCCGCTTTCTCATCCAGCGCTGTGCCGGCTGCGACCGCGCCGTGTTCTATCCCCGCATGGTCTGCCCCCATTGCGGCGCGGACAAACTCGCCTGGGCAACGCCCGACGGTCGCGGCACCGTCTATTCCACGACAGTGGTGCGGCGCAAGCCCGAGGCGGGCGGCGACTACAACGTGGCGCTGATCGACCTGCACGAGGGCGTCAGGCTCATGAGCCGCGTCGACGGCGTGGCGCCGGACGCGGTCCGGATCGGCATGGCGGTGCGCGCGCAGGTGGTCCAGCAGGACGGGCGCGGGCTGGTCGTTTTCATCCCCAACAAGGAGGCGCAATGACGCTGAAGGATCTGCGCGGCGCCGTGGCCGTGGCCGGCGTGGGCCATGCCGGCCTGGGACAGGCCGCGGGCTATACCGAAATGGAAATCCTGGTCCAGGCGGCGCAGCGCGCCGTGGCGGACGCGGGCCTGTCGATGCGCGACATCGACGGCATCTGCACCGCCAGCGTGGCCGCGCCGATGTGGGCCATGCCGGTGATCGAACACCTGGGCATCCGCCCCACCTTCATCGACAGCACCATGCTGGGCGGCTCCAGCTTCGTGGCGCACCTGATGCCCGCCCTGCACGCGCTGGCGTCGGGCCAGTGCAATGCGGTGCTGGTCTGCTATGGCAGCACGCAGCGCACGTCCACGCTGAGCCGCGCCGAGATCGGCCGCGTGCGCAAGCAGTTCGATCCGCAACCCTACGAAACGCCCTACGACCCGCTGAGCCCGCTGTCCTCGTATGCCCTGGCGGCGGCCCGCCACATGCACCAGTACGGCACCCGCCGCGAAGACCTGGCGCGGGTGGCGCTGGCGGCCAACCAATGGGCCCGGCTCAATCCCGAGGCGCAGTTGCGCGAGCCGACGACGCTGGAGCAGATCCTGTCCGCGCGCATGGTGTCCGATCCCTTGAGCGTGCGCGACTGCTGCCTGGTCACCGATGGCGCGGGCGCCTACGTGCTGGTGCGCGCCGACCGGGCGCGAGACCTGCCGCGTCCGCCCGTCTATGTGCTGGGCAATGCCACGGCGGTCTGGAACCGGCAGATCTCCTCCATGGAAGACCTGACCGTGACCGCGGCATCCGAATCCGGCCGCCGCGCCTATGACATGGCCGGCGTGGCCCCCAAGGATATCGACGTGGTGGAGCTCTACGACGCCTTCACCATCAATACGCTGCTGTTCCTGGAAGACCTGGGCTTCTGCGCCAAGGGCGAAAGCAAGGAGTTCATCGCGGACGGCGCCATCGCGCCGGGCGGGCGGCTACCCGTCAACACCAATGGCGGCGGCCTGTGCTGCGTGCATCCCGGCATGTATGGGGTGTTCATCATGATCGAAGCGGTGCGCCAGTTGCGCGGCGAATGCGGCGAACGGCAGGTTGCGGATGCGCAGTTGGCGCTGGTGCATGGCAATGGCGGTACGCTGTCCAGCCAATCGACCGCCATCCTGGGCACCCAGGCAACACTCTGACCCGACCGTAACACCCATGTCCCAAGCAGAACCCATCACCCGCATCCACCACGTCCTGGCGCAGCAGGCGCGCCGGCAGCCCGACGCCATCTGCCTTTACGAGGAAGGCGGCGGCACGCTCACCTACGGCCAGTTATGGCAGCGGGCGCAGGACACGGCGGACTGGCTGCGCGCGCAAGGCGTGCAGGCCGGCCACCGCGTGATGATGGTGGGCGAGAACTGCACGGCCATGATCGCCGCGCTGTTCGGCTGCGGCGTGGCGGGCGCGTGGCCGGTGGGCGTGAACGCTCGCCTGTCGGCCCGCGAGATCGACAACATCCGCCAGCACGCGCAACCCGAGCTGGCGCTGTACACCAGCGGCGTGTCGCCGGCCGCCGCCACCCATGCCGCGGACGCCAGCGCCATCGAGGCGGACGCGGCCGCGTGGGGCCCCGGCGTGCAGTTCTGGCGCGCGGCCGCGCCCACGCAGCCGGAAACCGGCGAACTGGCCGGCGAAGTCGCCACCGTGATCTACACGTCCGGCACCACGGGCGCGCCGAAAGGCGTGATGGTGCCGCATCGGGGACTGGTGCATTTCGCGCGGGTGTCGGCCGCCTCGCGCCGCCTGACGCCCCAGGATATCGGCTACGCGGCGCTGCCCATGTCGCACATCTTCGGCATCGCGACCGTGTTGATGGCCACGCTGCACGCGGGCGCCAGCCTGGTGCTGCGCAGCCGCTTCGATCCGGACGACGTGTTCAAGTCGCTGGCGCATCCCGGCGTCAGCATCCTGCAGGGTGTGCCGACGATGTTCAGCCGCCTGATGGCGGCGGCGCCGCCCCGCGCGGAACTGCGCGCGCCCGCCCTGCGCTACCTCTACACCGGCGGCGCGGCGCTCGATCCGACCCAGAAGCGCGACGCCGAACGCTATTTCGGCGTGCCGATGCACCACGGCTACGGGATCACGGAGTATGCGGGGTCGATGTTCATCACCGATATCGATGCGCCGCGCGACGACTGCTCGGCGGGCCATGCGGTGGACGGCGTCGAGCTGCGCATCGGCAGCCCGGACGCGGCCACCGTCCCCGGCGAACGCGGCGACATCCTGATCCGCGGTCCCGGCGTGATGCTGGGCTACTACCGCAATCCGGAACAGACCGCGCTGGCGCTGCTGCCGGGCGGCTGGCTCAACACGGGCGACATCGGCTACGTGGACGACAGCGGCGCGCTTTTCATATCGGGCCGCTCCAAGGACCTGATCATCCGCTCGGGCTTCAACGTCTACCCGATCGAGGTCGAGTCGGTCATCAACGCCTTTCCCGGCGTGCGCCTGTCCGCCGTGGTGGGCCGCGACACCGCCGACCACAACGAAGAAGTCATCGCCTTCGTCGAGGCCCTGCCCGGCGCGACGGTCGACACCCACCTGCTGATGCTGCACCTGCGCGCCCAGCTTGCGCCGTACAAGCGGCCGGCGCAAATCATTCCCATCGAGACGATTCCCACCACCGTCAGCGGCAAGATCCTGAAGCAGCCGCTGAAAGAAAGGCTGGCGTAGGCGCGGACAGGTGTTCCGCTCCACGACCCGCCCCCATGCACAAGGAGACAAGAGCGTGAACCTCAAGACCCTCATCGCCACGGCCGCCGCCGTGGCCGCCCTCGCCGGCGCCAGCGCCGTGCAGGCGCAGACCTATCCCGACCGCCCCATCCGCCTGCTCGTGGGCTACGCGCCCGGCGGGCCGGTGGACACGACGGCGCGCGTCTTCGCCAAGTACCTGGGCGACAAGCTGGGACAGTCCGTGGTGGTGGAGAACCGGGCCGGCGCGAGCGGCATGATCGCCTCGGACGCGACCGCCAAGGCCACGCCGGACGGCTACCTGCTGGGCTTTGCCGCCAGCCCGACGCTGACCATGTCGCCACAGGTCCAGCGCAGCACGCTGTTTGATCCGCGCAAGGATTTTTCGCTGATCGGGCTGGTTGTGGATTACGCGAATGTGCTGCTGATCGGCCCGCAGATTCCGGCGAAGAACGTGGGTGAACTGGTGGACTACGCCCGCGCGCATCCGGACGCGGTGTCGTTCGGGTCGGCCGGGATCGGGGCGTCAAATCACCTGTCGGCCGAGCTGCTCAAGAAGCAGACCCAGTCGCCGATGCTGCACGTTCCCTATCGCGGCAATTCGCCCGCCATGATGGATGTGGTGAGCGGCAAGGTGACGTTCATGTTCGACATCACCAGCACGGCCATCCCGTTCATCAAGAGCGGCAAGGCGCGCGCGCTGGCGGTGACGTCCAGGACGCGCAATCCTGAATTGCCGGACGTGCCGACCATGATGGAAGCGGGCATGAAGGACTACGAGGTGGTCGGCTGGTACGCGCTGGTCGGCCCCAAGAAGCTGCCCGACGCCGTGACGGCGCGCCTGACGCGCGCGCTGGCCGAGGTGTCCAAGGATCCCGCGTTCCGCCAGGCGATGACCGAGGGCGGCTACACGATCAACACGGGCGATTCCACCGCCTTGCAGGCCCGCATCGACCGCGAGTACGCACTGTGGTCCGATGTCATCCAGACCGCCAATATCCAGGCCAACTGACCTACTCCGGAGCATCACGATGAATTCCCCGACCGCATTGCGAGACCAGATCCGCCTGCCTGTGATCGGCGCCCCCATGTTCCTGGTCTCGGGGCCGCAACTGGTGGTGGCGCAGTGCGCGGCGGGCATCATCGGCACGTTTCCGTCGCTGAACGCCAGGCCCCAGGAGCAGTTGCACGAGTGGATCACGCGCATCGAGGACGGCCTTGCTGACGCGCGGCGCGAGGCCCCGTCGGCGACAGTAGCGCCCTACGGCGTGAACCTGATCATCCACCCCAGCAACCCGCGCTGGCAGGGCGACCTGGCCATCTGCGCCGAACGCCGGGTGCCGCTGCTGATCACGTCGCTGCACGCGCCGGAGGCCGTGGTGAAGGCGGCGCACGCCTATGGCGGCCTTGTCTATCACGACGTCACGAACGTGCGCCATGCGAAGCGGGCGCTGGAAGCCGGCGCCGATGGGTTGATCCTGGTGGCGGCCGGCGCGGGCGGCCATGCGGGGCAGATCAATCCGATCGCGCTGGTGAATGAAATCCGTGCGTTCTACGACGGGCAGTTGGCGTTGTCAGGCTGCATCAGCCACGGCAAGGACATTCTGGCGGCTCAGATCCTTGGGTGCGATTTTGCATACATGGGCACGCGGTTCATTGCGACGCAGGAGTCGCTGGCGGGGGACGACTACCGCGAAATGGTGCTGGCCGCGCAGGCTGCGGATGTGACCTATACACCCTATTTTTCCGGCGTGCCGGCGAACTATCTGTCGGCGAGCATCCGGTCCGCGGGGCTGGACCCTGTGGCGCTGGCGGCCAACGGCGTTGCGCCGCCCCCGAACATGGACAAGAACTCGCGGCCGAAGGCCTGGAAGGATGTGTGGAGCGCTGGGCAGGGCGTCGGCGCGGCGCAGGAGATCCTGGCTGTGGGGGAGTTGGTGGAGCAGTTGGCGCAGGAGTACCGGGGGGCTCGGGAGGCGATGCTGCGGGGGGCTGTTCATGGCTGATGGTGGGCTGAGGGCTGAGGCCTGGGACCTGGGGCGGGTGAGTTGGGTTCTTTAGACGCCCGGCGCGGCGTGGGCCTGGGGCGGGCGGGGCTCCGGTTGCGGTCCGGAGCCTTCGCTCCGGACTGCCCCGTGCTCATCCTCGTTGCCGCCTCCGGCGGCTGCCTTCGGATTCCGCCGGGCGCACCTAAACGCCCCGCCCACCCCAGGCCCACGCCACACCGGGCTCGGGTGGTTTCAGCTTTGCGGGCGCTGGGACGAGGTGGGTTCTTTAGGTTCTTGCCTGCGCTGGTTGGGTGTTGGAACGTCTTGCGGGGCCCGCCCCCGGCCGGCCGCGCGGGCGGCCTTTGGGGGCTTACGCGAGGGCTTGCGTCGTTGCTTTGACGCTGCGCGCTCGCGGGGGCGTCTCTAGGTGTCTCCAGGTGTCTGACACCGGTAAACTGCGCGGTCATGCGGCGCGGCGCCAGTCGGCGGCCGGGGGTGCGCATCATCTGGAGAGCATTGCATCATGATTCGTCATCTGATCTTTTCAGCGTCTCTGGCGATTGCCGGCAGCGCGGCGGCCGCGCCGTCGTTCAATTGCGCCAAGGCCGCGACGCCGGTTGAAAAGTCCATCTGCGGCAATTCGGTGCTGGCGAACCAGGACGCGGCGATCGCGCAGCAATACAAGGCCGTGCGCGGTGCGCTGGATGCGGAGGCGGCCAAGGCGCTGAATGCCGATCAAAAGTACTTTCTTAGCGTGCGCGACAATGCCTACGCGGAGCCCTACTCGCAATCCACGCCGTTCAAGGCGCTCAGCGACACTATGCGTTACCGGCTGGAATTCCTGAAGGCCATCAATCCGAAGCCGGCCGCTGGCTTTGTGGGCAAGTGGAAGAACATCGAAGGCGAAATCGAGATCACGCAGAACGCGCATGGCGAGTTGCTGGTGGCCGCCAATTCGGCGCAGCCGTACAACGGGCGCTGGGTCTGCGATTTGAGCGGCAAGGCGGTCGAGTCCGGGGACACGCTGACGGTGACCTATCAGGACGGTGCGCCGTGGACGCTGACGCTGACGCGTCGCGGCGCGGTGCTGGTGGCTCGTGAAACGCCGCCGGCTGGCGTGAAGGAAGAGGGCTTTGGTCCGCCCTTCTGCGGGATGAACGGCAGCTTTTATGGCGACTGGTTCGCCGTGCGCTGACTGCCGCCCCCTTCCCTGTCGACGCCCCCGTGGCCTGAGCCGCGATCACCCACGCAGTCCGGTCACTCCAGCTTGATGTTCGCGGTCTTGATCAGATCGCGCCACTTCACGATCTCGTCCCGCACGAACGCCCCGAACTGCTCCGGCGTGCCGGGCTTGGGCTCCGCGCCCGCCGCGATCATCGCCTTGGCCGTGCCCGCGTCCGACAAGACCTTGACCATGTCGGCGTTGATGCGTTTGACGATGTCGGGCGGCGTGCCTTTCGGGGCCATCACGCCGCTCCAGGAATAGGCCTCGTAGCCGGGCAGGCCCGATTCGGCGATGGTCGGGATGTCGGGCACCATGCTGGATCGCGTGGGGTTGCCGACGCCCAGCGCGCGGATCTTGCCGCCTTTCAGGTGGGGCACCGCCGACGGGCCGTCGGCGAACATGACCTGGACCTGGCCGCCCAGGAGGTCCTGCATGGCCGGTGCGCTGCCCCGATAGGGCACGTGCTGGATGCGCACGCCTGCCATGGCGTTGAAGAGTTCGCCGGCCAGGTGCGTGCCGCCGCCGGTGCCGGATGAACTGAAAGAGAGCTTGCCGGGGTTCTGCTTGGCGTAGGCGATCAGTTCGCTGACCGAGTTGACCGGCAGCGATGCATTGACGACGAGGATGATGGGAAACACCGCCGCCATGCCGACCGGCACGAAGTCGGTGGTGATGTCGTAGCTGAGGTTGGCGCGCAAGCTGGGCAGTACGGCGTGGTGGATGGACGCGAAAAAGAAGTTGTAGCCGTCGGGTTCGGCCTTGGCGGCGAACTGGGCGCCGACGATGCCGCCCGCGCCGGATTTGTTGTCGACGACCGTGGGCACGGACCACATCTGGCCCAGGGGCTGCGTCGTGAATCGCGCGGTGGTGTCGACCGGGCCGCCTGCGGGAAAGGGGACGATGAAGGTCACGGCGTGGCCCGGCCAGGTGGCGGCGCGGGCCCAGGAAGGAAGCATGGCGGCGCCGCATGCGGCGCCCAGCCCCGCGAGGACGCGGCGGCGGTCTTGATTGGTCACGGCAGTCTCCTGAGTCTTGTTCTGGTCGCGGTCGGGCATCGCGCACTGCCGCCCGCCGCTGTTTTTTATTATTTGCCGAATGCAGGAAACCGCCGCTACATATTTGCAAAAGCCCCTCTTTCGCGCGGCCTGAAGGTTCGCTCACCGGACACGGCAAGCGCTGCGCCACGCCGCTACGGCCCACTGCCTACGGCATCTGGACGAGGACGCCGGCCCAACCCGCTGCGCCCTGACGCCCGGCAAGGCCGGCAGTTTTCGTTATTGTCCGCGCGCCGCGCGTTGCACGTGGCCGATGAAGCATTCAGCGAAGCTGGGCAGGTCGCGGCCGCGCTGGCGGCACAGCAGGCGGTCGCGCAAGGCCCAGGGATCGTCGAGCTTGAGCACGTGCAGGGCGTCGGGTCGGCTGTAGCGCGCGGCGCAGGCGCGCGGCACGACGGCGATGCCGGCCCCGGCCTCGACCATGCGGCACACGGCCTCGAAGCTGCCCACGTGCACGCGCTGGCAGAGGCGCTTGCCCAGGCCGCTGGCGATGTCTTCCAGGAAGGTCTGGATGGCGCTGTCGGGATGGATGCCGACGAATTGATAGGCATCCACCAGGTCCGCGAAATGCGCGGTCTCCTGGGCGGCCAGCGGATGGTCCAGCGCGGTCACCACGGTGAGTTCGTCGCGGAACAACGGCGTGACGTCCAGGCCTTCGACGTCGATGTTGCCGGCCACGAGGCCCAGGTCCCCCGCCCCCGCGCGAATCGCGATGACGATGTCGCCGGAGATCTTTTCTTCCAGCTCGACGTCGACGTCCGGGTTTTCGGACAGGAACGTCGACAGCGCATCGGCCAGGAAGGAGTTGGTGGCGGTGGTGTTTGCCAGCAGTCTGAGCCGGCCTTTCAGGCCGCTCGCATAGGGCTGCAGGTCGGCGTTCAGGCATTCGAGCTGCCGGAAGACGGCGTTGGCGTGCTTGAGCAGCACCTCGCCGGCCGGCGTCAGCGCGACACCGGTGGCCATGCGCACCAGCAACCGGGCCTTGAACGCCTCTTCCATGTGCTTGACGCGCGCGCTCGCGGCCGGCAGGGACAGAAACGTGCGCTCCGCCGCACGGGTCAGATTGAGTGTTTCTCCCACGTTCAAGAACAAACGCAGGTCAGTCAGATCATGTCTCATGTTCCACCACGCAGAAGGGGGGCATTTCTAATTTTGAATTCTTCGAATGCCGTGTCGAATCTACCATGAGGCATGCCCATGAACCAGACGGGTTGATGCGGAACTGTTTTCCACACACGGCGTGCGCGCCGCAGCACAGGAGTCAGATGCAATGAGCGGCTTGGTATCCGGAAAAGTGGTGATCGTGACGGGCGCGGGCGGCGGCATCGGCCGCAGCGTCGCGCTGGCAATGGCGCAGGCGGGCGCCAAGGTCGTGGTGAACGACATCGGCGTGTCCCTCACGGGCGAAGGCGGCGCGGACGGTCCCGCGCAGGCCGTGGTCAAAGAGATCGCCGAAGCGGGCGGCGTCGCGGTGGCCAATACCGACAGCGTGGCCGCGTACGACAGCGCCAGCCGCGTGGTGCAGACCGCCATCGACGCCTTCGGCCGCATCGACGCGGTGATCAACAACGCGGGCAACCTGCGCGACCGCGTTTTCCACAAGATGAGCGAAGAAGAATGGCGCCAGGTGATCGACGTGCACCTGAACGGCTCGTTCTACATGAGCCGCGCGGCGGCGCCCTACTTTCGCGAGCAGGAGTCCGGCGCGTTCGTGCACATGACGTCCACGTCGGGGCTCATCGGCAACTTCGGCCAGGCCAATTACGCGGCCGCCAAGCTGGGCATCGTGGCGCTGTCCAAGTCCATCGCGCTGGACATGGCGCGCTACAACGTGCGGTCAAACTGCATCGCACCCTTTGCCTGGAGCCGCATGACCAGCTCCATCCCCGCAGAAACAGACGAAGAGAAGGCGCGCGTCGAAAAGCTCAAGAAGATGGAGGCCGGCAAGGTGGCGCCCATGGCGGTGTTCCTGGCCAGCGACGCGGCCAGCGAAGTCACGGCGCAGATCTTCGCCGTGCGCGCCAACGAGATCATGCTGATGAGCCAGCCGCGCCCGCTGCGCACCGTGCACCACGCCGAAGGCTGGACGCCGGAGCGCATCGCCGAGATCGCGGCGCCCGCCATGCGCAAGCACTTCTACGCGTTGGAGCGTTCGCCCGACGTGATCGACTGGGATCCCATCTGAGGCCGCCACATGCCGTTGGACTATGCAACCGTGAAGGACTGGCGTTTCGACGACGTGCGCCAGCGCTACGACCAGAAGGACACGATGCTGTATGCGCTGGGCATCGGCCTGGGGCAGGACCCGGAAGACACGGGCCAGCTTCGATACGTCTACGAAAAAGACCTGCGCGCGTTTCCGACGATGAGCGTGATCCTGGGCTATCCGGGCTTCTGGGTCAGCGACCCGCGCTCCACCGTCGACTGGGTGAAGGTGGTGCACGGCGAACAGCGGCTGACGCTGCATGCGCCGCTGCCCGTGGCGGGCGTGGTCGTTGGCCGCACGCGCAACACGCATGTCATCGACAAGGGCGCGGACAAGGGCGCCATCATCGTCAGCGAACGCACGCTGCACGATGAAGACGGCGCGTGCCTGGCCACGCTTCGCAGCAGCACGTTCTGCCGCGGCGATGGCGGCTTCGGCGATGGCGACGCCAGCCCCGAGCCCCTGCCCGCCGCCCCCGATGGCGATCCCGAACTGCGCTGCGAACTGCGCATCCCGCCCAGCGCGGCGCTGCTGTATCGCCTGAACGCCGACCGCAACCCGCTGCACGCCGATCCGGACGTCGCGCGCCAGGCCGGCTATCCGCGTCCCATCCTGCATGGCCTGTGCTCGTACGGCGTCGCCGCGCACGCGCTCGTCAAGACGTTCTGCGACTACGACGCGACGCGGCTCACCAGTTTGAACACGCGCTTCTCGGCGCCCGTGTACCCCGGCGAAACGCTGCAATGCGACATGTGGCGCATGCCGGATGGCCAGATCCGCTTCATCGCCCGCGCCAAGGAGCGCGGCGTGGTGGTCATGAGCCACGGCACCGCGACGGTGCAATCATGAGCCGCCCGCCTCCGCTCGATGGCATCCGCGTGCTGGACCTGTCGCGCATCCTGGCCGGTCCGTGGTGCACGCAGAACCTGGCCGACCTGGGCGCGGACGTCATCAAGATCGAACGGCCGCGCGTGGGCGACGACACGCGCGCCTGGGGACCGCCCTACCTGAAGGACGGCAACGGCCAGGACACCAATGAATCGGCCTACTACCTCAGCGCCAACCGCAACAAGCGCTCGGTCGAGGCCGACATGGCCACGCCGGAAGGCGCGGCGCTGATCCGCGAGCTGGCCGCGGTCAGCGACATCCTGGTCGAGAACTTCAAGGTAGGCGGCCTGGCCAAGTACGGCCTGGACTACCAGAGCCTGAAAGCGGTCAATCCGCGCCTCATTTATTGCTCGGTCACCGGCTTCGGCCAGGACGGGCCGTTCGCGCAGCGCCCCGGCTACGACTTCATGATCCAGGGCATGGGCGGGCTGATGAGCATCACGGGCGAACGCGACGACCTGCCTGGCGGCGGACCGCAGAAGGCGGGCGTGGCCGTCACCGACATCGTCACCGGCATGTACGCCACCGTGGCGGTGCTGGCGGCCCTGCAGGAGCGCCATCGCAGCGGGCAGGGCCAGCACCTGGACATCGCGCTCCTGGACAGCCACGTGGCGCTGCTGGCCAACCAGAACTCCAACTATTTCAATTCGGGCGTCGCGCCCACGCGCGCCGGCAATGCGCACCAGAACGTGGTGCCCTACCAGGTATTCGCCGCCAGCGACGGCCACCTGATCGTGGCCACGGGCAACGAATCGCAATATCGCGCCTACTGCCGCGCCATCGGCGTGCCGGAACTGGGCGACGATCCGCGCTTTGCCACCAACCGGCTGCGCGTCACCAACCGCGTCGAACTGATCGGCATCCTGACGGCGATCATGCGCGAAGGCCGCCGCGACGACTGGATCGCCAAGCTGGAGGCCGTGGGCGTGCCCTGCGGACCGATCAACGACATCGCCCAGGCGTTCGCGCACCCGCAGGCGCAGGCGCGGCAGTTGCGGCGCGACATGCCGCATCCGGCCGGCGGCGTGGCGCCGGTGACGGCCAGCCCGTTGCGGTTTTCGGATTCGCCCGTGGTGTACCGGCGCGCGCCGCCGCTGCTGGGCGAGCACACCGAGGAAGTGCTGCGCGACGTGCTGGGCAAAACCGCGCTGGCGATTGCGGCGTTCAAGGGCAGCGCATAGGCGTAACGGTGCGTGAAAGCCCGATCACGCCTTTGCGGCGACGGGAAGCCGAAACGGGGCGCCCAGCCGATTGAACGCATTCATGGCCGCGATCGTGATCGTGAGGTCGACCAGGTCTTTGGGCTCGAACGCGGCCGAGGCGGCGGCATAGGCCTCGTCCGAGGCATGGGTTTCGCTCACCCGCGTCACCTCCTCCGCCCAGGCAAGCGCCGCACGTTCCTGGTCGGAGAACAGGTGAGGCACCTCGTCCCATACCGGCAGCAGCGTGATCTTGTCGACCGACATGGTTTTCCGGAGGTCGCGGCTGTGCAGGTCGATGCAGTGCGCGCAGCCATTGATCTGCGAGACGCGGAGAAAAACGAGATGCACCAGCTCCGCCGGCAGGTTCGTTCGTGTCGTGACGTAGTGGTAGACGCCAAAGAGGGCCTTCGCGCCTTCAGGTGCGATCTCTTGCCAGTTCATGCGGGTCATTTCAGTCCTTTGCGTTCGTCGAAAGTGAACACCGCCACCTTACCTGCCGGCGACCTGGCGAAACAGGTCCAAGAATCGGCGTATTGACTGAGCCAAGATCCGCGCGGAATGCCCAAAAAATTGGCCGCTGTCTCCAGCGGCCAATTCATCTGTACTTAGGACTTAGGCAACGGCAACCGGGATCTTCCCGATCTTCGCCTGCCACTCCTTGGGTCCGGTCGTGTGGACCGACGTGCCCTGGGCGTCGACCGCCACGGTCACCGGCATGTCCTTCACGTCGAACTCATAGATGGCTTCCATGCCCAGGTCGGCAAAGCCCAGCACCTTGGCGCCGCGGATCGCCTTGGACACCAGGTAGGCCGCGCCGCCCACAGCCATCAGGTAGGCCGAGCCGTGCTTCTTGATGGCGTCGATGGCGACCGGGCCGCGCTCGGACTTGCCGATCATCGCGATCAGGCCGGTCTTGTCCAGCATCATGTCGGTGAACTTGTCCATGCGGGTGGCGGTGGTGGGACCGGCGGGGCCGACCACTTCGTCGCGCACCGGATCGACCGGGCCCACGTAGTAGATGACGCGATTGGTGAAGTCCACGGGCAGTTGCTCGCCCTTGGCCAGCATGTCCTGGATGCGCTTGTGCGCGGCGTCGCGGCCGGTGAGCATCTTGCCCGACAGCAGCAGGGTCTGGCCCGGCTTCCAGCTGGCGACTTCTTCGCGGGTCAGGGTGTTCAGGTCGACCTGCTTGGACTTGTTGTAGTCCGGCGCCCAGTGCACTTCCGGCCATTCGGACAGCGACGGCGGGTCCAGGCGCGCGGGGCCCGAGCCGTCCAGCTCGAAATGCGCATGGCGGGTGGCCGCGCAGTTCGGGATCATGGCGACGGGCTTGGATGCCGCGTGCGTGGGGAACGTGTTGATCTTGACGTCCAGCACGGTCGTCAGGCCGCCCAGGCCCTGCGCGCCGATGCCCAGCGCGTTGACCTTTTCGTACAGTTCAATGCGCAGCTCTTCCAGCTTGTTCTGCGGGCCGCGGGCCAGCAGTTCGTACATGTCGATGTCTTCCATCAGCGACTGCTTGGCCATCAGCATGGCCTTTTCAGCCGTGCCGCCGACGCCGATGCCCAGCATGCCGGGCGGGCACCAGCCGGCGCCCATCGACGGAACGGTCTTGAGCACCCAGTCCACCAGCGAATCGCTGGGGTTCAGCATGGCGAACTTGGTCTTGTTTTCGGAGCCGCCGCCCTTCGAGGCGATCTGCACGTCGACCTTGTCGCCCTGGACAAGTTCGACGTGCAGGATACAGGGCGTGTTGTCGCGCGTGTTCTTGCGCGCGAACAGCGGGTCGTCCAGCACCGAGGCGCGCAGCGGATTGTCCGGGTTCAGGTAGCCGCGGCGCACGCCTTCGTCGCACAGTTCCTGCAGGGTGCGCTTGGTGTCGAAGCGCACGCTCATGCCGATCTTCAGGAAGACGTTGACGATGCCGGTGTCCTGGCACAGCGGGCGCTTGCCCTCGGCGCACATGCGCGAGTTGGTCAGGATCTGCGCCATCGCATCGCGCGCGGCCGGGCTTTCCTCTCGCTCGTAGGCGCGCGCCAGGTGGCGGATGTAATCGACGGGGTGGTAATAGCTGATGAACTGGATCCCGTCGGCGATCGACTGGATGAAGTCTTCTTCTTTAATGATGACGGACATGGCGATTTGCAGGTCTGGAGGGAAAACGTGAAAGCGCGGCGGGCGTTGGCTGCCCGCCGCGCGAGGTAAACGCTATTTTTGCCGTGGCCCCGCCTGAAGGCAAATGGGGTTGCCGGGGACAGGCTCGGGCGCTGCGGCGTGGCGCTTCGAATTCAATTCACTTGCCTTGCCACACGGGCTTGCGCTTTTCGGCAAAGGCGGTGGCGCCTTCCTTGGCGTCGGCCGACGTGAAAATGTGCGCGATGAGCGGACGCTGGCGGTCGAACATGCCTTCCTGGTCCCAGTCGCCCGCCTGCGCGACGATGCTCTTGGCGGTCTGGACGGCCAGCGGGCCGTTCTCGACGATGGCGCGGGCCAGTTCCAGCGCGCCGGCCAGGGCGCCGCCCGGCTCGGTCAGGCGGTTGACCAGGCCGAAGGCGTGGGCGCGCTCGGCGCTCAGCATTTCGCCGGTCAGGATGACTTCCATGGCGATGTGGTACGGCAGGCGGCGCGGCAGGCGCAGCAGGCCGCCGGCGCCGGCCACCAGGCCGCGCTTGACTTCGGGCAGGCCGAACTTGGCGTTGCTGGCGGCCACGATCAGGTCGGAGGCCAGGGCCATTTCGCAGCCGCCGGCCAGGGCATAGCCTTCAACCGCCGCGATCAGCGGCTTCTTGGGGGGACGCTCGTTCAGGCCGGCGAAGCCGCGGCCATCCACGTAGGGGCGCTGGCCCGACGCGGCGAACGCCTTCAGGTCCATGCCCGACGAGAACGTGCCGCCGCCCCCGGTCAGGATGCCGATGCGCACATCGTCACGGCTGTCCAGCTGGTCCAGCGCGGCGGCCATGGCCACGGCGGTTTCCAGGTTGATGGCGTTCTTGGCCTCGGGACGGTTGATCGTGATGATCTGGATGCCGTCGGTGACTTCCACCGTGATCAGGTCGGACATGGGACTGCTCCTTTTTCGCGAATTTCTCGGAATCGGGTTCCGGGTTTTATATAAGACTCAGGCTCAACCCGGAATCATACGACCATTGGTTTGCGGGCGCAGGCGCGGGCGGCGCCCGTGTCCACCAGCGGCACATTCAGGGACGCTTCGCCCGGACATATGTAACCGGAATGACCCCCTCGCGGCCCGCTACGGTCGCGGGCCAGTTAAAATGCCGGGTTTCCCACGCGCAGGGCAGCCCTTGCCTGGCGGCCGAATTCCAAGAATCCTATGCTCACCTTTCAGCAAATCATCCTTACGCTCCAGGAATACTGGGACAAGCAGGGTTGCGCCCTGCTGCAGCCCTACGACATGGAAGTCGGCGCCGGCACCTCGCACACCGCCACGTTCCTGCGCGCGATCGGCCCGGAGCCCTGGCGCGCCGCCTACGTGCAGCCCTCGCGCCGGCCCAAGGATGGCCGCTACGGCGAAAACCCCAATCGCCTGCAGCATTACTACCAATATCAGGTGGTGCTCAAGCCCGCGCCCCCCGAAATCCTGGATCTCTACATCGGTTCGCTCAAGGCGCTGGGCATCGATCCCACGCAGCACGACATCCGCTTCGTCGAGGACGACTGGGAAAACCCCACGCTCGGCGCCTGGGGCCTGGGCTGGGAAGTCTGGCTGAACGGCATGGAAGTGACCCAGTTCACGTACTTCCAGCAGGTCGGCGGCCTGGACTGCACGCCCACCACCGGTGAAATCACCTACGGCCTGGAACGCCTGGCCATGTACCTGCAGGACGTGCAGAGCGTTTACGACCTGGTCTGGACCGAAGGCGCCAACGGCAATCGCGTGCTGTACCGCGACGTGTTCCACCAGAACGAAGTCGAGCAATCCACCTACAACTTCGAGCATTCGTCGGCCGAGATGCTGTTCTCGCATTTCAACGACTACGAAGCCGAGGCCAAGCGCCTGATGGACGTGCCGCTGGCGCTGCCCGCCTACGAGGCCGCGCTCAAGGCCGCGCACACCTTCAACATGCTGGACGCGCGCGGCGCGATCAGCGTGACCGAACGCGCCGCCTACATCGGCCGCATCCGCAACCTGTCGCGCGCCGTCGCGCAGGCCTACTACGATTCCCGCGAACGACTGGGCTTTCCCATGCTGGGCCGCGACAAGGCCGCCGGGGAGGCTGCATAAATGACGACGAACATCCGCCCGCTGCTGGTCGAACTGCTGACCGAAGAACTCCCGCCCAAGGCCCTGCAAAAGCTCGGCCAGGCCTTTGCCGAAGGCGTGCGCGCCACGCTGGACCGCCACGGCCTGCTGGCCGACGGCTGCGCCGTGACCGCGTATTCGACGCCGCGCCGCCTGGCCGTCCACCTGTCGGCCGTGCTGGCCCAGGCGCCCGACCAGGCCTACGCCGAAAAGCTGATGCCCGTGAAGATCGGCCTCACTGAAGACGGCAAGGCCACGCCCGCGCTGCAGAAGAAGCTGGCCGCCAAGGGCCTGGAAAACATCGACGTGTCCACGCTGGACCGCGAATCCGACGGCAAGCAGGACTACCTGGTCGCGCGCGGCACCGCCGCGGGCGCCCAGCTGGCCGCCGGCCTGCAGGAAGGGATCGACGCCGCCATCGACGGCCTGCCCATCCCCAAGGTCATGCGCTACCAGCTGGCCGACGGCGTCACCACCGTCAAGTTCGTGCGCCCGGCGCATGGCCTGATCGCCCTGTTCGGCGCGGACGTGGTGCCGGTGTCGGCGCTGGGCCTGACCGCCGGCCGCGACACCCTGGGCCACCGCTTCATGAGCCAGGGCGCCGTGTCCATCGCCGATGCCGACGCCTACGCCGCCACGCTGGCCGAAAAGGGCCGCGTCGTGGCCTCGTTCGAGACCCGCCGCGACGAGATCCAGCGCCAGTTGCAGCAAGAGGCGACCCGCCTGTCGGCCACCCTGGGCGACGACCCCGAAGTGGCCGCGCTGCTGGATGAAGTGACCGCGCTGGTCGAACACCCCACGGTCTACGTGGGCCAGTTCGAGGAACAATTCCTGCAAGTGCCGCAGGAATGCCTGATCCTGACCATGCGGCTGAACCAAAAGTACTTCCCGCTGTTCGATCCGGCCACCGGCCGCCTGACGCACCGCTTCCTGATCGTGAGCAACATGCGCACGGACAACCCGGTGAACATCGTCGAAGGCAATCAGCGCGTGGTGCGTCCCCGCCTGGCCGACGCGCAGTTCTTCTTTGAAACCGACCGCAAGACGCCGCTGGCCGCGCGCGTCGAGCAGCTGGGCTCCATCGTCTACCACAACAAGCTGGGCACCCAGCTCGAGCGCGTGGAGCGCGTGCGCGCCATCGCGCGCGGCATCGCCGGCCAGATCGGCGGCGACCAATCCGCCGCCGACCGGGCCGCCATGCTGGCCAAGGCCGACCTGGGCTCGAACATGGTGGGCGAATTCCCCGAGCTGCAAGGCATCATGGGCGCCTACTACGCCGCCGGCGACGGCGAGCCCGCCAGCGTCGTCGAGGCCCTGCGCAGCCAGTACCGCAACCGTTACGACGCGCCGGTGACACAGGACACCCTGACCGCCGCGACGCTGTTCATCGCCGAACGCGTGGAAACGCTGGTCGGCATCTGGGCGATCGGCCTGGCCCCCACCGGCGAGCGCGACCCCTTCGGCCTGCGCCGCGCCGCGCTGGGCCTGATCAGCGCCTTCGAACAACTGGCCGCGGGCGGCTGGCTGAAGATCAGCCAGGACGGTCCGCTGAGCCTGGACGGCCTGCTGGCGTTGGCCGCGGGCACGTTCCCCGAGGGCAAGATCCCGGCCGACACGCTCCCCGAGGTCCGCGCCTTCATCTACGAACGCTACCGCAACCAGCTCATCAACGACTTCGACCGCAATGCCGTCGAGGCCGTGATCGCGCTGACCCCGCCGCTGCACCAGGTGGCCGAGCGCGTGCGCGCCGCCGCGGCCTTTGCGCAGTTGCCCGAGGCCGCCAGCCTGGCCGCCGCCAACAAGCGCATCGGCAACCTGCTCAAGAAGGCCGAAGGCGAGATCGGCGCGGTGAACGACGCGGCGCTGGTGGAACCGGCTGAAAAGGCCCTGGCCGCCGCCGTGGCGGCCCTGCGTCCCAAGGCCGAGGCGCAACTGGCCGCGGGCGACTTCGCCGGCAGCCTGTCCACGCTGGCCCAGGCGCGCGAACCCGTGGACGCCTTCTTCGCGGACGTCATGGTCATGGCCGAGGATCCTGCCGTACGCGCCAACCGGCTGGCCCTGCTCGGCCAGCTTCATGGCCTGATGAACCAGGTCGCCGACATTTCCAGGCTCGCACAGTGAAGCTCATCATTCTCGATCGCGACGGCGTCATCAATCAGGACAGCGACGCCTTCGTCAAGACGCCCGACGAGTGGATCGCCCTGCCGGGCAGTCTGCAGGCCATTGCGCGGCTCACGCAGGCCGGCTGGAAAGTGGTGCTTGCCACCAACCAGTCGGGCCTGGCGCGCGGCCTCTTCGACATGGACACACTGACGGCCATCCACACCAAGATGCGACGCGAACTCGCCGCCGTGGGCGGCAGCATCGACGCCATCTTCATGTGCCCGCACGGCCCCGACGACGACTGCGCCTGCCGCAAGCCGCGTCCCGGCATGTTCGAGCAGATCGGTCACCGCTACGACGTCGACCTGGCCGGCGTGCCGGCGGTGGGCGATTCGCTGCGCGACCTGCAGGCCTCGTCCGCCGCCGGGTGCTCGCCCTGGCTGGTGCTGACGGGCAATGGCGCCAAGACGCTTGCCAAGGGCGGACTGCCTGACAACGTGCGCGTCTGCGACGACCTGTTGGCCGTGGTCGACACCCTGCTGCAGGACGCGTGACCCGATGGCCCGGCTCCGTTCGCTGCTGTATTTCCTGTTCCTGTCCGTCACGGTCATCCCCTACGCCTTCGCCTGCATCCTGTGGGCGCCGCTGCCGCTGCACTGGCGCTACAAGCTGACGGTCGGCTGGCCGCGGCTGGCCATCTGGGGCGCCAAGGTCATCTGCGGCATCCGCTGGCAGGTCAAGGGCTGGGAAAACCTGCCCGACGGCCCGGCGGTGCTGCTGTCCAAGCACCAGTCGGCCTGGGAAACCCTGTTCTTTCCGGCCTACATGCCGCGCGAGGTCTGCTTCGTCTACAAGAAAGAGCTGCACATGGTGCCGTTCTTCGGCTGGGGCCTGGCGCTCCTGCGCATGATCGCCATTGACCGCGCCAAGGGCCGCGACGCCTTCGAGCAAGTGGTCAAACAGGGCCAGACCCGCCTGGACGAAGGCCGCTGGCCGCTGCTGTTTCCCGAAGGCACGCGGGTGGCGCCGGGCAAGACCGGACGCTTCAAGATGGGCGGCGCCCTGCTGGCGTCGCGCACCGGCGCGGCGGTCATTCCCATCGCGCACAACGCGGGCGAATGCTGGCGGCGCAACGCCTTCGTCAAGCAGCCCGGGCTGATTACCCTGTCGATCGGTCCCGCGATAGAATCCAAGGGTCTCTCCCCCGAAGAACTGAACCAGAAGGTCCAGGACTGGATCGAAGGGGAAATGCGGCGTCTCAACCCAGAAAGGTATGCCCAGCACTGATCAGCTCGAACTCCTGTTCGACTCGCAGGAACACGACGCGCCCACGGGCGCGCCGCCGCTGATCGCCGCGCCGACGCCGCCGGCCGCGCCCCGGCCGCCGGCTTCCGGACCCGGCGCCCCTCGGCCGGTCCCACCCGCCAACCTGTTTCCCGACGCCGCCTCGGCCCCCGCGCCCGCGGGCGAACCGCTGCTGACGCCGTCGCCCAACGCGACGGCGCGCGTGCCCACGCCCTGCCCCGATCCGCTGCCGCCCGGCGCGCGCTGGCGCGAGGTGCCCACCGAGCAGCAGCCCATCGGCTTTGTTCTGTTGCGCTCGCGGCGCCGCAGCATCGGCTTCGTGATCACCGACGACGGCCTGCGCGTCACCGCTCCCAACTGGGTGACGCTGACGCAGATCGACGACGCGGTGCGCGAGAAATCGCGCTGGATCCTGACCAAGCTGCGCGAATGGCACGCCCGCAAGCAGCAGCTCGCCATGGCGCACACCCGCTGGCAGGCCGGCGGCGAGCTGCCCTACCTGGGCCGGCGCATCATCATCGGCGTGGGCGGCGACAGCCGCCAGGCCAGCCTGTCCGGCGACGCCGAGGCGCCGCAGGACGGCGACACCCTCTGGCTGGCGCTGCCGTCCCATGCCGACCAGGGACGCATCCGCGACGCGGCGCAAGCCTGGCTGCAACAGCGCGCGGGCGCCTGGTTCGGGGCGCGCCTGGCGCATTTCCTGCAGGTCAGCGGGCTGAAGATCCGCCGCTGGCGCCTATCGTCGGCCGCCACCCGCTGGGGCTCGTGCACCAGCGACGGCAACATCATGCTGAACTGGCGCCTGATCCATTTCGCGCCCGCCATCATCGACTACGTCATCGCGCACGAGCTTGCCCATTTGCGCGAGATGAACCACAGTCAGGACTTCTGGCGCGAAGTGGGCCAGATCCTGCCCGATTTCGAAGACGCCAAGAACATCCTGCGACGTCACGATCCCGCTTCGCTGCCCCAATTCTGAGGCCCGGGGCGCCCCAGCGCCCCGGTTCCCCCAACCCCTCACCGCTTAAGGAAACCTCCCATGCGTCTGCTCCACACCATGCTGCGCGTCGGCAACCTCGACAAGTCCATCGACTTCTACACCAACGTGCTGGGCATGCGGCTGCTGCGCCGCAACGACTACCCGGACGGCAAGTTCACGCTGGCCTTCGTGGGCTACCAGGACGAAGCCGACGGCGCGGTCATCGAACTGACCCACAACTGGGACACCGACAAATACGACCTGGGCAACGGCTACGGCCACATCGCCCTGGAAGTCGACAATGCCTACGAAGCCTGTGACAAGGTCAAGGAACGCGGCGGCAAGGTCACCCGCGAGGCCGGCCCGATGAAGCACGGCAAGACGGTCATCGCCTTCGTGGAAGATCCCGACGGCTACAAGATCGAGTTCATCCAGAAGAAAGACCGCCAGGACTGACCGGGACGCCCGCCATGATCCATCCCATCCTGAAAATGGGCGACCCGCGGCTGCTGCGCGTGGCGCCGCCGGTCGAGCGCTTCGACACCCCGGAACTGCACGCCCTGATCGACGACATGTTCGAGACCATGGCGGCCGCGCAGGGCGTGGGCCTGGCCGCGCCGCAGATCGGCGTGGACCTGCAACTGGTGATCTTCGGGTTCGACCGCAACGACCGCTATCCCGACGCGCCGCCGGTGCCGCAGACCATCCTGTGCAATCCGGTCATCACGCCGCTCTCGGACGAGATGGAAGACGGCTGGGAAGGCTGCCTGTCGGTGCCGGGCCTGCGCGGGCTGGTGCCGCGCTACCGCCGCATCCGCTACAGCGGCCGCGACCCGTACGGCCAGGTGATCGAACGGGAAGCCGAAGGCTTTCACGCGCGGGTCGTGCAGCACGAGTGCGACCACCTGATCGGCCGCCTGTATCCGTCCCGCATCCAGGATTTCAGCAAGTTCGGGTTCACTGAAATCCTGTTTCCGGGCATGGATCCCAATCAGGACGACTAGGCGTTGTCGCCGGGTTCCGGCGCGGCCGGGGGATGCTCCCCCTGCTGCCCGCCGGCCGGCGCCCCGCCGCCTTGGGGCGTCCGCGCTTGCGGCATCGGTGCGTCCGGCGTCAGTTCCTGCGGCGCGAAATCATCCACCTGCAACACCCGCAGCACCGTCGCTTCGGCGGCCTCGAGCTGCGCCGCCTGCGCGTCCGTGATCGCCCCGCGCTGATGGGCCTGGCGCCAGTCGCGCACATTGGACTGGCGCAGGCGGTCGCGGATGGGCTGCACCGCGTCGGCCAGCGCGAACGCGCGGGTCAACAGGCCCAGCGGATCGTCGCCCGGCTCGCGCTGCAGGTCTGCCGCCAGGCGCGCGTGGGTCGGCGACGGCTTGAGCAGCAGGTCGGCGCATTCCCGCGTGAGCGCGTCGCCCGGCCCCTTGGCCAGGCGCACGGGCAGGATGGCCGCGCGCAAGCCCCAGGACAGCAGCTTGACCGGCAGGTTGCGCAGCACCTGGTCCATGCTGTGTTCGATGCTTGCATAGCCGCGTTCCATGCACCACCGCACCAGCGGCAGGTCATCGTGCTTGCGGCCTTCGTCTTCCCAGCGCTTGAGCACGGCGGACAGCAGATAGAGTTCGGACAGGATGTCGCCCAGGCGCGCGGAGATCATCTCGCGGCGCTTCAGCCCGCCGCCCAGCTGGGCCAGCGTGGCATCGGCCAGCAGCGCGAAGCCCGCGGCATAGCGCCCAAGCCGGCGGTAATGGACGGCCACCGGCCCGGAGGCCGGCGCGGGCGCCAGCAGGCCGCCCGTCCAGGCGCGGCCGATGGCGCGCAGCGCGTTCAGGCCGGCGTGGCGCAGATGGCGCCAGAAGACATCGTGGAAGACCTCGATGCCGCGTTCCTCGTCCGGATTGCCCAAGGCCAGGATTTCCGGCATCAGGTAGGGATGGGCGCGGATGGCGCCCTGCCCGAAGATGATGAGGTTGCGCGTCAGGATGTTGGCGCCCTCGACCGTGATGGCGATGGGCACGGCGCGGTACAGCGCCCCCAGGTAATTGCTGGGGCCGTCCATGACGGCGCGGCCGGCATGCACGTCCATGGCGTCGTTCACCGAGACCCGCATGCGTTCGGTGGCGTGGTACTTCATGATGCCCGAGACGACCGCGGGCTTGACGCCCTGGTTGAGCGCGGCGCAGGTCAGCCGGCGCGCGGCCTCGACCAGATACGCGTTGCCGGCCAGGCTGGCCAGCCGTTCCTGCACGCCCTCGAACTTGCCGATCGGAATGCCGAACTGTTCGCGCACCCGGGCGTACATGCCCGTGGTGTGCGCGCACATCGACGTGGCGGCGGCCGACAGCGATGGCAGGGAAATGCCGCGCCCGGCGGCCAGCGCGCCCATCAGCATCTGCCAGCCCTGCCCGGCGCGTTCGACGCCGCCGATCAGCGCATCCAGGGGCACGAAGACGTCGCGCCCCGAATTAGGCCCGTTCTGAAAGACCTGCATCGCCGGCAGATGCCGGCGGCCGATTTCCACGCCCGGCGCGTCGGTGGGCACGAGCGCCACCGAGATGCCGATCTCTTTGGCGCCGCCCAGGATGCCGTCGGGGTCGGACATCTTGAACGCCAGGCCGAGCACCGTCGCCACCGGCCCCAGCGTGATGTAGCGCTTGTGCCAGTTGAGCCGGATACCGATGAGTTCGCGGCCGTCCACGACCTGGCGGCACACGATGCCGGTATCGACCATGGAGGCCGCGTCGGACCCGGCTTCGGGGCTGGTGAGGCCGAAGCACGGCACCTCGCGGCCATCGGCCAGCCGGGGCAGCCAGTAATCGCGCTGGGCGGGCGTGCCGAACTGCATGAGCAGTTCGCCGGGCCCCAGCGAGTTGGGCACCATGACCGTCACGCCCGCGGTGATGGAATAGGCGGAAATGCGCCGGACCACCTCGGAGTGCGCATAGGGCGAGAACCCCAGGCCGCCGTGGCGCCGCGGGATGATCATGCCGAAGAAGCGTTGCGACTTGAGGAATTCCCAGACCTGCGGCGGCAGGTCGCGCCGGTTCCAGGTGATGTCCCATTCATCCAGCATGGCGCACAGTTCGCGCACGGGACCGTCGATGAAGCGTTGTTCGTCCGGCGTCAGCGTGGCGGGGGGGACGCTCAGCAACTTGCGCCAGTCGGGGTTGCCGGTGAACAGATCGGCGTCCCACCAGCTGTCCCCGGCTTCGATGGCTTCGCGTTCGGTGGCCGACATGGCGGGCATCGCGTTGCGCGCCCAGCGGTATGCGGGTTCCGAAATGCGGCGCCGGCGCCACGCGTTGAAATCCATGAATCCCCCTTGTATTCGCGACAGGACGTACCGGGGCAAAGTACCAGAATTGGCGCTGCCCGGCCAAGCTGCGGCTTGCCGACTCTGCGACAATGGGCGTCGCCGCGCAGATGCGCAATCAACCGCTGTCCGGGCTCGTCCGCATGCTGAACAAACTCTGGCTAGGCTTCTTTCTCACCGCCGCCGCGGCCGCGCTGTACCGCTGGCTGGTCATCGGAGATCCCGAAGTCTTTCGCCAGATGGTCGCCAGCCTGTTCGACATGGCGCGCGTGTCCGTGGACGTGATGGTGCTGCTCTTCGGCACGCTGACCCTGTGGCTCGGATTCCTGCGCATCGCCGAAGGCGCCGGCCTGGTCGAAAAGCTGGCGCGCCTGCTGGGGCCGCTGTTTGCGCGCCTGATGCCGGAGGTGCCGCGCAATCATCCCGCCATCGGCCTGATCACCCTGAACTTCGCGGCCAACGGGCTCGGGCTGGACAATGCCGCCACGCCCATCGGCCTGCGCGCCATGCGCGAGCTGCAATCGCTGAACCCCACGCCGCAAACCGCGAGCAACGCGCAGATTCTTTTCCTGGTGCTCAATGCGTCCTCGCTGACGCTGCTGCCCGTCACGCTGTTCATGTTCCGCGCGCAACAGGGCGCGCCCGACCCCACCCTGGTCTTCCTGCCCATCCTGCTGGCCACCAGCGCGTCCACGCTGGCCGGCTTTCTGGCGGTGGCGCTCTGCCAGCGCCTGCGCCTGGCGGACCCGGTCGTGATGCTCTGGCTGGGCGGCGCGGCGCTGGCGCTGGGCGGATTCATGGCGCTGCTGGCCAGCATGTCGGCCGCGGCCATTGCCTCGCTGTCCTCGCTGATGGGCAATCTGGCGCTCTTCGGCATCCTGCTGGCCTTTCTCGTCGTGGGCGCCTGGAAAAAGGTGCCCGTGTACGAAGCCTTTATCGAAGGCGCCAAGGAAGGCTTCGATATCGCCAGGAGCCTGCTGCCCTATCTGGTGGCGATGCTGTGCGCCGTGGGGGTGCTGCGCGCGTCCGGCGCGCTGGATTTCCTGCTGGACGGCGTCCGCTGGCTGGCGCTGCAGGCCAGCTGGGACACGCGCTTCGTCGACGCGCTGCCGACCGCGCTGGTCAAGCCGTTTTCGGGCAGCGCGGCACGCGCGATGATGCTGGAGACCATGACGCATTTCGGCGTGGACAGCTTTCCCGCGCTGCTGGCCGCCGTCATGCAGGGCAGCACCGAGACCACGTTCTATGTCCTGGCGGTGTACTTCGGATCGGTGGGCATCCTGCGCGCCCGCCATGCGGTGGGCTGCGCGCTGATCGCCGATCTGGCCGGGGTGCTGGCCGCGATCGGCGTCTGCTACTGGTTCTTCGGATAGGGCGGGCGATTCGCGGGGGCTCAGTCCACCAGCAGGATCTTCATCCCATTGGTGCCGCCGCTGTCGCGGTAGAAATCGCCCTTGGTCAGGATCACCCAGTCGCCCGTCTGCACCAGATTGCGCTTGCGCAGCTCTTCGATGGCGGCGTTGGACAGCTCGGCGGGATCGTAGTCCGACGGCGCGAACGGAATCGTGTACACGCCGCGGAACATCGCCACGCGGTTCTGCGTCAGGCTGTGCGGGCTGTAGCAGTAGATCGGCACGCCCGAGCGGATGCGCGACATGATCAGCGGGGTATGGCCGCTTTCCGTGAGCGCGATGATGGCCTTCACGCCCGGGAAATGGTTGGCCGCGTACATGGACGCCAGCGCGATCGTCTCATCGCAGCGCGTGAAGGTTTCGCCCAGGCGGTGATGCGATTTCGTCGAGGTGGGGTGCTTTTCCGCGCCCAGGCACACGCGCGCCATGGCCTGCACGGCTTCGACCGGATACTGGCCCGATGCGCTCTCGGCCGACAGCATGACGGCGTCGGTGTAGTCCAGCACCGCGTTGGCCACGTCGGAGACTTCCGCACGCGTCGGCATGGGGCTGGAGATCATCGACTCCATCATCTGCGTGGCGGTGATGACCACCTTGTTCAGCGTGCGCGCGTGCTGGATGATGCGCTTCTGGATGCCCACCAGTTCGGCGTCGCCGACTTCCACGCCCAGGTCGCCGCGCGCCACCATCACGCCGTCGCTCGCGCGGATCAGCGCGTCCAGGGCCTCGTCGTCGGCCACCGCTTCGGCGCGCTCGATCTTGGCGATGATCCATGCCTGGCTGCCGGCCGCCGCCAGCAGCGTGCGCGCCTCGTCGATGTCGCTGCCATAGCGGGGAAAGGACACGGCCACGTAGTCCAGTTCCATTTCGGCGGCCAGCTTGATGTCGACCCGGTCCTTGTCGGTCAGGCTGGGCGCGGACAGGCCGCCGCCGCGGCGGTTGATGCCCTTGTTGTTGGACAGCGGCCCGCCGACCGTGACGGTGGTGTGGACCTCGTCGCCGTCGACGCGGTCCACGACGAGCACGACGCGGCCATCATCGAGCAGCAGTTCGTCGCCCACGCGGCAGTCGGTCACGAGTTCCGGATAATCGATGCCGACGATGCTGGCGGTGCCCGCGTCCTTGGGATGCGCGCGCGACAACGTGAACGGCTGCCCCACCTGAAGCTGGACCAGCTTGTCGGTGAAGCGGGCAATGCGGATCTTGGGTCCCTGCAGATCGCCCATGATCGCGACGAACCGGCCCTGCCTGGCGGCAATCTCGCGCACCAGGCGCGCGCGTTCGCGATGATCGTCGGCGCTGCCGTGCGAGAAGTTCAGCCGCGCCACGTCCAGCCCCGCGCGGATGAGCGCGTCGATGCGTTCGGGCGACGAGGTCGAGGGTCCCAGGGTGGCGACAATTTTGGTGCGGCGCAATACAGGCATGGCGGTCCACTCTCGCAAAAACAACGAAAGCGCTATGGTACGCCGGCCGCGTTCGCACGGGTATCATGGGGTTCACATCGACCTTCAACGCGCCCCTCGACACCCGTGAAAATCGTCATCGCTCCCGACTCGTTCAAAGAAAGCGTTTCCGCGCCCGATGCGGCCGCGGCCATCGCGCGCGGCGTCAAGGCCGCCTTCCCCGGCGCGCACACCGTGTGCGTGCCCATGGCCGACGGCGGCGAAGGCACCGTCGAGGCCGTGCTGGCGGCCACCGGCGGCAAGGAGCAGCAGATCACCGTGAACGACGCGCTGGGCCACAAGGTCGACGCCGTCTGGGGCCTGCTGGACGATGGCACCGCCGTCATCGAGATGGCCGCGGCAGCCGGGCTTGAATTGATCTCGCCTTCCAAGCGCGACCCCATGCGCGCCAGCAGCCACGGCGTCGGCGAGATGATGCGGGCCGCGCTGGACGCGGGCGCCACGCGCATCATTCTGGGCCTGGGCGGCTCGGCCACCAACGACGCGGGCGCCGGCATGCTGACGGCGCTGGGCGTGCGTTTGCTCGATGCCGGCGGCAACAGCCTGCCGCCCGGCGGCGGCGCGCTGGGCCAGCTTGCCTCGCTGGACACGCGCGGCCTGGACCCCCGGCTGGCCCGCATCCGCATCGACATCGCCTCCGATGTCGACAACCCCTTGTGCGGCCCGCACGGGGCGTCCCACATATTCGGTCCGCAAAAAGGCGCCACGCCGGAACAGGTGCAGACGCTGGACGCGATGCTCGGCCATTTCGCCGACATCTGCGCGCGCCACCTGCATGCCGATCACCGCGACGCGCCCGGCGCGGGCGCGGCCGGCGGACTAGGCTTTGCCGCCAAGGCCTTCCTCAATGCGCATTTCCGGCCGGGCGTGGAGATCGTCGCGGAACTCGGCGGGCTGGCCGAGGCCGTGCAGGGCGCGACCCTTGTCTTCACGGGCGAGGGCCGGATGGACGCGCAGACATTGCGCGGCAAGACGCCCGCCGGCGTGGCCAAGATCGCGCAGCGCGCGGGGGTGCCCGTCGTGGCGCTGGCCGGTTCGCTGGGAGAAGGCTACGAGGCCCTGCACACCTGCGGCATCAGCGCCGCGTTCAGCCTGGCCCCCGGCCCCATCACGCTGCAGCAGGCCCTGGCGGACGCCGAACGCCTGCTTGCGGATCGGGCGCGCGACGTGATGCAGCTCTGGATGGCGGCCCAGAAACGCATGCTGTGAAATGCAATCTGTGAAATGCACAAAGGCCCCGCGGGGCCTTTGTGCATGCGAATCCGACGGGGCGGTTCAGTCCCGCGGCAGCACGCCCGCCTGGACCAGCGCATCCGACAGGCCGATGTAGCGGTCCACCGAAATGTCCTCGGCGCGCGCGGTCGGCGCGATATCCAGCGCTTCCCAGGGCACCTGCGGCGCCCAGTCCGCCAGCACCCGGCGCAGCATCTTGCGGCGTTGCGAAAACGCGCGCGCCACCACGGTTTCGAAGGCGCGCTCGCTGACGGGCCGCAGGCGGTCCGCCGGCAGCGGCACCATGCGCACGATGGCCGACACCACCTTGGGCGGCGGATCGAAGGCCTCGGGCGGCACGTCGAACAGCTTGTGCATGCGATAGCGCGATTGCAGCATCACGGACAGCCGGCTGAAGTCGCCGGAGCCCGGCTTGGCCACCATGCGGTCGATCACTTCGCGCTGCAGCATGAAATGCTGGTCGCGGATATGGTCGGCCCAGGTCATCAAGTGGAACAGCAGCGGGCTCGAAATGTTGTAGGGCAGGTTGCCCACCACGCGCAGCGCGCTGCCGAACTGCGAGAAATCGATCGTCAGCGCATCGGCCTCGACCACCGTCAGGCGCGCGGCGTCGAACTGCTTGCGCAGCCGGGCGGCCAGGTCGCGGTCGATTTCCACCGCGGTCAGGTGATCCAGGCGTTCGAGCAGCGGCCTCGTCAGCGCGGACAGGCCTGGGCCGATTTCGACCACCGCATCGTCGCGGGCAGGCGCCACCGCCCGGACGATGGACTCGACGACGCTGTCGTCGGTCAGGAAGTTCTGGCCGAAGCGCTTGCGCGCCTGGTGCTGAGACATGAAAAGCCCGTGATGCGTTTAGCGGTTGTTCTGCTGGATTTGCTGCTGCTTTTCGAGACGATTGTCCACGTAAGCCTGCGCACGCAGTTGCTCGAGCCAGTCTTCGAAGGCGGGCTGCGCACGCCGTTCGAACAGCGTCTGGCGGGCACGCATGCGCGCCAGGTCGTCGGTGGCATCGTGGTCGCGCCGCTCTTCCACCTGGATCAGGTGCCAGCCAAAAGGCGTCTGCACCGGCTGGCTGATCTCGCCAGGCTGCAGGGCGTTCATGGCGGCCTCGAACGGCGGCACGGTTTCGCCAGGATTCAGCCAACCCAGTTCGCCGCCTTGCGGCGCGGTGGCGTCCTGCGAATACTGGCGCGCCATTTCCTCGAACTTGGCATCGCCGTTCACCAGGCGCTGACGCACCTGCTGCAGGCGCTGGCGGGCGAGGTCGTCGCTCATGACGGTCGAGGTCTTGATCAGGATGTGGCGGGCGCGGGTCTGGACCACCTGCGTGGGACCCTGCGGCGCCTGCGGACGCGCGGCGGGCTGCGGCGCGGGCTGCGGCGGCGCCGGGGCGCGGGCGGTGCGGCCGGGCGCGGGCTGGGCGGTGCCGCGGTCCATCACCTTGATGATGTGAAAGCCGTTGCCGCTCTGGATGAGCTGGCTGACCTGGCCCTTCTGCAGGTTGCTGATGGCCTTGACGAAGAGGTCGGGCCAGCCGTCCAGCGGGCGCACGCCCATGACGCCGCCCTGCAGGGCCTCGGGACCGTCAGACGAGGCGGCGGCCAGGCTGGCGAAGTCGTCCCCGCGCTTGGCCTGGGCCAGCAGGCCCTCGGCCTTCTTGCGCAACAGCGCCAGTTGTTCGGGCGACGAGCCTTCCGGCACGCGCACCAAAATCTGGGCCAGCGCATACAGCATGGGACCGGCGGGCACCGCGGCCTGCTCCGGCGCGGGCTGCGGCTGCGGCTGGGGCTGCGCTTGCGGCGCCGCGCCGAACGCCGGGTTGCGGCGCTGGTCCTTCAGGAAGGCATCGACTTCCGCATCCGAAATGACGATGGTCGAGTCCACCGCGCGCTGGCGCAGGCGATCCGTGCGGATCTCGTCGCGCAGCGACTTGCGGTAGGCCTCCCACGACGTGCCGGCCTTTTCCAGTTCCTGGCGCAGCTGGGCCACGGTGATCTTGTTGCGGGATGCGATGGCCTGGACGGCCGTATCGATCTGCGCGTCGTCCACCCGGATGCCGAGTCGATCGGCTTCATGGCGCTGCACGCGCTCCATGATGAGGCGCTGCAGCACCTGGTGCTGCAGCGTCTGGTCGTCCGGCACCTGGATGCCGCGCGCCTTCAATTCGCTCGCGATGCGCTGGGAGGCCTCGCGCAGTTCGCGCAGCGTGATCACGTCCTTGTCGACGATCGCGGCGATGCCGTCCACGAACTGCTCGCCCTTGGGCGCGGACGCGTCTTTGTTCTGCGCGACGGGAGCGGCCTTGGCGCCGCTGTTCGCGCCCCGGGCGGCTTGCTCGGCCGCGTGCGCGGCGGGCAGGCCGGCGCACAGGGCCAGCAGCAGCGCATTGCCGGAGAGCCGGCGCAAAGAGTGCAACCTACGCATCATTCATACCTTTCAAATGTGGTCCCGGCAGGCACGGGCGGCGTGATGCGCGTGTAACCGGGGATACTTCTGTTCAGCAGGTTCATCGGGTCGGTTCCGAGGGAACCCAGGCCCGTGAGCTCAAGCTGGAAGAACAGCGCGGAGTTAGTGTCCGCCGCCGATACGGCGTAGCGCTGGTAGACCATGCGGCCCACCCAGCAGCAGTCGCCCTTGTACTCCAGGCCGGCGATGGCCTGCGTCACGCGAGGGGATTCCGTCGTGTTGGCCACCGTGCTGGACGGGCCCGAACGCAAAGAATAGTCCACCCGGCCCACGCCGTACCAGCGCTTGCTGAACGGCCACTGGACCGCCAGGCTGATCTGGTTCTGTCCCTGCGGCTGGTAGCGCACGCCCGGCTGGGGGTCGCGCTGGTAACGGTAGGCCAGGGCCACCGTGGTCAGACGCTGCGGCGACCAGCGGGCGCTGACGAGCCCGCGCGACCAGTTGTTGTCGTACGGGTTGTACTGGGCGGCGATGTCGGTGCTCAACGAGTCGGTCAGGGCCGCGCTGGCCCCCACCAGGAAGTCGGAACGCACGTTCTCGCGCGGCGTCTCGCCGGGCAGCGTGACCTCCTGGTCCTCGAAGTACAGGCGTTGGGCCACGCCCAGCGACATGCGCTCAAAGCCGGTGTTGGCATCCAGCCAGCGCGTGGTCAGCGCCGCCGTGAGCTGGTTGGCGTTGGCGATGCGGTCCCAGCCGCCGGTGTAGATGTTTTCCTCGAAAGCCTGCGAGAAGCTGAAGTCGGACAACGAGGTGTCATAGACCGGCAGCGTGGACTGGTCGCGATACGGCACGCGCAGGTAGTACAGGCGCGGTTCGAGCGTCTGCGTGGAGGACTTGCCGAACAGCGTGGTGTCGCGCTCGAAAATCAGGCCCGCGTCCAGCGACATGATGGGGAGCGTGCGCGACTGCGAACGGGGCAATCCCACCGCCGATCCGTTGTTCAGGCCCAGCGCGTCCACGCCATACCATTTGGTCTGGTAATGGGTGTAGTTGATGCCCGCCTTGGGAATGATGAACCAGCCCGGACGCACGATCGGGTAGGACGCCGTCAAATAGGTCTGCAGGCGGTCGCCGTCGGGATACCGCGCGACGGCGCCGAATTCCGGCATGCTGAAACGCACGGCGGTCGAGGTCCAGTCCACGTCGAAGCCGCCCCAATCGTAGCGGGCGCCGCGCAGGTAGAGCTCGGGTTGCTTGTCGTACGGGGGCACCAGCGGCGCGTCCGGGTCCTGCAGCGTCTGGTACTTGTAGACCTGGGCGAACGCGCTCCAGTAGCCGGAGGCCCAACCCACGCGGCCGCGCTGCGGCAGGTAGGTCGTGGAAGCCTGGTTCAGGCCCAGTTGCGAAATGTCGCGGAAGTAATTGTCGTCGGAGACCTTGGCGATGTCCCAATCCGCGTAGAAGCCGCGGGAGAACGTCTGCTGGTGGCGCCACCAGTACATCCAGCGGTCTTCGCCGGTGACGTGGTCATCGGGCAGGTAGGTGCCGTTCAGGGTCCCCAGGTAGCTGGACCCCAGGTATCGGAATTCACCGCCCAGCTGCATGCCGCGCTTGGAAAAGTAGCGCGGCTGCACCGTCATGTCGTAATTGGGCGCCAGGTTCAGGTAGTACGGGATCGAGATGTCGAAACCGCCCTGGCTGGTCGTGCCGTACGTCGGGATCAGGAAGCCCGACTTGCGTTCGCGCTTGACCGGGAAGGTCATGTAGGGCGAGGCCAGGATCGGCACGTCCTTGAAATACAGCACGCCGCCGCGGGCCACGCCCTCGTTTTCGTCGAAATCGATGTCGACCGAGTTGGCCTTGATGTACCAGGACGGCGTCTCGCACGAGCACCCGCTGTACGTCACCGTGTGCAGCCGCATCTGCGACTTGCTGAAAATGTCCGCGTGGTCGGCCACGGCAAAGCCGCCCGTGGCGCCCAGCCAGAAGTTCGGCTTTTCGACCTCGCCGGAATACCGGTCCACGTTGAACTTGGCGCGCGGCCCCGTCACCAGCGTGCCGTCGCGCATCATGCGCGCGCTGCCGCGGACGTCGACTTCGCCGGTGTCCTTGCGGTAATTGATCTCGTCGCCCTTGATCACGCCATCGATGCGGCGCACCTGGGCATTGCCCGACAGCGTCAGCTCGTAGTCGGGATCGCCCGAGATGCTGTCCGCTTCCATGAAGGCGGGAATGCTGTCGTCCGGCAACCGGTGCATCCGCAGGCCGGGAGACGTGCGCAATTCCGGGGTTGACGTGGCCGACGGCGCGGAAGCAGCGGCGCCCGGGCTACCTTGAGCCTGGACGGCTCCGGCGGCGACGCTGACAACGGAGAGGATCAACCACGGAACCTTGCGCACGAATGAAAACAGCCCTTTTTGACCATCGGAGAGCCGGACAAAGGCTCCCTGGCGGGGCCAATGCTGACGGAAACGAGCCGGTATTATAGAGAAGCCGCGAACAACGCCCAGCCTTAAGTTCGCCCGACCCAAATTTCAGCAATATTGCCCTTCTGACACGGATCTTCCTTGAAAAACGATCACGACCCCCGCCTGGCGCAAGTGCGCAACTGGCTGGAAGGCCTGCCTCCCGCCCTGAACCTGGCCGTGCAGACCCTGCGCCCCGCGTCGGCCGACGCGAGCTTTCGCCGCTACTTCCGGCTGGACGCGGGCCCGCGCACCCTGATTGTCATGGACGCCCCGCCCCAGCACGAGGATTGCCGCCCGTTCCTGCACGTGGACAAGCTGCTGGCCGACGCCGGCCTGAACGTGCCCGCGGTGCTGGCCCAGGACCTGGACCAGGGCCTGCTGCTGCTGTCCGATCTGGGCGAGCAGACCTACTATCAGCGCATCCAGGCCGGGCTCGACGACGCCACCCTGCAGACGCTGTACCGCGAGGCGCTGGCCGCCCTGGTCAAGCTGCAGCAGGCCTCGACCGCCGGACTGGGCACCTATGACAGCGCGCGCCTGGCCGACGAGCTCACGCTCTTTCCCGAGTGGTACGTGCAAAAGCATCACGGCGTGACGCTGGACGACAAGACCGCCAACGCCCTGCAAAAGATCTTCGCGCTGCTGTCGGCCAGCAATGGCGGACAGCCGCAGGTGCTGGTGCACCGCGACTTCCACTCGCCCAACCTGATGGTCTGCGACCAGCCGCAATACGGCCCCAATCCCGGCGTCATCGACTTCCAGGACGCGCTCTCGGGCCCCATCACCTACGATCTCGCGTCGCTGGTGACCGATGCCCGCACCACCTGGGAAGAACCGCAGCAGCTCGACTGGGCCATCCGCTACTGGGAAATGGCGCGCGCCGCCGGCCTGCCCGTCGATGCCGATTTCGCGGAATTCCACCGCGCCTATGAATGGATGGGCCTGCAGCGCAACCTGCGGATCCTGGGCGTCTTTGCCCGCCTGAACCACCGCGACGGCAAGGCCCACTACCTGGCCCACATCCCGCGGGTGAACGGCTACGTGCGCCAGGTCGCGCAGCGCTACGGCGTCTTCACGCCGCTCCTGCGGCTGCTGGACCGCCTGGACGACCGCCAGGTCAGCGTCGGATACACGTTCTGATGCGCGCCATGATTCTTGCCGCCGGCCGCGGCGAACGCATGCGCCCGCTGACCGACCGCCTGCCCAAGCCCATGCTTCCGGTCGGCGGCAAGCCGCTGATCGTCTGGCATCTGGAACGCCTGGCCGCGGCGGGCATCCACGACATCGTCATCAACCATGCCTGGCTGGGCCACGAAATCGAGGGCGCCTTGGGCGATGGCGCGGCCCAGGGCGTGCGCATCCGCTATTCGGCCGAAGCCCGCGCCCTGGAAACCGCGGGCGGCATCGCGCAGGCCCTCCCCCTTCTGGGCGACGACCCGTTCCTGGTCATCAACGGCGACATCTGGTGCGACTGGGATCCGGCCCAGGCGCGTGACCTCGCGTCGCGCGCGCAGCCGGGCGGCGCCTGGCTGCTGCTGGTGGACAACCCCGCGCACCATCCTGCCGGCGACTTCGTCCTGACGGCCGATGGCCGCGTGCAGGCGCAGGGAACCCCTCGTTTGACCTTTGCCGGCGTCGGCGTCTACCATCCGTCGTTGTTCATGGATGTGCCGCGCGGCCAGGCAGCGCCCCTGGCGCCGCTACTCAGGCAGGCCATGGAGCAAGATCTGGCGCGCGGTGCCCGTCATACGGGCCGATGGACCGACGTGGGAACGCCGCAGCGGCTGGCCGACCTCGACGCGGAACTCGGCGACGGCACCGCCTGACGTCCACATATTTCACAATATCAAGGTGCGCAACGAGGCTTGTCTGCGCACGCATCGCCCCCGGCTGACGGGGTATTCTCTGACGCTTTGGCATGCGCGCGCCGCCTGCCCACGAGCACACACACAGGAAGTTTTCTAGGAATGGGGATGTTTGGAAGATCGCAACGGGCCGTATTCAAGCCCTCCGTGTACCAGCCGGGTCAACGCACGCGCCGCATGCCGCGCTGGCTTGTCCTGCTGCTGGTTGGCATTGCGCTTGGCGCGGGCGGCGTGCTCTTCCTGCAAACCAACTACGGTCCGCAACGCCTGACCGTCGAACAATCCGAACAGCTGCACACTGAACTGAGCGCCGCCAACATGGAGCGCCAGCGCCTGCAGGCGCAGTTGGAAGAAGCCACGCAGCAGCGCGACGCCAACAAGGCCGGCCACGAAAAGCTCACCAGCGACCTCTCCGAGGCCCGCGCCCGGATCGAAACCCTGAACAAGGAACTGGTGCTGTTCCAGGACGCCATGCCGCCCGACCCCCGCGGCGGCAACCTGGGCATCCGCTCGGCCACCTTCAAGCGCGCCCCCGGCCAACTGGACTACCAGGTGCTGGTCATGCGCGAAGACCGCGAGGGCGCGCCCTTCAACGGCACGCTGACCTTCGCCATCGAAGGCTCCTATCCCAACGGGCGCGCCGCCACGGTCACGCCCGAAGGCCCGGCCCTGAAGGTCGACCGCTACGACTACGCGCTGGGCCAGCTCAAGCTGCCCGACGGCTTCACCCCGAGGGTCGTGGTGCTGCGCGTGATGGATGGCAACCAGAAGCAGCAGGCAATGCGCATCTACAACGTGCGCAACTGAGGTCCGCCTCGCCTCCCTCAAAAACCCGCTTTGCGGGTTTTTTTACGTCCGCCGAAAATAGTTGCGCGCGCAACCTATCAGGCATATAGTTGCGCAAACAACCAAATCCTGGAGACAGCATGACGCTCCCCTCGCACGTTCCCGTCCTGATCGCCGGCGGCGGTCCGGTCGGCCTCACCCTGGCCGCGCTGCTGGCCGAGTACGGCATCGCCTCGCTCACCGTGGAAGCCGACGAAGGCTATTGCAGCGGCAGCCGCGCCATCTGCATGTCGCGCCGTTCGCAGGAAATCCTGGGCTGGATCGGCGCGGACCGGCCGCTGATGGCCACCGGGCTGGCCTGGACCGGCGGGCGCAGCTACTTCCGCGACCGCGAAGTGCTGCACTTCCAGATGCCGCACGATCCCCTGCAGCGCTACGCGCCCATGGTCAACATCCAGCAGTACTACGTCGAGGAATACGCGCACCAGGCCATGCAGCGCCACCCCGGCCTCGCCACGCTGGCGTGGTCGGCGCGCGTCGTGGGCGTGCAGCCCGGTCCCGACGGCGTCTCGGTCGAGGTCGAATCCGGCGGAACGCGCCAGACCGTGCGCGCCGACTGGCTGGTCGCCTGCGACGGCGGCCGCAGCACCGTGCGCGACGCCATGGGACTGAAGCTGGAAGGCATGCAATACGAAGGCCGCTACGTCATCGTCGACATCGAGCAGGCGTCGCAGCGGCCCGTCGAACGCCTGGCCTGGTTCGACCCGCCTTCCAACCCGGGGTCCACCCTGCTCATGCACCGCCAGCCCGGCAACGTATGGCGCGTGGACTACCAGATCCGCGACGACGAAGATCCCGACGAGGCCGTCAAGCCGGAAAACGTGCTGCCGCGCGTGCAAAGCCATCTGGACATGATCGGCGAGACCGCGCCCTGGAAGCCGCTCTGGATTTCGATCTACAACGCCAAGTGCCTGACGCTGGACAGCTACCGCCACGGCCGCGTGCTGTTCGCCGGCGACGCCGGCCACCTCGTGCCGATCTTCGGCGTGCGCGGCTTGAACTCCGGGCTGGACGACGCCGGCAACCTGGCCTGGAAGCTTGCCTGGGTGCTGAAGGGCCAGTCGCCCGACAGCCTGCTGGACAGCTACAGCATCGAACGCGTGCACGCCACGCGCCAGAACCTGGCCTACGGCGCCAAGAGCACCGAGTTCATGGCGCCGCCGGACTACGGCTTTCGCCTCATGCGCGAGGCCGCCCTGCGCCTGGCGCTCGTGGACGAGGGCGTGCGGTCGCTGATCAATCCGCGTCAGTCCGCGCCCATTTCGTACGACACCTCGCCGCTGAATCAGGAAGACCGCGCCCCGCAGGCCGGACCGGCCGCGGCGCCCGGCCAGCCCGCGCCCGATGTCCTGCTGCAGGACGGCGACGCGCCCCAGTACCTGACCGCCCGCTTCGGCGCGGGCTTTGTTGCGCTGGCCATTGCGCCGGACGCGGCCTTGTCGTCGGCGCTGGATGCGCTGGCCCGGACCACCCAGGCCGCGCCGCACCCGCTGCAGGTGCTGCGCGCAGGCGACGGCGGCCTGGCCGACCCGCACGGCCAGCTCCGCCAGCGCTATGGCGGCGAGCCCGGCACCGTCTATCTGCTGCGGCCGGACGGCTACGTGCTGGGCCGCTGGACGGCGCCCGCCGCCCATGACCTGCGCGCGGCGCTGGCGCCCTACTATCCCTCGGTTTCCCTGAACCCGAATGCCACGACGAAAGGCCAAGCATGAACCACGAAGAACTGGACCAGGTCTACACCAGCATGGCGCAGGCGCTCACGCGCGTCGGCGAATCGCGCGCGCCGCTCTTTCTGTCGATACTGGGATTGTCCCTGCTCAGCCGCCTGCCCTCGGCGCAAGAAGCCAAGGCGCTCCTCGACCAGGCCGAGGCGGCCAGCCTGGAGGACGGCGCTGTGGCAAACTATTCGGCCTGCGCCCCCACGGCCCCAAACCCCGCCCGCCCGACGTGACAACGCCTGCCCTGGAACGATTCCTGACCTACCGCCTGCACGTGCTCAACAAGATCACGGATCGGGACACGAATCGCGCCTATCTCAAGGACTGCGACATCCCGCTGGGCGAAGCGCGCTGCCTCGCCGCCATCGGCCGCTACGCGCCCCTGTCGGTCAACGACCTGGCGCGCGCCGCGAACCTGAACAAGGGCCAGGCCAGCCGCTCGGCGCAGGCGCTGGTGGACCGCGGGCTCGTGGAAAAAACGGTCTCCGCTTCCGATGGCCGCGGCGTGGTGCTGGCGCCGACTCCCGAGGGCATGACGCATTACCGCCGCATCATCGATCTCATCGCACGCCGCAATCAGGAGATCTTCGGCTGCCTGAGCGCCGAGGAACAGCGCCAGTTCGGCGACATGCTGGACCGGCTGATCGGCCACCTGCAGGCCGAGGCGAACGAGACGAACGAAGCGGACGAAGCCGGCGGCTGACCGCCCGCCGCCGGTCGCCCGCAGCCGGTCGCCCGGTTCAGGGTTGCGTCTTGGGCGCGGTGGCGCCGGCCTGCTGCGCGACCTCGTCCATGAACTGTGCCATGCGCACGTCCAGCTCGGTCACGCCGCCCGCGTCGTGCGTGGTCAAGGTCACGTCGACGCGGTTATAGACGTTGGTCCATTCGGGATGATGATTGAGCTTTTCCGCGAACATCGCCACGCGCGCCATGAAGCCGAACGCGGCGTTGAAGTTGGGAAAGCGATACCGCTTTTCGATGGCATCGCGCATGGCCACGGCCTGCCAGCCGGTGAGCGCGGCGACGGCGGTCTCGGTGCCGATGCGGGCGGGAGGAAAGTCGCTCATGTCAGACTCCGGAAAGAAAAGGCGGCGGCGCATCGCGCCCGCCGCCTGTCAGCAAGGAACGCGCCCCGAGCCTACTGCCGGACCGCGTACAGGTAGATCTCCACGCGCCGGTTCAGCGCGCGCCCTTCGGCGGTTGCATTGTCGCCGATCGGATCGTTCGGGCCTCGGCCTTCCACGCTCAGGCGGCCCACCGCCACGCCCTGCCGGGCCAGGTAATCCGTCACGCTCTTGGCGCGGTTCACCGACAGGGTCTGGTTGTGCGCCAGCGATCCGGTGCTGTCCGTATGGCCCACCACCTTGGCCCGCAGCTCAGGATGCTGATTCAGCGAACGCGCCACGCTGTCCAGCACCGGCAGCAACGCCGGCTTGAGCTGCGTCTTGTCCGTGTCGAACGACACGCCGCTCGGAATATTGACCTTCAGGCTGCCATCGGGCATTTCCACGACGTCGATGCCCAGCGACGAGGCCCCGGACTTCTGCACGTCGTCCTTGACGACCTTCCAGTTGTAGCCCACCAGGCCGCCCGCCACCGCGCCGATGCCGGCGCCGATGGCCGCGCCCTTGCCGTGTCCGATCAAGGCGCCGATGCCCGCGCCCAGCGCCGCACCCGCGCCCGTTCCCACGGCGGTATTCGTTTGCTGTTGCGTGGCGCACCCTGCCAGCAACACGCCCGCCGTCGCAAGCACGGCGATCCGGTTGATTGTTCTTGAATTCATGGCAACCTCCACTGTCCATCCAGAAACCGGTTCATTCCGGCGTGGAACATGCTAGCAAGGCGAGCCAGGGCGACGGGCAACATTTTGTATGCCTCGCCGGCGCCGTCCGGGGCCGGCCGACGCCCGCCACGTTAAGATCGCCCGATCGGAGAAAAAATCCATGACAGTCGCTCGCACCTACTTTTTCAACCGGATGGCCGACAACGAGCTGGCCGGGTTGTGCGGCGCAAAAGACGACTTCTTTCTGGAAAACATCGACGACCTGGAATCCGCCGTCGCCCGCATCCGGGCCATGCTCAAGCAGGCAGGCATGCGCAGCGAGGTGGAGCACGCCCCGCTCAACGCGGCCCCTGGCATCGGCGATCTCCTATCGGGTGTCGCGCCGACCGTCGGCCTGATCTGGGCATCCGTGCGCGCGCTGGGATCGACCGGACGTCCTCGTGCCGACGCGACGTTGCGCGTGACGTCTAACAGTTCCCTCAGCGTGGTGTTCTCCCGAGCGCCGCGCCCGCCCACCGCGCAATGAGCCGCGAGGCGGCAATACGCCGCCGGTCGGCGCCTGTCACCCCCGCCGGCCAAACAGCATCGCCAATCCGAACAACGCCCCCAGCCCGCCGACGATGGCCAGCGATATCGACGGCTCGCGCAGGTTCAGCGCCATGATCGCCGACCCCGCCCCCAGGGCCGTGATCAACAAGCCCACCAGGCGCCCGGCCGTGGACCCGTAGAAATGCGTGCGGCGCGCCGCCTGCGTGCCCGCGGGCTGGCGTTTCTGCCAGGCCGCCAATGCCTGCTCGAACTCGCGCAACAGGCGTTCCCGGCTGGGCAGGTCCACCGCGCTGACGAGCAACGTCGGCAGGCCGGCGCGGACCAGCTTGAGATAGTCGTCCGTGCCCCAGCTGGACAGATCGGCAAAAGCCACGGAAGACCGGCGCGAAAACTCCAACCCATCGGCCGTCACCCTGACGGCATTGCGCGTGGGAAAGCCCTTGTACGCGATCAGCGGCGGCACGAGCAGGCCCAGCAGCGCAAGCCCCGCGGCCAGGCCCATCGGTCCGCGGTTGAACACCACGAGCATGAAACTGCCTGCCGCCAGCGCGAAGGCCGATGGCACCGACAACTGGTGCCATCGGGTATAGACCGAGACCTGAATCCCTTCGTTGCTGTTCATGCTTGCATCTCGTCAGTTGTTTGCTTTCACCAGGTTGGAACCGTTGGCGCCCATCGGCACCGAGCGGATGTCGGGCATGCGGTCCGGGTCGGGCCAGTATTCGACCTTGATGACCGCTTCCTGGAAGATATCGTCATCGACCAGCACTTCCGTGCGCAGGATCGCGCAGCCATTGCTCACGTGGAATTGCACCGACTCGTCCCAGGGCTTGGCCGTGAATTCAATGGACTGGCTCCGGTCCTTGCGTACCCAGCGCCAGGCATCCGCCCACCCGGGGCGAGACTGCATATTGTCCACGTATTGGTCCACGCGGTCGGCCCACGTTTCCTCGCGCGGACGGCCCTGCACGAATTGTGCATTGGACGGCCCGCGCGGCTGCAATTCGGGATCCCGCGAACGCACAGAGCCCTTGCTCGCGACGACGGCGCTGACGCCCTGCCCGACCAGCTTGAGGTTATACGCGTAGTCGCTATGCTCGGAATAGCCCGGCATCACCACTTCCAGCACCAGGCGGTCCCGGCCGAAAACCTCGCCCTGCCATAGCCCGTTCCAGTCCAGCGTCACGCGCACGCCGAACACGGCCCGGTTGAACGCCTCCAGTTCCTCCACGCGCGTTTCGTAGAGGGTGCGTTCCTTCACGTCCGCGTACGCCGCGGAGCGCATGCAGCAGCAGGTGAACCAGATCTCCAGCTCGCTTTCCTTGGCGCTGTCGCCCCAGAACTTGAAGTACAGCCCGGCCGCCAGCAGGCACAGGCCCAGCGCAATCCAGCCCCACACCGGGATACCCAGCAGCACGGTGCCGCCGCTGGTGAGGCCAACCATGGCGCTGCCAAAGCCCCCCGCGCCCGCCACCACGCCGGCCGCGCTGAAGGCCCCGCCCAGCGAAACCAGCGCCGTGGCGACGCCGGTCAGCCCGGACAGCAGCAGGAACACGGACGAGGTCGCATAGGCACTGCCCGCCTCGTAGTTCTTCACGTCGTACTGGTCGATCGCGCTCAGTGCGTTGTTGGCCCCGTCGACGAACGTGGCCGCCGCCGCGAACACGGCGCCCGCCGTCCTCACGGCCGTCAACCGCATGTTCAGCTTCAGATTCATGGTGAAGGCCGTGTTGGCGCCCACCCGCGCGCCGATCGCGCCCGCCGTCACTTCGATCGCCACGCTGCCCACACCCAGCACACCCGACGTGATGCCGAACCAGGCCTTGCGCGCGGCCTTGGCGTCATGGATGACCTGCGCCTTGCGCAGATCCGACACCGATGAATAAAGCGCCACCAGCGTCATCACGCCCGTCGCGCCCGCATTGGCGCCGTCCTTGGTTTTCGCCCATTTGACCAGGCCCGCCAGCGGCGACATGGTGGGCGCGGGCAGGGCCAGCACCGGCGGGGGCGCCGGCAGCGACAGTTGCGGCGTTGCGCCGGCCCCGGGCTGCGGCCGCGCCGTGGCGGCGGCGTTCAATTGCGCGTCGACTTCCTCGGGAATGATGTAGTTGAGCGTGACCGGCGTGGAACGCTCGGCCTGGGTGCCCATCCAGCCAGACTGCATATGCGAGTTCGCATAGATGCCGTTCCCGCCGCCCACCGTCACCGAGGTCCGGTCCGGTTCCCAGACGATCTGGTGCATGTCCGCAATCATCCGGGGCACGGTGGTGGTGTGCGTGCGCACCGCCATCACGATGTTCATGCGCGCCGACATCGTCAACGTGACGCGCGCGGCGACGCGCTCGGCAATGGGATCGCCAGCCAGGGTCAGCCGCAGCAATTGCGTCGCCATGAAGCGGCCGATCGCCGCGGTGGCCACCCGCATCGGCGGCAACTGCCCCTTGGCCGCCCGCTCCTTGAGCCAATCGTTGTAGCTCTTGATCATCCGGCGCACGCTGGATATCTGCTTGGAGATGACCTTGCCCTTGGCCTCGCGGTCCAGAAAGCCCAGCAGCTCGCCGTCGTTCGCCGCCAGCGCGCGCCAGATCGCCGCATAGGTGCTGGAGCCGTCCTCGTCCTTCAGCGAGTCGTCGATGGCTTTGTGTTCGCTTTCGATCGCGCCCGCGCCATCTACGCACAGCGCCATGTCCTCCTCCAACCGCTCGCCGGCGGCGGCGTCCTGGGACGAATAGGCCTTGAGCGCCAGCCAGAACGTGTCGCGGCCATACCACCACGCCCAGTCCTTGCCGGCCCCCTCGATCTTTTCGCGCATCCGGCCGATGGCGGCCTTGTTGTCGCTGAGCGTCTTGGCGACCTTGCCCGTGTCGATGCGTTCGCGCAGGCGCGTGATCTCATCGCCCGTGGACCCCATCTGCTTCTGCAGGCCATCGATGATTTGCGCCACGCCCACTTCGCGCATGCGCGTCGGGTCCAGATGGTGTTCGGCCAGTTCGCCCATGCACTTGTTGCGCCACGTCGCCACGTCCGCCAGGATGCCCACGGGATCGCGCAGCGCCAGCACGATGCCGCCCTTGGGCGTCATCTGCCGCATCTTGGCCGCCATGGCCGCGGCCTGCCCGCCGAATACGCTCACGGCCGGCGCCAGCGTATTGCCGAACAGGGTGGCGGCGCCCGCCGCATCGCGGAACTCAATGGCGTGCTTGGCCAGGTTGGCGCCGTCCTCCGCCACGCGATAGCCGGTCTCGGGCTTGGGATGGCCGCCTCCCCACACCGCCTTGGCGTCCAGTTCCACCATGATCTTCTTGCGCCAGCGGTCGTCGCGGGCCAGGTCGCGGCGGATGTCCCGCGTCCACCATACCCGTGAATAACCCACCCACACCGTGCGCGACGCGTTGGCGGGCGCCTCCACGTTGATCAGCGACGATTCCAGGCCATGGCCTTCCCGCGTGCAGGTGAACGTGGGCTGTTCGGCCGGGCGGTTGTCGTCGTCGACCGGGACTTCCTTCATCTGGCCGGTCGCCGTCGCCGCGAACGCGCGCCACCCGTAGCTGCGGCGCGGATCCCAGATGTACACATAGCCCGCCGTGATCGCGCGCAGCATGTACGCGCCCTGGCGCAGGGTCTCGTAATACAGCTCCGGGTCCACGTACACCCCGTCGGGCAGGTCGTTCTTGCCGCCCGGCACGTAGGCGATCCGCATCGGCAGGATGGGCAGCCCCGGCCGGCCGCAGAACTTGCCCTTGCAGGGCAGCGCGTCGTAGTCAGTCGTCATGCTTGCAGATCCTCCCGAGCCTGCGCCTCGTGCGCAAACCCCTGCCATTCCTCGTCGTCCATGTCCTCGGCGGCGCGATACAGGCGGCCGCCTTCCTCGCGCACTTCACGCAGCAGCGCCAGGAACGAGGGCGCGCGTTCCAGCGGCGCCGCCAGGCGCACCCGCCAGGCGGCGAACAGCGCCGCGTCATCGTCATCCTCGATGCCGCAGGCCGCGGCGGCGTCCAGCGCGCGCCGCACGGGTTCCAGCGCCGACGCCCCATGGCGCAGGCCGTCCGCGTTCAGCCGTTGCAGCACCGCATTGACGCGGCCCAGCCGCGCCAGCCGGGGCCAGTCCGGCGTGACGGTCTGCATCGGGCCGCCCGCGTCCGGCAGGGCCTGCCACTGCCCGAACCCGTCCACGCTCATCCACGTCACGCCCGCGATCCAGGAGGACGGCACCGTGCCCGCGTACAGCTCGCTCTGGAATTGCGTGGTGCGCGGGTCCCAGAACCGCAGGATGCGCACGCGCCCCCGCGCATCGCGCAGGCGCGCACGCTGGACCAGGCGCTGTGCCACTTCCCCCAGCGGCAGGTCGGTGGCCAGCCACGCCGACATCGACCTCGCCCGCCGGGCGGCCGGCGCCGGGCGCACGGCTTCATCCACCGCCAGCCGCAGACTGGCGTTGACCAGGCGCTCGTGCCGCACTTCGTCCGGCACTTCGGCCAGATACAGGGGCGGCGCGGTCGCGCCTTGTGAGAGCAGATCGACCTCGCGGCGCGCCAGGCCGGCCGAGGCGATCTGCCTTGCCAGCGGATCGCCCAGCGTCGAATCGCACAACAGCAGCACGCGCCGGTCGGCGCGACCGTCCAGGACCGCACGCAGGCCCGCGATGGCGCGCTCGACGCGGGCTTCGGCGCCGTCCGTCCAGTATTCGGGGTGGCGAGGCGTCGCGTCCATCGTCATGCCGCCAACGCGCCGCTGCCGGCCGCGTCCTCCAGCGCCGCGGCGCAGCCTTCCAGATCGCCTTGCGGCGGCTGCGCGGGGCCGGCGCCGCTTTGCGGCCCCACCCAGTTATGCACGCCCGCCTTCAGTTCCACCTTGCCGGGCGCGTGCAGCTGGATGCCGCCGCCCTCGATCCGCAGGTACGCGCCCGCGGCCGTCGCCAACACCTTCTTCGACGCTTGCACGTCCACCGCGCCCTGCGCCGACGCCAGCGTCACCGCCTTCTCCGCCGCCAGCCGCATGCGCGCCTTCTGGCTTTGCAGCCGCAGTTGTCCACCCGCCGCATGCAGGCGGATACCTTGTTCTTCAACCGCCCGGCCGCTGCCGCCCAGGCCCTTGGTGAACAGCACGACGCCTTGCGCCACGCACATCGACAGGTTCGCGCCCGCCGCCCAGTTCACGTCCGGGGCGATCTGGCACAGCGTGGCGCCGGCGACCGTGTATGCGTTGTGCGGCGTGTACTGGCCTATTCCGCTGGGCGCGCTGACCTGGATGTGCGGCGTGGTGTAGGCCGGGACACGGACCTCTGCCTCGGCCTTGGTGCCCTCGATGATCTCACGCACCGCATCCAGCTCCTTCAGCGCGCGCGTCTTGTCTGCGTCGCCGGGCAGATTGGCTTCCTGGCGGCCGGCGCTGGCGGACAGTTCGCCCGCCTGCGCGATGGACTTTTCCATCTGCTTGATGGCCTCTTCGCTGTCCAGCAGGCCGCCGACCGCGTCCTCGCGCTTGTCCGCGCTGATCAGCAGGCCTTCCCCCGCGCGCAGCGCCAGCGCTTCGCTGGTGGCCAGCTCGGCGCCATGGCCCAGGTCCGACAGGCGCTCGTTGTCGCGCTGCTGCTTCAGATGCCCCAGATTCAGCCGCGCCTCGGCCTGCGTGGTCGACGCCGTCAGCCGCGATTGGCCCGGCGTGTCATCCTGCACGAGCTGGTTGTAGCCGCCCATGCCTTGTCCACTCGTGGCAAGCGCCTGGGTCTTGAACCCCGACATCACCACGTTGTGCGCGTGCCCCGCGTCGCTGCCCGCGAACCAGGCAGGCGCGTTGCCGGTCGCCTTGGCCGCCCCGCCCTGGACCTGGTTGTTGGCCGCGTTCTCGGCGCCGGCGCCGTTGTACAGCGCGCCCACGACGACCGGCCGGTCGATGTCGCCATGCAGGAACTGCACCAGCACCTCCTGCCCCAGCCGAGGCACGAAATGGCCTCCCCAATCCGATCCGGCCACGGGCTCGGCCACGCGCACCCAGGCGCCCAGGGCCTCGCTGGCCGGCGCGTTGTCGTCGCCGGCCGGATGATCCTGGCGGTTGCTGGACGCGCTGCCGCGCTGCCAGTGAAACTGGATCTTGATGCGGTGATCGCGGTCGGTGTGGACCGGATCGCCGGTCCCCACCACCAGCGCGGTCTGCGCGCCATGGACCGTGGGCCGGGGATGCAGGCGCGCGCCGTGGCCGTCCCGCGTGCGGGGACGGTATTCCAGCGTGGCGGCAATGGCCTCGAAGCGGTTGCGGTAGAAGTCCGCCTCGCCGGCCGCCGGTGCGTCGGCCGCCGGTCCGCCGGCCGCCGGTTCGCCCGCCGCGCCCAGGGCTTGCGCCACGGCCTGCCCCAGGCTTTCGTCGAAGTTGTTGCGCGCCTCGTGGCGCATGCCGATCACCACGAAATCCGCGCCCGCCCCTTGCGACGGCCCCCAGTGGCCCGTCAGCGTGAAGCGCTGCCCCGGCGCCAGCGTGCGGGCGGTGCCTTCGCCTTCGTACAGCGATTGGCGCACGCGTTGCGCCGCCAGCGCGTTGTGCGCCAGGCGCTCGCCTTGCGCGCCGTCCTCGAACAGGTACTGTCCGGGGTAGTCCGAATCGGCCAGTTCCATCGCATTGGCGAATTTGTCTTCGACCTGGGCGCTGACCTTGCGGGCCTGCATGGCACGGTAGTCCCAGGTGGCCAGGCGCACCGCATTGGTTTTCCACGCGCGGCCCTGCCGCCAGCCCTGGATGGAATCCTGCTTCTCGGTGGCATCGGCGCGTTGAAACGGGATGCTGCCCTGCGGGCCGGGCTCGAATGCGCCATTGTGGTCCGCGATGACGATCGTGGCCGTGCCGGGCGCGTCCTCGCCGCCTTCATGCTCGACCCAGTAGAACAGCCCCTCTTCGGCCAGCAGGCGCTCGACGAACGCGAAGTCGGTTTCCCGGTACTGGATCGTCAGGCTGCGCTTGGCGTAGGCATCGCGATCCCTGACTTCCCAGCGCCACAGGGGCGCCAGCGCGCCCTGGCCCTGGTAGTCGCCAAACACGCTGTCGACGATGTCGATCACCGACAGGTCCTGGAATACGTAGCTGTCGCGCCGCTGGCGCAGCAGCGCCAGCCACGGTTCGATGCGCAGGCGGTAGCGCGCGAAGCCGCCGTTGGCGCCCTCGAACCGCGCCTCGGTCACCAGGCCGCACCAGACGCGGTGCTCGTCCGGCCCCAGGGCGGTCCGCAGCTTCACCTGCGCGGCCTGGCCGATCAGCGACTTCAGCGGAATGTGGGCATCGTCCGACAGCGCATCCACGTGCAGCACGAAGCCGCCGTCGCTCAGCTGCTCCGTGCCTTGCAACCGCTCGGCCAGCAGCTTGTCCTGCCCGAGCGGCGTCGTCAGGTCCAACAGGCGATCGGCCTGCGTAAAGCCTGCGCCCAGCAGACTGGCGGCGGCGAGTTCTAGGGCCATGACTGCATCTCTCCTGGTCAGCTCATCCGGAACCGGAATTCGCCGTTCTTGCCCGCGCTCACACGGATCCTGGCGATGGGCTCACCCTGCGCCATGCGACTCAGGACGTGCTCGGCAATCTCCGGCAGCAGCGTTCCGTTCAGGATGTGGTCCACGTTGCGCGCGCCGGTATCCACTTCGGTGCAGCGGGCCAGCACGGCGTCCACCAGCCCCTCGTCCCATTCGAACACCGCGCGGTGCGTGGCCTGGACGCGGCGGGCGATGCGTCCGAGCTTCAGGCCGATGATGTGCGCCAGCGCGTCGTCGTCCACCGGGTAATACGGAATGGTCTTCATGCGCCCCAGGAATGCGGGCTTGAACGCCTTGTACAGCTGCGGCGCCAGCAGCGCCGACAATTGCTCGGGCGATGGGCGCTCGCTGGCCGGCTTGTTCAGGCAGGCCTGCATGATGGCGCTGGACCCCACGTTGGACGTCAGGATGATCAGCGTGTTGCGGAAATCGATCTCGCGTCCTTCCGCGTCGTCCATCACCCCCTTGTCGAACACCTGGAAGAACAGCTCCAGCACGTCGGGGTGCGCCTTTTCGATTTCATCCAGCAGCACCACGCTGTAGGGCTGGCGGCGCACCGCCTCGGTCAGCACCCCGCCCTCGCCATAGCCGACGTAGCCGGGCGGCGATCCCTTCAGGCCGGAAATGCTGTGGGCCTCCTGGTATTCGCTCATGTTGATGGTGACCAGCTTGCGCTCGCCGCCGTACAGGATGTCCGCCAGCGCCAGCGCCGTCTCGGTCTTGCCGACGCCCGACGGGCCCACGAACAGGAACACGCCCTTGGGCTTGTCCGGATCTTCCAGACCGGCGCGGGCCGTGCGCACGCGCTGCGCGATGGCATGCAGCGCGTGGTCCTGACCGATCACACGCTCGGCCAGCATGGGCTGCAGTTGCAGCACGGTGCGGATCTCGTCGTTCACCATGCGGCCCAGCGGAATGCCGGTCCACGCCGCAATGATTTCGGCCACGACCTGGGCGTCCACGCAGGCGGGCACCAGGGGCTGCTCCCCTTGCAGGGCGCGCAACTCATCCATCAGGCCGGCCAGGCGCTGCTGCCGCGGCGTGAGGGCGAGGGGCGCGGAGGCCGCCTTGCGCCGGCTCGCGGGCGCCTGCGGCGCGGGCGAATCCTGGCCCTGCGTCTCCGGGCTCGCTGCTTCCAGTTCGGCCCGCAGGGCGTGGATGCTTTCGACCAGTCCGGTCTCGGCCGCGTGCCGGGCCTGCGCCTCGGCCAGCGTGGCCTCCACCGCCGCGATCTCCGCGTCCAGCTCGGCCAGCCGCGCCTGCGGCGCCCCGGTGGCCGCCTCGCGCCGCAGCGCCTCCTGCTCGGTGCGCAGCCGCGTCAGGCGATGGCGCGCATCGTCGATCAGCGCCGGCGTGGCGCTGCGGCCCAGCGCCACGCGCGCGCAGGCCGTGTCCAGCACGCTGACGGCCTTGTCCGGAAGCTGACGGCCGGTGATATAGCGATGCGACAGCCGCGCCGCGGCCACGATGGCCTCGTCCAGGATGCGCACGCCGAAATGGCGCTCCATCAGCGGCGCCATGCCGCGCAGCATCGACGCCGCCAGCGCCTCGTCCGGCTCCTCGACCTTGACGACCTGGAAGCGGCGCGCCAGCGCGGCATCCTTCTCGAAGTACTTCTTGTATTCGCTCCAGGTGGTGGCGGCGATGGTGCGCAGCTCGCCACGCGCGAGGGCGGGCTTGAGCAGATTGGCGGCATCGTTCTGGCCCGCCTGCCCGCCCGCGCCGATCATCGTGTGCGCCTCGTCGATGAACAGGATGATCGGCGAGGCGCTCTTCTTGACCTCGTCGATCACATTCTTCAGGCGGTTCTCGAACTCGCCCTTGACGCTGGCGCCCGCCTGCAGCAGGCCCATGTCCAGCACCCGCAGCGTCACGCCGGCCAGGGCCGGCGGCACGTCCTCCGCCACGATCCGCAGCGCCAGCCCCTCGACCACCGCGGTCTTGCCCACGCCCGCCTCGCCGGTCAGGATGGGGTTGTTCTGCCGCCGCCGCGTCAGGATGTCGATCATCTGGCGGATCTCGGCGTCCCGGCCGATCACCGGGTCGATCTTGCCGTCACGCGCGCGCGCGGTGAGGTTGGTGGTGTACTGGTCCAGGGCGGGCGTCTGCGACAACGCCGGCGCGGGCTGGCCGGTCTGGCCTTCCTGCGCCGCGCCCTCGGCAAAGTCCACGGCCTGGCCCGCCTCTTCCGAGCCCTGCGTCAGGGCGGCGAAATCGTGCTTGAGCTCGTCCAGCCGGAACGACTCGAACAGGGACGATCCCCGCTGCGCCAGTTGCGCCAGGTCGGGCTCCGTCAGCAGCGCCAGCAGCAGGTGCCCGGAGCGGATGCGGGTCGTCTGCGTATCCAGCGACGCGATCAGCCAGGCGTGCTCGAACAGCTTGGGCAGATGCGCCGAAAACACGGGCGTGCGCGTATTGCCGTTCCTGAAGCGGCCGATCTCGGCCTTCAGGTCGGCTTCCAGCGCATCGGTCTGGATGTGGCAACGCCGCGCAATGATGCTCACATCGCTGGCCGGCCTTTCCAGGAGCGCCAGGAACAGATGCTCCAGATCCACTTCGTAATGGCCTTGGGCCATGCACAGGCTGGCCGCGCGCTCGGCGGCCTGGCGGCAGGTCTGGTTCAACTTCCCGATCAAGGTCTTCAGCGGAGTGCCCATGAATCTCTGTGGTGTGATGAGGTCAGTGAATGGTGTGCAGTTCGTAGCTGGCGTCGTCGCGGTCCTCGCGCGCCGGCTCGGTGCATAAGAAGGAATTCCAGCCCAGGCGGACCTCGCCGCCTTCGCCAAGCCGGCACGGCGTGACGCTCTCGCGCGCCAGCACCAGCCGCACCTCGTACTCGAAGGTCATGCCGCCGAACATCGTCAACAGCTTCTCCAGCGCCCGCGCGCGCTCGCCGCCCGGCAGGAAGTCGGTATAGGCCTGGCGCGCCAAGGGGCCGATCCACAGCCGGATGCGCAGGTCGCGCTGCCAGATGCGATCGCCCGCCAGCGCGGACACGCCCAGCACGGCGCCCGGCTGTCCGAGCCGCGTGCGGTTCTGCGGCGGCACGTCATACCAGCGGCCCACGAACTGCTCCACCCGCAGCGGCACGCCGAAGTAGTCCTGCAGCACGCGCTGCAGGAATGGCGCCGACACGGGCCGCTGGCGCGCGGCCGCGGCGTAGTGGGCAACGGACTCATCGAATACCCTGCCCGCGCCGTTGTGCAGCCGGTCGCGCAGCGCCGGGTGGCCGATGCCGCCCAAGGCCAGCAACAGAGGCAGGAAATGATGGTCCTGGTCGGTTTCATGCCGCAACGGCATGCGGTACTTCTTCCAGGCGGCGTAGAACAGCGCGGCCGCCCGGTTCGAGAAAATGTCGAAGAAGGCGCGCGCGCCCCGGTCGCGCCGCAGGCTCTCCCGGTTCGCCAGCATTTCCGAATAGTGCAGCGGCAGCGCGCCCTGCCCGCCCAGCAGCCCGAAGAACGCCGGCGTCACGTCCACGCGGCCCAGCCGGCCTTCGGCCACGGCGGCCTGGCGCGCCGCTTCGTCGGCCAGCACCTCGCCATGCTTGTCATACGCCACCGCGTCGACGATTTCGCTGGGCGGAAAGCCCAGCCCGGGCGCATTGGGAAAGCGCAGATGCACGGGCACGGTGTGGCGCGTCGCGCCGCGCTCCTGCCGCGCAAAGCACTGCTCCAGCAGGCGCACCGCCTGGAAAAACTTGAAGCGCTGCGGCTCTGCCAGCAGCGCGTCCATCACGCTAGGATGGCGTCGCCGTTGCATGGGGGGCATCGTAGTAATTCCTCCGCGCCGCGGCGCGACAACACGACCAATTGCACGAAACTGTTGGCGTGCACGTACAGGCCGAAGAAGCGGTTGATGACGGCCACGAACGCATGCAGGCTCGTGCCCACGAAGTGGTCTTCGTTGACGGTCAGCCGGATCTCGATGCCGCGCACGAACGTCGCGAAAGGCTCGCCGGGCATCCAGTGCGTGGCCGGCTTGTAGTCCAGGCCGACCAGGCCTTCTATCTGTCGCGCCGCCACCGCCGACCCCGACAGGTCGTACAGGCGCAGCGTTTCCTTCAAGGCCGGCAGGCCGCTCTGCACCAGGGAAAGATGGTTCAGGGCCAGATGGGAAATCAGCCGCCAGTGCGCCGCGCGCCCCTGCTGGAATCGGTGCGAATGCGTCGGCCGGCGCAGCATCCGGATGGCGCGCGCCACCGTCCCCCCTTCCAGGAACAGGTCGCCGCCCGATTGCCCCACCGCGATGTGCGACGGCAGGTCGCGATTGGTGCAGGTCAGGTCCAGGCTCAGGGTTTCGGTCTGCGGCACCGACGGATCGAAATCGATATCCACGATCGATATCTCGGTTTCGTATCCCGGGCTGCGCTGGGCCATCGCGGCATCGCGCCGCATCGTCCAGTAATGGCCGGCGGACTCCGGCGACTCGCCGTGATGCAGCGAGTAGAACGGCCGGAAATCCACCACCGCGTCGCCCTGCGCGTTCTGCCGCACCTGGCGCACGCGGTCGATGGAATAGACCTCGTAGCCATAGGCGCGCCGCGCATCGGCCACCACCGGATAGGACGCCGCCGCATGCGTCACACGGATGGGGTCGGCGCGCTGGGGGAACAGATTCACCACCGGCGTGCAGCCCAGCCGCAGGTTGTCCGCCGACGTCGACTCCAGCAGCCGCGCCGTGTTGGAATCGGCGCGCACCCCGCTTACCGGCAGATGCAGCGTGAATTGCCGCACGGTGCCCAGATAGGGGCGCAGGGCCGCCAGGTCGATGTCGACGAAATTGAATTTTTCGGAAAAGACGAAGTACTCGGCCAGCAGGCGATACGCCGGATGCGAGCTGGCCGGAAAGTCGATCAGCGCATCTTCCTCGGCCAGTCCGACCTGCGCCAGCGGAATCGCGGGCAAACGGTCCCAGCGCCCCGGCTGCCACTCCACATACGCCGCGGCCGCGCGCAGGAACAAGGCGTCGCGCAGCGCCGCCACGAACGACGGTTCGCCGTGCAGGTAGACGCGCAGCCGGTCGATGCCCAACATGCCGAAGTGCTGGTTCTCGCCCTGGCACCCCAGCGTGACCGAGAAGCGGGCGGTGACGCCGGCGGGCAGCTTGGCCGTGGCCGGCGCCGTGGCGCTGGACACGAACCCCGCGCGCTGCACCTCCACGGGCGCCAGCGCGACCTCATACGCCGTGCGGAAACGGCACGCCACGCCGCGCACCGGATGGGATTTCAGCTCGGTGCCGCGGCCGATGCGCACGGGCGCGGTCAACTGCGCGCCCGCGCCGCCCAGGTCGAACTGCGCCACGCTGCAAGAGGGAAACGGCCGCAGGTAATGCGGGTACATCACCTCGAACAGCGCTTCGGTGAATTCGGGGTAGTCGTCGTCCAGCTTCTTGTTGATGCGGGCGCTCAGCAACGCGAACGACTCGATCATGCGTTCGACGTGCGGATCTTCGCAGGTCTCGCCCGACAGCCCCAGCCGCGCGGCGATCTTCGGATAGCGCTCGGCAAAGTCGCGCGACGACGTGCGCAGAAAGCCAAGTTCGCGCTCGTAATAGGGCAGCAGTTCTTCCATTGATGTCTTCCTGTCCGGCGCGCCGGGGCACCTGCACCGCGGTTCGATGCGTCAGACCGTGGCCGGGCTCTTGGCCCAGCCCTTGGTCACGGAGTACTGCAGGGTCGATGGCTGCAACGTCGCGTCAAAGGTCACGGGCTCGTGGGCGGGCCCCACGTCCAGCATGGCCGTGATCGCGAAATACAGCACCGACGTCGCGCGGCCGTCGACCTGCAGCATGACCCGCACGTGCGTCAGCCGCGGCTCGTGCCGCGCGATCGCCTGTTCGAGCGACCGGCAGATGAACTCGCGGTCGTAGTGGCTCGCCAGGCTCAGCCCGGAGAAGTCCGACAGCCCGTACGTCAGCAGCGAACGCTGGCAGTTCGGGTAGCGCCGCAGATCTTCCTCGGTGAACACCATGCGGGTGTTCAACAGGGCCTCGATGTCGCGCGCCACCGTCTCTTTCATTTCCTCGATCGACAAGCGCCGCAACGCATAGGGCGACTGGCCCTCTGCTTCGAACAGCTTGTCGAAGAGACTCGGTTCGAATCCTTTCATCGGGGCCTCGAAAACAAACACAGCGACGTGGCAGGGCCACGGCCGCGTCGGGCCGCGGTCTTCCTGCCAGCGGGCGCGATCAGACCGAGTAGGTCTTGTCGTTCTTGGTCAGGCTCCAGGCGCCCTGGGCATTGCCGCCCTGGTTGCCGCCCACCTTCTGCTGCGTGTACTTCCACTGCACGGCGGCGTACTTCAGCGAGAAGGTCTCGTGCGGCAGGCCTTCGGCCACCACTTCCGGCGCCACGCGCGCGATGATCACGTACTTCAGCTTGATTTCCAGGTACTTGACGCGGTTGCCCTCGCCGTCGGCACGCAGGAAATCGATGGTGACTTCATCGAACGTGGTGCCGCCCGAGGCGTGCTGATACAGCAGCGGGCTGACGACGTCCAGGTCCTTGGTGAAGATCATTTCCCCATGTTCGGTGCGCTCGGCGGTGTGGCCGCCCGAGGTCGAGGCGGTGGCCGAACGCGGCTGGATGATCTCGTGGCGCCACGAGCTGACTTCGATCCAGTCCGGGTGGTCCTTGTCTTGCGACTCGCCCTTGAGCGCCGGATTGCCGAACTTGACGTAGATGTCCTTCATTGTGGATAACCTCTTTCAATGGATGAGTTGTCAGTGCAATGACGCTCAGGATTTCTGGGCCTGGGCCGGCAGTTCGGCGACCAGGCGCAAGGAAATCGAAAGTTCGTCAAGCTGGAAATGCGGCCGCAGGAACGCCACGGCGCGGAACACGCCAGGACGACCGGGCACCTCGGCCACTTGCACCGAAGCTTCGCGCAGCGGGAACTGCGCCTTCTGTTCCTGCGTCGCGTTGTCGTCCAGCAGCACATACTGCGACACCCAGCGATTCAGGAAACTCTCTACGGACTGCGCCGACGCGAAGCTGCCGATCTTGTCGCGCATCATCGCCTTCAGGTAGTGCGCCACGCGCGACACCGAGAAGATGTATTGCAGCTGCGCCGACAACACCGCGTTGGCGTTCGCGCTGTCCGTGTTGTACTTCTTGGCCTTCTGCACGGACTGGGCGCCAAAGAAAGCCGCGTAGTCCGAGTTCTTGCAATGCACCAGCGGGATCAGGCCCTGGTCGCTCAGTTCCTTTTCACGGCGGTCGGTGATGGCGATTTCGGTCGGGCACTTGAGCGCGATTTCGCCGTCGTCCGTCTTGAACGTGTGCGTGGGCAGGTTCTCGACCAGCCCGCCGCCTTCCACGCCGCGGATCGCCGCGCACCAGCCGAAGTCGGCGAATGCCGCCGTCAGGCGCGCGCCGAAGGCCCACGCGGCGTTGCACCAGAGGTACTTGGAATGGTCGGTGCCATCCACGTCCTCGACGAAATTGAAGCCTTCGACCGTCGTGCCCTCCACCGGGTCGTACGGCAGACGGCCCAGAAAGCGCGGCATCGTCAGGCCGACATAGCGCGAATCCTCCGAGTCGCGGAAGCTGCGCCACTTAGTGTATTCGACCGTGTCGAAGACCTTGGCCAGATCGCGCGGCCGTCCCAGGTCGGCAAAGCTGTCCAGGCCCAGCAGCTCGGGCGACGCCGAGGCGATGAACGGCGCGTGCGACGCGGCGGCCACGTGCGACATCTGTTCGATGAAGTACATGTCCTCCGGCTGGCGCGTGATCTCGAAGTTGCCCAGCAGCGCGCCGAACGGGGCGCCGCCGAACGTGCCGAATTCCTCTTCGTACACCTTCTTGAACATCAGGCTCTGGTCGAAGTCGATCGCCGTCTGGAAATCGCGCACCAGGTCGCGCTTGGTGGTGTTCAGCACCTTGATCTTCAACATCGGGCTGGTGTCGGTTTCCTGGCACAGGTAGTGCAGGCCGCGCCAGGTGCTTTCCAGCTTCTGGAACTCGGGCGCGTGCATCACTTCGCTGAGCTGGGCCGAGATCAGGCGGTCCAGCTCGGCGACGCGCGCGTCCAGCATGGCCGACAGGTTGTCGGACACCACGACGGTGCCTTTCATGACTTCGCGCACCAGCTCGCCAATGATGTCCTTGGCGCGGTCGTGCTCGGCGGTGGATTTGGCGACACGGCTCTGCTCGACGATCTGGTCCAGCAGCCCGCTCTGCGTTTGCGTGGCGTCGGCGGTGGCGGCGGCGTTTTGCGCGGCGGCGGAATTACTCATTGCGGCCTCCCTTGTCGGTCTCGCTGGTCAGCTGTTGCAGCTTTTCGGTGCTGGTCAGCACTTCGCCCAGCAGGTCTTCGAGCTTGTCGTTGCCGGCAAGCTTGTTGCGCAGATCGGCCAGCTTGGTGCGGATGTCCAGCAGCTCGCGCAGCGGATCCACCTGCTGCACCACGGCTTCGGGACGAAAGTCCTCGATGGAACGGAATTTGAGATCGACGCCGAACGTGCCGCCCTCATCGGTCAGGCGGTTCTTCACCCGATACGCCGCGCGCGGCTCCAGCCCGCGCATCACGTCGTCGAAGTTGTCGACATCGATGTTGACGAACTTGCGGTCCTTCAGGCGGGGCAGCTCTGCTTCAGACTGCGCCGAAAAGTCGCCCACCACGCCGACCACGAAGGGAAGCTCCTTCTGTTCGATGGCGTCGCCCTTCTCCACGTCATACGTGAGCTGAACGCGCGGCGGACGGACTTTCTGCAGTCGTTTCTGAACGCTTTCTTTCTTGGCCATGGCAGGCTCCGTGCAAAGGATCTTGTCTGTCGGTCAGGGGCGCCGCCGTGGGCCGCGCGCTCCCGGAGGTATCACTTGGTCAGCAGGTCGCCGAACGGATTCGGCGCGCGGTTGGGCGGCTGAGCGGGCGGGTTGGCGGATTGCTGCGGGAAAGACGGGGCTGCGGACGGGGCCGGCGTACCGGAAGCGGCCGGCGTGGCAGAAGCGGCCGACGACGCGGACGGGGCCGGGGTGGCGGCAACCGGCTCGACCTTGCGCGGTTGGCGCGGACGCGGCGGTCGCTTGCCTTCGGGGAACAGCACGTCCTGGCCCAGGGTTTCGCGCATCGACGCAGCCAGCGCCACGGCATCCGCACGGGCGTTGCCGGCCAGCAGCGCGTCGGCGCGCAGGTCGGCCAGCGACTGCATGGCCACGCGCAGGCCCCCGACGGCGCGCACCGTCTTGGCCACGAAGTCATCCGGATCGCGGCTCAGGGTTTCATCGGCGGCGACGATCGCCTGGCCGTATTTCTGCTGGTCGAAGCGGATCTTCGCGATGTAGGACCACGGCTCGCCCTTGGACGGATTGCGCTGGGCGATCTCCTCGAACTGCGCGACAGCCTGGTCGGCACTCTTTTGCTCCAGCGTCTTTTGCGCGGCGGCCAGGGACTTTTCGTATTCGGCTTCCGACTGCGGCTTGACGGACGCGCAACCGGCCATCAATGCGACGACACCTGCGATAACAACGAGGCGGGAAAAGGGCATTTTTTAAGCACCTAGCGGGGTTGTAACTAGGGGCCGTATTTCAACAACCTTTTGTTAGTGCAAGGCTACAGCGAGTGTCTTCATGTTACTTAGCGCCAATTTGCACGCATCATGCCGCGATCTGTATTGCTTCACACACTTCCGGTATAAAGAGCCATGTCCAAACATATCCATTTATCACGTTTGTTCACGGCCATGGCATGCGCGCTTGCAAGCACCGCCATCACTGGATGTGCGGCCGTTTCGGCCATTGGCGCGGTCGCCGGTTTGACGGGGAATGCGATCGAGATGGCGGGCCTGAAAAAGCCCGAAAACGCGCCTGTGGAAGTGAAATTGGCGATTCACGCCGGAGAAAATTTGAATGCCGGCGCTGGCCAGCCGATGGCGGTAGTTACAAAAATATACTACCTGAAGAATCCTGAGCAATTCCAGCGTGCGCCGCTCACGCAATTGATAGACACTGCCGGGGAGAAAGCGGCGCTGGGGGAATCGATGCTGGGTTCGCGCGAGCTCACGCTCACGCCGGGACAGCGATACGAAACCATCGAAAAAGTCCCCAAGCAAGCTGACTACATCGCTGTCGCCGGGCTGTTCTACGCCCCCGCGCCCATGCGGTGGAAGTACGTATTCAAGGTTGAAAGCGTGGAAGACGACGGCATCGTATTGGGCGCGCACGCTTGCGCGTTGACGGTGGCCACGGGCAGCCCCACGCTGCCGGCGGGCATGCCCGCCTACGATCCGTCGCGCCTGTCCGGCGTGCAGTGTCCGGGTTGACGCGCATCGCGGCCGCGCGCCGTTCGTCCAACCCTTTCATCTATATAGCCATATAGAACCAGGAAAGAAGCAAGAGGGAGCGCTTATTTTGAGTTACTCAGCCAAAGTCCTTTGGGGCGAAGGTTTGTTCCTGCGGCCGCAGCATTTCCAGCGGCAGGATGCCTATCACGAAGACCGGCTGGCCGAGATGGCCCGAGCGCTGCATCCCTATGCGTGGGGTCTGCGTTCGGCGCGCTTCGATGCCGCCGCGCTCGCCAACGGCATGTTGCGCGCCACCGAAATGAGCGCGGTGTTTCCCGATGGCGAGCTCTACAGCGCGCCGCATGGCGATGAGCTGCCCCCGCCCGTTGCCCTGACGGCGCTGGACGGCGTGAGCGAAGCCGTGTTCTATCTGGCGATCCATCCGCTGAAGGCGATCGGCGGCAACTACCGCGACGCACAGACCACGGGCAGCTTCGACACGCGCTACACGCATGACAATGCGCCCGCGCCTGATCTCTACACGGGCGCCGCCTCCGCCGAGCTGGCGTTCCTGCGCAAGGACGTGCGCCTGATTTCCGAATTGGAACCGCGCGACGAGTTGCTGGCGATCCCCGTCGCGCGCGTGCGGCGCACCGCCAGCGCGGGCTACGAACTGGACACCACCTTCATCGCCCCCAGCCTGTCGCTCACCGCGTCGGGCGCGCTGCACGAACAACTGCGCCGGCTGCTCGACGCCCTGCAGGCCAAGGTCAACGCGCTCTATGGCTTTCATCGCGAGCCCAGCAAGAACATCATCGAGTTCCGCTCGGGCGACGTCGCCTCGTTCTGGCTGCTGCACACGGCCAACGAAGCCTACGCCACGCTGTCGCACCTGTTCCATCACCCGCAACTGCATCCCGAACGCCTCTTCCAGGAGCTGGCGCGGCTGGCAGGCGCGCTGATGACCTTCTCCAAGGTGCATACGCTGGCCGATCTGCCCGTGTATCGCCACGATGCCCCCGGCCCGGCGTTCGCCCGCATGGACGAGATCCTGCGCGACCTGCTCGAAACCGTGATCTCGACCCGCTACTTCTCCATCATGCTCGAAGAGCTGCGTCCCTCGTTCCACATGGGACGGCTCGACTCGGACAAGCTGGACGAGACCACGTCGCTGTATCTGGCCGTGCAGGCCGCGATGCCCGCCGCCGATCTGTCGGAGAGCGTGCCCATGCGCTTCAAGGTGGGCGCGCCCGAAGACGTGGACAAGCTGGTGCTGTCCGCCATGCCCGGCGTGCCGCTCGCCTACACGCCGCAGGTGCCGCCCGCCGTGCCCGTCAAGCCGGGCGCCGTCTATTTCGCCCTGCAGACGCGGGGCTCGCTATACGACCGCATGCTGCAGGCGCGCAGCATCGCCATCTATGCGCCCGCAGGCATTCCCGAACTCAAGCTGGATTTGATCGCAGTGACCCGCTGACAGGACCGACACCGCCATGACCGCTGACGCCCCTTCCCTGATGCCTGGCGCGACGTTGCCGCCGCGCGCGGCAGAATTTCACGCAAGCCGCCCCGCCAAGTCATTGCTGGACCTGATGTACGACGGCTTCCTAATGCTGTTCCTGCTCAAGCGCGGACAGGAGCCCGCCGACGCGGCCGCCTTCTCCGCGCGCGTGCAGCAGTTCCTGGCGGACTACGAACGCGCCGCCAAGAAAATGGACATCGCCGCCGAGGACGTCTACGCCACCAAGTACGCGTTCTGCGCGGCCGTGGACGAGACCGTCCTGAACTCCCGCTTCGCGATCCGCGACGCCTGGATGCTTCAGCCGTTGCAGCTCACGCTGTTCGGCGAACAGCTGGCGGGCGAGAACTTCTTCGCCCGGCTGGAGGACCTGCGCGCGCAGGGCGCGCCGCGCCTGCAGTCGCTGGAAATCTATTACATGTGCCTGCTGCTGGGCTTCCAGGGCAAGTACCTGATCGAAGGCCAGGAAAAGCTGGGATACCTGACGGCCCGGCTGGGAGACGAGATCGCGCTGCTGCGCGGCAAGCGCACCGGCTTTGCGCCGCACTGGCCGCTGCCCGACAAGGTGGCGCACACGCTCAAGCGCGATGTGCCGCTGTGGTCGATCATGGCGCTCTTCGCATTGCTGGGCCTGCTTGCGTTCCTGGGCATGGGCCACTTCCTGAACACCGAAATGCAGACCGCGATGGCGCCCTATCACGACATCGTCAAGCTGGGCCCGCGCGCGGCGCATTTGACGATTTCGCTGCCCTAGCGGCGGCAAGCGGGCCCGCGCGGTCCGCGCGGATCGCGCCATAACCGCGATCCGCGCAAAGACCACATCGCGCGCGGCCATGTTTGCCAGCCCTTTCGTCCCTTCCGGCGCGTCCCGCGCGCCGTCGGCGCCGCCGACCGAATACCGCCTAGCCCTATGAACGCCTTGCCTTCTAACGCCCCGGCCTACTCTTCGCTGAACATCGCCACCCTGTCGCAACACGCGCGGCTGCTGCGCCTGACCACCGCGCTGGACACCGAGCTGCTCGTCGAGCACATGCGCCTGCGTGAAGGCATCTCGCGCCTGTTCTCGTTGACGCTGGATTGCCTGGCCGCCAGCGCCGAGCTGGACGTGGCGGCCTTGCTGGGCAAGGAGATCACCGTCAGCCTGCTGCAGGCCGACGGCTCGATGCGGCGCTGGCATGCGGTGGTGGAAGGCGTGGACGCGCTGGGCGCCGACGGTGGCCTGGCCCGATACCGCCTGCACGCCGCGCCGTGGATGGCGGCGCTGGCCTTGCGCCGCGACAGCTTCGTGTATCAGGACCTGTCGGTGCAGGACATCGTCAGCGAAGTGTTTTCGGATTATCCCCAGGCGGCGTTCGCCTTTGAACTGACAGACGCGCCGCCACCTCGTCCCATCTGCACGCAGTACCGCGAATCGGACCTGGAGTTCGTGCAGCGCATCCTGGCCGAGGCCGGCCTGTGCTACCGCTTCGAGCATCAGCAGGACGAGGGCCAGGCCGCCGGCGGCGGCGCGCGCCATCGCGTGGTGATTTTCGATGCGGACGCGGCGCGCCCGGAAGACCCGTCATCGCCGCTGCGCTTTCATCGCAGCGATGCCACGGAAGCCAGCGACAGCATCACGCGCTTTGCCGCCGTGCAGTCGGTGCGTCCGAACAGCGTGACGCGCGCGGCCTGGAACGAACGGTCGTTGACCGCGCACGCCGCCCAATCCCAGTCGCAGGTCCGCGTGGAAGCGCTGCCCACGCTGGAGGACTACGACTACGCGGGCCACGGCCGCTACGCCGACGATGACGCCGCCGAACAGGGCGCGGCGCGTTCGCTGCGCGCGCACGAATCGCGGCTGGTGCGCTTCGAGGGCGCCGGCACGGCCCGTTCTCTCGCCCCGGGCCGCGTCTTCGCATTGAGCCAGCACGACCGCTACGCGCAAGGCGGCGGCGGGCAGGCCATCGACGAACTTGCCGGCAACCGCTATGTGCTGATCGACGTCACGCACGATGCCACCAACAACCTGGGCAGCCAGGCCGCGCAGGTCCTGGACGCGCCCGACATGGAGCGCGGCACCTACCGCAACCGCTTCCGCGCGCAGCCCGAGGCGGCGGCGCTGGTTCCCGCCTGGCGGGCCCGTCCCACCGCGCCCGAAGGCCTGGCCGCCGTGGTGGTCAGCGCGCAGGACGCGCCCATCACGTCGGACCGCGACCTGCGCGTGAAGGTCCAGTTTCCCTGGCAACGTGGCGAGAAGCCGCTGCCGGGTGGCCTGCCGCATCGCACCCATGGCGATGCCAGCGGCAACGCGCCCGGCGACGACCGGTCCGGCACCTGGCTGCGCGTGGCCAGCGCCCAGGCGGGGCCCAACTGGGGCGCCCACCATCTGCCGCGCGGCGGCACCGAAGTGATCGTCGAATTCCTCGACGGCGATATCGACCAGCCTGTCATCGCGGGCCAGCTTTACAACGACGCCGACCTGCCGCCCTGGTCGGCCGGCGAGAACAGCGACGCCAACCACGCCGGCGTGCTGAGCGGCTGGCATAGCCAGGGGCTGGATGGCGCCGGGCGCAACCAGTGGATCTTCGACGACACCAAGGGCAAGCTGCGCACGCGCCTGGCCAGCTCCACGGCGGCCACGCAGCTGGGGCTGGGCCATCTGGTGGAACAGGGCCTGGACGAGGCCAGCCGGGGCCAATGGCGTGGCACGGGCTTCGAGCTGCGCACGGATGCCTGGGCCGTGGTGCGTTCGGGCCAGGGCATGCTGATTTCGGCCACGGCGCGCGAACAGGGCAAGTCGACGCAGGCCGACGCGCAGGAAGCGCTGCTGCTGCTGCGCGGCGCGCAGGACGCCTCGCGCCGGCTCAACGACAGCGCGCGCCAGCATCAGGCGCGGCCCCTGGCCGCCGCCGACGGCTACGACGACCTGCTCAAGGCGCTGGACCCCGAGCAGGACGGCCGCTACCCGCGCCAGGTCAACGGCCAGGCCGCGGGCAAGGCCGCCAATGGCCAACGCACGGCCGAGGCCAATATCGAACGCATCGATGGCCCGCACCTGCTGGTCGATGCGCCGAACTCGCTGAAACTCGCCACGCCGGCCAGCGCCGTGCTGCACGCGGGCGAACATCTGCATGCCACCGCGCAATCCGACGCCCATGTGGCGGCCACGCAGACTTACGCCGCCGTTTCGGCCAAGTCGGCAAGCGTCTTCGCGCAGCAAGGTCCGCTGCGCGCGATCTCGGCGCAGGCGCCCGTGTCCCTGCATGCGCACACCGATATCCTGGAGGCGCTGGCGGGCCAGGACATCACCGTGACCTCGTCGGCCGAGGGCATCGAAATCCTCGGCAACCAGCGCGTCACCCTGCAAGCGGCGGGCGGCAGCGTCACGCTCGATGGCGCGGACATCGTGTTCAAGGGTCCTGGCCTGTTTTCGGTCAAAGGCGCCACGCACAATTTCGTGGGCCCGGGCAGCGATGCCGCCAGCCTGCCTGCCCTGCCCAGCACGACCGTCGATGATCCGCTCATCGTGAGCGCCGAGCTGGTGCACAAGGACGGCGTCGTCGCCGCGGCAGCCAAGAAGGCCGGCGCCAGCCTGATGGCGGGCTTTGGCGGCGCAGCGGGTGCGGGGGCTGGTGAAGCTGCGGCTGCGGGCACGGGCATGGGCGCATTGGGCGATGCCGTGCCTGGCGGCTTGAGCGCGCTGGGCAAGACCGCCGCCGGCGCCGCAGGCAAGCTTTCCCAGTTGGCCGGACAGGCAAGTTCGCTGGCCGGTCAGGCCAATGCGCTGGCCGGCAAGGCAAGCGCGCTGGCCAGCCTGGCCAAGAATCCGATGGGCGCGCTGTCGGCCGCCCCCGGCCTGCTGGGCTCGGTCGCGCCGGGCGCAAGCGGCATGCTGAACAGCGCCGCGTCCGCCGTGGGCACCGTCTCCAAGGCGGCTGACCTCATCAAGAACCCGATGTCCGCCCTGCCCGCCGCCACCGACATGCTGGCGGCCGTCGCACCGAAGGGCGCGTCCAACATGATCCGCAGCGCGGCGGGACTGGCGGGCGTGGGATCCGGTGCAGCGGGTGTCGATGCGGGGGTGGGTGCGGGAGCAGAGGCAAGCGCGGCGACGGCGTCGGCCGCTGGTGACGTTGCGGGCGCGACGGCCGCAGCCGGTACTGCCGGAAGTGCAGGCGCCAACGCGGGCGCAACCGCTGCTGGTGGTGTCGCCGGAGGCGCAGGCGCCACCACAGGCGCAACCGCTGCTGGCGGTGTTGCCGGAGGCGCGGGCTCCACCGCAGGCGCAACCGCCGCTGGCACTGTTGCCGGAGGCGCGGGCTCCACCACAGGCGCAACTGCTGCTGGCGGTGATGCCGGAAGCGCGGGCGCCACCGCAGGCGCAACCGATGCTGGCGCTGTTGCCGGAAGCACAGGCGCCACCACGGGCGCAACCGCCGCTGGCGCTGTTGCCGGTAGCGCAGGCGCCACCACAAGCGCAACCGCTGCCGGCGCTGTTGCCGGAAGCGCAGGCGCGGCCACAAGCGCAACCGCTGCTGGCGCTGTTACCGGAGGCGCAGGCGCAGCGGCCTTTGCCGGCGCGGCCTCGTCCGCTCCGGGAAGTCCCGCGGTCGGAACTGGAATGGACATCGCCCAAGACAACGTGGCGACCCAATATGCAACGCAGGCCGCGCCCCCTTCGTCAACGGCCCCGACCATGACCGCGACGCCGGCATTGGCATCGGCGTCGGCGGCGGGCGCGGCGGCGCCAAATGCAGAGGCCGTGCCATTAGCAACTGCCGCGACGGCCGCAACGCCCGACGCATCCTCCAGCACGACGCCGATGCAAGCCAGCGCGACAACAGGCGTCGCCTACGCGGATTCTGGGTCGGGCTTGGGTTCAGGCTTGAATTCGGACTCCGGTTCGGGTTCGGATTCGGGTTCGGATTCGGATTCGGATTCGGGTTCGGGTTCGGGTTCGGGTTCGGGTTCGGGTTCGGATTTGGATTCTGGCTCGGGCGCGGGCTCAGCGGCAGGCGACGCTTTCAGCCGCGCCGCCGCGACCGCCGACGTCTCGTACCCCTCCTCCACGGGAGCCGCATCGGGTGTCGCCCCCAACGCCATGCCTGCAGGCGCGGGCGGGGCCTTGGCCGCCAGCGCCGCCGATGCAAGCACTCCGGCCGCTTTGACCGCTGGGGCAGTTGGCGCGCGTACCGCCGCCGCCTTCACCGCAGGAACGGCAGGCGCGGCTGCGGGCGGGGAGCTCACGGCTGGCGTATTCGCCGCCAGCCCTGCCGCAGGCGCGCTCGCTGGCGCAGCCGCCGCAAGCAACGGCCCGAACCTTGCCGCCGGAACCGGGGTGAGCGCAACACCAGCAGCGGCAGCCGCAGCAACAACGGCAGGAGCAAACGCAGCAACCACGGCAGTAACAACGGCAGCCGCAACGCCAGCAACAACGGCAGCAGCAATGGCAGGACCAGGAGCAGGCACCGGCAATGCGACGAACCTCGATAGTGGAGCAACGAGCACCAACGCCCGAGCGACAAGTGCAAACAGCGGCGTGACGAACACGACCGACACGACCAACACGAACACCCATCTGGCCGCCCGCATCTCCGACGGCAGCATCGCCACAACGGGAGCGTCGGCGCAACACGGCGCCGGTGCCTCGCCGTCCGACTCCGCCCTGAATGCCGCGCGACCCTGGACCGCCCCCGATTCCGCCATCACGACACCGCAGGCGGCGGCCGTCTCGGCTTCGCAACCGGATGCGGACCGCGCCGGCGCGTGGGGCTCGGCCGCAAGCCTGCTCGCGACGGCCGCCGGCGCGATGGCGGCGGCCCAGCCCGCAACGGCCCACGCCGAAGGCGACAGCCGCCATGCCGAAAACACACGCGGCACGCCTCCCGACGCTGATGGCTCCACACAGCCCGCGCCACATGGCCTGACGCAGACCGCCCACGCAGCGCCTCTTGCCCCCCTCTCGTCCGATGCCCCCGATGCGCTCAACCCGCAATCTGGATCGACAGAGACCAAGCAGACCGCACAGGCGGCGATGGCGCTGTTCGCGGGCAGCGCGGCGCATTCCTCCGCGGCCTCGTCCCCGTCCGCCGACAAACCGGCCTCCTACGGCGCCATCAGGCCGGCAACCCCGCCGACCGACTCGCAAGGCGGCACCGCGCAGCACGGCACGGCCCGCGACGGCACCACGGCGCGACCGGCCAAGCGGCCTGACGCGGCATTGCTCGCGTCGCTAGCTGCGGGCGCGGGCAGCTTGCTCAGCGCCACGGCGTCGGCGGCCAGCGATGCCGGACACCTGGCGTCCGCCGCATCTACCGACAAGGGCGCCACACCTTTCGCGGCGGATACGCCCTCTCCGGTCTCGCCGTCCGGCGCGGCCACGTCCGGGATGCCCGGGCGCGTCGCGATGCACGGCGATCTTTCCACCGCCGCCACGGCCACGACCGCCCCGATGCAGGACGGGTCCGCCGCCGCCACGTCTGCTTCCGGCACGGTGCAACAAGGTGCGCCATCGCTTGCCGGGTCCGATCCCGTCCTGAACGAAGCGCCGTCGCTTGCCGGGTCCGATTCCGCTCTGAACGAAGCCCCAACGCTCGCCGGGTCCGATCCCGTCCTGAACGAAGCCCCAACGCTCACCGGGTCTGACGCCGTCTTGCCCCCAACGCAGACGCTGCCGGCCTCCGATACCGGCTTGAACACGGCGCCCATCTTGGCAGACGCCTCCGCGCAAACGCCGGGCTTCGTGCCCGGCTCCGGGATGGCAGGCCTGCCGCAAGACGCCGGCATGCCTCCCGGGACGGGCGTAGGCATCGCAGAAGCCGGCGTCGCCGCCGGCACCGCGACGTCCGGCAGCGCCGCGGCGGCAGATGCTACGCCCGCGGTAGCCACCGGAGCCAACGCGGCGGGCGTTGGCGCAGAAGCAGGTCCGGGCGCAGCGGCGGCGACGGGCGCGAGCGCCAGTGCGTCTGCATCCGCCCGTACAGACATGGATGCCGGAGCAAGCGCAAGTACCGGAGCCGGAGCTGCTGCGGATGCGGGTGCCAATGCTGGAGCCGCTGCCGGTTCGGATGCCGGCACTGGTGCCGGCGCTGGTGCTGGTGCTGGTGCTGGTGCTGGTGCTGGTGCTGGTGCTGGTGCTGGTGCTGGTGCTGGTGCTGGTGCCGGTGCCGGTGCCGGTGCTGGTGCCGGTGCCACTGCGGGCGCTGGTGCCACTGCGGGGGCTGGTGCCACTGCCGCTCCCGCTGCCACTGCCGCTCCCGCTGCCACTGCCGATCCCGGCGTCACGGCCGCTCCCGGTGCCGATGCTGCCCCTGGCCCAAGTGCTGGCGCCGTTGGACAAGCCGGTCCGGCCACAGGCACAGGCTCCGTCACTGGCGCAGGTTCACCCCCCATCGCCGGCGCTGGCGCGGCTTCCGCCCCCACCGACGCTTCCCCGATGAGCGGCCCTGCGGCGACGCCAGGCATTTCCCCCTCCAACACCGGCCCCGCCACGGCGGCCCCGCCTACGGCGGTCTCCCCGGCCGCCAGCCCTGACACCGTGCTCGGCAGCACGACGGCGCGCGCGGCCGGCATGTCCGACAGCGCGCCGGCCACCCGCGCCACCGACCTGTCCGCCGCAGGCGGCGCAGGCGCGGCGGCGGGCGCAGCCACCAACGCAAGCGCCGGCGCAGAGGGCGCGTCGGCCGGCAGCTCCGGCGCCGCGGGCATCGCCGCCGTGGGCGCTGGCGGCGGGCTCGCCGCCTTTGCGCAGCAGGCCAGCGCCGCATCCACGGCCATGAACAGCGCGTCCACGCTCATGTCCGGCGGGGTCAGCGCCAACGTCAGCGCCGCCATCGTGCCCGTCATGACCCAGGCGCTGAATGCGGCGGGCGACCGCGCCGCCGCGCTGGGGTCGGCCGTCGACACCCTCTTCAACCTGCCCGACGTCAAGCAGGCCAACATCCCCGCCGTCGCCGGCGCCATCCTCAGCATGCCGGGGCTGTCGTCCTCGTCGGTGCCGGGCGTGATCGGCGCCATCCTGCAGTCCCCCACGCTGGCCACCGAGACGCTGCCCAAGGTGGCCGAGGTGCTGATGAAGATCCCCGGCGTGGCGGATTCGCCGCTGCCGCAGATCGCCCGCGACGTGCTGGACACGATCGGCCTGGGACCCGTGGCGCGCACGCAGGGCACCAACCTGCCCGGCGGCATGCCCTCGGCGGGCGGCGCCGGCCACGGGGTGCCGGGCATATCGACGTATCGCGGCCGCCAGGACGGCGCGCGCCTGCAATACGTGAACCTCGAAACGGCGGACGAACGCTGGAACGACGGCAGCGCGTTGACCACCACCGAGCGGCAAACCCGCCGCCCGCGCATCCACGTGGAGTTCAACCGCCCCGGCGCGCACCGGTTCACCATCACCGTCAAGGCCGACCCCGGCAACATCGCCTACTCCTCCCGTGAACGCGGCCGCCGCGCCAGCTATCAGGAACCGCACGCCAACCCGCGCAGCTACGTCACGAACGCCGACGGCACCCGCATCGTCGATGACATCGACCTGCCCGCCGCCGGCCGCAACGTCTACCTGTTCGAAGTGCGCGACGAACGCGGCCAACTGATCAAGACAGAACGCGTCGAGACCGCGCGCCGCCTGTACATCCAGGAAGTCATGTGCATGAGCGCGCGCCCGGCGGCCCACCTGGCCGACGTGACCCCGGTCACGGCGGAGTTCGCGCTGCACGGCATCGACATGATCCAGTTGCCGCGGCTGCAATTCCGGGGCCGCTCGGCGGTGGACGCCGCGGACAACGTCGACGCCCAGCATGCCATCATGGACGCCGTGCGCCGCGTCTACGCCAACTCCCCCGGCAAGCAGCGCGAGCCCTACACCCTGGTGGTCTGCCACGTCGACCGCCTGGCCGCGCCCGGCACCAGCGGCGACATGCGCATGCCGGTGCCCGCCGGCCCCGGCGGGCGCGTCATGACCGTCCCCATCGTCAACGACGACCGCACGCTTGCCAGCCTCTGGTACGAGTTCGACGACAGCGACGACTGGCTGGTCCACGCCCGTTATATCTACACGGACGCCTCGGGTGCGGAACGGTCGATTCCCATCCCGCGCCACCTGATGACGCCGATCCGCGAAAGCTCCGGCGCCGTCTTCTCCGTGAAAGTCGACCTGACCCAGATTTCGTCGACGCCCTTGCGCGGCGTGCTGAACATCCAGTTCAACACGGTGGCCGCCAGCTACGCGGGCCTGGCCATCACGGGTACCAACCTGCTGTTCGTGTCCACGCTGGACCCGTACGAGCCCAACTCGCAGGCGTACCTGACGGAAACGCTGGCGCACGAAATGGGTCACTTGCTCGGCATGGTGCCCAGCGGCCCCGACTGGCCCGGCCTGCGCAACGAAGACCCCTCGGCCGACGACTCCAAGCTGGATCCGCCGCCGCACTTCTACTACAACATGGGGGGGCACTGCTACTTTGGCCTGCCCAACCGGAATGGACAGTACAGCGATGAGATCGGGCAATGCGTGATGTACGGCATCACCTGCGCCAACATCCACTTCTGCCCCAGCTGCAGCAAGGCCGTGCGCAAGGTGGACTGCTCCGAAGGCTGGACCTCATTCTGACGACGCCACCCGCCACCGAAGACCATTGCAGCCCAATACGATTTCGACATGCCCATCATGACTACCGACTGGATCGAGCCCGCCACCTTCGCCTCGGTGCCCTCGCACTCGCAGAAAGAGCACGCCTGCATGCCGCCGCTGCAAGGCTATGACGCGCAGATGCGCATCGCCGCGCCCTCGCGCGTGAAGATCCGCGACGGCAACACGCTCACCATTCCCATCTGCGCGCGCGGCATCCTGCCCGTGGTCGACAACCCGCAACTGCCGCGTTTCGTGGCGGTGGATACGCGCACCGGCAAGGTGTATCGCGGCATCGCGTTCAACTACGTGCGTCCCACGCTGCCCAATGTGTCGGTCGACCCCAGGGAGGGCGGCCCGACGCCCCCGAAGATCCCCCTGCCGCCCGGCATGACGGTCGAAACGCGCTTCACCACGGACATGGCCGGCGTGCTGCACCTGCCCGCCACGCCGGCGACGTATGAAGTCTATATCGAGGCCGAGGACGTGAAATCGAACACCGTGACCATCGAGGTCGAAGACGGCCAGAAGTAAAGGACGTTCAAACAAAAAAAGACGGCCCTGCTCCGCAGGGCCGTCATGCCATCACCGCCACGCCGCCGCTCAGGGCCGCACGGGCGTCATCTGCCGCAGGTTCTGCTCGTTGCGCGCGGCCAGCGCGTCCACCCGCTCGGCGTTACGCATGTCCTTGGCGCGCTGTTCCATCTCCGCCTTCGTGTCGGTCTTGGCGAACACATCCTTGTCGCGCACGCGGAAATACATCGAGGTGCTGGCCAGCAGATGGTCAGGCCAGCTGCTCAGCATGGCGTCATGCACCAGCCAGTCGAACAGCGTCATGACCTTGGGCGGCAATTGCGTCTTGCCATCGCGCGCATCGCGCCAGGCGTTCAGCAGGCGCTTCTGCACGGCGCGTTCAGCCTTCATGTCGGCAAGCGGATCGGGGAGCTTATCCACATAGTCCGGATCGCCCGGCTTTCTGCCATGGCGCATGTTTTCGTTGACGATCGTGTCCCGATCCCACATTTCGAGAGTGCGAAGCCGGTCCGGCATGTCGCGCTCCCATTCCTGCCGCCGCTGCTCCGTCGCCGCATCCTGGCGCTCGGCCTTTTCAAGGCTCTCGTACTCCGCTTCCAGGCGTTCCCACAACGGCAGAAAGCGCTGCGGCGGCGCTTCGCCCCGGCTGGCATTGGCGCGCTCCCGGCGTTCATTCACCAGCGCTTCCAGCTCGCGCGCGCGCGCCGTGGTCTCGGGCTTGGCGAGTTCCTCGGACGACAGCATGGACAGGCGGCGGTGTTCTTCCCTGAGCTCCTGCTCCGGGGTGAAGAAATCCCGGTCCTTGATCCATTGCTCGGCAGGGTCCGACATCCCGGCGCGAAACACGGGGTCCTGATAACGCACGGCGAGCCAGCGCAGGAAGACTTCCATGTGCGGCACGAAATCGCAGCCGGGTTCGTATTTGACGAGTTCGCGATAGGCGGCGACCAGTTCCTGGACATAGTGTTTCTCGCCTTCGTCTTCGATGGGGTTGGCGAGGGTCAGCGCGTTGTATGCGGCGGGCAGCGTCTTGGCCAAATACTCCATGCTGTGAATTGCGGCTCCGCGTGAAATTGCTAGGTTCATCATCTCCCGAAGCGGAACGCGAGACAAAGAAGCCCGAGTTCCGAGCGATCCAAGAGGGGCCACTCCGGTCACGTCGCCACTCGATCCAGGATACAGATACTGCAAACCGCGCGTCTTTTCTAATGAGTCCATGCGCTGATTGCGCCGTAACTCATGAGCCGCGGCAAAATGCACGGCCATCTCGACCGCAGCAGGAACGGTCAACGTGCGGTCCTTGTGCGTCTGTTTTATAAGGTCGGCAATCGGAAAGAAGCTTAGGAACGAATTCTCGTCCATGATCGACGCAACGGAATCAAACAGACCCAAAAACCGTATGCGTATCTCGGCATCGGGTGCCCCATCCTTGCCGATGATGACTAGGTCCTGATCATGGCGGCGCTTGTACTTTTTAACGATATCGTTGATGAACTGCTTTGCGAGAATTCCGCCTCGATCTGCACCGAAAACCGATATCTCTATACGCACGACCTTTTCCGTACCCGCGTTCGCAGCTTCGTAGGCCACCTTGAACTGGCGTTTCGCCGCATCCAGACGTGTGTCCACCCCAGTTCCCATCAGAAATGCAACGCCCGCGTTGTCACGTATGATCGGGGTGCCTTCCATCATGGTGGCCTTGGTGGCCTCTTTGGCGGTGGTCCACGCCACCTTCAACGGGTTCTTTTTGAACCCCGCCCAGGCGCCTCGAACGGTAGCCTTCGCACGGTCCCCGATACGATCAACATCCAACGCATTCCATATCCGAACGGCCTTTTCAGGTAGCGTTCTGACGTCATTGACGACGTCCTTGTACGCCTTGACCATAGGTTGATAAGAACCGTTCTTGATGGACTCCTGCACCGCCCTGCGAGCCCGCCCCATGCCATCGACATCGGGCACCTCATCAACTCGAGTAATGTTCTGGGCCGCGCCTTTCACGCTGGAAACAGCCTTGTCAGCGAGTTTTCCGCCGGCAATCGCCATCGCATTGACAAACTCATCAACCTTGGCGCCTTGGTTGAGTTCGACTCCAATGCCGGAATAGTAGAAACGCAACCAGTGTTGCTTCTTCGGACGTTCGCTGTCTTCCTCAGCGAAATGCGCCATCCATAACCTGCTCACATTCGACAAGAACGATGGATCAGCCTCATCCAAGTCTTTGTTACGCCCGAATCCATCGAAGAAAAATCCCATCCGCAGCGTCAGGCCGCATTCGGTGCACGAATCCTTGGGATAAGCAGCCTCGTTTTGCGCGATCGCTTTCAATACGGATGCAGGAGTACGGTCCTGCTCGGGCAACTGAAACTTAGACATTCTTATCTCCAGGAGGAGTTCCACCCGCCTTCATTTGTGCAATTTTTTCCTTACTAAGCGCCGTAATGGCCCGGCCGAAATCACCGGGCTTCCGCTTCGGATCTTTCAAGATGGCTGCAATTTCGGCATCCACATCAAAATTGGAAGCAACTGTGAAGTAGAGATACATATACGCTCTCATGTCCTGGGCGTCTTCAATGCGATAGCGAACCCACGCCTGCTTCGCGATCTTGGCGAGGACATAACGCAATTCGTGTATGTCTTCGTAGTTCGCCAATTCCTCTCGGTGGTGTTCGTAAAGCCACCTTGTGGTATCAGGGATCGGAATTCTGACTTGCCCCAGAAGCTTTCGGCTCAACGCCAATTCCATATGCTCGTCAGGGTAGATGTGCAATTCCAAAATAACGGGTCCATCTCCAGGAGGAGACGCCTGGGGTGGCATATGCACCTTTGTCTCTTTGGTGAAAATCACATCCTCGAATTTTCCATCGAACATGTGTTTACGCATCAAATCCGCATCACCTCCCTTCCACTCAACGGTGAAGTCAGTGCCTTTTAACGTATAGCAACACGAGACACTGCCCTCTCCTCCGCCTGAGCGAATCATGCCGCTACCAGCCACGCCGCCAAACGCGTCGGCAATTTTGACGGATGTCAAATCCCAAGGAGTGTAGTTATAGGTGATTAGGCTGACTCCCTGATAAGTGGAGTCCGCGTTGCAGCCCGTCACCAAACCAACCCACATCAAGATTCCGATCAGTCCTTTACGCATCCATAGCTCCCGTATTGCTCGCCCCCAAGAAATGGCTTGGCCGCGCGTTGCCCTGCCTTCCAGCGAAGTGCGCAAACAATGCGCCACGATGCGCGGCAACGCGGTGTCAAACATTCTTGTCTCCCGGCGCCGTTCCCGCAGCCTTGATCTGCGCGAGCCTGTCCTTGGACAACTTGAACACCGCCCGGCCAAAATCGCCGGGCTTTCTGTTCGGATCCTTCAACAACGCCGTGATATCCGGGTCCGTGTCGAAATCCGAGGCGACAACGAAATACAAATACATGTAGCCGCGCATGTCCTCGGCGTTCTCGATGCGATAGCGTGTCCATGCCTGCTTGGCGATCTTGGCCAACACGTTGCCGACTTCGTGGATGTTGCGGTAATCGCCCAGCGCATCGCGATGGTTTTTGTACAACCAGCGTGTCGTATCGACGATGGGGATCCTCACCCGCCCGAACAGATCTCTGCTCAATGCCAGTTCCATGTGTTCGTCGGGATAGATGTGCAGTTCCAGGATCACCGGTCCGTCTCCCTTGGGGACGTCAGTGGCGGGAAAGTGCACCTTGGCTTCCTTGTTGAACATCACCTCGTCAAACTTTCCGTCGTACATATGTTTGCGCATGAGGTCGGCGTCGCCGCCTTTCCACTTTACGACGAACTCCGTGCCCTTCAAGGTGTAGCAGCAGGAAACACTTCCCTCTCCACCGCCTGATGGGACCATACCCGTTGCCGCCACCCCGCCCGAAGCGTCGACAATCTGCACCAGCTCAAGATCCCAAGGCGTGTAGTTGTAGGTAACTACGCTGACCCCTTGATAAGTGGGCTCGGCGTGGCAGCCCGTTAACAGGCCAAGCCACATCAGAATTCCGATAAGTCCTTTACGCATCGATCACTCCAGATTATCAAAGGGCGCCCAATGGCTGCCGTAATATCTACGACCAGCTCTTTACGCATCCCAGCAGCGTGATGATCGGTATGGCTGTCACAAATCTTTATCTCCAGGAGGCGTGCCAGACGCTTTCAACTGCGCCAGTTTCTCTTCCGGCAGCGCACCGACAGCCTTACCAAAGTCACCCGGATTTCGATTCGGATCTTTCAAAATCCCGGCGATCTCCGCGTCTTTGTAGAAATCCGAAGCCACGGTGAAGTAGAGATACATATACGCCCGCATATCGCCGGATTCTTCGATCCTGTAATTCGTCCATGCCTGCTTAACGACTTTGGGAAGCACGTCCGCCAACTCATGGATACTCTTGTACCCGACCAGTTCGTCCCGGTGGTTTCCATACAACCACCTCACGGTATCGACGATTGGGATTCTGACCTGGCCTAGTAGTTTGCGGCTCAGAGCAAGCTCCATGTGATCGTCGGGATAGATGTGCAATTCCAGGATCGGAGTGCCTTCCCCTTCGGGCACCTCCGTGGCAGGAAAGTGCAGCGCCGATTCTTTTTGGAACAGCACGTCTGCGTACTTGCCGTCGAACATATGCTTGCGCATCAGCACCGCGTCGCCGCCGCTCCACGTCACGGTAAAGTCCGTTCCCCTGAAGGCGTAGCAACAAGCGACTCTCCCCTCTCCACCGCCCGCCCGAATTGCCATGGAGCCCGCCACGCCTCCGTGTGCATCACGAAGTTGTACGGATTCCAAATTCCACGGCGTGTAGTTGTACACAATCAAGCTCACGCCTTGATACGTAGGTTCGCCATTGCAGCCGGCCACCAGGCCCAGGCAAAGCAATACGCCGACCAATGCCTTACGCATCGCGGCCATCCCGTCCAGCCCGATGCAGCGACTGAACCTCATCCCACACCGCATCCGGCACGCCTTCCAACGCCCGCGCCAGCCCGCCCTCGGCACCCGGCCGATAGGCGCGCAGTCCCTCGCGGATCAAGGCGTGTTCATCAAAGCGCGGCGAGATCGACACGCCCCAGGCCACGTAGTCGAACGTGTCCTTGTCGCCCGCCACACCGTGCGCACGCGCACGTTCCAGCTGCGCCTGCACGCGCGGCACCAGCGCATCCTGATCGGGATTGCCAGGCAACAGGCCTGCATAAAGGCGGCGCAGCTGCACCGCCAGCTTGTCGGGGTAGTCCAGATCGAACAGCATCTGATGCTGTTCGGGCGTGAAGCGTTCGATCCCGGCCGCACGCGCGGCCGGGAGCCGGCCCTCGCCGGCCAGCTCGGCCAGCGCGCCATCGCGCTGCGCATAGCGCAACGTGATGACGGGCGCCGCGAAGCGCGCACGCTGCTCGGGCGTCCACACCTGCAAGGCCCGCGCCAGGATGCGGCTGTCGTACCAATGCAGGAAGAACTCGCTGGCGTCCGGCAAGGCGTAGTCGCAGAAGGGGCCGAAGTGCGCAATCAGCTTTTCCAGCGGCACGGCCGACGCGAAACTCATCATCGCGTAGCGGCCGCCCGGGCGTTCGTGCAGCGCCTCCAGCACGCGCACCAGCACGGTGTTGAAGTCTTCGTAGCGCGGCCCGCGCAACACGCCCTGCGAGGCGCCGTCGATCTCGATCAGCAAGGGCGCCACATCGCCATAGATGTCCAGGCCCGTCTGCGCCCAGATCGAGCCAAAGCTCAGGTCTTGCGTGGTGCGCAGCCGCGCCAGCAGATCGGGATGCCCGCGGAAATCGACGATCGCATAAGCGCGCGCAGCCTCGCCGTAGGGGCCGCGGTGATGGGGCAGTTCGTCGAAGGTGGACCGCAGCGCGTCCTGCCAGGAATATTCCATCGCCGTCATGCCTTGTCGGTAATGGACTGCACGCTCTCCTGGGCGTCCAGGATGCAGGTCTTGCAGACGGTGAATTGCGGGAACGGATACGGCATCTGCGTCGGCCCGGCAAATTGCTTGTTGCCGGTCTTGACGTCGATGCGGCCCGGCGCCGTCACGGTGATGTTGCCGCCTTCGATCACGATGCTGGCGCCCGCCGCGTTGGCGATGCGGATGCGCTGGGGCGAGGCGTATTCGATGCCGGCGTTGGCGCTGACCATGCGCAGGTCCTGCTGCGCCTGCACCGTCAGCGTGTCGTGTTGCGAGATGACGTCGACCTCTCCGGTGCCCGCGATGAGATCCAGCCCGGATTCCGCGCCGCCCTTCTGCACGCCGGCCACGATGCCCAGCGCCTGCCCGGTATGCACGCGCAGCGAGCCGATGACGGCCAGGTTGTGGTCCTGGCCCGACGACCAATGCACCAGTTCGCCGGCCGCGACCTGGACGTTGCGCCCCGCCGCCTGCGTCAGCCCCGCGCGGCCCGCCATCAACACCAGCGGATCGGTCAGGTGCGGCACCTTGCCGTTGACCACTTCGGTGTGCTTGGCCGACGCGTCGCCCGCGGCGCCGCTCACTGCCTCACCCGCCACTGTTCCCGACACCGCGTGCGCCATGGCGGCCAGCGGCGCACGTTCGCCATCCAGCCGGCTCGCGCCCGCCGAGGCCGTGCCGCGCGCCGAGGCCAGCCGCACGCCCTGGTGCGCGCCGATCACGCCATCGAACGACTGGGCCATGATGTCGGCCTGCCCGGCCAGCGCCAGCGGCGCCGCGGCGTCGCCTGCCGGCTCGCTGCCGCCCGCGGAATAGGTGGTGAGCAGCACGCCGCTCCCGCCACGCACCGCGCCGAACGCGTCAGTGCGCAGTTCCGCGCCCACGCCGCGCACATTGCCGCGATAGTTGCCGCTCTGGTGGATCAGGTGGCCCAGGTTCAATTCGCTGGCCGCCTGCGAGGACTTGATCTGCATGCGCAGTTGACCGTCGCTGTCGTCGAACACGATCTGGTTGTAGCCGTCGCCGCCGAATTCCTTGCTTTTGAAGCCGCTCAAGGCGGCCGCGTTGCGATGCTGATCGTCGCCGCTTGCCGCGCCATGCCATGCGGGCGCGTTGCCGCTGGCCAGGTTGGCCTGCGCGCTGGGTTTGCCATCGGCGGCCGCCGCGTAGACCTCGGTGTTCATCGGCTCGCCCGCCTTGCCGCCGGGCGTGGACGGAATGCCGCCTTCGCCGCGCCCGTTGTAGAGCGCGCCCACGACCAGGGGTTGGTCGATGTCTTCATCCAGGAATCGCACCAGCACTTCCTGGCCGATGCGCGGCACGAAGCTCATCCCCATGCCCGCGCCCGCCTGGCGCTGCGCCACGCGCGCCCAGCGGCTTTTCGCCAGGCCCTCGCCATCGGATTGCCAATGGAAGCGCACGCGCACGTCGCCGCGCGCGTTGCGGTGGATCTCGTCTTCCCCGCTGGCCTCGGTGGCGCCTTCGGCGTTGGTGACGATGGCCGTGTGGACACCGACGGCGGAGGGCGCGCCCGCCAGCCGGGCGCCGCGCGCCGCCCGGGGCAAGGGGCGCCACGGCCGGTCGCAGCGCACCGCTCGGAACCGGTTGGCATAGCCGACGTCGTGCGCGCGCGCCATCACGGCCGCCTCTGGACGCCGCACGCCGATCGCGGCGTCGTCCTGGTCCTGGCTTATGTCCTGACTGCTGTCCTGACTTCGGTCCTGATCGTAGTCCGGGTCATCGTCCGACGTTTGCCCCTGGCCCGCATCGTCCTCATCTTCAAAGCAAAGAAAGTCGTCCAACGCGCCCAGCCTGTCCGCCAGGCTGGCGTCGTTTTGTCCGGGCAGGTTGTTGACGCCCACATGTTCCACGCGGTCGAGCGCGAAGACGGGCTCGAAGCCGGATTCCCCCGCGGGCCCCAGCGGCGACATGTCTTGCAGCGTGAAGCGCGCGCCCGACCGGAAGGTGCGCACATTGCCGCGCCCGACGAAGGTCTCGGCGCTGGCCTGCACCGCCTGCATCAGCAAAGTCGCCTGAAACTGGGCATGCGTCTGGTTCAGCAGTCCGCCGTGCCCCAGCGGCTCAAACCATTCCAGCCCCGCGCTCTCGTCGTCGGCGCCGCTGGCGGCGCCGCCCAACGCCTGGCCGGCAATGGCGTGCTTGCCGCTGTCATGCCAGGCCAGCACCGTCACGCTTTCCACGCTCCGGCGCATCCGGCGCGCGATGGCCTGCACGCCATCGCGCGATTCGGTGGCATGGGCGCGTTGGAAACGCACGCCCGCGCCCGCGGACTCGGCGTCTTCGGCCAGGCCGCGGCTATCGGCAAAGATCAGCACGGCGTGGCGCGCGGGCGCGCTGTCGTCTTCGACGGTGGTCCAACCCAATCCGGCTTCCGCCAGGAGGCGCGAAAGAAAGGCGTAATCGGTTTCGCGATACTGCGTGGTGTACGGGCGCGCCGGCAGGTCGGCCAGGTGGTTCTCGACGTCGGCGGACAGCTTGTAGGTGTAGCCTTCGTAGCCGTCCAGCACGTGGCGCACGATGTCCAGGACGGACTGGTTCTCATAGATACGGCTGTCGCGCCGCTGCGTGGCCAGCCACAGCCAGGGCGCCACGGTCAGGCGATAGCGCGCCATGCCCCCATTGCTGCCCAGCAATTCGGCCGCACGCACCACGCCGCTGCGGCCGGCCTCAGTGCCATCGGCGCGCGTGGTCCACAGGGTGGCGGGCCGCGTCACCATGTCGTCCAGGTCCAGCGCGGCGTCTTCGGCCAGCGCGACCACGCGCATCTCGCCCAGCATGGACAGGCCTTCGCGCGCGACCCAGCCTTCGACCTGCAGGGACGACAGCGCGCCCTCGCCATCGAGCCGGTAAAGACGGGACTGGGCGCTGAAACCGCCGCTGCTTGCGTTGACAGCCATGGAACAAAAACCTCGTGGGGACGTGGGCAATACCAGCCGATTCCGGCCGGAAGAAATTCAGGGTTCGATCGTGGCTTGCGGCGTGGGGCATTCCACTGCCGTGCCCCATTGGCCCGCGCACACGCGCAGGCGGCACTGCTCGCTCTCGATGAAGCTCAGCCTGCGGCATTCCTTCAGCCGCTCGGACAACGGCGAGCCCGGCATTTCGCGCATGAAGACGCCTTCCGTCTTATAGACGCGCGTGCCCGGCGGCGATGCCGGCGGCAGACCGTAGCTCATGAGCGCCGACAAGAGCGCGGCATCCTTGTCGGCGGGCCGGGTGTTCTTGCCCGGCACTGGCGCGGCGGGCTTGGCCGCGCGCGGCCCATTGCCCTGCTGCGCGAGTTGCGCCGCGGCCTGGCGCGTGGGACCGGGCGCGGGCGCTGCGGCGGCCGGTGACGGCGTCATCGCCAGCACGGACAGAGGGTTGGTGGGCTCGCCTTGCGGATCGGGTTCGCCGCGTCCCAGGTTCGCATCGCGCGCGGGCGGCGCTTCATCGATGATGGAGGCCACTTCGGCCGGCTTTTCCAAGGCGGCGAGCGGATTGTTGGCGGTGGCCGCGGACGACGGGGAATGCGATGCCTGCTGCGCGGAAGGCGCGGGAGTGGACCCGGGCACGGACCCAGGCACGGACCCGGGCGCGGCGGCAGGGGCCTGCGCCACCATCGGCGCGGCGCCTTCTTCATGAATCGTCCAGACGATGCCGCCCGCCAGCAGCGCCAGCACCACCGCCAGCGCCATCCAGCGGCGGGCGCGCGAGCCGCGCGTTGTCGTCAGGGGGTTGACCTCGATTTGCGGCGCACGTCCTTCCAGTGCGGCCAGGATTCGCGTCGAGTCGGCATCGCCACGCGCGGCGCGTGATGCGCCGAGCAGACTCGGCGCGGTCATCGTGGGGCGAGCGTCTTTTTTCTCTTCTGCCATGCGGATTCCCGTGTCAGCAGGAGGCGTGTGCAGCCCCCCTGTAACCAAGCCCGCCGAGAATACCCGATAGGGGTCTTTCAATCATCGATTCTTGTTACGATTCCTAAGGCTCCGACGCTGTTTGCAACGCCCGAGCACTTGCCTCATGGGCGAATAGAACAAAAGATTACGCCTTCACATGAGGGACACATCTTGCTGTTGCTACTGCCCCTGTATTTTTTACTGGCGGTGGGCGTCTCCGCGCTCCTGTTTTTCCCGGCTCTGCGACAAGGCGCCGTGCGGGGATTGCGCGCGTGCGTAACGGGCGTGGCGCGGGGCGCAACGCGTGGCGCAAGCCATGCCGGAGGCGCCGTGGGCGGCACCGCGGGCGCCATCGGCAAAGGGGTCGGTGCGTGGATGGACTGGGTTTCAAGGTACCGGTGGCAGGTGGCGATCGGGCTGACAGTTGTGTCCGTTCCGTCACTTTTCGCTTTCGTCATGCGACACAATCACACATTCGTTTACAGCACCTCGATGACCGGTCCAGACCCCCGGATCCAGGCCTTGCTGGAAGGCGAGCGACTGGCTCCCCCCCCCGCCCTGCCCCCCGAAGCGTTCACCACGCGCGAAGTGGAACTGGTGCGTCCCAAGCTGGGTGGCGCGAGCCGGAACTGGGATCTGCTGGATGCCGACTTCCGTCAGCGGCTGCTGCTGGCCTATCGCATCATGCGCGAGCAGCATGGCTATGAAATGGCGCTGATCGAGGGCTATCGCAGTCCCGAGCGGCAGGAAGAGCTGGCCGGCATGGGCTCGCACGTGACCAACGCCGGCGCGTTCCAGAGCTATCACCAGTTTGGCCTGGCCGCGGACAGCGCGTTCTATCGCGACGGCAAGATCGTGATTTCCGAAAAAGACCCCTGGGCGATGCGCGGCTATGAGCTGTTCGGCGAGACGGCGGAGCTTGTCGGCCTGACCTGGGGCGGCCGCTGGAAGATGATGGACTTCGGCCACGTGGAGTTGCGCCGGCCTGGCGTCATGCAACGGGCGCGGGAGGCCGCGAAATAATGGCTCGCGCGTTGAAAAAGGGGCTGCTCGTCCTGGCCCTGTTCGCCGTCGCATGGCTGGCCGTCATCATCTGGTGGCAGGAGTCGCGCACCCTGCCCACCGGCGTGGACATCGGCCTGTATCTGTTTGCGTTGCCGCTGGCGATCCTGCTTGCGTTCCTGGTGGGCGCGCGTCTCGTGCGGGCCGCCCGCGCCCCCAAGGCTGCGCCCGTCCAGGCCGGAACAGATGTGCCGGCCGACGTGCCGGCCCGCCCGGCCGAGCTGCGGCTCGTGGCGGTCGCCGCGCGCGCCGCCGCGGGCGCCGACGCCCCGGCCATCGTCGAGGCGCTGGCCGAACACAAGCGTCCCGAGCTGGACCCCGAACTCAAGACGCCGCAGGGCTTTCCGATCTTCGCCGCGCGCGTGCCCGGCATGGACGACATGGAGCTGTACGCGGCCGCGCGCGATCTGGGCGCGCCGCCGGACGCCTTGGCCACGGCCCCCTTGCGCGTCACCGCCTTGCTGACCGAGATCGCAAGCGCCTTGACTCGCGATGCGCATGCGCGCGTGACCGAACTGGACGTGCCCGCGCGCGAAGAAGACTGGCCGCTGCTGCGCCTGGACGTGCTGATGCCGGCGCACTGGCCCGAAGCCGCGCGCCTGCGCGCGCTCGCGGCCGTGCGCGCGGCCGCCGGCGCCTGGCCCGATGCCCGCATCAGCACCGCCGAACATCCGGCCCAAGACGCCATGGCCGCCGACCATCTGCTGCGTCAGCTCGCCGGCGAGCCGCGCGACGCCCACGCCGAACCGCAATGGGGCATCGTGCTGGCTGGCGACGGCTACATCGACGCGGCACAGGTCGCCCAGTGGGATGGCTTGTCCATCCTGTTGACGCACGCCAATCCGCAGGGCCGCGTTCCGGGCGAAGCGGCCGCCGGCCTGCTGCTGGCGCCGCCCGATGCCGACGCGGACCTGCGGGTCACGCTGTCGCCCGTGTTGCAGCGGCAGAAGTCCGCCGACGCGCGCGGCGCCCAGGCTGAAGCGCCGCTGGCGGACCTGGCGCGCGATCTGCTCAACGCCGCCGACGTCTCGCCCGACAGCGTCGTGCACCTCGTCAGCGACGCCGATCACCGCGGCAGCCGCCCCCTGGAACCGCTGGGCGTGGCCTCGCAATTGTTTCCCCACCTGGATGCCGGCAAAGACTGCCAGGCCGTCGGCGTGGCCTGTGGCCACACCGGCGTCGCGGCATCGCTGCTGACGCTGGCCGTGGCCGGCGAAACCTGCCTGCAGTTCGACCAGCCGGTGCTGGCCCTTACCCTGCAAGACCCCGCATTGCGCGCTGCCGCGCTGGTCTCCCGGCCAGCCGCCAGCGCCACCGCCTGACCCCTAAAAAAAACAGCGAAAACCATGCGTAGCCCATCAGGATTGCTTTCTCGATTTTCCAGCGCCATGAGCGACGCGCGCTACTGGACCGGGCGCGCGTTCGCCAACCCGCGCACCTTCATGCTCATCGGCCTGATCGCGCTGGCCGTTTTCCTTTTCCTGTTCGCAGACACCCTGCAGATCAGCCTGTCCTGGGCGGGCGCGGTGCTGGGCGTGCTGCTGCTCCTGTGGCTCTGCGTCTACCTCTGGCGGCGGCGCCGCACGCGGCGCGCCAACCAGAAACTGGGCGACATGCTGGAACAGCAGGTGCAGGCGGGGGCCGCCGCCAGCCCCGCCGCCAACCGCAGCGAAATCGACGCGCTGCGCACCCGTCTGGCGCAGGCCGTGCGCACCATCAAGACGTCCAAGATCGGGCAGACGTCGGGCAACGAGGCGCTGTACGAGCTGCCTTGGTACATCGTCATCGGCAACCCCGCGGCGGGCAAAAGCAGCGCCGTCATCAATTCGGGCCTGCAGTTCCCCTTTGCCGACAAGAACGGCGCGGCCGTGCGCGGCGTCGGCGGCACCCGCAACTGCGACTGGTTCTTCACCACCGAAGGCATTCTGCTGGACACGGCCGGCCGCTATTCGGTGCACGAAGAAGACCGCAACGAGTGGATGAGCTTTCTGGATCTGCTCAAGCGGCATCGCCCGAAGGCGCCGATCAACGGCATCATCGTGGCGGCCAGCATCAGCGAGCTGACGGACGCCGGCCCCGAGTTCGCCATCAACCTGGCCAAGAACCTGCGCCAGCGCGTGCAGGAACTGACCGACCGGCTGGAAGTCTTCGCGCCGGTATATGTGATTTTCACGAAGGCCGACCTGATCGCGGGCTTTTCCGAGTTCTTCGCCGATGCCGACGCGCGCGAGCGCGACCGCGTCTGGGGCGCGACGCTGCCGTACGGCGCCGACGAAAGCCGCGATGTGCTCGCGCTGTTCGACGAACGCTTCGACGAGCTCTATGAAGGCCTGAAGGAAATGGGCACGGCGCAGATCTCGCTGCGACGCAGCGGCGCCCTGCCTCCGGGGCTCTTGACCTTCCCGCTGGAATTCGCCGGCATCAAGCCGGCGCTGCGCACCTTTCTGTCCACGCTGTTCGAAACCAACCCGTTCCAGTACAAGCCCGTATTCCGGGGCTTTTACTTCACCAGCGCGCTGCAGGAAGGCGTGTCGCGCAGCACCTCGACCGAGAAGCTCGCGGAACGCTTCGCCTTGCGTCCCGCCTCGCGCGAAGCGGCGCGCAGCGTGACCTCGCACAATGGGTTCTTCCTGCGCGACCTGTTCTCCAGCGTGATCTTCGCCGACAAGAAACTGGTGCGCCAGCACGCCAGCCCGAACAAGGTCCGCATGCGCTACCTGACCTTCTTCGGCCTGGTGCTGGCGTTGGGGCTGGTGCTGGGCGGCTGGAGCTGGTCGTACCTGGGCAACCGGCAACTGGCCAGCAATGTGCAGGCGGACCTGGACAAGGTGGTGCGCCTGCAAAGCGAACGCACCGACCTGCAAAGCCGCCTGGAAGCCATGGAGATCCTGCAGGACCGCATCGAGCAGCTGGATCGTTATTCGACGAGCCGGCCGCTGTCGCTGGGCCTGGGCCTGTACCAGGGCGACGTGCTCAAGCAGCGCCTGCTGGCCGAGTACTACAACGGCCTGCGCCAGTTCATGCTGGTGCCGGTCAAGGCCAGCCTGGAGGACTATCTGGGCCGCGTGGACGTCTCGCAGGCCGCGGCGGCCGGCGCCGCTCGCGCGGCGACGCCGCCGCAGGCCCAGCCGGTGCGCGCCAATGCCGGCGATACGCTGTTCCAGGACGCCTCGCCCACCAACGTCGACGACGCCTATAACGCGCTCAAGACGTACCTGATGATGGCCAACCGCGAACACGTGGACCCCACGCACCTGTCCGACCAGATCACGCGGTTCTGGCGCGGATGGCTGGAGACCAACCGCGGCGCCATGCCGCGCGACCAGTTGATCCGCAGCGCCGAGCGCCTGATCTCGTTCTACGTGGCGCGTGCCGCCGATGCGGACTGGCCGCAGATCGAAACCAACCTCGCCATGGTGGAACGCACGCGCGGCAACCTGCGCAGCGTGATGCAGGGCATGCCGGCGCGCGAACGCGCCTATGCCACGCTGAAGGCGCGCGCCGCCACGCGCTTCCCCGCGATGACCGTCGCGCGCATCATGGGCGAGGCCGACGCCGCCATCGTGGCGGGCAGCTACGCGGTGCCGGGCACGTTCACGCGCGAGGCCTGGGAGCAGTACATCGAACCGGCCATCGGCGAAGCCGCGCGCCACGAAGTGCAGACGAGCGACTGGGTGCTGGGCGTGAATGCGCGCGACGATCTCACGCTGGAAGGCAGCCCCGAGCAGATCCAGAAGAGCCTGGCGACGATGTACAAGACCGAGTACGCGCAGGAGTGGCAGAAGATGCTGCGCGGGGTCACCATCAAGCCCTTTACGAGCTTCGATCAGGCGGTGCAAGGCATGAACCGCCTGGGCGACCCGCAGAACTCGCCGCTGGTCAAGCTGATCAACACCACGTACGAACAGACCTCCTGGGACAACCCGTCACTGATCAACACCGGCATTGCGCAGGCGCAGACCGGCGTCGTGGCCTGGTTCAAGCGCGTGATCCTGCGCCAGAACCAACCCAGGCCGACCGAAGCCGCGCCCGGCGGCGAGCAGATTCCGATGGGACCGGTGGGCCGCGAGTTCTCCGACGTGGCGCGCCTGGTCGTCACGCGCGACAACCAGTCCCTGCTGGGCAATTACATGAATGCCCTGTCCAAGATCCGCACGCGCTTTAACCAGATCAACAACCAGGGCGATCCCGGCCCGGGCGCGTTGCTGCTGATGCGCCAGACGCTGGAAGGCAAGGATTCGGAACTGGCCGACGCGCTCAAGCTGGTGGACGAGCAGATGCTCGCCGGCCTGACGCCGGCCCAGCGCGAGACGCTGCGGCCGCTGCTGGTGCGCCCGCTGATCCAGGGCTACGCCGTCGTCATGCAGCCGGCCCAGGCCGAGCTGAACAAGGTCTGGAACGCGCAGGTCTATCAGGCCTTCATGCAGAACCTGTCGGAGAAGTATCCGTTCTCGACCAAGGCGGGCCTGGAAGCCAGCGGCGAGGAGATCGCGCAGATGTTCGGCCCGCAGGGCAGCATCGCCAAGTACGTCAATGAAACCCTGGGGCCGCTGACCGTGCGCCGGGGCGACATCCTCACGGCCCGCACGTGGGGCGACATGGGCATCGATCTGCAACCGTCGTTCACCGCCAATTTCGCGCAATGGGTCGCGCCGCTGTCGGGCGGCGCGGCCGGTTCGGGCGCGGCCAGCCAGCCGCAGACCCTGTTCCAGATCCAGCCCAAGCCCGCGGGCGGGATCACGGAATACACCATCGAGATCGACGGCCAGCAACTGCGCTACCGCAACACGCCGCCGCAATGGGTCAACTTCGTCTGGCCCAACGCGCAAGGCGCGCCCGGCGCGCGCATCACGGCCACCGCCTTCGATGGCACCGTGGTCGAAATCGTGAACGAGCCCGGCCGCTTCGGCCTGGAGCGCCTGATTTCCGGCGCCCAGCGCAAGCCCAACCCGGACGGCAGCTTCGAGATGAGCTGGACCAAGTCCAACATCACCGTCCCGGTCCGGCTGCGCATCATCAGCAATGCCCAGGCCGCCAGCGCCGGCGGCACCGAGCCGGGCAGCCAGGGCCTGCGCAACCTGCGCCTGCCCGCCACGGTCGCGGGCACGTCCTCTCAACCCTCCGTCGCCCCGACGCCTGCCGGAGCGCAGCAATGAGCCATCCGCAGTCCCCCATGTTCCGTACGGCCTACTTCGGCAAGATTCCGTCGCGTGGCGACTTCGTCAAAAACACCTCGCATCCGCAGTTGATGGCGACGCTGGACGCCTGGGTCGCCAACACCATGGAGATCCTGGCGCAGGACCCGCACTGGAAAGCCCTGTACGACGAGGCGCAGCCGGTGCCGTTCGCGGTGCTGGGCTCACGCGGAAAGCTGGCCATCGCCGGCCATCTGCAGCCCAGCCGGGACCAGTCCGGACGGCGCTTTCCCTTCATCAGCGCGACCTCCGTGGAAGTGTCGCGCCCGCTGGACTTCATCGCGCGCAGCCCACTGGCCTTCAGCCGCATGTGGAATCGCATGGATGCGGCCGCCTCGCGCCTGATGCAGGAAGGCGACCCGGCTGCCGTGCTGCAGACGCTGAATGACCTGGAAGGCGAAATCCGCACGGCGGCCGATGACGGCTTCGACGCCTTCATCGACCTGCAGACGATCGAGCGGGTGGAAGCCATGCTGCGCGGCAACGGCCACGCCGCCAACATGCACGACATCGTGCTGGCGCTGGGCATCCTGCTCGCGCCGGTCATGTCCAGCGGCTCATCGCAACTGGACACCGGCCTGGCGCTGCCCCTGCCGGACGACCCGCTCTACATCAATCTGGTCGCGACCTACTGGATGACGCTCATCGCGCCGTTCCTCACCCGCGCCGACTTCGAGATCGCCATTTTCATCGGGCGGATCGCGGGCAAGCACCGGCTGGTGGTGGGCTTCCGCGGCGCGTCGCCCCAGACGCTGGCGACGCTGCTGTCGACGCCGCAAACCCTGTCGCAGCACTACATCGTGCTGGAAGACGCGCCCTGGGTGCGTGACCACGTCAACGCCAGCCACGGCCTGGCCAAGCTGTCGAGCTATCTGGATCAACCGCGGCTGTCCCTGCGGCAGGCGCTGGAAACTTTCCGCGAAGTCTTTATCGGAGCCTAGGACATGCGCACACTCTCTCTGGTCCTGGCCGCCGCCTGCTCCTGGTCGGCCTATGCCCAGGACGCGGCCACGGTGGTTCCGGCCAATGTCATTCCCCAACCCGGCCAGGTGGTCGCCAGCGGCGCGGTGCCGGACGAGGCCACCAAGGCCGACGTGCTGCAACGGCTGCAAAAAGTGTATGGCGTGGGCAACGTGATCGACCGCATCGATGTGGGCGGCGTCGTGGCCCCGCCCAATTGGTCGCAACACGTCGGCAAGCTGCTGGACAGTCCGCTCAAGCAGATCAACCGCGGCCAGCTTGAAATCGATGGCACGCAGATCCGCCTGCGCGGCGAGGTGGACAACGAAGCCTCGCGCCAGCAGATCGCCAGCACCTTCGCGACCTCGCTCAATCCCACCTACAAGATCGTCAACGGCTTGCGCGTGTCGGCCAGCAAGGACGAGCAGGACGTGCTGGACAACCTGCTGAGCAATCGGGTCGTGGAATTCGAGACCGGCAGCGCCCGCTTGACGGCGCGCGGCCGCGAGCTGCTGGACCGGGTGGCCGACGCGGTACCCAAGCTGCGCGCCGACAAGATCCAGATCATCGGCCACACGGACAGCTCCGGCAGCCGCAGCACCAACCTGGCGCTCAGCCAGGCGCGCGCGGACGCGGTGCGGGATTATCTGGTGGACAAGGGACTGCCGGTGTCGCGCTTCGAGGCCATGGGCGCGGGCCCAGACCAACCGGTGGCGACCAACGCCACGCCGGAAGGCCGCGCCAAGAACCGGCGCATCGAATTCCGCGCCGCGCGGTAAGGCTGCGTGGCGGGCAGCGGGACCGGGCCGGTCCCGCCATGCCGGCGCATGACACGGGGTGCGCGCTGCCGGCGCCGCGATCCCTGCGCGCCGGCGCGCCGCGTCATGCGGCGGCCAGGCCGCCTCAACTGCCCTCGCCGGCCTTCTTGATGCCGAGCAGCTCTTCCAGGCCCGACAGCGTTTCGTCGTTCTTGACCACCGTGCGCAGCCACAGGTGCAAGGACATTTCGCCCCAGCTCGCCGCCTTCTCGGCCAGATACGCGACCGGACTGTGCGGCTCGGTGCGCCGGAAAAATTCGGCCACTTCGCGCAGTTGCGCCAGCGCCTGTTCGCGGGTCTGGATGGGTCCGCGCGCGGCGGCCGGTGCAGCGCCGTGCGCCGGCGCATCGACGGCGGGATGAGAATTGGTGGCGGACAAGGTGGGCTCCACTCGGACAGGCTCCGCGGGCGCGATGGACGCGGGCGGCGGGGCCGCTGCCTGGTCGGCGCGGACCAGCAGGCCGGCGTCGCGCGCGAACCGATGCACCAGCTCCCTGACAGTACGCAGCGACTCGCGCACGCGGGAGAACGCCGGGCTGTCTTCGCCCAGCCGCTCGTCCAGCGTGCGCTCCAATTGCGCGAGCGCCTGCGCGCAACCGTCGAGCTGCACATCCAGCTCGGAATAGAACGACGGCGGCGTATCGCGCCGCGCGGCATCGAAGCGGTCCAGCGTCAGCTTGCCGCGCGTCAGTTCATGGGCGTTGTCCGGCGTGCGTTTGACGGCATTGGCCAACTGGCTCGCCGCCTCCCACAGCACCGCGCCGTAACGCGCGCCATCGGCCTGGGTCAGCGGAATCTCGCCGATGAGCTGCTGCGACCGCGACAACAGCCACGCCAGATTGCCGACGCGCTGCTGCACGTCGCCATCTTCCGGCACCGGATGCAGGCCCTCCCAGTAATCGCGGCAAAGCCCATCGATCAGCAGGTACCCATCGCGCAGGCCGGCAAATCCGCGCGTCTTGGCCCAGGCTTCCGCCAGCCAGGACGCAATGCGGATGTCTTTGCTGCGATCGCGCAGCACCGTCGTGCAGATGCGCGTCACCTCCGGCCAGTCGGCCTCTTTCAGGTCGATGACCCAGTCGCCCTGGTCGAGTTGCGGATCATCATGCCGACGCGCCTCGCGTATCGCGTCGAACTCAGGCGAAAAAACCAGATCGACGCCGCAAGGCGCGTCGCCGGGAATCGGTTGCAACAAGGCGTTGATGTCGGTCATAGGCGCAAGCATGTAAGTAGGCGCAAATCATCCCACAACTGTTTACGTATAAGGTTCAAAGATGACACGTCCTATTACAAAGCGCATCACGATGCTTCGCTATGATTTGCCCTCTACCGAGGAGCCTTCATGACGACGAAATCGATCCGCATGCTGCCCGACGGGCGCTTCATTGCCGGCACCCCGCGCCGCGCACCCGACGGCACACTCGTCGGCGGCGACGGCCCGATCACCCGGGCGCCGGACGGCACCTACGTGGCCGGAACCCCGCAACGCGCGCCGGACGGCTCCTACAAAGGCGGCGGCGGCCCCGTGCGCATGGCGCCCGACGGCACCCTCGTGGTCGGCCCGGCGCGGCTCGCGCCGGACGGCTCGTATCTGTAAATCACTTTCTCGCGCGCACCATGTCCCAACGCTCCGTCATCCGCAAAGGCGATAGAACCTCGCACGGCGGCGTCGTCGTGACCGGCGACGAAACCGTCGTCATCTTCGGCCAACCCATGGCCCGCGTCGGCGACCGCGTCACCTGCCCGCAATGCGGCGACACCCACACCATCGTCGAAGGCGTGCAGAACGTCAGCTCGGACCGCTTGACGGCGCTGGAAGGCATGCGCACGTCGTGCGGGGCGACGTTGATCGCTAGCCAGCATTTTTATCAGTTGGAATATGGTTGAGGGGGTGTGCGGTTGTGCCTGGGTCTATCCCTTCAAAAGGACGCTTGAAAGGCAGGTCGGAACGAGATTGGTGATCAGGCTCTGGTCCGCGATTCGCCGCACTGTCGCGCAGCAGCTATAGGTCACGCTCGCGGGTGTTCGAAGGGACCGCCACGGTGCCGACACCGCCAAGCGCGTATCGAATTTCCACCGGTTCCTTCTGGGCCAAAGTCTCAGGATTCTCCAACGCCTGGCGCGCGTGGAGGATCATTGCAGGCCCCGATGCCTGTACCACATATCGTTGCGTGGTCCCGATGATAGGGCCTTGGTACGTCTGCCCATTCATCGCTGAGTAGATCTGCACCTTGTCGCCAGCGGTGGCCTTCGCCAGGCTCACGGCAAGTTCCTGATCCAGATCCTGAATGTTCGCGCGTATCAGCCGGATCAGGCCGTTAGCGTCCCCGTGATAAGCACGAATGGAAGCCTCAATCATTTCCTCGCGGTTGACAGCCTGCCAATCGATCCCGTACCCCGCTCCATGTGCAAGCTGGCTTATATACTCGCGCAGCGATCTCCCGTTCCCCTCGCGGAAGGGATGAAGGACATTCAGCTCGCCCAGGATTTCGCCTGCGCGTGCGCTGAAAGCGTCGCTGTCGAGCCCTTTAAGAAAGTTTTCATGGGACAAGGAGCCGGTGATCGTCGGCGCGTACGGCGTGATCTGCAAGAAGCTTGCGAAGCGCGTGTTGCCTTTCGAGATATCGACGGTCCGGATCTCACCAGCCCAGTCATACACATCGCCAAATAGGCGCTTGTGGATGCGCTGCAAGTGAGCCAGGTCGAATGATCCGTGCACGGCTCAACAGCCATCTCGTAGGACCGCACGGCGGCGAACGTTGCTTCAGCCCGCTCCAGCAGTTCAGGATCAGAAATTCCCAACCTATTTTTCAGGACACCCGTCGCTGGGTCCACATAGGGGTCCAAGGTGTCTACTGGATACTTGGCCATCGTCGGCAGCGAAAGCGATCGACAGAAAAAAACCGGCTGATTAAGCCGGCTTCTGAAAGTCGCCCGAGGCGATTCTCTGCTTCAGATGTCGAATCACATCCGCGAATTGGATCTCACCTTTGGCCACACGATGCAATTCGCTGATGGTTCGCGGGTCGGCCTCGACTCCTTCGAAGCGCTGATGGGCCACGGCGTTACGAATCGCACGGTCGGCGTCGAACTGGGTCGAAAATGTCGACATGGCGTTCCCCTGGTTAAGAGAAGCTATTTTAACCCAGAGGGCAAGGTTCCAGGGCGCGAAGCGTCCGATTCGGCACGCCCGGCCGTCCATGCGCGTTGCCCTGATCGGGGCCGTCAATTGCTGCGCAAGCCGCGACGGGGAACCGTCGATCCTGACCCGCAATGACAAACGCCACCCAGGCGGGTGGCGTTTGTCATTGATACTACTAGAGAATTCTGGTGGGCTGTTAGTGGCTCAAACACTCGACCTACGGATTAAGAGTCCGTTTTAGGGGTGTTTTGCCAGGGACAGGCCAACATTAATATCTAAAAAAATCATGAGCTTAGCTTACCGGAGCTTACCGCAGCCTAACGCACTTTACTGCGGTCAGTGCGTCAAAAATTGCGGTCAATTTCGATGGCGCCGACGCGGATTGTACGGCCTACCGGAAGGTACTGATAGGCGGCCATGGCTACCCTTGTCTGTCTATACTTTTTGCTGGCATGTGCCAGTGCCTTCGCGAAAGTAAGGATGGACAAACTTCTTACCTCAGATCAGCTGGCCGCCGTCCTGGGCTTGTCTGTGCAGACCTTGTACAACTGGCGCACTCGCGGGGAGCCGCTCCCTCCTTGTGTGAAACAAGGCAGACTGCTGCGCTATGAGCAAGGGGAGGTCCATGCTTCGCTGGTATCACAGCGTGAAGCGCAGCATGTCCCACAAGTAGCGCTTGCCACACCAGAGCGAACTGCCGCGCCACAGGTTGCACGGCGACGTGGGCGACCAACCAAGGCTGAGCAAATTCGACGGCGGCAACTTGCACAGTACGATTAGCTGTCTCGCTGCGCCCCTGCGGCAGCACCATCCTCTTCCTAGACCAGCTTTCGATTGGACAGCATATCTTCCCCATTCCAACGGTACGCCATTAGGATGGGGACCGCCCTCCGCGGCCGACCAATCTAAACATGCGGCGTGTTGCGCATTGTGGCCTTCATTTATATGCCGCTAGGATGCCCATGCGACAAGCTGATCTAACGGAGCAGGTAGCGGCGCATGTTCGGCTGCCAACCAATCCGCGTCATGGGCAAGTTTGGCATCTTGAAATCCTCGCTCAATCGCCGACGCGATGTCTGAACTGCCAAATTCTAGAGCTAGGTTGGCCGCACAAGCTCTGAGCATTTGCTCGCCCAAATGCCCATGACAAATCCATTGGATGCTTGGCCCCGATAATGCTGCCAAATCAGCGCGACTTAGTTCTTGCAGTGTCTCGATCTTCAAGTCCGCTGCAATTCCCCTTCCTGTACCTGCCGCAACGAGCGCATTGGTCGGCTCATAGCCATTATTTGACCAAACCACGTGCTCTGCCTTCAATAGACCTTTTTGACACGTAGTTATAACATTCAGCCTCTTTGCGACGAGAGAGAATGCAGCCGCGATCCTTAGCATAGCTTCGAAACGTTGGACGAGCTCAGTAAAGTAATTCCCTTGTAGTTCGGCGCCGTATTGCATCTTCAAAAAGCTGCAAGCCGCAGTCGCGGTGAACCAATAGTTCTCAATCGAATGTCCATGAGTTACCTCACCCCACACTTGCGTAGGCATCAAGGGGTGTGGATCTTGCAGATTTTGCAAATTCACACCATCCCACTCTCTATCGACAAGACATTTCACATTGGATGCCACATTAGCGAAGTGCATTCCAGTGTTAATTACACGCTGACGGTGCCCTAGGCCTGCAAAAGTTCCTTCACGAGCGAGCAAAGACACTTCATCAACAACACATTGACGTGCTTTCCCAGACGCCTCTTCCTTCTCGAGGAGCATTCGAGAGATCACACGTTTGTCAGTGATGCCTTCCACGACTATCGTCTTTCTTTTACGGAGCTTGAGAACGAGCTCATATGACTTCAAATCGTAGGCAGTCATAGCGCGTCATCCATTAACGGGTCCGAGCTCCCGTCTTGCTCGATCCTGCTACGCGAGGGAACAGGCTCAAAAAACTGTACTGAATGCAAATGGTCGGCGCCGACCTCCGGGGAGTGGGTGCAGGCAATGATTTGGCGCCCCCCCGCTTGAGCCATCAGTTCTGATAAAACAATACGTTGCCAATCAACATGAAGCGACAGCTCAGGTTCGTCGATCAGAAAAGCTCCCGACGTTGCGCTCAGCCGGCTGGCAGAAAAGAGCATCGTGAGCACCTGACGCTCGCCCGAGGAGAGTGATGTCAATGAGTGTCGATGTAAGTTTTCGGACTCAACGTAGGTCGCGCGTGATCGCCCGTATCGTCCTCCTTCTCCAATGTGAAGGGTTTTCCCGTCCAAGAACTTATTAACCGCGGTTTCGAATTTCTTTATTTTTTCAAATGAACTTCGTCGCACTTCGCCGCGTTTTTCCAGAATTTCTGCGTACAACCTAAGCACACGTTTTTCCGCTGCGCCAGCCCTGGCAGCCTCTGCCGCAACTGAGTCAACAGCTTGGGCCAATTGATGGATAATTTGAGGCCCATGAAATTCTGAATTAGCGTCGTCGTCTTCGTAAACGGCAGCGCGGATTCGCTGCAAAAGAGTTTCGACCTCTTGTTCAGACGGCAGATCTCTACTGGATAGTAGCGCCCTCATCGTACCGACGAAAAAATCCGAGAACATCCGCCGTTCAAACGCAGCGGAGTCCAGCTCTGCTTCTCGAAACTCCGTCTCCATTTTTTCCGTCACTTCGCCAATTGAAGGGTAGCGAATAATTGGCGTGAATGACCCAAACCACTGCCGACATTGCAGCGTCTTTTGCGCAGTCAATGCGGTGGGGTCCGTACGACCGCCAAAGCGACTAGGAGACGCCCCATCGCCCTTTATTATCTGAGCTTCAACAACCCGAATTCGGTCGAATTCTTGTTGCTGCTGCGGGGTCAATGCTTGCAAGAAAGTATCATTCCTGACACGTTCCAGAATAGATCTAAAGGCCGGGAGATAGTTAGGCCGATTTCCCAACGCGTTCCGCAGAAGACTACGATCCGAACTCACCAGTTCCGTTCCGCTCTCGCGCCATTGGAGTTCGATGTCATCCAGCAATACTGTGACGTCTCCTACTTCCTTTACAGGCAGAATCTTCAAATTTGCCCCGTTCGAAACATCGATTGTAATCTCGTCGAATCGTAGGTGTTTAAAGCGATCAAAATCTAATTCCAAGGCGTTCGCAATCAAATGCAGCAGCGTAGTCTTCCCACGTCCATTTTGCCCGTAAAGGACGTTCAGCCCCGCCTCCAGTTTTATTTCAATGTCGAACTGGCCGTGCATACCCTCTACACGGACTTTCGAAATAAACGGAGATTGCATAATCGATTCTCTATTGTTGGATGAATTGCGGGCGAAGCGCAGGAAGCAGACATTATCTCAGAATGCCATATTTAGCAATACTTTTGACTAAGGACTGAATCGACCTGGATTTCCTAGAAACTTAGTTGCCTAGCAATTGAGACAATAGAAAGGTGTGTATGGAAGGCACGACATCGCAGCAGCGATTCTCAGAAGAGTTCTGACCCTGACCCTAACCCAGTTTTTAGTACCGATCTAAATTAGAGAAATCCGGCATGATTTCACCATATGGAATAGGAGCCATGCCGTGAAGAGATCGAAATACACCGAAGAGCAAATCGCCTTTGCGCTGAAGCAGGCCGAACTGGGTACGGCCGTACCCGAGGTCTGCCGCAAGATGGGCGTGAGCGAAGCCACCTTCTACAACTGGAAGAAGAAATTCGGCGGGCTTGGCCCCTCGGAGTTGCGGCGGCTGCGCCAGCTTGAAGAGGAGTGCAATCGCCTTAAGCGCCTGGTCGCGGACCTGTCGCTGGACAAGGCAATGTTGCAGGACGTTCTGGCAAAAAAGCTCTGAAGCCTTCGCGGCGCCGCGTACTCGTGGATGATCTGATGAAGCGCTACGGCGTAGGCGTGACCAAGGCATGCGCCGCAGTCATGATTTCCCGGTCGTTGTATCGCTACGAATCGTGCCGACGCGACAGTGGCGCGCTGGTCATGCGAATCCACGAGATAGCGCATACGCGCGTTCACTACGGATACCGGCGTGTACACGTGATGCTGCGCCGCGAAGGCTATCGAGACAATCACAAACGGGTCTACCGTTTGTATCGAGAGCAAGGCTTGTCGTTGCGGCACAAGCGCCCCAAGCGCAATAAGTCGGCGCAACGTCGCCAACCCAAAGCGGTCGCGCAAGCCATCAATGACATCTGGAGCATGGACTTCGTCATGGACCAATTGTTCGATGGTCGCCGCCTGCGTGCTTTGACTCTGGTCGACAATTACACCAGAGAGTGTCTGGCCATCGACATTGGGCAAAACCTGCGGGGTGACGATGTGGTGGCGACGCTCGGTCGCGTATGCGCACTGCGCGGCTTGCCGCGCGTCATCAAAACCGATAACGGCAGCGAGTTCATCTCCAAAGCCATGGACAAATGGGCATACGAAAATGGGGTGGAAATCGACTTCAGCCGGCCCGGCAAGCCGACGGACAATGCGCAGTGCGAATCCTTCAACGGCCGCTTCCGTCAGGAATGCCTGAACAGCCACTGGTTCTTGTCATTTGCTGATGCCAAGGAGAAAATCGATGCCTGGCGGACGTACTATAACGAGGTTCGTCCCCACTCCGCGCTGAAGTGGCAGGCACCTGCTGAATACGCGCGCCAGCACTTGGCCAGCGGCCATAGTATCAACCTCAATGAGCCGGAAATCTCTACTTCTGAACCGGACTAATTCGGGGTTAGGGTCAGTTAGGGTCAAGATCACAGTGATATGAACGATATGGGAGAGCCGCGCGGTAAGCACCGCGTGGCCCGCGTGACGCATCAAGCGGACTATCTATCACACACAGAATACGGCCGTAGTCCAGGAGGCAGAGGCGCTCGTCTCTGCGTCGTTGGCAATCCCCCTTAAAAGCAATCCCTAAGAATGAGGGGATTACGGCGTCGACTCGCTTCTGCTAGTCGAGTCGAGATCAATACAAGATCAATTCTCACCTCTTGCCTTCTTTAGTTGGGGCACAGAGCACAACATCAATTGACCGCCGCAGACCGCATCTGCGTTTCCACGTATTGGTAGATCACCTCAGCGCGCGCCTCGATGTCCTCACTGGAGAATTCATCGGGCATTCCTTCCAGCAGGCGGTCGATGATAGCCGCCTTCATTTGGGCCTGCGATGAGGCACGGTCACGTAAGTCGCCCATTTCCTGACGGCGTTGTTCCACGGTATCCATCAACCCCTGAACGACCTTCTTGATCTTGTCGATGTCGCCTCTCGTGATGCTGGCCTTGTCCTTTGAAAGCAAGTCGAAAACCGCCAGCTCCTCTTCGGTCTTGAAGCCTTCCCTGATGTAACGGTGCTCTTCCTGATCTAGCGAATCATGTAGCGTCATCAGGTCATCAAAGACGCGCTGGATCTCAGCGTCGTCCTTGTCCTTGTTGTAGTCGGCAATGATTTCCTGATAGCGTTTGTAGAGGTCTAGCCGGCTCGGATTTTGCGCCATCATGCGATCCAGTCGCGCTTGAATACGTTCCTGTAAGGTCAACACTGCCGTTTCCTTGTAAGGCGACTTGGCAAACTCAACCCGCAGGCGCTCGAAGTCGATGCCTGACAAGTCGTATTGCTTGGTGGGCTGGTTCACTTGCCCTCTGGGCGTTACCTCCAGCGAGGCATCAATCACACCGCGAATCTCCTGCATGATTGCGGCGATGTCTACTTTTGGCTTGGGCTTTTGCAGCAGGTTGTAGATAGCCGAAATGGCATTTTCTTGCGGCTCATAGGCAAACACGCCTGGATTCGGGAACAATCCCCTGAAGCGGTCAAACACGTCCTCAGCCAGAACCTGAAACGTCTTCTTGTTTTCTGCGGATGTGCTGATCGCGTTTTGGGCATTCAACAGCTCTGCCCATGTCTCTTCGCCCTCCTCGGCGCGTACCAAGGCACCCAGTTCGTATCCCACTGTTTTCAGGTGGACCTGCACCTTACCGATAGCCGACGCGTACTCAGCCAGTGCCTGATCTTCATCGAATAGCGGATCAGCGGGCGTGCCTTTTTCGCCTTGCGCATAGGTAGCCAGCGCCTTACGCAAGCTCTTGAGCATGCCGTTGTAGTCGATGATGAGGCCGTTCTTCTTGTTGGCCGCTATCCGATTGACGCGGGCAATGGCCTGCATCAATGTATGCCCCTTCATGGGCTTGTCCAGATAGAGAGTTGCCAGCGACTTCACATCGAAGCCCGTCAGCCACATGGCGCAGACTACCGCCACGCGGAACGGGTGTTTGCCGTCCTTGAAGCACTCGTCAATGTCCCTGCCACCAATGCCTTTGACCATGACCTCGCGGTAAGGCTTGACGTCGATACCCTCATCGGCAAATTCTTTAACTTCGTTTTGCTCTGGGCTGAATACCGGATGAACCTGTGTGTCGGCCATCCATGCAATCTGCGCCCGCAGACGGGACACAAACGCTGTTTCAGGTTTGCCCGCTTTGGCAAAGTACTCTTCTTCCTTTTGGAGCTTGCCTCCTAGCTCCAGCATCTTGGCCTGCCACTTGTCCTTGATGCGCTCGGCCATCTTGGCGCAAGTGATCTTGTCGATGCACACCAGCATGGCCTTGGCATTGCCACCATACTTCGACGGGCTGCCCGCCTTGACGGGCGACTCCATTAAGCGCCAGCGTTGATGAAAGTGCTCGACGAAATCCGTGGCAACGTCATTCAGGTGCGTGTCCGAGGTGAAAACGGGGTACTCCCGCGCCAGTTCACGGTACAGCTTTTCCTCCTGCTCTTCGGTCAACTCGCCATCGGCGCGGGCGGCGTCGATGCGCTCCTCGATCCGTTTGTTCAGATCGGGATCAACAATGCGCAGCTTCTCGCCCCGGTTCTCGTAGTACAGCGGCAGAGTCGCACCGTCCGAGACAGCGCGCTGGAAGTCGTAAACCGACACATACCGGCCAAACACCTGCTCGGTCATGCTACGTTCAGGCCCGTCGATCAGCGGAGTGCCGGTAAACCCGATGAACTTGGCTCGGTGCAAGGCCATGCGCATATTCAGAGCCAGACGACCATATTGGGTGCGGTGTGCCTCGTCAGACACCACGATCACATCGTCACGCTGGTTCCATGGCTCGGTCACACGCTTGCGGAACTTGTGAATCAGGCTGAACACATAGCGGCGGTCTTCGTCCTTGAGCAAACGCTCCAGGCCCTCTGCGCCAGTTGCCTTATCACCTCTGTTCGTCGAGACACCGCAGCCGACGAAGGTTTTATAAATCTGGTCGTCCAGTTCCTTGCGGTCGGTCAGCAGCACAAAGGTATAGGCCGCTGAGATTTTTCGGTGCACTTTCTGACAGAAGAACACCATCGAATAGCTCTTGCCGCTGCCTTGGGTGTGCCAAAACACGCCAAGCTTGCCCGCCAGCACATCGGCATCGCCAGCCTTCAGTTTGGCAATCGCCTTGTTGACGCCCAGATACTGGTGGTTACGCGCCACCACCTTCAGCGTGTGCTCTTCACTGCTGTCAAAGAGCGTGTAGTTCTCTACCAGGTCAAGCAATGCACCCTTTGAGCACATGCCACGCAGCAGGATCGGCAGGATGGGCTTCAGCGGCGGCTCGTCATGCTTGGGCGCTGGGTCGCTATCGTCCTCGTTGAGCCTCTTCCAACGGTAGAAGTGATCCCAGCCGCTGGTGATTGAACCGAAGCGGGCATCGAGGCCATTAGAGACAATCACCAGCGCGTTGTAATGGAAGAGGTGCGGGATCGTGTCCTTGTAATCGGTGTAGTTATCGTCAAACGCCGCCTTCAAACCCTTGTCGTGGCGCTTGAGCTCGATGAAAACCAAGGGCAGACCATTAACAAAACCCACTAAATCGCAGCGCCGCCGGAATGGACCACTCTGAACCCATAGCTCACGTACCACCAGGAAGTCGTTGGCGGTGGGATTCTGGAAGTCGATCACCGTGACATGTACATCTTCGGCTACATTATCTCCGACGGACTTCAGCGTGATACCGTTTCGCAGCAAACGCCATTTGGCCTCGTTGTGTTGCAGCAGCGTCTTGGTCGGGTCGGCATCCAGCAGTTGATCGCGTGCCAAGTTGAGCTTGGCACGCCCCTCGGGTGTCGCCGCCAATTTGGGGTTGAGCTTGCACAGTGCTGCATCCAACTCACGCACCAGTACCACCTCGGTCGCATCCTTGCGCCCCAAGAGCGAACCCGCACCAAAGGTCTCAGTGTTGAAGGCAAAGACCGAACGCCAGTCGAGGTTTTCCTCGAGCAGCTTGGCGGCGGGTTCCTGGATATTGTTGTCTTCCGAGTAGGCGGCGCTGGCCATGGTGCTCCCATTTATTTTTAAACTTGGATTTCGCCGGAGATCAGTTTAGGCAAAAGTGCATCACGTGCTTCCTCTAACTTCTGGTTGGCACAAAGTAAATTCTCGGCGTGCTCAAGCATTGGCCTGACCAACTCATGGAAATCGTGGGCTACTGCTACGGCAGGTCGCCATATTTCTATCGACCCAATGTCGTATCTGCTCAGCTCCAACTGGTTCGTTGCTCCTTTACCCATCCTCGAGAACGTCGGTTCGAGGCTAATTAGGGCCTGACCAAAGTAAGTTGCCCACTCCTCGCCGATTGGTCGAGCAATAGTGACGTGCGTGTCTACGGCGCAGTTTTCCACTGGAGTTCGCACTTGAGCAACGCGTCCGAGCGTTCCTGCTCCAGTGGAGTTGATCAGAACGTCACCAGCTTGTATGAGTCGTTCAGGATTCACCTCTTTGGACTGTCTTCTTGCGGGCAACATCGAAAGGCGTCCCTCTCGAATGCATTTTTGATTGATAACCAGACCCGGCGCAGAATCGTTGTATGCGGGAGTAATCCCACGATTTAGAAAGGAAGTTTGTTCAGCAATTGGTGTCTTACTCCATCCCACTGGTACACCGAAATTTAATGGTACCGACTCAAAGCCCGGAAAGCGTAGGTTCACAAACCACTCGTGGTACAGCAGTCGAGCAGACTCCTCGAGTAAGGCAATGCGGCGCTGGTTGTTTTCAATCAAGTCATCGTAGGCAGCAATGAAATCGACGATTCGATCTTGAACACCAAGTTCGGGCAATTGAAAGGTAAAGCTCGCAATGTCTTTGCTGCTGATGTGAGGAATGTTCGCGCCCGTGGTTATCCTGTCGATGTGAGCAAGGAAGTCGGGAGTCGAAAGCACGTAACGTAGAAAATTTGTCCGTGTTTTGTCATTAATGCCTCGAATGCGAGTGACACGCTGCACCAGTAAGCTTGGCAAGTCTTGATCTTTTATCCATGCCAACTTGAGACCGCCTCCCACAATTGGCCGATCCATCGCCAGAATTACGTCGTCTTTTTGCAGGTGATAACGTGAAAGATCGTCGTAGGCATCACTTCGCCATTTTTTTGCCTTTTCTCCCCAGCGAATGAAACCCTGCTGCACGTTGTCGCCACGCACCAAGAAGACGCCCTCTTCGGAATAGTCGAGAAACCCTGCGCTCTTGAAGGCAAAGCCGGAGAGCATGTCGGCGACATCTCCCAACTTAACTGGCTCTACCGTCATTCACCTATCTCCGCAAACGCTACTTGAATCTTGGTCGCGAGTTGATTGGCTGTTTTGTTAAGGTCTGCCAAATCAGCATGGATTTCCTTCATTCTTGTGATGAAGGCCTCTCCGTCATCTCCGCACTGGCTGGTCGGAGCTGCCCCCACATAGCGCCCCGGCGTTAGTGAATAGTCGTTGTCCGCAATCTCTTGGCGTGTCACGCACTTGCACAAACCCGACACGTCTGTGTAGAGTCCGTCTGAGAAGCGGTGCAGCAGCCAATGTGCTTGGGCCACGAAATAGCTGACGCGCTTGAAGACTTCAACGCCCATGTCTCGCACGGTCGGCTTTTCGCGCTTCTTTGGGTCACGGGGCAGCAAGGCCTTCTTGGCATCCCGAGTGGCATCGCCGTCATATGCTGCCCACTGCCGGGCACGCAAGCTCTTTTCAGCCAGTTCCAGCAGTTTGAGACAGCTCTTATGCTGTGCCTCCAATACTGAAAGGGCGGTTTTCAGGTCGGGGCTGGCTTCATTCAGCTTTTCGTGCAAGGCCTTTCGCTTCGCAAAGCTGGCGTTATCTGCCAGCGCCGCAATCGCCTCTTGCATTGGCTTGGCGTTTATCAAGCTTTGGGCCAGCGTGGCATTCCAAGACGGGGCTTGCGCTTCCAGTTTGGCAAGTTCGGTGCGGAAGTGGGCCAGTGCTTCGTCGGTAATGCCGTGCTCTTCTCCCAGCTTTTCGCGGACAGCAGCAATGGCCGCACCGTCTTCAGTAGCTTTGGCGAAGTTGCGCAAAGCACTGGTGAGTGCGTTGATCTGCTGCGCATCGGCAGCCAACCGCTCTGGCAGAGTGCCAAGGTACTGCCCAGCCTTGTTGTGGTAGCTGGCCAGCAGCGCCGTGAAACGTTCACGCTCGCCCCGGTACAGCCAGGTAATGGCGGTCAGGTTAGCAAGCTGCTCTTCCGAAAACACATGGGAACGGGCGGAGACGACGGTGTAAACATTGCGAGCATCGATCATCAGCACGGTGTCGAGCAGTCCCTCCCGCTTACCCTTGTCGAAGAACCACAGCGTACATGGCAGACTGCGCGTGTAGAAAAACTTCGGGCCGATGGATATCATCACGTCCACATGCCCGCTTTCCACCAGCTTCTGGCGAATGTCCTTGTCTTTGTTGCCAGCATCCGAAGCGCTGGCCGCCATGACGAAGCCGGCGCGGCCCGTGTCATTCAGGTAGCTGTAGAAGTATTGAATCCATAGGCTATTGGCGTTGGATATCGTTTCGCCGTCGCCGTTGTTCTTGCCTTTTGTTTTGGTGGCGATGCCCGGCAGGCCAAATGGCAGTCGACCCGTGTGGTTATCACCCGCCTGGCTTTTGATCTTCGCAACTTGAACGCCATCTACGTTGAACGGCGGATTGGCCATCACGAAGTCGCATTGCCCAAGCAATTTGTGATGGTCTTCGTAGAAGGTGTTGCCGATGCGAATCTGTCCCTCCAACCCGTGGACGGCCAAGTTCATCCGGGCTAGCTTGCTGTTGAGGTCGGCTTTCTCCTGCCCGTAGAATGTAATGTCGGTATCGACGGTATGTTTGTGACGCACCTCTTCAATAAAGTGACCGGTCTGCACAAACATGCCTGCGGAACCGCAGGCGGGGTCGAGCACCGTGCCGTGGTCGGGCTCGATCACATTCACGATCATGCGAACCAAGCTGGGAGGAGTAAAGAACTCGCCGCCTTCCTGAGCGCCACTCTGGGCGAACTGGTTCAGGAAATACTCATAGATACGCCCGAAAACATCGCCTTTGGCCGTTTGCAAGGCAGGGCGGTTGAAGATTTTGATGAGTTCGGCTAGCAGATCTTGCTCGAGGCCGAGATAGTCCTTGGGTAGCGCACCTTCCAGCAGCTTGTTACCTTGCTGGTCGGTCACAGACGCCTCGATGGCGATCATGGCGTCGCGAATGGCCTCGCCTACATTGGTGCTGGCAGGCAGCGCCGCCAGATAGTCATAACGAGCGGCTTCCGGCAGGTATATGGCGGCCCTCCCCTGAAAGCCCAGCTTGATGCGGTCTTCACGCAGTGCGCCCGTAGCGCGGGCAGGCACAGCCTTTTCAACTTCCGGCAGCAGGTCGTTGAACCGCGTTGTGGCGTGGCGCAGGAATATCAGGCCCAGCACGGGCATGGAATATTCGCTGGCCGTGAGCTTGGAATTAGCACGAAGTTGATCGGCTGCCTCCCAGAGGTCGTCTTCGAGTTGTTTGAGTTCTTTGTAATCCATGGGGAGATGATGCCAGACGCTGGGCCATAGCGCTTAAAAGTCAAACGAAAGTTGCCGTTGATGGCGAATCGAAAGCAGGTCGACTGAAACGCCCCGGTTCGCTGAGCTGTTTGATTGAAGTAAAACAGCCTCGTTGTCAGGTTCGTCGAATAGGTTGTATTAGGTCGCCTCAGCTTCGACTGGTGGAATATAGCCGATGGCTGAATGCAGACGTTTATTGTTGAACCAGGCGACCCATTCTGAGGTTGCGATTTCGACAGATTCCCGGCTTTTCCAGTGTGCGCGGCGAGGCATTAACTCGGTCTTGTACAGGCCGTTGATCGCCTCGACCAAGCGTTCGCTATAGCGGACGCTGACTTACGCGATTCCGATGGGTCAGAGATCCATCATTGCCAGGCCGACGGGCATACAGAGCCTGCCACAATGCATCAAGCACAAAGTTTGTCGTCATGGACTGGCTCACGCGCCAGCCAACGATGCGCCGGGCGTAGACGTCAATGAGGAAGACCACGCACAGCCAACCCTGCCGGGTCGAGACGTAGGTGAAGTCCGAGAATCACAGTTGGTTTGGCAGATCGGCTCAGAACTGCCGGCTGACTCGATCCAACGGTCGACTGGCCGTGTTCTGTAACAGCGCTGAGAGGTCGCTGCCAGAGTCCGCCAAAACACCGGAGTGCGTTAGAAGTGCGGTCAAAATTCCCAGAAAGCAAAAAGCCCACCGTTTCCGGTGGGCTTTTGCAGATTCTCCGCAAGAGAGAATCCAGAATTCTGGTGGGCTGTGAGTGGCTCGAACACTCGACCTACGGATTAAGAGTCCGCTGCTCTACCAACTGAGCTAACAGCCCTGCAAGTCACTCAGTTTTGACCGCGGTTAGCGCGTTGCGCTGTTGCGTCTCAATACGTGTGTGCTGCGAAGAAGAAAGATTATATGGGGCTTTTTTTCTTTGTGCAAGTCGTCCTGCAAAAAATTTGATGCGGATCGGCATCACGCCGCGTAGCCGCCGTCCACGGCGAGGCTGGCGCCGGTGAGGTAGCGGCCTTCGGGGCCGGCCAGGAAGGCCACTGTTCCGGCGATGTCGCGGGGTTCGCCGTAGTGGGGCAAGGACAGCACGGCCACCAGGTCCGCGGCGCGGTCGCCGTCGGCGGGGTTCATGTCGGTGTCGATGGGGCCGGGGTGCACGATGTTTACCGTGATGCCGCGCGGGCCCAGGTCGCGCGCCAGGCCCTGGGTCAGGCCGACCAGCGCCGCCTTGCTGGCGGCGTAGAGCGCGACGCCGGCGCGGCCTGCGCGGGCGGCCAGGCAACTGCCGATGTTGATGATGCGTCCGCCGTCGGGCATGGACGCCTGCGCTGCCTGGATGGCGACGAACGGGGCGCGCACGTTGATGTCCATCGTCCGCTCGTAGTCGTCCAGGCTGGCGTCGCCGATGGCGCCGGCCAGGAAGACGCCGGCGTTGTTGACCAGGATGTCGACCGGGCCGAGTTCGCGGATGGCCTCTTTCACGGCGTGGCTGACCGCGGCGGCGTCCGCGGAATCGGCCTGGATCGCCCGCGCGCGGCGGCCCTGCGCCGCCAGTTCCTGCACCAGCGCCTGCGCGGGCGCGGCGGAGGAAGCGCTGACGTACGTGAAGGCCACGTCCGCGCCGTCGGCGGCGAGGCGTCGCACGATGGCGGCGCCGATGCCGCGGCTGCCGCCGGTGACGAAGGCCACTTTTCCGTTCAGGTTCTGCATCTTCAACCTCATTTTGTATTGATCAGTACAAATATCATCGCCGCGGCCGTCGCCTCGCGTCAACAATTTTTTATCGATCAACACAAAATAGGCCGCGCGGGTAAAATCGCGGGCATGGCTGAACGTGGGCGCCCCCGGAACTTCGACCGTGACCAGGCTTTGAAGAAGGCCATGGAAGTTTTCTGGTCGAAGGGATATGAAGGAGCATCGCTGACCGATCTGACGGAAGCGATGGGCATCAATTCGCCCAGTCTTTATGGGGCGTTCGGGTCCAAGGAGAGCCTGTTCCGCGAAGCCGTCGCGCTCTACCGGGAAACCGAGGGAGGTTCCGCGCGGCGCGCGCTGCTCGAGGCCCCGACCGCGCGCGATGCCATGCACGCGATGCTGCTTGCGTCCGCCGAACGCTTCACGACGCCGGGCCTGCCGCCCGGCTGCATGATCGTGCTGGGCGCGCCCGCCGGCTGTGAAAGCCACGCCGGCGTGGGCGATTTTCTGGGGGACAACCGGCGCGAGATGCAGAGCCGCATCCTGGCGCGCCTGAGCGCGGGCGCCGCGCAAGGCGAACTGCCCGCCGGGGCCGACCTGAAGGGACTGGCGGCCTTTTACACGACGGTGCTGCACGGCATGTCCATCCAGGCCCGCGACGGCGCCAGCCGCAAGACGCTGCAGGCGGTGGCGCGGCAGGCAATGCGCGCCTGGGACGCACTGGCCGGCGACGTGACGCCCCCCTCCGGCGCTCCCCCGGGTCGCGCCCGCAACTGACGGATACCGTCATGTTCCGCGTTGACCTGCGGCGTCTCATCCTGTGGATCAGCCTGCTGTCGGTCATTGTGGTGCTGGCGGGCGGGCTGCACGCCAGTTACCTGGTGCAGCGCGACCTGTTGCTGCAGAACGCGCTTGAAGTGAACCGGGTGTACGCGGCCAAGCTTGCCGTCACCACCGACAACCTGCTCAGCGACATCCGCCGCTATCTGGCGTACAGCGCCGACGCTCTCGCCGACATCGAAAGCCACCCCGAGCAGATGACCGCCGAGACGCGGCGGCTCGAACAGCAGCTTGGCCACTTCAATTCCACCTTCGTCGCGTCGCCCCAAGGCAAGGTGCTGGCGGTGTCGACGTCCTACCCGCAACTGCTGGGGCATCAGCTCGTCAGCGATGCGGTCAGGGAGGCGCTGGCTGCCCGGCAGCCGACGATCAGCGAACCCTTCAAGGCGAGCAACGGCCGGTGGCAGATCCTCTACACCCAGCCGATCTTTTCGCGCGATTACCGGTATCTGGGTTTCATTGCCGGTTCGCTCTACCTGCACGAGGACAACGTGCTGGACCGGCTGCTGGACCGGCACTTCTACCGCGACGGGTCGTTTCTCTACGTCATCGACCGCAAGGGGACGCTGATCTACCACCCCGATCGCAGCCAGCTTGGCAAGACCGCGCCCGACAGCGAGGTGTTCGCGCCCGCCCGGCGCGGAGAGGCCGGCGGACGGCGCTTTGTGGACGCCGAGGGGCAAGAGATGGTGGCGGGCTACGCGCCCGTGGCCAGCACCGGCTGGAGCATCATCGCCCAGCGTCCCGTGGCCAGCACGCTGCAGCCGCTGGGCGACCTGCTGATGGCCACGGCGCGCAACACCTTGCCGCTGTTGCTGCTTGCCGTGGCGCTGATCTGGCTGCTGTCGCGCTGGATCGCGCGGCCGCTGGGCCAGATGGCCAGCATCGCCAAGCGCATGCAGGATCCGGATTCCGCCGACCGCATCCGCGAGGTGCGCTCATGGTATTTCGAGGCGGCGCAGCTCAAGCGCGCGCTGTCGATGGGGCTGGCGTCGATTCACCACAAGCTCACCGACCTGCGCCGCGAAAGCACGACCGATACGTTGACGGGGCTCTTGAATCGGCGCGGCATGGACGAGGCGCTTGCCCTCGTGGCGGCCGAGGGCACGCCGGTGGCGATCGTGGCGGTGGACGTCGACCACTTCAAGCGCATCAACGACCGCTATGGCCACGCCGCGGGCGATCGGGCGCTGCAGGCGCTGGCGCAAGTCATGCGCGAGTGCTCGCGCGGCGGCGATGTGCTCGCGCGCACGGGTGGAGAGGAATTCGTCATGCTGCTGCCGGGCGCCAGCATGACGGCGGCCATTGCCATCGCGCAGCGGCTGCGCATGCGCCTGGCGTCCAGCGAGGCCTCGCCGCTGCCCGCCCCCATCACCATTTCGGCGGGCGTGGCGCACCATCCGGAACAGGGCGCGACGCTGGACGCCGCGCTGCAGCGGGCGGATCAGGCGCTCTACTACGCCAAGAACCACGGGCGGGACGGGGTTTGCGTGGCGGACGATGCCGTGCCGGAAGGTTTCCGGCGGGTATCCGCTCCCTGACCCGGCTTCGCGGCCGCTCCGCGCCTGAACTACTTGCCCTTGGCGGGCGCGGGCGCCTTCGGCGGCTTGCGCATCTGCTCCAGCAGCGGGCCGCAGGCGTTCTCGTCCGTGGTGCTGGGCGCGATCAGCGCCAGCAGGCCGGCCGCGGGCGTCAGCAACACCCCCAGCGCCACCATGCCCGCGCCGCGCGCCGCGAGCGGCGCCACGTGCACGCCCACGTCGGGCGACCCGAAAGACCCGCGCACGTACAGCGGCGAGCGCAGCGAAAAGATGCGGAATCCCTTGCTGTCGGGCGAGATGTCCAGGTCCACCGTCTCGTCCTTGAAGTTGGCCGTGCCCGAAATGCTGATCAGCGCGTTCTCGGTATCGAAGACGAAGACGCGCGGGGTCATTACGCCACGCTTGAGTTCAAGGTCGGCCGCGCCGCAGTTGATCTGCACTTCGTCGTCGCCGAACAGTTTGGAGACGACGTAGTTGGCCACGTTCAGGCCCGCCAGCTCCATCAGGCTGCGGCTGATCACGCCATCGTTGACCAGCATTTTCACGTCGCCCGTCGCGGTGCCGAGCAAGGCGGCGACGGAGTTTCCGGCGCCGCTTATCGCCAGGTCGCCGTTCAGTTCGCCCAGCGTCTTCTGCATGGATTCGGCCGACGGAAAGAGCTGCTTGAGCTGCAGGCGGCGCGCGCGCATATCGACGCGGCCCGTGAGGGGCGTGCCGGACCCGTCCAGCCGCGCCGTGGCGCTCATGGTTCCGCCCGCCATGCCGAAGCGCAGCGGATCGAGCGTGAGCTTGCCATCCTGCAGCACGACGTGCGCCGACAGGTCGGACAGCGGCAGCTTGCTGTCGTGGACGATGCGCGCGGCGTCCAGCGAGACGTCGGCATCCATGTCGCGCCAGCGGTCGGTGCGAAACGCCTGGGTGGGCAGCACCTTGCCGCCCTTGGGCTTGGCGGGCGCGTCCGCGGACTTGTCCGAGGCGGCGGACGCCCCCCCGCCCGAGGGCACGCCGATCAGGGGCCCCAGGTCGGCCATGCGCAGGAGCTTGGAGGACAGCTTGCCGGTCAGCTTGGGACGCGGCGCACCCAGCGCGAAAGTGATGTCCCCGCGCAGGTCGCTGTCGCCGACCTTGCCGTTGAAATCCCGGTACTCGAACACCGCGCCGCCCGGATTCTGCAGCTTGGCCACGAGATGGCCGTCGGTGCTGTAGGGCGGCGTGTCGGGCAGCGTCACGCCGGTCAGCGGATAGAGCTGCGCCATGGAGGCGCCCGACAGTTTCAGGTGCAGGTCGAGCGCGCCCAGGTTGACGGGATCGGTCAGCGTGCCGGCGACCGACGCGCGCGTGCCGCCGATGGCGACGTCGGCCTGCAAGGGGAATGGCTGCCGGGGATCCTGCATTGCCAGCATGCCGCCGACCTTGCCCTCGCCCTTGGTCGGCAGCCCCTTGTACTTGCCGTCGACCTTCCAGCCAAACACATAATCGCGGGGCGCCGGGGCCGATCCGTCCTGCGGCACGAAGGACTTGCCGGCCACGTCGGCGAACGGCACGGGCTTGCCCAGCGGATCGACCAGCACGGTCAGGTCGGCCTTGAGCATCTGGTCGACGAGCCCGACGCGTCCTTTGTCAAAGCCGATTTCGTTGATGTCCAGCACCCAGGGCGACGGCTCGCCCGACTCGGGAAGGGTGAAGACCCAGTTCGCGCGGCCGTCTTCCAGACGCTCCAGGTCCGCGGCCGGCTCGGTCAGCTGGATGCGGCGGATGACCACGCGCTGGGCGAGCAGCGGCAAGGGCGCCAGGCTGAACTCGCCGCGCTTGAGCGTGGCGAAATGCGGCGCCTTGCCCCAGGGCGCGTTGGCGATCGTAATGTCGTGGGCGACCACGCGCGGCCAGGGCACCCACGACCGCCAGCCGCCTTCGCCGGTTTCGCGCTCCCAGCGCACGCTCAGGTCGCCGTTGATCGCAAAGGGCCGGCCGAGGGCGGCACTGGCCCGCTCATTGATCATGGGCTTGGCGCGGTTCCAATCAAAAGTGGCGATCACGACCACCAAGACAGCCACCAACAGGGCAATGCCCCCTACAATCCCGATCGCTATTTTTCTTGTTCGCGTCATGGTTACTATCCTTGGCTTGCTGCCGGCCACCCGGTGCCGGCCATGGTTACCACCCAAGGGTATCGCGGCCCGCAGCGCCGGCCGGACTGGGCAGCGCCATAATGTGTACGGATTTTTCCAGGCGTCGCATCGGAGATGTCCGGCCCGGCGCAGGCGCCCGCGTGACGGGGCAGCAAGTGCCGTACCCGGGCTGCGCGCGACCGTTACAAAGAGAGATGACTCGGGCGGGCGGAATCAGCCGGATTCCCCGCAATTGCCGAATTTTTGACGACGGCGCGGTTCCAATGGCATTTGATCGAATCCGCCCGAGCCGGGCCGGAAAGCAGAACAACCTGGAGGCCCGATGCGGCATTCAACCCTGATTTTCGTAGTGGCGGCCTTTGCGCTGCTGACGCTCAGCCGCCTGGCCCTGGCGCTCTGGCAATGGCAGCGCGTGCGCAATGCGGGCGGCCTAGCGCCCCTGCTGCTGCGCGGGCTGCGCATCGACGCGCATCAGATCGCGGTGCTGGCGGCGCTGCCGGCCGTGCTGTCGCCGCTGTTCGGCCACATCCCCGCCGCCGCCGCCGTGACTTCGGTGTGGTACCTGGTTGCCTTCGTCCTGCTGGCTTTCCTGGAAGTGGCCACGCCGCCCTTCATCATCGAGTACGACTCGCGCCCCAACCGGCTGTTCGTGGAATACCTGAAGCACCCGCGCGAGGTCTCGGGCATGCTCTGGCGCGGCTACAAGGGCGCACTGCTGGGCGGACTGGGCGCCCTGGCGGTGATCGGCTGGGCCGCCTGGGCCCTGCTCGGCCATGCGCGCCCCGATGCGCCCCTGACGTGGTGGCAGATGCCGCTTGCCAGCGTCGCGATCCTGGCGGTGGTGATCCTGGCCATCCGCGGCACCCTGAGCCATCGCCCCATCAATCCCTCGTCGGTGGCCTACTGCGCTGACGGCATGCTCAATACCCTGGCGCTGAACTCGCTCTATAACGTCTTTTATGCGGTCTACAGCATGAAGAACGAGAAGTCGGCGTCCGCGGTGTATGGCGGCATGGACGACGACAAGATGCACGAAATCGTGCTTGCGCAGTCCGGCCTGCCGTATCCGCCGCCCAATCCCGACTTCCCCAGCCTGCATCCCCAGCCCGCGACGCGCCAGACGCCGCGTCCGCTCAACCTGGTGATCATTCTTGAAGAGAGCCTGGGCGCGCAGTACAGCGCCGCGCTGGGCGGAGCCGATCTCACGCCGGAGCTGGACGCGCTGGCGCGCGAGGCCTGGACCTTCACGCGCGCCTACGCCACCGGCACCCGCTCGGTGCGCGGCCTGGAGGCCGTGACCACCGGCTTTTTGCCCACCCCCGCGCAGGCGGTGCTCAAGCTGCCCCGGTCGCAGCGCGGCTTTTTCTCGCTGGCCGACCTGCTGGGCCGCCATGGCTATCATTCGCGCTTCATCTATGGCGGCGAGTCGCACTTCGACAACATGAAGGGTTTTTTCCTGGGCAACGGCTTCCGGGAGATCGTGGACCGGCCGGACTTCGTCGACCCCGCCTTCGTCGGCACCTGGGGCGCGTCGGACGAGGACATGTTCAACCAGCTCGACCGCCTGCTGCGCGAGGACGGCGACCGGCCTTCCTTCACGCTGGCCTTCAGCGTATCCAACCATTCGCCCTGGGAGTACCCGGAGGGCCGCATCCAGACCGAGGGCAATCCGGCCACGGTGGAAAACACCGTGCGCTACGCGGACTGGGCGCTGGGCCGCTTCTTTGAACGGGCCAAGGCCTCGCCCTACTGGGAAAACACCGTCTTCCTGGTGGCGGCCGACCACGACTCGCGCGTGTTCGGCGCCAGCCTGGTGCCGGTGCGCCATTTCCATATCCCCGCGGTCATCCTGGGCGCCGGCATCGAGGCGCGGCGCGACGACCGCCTGATCAGCCAGATCGACCTGCCGCCGACGCTGCTGTCGCTGATCGGCATGGATACGGAACACCCGATGATCGGGCACGACCTCACGCGCAGCACGCCGGGGCGCGCCATCATGCAGTACGACAACACCTACGGTTACCTGAAGGGCGATGACCTGCTGGTGCTGGCGCCCAACAAGACCCCGGTGCAGTACCGCTACACGGCGCCCGAAGACTACGCGCCCGTGCCGCTGGACGCGGGGCTGGCCACCGAGGCGCTGGCGCATGCGCTGTGGCCGAGCTGGGCTTACCGCGAGGGCCGGTATTGCCTGCCGTCGCAGGCTCCGGTGCAGACCGAGCCGCGCACGCAGCCGGCCAGCTGAGCCGGCGCCGCGGCCCGGCGACGGGCGACGGGCGACCAGCTCCCAGCTACCGCCCCGCCGGCCGCACGAACGCCTTGCGCTTTTTCTCGATGACGGCGTGGCAATGGCAATCGGGACTGTGGTCGTTGACCATGCCCACGGACTGCATGAACGCATAGACCGTGGTCGGCCCGACGAATTTCCAACCCAGTTTCTTGAGCGCCTTGGACAGGGCTTCGGACTGCTCGGAGGTGGACGCGCCGTAGGTGGATGCGTCGCTGGCCGGGGCTTCGAAGCGCCAGAAGTAGGCCGCCAGCGACCCCTCGCGCTCGACCATTTCCAGCGCCCGGGTCGCGTTGTGGATCATGGCTTCGATCTTGCCGCGATGGCGCACGATGCCCGGATCGGCCAGCAGCGCCTGGACTTCCTTTTCGCCGAAGCGGGCGAGCGCCGCGGGATCGAAGTTGGCGAAACCGCGGCGGAAGGCCTCGCGCTTGTTCAGGATGGTGCGCCAGCTCAGGCCCGACTGGAAGCCTTCCAGGCAGAGCTGTTCGAACAGCGCGCGATCATCGGCCTCGGGGCGGCCCCATTCGGCATCATGGTAGGCCATGTATTCGGGGGAGGTGTCCACCCAGCCGCAGCGGGCCAGGCCATCGGGAAAATCGGTTTTGGCGGACAAGGGAATGCTCCTGAGGGCAGACGGGCCACCGATGCTACTCCAGCAACGTCCCTGGAAAAAGTCGTAGCGGCCGGCATTCAAATCCAGATAATATTTCCCGCCTTGATTCGGCGCCGGCCTGGGCCGCGCGCACCCCGGATCAGCATGGCGGGCCGGCGCGATGCGGGCCCCATGCGTCAATGCGGGGAGCCGGACAGGCCAACCCGGACTTCTGCCCCATGTCCCTGCCACTGACTACGCTCATCTCGTTCGTATCGCCCGCCGTGCTGGCCGGCGACGATCCCGCCGCCAATCCCTGCCTGGACTGCGGCGCCTGTTGCGCCCACTTCCGCGTGTCCTTCTACATCGGCGAGCTGGCCGGCGAAAACGGCGGCCAGGTGCCGCTGGACCTCGTCACCCAGATGAGCCCATTGCGAGCCTGCATGAAGGGCACGGAATTGGGTGGAGGACGCTGCATTTCGCTGCGCGGCGAACTGGGCAAGCCCGGCATCCACTGCGCCATCTACGAGAACCGCCCCACGCCCTGCCGCGAATTCGATATCTGGATGCCGGACGGCTCGCCCAACCCGGATTGCCAGCGCCTGCGCCTGGGACTGGGGCTGGCGCCCGTCCCGCCCCGGCCCGATGCCGAGAACGATCCCGAGGGGCCGCTGCATCCGGACCAGCCCGCCGCGGCCTGAATTCCGCACCGCCCCGCCCTGCCGCCGCGCGGGGACGCCCTAGGCGCGACCCGCGAGATATCGCGTGGGCGTCATCCCGAAGGCCGTGCGGAAACTGCCGATGAACGCGCTGGTGCTCTCGTAGCCGACCGACAGCGCGACCTGCGTGACCGACCCGCCGCGGAACAGCATTTCCAGCGCCCGCAACAGCCGCGCCTGCTGGCGCCACTGCCCCAGCGTCACGCCGGTTTCCCGGCGAAAGCGCCGCATCAGTGTGCGCGAAGACATGTTCAGCCGATGGGCCCATTCGTCGATGCCGGCCGTGTCGTCCGGGGTGTCCAGCAGGGTGTTCGCCAGATCCTGCAGGCGCGGATCGGCCGGCATCGGCAAGGGCACGCACGCCTCGCCGCTGCGCTGCCTGAGCTCTTCCAGCAGCACGTCGAACAATTGCGCCTGATAGGACGGCGGCGCGTCTTGCCACGCACCTTGGGTGAAGCGCTCGACCAGCGCCTCGATCAGCCGGGAAGAAGGCCACGACCGGCAGACCGGCGGCAAGCGCCCGCAGATGCCGGGGTGCACATGCAGGAACGATCCGCGCGCCTCGCCAAACCAACGCGCCCCATGCAGCACGCCCGGCGGCACCCAGCCCAGGGTGCCCGGCAGCACCGACAGCACGCGCCCGCCCGACTGCACCACCACCAGCCCTTCGTGGACGAGCACCAGCATGCCCTCCTGATGCACATGCGCGGGCACCGAAATGCCCTTGGATTCGCGCCGCCTGCGCACGCTGGACGGCGTCAGGAGGACGTCGGGCAAGGCGGGAGCGGCGGCCGCTTCAAGCATGATTGGCAGGTTTGAGCTACAGGTTGTCGGGTTCCCGTTAGCGGGTCTACTTGAAAATGTACATCATTCTCATCAATCGGACATCAGCCCCCGAATGGAGAAATTTCATGGACCACACACGGCTGCGCGACGCCGGTATCAAAGCCACCTTCCCGCGTTTGAAGATCCTGGACATCTTCTACCGCCACGCGGACCAGCACATGAGCGCCGCGGACATCCACCGCCGCCTCGTCTCGGACCACAGCAATATCGGCCTGGCCACGGTTTACCGGGTGATCACGCAACTGGAACAGGCGGGCCTGCTCCGGCGCACCCAGCTCGATACGCACAACATGGTGTTCGAACTCAGCGACAAAGGCCATCACGACCACTTGGTCTGCACGCGCTGCGGGCAGATCCGGGAAGCCAGCGATCCCGCCATGGCGCAACGGGTCGGAAAGATCGCCCGGCGCAGCGGCTTCGCGCTGGATTCCTACAGCCTCGTCCTCTATGGCAGCTGCGGCTGCGCCGACGACCAACCCGCCCTGCCCCACGGAGCCTTCGAATGAACCCCGATCAGTTTTTCTTCCACGACCTGACGCACTTTCCCATCGTCACGGCGCGCCACGACGGCGCGCAACCGGGTTACTCGACCGGGTGGATCCGGGAAATGGAGTGGCTGGTGGAGAACCCGCATCGCTTTGTCATGGTGGTGCCCGACATGCGGCGCGAGGCCGCGCACGAAGACCGCAAGGCCATGATTGCGTGGCAGACGGCCAACCTGCCGCGTCTGCGGGCGCGCTGCCGGGCGTTCATCGGCGTGGAGCGGGATCCCGCCGCGCGGGACACGCTGCGCAAGCGCGCCGAAAAGATGTCCCGCGCCTTCGGCCTGCCGTTCCTGACCGTGGCCACGCCGGACGAAGCCCTGCAATGCGCCCGCGAACTGCTGGGGCAGGCGGGGCCGGGTGGCTTCAACGTGGATTAAGGGTCGGATCGCCGATTTAAGACTGGGCGCGCGCGGCCGTTGTTCAAGGCAGGCGCCGACCTTGCGCGGCCGCTTTTCGCCCACCCCGTCCCGGCCGCCCCGATGAATCACGCCCTCGCCTGTCTGTTTTGCCAATCCACGCTCGCGCAGGGCGCGGCGCTGCTCGAACAGAACGGCGCGGCCATCTGCAAGGCCTGTGTCGACCGGTTCTCCGTGCGCTTTGCCGAGCGCGCGTGGGCGATGGCGGCCACGCCGCAGGAGCAGCTGGATGTGTTGCTGGAAGAAAGCCGGCGCGCCCTGGAGCAGAGCGAAACGCTCGCCGAGCGGGCGCGTTGCTGCGGCCTCAGCCTGAACGAGCTGTCGGCAGCGCTGCCCGCCCGCTCACTGTCCTGAGCGCACGGCGGGTCGCATCGCGTCGCATCGCATTGCGTCAGAACGATGTCAGAACGATCCCACCGCGCTGCCCAGCGCGATGACGGCGGCCAGCCCGATGATGGGCCCCACGATGCCCACCACGACGATGTTCATGTAGCCCTCGCGGTGCGTCGATCCGCATACGGCCAGCAGCGTCACGACGGCGCCGTTGTGCGGCAGGCTGTCCAGCGTACCCGCGCCGATCACCGACACGCGGTGCATCAGCGCCGGATCAATGCCCAGGGTCTGCGCCAGTTCCATGTACGTGCCGGCCAGCGACTGCAGGGCGATGGTCAGGCCCCCGGAGGCCGACCCGGTCAACGCCGCCAACACGTTGGTCGCCACGGCCAGCGACACCAGCGGCCCGCCCTCGATCGACAGCACCCAGTCGCGCACCATTGCGAAGGACGGCAGCGACGCGACCACCGCGCCAAACCCGACCAGGCTCGCCACGCTCAGCAACGGCAGCGCCGACGCATTCACGCCAGCGTCCATGGTGTCCCGCACCGAAGGCAGCCGCCGGAAGTTCAGCGCCACCAGCACCGCAATCGCGGCCAGCAGCGCGGTGATCACCGACCAGACCCCGCCCACGGCCGCCAGGCTGGTGCCGCCCCAGCGCGCATCGGCAAGCCAGCCAGTGTCCATGCGCGGCAGGACGACCAGCGTCATCAGCAGATTCACCAGGATCACCACCACCAGCGGCGTCGCGGCCACCAGCGTTGAGGGCGCGTCCGGGCTGCGCTGGCCGTGCTGGATCTCGGCGGGATCGAACTCGCGCGCCACGGTCGCGCGTTCGCGCACGACCACGTCTTCGGACACGTCGACGGCCATGCCCGCTGGCGCGACGTAGCCTTCACCCGCGCGCCGCGCCGCGGCCTCCGCGCGCGTCAGCCACCACAGGCCGAATCCCAGCATGATCGCGCTGGCGACAATGCCCAGCCCCGGCGCGGCGAACGGCGTGGTCGCAAAGAACGGCATCGGGATGGCGTTCTGCACGGCCGGCGTGCCGGGCAAGGCGGACATCGTGAACGTGGACGTGCCCAGCAGGATGGCGGCGGGCATGAGGCGCACCGGAATCCCCGCGGACTTGAACAGGGCATGCGCCATGGGCGCCAGCACGAAGAAGGCGACGAACAGGCTGACCCCGCCGTAGGTCACGATGGCGCCGGCCAGCACCACCGCCAGGATGGCGCGCCGGGCGCCCAGCTTGCGCGTCATGGCATCGGCGATGGCCGTGACGGACCCGCTGTCGTCCATCAGCTTGCCGAACAGCGCGCCCAAGAGGAACAGCGGGAAGAACTGGGCCACGAAGCCGGCCGCGCCGCCCATGAAGGTCTGGGTCCAGTGCGCCAGCAAGGGCTCGCCGGCCGCGGCCGCGGTGATCGTGGCGGCCGCCGGCGCCAGCAGCAGGATGCTCCAGCCGCGATAGGCCAGCCAGATGAGCAGTACGAGGGCGAGCAGGATGCCTGAGAGTCCCATGATCAGACCTCGCCCAGCATTTCATCGATGTCGAGCGTGGACCGCTTGCCCAGGTCGGCGCCGTGGGCCTCCAGAAAGCTGTCCGCCGCCCTGCGCCCTTCGTCGCGCAGCATGCACAGGAAGGCCCATTCGGCATTGAGCTTGGACGAATAGCCCAGCTTCACCATGAGGTCCGACGACACCCGGTGGATGCGCATGCCCGCCCACATCGCGCCTTCGCCGTTGCCGGGATCGGCCACCTGGCGCAGCAGCGCGATCATGCGCAGCTCTTTGAGAAGCGAGGCATTGAAGGTCACTTCGTTCAGGCGGTTCATGATCTCGCGCGCGCTGCTGGGCAGCCCCGGGCGTTCGACGGGATTGATCTGCACCAGGATGGTGTCGCGGGACTTGCATTCGCGCACGAGCGGCGTGATGGTGGGGTTGCCGCTGTAGCCCCCGTCCCAGTAGGGGTCGCCGTCGATCATCACGGCCCGGAACATGGTGGGCAGGCAGGCCGAGGCCAGCAGCACGTCGGCGTTCACCTCGGCGTTCTTGAACACGCGGCCGCGGCCCGTGCGCGCGTTGGTCGCGGTGACGAACAGGTGGATGGGCGCCCGCGCCAGCTCGTCGAAATCGATCAATTCGTCGAGGATCCCGGCCAGTGGATTGGCCGAGGACGCGGTCAGGTCATATGGGGAAAACACGCGCGAGGCGAGGTCGAAGGCGACGAACATGGGCGAGTGGTCCAGCGACCACGAGCCCATCAGCACGTCGAGCGGACTGCGGCGAAACGGACTGAACGTGGCCGCCTGCGACACGCGGCGCCAGAAATCGTCGAGCGCGGCGCGGGCCCCCTCGGCGCCGCCGCGCGCGTGGCCCAGCACCAGCACCGCGGCGTTCATGGCGCCGGCCGAGGTGCCCGAAATGCCGTCTATGCCCAGCCAGGGCTCTTGCAGCAGGCGATCCAGCACGCCCCAGGTGAACGCGCCATGCGCGCCCCCGCCCTGCAGGGCAAGGTCGATCAACAGGGGCTCGGGTGCTGTCGCTGACGCTTTGGATCGGGCCACGGCGGTACTCCTTGCGGGAGGCTGAGGGGTGAGCTTGCGATCGGTGTGACTGCGACATGCACCATGTTGCGCTGCACATATCGTACGGCTGTTATACGCGATGCACCTGGAAAACGGAAGGCGGCCCGCGCGCCGTCCCGCCGCGGCGCGCCGGCATGGCTTGCGAGCACCGGTATGGCCGGACCTCCCGCGGGGCGGCGCGGCGTTGACGTCAGTCCGCGCGCGCGCGCTCGCACAGTGCGCGTATACCGGCGATATCTCCCTGGCGGGCCAGGCGGCGGAACTGTTCCCCGAGGTCCCGGAAGGCCGCGTCGCGGGCCTGCAGCGCGCGCGCCCAATCGATCAGGTCCGAGATGGCACCGCTGTCCAGCAGCCGTTGCACCTGGGCGAGATCGGCGCCGGACAGGCGAGGGGTCTGCACCGGCGCCGGCTCGGCGTCGTTGGCCGTTTGATTGACCGGCAGATGCAGCAGCCTGCCCAGCACATGGCGCAGTTCGACCAGGCTGATGGGCTTGAGCAGACTGGCGTCGTAGCGCGCGCCGTCCACGGCCAGCGTGTCATGGGGCGTTGCCGACACCGCGACGACCGGCAGGTCCGGCCAGCGCGCACGGGCGGCGGCGAGCACGGCCGCGCCGTCGGCGCCTTCCATGCGGTGGTCCGTCAGGATCAGGTCGGGACGGCGCGCGTCGCTGGCCTGGATGCGCGCCACGATACCCCGGCCATCGGATTCGCTGTCCACGTCAAAGCCCATGCTGGCCAGTTCCTCGACCAGGAATTCACGGATCTCCGGCGTGTCCTCGGCCAGCCAGAGCAGCTTGCCCGAGCCATCCAGCGTCGGCAGGACATGCGGCGCGGCGGCGATGTAATGATGCGAGATGCGGGATTCGTCCATCTTCCGGACCGGCAGCGACACGCTGACCAGCGTGCCCTGCCCCACGCCGCTCTCGACGACAATGCTGCCGTCCATGCGCTGCACCCATTGCTGGACGATGGGCAGGCCCAGCCCCACGCCCGGCTGGTTGTCCGCGGAAGCCAGCCGCTGGAAGGGTTCGAAAATGCGCTCCCGGTCCTGCGGCGCGATGCCGCAGCCCGTGTCGCGCACCGCCAGCACGAGCAGCCCGGACGCCTCGCCCGCGCCGGGCTCCGTGTAGTCGGCCGTGAGCGTCAGCACGCCGCCCCGGGTGAACTTGGCGGCGTTGTCGATCAGGTTGGACAGCACCTGCCGCACGCGCTTGCCATCCATGTCCAGCACGGCGGGCACCGACGCCGACACCCGCAACAGGAACTGGTTGTTCTGCCTGGCCGCGATCGGCGCGGATTCCTTGGCCACGGCGTCCAGCAGGGCATGCACATACTCGGGCGAGACGCGCAGCGCCTGGCCGCCAGCGCCCGCGGCGTAGTCGATCAGGTCATTGACCATGCCCAGCATGTGGTCGGCGCTGCGGCGGATGATCGCGCCGCGCGGCGCGTCGTCGCGCCCGCCCGCCTGGATCAGGTCCGCGAACCCGATGATCGAGGTCAGCGGCGTGCGCAGGTCATGGCTGATGCGGGCCAGGAAATCCTGGCGCACGCGGCCGGCCTCGTCGGCCTGGATGAGCGCCGCCTGCAAGGCCTGGGTGCGCTCGGTGACGGCCTGGTCCAGCCGCCTGTGTTCGCGTTCGCGCGCCTGCGTCAGTTCGCGCTCGACCGCCAGCTTGTCCTGGCGGTGCTGACGCGTGCGTCCATGCACCAGGATCGCCAGCATCAGCGAGATCGACAACAGATCCCAGGCCACCTCCGGCCCTCCCTCCCATCGTCCGGGCAGCAGCCCCAGGATGAACGCCAGCCGCAGGAAGAAGCAGGCGCAGTACACCGCGAAGGACAGCAGGAAGATCCGGGCGTTTGCGTGTCCTCGCCGCCAGCCGTCGGCCATGGACACCAGCCAGACCAGCGCCCACAGCAGCATCAGTCCGATCAGCGTCTGCGAGGCGGCGCGATAGTCGCCCCATGCTGACCACGCGGTGCCCGCGAGGCCCAGGGCGATCAGGGCGCCATACACCCAGCGCCAGAGCCGCACCCGGTGCAAGTCCGCGAACCGCATCACCGTGAAGCCGAACAAGGTGGCCGCCAGCGTCCCCAGCACGCTGGGCGCGCGCAGCACCGCTTCGCCCCCGCCCGTCTGCACATAGCGATAAAGCAATCCCTGGAACGCGATGCTGTAGAAAATTTCGATCAGGATGGTGGCGCCCATCAACAGGAACACCAGGTCGCGCTGCGCCACGCCCAGCACCCCCGTGTAGATCACCACCATCAACAGCGCGCCGATCAGCAGCGCCAGGACCAGGGTGCCTTGCTGCGCGGCGCCCACGAACGCCGACGGCGTCCACAAGGCGGGTTCCATGCTGATGGCCGAGCGGCTCTGCACGCGGACCAGCACCGTCATCCGCTCGCCGGGCGCGAGCAGTAGCGACACCACCGACACGGCAGACGGCACTTCGCGCTGCGCGAGCGGCTCGCGGTTGCCCGCCAGCACGACTTTGAAGGGCTGCCGCTGGCCGTCGGGAAACAGGTAGAAGCGCACGTCCTCCAGCCGGGGCACGCCCAGGGACAGCCAGCGTTCAACCAAACCGGCTGTGGGATTGCGCACGTCCAGCCTGAGCCAGAATGCCGACGCGGAAAAGCCCCGGTTCAGCCAGGCGGGCGTCACGGGCTGCCAGGGGCCGTCCAGGAGCTCGCTGGCGTCCTTGGCGCCGGTCGGGTCCTCGATGCCCTGCAGTTCATGGACTAGCGGCAATTTGCCGGTCACGGCGGTCAGGTCCACCGACGGCGGCGCGGCGCCCGCGCGCACGGGCGCCAGCAGGCACGACAGGACCAGCAGCAACAACAGGGAGAGCGGCAGCCAACCCGGCCAACCCAGGCGGCGATCAGGCATGGGGATCGAATTCCTGGCGCAGGGCCGTCGGCGGCATGCCGAAGCGCTCGCGGAAGGCGGTGGAAAAATTGCCCCGGTTGCCATAGCCCACCGCTTGCGAAATGGCCTGGATGTCCAGGCTGGTCTCGCACAGCAGGCGGCGAGCCTCGCGCATGCGCTCTTCCCGCAGAAACTCGAAGACGGTCGTTCCGGCGCAGCGCCGGAAGGCCTGGTTCAGCCGCCGCGCGTTGGTGTTCAACGCCTGGGCCAGCGCCATCAGTTCGGGCGTGTGATCCAGCCGCTCGCGCAGCAGCTTGCGGGCGGCGCGGAACAGGACGCCATCCAGCGTCCCCCCCGCCGCCGCGGCGGAAGTGCCATCATCCGCCCCCCCCGCTGCCAAGGCGGGCGCGGGCGCAGGCGCGGACGCCACGCGCAGATGAATCAGCAGGCGCAGGCGCACTTCCTCGAAATCGAACGGCTTGGCCACGTAATCCACGGCGCCCGCCGACAGCCCCGCCACCCGTTCGCCGGGAAGGGCCGCCGCGGTCAGGAAGATGACGGGGATGCCGCGCGTGGCCTGGTCCGCCTTCAACAGCCGGCAGGCCGCCAGGCCGTCGCAGACCGGCATGGACACGTCCATCAGGATGATGTCCGGCTGCACCATTTGCGCTTTGCGGTAGCCGTCGTTGCCGTCCTCGGCGACATAGACCCGGCAGTCCTGGCTGGTCAGGAAGTCCACCAGCAGCATGCGGTCTTCGGGGCGATCCTCGACCACCAGCACGCGCAGGCCGGCGAGTTGGCCCGGCGCCATCGAAAGGAAGTCGTCGTTCATGCCGCGCATTCTTTCATGCCGCCCGACGCCCGCGTGGCGAACAGGAGACAGTACCGAGGCCGCTGCTCGAATAATTTTCCTTGCGGCAAACCTACCCTGCATTCCAGCAAACCTCGGTAATGGAATAACTGCGCACTTACGATAATGTTTGTTACAGCGCGAAACTGGATTAGTGACAGTTCGTTCCATGACTTTGTGGCTTGCACGCGACAAAGGGACGGAACACCGCATTTTTTCCAGCGTTCCCGGGCGGTTACCGCCAGAGAGCCGGCATGTTTCAGCGCTTAACAACGACGCAGAATAGTGTTTACGCACGCCTGAATCGTATGTCAAATAGCTTCTGCTAAGTCGAAATGTAACAAATCGCCGTCCGAGCTTTCATGCCCCGCCTATCCCGATTCTGTCGTCCCGCCGTCCGTTTCCTGTCCCCCATTTCCCTGAAAGTCGGTCTTGCCTCAACGGTTTTGGCGCTGGTCGCCAGCCCCGTCCAGGCGCAGAGCGTGCGTCCGCAACTGCCTTCGGCCGCCGAGCCGGGGCGCCCGCTGCCGCAACCCGTGCTGCCCGAAAGCACACCCGGCGCACCCCAGGTGACCGTGCAGCAGGGCAGCGCGTCCGAGGCGCCGGCCGGCGCCGACAAGCTGAGCTTCACGCTCACGGACATGCGCGTGGACGGGGTCACGCACTACCCTCCCGCGAAAGTGAGCGCGTTCTATCAGGATCTGGTGGGAAAGACGATCACGGTGGCCGATGCCTTCAAGGTGGCCAACGACATCGAACTGCTCTATCGCAATGACGGCTACGTGACCACGCGCGTCATCGTGCCGGAGCAGACCGTCGAGGGCGGCGTGTTCCGCATCGTGGTGGTCGAAGGCTATGTCTCCGATGTGATGTACGACGGCGACATCGGACCGGCGCAAGCCGCGGTCGAGAAGCTGGTGGCGCGCCTGCGCGGCGTGCGCCCGATCAACGTGGCCGAGGTCGAACGCCAACTGCTGCTGGCCAACGACCTGAATGGCCTGATCGTGCGCGCATCGCTGGAGGCTTCGCCCAAGGAAGTGGGCGGCTCGGTGCTGGTGGTGCGCAGTGAACGCAAGCCGGTCGACGCGGCCGTGGGCTTTGACAACCGTGGCTCGCCCTATCTGGGCTGGAGCGAAATGACCGGCCAGGTCACGCTCAATTCGTTCGGCGCGCGCGCCGACACCTTCACGCTGAGCGGCCGCCTGGGCTTTCCCTCCTATCGCAGCCAGGCCGTGGCCGGCAACTACGACATGCTGGTCACCGACAGCGGCATGACCTTCGGCCTGGCCGCCAGCTATGCCAAGAGCGAGCCCGGCCGCGACCTCGCCCCGTTGAACGTCGCCAGCGACGTGCAGGCCTACGCGGCCACCGTCACCTACCCGCTGATCCGCTCGCGCCTGGAAAACCTGCGCGCCTTCGGCACGTTCGACGTGCGCAACGTCACCACCGACATCACCGAAGCGCCCTTCACGCGTGACCGCCTGCGCGTCCTGCGCGCGGGCCTGAGCTACGACCGCACCGACAGCTGGAACGGCATCACCGCGATCCGCGGCACGGTGCATCAGGGCCTGGACGCGATGGGCGCGACGCAGCAAGGCGCCGAACTCGCCTCGCGCGCCAATGGCCGTTCGGATTTCCTGAAGTTCACCGCCGAATTGACCCGCCTGCAGCAATTCACCGAACGCCTGTCCATGGTGGCCACGTTCGCGGGCCAGTACAGCACCAGCCCGCTCCTGGCCAGCGAGGAATTCGCGCTGGGCGGCCCGAATTTCGGCCGCGCCTACGACGATGGCGAAATGTCCGCCGACAACGGCGTGGCCGGCTCGCTGGAGCTGCGTTACGCCGTGTCGACCGACCGCTTCCTGCCGCACGGCGCGCACGTCTATTCGTTCATCGATGGCGGCCGCATCTGGTCGCGCAGCGAAAGCGCGCCCCTGACCCGCTCGAACGTGTCCTCCATTGGCGCGGGCATGCGCGCCAACCTGAGCAAAACCGTATACGCCACCTTCGAAGTGGCCAAGCCCACCAGCGGGGATGTCCTGACCCAGGGCAACAAGAATCCCCGTGTGTTCTTCAGCATTTCGGCCCAGTACTAAGCAAGCGACCGACAAGAGACCGACCATGAATGGCAAACCCCGCAGCCTCGCCCAACCCGCTCGCCGCTTGCGCCTGAAAAAAGAAGCCACCCTGCCCGCGCTCAGCACGCTGGCCATGGTGATCGGCTCGCTCGCATCAAGCGGTGCGCATGCCAATCCCACCGGCGGCAACGTGGTGGGCGGCTCGGCCACCATCATCGACCGTGGCAACGGCACGCTGGACATCAAGCAGTCGACCGGCAAGGCGATCATCAACTGGAAAGACTTCAGCATCGGCGCCAACGAGACGGTCAACTTCCGCCAGCCCGGCAGCAAGAGCGTCACGCTGAACCGCGTGGTCGGCAATGACCCGTCGGCCATCTTCGGCCAGTTGAACGCCAACGGCACGGTGATGCTGGTCAACCCGAACGGCGTGGTGTTCGGCAAGGGCGCGCGGATCGACGTGGGCGGCCTGGTCGCCACCACGGCGAACATCAGCGACAAGGACTTCCTGGCCGGCAAGTACAAGTTCAACCAGGCCTCGTCCAAGACCGATGCCATGATCGTCAACGAAGGCACGATCAGCATCAAGGACAGCGGCCTGGCCGCGCTGGTCGCGCCGTCGGTGCGCAACTCGGGCGTGATTCAGGCCAAGCTGGGGCGCGTGGCCCTGGCTGGCGCCAACACCGTCACGGTCGACTTCCACGGCGACGGGCTGCTCAGCTTCGACGCCACCTCGACCATCAACGAACTGCCCAAGGACGAAAACGGCAAGCCGGTTTCGGTGCTGGTCACCAATACCGGCGAAATCCGCGCCGATGGCGGCATGGTGCTGATGACGGCGCGCACGGTCAAGGGCGTGATCGACAACGTCGTCAACACCGACGGCATCGTCACCGCCCGGTCGGTCGGCACGCAGAACGGCAAGATCGTGCTGTCCGGCGGCGACGCCGGCACGGTCAGGATCGCCGGCACGGTCGACGCCTCGGGCGTGGGCGCGGGCCAGCAAGGCGGCAAGGTCGTCGTCACGGGCGAGCATGTGGATGTCACCCGCACCGCGGCCATCGACGTCTCGGGCGCCGCCGGCGGCGGCGAGATTGCCCTGGGCAGCCTGGGCGTCGCGCCGGATGACGGTTCGGCCGCGTTCAGCGGCAAGTCGACCAGCGTCAAGGTGGCGGCGGGCGCCACGCTCAAGGCCGATGCGCTGGTCAAGGGCAACGGCGGCAGCGTCACGATGTGGTCCAACGAGGCCACGGCGTTTGCCGGCAGCCTGTCGGCGCGTGGCGGCGAACAGGGCGGCGACGGCGGCTTTGCCGAAGTCTCCAGCAAGAAGAACATCGGCCTGACCGGTTCGGTCGACATGCGCGCCCCCAAGGGCAAGACGGGCCTGTTGCTCATCGACCCGACCGACCTGCGCATCGTCGATTCCGCCAACGGCTCGGGCGCGCTGGACGGCAGCGCGGGCGACGGCGCCATCAATGGCGGCGATGCCAACGCCGCCAACAACACCGTGTCGCGCGGCCTGCTGGAAAGCCTGGCCGGCACGACGAACATCAAGCTCGAAGCCACCGGCCAGATCACGATCGCGGACATGGCCGCGATCAATCTGCAAACCGTGTCGGGCAACAGCTTCACGCTGCGTTCGACGCAGACGGGCGGCATCCGCTTCGAGAATTCGAACACCGAAATCAGCACCCAGGGCGGCGCCATCACGCTGGAAGCCCTGGGCGTGGGCAGCACGCTGGACAACATCGGCAAGCTGACCAGCCGCGGCGGCGCGATCACGCTGAACGCCACCGGCGACATCAACCTGGCCAACGTCATCGACGCCGGCAGCGGCGCGGCGCTGGTGCGCACCAGCGCGGGCGCCATCCGCAACACCGGCGGCGCCAATCAGGTGGTGGCGGGCAACACCGTCACGCTGGACGCCAGCGGCGGCAGCATCGGCGAGGCCGGCAAGGCCGTCAACACCCAGACCGCCCGGCTGGCGCTCGCCACGGGCGGCAACCTCGCCGTGGCCAACCGCTCCGTGCTGAGCTCGCTGGACATCACCAGCCGCCACGCGCAACCCGGCGTCAACAACACGTATCAGCTTACGTCCGCCGGCGGCATGGTGTTCTCGCTGACCGACACGGGCAGCTACCAGCTGAACACGGTTGCCCAGGACGGCCTGAACTTCTCGTTCACGGGCGATCGCACGATCAACGCGGGCAATATCGCGCTGGGCGCCGGCGCCCTGGCGCTCACCTCCACGGCCGGCGACATCCTGGCCCGCAACGGCTCGGACATCATCACCGCTGGCAGCATCGCGCTCAAGGCGGCCGGCAGCACCGGCAACAACGGCGCCATCGGCGCCGCCGCCCAGGCCCTGAATACGCAGACCGCCACGCTGACGGCCGCCAGCGGCGCCGGCGGCGTGTTTCTGAACAATACGGGCAGCCTGGCGCTGCGCTCGATCGACACCACCGGCTCGCTGTCCGTCTCGGCCGGCGGCCCATTGACGGTCGGCGCCATCAAGGCGGGCGCGATGGCCACGCTGACGTCGGGCCTGGGCGGCATCGTCGACGACGGCGACGACGCCACCATGATCTCCGCCAACGCGCTGACGCTGTCGGCGCAGAACGGCATCATCGGCGCCGCGTCCCGCAGCCTCAAGACCAATGCCAGCAGCGTGTCCGCCACCGCGGGCTCGGGCGGCGTCTATCTGGACAGCGCCAGCACCAACCTGACCATCACCCAGGCGCAGGCCAACAACGCCGGCATTGTGATCACCGGCGCGGGCAGCGTGTCGGCCAACAACGTCAGCTCGGGCGGCGGCGCCATCAACCTCACCGGCAACAGCATCTCCGCCGGCCAGGTCAACGCGGGCGGCGGCAACGTCACGCTCACCGCGCGGGCGGGCAGCATCACGGGGTCGTCGGCATCGCTTATCACGGGCAATGTGGTCACCCTGCTGGCCCCGACGGCCAGCAGCGCCTACACCGTGGGCACGGCGGGCACCTACCTGCGCACCGCCGCGGGCGAACTGAAAGCCACCGGCAACGCCATCTACCTCAGCCAGGCGCAGGGCTCGGTCCTGCTCGATGACCTGAAGGCCACCAACGGCATTTACGTCCTGGGCGCGGTGGACCTGACCGCCAACCGGCTGGATGCCGGCACCGGCACCCTGTTCCTCAATGCCCTGGGCGGCGACATCCTGCGCGCCAATGCGAACAGCGAACTGGCGGGCAACAGCATCAACCTGCAGGCCCAGCGGCACATCGGCACGGCCAGCGATCGCATCAAGACCGCCACGACCAGCCTGGCGCTGGCCAGCGGCGGCGACATCTACGTCGACAACCCCGGCAAGACGCTGACCTACCTGGCGGTCAGCAATACGCACGCCGACCCCGCCCGCCGCAACACCCTGCTGGTGTCCGCGCCCTTCCTCGCTTTCGACGTCAACGACGACCTGGGCACCGCGTATGAGCTCAAGCAGGTCTACAGCTCGCTGCTGAACCAGTTCGTGTTCACCGGCGACCAGAGCCTGAAACTGGGCAACATCCGCGCCGGCAGCATGGTCACGCTGACCTCCACGCAAGGCAGCATCCTGGACGACGGCATCGCGGATACGCGGGTCACCGCCAGCACGGTCATCCTTTCCGCCAATCAGGACATCGGCACGAACGCCGACTTCGTGTCGGTCAATGCGCCCTACCTGTCGCTGGCCACGCGCGGCAACCTCTACGCCACCAACATCGCCGACCTGGCCTCCCTGACCGTCAACGCGCGCCACAAGGGCGAGGACGACCACTATGTACTGGACGTGCGCGCGCCGTCGCTGCTGTTCAACGTCATCGATGATGCCAGCGGGCACACGATCCGCGAAGTGCGCGACGCCAACTGGGTGAGCTTCAACTTCACCGGCGACCGAGACATCACCGTCGGCAGCATCGATGCCGGCTACGGCGGCAGCATCACCCTGAACGCGACCGGCGCGATTCACGATGACGGTGACAAGACCACCCAGTTGCTGGCCAATTCGGTGAACCTGAATGCGGGACGCGGCATCGGCGCCGCGGGCACGGGGCACCTGGACATCCTGACCAGCTACCTGTCCGGCTCGGCCGCCGACGGCGGGTTCTACGCCCAGTTGCCCAACCCCGTCGGATCCGGCAACACCACCAGCAGCGTCACACTGAACAACATCAGCGCTACCGAAAAGGTGGAGATCGACGCGCGCCAAGGCGACATGTTGGTATCCGGCGCGGTGCGCAGCTGGTACGACGACGTCATCCTGAACGCCGCCAACGGATCGATCTTGAGCAGCGGCTCGGGCAATGCCTACGCAGGCGGCGGCGATGTGACGCTGACGGCCGCGGGCTCGATCGGCGGCGCCTACTTGGGCAGCGTGCGTTACGTGGGCATTAGCGGCCCGGGCGCGGTCAATGTCCGCGCCAATGCGGGCGGCGACGTCTACCTGAATGGCACCTCCAGCGACATCCGGCTCGTTTCGGTGACGGCGGGCGGCCAACTGGGCTACACCCAGTCGTACGGCACCACCACGGTCGGCAGCCTGCAGGCCACCGGCGCAGCCACGCTGACCAACTACGGGGGCTCGATCCTCGACGACGGCGACGCTGCCACGAAGATCCAGGCCGGCAGCATCGCGCTGTCGGCATCCGGGGCGCTGGGCGCAACGGGCGCCGCGCTGACGCTGCAGGCGCCCGACGTCAGCCTGACCAGCACGGGCGACGTTGCCGTCGACAACCTGGCCGGCCTCACGCGCCTGGCCATCACGCGCAATGGCTCGGCCTACGGGACCTATGCGATCACCGCCCCCAACCTGTCGGCCTTCACGCTGACGGACGACGCCAGCGGCATCCATCTCAAGGACATCGCCAGCGCGACCGACCTGGATTTCGGGTTCTCCGCCAACGGCAAGCACCTCCTGGTCGGCAACATCGATGCCGGCGCGGGCGGCAAAGTCACCCTGGTGTCGGGCGGCAACATCGCCAACGACGATCTGGCCAACCCCGGCGAGATCCACGCGGCGACGGTCTCGCTGACGGCGGGATCCGGCGCCATCGGTTCGTCGGCCGACGGCGGCACGCTCGCCCTGACCGGCACGTCAGCGCTGAGCCTGACCGCGGGCAGCGATATCCACGTCGACAGCGACACCGTGCTGCGCAACCTGGCGATCAACAGCCTGCGTTCGGCCGGCACGGCCAGCACCATCGATATCGGTGGCGGCGTGGGCCAGATCATCACCATCAGCGACGACGGCTCCACGCAGTACCTGGAAGAGATCACCGGCGGATTGACGGACTTCAGTTTCACGGGCCGCAAGAACATCCAGGTCGGGACCATCGCCGCCAGCAATTCGGTCAGCCTGACCACGGCCAACGGCGGCGTCAATTCCAGCATCACCAGCGATGCCGGCGCGGGCCGCATCACGGCGGGCAGCGTCAAGCTGTCGGCCACCGGCAGCGACAGCTACACCGCGCGCGACGCCAATACCGGGGCGATCGGCAGCAGCGCCCGCGCGCTGCGCACCACGACCAGCAACCTGACGATCGCCAACAACGGCGACATCTACCTGGACAACGGGGGCCAGGCGCTCAACAGCGTCGACCTCAATCTGACGCGCCGCGACGCCTACAGCTCCACCATTTACGACACCAACACGTATGCCTTTGGCGGGCTGGGCAGCCAATCGCTGGTGATCATCGGCGGCACGACCCTGACGATCGGCGCCATCATGAGCGGCGCCGCGCTGGCCATCAACGCCGATTCGGCCATCTCGACCGCCACGATCACCGCCGGCACGACGGGTTCGGTGTCGTTGACCTCGCGCTACGCGAATAACTCGATCAACCCGACCATCATTCGCAGTTCTGGCCAGATCACCGGCAACACCGTAAGCCTGAATGCGCTGGGCACGAACGGCAGCATCAACGTCTCCACCTCCGCCGACAACCTGTCGATCAGCTCGGCGGGCAACGTGTCCGTCGCCAACGCCAAGGAACTGGCGTCGCTGGACCTGAAGCTGAACCACAGCAACTCCACCGGCGTCTCCACCAACACCTACGCCATTTCCGCCACCGGCCTGGCGTTCTCGCTGACCGATACGGTCGGCCAGAACGGCCTGACGCTCAACAATATCTCCACCGCCGGCAACCTGGCGCTGTCCATCGCGTCCGACCGCACGCTGACGGTCAACCATATCGGCACCGGCGCGGGCGGCTCGGTCGCGCTCACCAGCAGCGGCAGCATCTATGGCGTCAGCACCAGCGCCGGCAGCCCCGATATCATCACGGGCGACCTGACGCTCAACATCACGGGCAATGGCTCTGTCACCGGTCTGATCAATACCTACAATCCGCTGTACACCAGCGTCGATTCGCTGTCGTCGAACGTCAACGGCAGCCTGTGGGTGTCCAACAACAAGACGCTCACGCTGCTGAACAACAGCGTCACCAGCTCGGCGCAGGTCAACGTCACCAACGGCTCGATCCTGCAAGGCGCCGGCACCCGCTTCGTGGCCCCGGCGCTGACGCTGACCGCCTCGCAAGCCATCGGCGCGGCCGGCAACGCGGTGCTGACCGACACGCGTCAACTGACCACGCAGACCGGCCGCGACCTGTACCTGGACAACGCCTCGAACCTGTTCAGCCTGAACGTCACGGCCAACCACGCGGACACCGGCGTCAACAACGTGGTGCAGGTCGCGGCCCAGGGCCTGACCTTCAACGTCACGGACACCGGCGCCTACAACCTGTTCGACGTACGCGACACCACCGGCCTGAACTTCTCGTTCTCCGGCGACCGCACGCTGAACCTCGGCACCGTCGACACCGGCCCCGCGCACACCGTCAGCCTGAACGCGACGGGCGCGGGCAGCAACATCGTCAACCTGTCGCCCGCCTCGCACGTCACGGGCGATTCGGTGTCGCTGTTCGCCACCGGCCAGATCGGCGCGGGCCCGGCCGACAAGATCGAAACGACGACCGGCGACCTCTACCTGACGGCGGGCCGCGATGTCTACGTGAACAACGACCGCGACCTGACCGGCCTGTCGCTCTACGCGACCGGCGGGACGGCCTCGACATACGACATCACGTCGAACGAACTGCTGTTCGACGTGGTCCACAACGGCCGCCTGCAGGTCAACGAGGTCCGTGACAACACCGGCCTGAACCTGTCGCTGTCCAGCAGCGTCGGCCAGGACATCGGCACCATCGACACGCTGCCCACCGGCACCGTCCGCCTGTCCTCGAACAACAGCATCCTGGGCAGCGCCGACGACAGCCAACGCATCACTGCCGGCCAGGTGACGATCGTCGCCCAGGGTACGGGCGGCATCGGCGCCGCGGGCCGCGAGATCAATCTGTCCGCGCCGCTGGTCAGCATCCAGAACGTCGGCGACGTCTACATCGATTCCGACACGCACATCGATTCGCTGTCGCTGTATTCGACGGGCAACGGCGCCCGCACGTACAGCATCAACTCGCCGACGCGCGACGGCGGCAACATCGGCTTTACCGCCACGGACGGCGGCAGCGCAAGCGCGGCCGGCCTGGTGCTGGGCGACATCACGGACGCGGGCGGCCTGAACCTGACCGTCAGCAGCGACCGCAACGTCACCGTCGGCACGATCGACGTCGGCTACGACAACGTGTCGCTGACCTCGCGCGCCGGCTCGCTGCTGGGCGACGGCGACGGCGACACCAAGATCGACGCCGCCTCGCTCACCCTCAACGCCAACAATGCGATCGGCGCCACGGGCACCGGCAACGCCATCGATACCCGCGTCAGCACGCTGACCGGCCGCGCCGCCAATGGCGGGGCGTTCATCACCGTGGAAGGCAATACCAGCCTGCCCAGCCTGACCTCGACGGGCGCCAGCTCGGTCAGCAACACCGTCGGCGATATCGAACTGGGCACGGTCAACACCAACGGCAACGCGTTCTCGGTCAACAACACCGGCGGCTCCATCCTGAGCGGCACGATCAACAACGCCACCACCGTCGATCTGACGGCGAACGGCTCGATCGGCAACAAGAGCGCCATCCGGACCACCAACCTTACCGGCGGCACGACCATCGTCACCCTGAGCGCCCGCAAGACCGACACGGCGGACGGCAGCATCGCGCTGACCGAAGCCTACGGCCTGCGGGTCGCGTCGGCGACCGCCGACGGCAACATCACGCTGACCAACGACACCTCCGGCCTGGGCCGCGACCTGGTCGTGGGCACCATCGCGACCACCGATGGCGCGGTCTCGCTGACGACCAACCGCGGCAACATCGTCGGCGCGGACAACAGCAACCTGATCACAGCCGATAGCGTCACCCTGACGGCCAACTACGGCACGAACCGCTCCATCGGGTCGTCGCAGTCGAACCGCCTGCACCTGGATACGCCGTCCCTGACGCTGGCCACGCCCGGCAGCATCTACGTCGACAACCTGGCCGACCTGACCGACCTGACCATCAATCGGGCCAACGGACAAGGCAGCAACCTGGGCAGCGCCGGCTTCCTGGCCATCGACGCCCAGAACCTGACGTTCAGCGGCGCCGACACCGGCAACACGACCGCGCTGACCATCGTTCGCGACACCACGGGCCTGAACTTCACCTACCAGGCGATTGGCGCGATCAACCTGAACGAGATCGACGTCACGCAGAACGGATCGGTCAACCTGTCGACCAATCCGTACTACACCACCGGCGGCGCGATCCAGGGCATGGTCTCGACCTCGAAGATCACGGCGGGCGACCTGACGCTGTCCACCGCGTCGGGCAACACCAGCAACGCCATCGGCTCGGCCGGCAATGCCCTGAACACCCAGGTCAACAACATCACGGCCAACGCCTCCGGCGGCATCTTCCTCAAGCAGACCGGCTCGATCAACCTGGGCAACCTGAGCGCTGGCGAAGACCTGTCGGTCACGACGACCAGCGGCGACATCCTGGTGGGATCCGTCAGCTATGGCACCAACCGGACGCTGACGCTCAACGCCCAGACCGGGAGCATCCTGGCGGGCGGCGGCGCCATCTCCGGGTCGGGCACGGGCGCCATCACGCTGAGCGCGCAAAACGGCATCGGCACGCGGGACGCGGCGATCCAGATCGCCGCGCCGAACAACCCTGTGTCGGCCACCGTCACCGGCGACGGCTCGCTGTACTTGAACAGCACCTCCAACCTGCTGGGCGGCCTGACGACCTCGGTCGCCAACGGTGAAACCCGCGTCACGTCGTCGGGCAACGTGGTGGTGACCAGCATGACGTCGGCCACCGACGCCGCCGGCAACGGCATCTCGGTGAACACCACCTCGGGCAACATCACGGTCAAGAACGTGCAGGCGGGCGCCACGCAGGGCCAGATCACGCTGAGCGCGGAGAACGGCTCCATCCTGGCCGACGCGGCCGGCGCCAACATCCAGGCGTATGGCGTCGCGCTCAATGGCCGCTACGGCATCGGCGCGAACACCGCGCAGGGCCGCATCAACGCCACCGGCCAGCGCGTGGAAGCCACCACCGATGGCGCCATGTACCTGGCGGCGGACAACAATGCCGTCTACTCGTACCTGTCGGGCAACGTCATCGACATCGCCGCGGCCGGCAATCTGCAGATCGCGAACGCCATCGCCGCCAACGGCAATGGCACGATCAAGATCGTGGGCAACGGCGCCAACAGCCAGTTGGTCGCCGGCAATATCGACGCGGGCACGGGCACCGTCAACATCGACTACAGCAAGGCAGGCAGCACCATCGTCGACGATCGCGAAGAATCCACGCGCATCATCGGCAATTCGGTCACGCTGAAGGCAGGCGCGGGCATCGGCGGCGCCGAAGGCTCGGCCGACAACCTGCAGACGACCGCCGCCTCGTTGACGGCCGAAGTCACCGGCAACGGCTCGATCTACCTGGACGACAACCGCGCGGCCGGCACCACGCTCGCGTCGATCGTCACGCAGAACGGCGCCATCGGCATCACCACCGCCGGCCCCACGCTGGTCACCAGCGCCATCAGCAAGACCAACTCGACCGACAATGACATCTCGATCGCCACGTCCAATGGCGACCTGTCCATCAACACGATCGACGCCAAGACGTCGGGCGACGTCACCCTGAACGCGGGCGGCTCCATCCTGGGCGCGCTGGCGGGCAACCTGGTCTTCGGCAACAGCCTGACGGCCACGGCGGGCGGCAGCATCGGTTCGGCCACCGACCTGGCCACCGGCCTGGGCGGTGTCGCCCTGCGCACCAACGTCGCGTCGCTGGGCGACCTGTCGACCGGCGCCGATGGCGCGGTCATCGTGCTGAACAACGTCGGCGCGCGCGCTCTGACGCTGGCGGGCGACGTGGACCAGGCGGGCGACAACAGCTCGGTCTACATCCGTTCGTCCGGCGACCTGGATGCCCGTTCGGGCCTGTCCGGCACCGCCGACAACCTGCTGCTGTCCTCCGGCGGCACCCTGACCGTCGCCGGCGCCGGCGTGCAGGCCCAGGACACCGTCACGCTGGCGGGCGCGACCGACGTGGTCGCCGCGGGCGGCACGCCGCGCACGATCGCCATCCAGGGCGACACGGTGAACTTCACCAGCGGCGCCGCGGGCGGCGACACGACGTTGACGACGCAAGCCGCCAACGCCAACGTCAGCCTGACCGGCACCACGACCGCCGCCGACCTGACGCTGAACAACACCGGCGCGCTGACGGCTACGCTGAACACGGCCAACGGCGACATCACGGCGACCGCCACCGATACGCTGAACGTGTCCGCCTCGGTCAGCGGCAGCAACCGCACCATCGACCTGACCGCGCAGCACGGCGACCTGGCGTTCGGCGCCATCGACGCCGGCGCGGCGAACGGCACGATCATCCTGAACGCCGCCCAGGGATCGCTGGTCGGCAACGGCCTGGACCTGACGGCCAACGGCCTTGCACTGACCAGCCTGAACGGCATTGGCGACAAGAACGCCGCCTTCGCCACGTCGGCGCGCGAACTCGACGCCGAGGTGCTGGGCGCGGGCGACATCGTGGTGGAAGGCGCCGGTGCGCTGACGCTCGGCCGCATCGCGACCGCGGACGGCGATATCCAGATCGCCGCCACGGGCGATCTGACCAGCGCGGTCGGCCTGTCGGCCGGCCACGGCGGCGATATCCTGCTGGCCTCTTCCGGCGGCAACGTCTCGGTCAGCCACGCCATCGCCGCCGGTGATGTCAACGACCTCACCGTGAATGGCGCGCAGATCGCCATGACGGCCGGGGCCGTCACGGCCGGCGCGCAGTCCTACACCGGCAACGTCACCCTGAACGGCGACCTGACGGGCACGGCCATTGACATCGCGGGCAACGCCACGCTGGCCGGCGGCACGCGCACGCTGACCGCCACCGGCGCCAACGGCAACGTCGGCATCTCGGGCACCCTGAACGGTAGCGGCCTGGACGCCGCGATCGTCGCCCATGACGGCGACGTCACGCTGGGCGACATCGCGTTCAGCCTGGCCAGCCTGACCATCGACGCCGCCCGCATCGACCTGCGGGGCGTCGACACGGTCGGCTCCCAGCAATACAACGGCGACACCACGCTGCGCGGCGTGTACTCGGCGGCCAATGGCGCCTTCGGCGTCGATGGCGCCACCCAACTGGGCAGCGCGGTCTTTGTGCTCAACGGCGACGTCACGTTCACCGGCGAGGTATCGGGCGCCAATGCGCTGACCGTCATCACCGCCGGCGTCACGACCTACGGCGGTGCGGTCGACATCGCCTCGCTGAACCACGTGGGCACGGGGCGGGTCGCCATCAATGGCGGCAGCGTCACCACGACGGGCACGCAAAATTACGCCGCCCGTGTCGAACTGGGTGACGACACGACGCTGTCCGGCAGCTCGGTCACGCTGCGCGACGGGGTGGATGGCGCGCATGCGCTGCAGATCGACGGCACGGCATCGCTGGCGGGCGCCATCGGCGCCAACACCCGGTTGGCCAGCCTGACCGTGACCGGTCCGGTCACGCTGAACACCAGCAGCATCGCCACCACCGGCGACCAGCACTACGGCGACGCGGTCACGATGGCCCGCAACCAATCCCTGTCCACCACCACGGGCGACGTCACGTTCGACGGCACGCTGGACGGCGCCTACGACGTGGCCATCGTCTCGACGGCAGGCGGCGACGTCACCCTGGGCGGCGTGGGCAACGCCGGGCTGCGCCTGGGCAACCTGACGGTCGACACCGCCGGCGCGACCACCTTCAACGGCGCGGTGTACGCCGCGTCGGCGCAGACCGACGCCCCCGGCACGGTCGCCATCAATGGCGGCCTGGTCGACACCACCGGCATCCAGACGTTCCGCGAACGGGTCGTGCTGGGCGCCGACACGGTGCTCAAGGGCAGTTCCGTCAACCTGCTGGGCGGCGGCGACGGCCCGCATGGCCTGACGATCGACGGCGACGCCGTGCTCAAGGGCGCGTTCGGCGCGCAGGACGCGCTGGCCAGCCTGACGGTCAATGGCCCGGCCAGCCTGGACGGCAGCATCGGCACCACCGGCGAGCAGTCGTATAACGGCGCGGTCGTGCTGGATGGCGATGTGGCGCTGGCCACGCAGGGCGGCAACGTCGCGTTCAACGACACGGTCGCCAGCAGCCAGGGCGACGCCCACGGCCTGTCCGTGACCGCCGGCGCGGGCAATGTCACCTTCACGGACTCGGTCGGCGACGCCGCCGGCGGCCGCCTGGGTGACATCACCATCGCCAGCAGCGGCGCCACCACGCTGGACGCCCCCGTGTACGCGGCATCGGTCACGACGGACGCCGGCGGCACGCTGTTCATCAACGGCGGCCTGGTCGACACCACCGGCGCCCAGTCGTACGGCGAGCGGGTCGTGCTGGGCGGCGACACCGTGCTCACGGGCACCACCGTCAGCCTGTTGGGCGGCGGCGACGGCCCGCATGACCTGACCATCGACGGCGACGCCGTGCTCAAGGGCCCGTTCGGCGCCCAGGACGCGCTGGCCAGCCTGACCGTGACCGGCGCGTCCACCTTGGGCGAGGGCAGCCTCGCCACCACGGGCGACCAGTCGTACACCGGCACGGTCACCCTGGACGGCGACATGACGGTGGCCAGCCGTGACGGCGACATCCGCTTCAATGACGCGGTGGACGGCGCCCACGACCTGACGGTCTCCACCGGCACGGGCGAGGTCGCCTTCGCCGGTCCGGTCGGGCAGGACGAGCGCCTGGGCAACCTGACGATCAACGCCGCGGGCGACACCGTTCTGGACGGTCCGGTCCGCGCCGCCACGCTGCAGACCAGCGGCAACGGCGACCTGCTGATCAACGGCGGTTCGGTCGACACCACCGGCGCGCAGCAATACGGCCAGCACGTGATCCTCTCGGGCGTGGACACCACGCTCACCGGCACGACCGTGCAGCTCAAGGCGGGCGTGGACGGCACCGAGCCGGGGCAGCAGGGCCTGATCATCGCCGGCAACGCGGATATCCAGGGCGACGTCGGGGCCACCACGCCGCTACGCGGCCTGGCCATCCAGGGCGCCACCACGATGGGTCCGGGCAAGGTCGTCACCACGGGCGACCAGGTCTACACCGGCGCGGTGACGCTGACCGGCGACCGCGAGCTGACCAGCAGCACCGGCTCGGTCGTGCTGGGCAGCACGCTGGACGGCGGCAATGGCAACAACCTGGCCATCGACGCCGGCAAGAACGTGCAGGTGGCGGGCGACGCCACCGGCCTGGGCTCGCTGACCTTGCGCGCCGTCGACACGATCGTGTTCAACGGCGACGTCACCGCCTACCGCGTGCAGCAACTGGAAGCCAGCACCGCCAGCTACAACGGCGCGGTGCGCGCCACGGGCCCGGACGGCATCGACATCTCGGGCGGCAGCGTGTCGTTCGGCAATGACGTCACCGCCGACACCGGCGCGATCCGCATCGCCAACACGGATCCGGCCGGCACCACCGGCTTTGCCGCCGGTTCGACGGTCCGGGCGGCCACCGGCTTCACCCAGACGGGCGGCGCCGGCCTGACCCTGCCCGCGCAACTGCTGGTCGCCCAAGGCCCCATCAGCCTGGGCGCACCGGCCAGGCTGCAAGGCGCGAACGCCACCATCAGCACCATCGGGGACATCACCGCGGTCGGCCTGACCGGTCCGCAAACCGCGCTGACGCTGGCCGCCGGCCCGCTGGGCGCGATCCGCATCGGCCTGAACGACGCCGACCCGAGCCACAAGCTGGACGTGGCCGACCTCATCGTTCCCACCGCCGGTTCGGCCGACGTGTGGGGCACGGTCGGCGGCAAGACGGGCGCCCTGGGGGCCGCCTCGATCAAGAGCTCGCTGGCCGGCTCGCCGTTCTACCTGAACGGCTTCACGTGGGGCCCGACGGGCGCGATCAACCGGCTGGCCGCCATCACGGCGCCGAGCATGGTCATCCCGACCACGCCGACCGCCGACTCGCTGTTCCGTGGTACGGTCCCGCCGGACGGTTTCGGCCCCGACGCCCTGGGCGCGTACGCCGATCCGCAGGTGCTGAAGGTGGCTGACGCCAGCGTCAACTGGCTGTTGCCTTCCGGCGCCAACGCCCTGCTGACCGTACCGGCCGGCAACAACCCGGTGCTGCAAGGCGCCGGCGGCAACCCGCAACAACCCGCCGCCGAAGGCAATCCGCCTTCCGACGACGAGCGTCGCAATGACGACGCGCAAACCCGCACTCTTTGATTCGACACCATGACTACGCAGACTTCGCTTCCCCTGTTCTACGAGCAACCCCGTCCCCTGGCTGCCGGCGTGCACGCCAACCTGTCGCTGGCCGGCAACACGGGCTTTGGCTACGCCGCCCGCACCAACGCCGTGCCGCTGGTCGCCACCGAACTGCCGACCGCCTGCCGCCACTTCCCCATCGTCTTCACGGACGGGGATCAGCCCACGCCCGTCGCGGTGCTGGGCGTGCGCGGCCAGGAAAACCTGTTCGTCGACGCAGACGGCCAATGGCGCGCCGGCACCTACATTCCGGCCTACGTGCGCCGCTATCCCTTCATCTTCATGGAGAACGAAGACCGCAGCCAGTTCACGCTGTGCGTGGACGAGAAGGCCGCGTCGGTCGTTGAAGGCCGCGACAATCCGTTCTTTGACGAGGCCGGCGAGCCCACCGACCTGGCACGCAGCGCCCTGGAATTCTGCCGCGATTACCAGAACCAGCACGCCTACACGATGAAGTTCGCGGAAGCACTGGCCGCTGCCGACCTGCTGATCGAAAACCGCGCCGACATCACCCTGCCCGACGGCCAGCGCCTGGCCATGTCCGGCTTCAAGGTGATTGACGAGGCCAAGTTCAACAAGCTGTCGGACGAAGAGTTCCTGCGCTGGCGCGCCAACGGCTGGCTGCCGCTGGTCTATTGCCACCTGCTGTCGATCAATACCTGGCCCGCCCTGATCAACCAGGTGGCGCCTGCCGCCGGCGTCGAGACCGCCTCGACCGACGCGTAAGTCCCGGCAGCGCGCCGGCAACTTGCCCCTCCCGCGGGTCCGGTCCGGCCCGCGGTGGTGGACGCGCCCGAAAGCAAAAAATGGGGGCGCACCCTAAGTCGACATATAGGCGCCAACCCAGGCGTTTTTTGCGGCTTTGAAATTTTCAGCTATCCGTAAGATCGTCTACGCGCGTGGCAACAGGCAAGCTTGCCCAGCATGAAGGGCAAGCGCATTCCCCGCATCCCCGTCCCAGCAGACTCAGAACCATTGACGGCGGCTGCGGCCCCTCGGGCGGCGCCCTGTTGCGCCGATGCCCGCCACGTGCCGCCTTGCCCGAATCACCTCCCTTCGTGCGCGCCATGGCTTTTTCAGGACTTGCGCCATTCCGCCGTAGCCCTTGTCACTACTGAAAAAAGCCAAATGCCTCACAACAAACTCAAAAAACGGGCGATTGTCCTCGCCTTGCAAACGCTAGGCCTGGCCGGTTCCGGCATGCTGACCCTGGCCGCCTCGCCGGCGATGGCCCAAAGCATCACCTGGAACGGCTCGCAGAGCAGCGATTGGCAAGACCCGCTGAACTGGTCGTCGGCGACGCTGCCGGGCTCGACCGGCAATCTGTTCATCAACAGCGTGACGGCCAACGCACCGGTCATCGACCACAGCAGCGCCCAGGGGGGCGTCATCTTCCTTGGCGCGATCGGCGGGCCCTCGCTCACCGTGCGCAATGCCGGCGTGCTGGTCAGCAACAGCGCCATCATCAGCAACCCCACGAATGGCTATACGGCGGGCACGTCCGAACTGCAATCCGGCTCGGCCACCATCGACGGCATCGGCTCCCAGTGGACCGCGGAGTCCTTCAACGTCGGCTTTTACGGCACGGGTACGCTGAACGTGACGGGGGGCGGCAAGGCCATCGCCACCACGACCGTCTCGCTGGGCTCGCACGTCGGCTCCCTGGGCACCCTGAACATTTCGGGCGCCGGCAGCACGTTGCAGTCCGGGCAGCTCACCGTCAGCGACAACGGCACCAGCGTCGTCACGATCTCCGATCACGGCACGGCGCAAGCGAGCGGCCTGCTGGCGGGCAATAGCGCAGGCTCGACGGGCACGGTCAACATCATCGGCACCGGCGCGTCGCTGACGACCAGCGGCGGCATGACGATCGGCTCGCGCGGCACGGGCACGGTGGACATCAAGGGCGGCGCCACCGCCAGCTCCGGCGCTCGAACTTATGTGGGCATGTACTCGGGCGGCGTCGGCAAGCTCCTGGTTTCCGGCGCCGGCAGCCAGTTTTCATCTTTGAACGACTACATTGCCGTGGGCCTGAGTACGGGCGCCAAGGGCGAGCTGACCGTGACGGACGGCGCGCTGGTCGATGCCTTTCAGGTGGTGGCCGGGTTCAACGCATCGGGCGAAGGCACCATCGTCGCGGACGGCCCGCAGACTCGGATCAAGACGTCCAGCGTCTTCCTCATCGGCTTCTATGGCGATGGCACGGCCACCCTGTCCAACGGCGCCACTTTCGAAACCGCCAATCGCCTGCGCATCGCCGATGTGGCGGGATCGACCGGCACCCTGAATATCGGCGCCGCCGCGGGCGACGCCGCCACGGCGCCGGGTGACGTGCAGGCAGCACTTGGCGTGCGCTTTGGCAACGGGACCGGCAAGCTGGTCTTCAACCATACCGGCACGGACTACGTCTTCGCGCCGGCCATCAGTTCCTTGTCGCCCGGCATGGGCGCGATCGACCTGGTGGCGGGATCGACCACCTTCACGGGCGATTCCAGCGGTTTCAGCGGTCAGACCCAGGTGCTGGGCGGCGCCCTGACGGTGGATGGCGCCCTGGGCGGCACCCTGAACATCGCCAGCGGCGCATCGCTGCACGGCACGGGCCAGGTCGGCACGACCACGCTGCAAAGCGGCGCCACGCTGGCGCCCGGCCAGGCCGGCGGCACCCTGAACGTGGCGGGCGACCTGACGTTCTCGCCGGGTTCGGTCTACCAGGTGGCGGCCGATTCGCAGTCGTCGGCAAGCAGCCGCGTGGTGGTCAGCGGCACGGCCAACCTGGCCGGATCGGCGGTCCATGTCGGGCCGGACGGCGGGTTCCAGACCCGGCGCGAGTACACCATTCTCAGCGCGGGCACGGTCAATGGGCAGTTCGACACCGTGTCCTCCAACTACGCCTTCCTGGACCCGGCCTTGCGCTACGACGGCCAGAACGTCGTGATGCAGCTTGGCCGCAAGGAAGTGCCGGTGGATCCCGGCACGCCCGTAGATCCCGGCACGCCCGTGGATCCCGGCACGCCAAGCACCCCGGGCACGCCGAGCACGCCCGGCACCCCCAGCACCCCGGAAACCCCGACCCGTCCCATCGCCTTTGCCGACGCGGCGCAAAGCGCCAACCAGCGCGCCGTGGCCAACGCCCTGGACAGCCTGCCCGAGGGCAATCCGCTGCACGACTACATCCTGACGCTGCCCGAGGGCGCCCCGGCCGCGGCCTTCAACAGCCTGTCCGGCGAAGCGCATGCCAGCGTCACGTCCAGCCTGACGGGCCTGAACACCACGGTGCGCGCCGTGCCCCTCGCCTACCTGCGCGCCAATCTGGGCGCCGGTATGCGCGCGGGCGCGCCGACCGCGCAAGCCGGCGGCACGCCGTCGGCGTCCGCCCTGCCTTCCTCCAATGCGCAGCCCGCCTGGGCCGAAGTCATCGGCAACTGGCAGACCTGGAAGGGCAACGGCGATTCCGCGCAAGTGCGCCAGAAGACCGGCGGCGTCTTCGCCGGCGTCGACCACGCCTTGGGCGGCGGCTGGCGACTGGGCGGCGCGCTGGGCTTTACCGACAGCAACATCCGCGTGGACGACCGGTCCTCCAAGGCGGACGTTGCTGGCTACAGCGCGGCGTTGTTCGGCGGCAAGGTGTTCGACGCCGGCCCCGGCAAGCTGAACCTGATGGCCGGCGCGGCCTACACCTGGCACGACATCTCCACCGAGCGCTACGCCAGCGTCTCCGGCGTGTCCCAGACGCTGACCGCCGACTATGGCGCCAGCACCACCCAGTTATTCGGCGAACTCGGCTACGCCCTGCCGGTGTCCGAGCGGTTCAGTGTCGAACCCTTCGCCGGCCTGGCCTGGAGCGATACGCGCACCCGCAGCTTCTCGGAGTCCGGCGGATCGGCCGCCTTGCGCGGCCAGAGCGACAGCAACACGCAAACCACGTCCACGCTGGGCCTGCGCGGGCTGATGAACTTCACGGTGGGCCAAACCGAAGGACGCCTGCAGGCGACCCTGGGCTGGCGGCATGCCTTCGGCGATGTGCAGCCCCAGACCGTCATGTCCTTCGATGGCGGCCAGGCCTTCACCGTGGCGGGCGCACCCGTCGCGCGCGACTCGGCCCTGGCCGAGCTTGGCGTCGAAGCCGCGATCACGCGCAACGCAACCATCGGCCTGACCTACAGCGGCCAGTTCGGCGGCGGCAACCGTGAAAACGCCGGTTCGCTCCACATGACCTGGCGGTACTAAGGCGCAAGGTCTGTCGCGGACAGATGCCCGGTCCGATGCCCGCAGGGGCAGACCGGGCATCTGTTAAAGTCGCCCACAGGCTGCGGCCGCGCGCCGCTTGACGCCCCCAGTCCAGGCAGGTCTCCCCTCCCCCTTCTTCTGCCGGAACCCGCCAAGACATGAATCGAATCCTCGCCGCATCCCAGGCATCCTCACCAGGCGGTCCGTGCCAGGGCTGCAAATCCGGTCAGGACGGCGCCATCGACATGGCGTTTGCCTTCCAGCCCATCGTCGACCTCACCACCGGACAGCCCTATGCGTACGAAGCCCTCGTGCGCGGGCCCAACGGCCAGCCTGCCGCCTCCGTGCTGTCCCAAGTGGACGACGCCAATCGCTATCAATTCGACCAGCGATGCCGCACGACGGCGATCGAACTTGCCGCAAGCATGGGAATGGACCGATACCTGTCCATCAATTTCATGCCGAACGCGGTCTACCAGCCCGCCGCCTGTATCCGCACGACATTCGAGGCCGCCGAGCGAACCGGCTTTCCGCCCGATCGAATCATTTTTGAAACGGTCGAGGGCGAGAGCATCGTCGACCGCGCACACCTGTTGTCGATCTTCCGCGCCTACAAATCGTATGGATTTCAGACGGCCATCGACGATTTTGGCGCGGGCTACTCGGGCCTCACGCTCCTGGCCGACTTCCAACCGGACCTGATCAAGCTGGATATGGCGCTGGTGCGCGGCATCGATACCGATGTCCCCCGCCAACGCATCGTTGCAGGGGTGCAGGCCATCTGCACCGACCTGGGCATCCGCGTCATTGCCGAAGGGATCGAAACCGTGGGCGAGCGCGACTTCCTGGCGGCGCAAGGTATCACGCTCATGCAAGGGTATTTGTTCGCCAAGCCGGCGTTCAAGGCGATGCCGCCCGTTAGCAATGTCGCCTGATTGTCTCTGCGGCCCCCAGGACGGGGCGGTGGATGACGCGCCATTCATGCACACCGTGGTGGAGTCTGGCGGCAGCCCGCCGCTGTTCGAAGCGGCGTTCATGCAGGCGTGGAACGCCATGGTCATCACCGACGCGGACCTTTCCGCCGGATGCCGCGTGCTGCTGGCAAACCCCGCATTCATCGCCATGACCGGCTATACCCTGGACGAACTGCGCGGCCGCTCACTCCGCCTGCTTCAAGGCCCCGCCACCGACGCAAACGTCATCGATGCGCTGCGGTCCTGTCTGAAAGAGGGCCGGCATTTCGAGGGCGTGGCGACGAACTACCGGAAGGATGGCTCGGAATACACCGTCCGCTGGAATATCTCGCCCGTGCACGACGGCCGCGGGACGGTCACGCACTTTGTCTCGGTGCAGGAAGACATCTCGGACATGATCCGCGAGGAACGCACCAATCGCCTCCTCGCCAGCGCGCTGGACGCAACCAGCGACCTCGTCATGCTGACCAATGCCAAGGCACAGATCATCTTTGTGAACACGGCATTCGAGAACGCCACCGGCTACCCGCTTTCCGACATCAAGAACAAGACCGCGGCCATACTCAAATCCGGCAAGCATGACGACGCGTTCTATGCAGCTATGTACCGCACGCTGTCGAGCGGCCAGGATTTCCGCGCCACCTTCATCAATCGCCGGCGTGACGGCTCGCTGTTCCATGTCGAACAAACCATCTCAACCATCTTTGACGATGACGGGCGTCCGGCGCACCACATCGGCGTCGGCAAGGACGTGTCGCGCCGGGTCCAGCGGGAACAGGAGCTGTTGCGCGCGGCCACCAAGGACAAGCTGACCGGCCTCTACAACCGCCACCACGGCGAGAAAACCCTGCGCGAGGCCTTTTCCCGCGCCCAGGCCGGCGGCAATTCACTCTGCCTCATCATCGCGGACATCGATCACTTCAAGCGCATCAACGACACCTTCGGGCACCTTTCGGGAGACCGCGTTCTCTCGGATGTCGCGGGCATTCTGCGAGCGGCGGCCCGAAGCCAGGACACGGTAATTCGCTGGGGCGGCGAGGAATTCATGATCGTGCTGGCCGATTGCGTAATCGGCGACGCCGTTCTACTGGCCGAGCGCGTGCGCACCCGCGTCCATGCGCATCGAGATTCGGAAGTGGGTCCGCTGACCGTGTCGCTCGGCATCGCACAGCTGGAAGCCGGCGAAACCATCGACGCGCTGATCGCGCGCGCAGATGCGGCCCTCTACGACGCCAAACGGGCCGGCCGCAATGCCGTATCCGTCTCGCCGTGACGCGTCCGTGCCCCGCGAACCGTTCGCGGGAACACGGTCCAACGCAACACGCCGCTGACCAGGTAGCGGCGTTCGATTCAATGGGATAGCCCCGGCCTCTCATCCCTAGGCTATTCGGCGGGACCGCTGGTGATCTTGCCCAACCCCGCCAGCAGCGCCTGTGTCGGCCGAGACGCCTTCCCGGCTTCCGAACACACCAGGCCGAACTCGCGGTGGACAGCTGGCGTCAGCGGCATCACGCGCAGGCCGCGCTGTTCGTCGGGCAAGGTCGATTCGGGCACCAGCGCCACCCCCATGCCTTCCCGCACCAGCACACAGGCGCTGGCCCAATCACGGACCGTCACCCGCACGTCCGACAGGTGCAGGCCCGCTTGCGTCATCAGGCTTTGCCCGTTCACCGCGCATCCGCCCGTGGCAAGAATGAAGGGCTGCGCGGCCAGTTCTTCCAAGGTGACGCCGCGCTCGCTGGCGCGGCGACCCAGCGGATGGCTGATCGGCAGCAGCGCGACCCAGGCATCTCGCCCCAATGTCGCCGCGGCGCGGCCGGGCGCCGGGTTCAGCACCACACCCAATTCCACGGTTCCCGCCGCCAGCCAGTCTTCCACTTCTTCATCCGTGCCTTCCAATGCCACCAGCTCGATGCCGGGATGGCGGCGCTGAAAAGTGCGCAGCAGACCGGGCAGCAGCGTCGACATCACCGACGGGAAGCTCGCCAGCCGGATGCGCCCGCCGTTGAGGCCGCGGCTGTCATCGGCCAGGACACGAATCGCGTCCAGACTCGCCAGCATCGCTCGCGCGTGCGCGGTGACCTGCTCGCCCAAGGCCGTCACGCCGATGTGCCGCCGCTCGCGAACGAACACCTGGAATCCCAGCGCCGCTTCCAACTGCGCGATGGCCTGGCTGGCCCCCGATTGGGTAATGCCCACGCGCTCGGCGGCGCGCGAAATGTTGCCCGCGTCCGCCACGGCCGCCAGCAAGCGCCAGTGCAGGAGGTTCATCATGGTTATCAGTAGCCCAGCTAATGCTCAGGAAATTGAGCATTAATTTTACGGCCTCACCGTGGACAAGCAGACTGCCACGCAGCGCCCGGCAACACGCGGCGCACGGGTTTTCAACTTTTCCGGGAGTCTTGATGAAGCTGTATTACGCCCCTCACACCTGCTCGCTGTCGCCGCATATCGTGCTGCGCGAACTTGGCCTGCCGTTCGATCTGGTCAAGGTGGACAACAAAACCAAGCAGACCGCCGACGGCCGCGACTTCCGCGCCATCAATCCCAAGGGCTATGTGGCCGCATTGGAACTGGACAATGGCCACGTCCTGACCGAAGGCCCGGCCATCCTGCAATACCTGGCCGACCTCAAGCCTGAAAGCCGGCTGGCGCCCGCTGCGGGCACCTGGGAGCGGGTGCGGCTGCAAGAGTGGCTGAACTTCGTCACCGGCGAAATCCACGCGGGTTCCGCGCCGCTGTTCAACGCGGCGCTGCCCGAAGAAGCCAAGGCGATCTTCCGCGAAAAACTGTTCAAGCGGTTCGACTTCCTGCAAGACACTTTGACCCGCCAGGATTATTTGACGGGCGCAGCTTTCAGCGTGGTGGATGCCTACCTGTACACCGTGCTGGGCTGGTGCAAGTTCTTCGCTATCGACCTCGGCCGCTGGCCCGCGCTGCCGGCGTATATGAAGCGCATCGGCGCGCGGCCCGCCGTACAGGCGGCCTTGCGCGTTGAAGCCGGGCAATAACATCGCCCAGCTCGACCTCGTCAATGGTGGCCGATTGAGCTAACCCCGAATTAGTCCGTCTGAATCCACAGGTACTAAAAACTGGGTTAGGGTCACATGCAACAGATAGGTCCTCGCCCAGAGACTAAGCGAGTTCAAATTATCTGAAATTCACCTGTTTGCTCGTAACGCTGATACGCCTCCACGCTGCGGCGCATATTCGGCAGCATATCGGGCAGGTCGTTCATCGAGAACCATCCCACGTCGATACTTTCATCGTCGTTGACTACCGGCTCGCCCGTAAACGATCTCGTGTGGAATACGAGGCAGAAATACTGGCATTGATCTCCGTTCGGAAATACATGGGTCTCATATGCAGGGTCGCAGCCGAAGCCAATTGGTCGCAACTCATCGACTTTAATTCCCATCTCCTCTTCAACTTCCCGGATGACCACCTCCTCCAACGTCTCGCCCTCTTCGGCATTCCCTCCTGGCAGCCCCCAAACTCGGAAGTCACTCCGGCGCTGTAAAAGTACATTGCCTGCACCGTTTTGAATGATGATCCGAGCTCCCGGCACGAGGAGCAGTCGACTGCCTACTAGCTGCCTTAGGCGGCCCAGATAGCTATCGGAAAAACTCGCCATACGTAAGTCACTCCTGGTCCTTGCCAATCCGGTCCATAAAGTCGCAGCAATATTCTTCAGAGATTCGATTAGTTAGCAAGTTTTCCATGAATCTAAACCGCACGCCACACGCGTAATGCCCTGCACGCAAGTCGAAAAAGTGCGCGAACCGATCACTTGCGCATTGATCCGCGTGATCCGGAACCTCCCCAGCACACGCTCAGATCTCCCCGGGTATGACGCACCCACCTTCACGCTTATACCTGTCGGCTCTACGCGACAGCGTTCCAAACAAGTATCGGGCTTTGACGAGTTCGGCCGCCTCACCCCGCTGACACGCCTCATCGGCTTCGTGTTCGTCAGGCCGCCGATTTGCCATCCGGCTTCCTTCAGCCCCCCGGTCTTCGGCTAACTCTTCCCCTTGTCGGGCGAGTAGAAGACTTCCACCTCCGAGTGCGTGCGCCCTGCCGGGCGCACCAAAGAAAAACGCCGCTCATGAGAGCGGCGTCAGTTCTGGGTACTACAAGAATTGGGGTGGTGGGTTGTGCGAGACTCGAACTCGCGACCAACGGATTAAAAGTCCGCTGCTCTACCGACTGAGCTAACAACCCGACCGAAGCCCGAAATTATGGCGGATTTGGAAGGGCTTGTCAAAAAATGACGGGCAATGGGTTGCCCGCCCCGCCCTGACCCAAAGAAATCGGCCGCCTTGCGGCGGCCGAACTCAACGCGGGTGATGCAACCCTAGACCGGAATTACCAGGCCGCCACCACGGCGCCCTTGAACTTGGTCTGGATGAATTCCTTCACGGCCGGGCTGTGATAGATCGAGACCAGCTTCGCGAATTCGGGACGGTCCTTGTCCTTTTCGCGCACGACCAGCACGTTGGCGTACGGCGAATCCGGCGATTCCTGGGCGATGGCGTCCTTCGTGGGATTCAGGCCGGCTTCCAGCGCGAAGTTGGTGTTCACCGCCGAGGCGTCGGTGTCGTCCAGCGAGCGCGGCAACTGGGCGGCGTCCAGCTCGATGAAGCGCAGCTTCTTGGGGTTCTCGATCACGTCGATCGGCGTGGCCTTCAGGCCGGCTTCCGGACGCAGCTTGATCAGCCCGTTGGCCTGCAGCAGCAACAGGGCGCGGCCGCCGTTGGTCGGGTCGTTGGGCAGTGCGATGCGGGCGCCTTCCTTCAGCTCCGACAGCGACTTGATCTTCTTGCTGTAGATGCCGATCGGGAAGATCACGGTCTTGGCGATGCTGACCAGCTTGTAGCCACGGTCAGCATTGGCGTTGTCCAGATAGGGCTGGTGCTGGTAGCTGTTCAGGTCCAGGTCGCCCGCGGCCAGCGCCACATTGGGCTGCACGTAGTCGGAGAACTCGATGACCTGGATGTTCAGTCCCTGCTTGGCGGCCTCGGCCTTCACCACATCAAAGATCTGGGCGTGCGGACCGGCAGTGACACCGACCTTCAGCGGCTTGTCCTGCGCCAGCGCGGGTTGGGCAAAAACGGCGGCGCCCAGGGCGAACGCGGCCAGCGACTTCAAAACCTTGATGCTCATGTTGCGATATCCCGAAATAACGGAAGTAGGAAAAGATGGAATCTGCGCCAGGACGATCAGCGATGCGACATGCGGCGCACGAAGCGGTCGCCGAGGCTCTGGATTGCCTGGACCAATACGATCAGCACGATCACGACCGCGGCCATGACGTCCGACTGGAAGCGCTGGTAGCCGTAGCGGATCGCCAGGTCGCCCAGGCCGCCGCCGCCGATGGCGCCGGCCATGGCCGAATAGCCGATCAGGCTGACGACGGTGACGATGGTGGCCGCGATGAGGCCGGGCAAGGCTTCGGGCAGCAACACCTTCATGATGATCTGCATCGGCGACGCGCCCATGGCGCGCGCCGCGGTGATCAGGCCCGGGTCGACTTCGCGCATGGCGTTTTCGGCAATGCGGGCCATGAAGGGAATGGCGGCGACCGACAAGGGCACGATGGCGGCGGTGGTGCCGATGGAGGTCTGCGCCACCAGGCGGGTGAACGGAATGATCGCGACCATCAGGATCACGAACGGCACCGAGCGGGTGGCGTTGATGATCGCGCCCAGCACGTGATTGACGGGCTGGTTCTCGAGCATGTTGCCGCGCGCGGTCACGGTCAGCGTCACGCCCAGCGGAATGCCGACGATCACCGCGATGGCGCTGGCCACGCCCACCATCAGCAGGGTGTCAAGCAGCGACGTAATAAGCAGGTCGATCAGTTGCGGACTCATGAGCTATTTCTTCAACGGTAATGTCACGGGCGTTCAAGGCGGCGATCGCGTCCTTGAGCGCGGCGGGCGCGCCCTGGGCCAGCACGAACATCGTGCCCACGGCCACGCCCTGGATGTCTTCGACGCGCGCCTGCACCAGGCCGATGTCCAGGCCGTACTGCCTGGACAGGTCGGACAGGAACGCGCCCGACGCGTCGGTGCCGGTCAGCGACAGGCGCAACAGGCGCACGGCCTGGCCGGGATTGGCGGCGGCGAGCGCCTGGATGCGTTCCTTGACGGCGGCCAGCGTGGCGTCGGTCAGGTCGGAGGCCGTGGCCGCCGACACCATGTTGCGCGTCACGTCGTGGCGCGGCTGGGCGAACACTTCGCGCGTGCTGCCGATTTCGACGACCTCGCCCTGCGACAGCACGGCGACGCGGTCGCAGACCTCGCGCACGACTTCCATCTGGTGCGTGATCATGACCACGGTCACGCCCGTCTTGCGGTTGATGTCGCGCAGCAGCGCCAGGATGTTGTGCGTGGTTTCCGGATCCAGCGCCGAGGTCGCCTCGTCGCTCAAGAGGACGTCCGGATTGTTGGCCAGGGCGCGGGCGATGCCCACGCGCTGCTTCTGGCCGCCGCTGATCTGGCTGGGATAGCGGTCGCGCAGATGTTCCAGTCCCACCAGCGCCAGCAGGCGCTCGACGCGGGCCGGAATCTCAGCCTTGGACACCCCTGCGATTTCCAGCGGGAGAGCGACATTGCCGTACACGGTGCGGCGCGACAGCAGGTTGAAGCCCTGGAAGACCATGCCGATGCGGCGGCGCTGTTCGCGAAGCTGCGCTTCGCTCAGCCCGGTGAGGGCTTGGCCGCCGATGGAGATCTTGCCTTCGTTGGGGCGTTCCAGCAGGTTGATGCACTGGACCAGCGTGCTTTTGCCGGCCCCGCTGGGGCCGATGATGCCGAAGACCTCGCCCTGCTCAATGTGCAGGTTGATGCCGCGCAGCGCTTGGAATTCCCCGTGCGGCGTGGCGTAGGTCTTGGATAGGTTCTCGATGTGAATCATGGCAAGCGATTTTGTATCTTTTCTCTTCTAAAGAGAACGACCGTTTTTATCATTTTTAATAACTACAAGTTATATAAATGGCGGGTGCGGGACCGCGGCACGGCAAAGACACAAAGGGCAGCCGGGAAGGAAAGCCTTCCTGACTGCCCTTTTGTCGTAGGCGGCCGGCCAGTGGCCGCACCGCGTTCAGCGTGCGCGCGAAATGCGGACTTCCGCTCCTCGCCGCTTCACTTCCAGGCCTTCGGACGGCGAAATCCGCAGTCCTTCCAGGCCCTTGATGTAGCTGGAGCCCTGCATCTGCATCACGCGGATCTTGTTGCGCATGACGACCGGGTTGTGCACCGGCATGCCGAACATCCAGACCTCGTCCAGGATGCGGGCCGAATTGAACTCGCCCGTATGCTGCGCGGCGGGACCAAGACAGAGCATATGCCCTTCGCGGCCGAAGACCGGGAACTGGCCCAGCTCGCAGTCGATGGTCCAGGTGGTGCCGCCTTCGTACCGATGGCCGGTGTTCAGATCCCACCACGCCTCGCCCTTGGGCAGGTACACGCGCACCTGGTTGCCCGGTTCGGTGATGGGCGCGACCAGCAGGGCCGGGCCCAGCAGGTATTGCAGGTCCCATTCGTGGGCATGCGGATCGTTCGGGAACGAGAGGGCCATGGACCGCTGCACCGGCAGGCCGGTGCGGGCCGAGTCCTCGATGGCGCCCAGCACATAAGGCACCAGGCGATAGCGCCATTGCATCCAGGTCTTGGCGTGCGTCAGCACGTCGTCGCCGAAATCCCAGGGCATCAGGCCGTCCACGCCCTGGAACGCGAAGTTGGCCGAGAAGATGCCGGCCGTCAACCAGCGCAGGTACAGCTCGGACGTCATGCCCGAGCGGTCGCGCGCGGCCGAACCGATGTTGTGCACCTGAACCGGCACCCCGCTGGCGCCGATCGACAGGGACGTGCGCAGCGAGTGCCGCAGGCCTTCCCAGGTGTTGTCGACCTGCGGCCCCACCTGCCACGGCAGGCGCTGGGCGGCGGGGAAGAGGTCGGCGCTGGGCACCACGCCCTCGGGCGGCACCTTCAGCCCGGCCACCGCGTCGAACAGCGCGCGGCGCACGAGCAAGGGGTACATGGTGCGCAGGGCCGGGCCGGTCTCGCCGTTGCGGGCGGTCACGCCATCGGGGATGGCGATCTGGGCATCGCACGCGGGCGCGTCCAGGCCGTCTTCCACCAGTTGGCGATGGCGCTCGACCCACAGGTTGTAGATGTCGCGATAGGTCAGGTCGAGCAGGCCGTACGGCTGGCCGGAGGTGGCGGCATTGCCGTCGAACACCTGCGCCGAGCCGTCGTCCCGGGTCAGCAGCCAGCCGCGGTCTTCCAGTTCTTCGAAGAGCGGGCTGGTCTTGATGACGCCCGGAAAACCGGAGGCCGCCACATGCACGTTGTGCTTGTGAAAGAGGGCCAGCATCTGCTTGGCATCGGGAAACCGCTGGGCGTCCCATTCGAATACCGTCTTGTCCGCCTGGAAGCCCCACGCGGCCGGCTGGGCCAGCGTCACGGCGTCCACGGGAATCTGGTTTTCGCGCATGCGCGCCACCAGCGCGACCGTCTGCGTCGGCATCTCGCCGGCGGCCTGCTGCAACCACGCCCCCATCGCCCACAGCACCGGTTGCCCGGCGCGGCCGGTCAGCGCGCTGTATTGGTTCAGGATTTCAGTGGGTTCGCCCGCGAAGAGGAACAGGTCCAGGACGGCGTCGTCCACGGTCAGCACATAGGCGGAGTCGGCCGGCGCGACGCCCACCGAATGCTCCACGCGCCGCATCGTGTTGACGTAAAGCCCCCATCCGCGGGGGCTCCATGCCAATGGCAGGGCGCGATGCTCGGGATCGTCGGAAACCACCGATTCCTCGCGGCGGTTCAGGTCCCCGGGCGTCTCGCCCAGCCCGAAAACGCGCTCATGGGCGGCCAGCGTGAAGCCGGCCGTCCAGACGGCATCCTCGGCCTGGTCCAGCGCGTTGTGCCCGAAAGCGGGCGCATGCGCGGAAACCTCGGACTCGAAGACCAGGTCTTCGTGGCGGTACAGGGCCACGCGCACGGGATTGGTCAGGATCTCGAGGGCAACTTCGCCCTGGGTGATCCGCCAGCCGTCCCCGCTTTCGCGAGGCGCGAGGGCGGCTTCGCCCACCGCCTCCTGGCGCGCGAGCAGCATTTCGGCCACGGCGCGCGCACGCGCGCTGGGCTTGTCATCATTGAAGTGGTTCGCCTCGCCGCAGCGCAGGCGAAAAACTCCCGGCGCATGCGCCTCGACTACCAGGTGCAACCCATCGCCCGCGTCGAAATCGATGCGACTGGGGCGGGACGTCAGCAACTCGACGGAGTCGAGCTGGGTAGTATGGGCAAAGTCGAACTTGGGCGGCACAGAGCATCCCCCGGCTTAAGCCAAAAACCATCAAAAGACGCTATTTTGACGGATTTGAGCTTTGAAATAAACTCGATCCCTCTTTTGGACGGTCATTTCATCCAAAAAAGGGGCATAAAGCCCTTGGTCTGCGCCTGGCCGCGCCGACGCTGCCAATTCGCCGCCAAGTCCCCGAATTGCCGGCCCGAAGGTCAATTGCGGCCTATTGGCGTCAAATTCCGGCAATTTTTACAATTCTACGCTAGCCGGCCGCGGCGCCCGGCGCGCCATCAACTTTTTTCATCGTGGTGAAACAAGCTGGGCCAGATCGGTCTCCAGCGGCAGCGGTTCGCCCATCAGACGGGCCGCGATCAGGTCGCCCATCAGCGCCGACCAGGACAGGCCTCGCGAGGCGTACCCGGTTGCCAGCCACAGGCCGGGCGCGTGCGGCAGTTCGCCGACGGCCGGCAGACGGCCCGGCAGGACAGCGCGCCACCCCGCCCAGCCCGGCAAGCTGCCGGCGACCAGGGCGTCGTAGGCCGGAAAGTGACCGCCCAGCAAGCCTGCCGCCTTGTCCAACGTGACGCGCTGGCCCTCGGCGCCTACCTTGGCCTCGGCAGCCCCGTGCACATAGGTGCTGCCCACCACGCAACCCGCGCCGACGTCGGGCAGCAGATACCCTTCGCCACCCACGATGCAGCGCGGACCGCCGTCGAGCGCCGACGCGGGCACCAGCGTGACCTCGCCGGCCAGCGCATGCATCTGCGCAACCCGCGCAAGCGGGTCCAGCAGGCCGCTGGCCGCCAGCACGTCGCGCGCGCCGGCGGCGTTGGCCAGGATCACGGTATCGGCCCGGGCCAGTTCGGCCCCCGAGGCGTCCTGCACGCGCCAGCCCTGCCCCGCGGGCGACACGCGCTCCGCCCGGCCGGGCAGCACGGCCGCGCCTGACGCGGCCAGGAGCGCCTCGATCAACAAGCCGGGCTGCACCAGCATGCCCTGCGAAAAGAACACCCCGCCGCGCGCCACCGGCAGGCCGGCCAATGCGCTGGCCTCTTCGCGCGATACCTGGCGCACCCAATCCTCCGGAAACGCCAGTGCCGCCAGCGTGCCGGCCAGCGCCGCCGACCGCCCCGCGTCACGCTCGACCTGGACCGTGCCGCACACCCGGGGCGCCGCCCCCGCCGGCAGGCCCTGCCAGCGGGCCCACGCCCGCTCGCTGCCCGCCCGCGACAGGCGGGCGCGCGCGTTGTCATCGCGCGCCAGCACCGGCGTGAGCGCCGCCGCCACGTGGCCCGCGTGCGCCGGCGCGCCCAGCATCCGGCCGGCGTCGATCACGGTGACGCGCCAGCCGCGGCCGGCCAGCGCCTGCGCGATGCCCGCGCCGGCCAGTCCCGCGCCCACGATCACCGCATGGCGCTCGGACGACACGGCGGCCGGCGCCGCCGCGCGGCCCGCTTCCCGGACCTGCCCCACCGTCATGTGCCATTTGCCCCCGTAACCGGGCGCGCGCCGCACCTCGAACCCGGCATCATCCAGATTCCTGCGCAGTTCCCCGGTGCAGGCCCACGTGGCGACGGTGGCGCCCGGCGCCGCCAGCCCGGCCAGGGCGCGCAGCAGCGGCGGCGCCCACATCTGCGGATTGCGCTCGGGCGCAAAGCCGTCCAGGAAAAATGCGTCCACCCGCGCTCCCAGGCGTGGAGCCAGGACCTGCGCATCGCCAAAACCCAGCGTCAGCGTGACCGCGCCATTCTCGAATTCCAGCCGGTGCAGTCCCGGCAGCAGCGCCGGCCATTGCGCGGCCAGCGCGGGCGCCAGGCCGGATAGCGGCTCGGGCGCATGGCGCGCCAGCAGCGCGCCCACGTCGTCGCGCGAAAAAGGGTGCCGCTCCATGGCCACGACGTGCAGGGCCGCGGGCCGTTGCGGATCGTCGCGCCAGGCCTTCCAGAGCGCCAGGAAGTTCAGGCCCAATCCGAACCCGGTCTCGCAAACCGTGAACGACGCGCGCCCGCGCCAGCGCTCGGGCAGGCCGTTGCCGCGCAGGAACACGTGCTCTGCCTGGCCCATGGCCCCGGAGGGCGAGTGGTATACGTCCCCATAGACGGAACTGACCAGTTTTCCGTCGGCGTCGAATTCAAGCATTGCAGGAGTCAGGGGAACGTAAGACACAGCCTTCTAGTCCAATAGATACAAACATGGCGAAACGCGGATTATCCCGCCTCATCCCTTGTCGCGTTGGATGCGTACCACGCGGGGCGACGGATTAGTCTGATTGCCACGGGTTTGACGCATACCTGGGCTTACACTGATTTCATGGATACCTACGATCAGCCCCAATCGCTGGCTTCGCCCATCGACCTGTGCGCCGCGATCGACGCGGCAGTCACCGCCGCGCATGCGGGCGCAGCCATCCTGCAATCCTACGCGCACCACCGCGCCGATCTCGTGATCGACCGCAAGGCGCGCAACGATCTCGTGTCCCAGGCGGACCGCGAGGCGGAAGCCTCGATCATCCAGGAACTGAAGGCCCGTACCCCTAAGTTCGGCATCGTCGCCGAAGAAACGGGCGGCAAGGCGCAAGGCGCGGCCACCTGGTACATCGACCCGCTGGACGGCACCACCAATTTCCTGCACGACATCCCGCATTACGCCGTTTCGATCGCCCTGATCGCGCACGCGGGCACGTCGATGTCCGCCAACGAGACGCTGACGCAAGACACGCCCGTCATCGGCGTGGTCTACGACCCCAGCCGCGAAGAGCTGTTCACCGCGGTCTACGGCGTGGGCGCCTGGCTAAACGGCCGCCGCATCTCGTGCTCGCGCACACAGACGATCGAAGACGCCGTGCTGGCCACCGGCTTTCCGTTCCGCGATTTCTCCTTCGCCGCGCAATACATGCCCATGCTGCACGACGCGATCAACCGCGCGCGCGGGGTGCGCCGCATGGGCGCGGCCGCGCTGGACCTGGCCTGGACGGCCTGCGGCCGCTACGACGGCTACTGGGAAATGGGACTGGCGCCCTGGGACGTGGCCGCGGGCACCCTGATCCTGCGCGAGGCGGGCGGCGTGTGCTCGGACATGCACAAGCAGGACCCCTGGCCGATCGGCGGGCGCGTCGTGGCGGGCAATCCCGCCATCGAGCGCGCACTGCACGAGATGATCGCGCCGCACCTGGCCAAGCCAGGCTGAGGCCGCGCGGGCGGCCCCGGCCGCGCTAGGCGGACGTCTTGGCGGAGGTCTTGTCGGAAGGGGCGGCCTGGGCGCCGGGCCGCAATTCCCGGCGCAGGATCTTGCCCACATTGCTCTTGGGCAATTCATCACGGAACTCCACGAAGCGCGGACGCTTGTAGCCGGTCAGCTTCTCCTTGCACCACTCCTGCACCTGCGCCTCGGTCAGCGACGGGTCCTGCTTCACGATGAACACCTTGACCGCTTCGCCGGAGTGCTCATCCGGCACACCGATCGCCGCACATTCCAGCACGCCGGGATGCTGCGCCACCGCCGCTTCGACCTCGTTCGGATAGACCTTGAAGCCGGACACCGCGATCATGTCCTTCTTGCGGTCCACGATGCGCGTGTAGCCCTGTTCGTCCATGATGCCGATATCGCCGGTGCGGAAGAACCCGTCGGCGGTCATCGAGTCGCGCGTCTCGTCGGGCTTCTGCCAATACCCCAGCATGACCTGCGGCCCGCGGATGCCGACTTCGCCGCGCTCACCCAGCGGCACCTCAACGCCGGCATCGTCCAGGATCGCCACGTCGGTCGACGGCAGGGGCAGCCCGATCGAGCCGGAATACGCCGTCGCGTTGGTGGGATTCACGGTCGCGACCGGCGACGTTTCGGACAGGCCATACCCTTCGATCAGGGGCCGCCCGGTGATCTTCAGCCAGCGTTCGGCCACCTGCTGCTGCACGGCCATCCCGCCCCCGAGCGTCAGCCGCAGCCCGGAAAAGTCCAGGCGGGCAAAGTCCTCGTTGTGCGCCAGCGCGTTGAACAGCGTGTTGACGCCCGGAAATATGTTGACCGGCGTCTTGCGCCACGCATTGATCAGCGACGGCTGGTCGCGCGGGTTGATGATGAGCACGTTGCGCATCCCGGCGTGCATGGCATACAGGCCGCAGACCGTCATGGCGAACACGTGATAGAGCGGCAGCGCGCTGATGATGGTGAGCTGCTGGTCACCCAGGTCGTGGAGGACCGGCTGCGCCACCGCTTCGGTCTGCAGCACGTTGGCCACCAGGTTGCGGTGCGACAGCATGGCGCCCTTCGGCACGCCAGTGGTCCCGCCCGTGTATTGCAGCACCGCCACGTCGTCCATCGAGATGGCCGGGGGGTTGAACGGCAGGTTCGCGCCTTCGTGCAGCAGCTTGGTCAGCGGCCGGGCGCCGTCGATCTGCCATGGCGGAACGATCTTCTTGATGTAGCGCGCCACCAGGTTGACCAGCGGCGCCTTCAGGCCGCCGAGCAGGTCGCCCGGCCCGGTCACGACGATATGCTTCAGCGGGCCGCGGTTGGAGACCTGCTGCAGCGTGTGCGCAAAGTTCTCCAGGATGACGATGACCGACGCGCCGCTGTCCAGAACCTGCCGCTGCAGCTCGTCGGCGGTATAAAGCGGATTGACGTTCACAACCGTCATGCCCGCTCGCAGCGACCCCAGCATGCACACCAGATAGGCCGGCACGTTGGGCATCATCAGCGCCACCCGCGCGCCTTTATCCAGGCCCAGGCTTTGCAGCCAGCCCGCAAACGCGCGCGCATGGGCATCGAGCTGGCCATAGGTGATATCGCTGCCCATCGCGGTGCACGCGATGCGCGCCGCATTCCGCTTGCAGGCCCGGTCCAGCAAGTCGGTCAGCGAGGAATAATCCTCGGTGGAGATCTCCGCCGGAACGCCTTGGGGATAATGCGCAAGCCACGGACGCGTCATGGTATTTGTCTCCATTAAACTGGTTTTTGAATGATGATACCCTTTGTGCGTTCCCCCTATTTCACCCGAGTTCCCTCATGAAACTCCTAGAACCCATCGTTGCCTGGCACCAGGATATTTCCAAGATCCGACGCGACATCCACGCGCATCCCGAACTGGCCTTCGAAGAGTTCCGCACCGCCGACGTGGTCGCGGCCAAGCTCCAGGAATGGGGCATCGAAATCGATCGCGGATTGGGCGGCACGGGCGTCGTGGGCATCATCCGAGGCAACCAGCCCGGCGACCGCGCCGTGGGCCTGCGCGCGGACATGGACGCGCTGCCCATGCAGGAGGCCAACAGCTTCGAGCACGCCAGCAAGCATGACGGCAAAATGCACGCCTGCGGCCACGACGGCCACACCGCGATGCTGCTGGCCGCGGCGCAGTATCTGGCCCAGCACCGGGACTTCGCGGGCACCGTGTACGTGATCTTCCAGCCCGCCGAGGAAGGCGGCGGCGGCGCCAAGCGCATGATCGACGACGGCCTGTTCACGCGCTTCCCGATGGAAGCGGTGTTCGGCATGCACAACTGGCCCGGCATGAAGCCCGGCCAGTTCGGCCTGACGCCCGGCCCCATCATGGCGTCCAGCAACGAATTCTCGATCGTCATCAAGGGCAAGGGCACGCACGCCGGCATGCCCAACCTGGGCATCGACCCGGTCATGGCGGCGGTGCAGATGGCCCAATCGCTGCAGACCATCATTACGCGCAACCGCAATCCGCTCGATGCGGCCGTGCTCAGCATCACCCAGATCCACGCGGGCAGCGCCGACAATGTGGTGCCCAACCACGCGGAACTGCGCGGCACCGTGCGCACCTTCACGCTGGATGTGCTGGACCTGATCGAACGCCGTATGGAAGAAATCGCGCGCCACACCTGCGCGGCGATGGACTGCGAAGTGGAATTCAAGTTCCAGCGCAACTACCCGCCCACCATCAACCATGCGGAAGAAGCGGCGTTCTGCGCCGAGGTATTGCGCGACATCGTCGGCGAAGACAACGTCAACGCCAACGTGCAGCCGACCATGGGCGCCGAAGACTTCGCCTTCATGCTGCAGGAGCTGCCGGGCTGCTACGTCTGGATCGGCAACGGCACCGGCGAACACCGCGACAGCGGCCATGGCCTGGGTCCCTGCATGCTGCACAACGGCAGCTACGACTTCAACGACGATCTGCTGCCCCTGGGCGGCACCTACTGGGTGCAACTGGCGCTCAAGCGGCTGGCCAAGCCCTGATCGTCTACCCGCCGTCCTGCCCGCCGACCGCCAGGCACATCGCCAGGAAGCGTTCGGCGGCGCGGGCGGCGGCATCGGCGTGCGGCACCAGGATGCTCAGCGTCCGCGTGAGCGGCCTGGGCGACAGCCGCAGCGCCGCCAGCGCCCCGTCTTCGTGGCGCATCGACATCACCGACACAAAGCCCACGCCCAGTCCGGCGCGCACCGCCTGCTTCACGCCTTCCACCCCGGCCAGCTCCAGGCCGACCGACGGCGCAAGCCCGGCGTCGGCGAACGCCCGCTCGACCAGCCTGCGCACGCCGGAACCGGGTTCGCGCATGACCAGCGGCGACGCCGCCAGGTCCCGCAGCGTCGCGCCCCCGCCGCCCGCCAGGGGATGGTCCGCCCGAACGACCGCCACCACTTCGTCTTGCCGCCACGCATGCACCGCGGTGTCGGCGGGCAATCCGGCGGGAACGTCCCCTTCGATGAACGCCATGTCCAGCGCGGGCAGGCGGTTCACGATCTCGCGCGTATTGCCGTCCGACAAGTGCAGGCTCACGGCGGGGTAGGCCTGGCGAAAATCCGCCACCAGCCGCGGCAGCAGATAGCTGGCGGGCGTGGTGCTGGCGCCCAGGCGCAGCGCGCCGGTTTCCAGGCCACGCCAGGATTCCCGCACGGCCTGCGCCTGCCGGTATACCTGGCGCAGTTGCCGCGCCTGCTCGGCCAGGCGTTCACCCGCCTCGGTCAGCGCGATGCCGTGCCCGCTGCGGCGGTACAGCGGTTCGCCGAACCATTCCTGCAAGGCGCGTAGCTGGCCCGACACCGCCGGCTGCGACAGATGCAGCGCCTGTGCGGTGCGGCTGATGTTGCCGGTGTCGGCGACTGCGGCGAAGGTGAGGAGTTGATCCGGCGTCATCTGCCTTCGATATAAGATTTTCTGATATTCAATATTTACATTGAAGATTTTTCAAATAATACGGCCGGATCTAATATTTCGTCTAGTTATGTAGTTATGCCGGAAAGGCCAGTAATGAACACCTCCACCACTTCCGCCGTCCCCCTCCCCGCCAGCCCGGCCGCCCCGGCCTCCGCTGCGCCCTCCGCCTCCGCCACGCCCTGGCGCGACAAGCTCAACGGCGTGCTGTTCGTGGGCTTGATGGCGGGCGCGGTGATGCAGCTTGCGGATCTGCCGCTCATCCGCCAGTTGGGTTTTTCGCCGCTCGTCGTGGGCATTGTCTGCGGCATGCTGTACGGGAATTTCCTGCGCGGCACCATGCCCGCCGACTGGGGCGTGGGCGTCAATTTCACGGCGCGCCGCCTGCTGCGGATCGCCGTCGCGTTCTATGGCCTGAACATCAGCATCCAGCAGATCGCGGCCGTGGGCCTGCCCGGCCTGGCGGTGTCGGTGGCGGTGGTGCTGGGGACCCTGCTGATCGGCACGGTGGTCGGCCAGCGCCTGCTGGGCCTGGACCGCGACACGGCCATGCTGACCGCCGCCGGCAGCGCGATCTGCGGCGCGGCCGCCGTGCTGGCGTTCGAACCCACGCTGCGCGCCGCGCCCCACAAGAGCGCCGTGGCCGTGGCGACCGTCGTGCTGTTCGGCACGCTGTCCATGTTCCTGTATCCGATCTTCTACCATGCGGGCTGGCTGAATTTCGACACCCAGGCGCTGGGCATCTATATTGGCGGCACCATCCACGAGGTGGCGCAGGTCGTGGGCGCGGCCAGCAACATCGACCCCGCCACCACCGAGGTCGCCACCATCGTCAAGATGACGCGCGTGGCCCTGCTCGTGCCCGTGCTGCTGGTGCTGGGCATGTACCTGCGCAGCGCAGCCACCCAGGCGGGCGGCCACGGCAAGGGCGCCAAGCTCCCCATTCCCTGGTTCGCGGTCGGGTTCCTGGTGCTGGCCATCATCAACTCACTGAATATCATTCCGGCCGATGTCGTCACGGCCATCCGCCGGCTCGACGTCTTCGCCCTGACCATGGCCATGACCGCGCTGGGCATCGAGACGCGCTTCGCCCAGATCCGCAAGGCCGGGCCGCGGGTGATGGCCCTGGGGCTAATCCTCTACGTCTGGCTGTTGGTTGGCGGCTACGGGATCGTGAAGCTGGCAAGCTGATCGCCCCGGCGTCCCGGGCGGCGCGCGTCCGTCGCGCACGCCGCCGTCTCGTTTTTCCTGCATAATCGGCTGGTTCCCTAGCATTGGAGTCGGCCGCATGACCTCCAGCACCAAAACCCCGTTCACGACTCTGCCTGCCCATCGCGACGCGGTGTTGCGCGTCATGCCGATGCCGGCCGACGCGAACATCCACGGGGACGTTTTTGGCGGCTGGATCATGTCCCAGGTGGACATCGCCGGATCCATCCCCGCGGCCCGCCGCGCGGCCGGCCGCGTGGCCACCGTGGCGGTCAATGCCTTCCAGTTCAAAGAGCCCGTGTTCGTGGGCGACCTGCTCAGTTTCTACGCCGCCATCACCAAGACCGGCACCACGTCGATCACGGTGTCCGTCGAGGTCTACGCGGAACGCCAGCGGCTGGACGCCGAAGTCGTCAAGGTCACCGAAGCCACGCTGACCTACGTCGCCACCGACGAAGCGCGGCGCAGCCGCCCTCTCCCCACTCTTTGAGCCGTATCGCATGACGCAGTCCGCCGCCGCGCAGAAACCGCCCGCGACGCCCCGCCGCCTCGACCCGGAAGACGCCCAGACCGCCCTCGCGGAAGTCCAGGAGCGCTTACGCCGTCAGCAACTCGTCGAGGACCTGGTGCACCGCCAGGAAGAAGGCGACGCCAAAGCGACGCTCGTCGAAGACCTGGTGCATCGCCAGCACGAGGCCGAGCTCAAGACGCTGGTCGACGGCCTGCACCCGGCCGATATCGCCTTCATCCTGGAGTCGCTGCCCAAGGACGAACGCCAAGCCATCTGGAAACTGGTCAGCCCCGAGCACGACGCGGACGTCCTGCTGGAAGTCGAAGACTGGGTCCGCGAGTCGCTGATCGAGGCGATGGACCGCCAGGACCTGGTGGCCGCGACCGAAAGCATGGACGCGGACGAGCTGGCGGACCTGGCGCCCGACCTGCCCCCGGACGTGGTGGCGGAAGTCCAGAAGGGCCTGACCGAAGAAGAACGCGCGCAGCTGCTGGAAGCCATGGGCTATCCGGAAGACAGCGTGGGCGCCATCATGGACTTCGAGATGGTGCGCGTGCGCGAGGACGTCACGCTCGAGGTCGTGCTGCGCTACCTGCGGCGGCTGCACGAACTGCCCGACCACACCGACCAGATCTTCGTCGTCGACCGCCAGGACAAACTGCAAGGCATCCTGCCGCTGTCGCGCCTGCTGGTCAGCGAGCCCGAAACCGAAGTGCGCGCGGTCATGGATTCGGACTTCCTGACGCTGAACCCGCTGGATTCGGACGCCGACGCCGCCGGCGCCTTCGAACGCTATGACCTGGTGTCAGCCCCCGTAATGGACGACCAGGGCCGCCTCATCGGCCGTGTCACCATCGCCGACGTGGTGGACGTGATGCGCGAAGACTCGCAGGAGCAGGCGCTGTCGCGCGCCGGCCTGCAGGAAGAGGACATCTTCGCCCCCGTCACCACGGCGCTGCGCAACCGCGCGCCGTGGCTGCTGTTCAACCTCTGTACCGCCGCCACGGCCTCGTTCGTGGCCTCGCAGTTCGAGGGCACGGTCAGCCACATCGTCATCCTGGCCTTCCTGATGTCCATCGTGGCGGGCATCGGCGGCAACTCCGGCAACCAGACCATGACGCTCATCATCCGGGCGCTGGCCATGGGCCGCATCACCGGGCGCAACCTGTGGCAGCTCGTCAAGCGCGAGCTCTTCGTCACCTTGCTGGTGGGGTTGTGCGGCAGCGTGGTCGCCGCGCTGTTCGCGTGGGTGATATCGCGATCGGTGTCCATCGCGCTGGTCATGATGGCCGCGATGATCTGCAACATGCTGGTGGGCGCCTCGGTCGGCGTGCTGGTGCCCATGTTGCGGGCGCGCTTCGGCAAGGATCCGGCGATGGGTTCGTCGGTGCTGCTCACCTTTGCCACCGATTCGCTCGGGTTTTTCATTTTCCTGGGACTGGCCACGATCTTTCTGCTGTAGCCCGCCAGCCGGGCGCGGACCAGGGACGGCCCGGCGCCGCGCCCTCAGAACGCGTGGCCCAGCTTGCGGACCAGGTCTCCCAGGCGCCAATCGTCGATGCCATGCGCGCGCAACGCACGCGCCGTTTCCACCACATAGTCCAGGCACGGGCCGGAATGCCCCACCGCATTGCGCACCGACGCCAGCAGGCGGTCGTCGCAGAGATCGGCCGCGTACTCGCGGCAGGCCCGGTTCAACAGGAACACCAGCCCGCGCACCGGCGCGGCCTCGGTGTGGCAGGTCAGCCAGCGCGGACAGTAGGCGCCCGTGACCATCTCCCGGCGCCACAACGCCTGGAAGACCTCGGGCACATCGCAGGCCGCGATCTGGAAGGCGACCCCGCGGCAGCAGCCGCCACGGTCCAGCCCGAACACCAGGCCGGGATTGTCCGGCGACCCGCGATGGTCATGCGACCACAGGCACAGGGACCGGTGATAGCCCCGCACGGTGGCCAGCCGCCGCTCGCGCCACGCAAATCCGGGATGCCAGATCAGGGAACCGTAGGCGAACACCCACAGGTCATCGACGCCATTCCAGCCGGCCAGCAGATCATCCACCGACGCCGCTCGCCGCGATTTTTCCAATCCGCCGCAGCCGGCGGGCACTGCCAACGACATAGGGTCCTCTGATATCCCGGTTCACTCCAAGACAGGAGTGAGCGATATCCTACGCCGCCGCCCAAGCAAAAGCATTGCCAGATTGGGCCCGCGCAACACGCAGAAAGAAAATTGCATCCGCGGCGGCACGGGTGCCAGGAAAAAATTTGCGCGCCCCGCGCCTACCCCGCGCCCAGCGGCAGTTCCGTGGTGCTTTTGATCACTTCCATCGAGAAACTGGCGCTGACGTCCAGCAGGTCCACCGCCCCGATCAGCCGGCGATAGAAGCGGTCATAGGCCGCCATGTCCTCGACCACGACTTTCAACAGATAGTCGACGTCGCCGGCCATGCGGTGGAACTCCACCACATTGGGCAAGGCCATGACGGCGTTGATCAGGCTCTGGGTCCATTTCTCGTTGTGCTGGCTGGTGCGGATGGACACGAACACCGTCAGGTTCAGCCCGAGCGCGCGCGGATCCAGCAGGATGGCGTTGCGTGCGATGACGCCGTCGTCCTTGAGCTTCTGGATGCGGCGCCAGCAGGGCGTCACGGAAAGGTTCACCTGTTCGGCGACTTCGGCGACCGAACAGGTGGCGTCCTTCTGCAGCAGCGCCAGTATCTTGAGGTCCGTCTGGTCCATGGGATTCCCTGGCGCAATCAATAGGTCCCGGGGTAGCCGCCCCCGTCGATCAGCAGATTCTGCGCCGTCATGTAGCCCGCGTGCGCGGAACAGACGTAGGCGCACAGGGCGCCCAGCTCCTCGGGCTGGCCATAGCGGCCGGCGGGATTGCTGCGCGCCCGCTCGTCCCACAGCTGCTCGAACGTCTTGCCGCCCGGTTGCACCATGCCCTGGATGTGCCGGGTCTGCGCATCGGTCGCAAAGGCGCCGGGCAGCAGATTGTTGATGGTGACGTTGTGGCGCACGGTCTGGCGCGCCAGTCCGCCCACGAAGCCGATCAGGCCCGAGCGCGCGCCGTTGGACAGCCCCAGCTCGGCATGCGGCGCCTTCACGCTGCGCGACACGATATTGACGATACGGCCGAAACGCCGCTCGACCATGCCATCCACCACGCGGCGGATCATGTCGATCGGGCCCAGCATCATGGCGTCCAGCGCCGCGATCCAGTCCTCGCGCGACCAGTTGCGAAAATCCCCGGGCAGCGGCCCGTCGGCATTGTTGATCAGGATGTCGGGATGCGGACAGGCGGCGATGGCGGCGTCGCGCCCCTGCGGCTGGGTCAGGTCGGCCGACACCCACCCCACCCCGATACCGGTTTCGCGCGATATCTCGGCGGCGGCCTGCTCCAGCGTCTGCGGGTTGCGGGCCGCGATGGTCACGGCCACGCCCTCCCGCGCAAGCTGCAGCGCGCACGCGCGGCCCATGCCGCGGCTGCCGCCAAACACCAGTGCCTTCTTGCCGCCGATCCCCAGATCCATGCCTGCCCTCTCTGCTGTCGCGTTGACGGCGCCGGGCGCCTGCGGCCCGCCGCTCCGAAGCGGTCCAGTATAGGAGCCGGCCCGCCGGCGTGGAATTTTTTTCTGGTCCGGCGGGCGCCGGTCCCGCCGCCCGAAAAAAATGGGGCCCCGCGAAGGGCCCCATCGGCGATGGCGGGAAGCGGCTGGCGCCTCAGCCCATCCACTGGCTCACGGGCGCCGCCGCATCCTGCAGCGGCTGCGTCACCACGTCGATCAGCGCCGGGCCGTCGTGTTCCATGGCGGCCTTGATCGCGGCGTCCAGCTTGGACGGATCTTCGACGCGCCAGGCTTTCACGCCGTAGGCTTCGGCGATGCGCGCATGGTCGGTGCGGTTAAAGTCCACGCTGTAATAGCGCTTGTCGTAGCCGGCCTTCTGGCTGGCCTTGATCCACCCGTAGACCGAATTCGAGAACACCACCATCAGCAGCGGCGCCTTGTGGCGCACGATGGTTTCAAGTTCACCCACCGTGAAGCCAAAGCTGCCGTCGCCCATCACCGACACGCACTTGGCGTTCGGACGGCCGACCCAGGCGCCCATCGCCGCCGACATCGAAAAGCCCAGCGCGCCGTGGGCGCGGTTGGTGATGAAATGGCGGCCGGGGCGCGAGACATCGTAGTAGGCCGAGAAATACGGGCACGGCGTGCCGGGGTCGGCGCAGACCACCGCGTCGTCGGGCAACAGGCGGTTCAGCGACTGCACCACGCGTTCGGGAAGAATGGGCGCATCCAGGCTGGCGGCCAGCGGCTCGAGCTGCGCGCGGCGCGCCTGTTTGGCGCGGCCCGCCAGCACGGCGCCGTCCGTGGCATCCGACGGACGGTGCTTGAGGCGCGCCTGCACCTCGGCGCCCAGCGCCTCCAGCGCGAGCTTGGCGTCGCCGACCAGGCCGACTTCGGTCAGGTAATTGGCGCCGATCACCATCGGGTCGATGTCCACGTGCAGGATCGGCACGTTGCGGTTGGGGAAACGCCAGTGCTCGGTCGAGGTCGACCCCGCACGGCAGCCCACGAACAGCACCACGTCGGCCGCCGCCACCACGTCGCGCGTGGCCATCACGCCGCCGTTGGAGCCCACCACGCCGGCATTCAGCGGATGGGTGTCGGCCAGGCTGCCCTGCCCGCTCACGGTCACGCACACCGCGGCCTTCAGGGCCTCGGCCAGTTCCTGCAGCGCGGCGCTCGCGCCGGCGATGACCACGCCGCCGCCGCAGATGATCACCGGCGAGCGGGCGGCCACCAGGCGCTGCGCGGCGCGCGCCACGTCCGCCGGGTCCGGCGCAAAGCGCATGGCCGGGAAGCTGCCGTGCTCGGGCTGGGCCCACACGTCGGACGCGTCCACCTGCTGCTTCATCACGTCATAGGGAAAGCACAGGTGCGCCGAGCCGGGCTTGCCGGTGGTCATGGCGCGGAAAGCCGCACGCACCATGCCCGGGATCTGGTCCGCGCGGTCGATGGTGCGATTCCACTTGGTCAGCGGGCGGTACAGCGCCTCCTGGTCCAGTTCGGTCAGCGGGTATTTGCCGCGCGAACCGACCGCCACGTCCGAGGTGATGCCCAGCACCGGGATCGACGATTCGTTGGCTTCCACCAGTCCCGGCAGCAGATAGGTCGCGCCGCCGCCGCTCGGGCCTTCGCACACGCCGACCTTGCCCGTCACCCGGGCGTAGGCGTCCGCCATGTAGCCCGCGCTGCGCTCGTCGCGCGTCAGGATGTGCTGCATGCCGTGGTCCAGGCGGTACAGCGCATCGTAAAGCGGCAAGGTGGTGTCGCCGCACAGGCCAAAGATATGTTTGACGCCGTTGTGTTGCAGCATCCGCACCATGGCTTCGGCGCCGTTCATGTGTTCCATGTCATCTCCACGTATTTCAAGAGCCGCGCCCGGGCGGCGGCCTGCCGCCTCCCGGGCCTACGGCGCTCAGTTATCCAGATTGATGTTGTTGCGCTTGATGAAGGCGTCCCAGCGCTCGTATTCCGACTTCACGTACGCATCCAGCGCCGGGCCATCGGAGGCCACGATCTCGAAGCCCGCTTCCGAGACCTTCTTCTTGATGTCCGGGTCGGCCAGCACCGCCTGGAAGTCCGCCGTCAGCTTCTTGACGGTGGCTTCGGGCGTGCCCTTCGGGGCGAACATGCCGCTCCACGAATAGGCGACAAAACCGGGGAAGCCAGACTCGGCCACCGTCGGCACGTTGGGCAGTTCGGGCAGGCGCTTGTCGCCGGCGACAGCCAGCGGCTTGATCTTGCCGGCCTGGATCTGGCCGCGCAGGGCCGCAAAGCTCAGCCACGTCATATTGGCCTGGCCGCCGACCACGGCCTGGATGGCCGGCCCGCCGCCGCCGTAGGGCACGTGCAGCAACTCGACCTTGGACAGGCGCTTGAGCTCTTCGGGCGCCAGGTGGTTCAGCGAACCGACGCCCGTGGACGCGTAGTTGAACTTGTTGGGCGGCTGCTTGGCGGCGGCCTCAAGGAATTCCTTCAGGTTGTTCCCGGGCACGCTCGGGTTCGCGCCGATCACGAGCGGAAAGCGCACGGTCTGCCCGATCGCCACGAAGTCCTTGAACGTGTCATAGGGCAGCTTGGGCTTCACGGCCGGATTGATGCCGTGGTTGTCGAAGCTGACCAGCAGCGTGTTGCCGTCAGGTTCGGCCCGCGCCACGAACGCCGTGGCGATCTGGCTGGCCGCGCCCGGCCGGTTCTCGACGACCACCGCGCGGCCGCCCATCTGCTGCGACAGGCGCGGCTGGAGGATACGCGCCAGGATATCGGTGCTGCCGCCCGGCGGATACGGCACGACAAGCACCAGCGGCCGTTCTTCGGCCACTGCCGGCGTGGCGACAAAAGCGCCCCCGGCCGCGGCCAGCGTGCATACCGCCGCCAGCGCCCGCTTGATCGTTTTATTCATCAGTTTTCCCCTGCTGTTGTGGTGTTGGCCGGCACTACCGAGGCGGGTTCGGCCTGGTCCCGCATGTAAATCGTTGAAAAGCCCGTGCGTATCACGTCCGTAATCTGGTCTAGCCGCCGGCCGATGTGCGCGCTGATGAGGCCGGGCAAGGCGTCGACGTCGCGCCGCTGCAGCGCATCCACGATGCGCAGGTGTTCGCCCTGCGTGTGGCTGCGGCGCCCCTGCTGCATGTCGATCCAGCGCACGAAGTGGATGCGCGCGTTGACGCTTTCCAGCGCCCGCACGAATTCGTCGTTGCGCGAGTAGCGCGCCAGCGCCAGGTGAAAGGCTTCGTCCAGTTCGAGCAGCCGCGTCGCATCGCTGTCGTGGGGTTCGTCGCGCGAGCGTTCGACGAACGCGCGCAGGCTGGCCAGTTCTTCCTCGGTGGCGCGCTCGCAGGCCGCGCGCACGATGCCGGCTTCCAGCACCGCGCGATATTCGTAAAGGCTGTGGATCTGCTTGGCGTCCAGCAGGCGGGCAATGAAGCCGCGATTGACCGAGCGCGTGAGAAAGCCTTCCACCATCAGCTGGTTGAGCACCTCGCGCAGCGGCGTGCGGCTGACGTTCAGGCGGCGCGCCAGCTCGACTTCGTTGATGCGCTCGCCCGGCTTGAATTCAAAACGCACCGCCATGGCCTTGACGGCGCCGTACAGCTCGGCCTGCGCGGCCGAGGTGCGGGCCGCGCGGGCAATGGGTCTGGTGGCAGTGTGGGGCAGCGTCATACCGGATCGCCTGTGGCTGGGTTCCCTATGGGATGAAGTGCATACTAAAGTGTATGCACTTTGACGGACAACTCGGGTTTGCCCGAAGGCGGTATGCGAGGCAGGCGTGGGTCTGGGCCTGGGCCTGGGCGGGGGGAAAAAATAACCCGCCTCGAGGGCGGGTTTGCCAATGTGCGGAATTGCCGGTGACGCCGGTGACGCCGGTGAAGCCTGTAACGCCGAAGACGCCGATGATGCCGCTGACCGGATCCAGATGTCAGATCTGGGATTCCAGCTTACAGCCCGGTGTCCAGCGCGTAATGCGCACCATCCCGATTCTCCAGGGTCAGCGCGGACAGGACGGGATTCGTGGCGGCATCGTCCTGCTGCACATGGATGCGCAGGTTCGCCAGCGGCACGTCCCACCCGCCGTTGACGGCTTCGGCGGTCACGCCCGCCACCAGCGCCAGGCGCTCCGCCACGCCGCGGGCATCCGCCGCGCGCGCGTCGATGCGGTGCAGGCTGCGCGCGCCATTGGGATGCGACATCAGCGCCGGCGACCAGACGCACTCCGGCGTCAGGTGACGGCAGAAGTACATGCGGATGCCGGGCAAGGGTTGCTCGGCAAAGCGCACGGTATGGAAACGGGCCTGGACCTCCTGGCCGTCCAGCATGGCGGGACGGGTCAGTTCCTGAACGGGATTCACGGCAAAGCCCGCGTCGCGCAGCCGCGTGTAGGTGCCTTCGGCGTCATAGGTGCGGAACACCAGCGCCTCCAGGCCGAAGGGCGAATCGGCGATCTCCTTGCGCGCGGGCGGCGCGCCGGGGGGCCAGCCCAGCAACTCGACATAGGTGCCTTCCAGCACGATCAGGCGGTTGCACGAACCCAGGTTGTGCACCGCCTTGTCGCTCAGGTGAAAACCCTGGCGCTCGTAATGCGGCGCCAGCGCATCCAGCCGGTCACGCACCATGACGACGGCGTGGTCGAATTCAGTGCGGCCGACGGAATGCAGCATGATGGCTTTCCCCTGTGATCAGACCAGCTTGCCGTGGCACTGCTTGTACTTCTTGCCGCTGCCGCACGGGCACGGGTCGTTGCGGCCGACCTTGGGCACGGCATTGCGCACGGGTTGGGCGCCCGTTTCCTGCGCGTCGGACGCCAGCGCCTCGTCGTAGTCGGAGTGGTGGTACTGCACGTTCTGCACATGCGGTTGCGCCGCTTCGGCCTCGGCCTGCTCGACCTGCTCGGACGACTGCACGCGCACCGTCATCAGCACGCGCACCACGTCGTCGCGGACCCGTTCCAGCATGCCCGAGAACAGTTCGAAGGCTTCGCGCTTGTATTCCTGCTTGGGATTCTTCTGCGCATAGCCGCGCAGATGGATGCCCTGGCGCAGGTAATCCAGCGCCGACAGGTGCTCGCGCCAATGCGTGTCGATCGCCTGCAGCATGATCGAACGCTCGAACTGCGACCACGATTCCTCGCCCACCTGGTCCACCTTGGCCTGGTAGGCGTCGCGGGCCGCGGCCACCACGCGCTCGCGCAGTTCCTCGTCGTTCAGGTTGGGTTCCTTTTCCAGCATCTCGGTCAACGGCAGATGCAGGTGCCAGTCGGCTTCCAGCGCCTTTTGCAGCGCGGGGATGTCCCATTGCTCTTCGACCGATTCCGGCGGCACATAGGTATTGAACAGCTCCGTCACGGCCGCATCGCGCAGGTTGTGCACGGTGGCGCCGACGCTGGCGGCTTCCAGCACGTCATTGCGCTGCGAGTACAGCACCTTGCGCTGGTCGTTGGCGACGTCGTCGTACTCCAGCAATTGCTTGCGGATGTCGAAGTTGCGGCCTTCCACCTTGCGCTGCGCGGTCTCGATCGAACGCGTGACCATGCCGGCCTCGATGGGCTCGCCCTCGGGCAGCTTCAAGCGCTCCATGATGGCGCGCACGCGGTCGCCCGCGAAAATGCGCATCAGCGAGTCTTCCAGCGACAGGTAGAAGCGGGACGAGCCCGGATCGCCCTGGCGGCCGGCGCGGCCGCGAAGCTGGTTGTCGATGCGGCGCGATTCGTGGCGCTCGGTGCCGATGATGCGCAGGCCGCCTGCGGCCTTGACCTGCTCGTTCAGCGGCTTCCAGTCGGCGCGGACCTTATCGATGCGCGCGGTCTTTTCAGCTTCGGACAGCGATTCGTCGGCGCGGATCAGGTCGACCTGCTTGTCGACGCTGCCGCCCAGCACGATGTCGGTGCCGCGGCCGGCCATGTTGGTGGCGATGGTGATGTGGCCGGGCTTGCCGGCTTCGGCCACGATCTCGGCTTCGCGGGCGTGCTGCTTGGCGTTCAGGACCTCGTGCGGCAGCTTGGCCTTTTTCAGCAGGCCCGACAGCAGCTCGGAGTTTTCGATGCTGGTGGTGCCGACCAGCACGGGCTGGCCGCGCTCGTGGCAATCGCGGATGTCTTCCAGGATGGCGTTGTACTTTTCGCCGTCGGTCTTGAAGACCTGGTCGTTCTGGTCCTTGCGGACCATGGGCTTGTTGGTCGGGATGATGACCGTTTCAAGCCCGTAGATTTCCTGGAATTCGTACGCTTCCGTGTCCGCCGTACCGGTCATGCCGGACAGCTTTTCGTACATGCGGAAGTAGTTCTGGAAGGTGATCGAGGCCAGCGTCTGGTTTTCGTGCTGGATCTTCACGCCTTCCTTGGCCTCGACGGCCTGGTGCAGGCCATCGGACCAGCGGCGGCCCACCATGAGGCGGCCCGTGAATTCGTCCACGATGACCACTTCGCCGTCCTGCACGACGTACTGCTGGTCGCGGAAGAACAGGGTGTTGGCGCGCAGGGCCACCATCAGGTGGTGCATCAGCGCGATATGGCGGGGATCGTACAGCGACTCGCCTTCGGGCAGGATGCCCAGGCGGGCGAGGATGCCCTCGGCGTTCTCGTGGCCGGCTTCCGACAGGTAGACCTGCTGGCTCTTTTCGTCGACCCAGTAGTCGCCTTCGGGTTCGGGCTCCTGCGGCTTGGGCTCGCTGGCCATGCGCTTGAGCAACGGCGGCACCGCGTTCATGCGGACGTACAGCTCGGTGTGGTCTTCGGCCTGGCCGGAGATGATCAGCGGCGTGCGGGCCTCGTCGATCAGGATCGAGTCCACTTCGTCGACGATGGCATAGAACAGCGCGCGCTGGCGCCGGTCTTCAACACGGAATTCCATGTTGTCGCGCAGGTAATCGAAGCCGAATTCGTTATTGGTGCCGTACGTGATGTCGGCGGCGTACGCGGCTTTCTTTTCTTCGTTGGGCTGCTGCGGCACCACCACGCCGGTGGACAGGCCCAGGAAGCGGTACAGGCGACCCATCCATTCGGCGTCGCGGCGGGCCAGGTAGTCGTTCACCGTGACCACGTGCACACCCTTGCCGGCGATGGCGTTCAGGTAGACGGGCAGCGTGGCCATGAGCGTCTTGCCTTCGCCCGTGCGCATTTCGGCGATCTTGCCGTTATGCAGGGCGATGCCGCCCAGCATCTGCACGTCGAAGTGGCGCATGCCGAACACCCGCTTGCCGGCTTCGCGCACAACGGCGAAGGCTTCGGGCAGCAGGTCGTCCAGGGACGTGCCCTGGGCGTGGCGGGAACGGAATTCTTCGGTCTTGGCCGCCAGCTCCGCGTCGGAGAGCGCGGAGATCTTGGGTTCGAGCCCATTGATCTGGGTTACCAGCTTGCGATACTGCTTAAGCAGCCGATCGTTGCGGCTACCTATGAGTTTTTTGAGCAGAGAAACCATGCGTATGTCGGCCGCACGAGCCACGCCGCACCCGAAAACGCTTGGGCAGCGTCACCCGTGACTTGATGTTATTGGTTGAGCGGGGGTCCGCTGGGAAACGAACCAGTTTAACGCACCTGGAGCGTAATAGCCTGGACCTATGACCAGGGTAGCACTGTTGGCCGGTTTGACCGGCCAACGCGGCCAGGGTTCACGGCGCGGCGGCCTGGGCCACGGCGGGCGGCGCGTGTTGATGCTGCGGCCCGAGGAAGAGACGCGGATCCAGCGGCTGGCCGGCAAGGCGCACCTCGAAATGCAGATGCGGGCCGGTGGACCGGCCGGAGCTCCCGACGCGGGCCACCTGCTGGCCGCGCTCGACCAGGTCGCCTTGCTTGACGAGCAGCGAGGAAGCATGGGCATAGCGGGTGATGAGGCCGTCGCCATGGTCGATTTCGACCATGTTGCCAAACCCGGGCTGCCACTTCGCCTCCAGGACCACGCCGCCGGAAGCGGCCACGATGGGCGTGCCCGACGGGGCGGCGAAATCCAGGCCCTCGTGCATGGCCGAGCGGCCCGTCACGGGATTGCGGCGCCAGCCATAGGACGACGACAGATAGGGATAATCGGTGATCGGCATGGCGGTCGGCATGCGCGCCTGATCCGCCGAACGTTTGGTCAGGGCCGCATCCAGCAGCTTCAGGTTGTCGGTCTGCTGCGACAGCCTCGCCTGGATCTCGTCGAGCTGGCGGCCGAGGGCTTCGGCGGACGCGGCGCTGGGCGGCGGATGATCGGTGAAAAGGTCGTCCATCACCTGCGTGGCCTCGGGATGGGCCGGCGCCTCGGCCTGGGCCGACGCCAGTTGCTGGGCCAGTTCCGGATCGGTGTAGGCCACGCCCGCCACCTTGGCCACACGCTGGCCCAGGCCGTCGATGCTGACCAGCTTGGCCTGCAGCGACCCCACCTTGGCGGCCAGCAGATTCATGTTTTCACGCAGGAAATCGGCGTCGCGTCCGGGCTGCTCCGACAGCGGCCAGCCCATGGTGTGCACGGCGGGCAGGATGGGAGTGATGTATCGTTGAAGCGCCGCGCCGAAAATGGCGGCGGTAATCAGGGCGCCCCCCAGAAACAACGCCAGACGCGCGCCTCCCAGGGTGAAATGCCCGTCCTGGCCGTCGCGGGCGTGCATAATCACGATTTTCAAGGTTTGCTTCCTAAGTCTTTTAAAGCCGGCATGAATAGACCCACTTCATACCGCCAACGTTCCGGTTCCAGCCGGCGAGTGGAAAATACCGCCCTGGGATGGCTGGGTCATGACATGCGGGGCGCCGGCGTATTGGCGACTGCCCGCAAGCATCTGCAAATTCAGTATGCGGTGGCGGCGGTGTTGCCCGCCCCGCTGGGTGCTGTGTGCCAGGTCGGCAAGCTGGAAAACCAATGCCTGCACCTGGTGGTGCCCACCGCCGCGCACGCGGCCAAAATGCGTCAATTGGCGCCGCGCGTCGCGCGGTCGCTGGCGGACCAAGGCTGGAACCTTAACGAAATTGCCATCAAGGTACAAGCGGGTTTGCCCAAACCTGGCGCCCGTCAGCCGCGCCCTCCCAAAGAGGCGCAACCCCTGGGCGACAAGGCCCTGGGCGCGTTCGAAACGCTGCATGACACGTTGCGGCCCGGCCCGCTGGCCGATGCCGTGGCCAAGCTCTTGAGGCACCACAAGCGTAGCTGAGGCACCCGGCTTTGTCAGGCAAGTCGCCTGGGTCGGAAACGTAGCGAAACCAACTTTTCAGACCAATGGCCATCGGATGGCCTACCGGTTTGCGACGATTGCACTAGCGGATGGCAACCTTCGCCATCCTTGGGCAGGAACCCGCGCAGGGTTCGGGGTCAGGCCCCGTGCGCAGGTTCGTCCAAGAAGCCTGCCTCCGGGGGAAAGCCGCCCGTCAGGCCAGCTTCCATTCGTGGCGAAACGCCTGGGGCGCTTCGGCCTGCGATTCGTAGGTGACGATTTCCCAGGCATCGCGCTGCTCCAGCAGCGCGCGGGCAAGCTGGTTGTTCAGGCCGTGGCCCGACTTGCACGCCACATAGCGTGCGACCAGCGGCTTGCCAAGCAGATACAGGTCGCCGATGGCGTCCAGGATCTTGTGCTTCACGAATTCGTCGTCGTAACGCAGCCCGTCGCTGTTCAGCACACGGTACTCGTCCATGACGATGGCGTTGTCCAGGCTGCCGCCGCGGGCCAGGCCCATCGACCGCAAGGCCTCGACCTCATTGACGAAACCGAAGGTGCGCGCCCGCGCGATCTCGCGCACGTACGAGTGCGTCGCGAAATCGATTTCTGCAAAATTGGCCGTCGAGTCGATGGCGGGATGGCGGAAGTCGATCGAGAAGGCCAACGCGTACCCTTCGTGGGGTTCGAGGCGGGCCCATTTCTCGTTGCGTCCTTCGCCTTCACGCACTTCCACCGGCTTCAGAACCCGGATGAACTGTTTGGGCGCGTTCTGCTCGACGATGCCGGCCGAGCGCAACAAATAAACAAAGGTCGCCGCGCTGCCGTCCATGATGGGGACTTCTTCGGCAGTGAGGTCGACGTGCAGGTTGTCGATGCCCAGGCCGGCCAGCGCCGACATGAGATGCTCCACCGTCGACACGCGCACATTGCCTTGCTGCAGCACGGACGCCATGCGCGTATCGCCCACGCCAGTGGCCTGGGCGGGCAGGTCCACGACCTGCGGCAAATCCACGCGGTGAAAGACGATGCCCGTGTTTGGCTGTGCCGGGCGCAGGGTGAGCTCCACCCGCCGTCCTGAGTGGACGCCGACGCCTGTCGTGCGGACGAGATTCTGGATGCTGCGCTGTCGGAACATGGGACTTGGGAATTTGAATCAGGAAGCCGGCAAGATGACGAGCAGATTGCCGGCGTAACCGATGTATTGTAACGCTGTCCGATCCATGTCGCCATCTGGCTGGCGTACGGATCGACCTATACCTCCGTCCCTTTTTTAACGTGCAAGGGAAACACGGACCGCTCTGCCTCCGGCTCGCCCGTGGGGACAGGCGAGCCGGAGATGAGGGAGTGCAGTTAGAGCCGGAGACCGGCTCTAGGTTCAGTCCGCCTGCTTGCGCAGGAACGCCGGGATGTCGAAGTGATCCATGCCCGAGCTTTCCAGCGCACGCACCTGGGCCGACGCCTGGCTGCGCGGATTGCGCATGACCGACGGCATGTCCAGGTTGCGATAGTCACCGCCTTGACCGGCCGGCATCGTGCCCATGGGCATGTTGTCGGTGCCGGTGCGCAGCATTTCAGCGGTGTTCTGCACCAGTTGCGGACGGGCTTGCGCGCGGCCCAGGCCGGTTGCAACCACCGTGACGCGCAGGTTTTCGCCCATGGACTCGTCGTAGGCGGTGCCGAAGATCACGGTCGCGTCGTCCGAAGCGTAGCTGCGGATCGTTTCCATGATTTCGCGCGTTTCGCGCATCTTCAGCGAGCGGCTGGCGGTGATGTTGACCAGCACGCCGCGCGCGCCGTTCAGATCCACGCCTTCCAGCAGCGGGCAGGCAATGGCGTGCTCGGCGGCCACGCGAGCGCGGTCCGCGCCCGACGCCGACGCCGTGCCCATCATGGCCTGGCCCTGCTCGCCCATGATCGTCTTCACGTCTTCGAAGTCGACGTTGACGTTGCCTTCGACGTTGATGATTTCGGCGATACCCGCGCAGGCGTTGTGCAGGATGTCGTCGGCGGAACGGAAGCAGTCTTCCTGCGTCGCGTCCTCGTCCATCAGTTCATAGAGGTTCTCGTTGAGCACCACGATGAGCGAATGCACGTGCTTGGCCAGTTCGGCAATGCCGTCTTCGGCCATCTTCAGGCGCTTGTTGCCTTCAAACGAAAAAGGCTTGGTGACCACGCCCACGGTCAGGATGCCCAGTTCCTTCGCCACTTCGGCCACGACCGGACCAGCACCGGTGCCGGTGCCGCCGCCCATGCCCGCCGTGATGAAGACCATGTGCGCGCCGTTCAGCGCGGCACGGATCTCCTCGCGCGCGGTTTCCGCCGACGCGCGTCCCTGCTCGGGCTTGGCGCCCGCGCCCAGGCCGGTGCGGCCCAGACGGATCTGCACCGGCGCATTGGTAGCCGCCAGCGCTTGCGCATCGGTGTTGGCGCAGATGAAATCCACGCCGTGCACGCCGCTGCGAATCATGTGCGCGACGGCATTGCCGCCCGCACCGCCCACACCAACGACCTTGATTACGGTCCCTTTGGTGTTGTTCTCAAGCATCTCAAAGTTCATCATGATGACTCCCTCACAAGTCCGATTTTGCAAATCACAAAAATTCCCCGACAACCTATATTTTGTGAATCGCCTCAAAGCCGACGCCGACTACATAGGCCCGCCACGGGTTTGAGACGCCTCCTCTTTCTGGCGCTCCCCGCAAGACTGCCGCGGTTCGCGCCAAGGAGCAGGCCCCAACCTGCACCCTTTAATTCATGAACCACTCCTTCATGCGCGCAAGCAGGCTCTTGAAATTGCCCGTCTGCGCGGCCACCTTGCGACCCCGCACACGCTGCATGCGCGCCTCCTGCAGCAGCCCCATCACCGTCGAGAAGCGCGGATTGCGCATCACGTCGGCAAGGCTGCCTTCGTACTCGGGCACCGCCACGCGAACCGGCTTGAGGAACACGTCCTCGGCCAGTTCGATCATGCCGGGCAATTGCGCCGAACCGCCCGTCAAGACCACGCCGGAAGCCAGCAGGTCTTCGTAGCCGGAATCGCGCACCACCTGCTGCACCAGCGTGAACAGTTCTTCCACGCGCGGCTCGATCACCGCGCCCAGCGCCTGGCGCTTGACCTGGCGCGGGCCGCGGTCGCCCAGGCCGGGCACTTCCACGGACTCGTCCGGGCTGGCCAGCACCTGCTTGGCGACGCCGTAGCGCAGCTTGATTTCTTCGGCATCGGGCGTGGGCGTGCGCAGCATCGCCGCGATGTCGTTGGTGATCTGGTCGCCGGCGATGGGCAGCACGGCGGTGTGGCGGATCGCGCCGCCGGTGAAGATGGCCACGTCGGTGGTGCCGCCGCCGATGTCCACCAGCACGACGCCCAGTTCCTTCTCGTCGGCCGTCAGCACGGCCAGGCTGGAGGCGAGCGGCTGCAGGATCAGGTCCTGCACTTCCAGGCCGCAGCGGCGCACGCACTTGACGATGTTCTGGGCGGCGCTGACCGCGCCCGTCACGATGTGCACGCGCACTTCGAGGCGCAGGCCGCTCATGCCGATGGGCTCGCGGATGTCTTCCTGGCCGTCGACGATGAACTCCTGGGTCAGCACGTGCAATACCTGCTGGTCGGTCGGGATGTTCACCGCCTTGGCGGTTTCGATGACGCGGGCGACGTCGGTGGCGGTGACTTCCTTGTCCTTCACGGCGACCATGCCGCTGGAATTGAAGCTGCGGATATGGCTGCCGGCGATGCCGGTGTAGACGTCGCGAATCTTGCAATCTGCCATCAGCTCGGCTTCTTCAAGCGCGCGCTGGATGGAATTCACAGTGGTCTCGATATTGACGACCACGCCCTTGCGCATGCCGCGCGATTCGTGCTGGCCCAGGCCTAGCACCTCGAAGCGGCCTTCAGGCAGGATTTCAGCCACCACAGCCACCACCTTGCTGGTGCCGATATCGAGGGCGACGATAAGGTCCTTGATGTCACGGGTCATGGCGTTAGCGTTTCTTGGGAGGTTTCGGTGTGGATTTGGATTTGGTTTCCGACGCGGGCAACGGGGCCAGCGCCAGGGCGAAACCATTGGGATAGCGCAAGTCGGCCTGCGTGATGGTGCGCCCTTCCAGGCGCCCCGCCACGGCGGGCCACGCCTGCACAAAGCGTTGAATGCGAGCCGCGAACGGCAAGGCGCCGGGCAGGCCGTGCGGATCCGGCGCGTCCGCGCCCGGATCGCGCCCCAGGTCCAGCAGCATGCCGTTCGACAGCACGACGCGCCAGGCGTAGCGCGGGCTCAGTTCCAACCGCTCCACATGCATGTCCAGCGGCGCGAACCAGCGCGCCAGCTCGGCGTAGCGCTGCACGACGAGCGCCTCCGTGCCCTCGGGCCCGGAGAACTGCGGCAGCACCGTATCGTCGTCCACCTCGCCCGTGTTGGCCGTGAACGCCTCGCCCCAGGTGTTGATCATCTGGTTCTCGTTCCACAGCGCCAGGGGCTGCTGTTCCTCGATGCGCACGCGCAGCACATTGGGCCAGATCCGCCGCACGGTGGCATGCCGGACCCAGGGCACCGATTCGAAGATCTCGCGCGCCTCGTCCAGGTCCACCGTGAAGAAGTTGCCCTTGACGCGGCCCGCGATCGCCGAGCGCACGGCGCCCGTCGACACGTAGTGCAGCTCGGTGTCCGGCATCGATTCCAGCTCGATCGCCGCCAAGGTGAAGTACGGACGCTGCGCCACCCACACCACGCCCGCGACGAGCATGGCGCAGACCGCCAGCACGGCAAGCGTGTTGGCGATCAGGTTGGTAGTGCGAGCGTCGTTCCACACGGATTATCCAGGTCAAGCGTTGCGGGCGGGGCTGTGCACCTTGCACGAAGCCTCGGACAGGATGGCCACGCACAAATCGGCATAGCTGATCCCGACGGCCTTGGCCGCCATGGGGACCAGGGAATGGCCGGTCATGCCGGGCGACGTATTCATTTCGAGCAGCCAGGGCCGGTTGTCGCGGTCGAGGATGAAGTCCGCGCGCCCCCAGCCTTCGCAGCCCAGCGCCTGATAGGCCTTTACGGCAATCCGCGCGACGTCTTCAGCCACGTCCGCCGGCAGCGCGGCCGGGCAGAAGTACTGCGTGTCGTCGGAGAAATACTTGTGTTCGTAGTCGTAGTTGCCGCCCGGCGCCGCGATCTCGATCACCGGCAGCGCGCGCGCGGCCTTACCGGAACCCAGGACGGCCACGGTCAGCTCGCGACCGGTGATGAACTGCTCGGCCAGGACTTCGCTGTCAAAGCGCGCCGCCGCGGCGTAGGCTTCCTTCATGTCGGAATAGCCCACGACCTTGGTGATGCCGACGGTCGAGCCCTCGTGCGGCGGCTTGATGATCAGCGGCAGTTGCAGGCGGTCGGGGACCAGGCGCAGCTCCGTATCAGCGTCGAGCACTTCGAAGTCGGGCGTGGGCAGGCCATGCTGCAGCCAGATGCGCTTGGTCATGGTCTTGTCCATGGCCAGGGCCGAAGCCATCGGGCCGCTTCCCGTATAGGGAATGCCCAGCAATTCCAGGGCGCCCTGGATCGTGCCGTCTTCGCCGTAGCGGCCGTGCAGCGCGATGAACACGCGTTCAAAGCCCTGCTGCGCCAGCTCGGCGAGGCTGCGTTCCCCGGTGTCGAACAGATGCGCGTCCACGCCGGCGCTGATCAGGGCCTCCTGAACGCCCTTGCCCGACATGAGCGAGACTTCGCGCTCGGCGGACCGGCCGCCGTACAACACCCCAACTTTGCCGAATTGCTTGCTCATGCCAGTTCTCCCACCTGGGCGGGGACCTTGCTGATCGAACCCGCTCCCATCACGATGACGACGTCGCCATCGCGCACGAAATCCACGATTGCCTGCGGCAGCTCCGCCACGTCTTCCACGAATACCGGCTCGACCTTGCCCGCCACGCGCAGCGCGCGGGACAGGGCGCGTCCGTCGGCCGCCACCAGCGGCGGTTCGCCCGCGGCGTAGACCTCGGTCAGCAGCACCGCGTCGGCAGAGCCCAGCACGCGCACGAAATCCTCGAAGCAATCACGCGTCCGCGTGTAGCGGTGCGGCTGGAAGGCCAGCACGATACGGCGATCCGGCCAGGCGCCGCGCGCGGCGGCCAGCGTGGCGGCCATTTCCACCGGGTGATGGCCGTAGTCGTCGATCACCGTGAAGGTGCCGCCCCCATGGCTGGCGGGCACGGCGAAATCGCCCGTCTGCGTGAAGCGGCGGCCCACGCCCTTGAACGACCCCAGCGCCTCGCAGATGGCGTCATCCGACACGCCCAGCTCGGTCGCCACGGCGATCGCGGCCAGCGCGTTGCGCACGTTGTGCAGCCCGGGCAGGTTCAACTCCACCTTCAGGGGCGGCAGCAGCGTGTCGCGGTGGGTGCGCTGCACGTTGAAACGCATGCGCGTGCCGTCGGCCTGCACCTCATAGGCGCGCACCTGGGCCTCTTCGTTCAGGCCGTAGGTGGTAATCGGACGCGACACGAACGGCATGATCTCGCGCACATTGGCGTCGTCCGAGCACAGCACGGCGCTGCCGTAGAAAGGCAGGCGCTGCGTGAATTCAATGAAGGCGCTCTTTAAGCGCGCCACGTCGTGCCCGTAGGTATCCATGTGATCGGCATCGATATTGGTCACGATGGCCATCACCGGCAGCAGGTTCAGGAAGGATGCGTCCGACTCGTCGGCCTCGACCACGATGTAGTCGCCCTGCCCCAGCCGCGCATTGGCGCCGGCCGAATTGAGCCGCCCGCCGATGACGAAGGTCGGATCCAGGTCGCCGGCCGCCAGCACGCTGGCCACCAGGCTGGTCGTCGTGGTCTTGCCGTGCGTGCCGGCGACGGCGATGCCGCGCTTCAGGCGCATCAGCTCGGCCAGCATGATGGCGCGCGGCACCACCGGGATGCGCGCCGCGCGCGCGGCGATCACTTCGGGATTGTCGCCCGCGACGGCGGTCGAGGTGACGATGGCGCTGGCGCCCGTGACGTTGCTGGCCGCGTGGCCGATGGCGATCTTCACGCCCAGGCCCGCCAGGCGGCGCGTCACGGCCGACTCGTTCAGGTCGGAGCCGCTGATGTCGTAGCCCAGGTTGAGCAGCACTTCGGCAATGCCGCTCATGCCCGAGCCGCCGATGCCTACGAAATGGATATGTTGAATTCTGTGTTTCATGATGAACGCCCCGCTGCTTGTTCACAGACGTCGGCGATATGGGCAGCCGCATCGGGACGCGCATGCTCGCGAGCCCGGACGGCGACACCCTGCAGTTCTTGTCGGGAGCGCTGGCCCAGCCAGTCCGCCAGCCACTCGGGCGTCATGGCGGTCTGCGGCTGCAGCCAGGCGGCCTGCGCGTCGCTCAGGAAGCGCGCGTTGGCGGTTTGATGGTCATCGATGGCGTGGGGGAATGGCACGAACAGCGCCGCAACCCCGGCGGCCGCCACTTCGGACACCGTCATGGCGCCGGCGCGGCAGATCAGCAGGTCGGCGTCGGCCATGGCGCCCGCCATGTCGTCGATGAAGGCGCGGCAGTCGGCCTGAACGCCAGCCTGGGCGTAGGCCTGCTGCAGCGCGGGCAGATGTTGTTCGCCAGCCTGATGCACGACCGTGGGCCGGGTTTCGAGCGGCATGCGGGCAAGCGCCTGCGGCACGGTGGTATTCAAGGCCTGCGCCCCCAGGCTGCCCCCCACTACCAGCACGCGCAGCGGGCCGGTGCGGCCGGCATAGCGCTCGGCCGGGTTGGGCAAGGCGCACAGGTCGGCGCGCACCGGGTTGCCCATGGCCTCGCCCTTGGGCAGCACGCCGGGGAACCCGCTCAGCACGCGCCGCGACATCTTGGCCAGGCACTTGTTGGCGGTGCCGGCGACGGCGTTCTGTTCGTGCACGACCAGCGGCGTGCCGCGCAGCGCGGCGATCACACCGCCCGGAAACGCCACGTAACCGCCCATGCCCAGCACCACGTCGGGACGCACGTCGGACAGGCGCGACCAGGCTTGCGCGAATGCGCGCAGCAGCAGGAAAGGCAGTTTCAGCAGGGCCGACGCCCCCTTGCCGCGCACGCCCTGAAAACGCAGCGGCACCAGCTCGATGCCGCGCGGCGGGACCAGCCGGCCTTCCATCTTTTCAGGGTTGCCCAGCCACAGCACGCGCCAGCCGCGCGCGCGCAGCACATCGGCCACGGCCAGCCCGGGCATGATGTGGCCGCCGGTGCCGCCGGCCATGATCAGGATGGTGCGCGAGGCGGTCATACCCGTCCTCCGCGCATCATGATGCGGTTTTCCACGTCGACCCGGATCAGCATCGCCAGCGCGCACAGGTTCATCACCACGCCCGAACCGCCGTAGCTCATCAGCGGCAGCGTCAGGCCCTTGGTGGGCAGCAGGCCGAGGCACACGCCCATGTTGATGAAGGACTGCACGCCGAACCACATCGCCACGCCGTGCGCGACCAGGCCGGCAAACGTGCGCTCCATGGCGATGGCCTGGCGTCCGATGTCGAAACCGCGGTAGACGATGATGGCAAAGAGCGTGATCACCAGCATCACGCCGGCGAATCCCAGTTCCTCGCCCACCACCGCCATCAGGAAGTCGGTGTGCGCTTCGGGCAGGTAATGCAGTTTTTCGACGCTGGCGCCCAGGCCCACGCCGAACCATTCGCCGCGACCCAGCGCGATCAACGAATGCGAAAGCTGATAGGCGCTGCCGTAGGCGTTGTCTTCGTTCCAGGGATCCAGGTACGCGAACAGGCGCGCGCGGCGCCAGGGCGACAGCCAGATCAGCATCAGGAAGGTGCCGACCAGCACGCCGAGCAGGCTGCTGAAGTACTTGCCGTTGATGCCGCCCAGGAACAGGATGCCGATCGCGATGGCCACGATCACCATGAACGCGCCCAGATCGGGTTCAAGCAGCAGCAGCATGCCCACGCCCGCCAGCGCAACGGCCATCGGCAGGAAGCCGCGGGCGAACGCCTGCATGTGTTCCTGCTTGCGCACGGTGTAGTCGGCCGCGTACAGCAGCGCGGCAAGCTTCATCAGTTCGGACGGCTGGAAATTCAGCGGACCCAGCGGAATCCAGCGATGCGCGCCGTTGACTTCGCGCCCGATGCCGGGAATCAGGACGGCGACCAGCAAGGTGATCGCCACCACGAAGAGCGGCACGGCAAGGCGCTGCCAGACCCGGATGGGAATCGACAGCACGACGGCGGCCCCGACCAGGCCCGCGCTCACGAAGAGACCGTGGCGGATCACGAAGTAATAGCGGCCATAGGACGCATAGCGCGGGCCGTCGGCCAGCGCGATCGACGCCGAATACACCATCAGCAGGCCGAGCAGCAGCAACGTCGACGCCGCGATGACGAGCGGCAGGTCGAAGTTGCGCATGCGGGTACGGCCGGGCCGTACGGCATTGACGCTGGCGGTGAGGTCGGCGATCAGGCTCATTGGGAGGCCTCGGCGCGACGCACGATGGCATTCACCTGGGGAGCGGCGCTGCGGTTCATGCCACCTCCCCACGATCGCGGGCCAGGTCTTCGACCTCTTCCACGAATACCTGCCCGCGATGCGGGTAGTTGCGGAACATGTCCAGGCTGGCGCAGGCCGGCGACAGCAGTACCGCATCGCCCGGCTGCGCCAGGTCGGCCGCGGCACGCACGGCGTCGCGCAGCGTTTCGACCGTCACGCACTGGACCCCGGTGGCGTGGAGCACGCGGCCGATCTCGGGGCCGTCGACGCCGATCAGCATCACGGCGCGCGCATGGCGCGAGACCACGGGGATCAGCGGCGAGAAGTCCTGCCCCTTGCCCTGGCCGCCCGCGATCAGCACGACGGGTTGCCCCAGGCCCTCCAGCGCGGCCACGGTGGCGCCCACGTTGGTGCCCTTGCTGTCATTGATGTAGTCGACGCCGCCGATCGTGCGCACGAACGCCGCGCGATGCGGTTCACCCGCGTACTCGCGCAACGCGCGCAGCATGGCGCCCCAGCCCAGATCCAGGCAGCGGGCCAGTTGCAGCGCCGCCAGCGCATTCAAGGCATTGTGGATGCCGCGGATGCGCAAGGCGTCCACGGGCATCAGGCGGCTCATCCGGCCCTTGGCGCGCACCGGCTCGGGCGCATCCTTCTTGCGCCGCGTGGGCGGCGCGGGCTCGTCGAAATCGTTTGGTTCGCAAGACGCCAGCCAGGCGACGCCCTGTCCCAGATCCAGGCCCATGTCGCCCACCAGCTCCGGCACGTCGCGACCGAAACTGCGCACGGTCATGGCATTGAGCGACGGCACCATATCGACGGTGAGCGGGTCGTCACGATTCACGATCGCGACGCGCGCCATCTTCAAGAGACGCGCCTTGGCCTGCGCGTAGGCCTGCATGCCGCCGTGCCAGTCCAGATGGTCCTGGGTCACGTTCAACACGACGGCCGCATCGGCCATCAGCGTGCGCGTGGTTTCCAACTGGAAGCTGGACAGCTCCAGCACCCACACCTGCGGCAGCGATTCCGTGTCCAGCGCGTCCATCAGCGCGGACAGCGCCGCGGGGCTGATGTTGCCGGCCGCAAGCACCGTCAGGCCGCTGGCTTCGACGAGCTGACGAGTCAACGCGGTGACCGTGGTCTTGCCGTTGGTGCCCGTCACGGCGAGCAGGCGCGGGCGGTATTCGCGCGTCGCGGCCAGATCCGCCAACGCACGCGCGAACAGTTCGATCTCGCCGACGACTTCGATGCCGCGGGCCTCGGCCTCGCGCAGCACGTCGGCGGCGGGCGCCTGCGTGGGCGCCAATCCGGGACTGAGCACGACCTGCGTCACACCGTCCAGCAGGTCGGTCGCGAAGGAGTCCTCGCAACCCAGGCGGTATTCCACGTCGCTTTGCGCCAGAGCGTCGCGCAGCGCGGCAAGTCCTCCCGGTTCGGCGCGCGTGTCGGCCACGCGCAAGCGGGCGCCTTGGCGGGCGCACCAGCGTGCGGCGGCGACACCCGTCTCACCCAATCCGAGGATCAGGACGAGCGGCGCGTCAGCGCGGGAGGTTTCCATCATCGTCATCGCAACTTCAAGGTAGAGAGGCCAATCAGCACCAGCATCATGCTGATGATCCAGAAACGCACGACGACCTGGGTTTCCTTCCAGCCACCGACTTCAAAGTGATGATGCAACGGCGCCATGCGGAAAATGCGTCGACCTGTTCCATAACGTCGCTTCGTGTACTTGAACCAGGTCACCTGGATCATCACCGAAAGGGTTTCGACGACGAACACGCCGCCCATGATGAACAGCACGATCTCCTGGCGCACGATGACCGCGATCGTGCCCAACGCGCCGCCCAACGCCAGCGCGCCGACGTCGCCCATGAATACCTGCGCCGGATACGCGTTGAACCATAAAAATGCGAGCCCCGCGCCGCCGATGGCCGCGCACAGCACCATCAATTCCGATGCGCCGGGGATGTACGGAAACAGCAGATATTTCGAATAGTCCACGCGCCCGACCACGTAGGCGAAAATGCCCAGCGCGCTGCCGACCATCACGGTAGGCATGATGGCCAGGCCGTCCAGGCCGTCGGTGAGGTTCACCGCGTTGCTGGTGCCCACGATCACCGCCCAAGTCAGCGCCACGAAACCGAGCACGCCGAGCGGATAGCTCACTGTCTTGAAGAACGGCACGATCAGGTCGGCGCGCGTCGGCAACGCCATCGTGAAGCCGCTGCCCACCCATGCCTTGAACAGGGGCCACAGTTCGGTATTGGCGGGCGCGGACACCGCGAACGCCAGGTACACGGCCGCCACGATGCCGATCGTGGCTTGCCAGAAGAACTTCTGCCGCGCGGGCATGCCTTCGGGATCGCGATAGACGACCTTGCGGTAGTCGTCCCGCCAGCCGATCCAGCCGAAGCCGAAGGTGACAAGCAGCACGACCCACACGAAGCGGTTCGTCCAGTCCGCCCACAGCAGGGTGCTGATGCCGATGGAAATCAGGATCAGCACGCCGCCCATGGTCGGCGTGCCGGTCTTGACCAGGTGCGTTTCGGGGCCATAGCTGCGCACGGCCTGGCCGATCTTCATTTCCGTCAGTTTGCGGATGACGCGCGGCCCCGCCAGCAGGCCGATCACCAGCGCCGTCGCGCATGCCAGGACGGCGCGCAAGGTGATGTATTCGAACACGCCCAGGGCGCGCACATCGTCGGAAAGCAGCCGGGCGATCTCAAGCAGCATGCTGCTCTCCTTGCCCCGAGGCCGTCGTACCGTCATTCGAAGAAAAAGCCGTCACTACCCGCTCCATGCGCATAAAGCGCGATCCTTTTACCAATACGCAGGACGGGCGCAGGCCGCGCAAGGCGGCAACGACTTCGTCTACCGATGCGCAGGCGCGCGCGCCAGGGCCGAATGCGGCGGCGGCCGCCCGGCTGGCTTCGCCTAGCGTGATGAATGCGTCGAGCCCATGCTCGCGCGCGTAATGTCCCACCTCGGCATGCATGGCGGGGCCGTTGTCCCCGATTTCGCCCATGTCGCCCAGCACCAGGACGCGCTTGCCGGCCATGCGCGCAAGCACGTCGATGGCCGCGCGAACCGAGTCGGGGTTGGCATTGTAGGTGTCATCGATGAGCAACGTTCCGTCACCCATTCGCTTGTGCTGCATGCGGCCCGCCACCGGGCTGAATCCGGCCAGCGCGCGCACCGCGGTTTCCAGCGGCGCACCCGCGGCGATCGCACTGGCGATGGCGGCCAGCGCGTTGCGCAGGTTGTGCAGTCCGGGCACCGGCAGCATCAGGTCCGCGACGCCGACGGGCGTCACGACGCGGCAGCGCGTCGCATCCACTTCCGCAATGATCTGTTCCGCATAGACGTCCAGGCCCGGCTGCAGCCCGAAACGCAGCACGCGGCGCGGTGCGGCCAGCGCGTCCCAGATGTCCGAGTAGGGTTCGTCGCCCGGATACACCGCGACGCCGTCTGCCGGCAGCGCGGCAATCGCCGCGCCGTTCTCGCGCGCGACCGCTTCGACGGTGTGCATGAATTCCTGGTGCTCGCGCTGCGCGTTGGTGACCAGCGCCACGGTGGGCGCCGCGATGGCGGCCAACTGCGCGATCTCGCCAGGATGGTTCATGCCCAACTCGAACACGGCGGCGCGGTGCTCGGCGCGCAGGCGCAGCAAGGTCAGCGGCACGCCGATGTCGTTGTTCAGGTTGCCGGCGGTGGCCAGGCGTCCCGCCTCGCCCTGCCATTGGGCGAGCATGGCGGAAATCATTTCCTTGGTGGTCGTCTTGCCGTTGCTGCCGGTCACCGCCACCACGGGCAGCGAAAAGCGCGCGCGCCAGGCGGCGCCGATGCGCGTCAGCGCAACCCGCGTGTCGCCCAGGACGAGCTGCGGCATTCCGGCATCGGGCACGCGATGCGCGACGACGGCGGCGCAGGCGCCGCGCGAAGCGGCCTGGTCCAGGTATTCGTGCGCGTCGAAGTTCTCGCCCACCAGCGCGACGAACAGCTCTCCCTCGCCGATGCGGCGCGTGTCGGTGGACACGCCCGGCACCTGCGGCAGCAGCAGCGCCAGGCGCGCCCATTCGCGATCGTCGAAAGGCAGCTTTTCGCCGCCGATATCCTGATAGGTCTCGTGACCCTTGCCGGCCAGCAGCACCACGTCTTCCGGGCCAGCCGCCCAGATCGTCTGCATGATGGCGCGGGCGCGGTCGACTTCGACGTCCGCACGCGCCGCTTCGGGAATGCCCGTCAGAATCTGCTGGACGATGGCCTCGGCCGACTCGGTGCGCGGATTGTCGCTGGACACCACCACGTGGTCGGCCAGCTCCGCGGCAATGGCGCCCATGACCGGGCGCTTGCCCGGATCGCGCTCGCCGCCGCAGCCGAACAGGCACACCAGGCGGCCGGAGCGCGCCGTGGCGACCGCCCGCAGCGCCAGCAACGCACGGGACAGCGCGTCCGGCGTGTGGGCGTAATCCACCACCACCAGCGGCCCGCGTATCGCATGGGACGGCGAGTTCACGGCCGGCTCCACGGTCTGCAGGCGGCCGTCGACGGGGTCGGTCGCGGCAAGCTCGCGGGCAATCTGCGCAAACGGCAGGCCCAGCTTGTACAGCACGCCCGCCACCAGCAGCAGGTTCGATACATTGTGCGCGCCCAGCAGGCGCGTCACGATCTGGGCTTCGCCGTGCGGCGACACCAGCGTAAAGATCTGGCCCTGCGACGTCGCCTGCAGATCGCGCGCGCGCATCGCGGCGGGAATGGCGGGATCTTCGCTCAGGCTGTAGCCCATCGGCGATACGCCGTCCGGCAGGCTTGCCAGCATCCGCCGTCCCGCCTCGTCGTCGGCATTGATCACCGCGGCGGTCAGGCCGGGCCAGCGGAAGAGACGCGCCTTGGCTTCTTCGTAGCGCTCCATCGTGACGTGGTAGTCCAGATGGTCGCGCGTGAGGTTCGTAAAGGCGGCCAGCGCCACGCGCACGCCGTCCATGCGGCCCTGCTCGATGCCGATGGACGACGCTTCCATCGCCACGGCCTTCGCGCCGGCGTCGCGCATCGCGGCCAGCGTACGATGCACGGTCAGCACATCGGGGGTCGTCAGGTCGCCGCCCAGCGTCTGCCCGTCGGGCAGCACGGCGCCCAGCGTGCCGATGGTGCCGCAAGCCTTGTCGTTGCGGCTCAGCGCGTGGGCAATCCACTGCACCGAGGACGTCTTGCCGTTGGTGCCGGTCACGGCCACTACCGCCAGCGCGGCCGACGGGCGGCCGTACCAGGTATCGCCCAGTTCGCCCAGCAGCGACCGCAATCCGGTCACGGGCAGCAAGGCCGCATCGCTCGCCCCCGCCGCCATCGCATCAGTGGCGGGCGCTTCGAACAGCACCGCGCTGGCGCCCAGCGCCAACGCCTTTTCTATATAGAGACGGCCGTCGCTCGACAGGCCCGGGCAGGCGACGAATACGTCGCCGGGCTCGATGTCGCGCGAATCCAGCTTGAGATGCGCGGTCAGCGACACGCGCGAATGCAACCACGCCACGATTTCAGCAACCGTGGCGACAGGAGCAGAGAGGAAGCCTTTGGCGCTCATCTGCCTGGCTCCTTGATACCAGCAACAATCGTGGATTCGAACGGCGCGTCGGGCCGCACCCCCATCAGCCTCAGGCTCCCCCCCACGATATGGGAGAACACGGGTGCGGCGATCGCGCCGCCGTAGTAACCGCCGACCGTCGGCTCGTCGATGGACACGGCCACCACGATCTTGGGCTCCGACACCGGGGCGAAGCCCACGTACGAGCTCCGGTACCGCTGGGTGCTGTACTTGCCGTCCACGATCTTGCGCGCCGTGCCGCTCTTGCCGGCCACGCGGTAGCCCTGCACCTGCGCCGCCTTCGTGCCCTCGGGGCCTGCGGCGGCCTCCAACATGGCGCGCACCATCGCGGTGGTCTTGGGCGTGTAGATCTTGACGCTGGTCGGATCGCTGTCGCGCTTGACCAGCGTCAGCGACACCATGTCGCCATTACGGGCGAACACGGTGTAGGCGCGCGCCACCTGCAGCAGCGACACCGACAGGCCGTAGCCATAAGCCATGGTGGCCTTCTCGATCAGGCGCCAGCGCTCCCAGGGACGCAACCGGCCGGGCGCTGCGCCAGGAAATCCGATCTGCGGCGCCTGGCCAAGCCCGAGCTCGGTGAAGCGATCCCACATTTCGCGGGATTCCAGCTTCTCGGAGATCATGGTCATGCCGATATTGCTGGACTTGCGCAGCACGCCCGCCACGTCCAGCGTGCCGTTGCGGCTCACGTCGCTGATCGTGCTGCCCTGATAGTTGAAGCGGCCATTGCCCGTCTCGAACAGCGTCGACGTGGTGATGCGGCCAAGATCCAGCGCCAACGCCGCGGTGAACGGCTTCATGATGGAGCCGGGTTCGAACGTGTCCGTGATGGCCTGGTTGCGCAGGTTGGCGCCATGGAAGGTATCGCGGTTGTTCGGGTCGAAGGTCGGCACGTTGGCCAGCGCGAGGATCTCGCCCGTGTGCACGTCCACGACCACGGCAGTTGCGCCCTTGGCCTGGTGCTTATCAACGGCGTCCTTCAATTCCTTGAAAACCAGGTACTGCAGGCGGGTATCGATGGACAGGCGCAGGTCGCGGCCATCCACCGGCAAGGTCACGGCCTGCACGTCCTCGATGACGCGGCCCAGCCGGTCCTTGATGACGCGGCGGCTGCCGGGACGACCCGACAACTGCTGGTTGAACGTCAGTTCGACGCCTTCCTGGCCCTGGTCCTCGACGCTGTTGAAGCCCACCACGTGCGCCATCACGTCGCCGTCCGGATAGTAGCGGCGCGTCTCGGGCTGCTGGTGCACGCCAGGCAAGCCGAGCTGCTTGATCTTGTCGGCCACGTCCATCGAGACCTGGCGCTTCAGGTAGACGAAGTTCTTGTCCTCATCCACCAGGCGACGGCGCAGGTCGGCGGCCGGCGCGTCCAGCAGCTTGGCCAGCGCATCGACCTGCGAGGGCGTCGCCTGCTTCACGTCTTCGGGAATCGCCCAGATGGCGCGCGCCGGCACGCTCGAGGCCAGCACCGCGCCATTGCGGTCCAGGATCTTGCCGCGGGTGGCGGCCAGTGTCAGCGTGCGCTCATAGCGGCGTTCGCCCTGCTGCTGCAGGAACTCCGTCGACAGCCCCTGCAGGAACAGCGCGCGGCCGGCCAGCACGACGAATCCGCCGAACAGCAGGATCAGCACCAGGCGGGCGCGCCACGTGGGCAACTGTCCGCGCAGAACGGGATTGTCGAAGAAGGGCACGCGCTTCATTGCGCCCCTCCGGCGGCCGGCACGGGCGCCTGGTTCAGATAGAGCGTGCGATCCGGGACGATGGAGATCATCTTCAGTCCGTCACGCGCAATTGCATCGACCCGCGCATTGCGGGCCAGTTCAGCGCGCTCGAGCTGCAAGCGCCGCCAGTTGGTTTCCAGGTCGCGAGCGTGCGCCTGATCGCGGCCCAGCTCAACAAAGAGCTGGCGCGACTGATACCGGCTGGTGACCAGGGAAATGGCCGACAGCATCAGCAAAGCCGCAACGATCAGGTTGACGCGACCCATTACCGGCGCCCCCCCTTGCCACCGCGCCGCGGCGGGACGAGGTCGCTGCCGGGCAGCGAACCGGTCTTCACGAAAGCCAGGCCGCCTTCGGCTGGCAGCGGGGTTTCGGTGCGCTCGGCCGCACGCAGGATGGCCGAGCGGGCACGGGCGTTTGCCGAGACTTCAGCGTCTTCGGCAACGACCTTGCCCAGGGAACGCAGAACAGGCTGGGGCATTTCGCTTTCGCGCAGCGGCAGGCGTGCATGCGCGGCGGCCGGACGAGCCGCCGCCGCGATGCATTGCTTGACCATGCGGTCTTCGAGCGAATGAAAGCTGATCACCGCCAACCTCCCTCCCGGGGCAAGCAGGTCTAAAGCTGCCGCGAGGGTGCGCGCGAGCTCTTCGAGTTCCCGATTGATGTAAATCCGTAAAGCTTGAAAGGTGCGTGTGGCCGGATGTTGCCCCTTTTCGCGCGTGCGGACGGCGCTGGCGACGCACTCGGCAAGCTCGAGCGTGGTGCGCAGCGGCCTTGTTGCGCGGCGAGCAGCAATCGCCTTTGCAACCTGAAAAGCAAACCGTTCTTCGCCATAATCCGCTATGACCTCCCGCATCTCATCCACACTGGCTTGCGCCAGCCAATCCGCCACCGTGGGACCACGAGTGGTGTCCATCCGCATATCGAGCGGGCCGTCTCGCATGAACGAGAAGCCGCGCTCGGCATCGTCGATCTGAGGCGACGAAACGCCCAGATCCAGCATCACGCCATCGACCTTGTCGATGCCGCGCTGCTGCAATTCTTCCGCCATGGTGGCAAAGCCCCCATGCACGACCGTGACCCGCGGATCCTGCGCCGCCAACGCATCGGCGACCGCAATGGCCTGCGGGTCCTTGTCAAACACGATCAGCCGCGCCTGCTTTCCCAGGCGGCTGAGTAGCTCGCGACTGTGGCCGCCGCGACCGAAAGTGCCGTCCACAAAGACGCCGCTTTCGATACGCGTGGCCACATCCAGCCCATCCTGCGGCTGCGACCGCGCCGCGCCCTTGCCCCCGAAGCCGGGAAGCAAAAGCGCGTCCACCGTCGGCGCCAGAAGAACGGGCCGATGTTCGAATTCCATAACTCTTTCAGAACGAAAACTGGTTCAACACATCCGGCATACCCTTGGCCAGGTCTTCAGCCTCGCGGCTGGCCAGGGTAGCGGCGTCCCACAGCTCGAAGTGCGAGCCCAGACCGAGCAGCATCACATCGCGCGTCATACCGGAAGCGTTGCGCAGCTCAGGAGCGATCAGAACCCGGCCGGAGCCGTCCAGTTCCACGTCCTGCGCGTTGCCCAGCAACAGCCGCTGCAGTGCGCGGGCCGTCATGGGAAAAGCGGCGATCTGTTCGCGCTTCTTTTCCCACTCGGGCCGCGGGTACACCAGCAGGCAGCCGTCGGGGTGGCGGGTCAGGGTCAGCCGGCCTTCGGCCTGCGACATGAGCGCGTCACGATGCCGGGTCGGAATGGAGATCCGTCCCTTGGCATCCAGCGTGAGCGCGCTGCTTCCCTGAAACACCACATTTACCCCACTTAATTGCACAATTTCCTACTATTTCCCACTCTACGGTATGGCAATGGGGCGGTCAAGCGCGTGGTTGCAATTTTTTCAATCACAACAAGGACTTAGATCAACATGTAAATGCGCAAAAAGAAAAACCTCCCAATAAATCAGGAGGTTGCGACATACTCTAAAAGTCCTACTTCAGAAGTAGCGGCTAATGGGGGCCGCCTACCGCCTTACGCCGGCCCGATCCTTCCGGCTCGCGCGGCCTGCCAGCAGGTTGGCACCCCCGGAGCGGGATCGAATTGGCGCGATCGGCGCCAAAAGGCCGCGCGCGGTCCTCGAGACCCGCGCGCGAACGGAATTCAATGCAAGACGGGTCTATAGGCCGGATTCTGTACACCAGGTTGCCCTGGCGGACGATCATTCCTCTGCGCGGATCATTGCTGAGCCGCTGTAGCCATCTACCCGCATGCTAGGACGGAGCCGCCCTTCACGGCCGTGAGGCCGCACGCATGCCTATTTGATGTTGCTCCGGATAGAGGTTGCCGCGTTTCACCCTGCGATGCCGCCGCCCGTTGCCGGATGGCGCAATACGGAGATGGCCGTATCGGTGCGCGCAAAACGCGCCCGCGCCGCAGTCTCGTCTCTGTGGTCCTATTCCTCAGCCGCGCCCGAAGACGCAACCGGACGGCCGTTAGCCGTTACCCTGCCCTGTGGAGTCCGGACCTTCCTCGACGGGCTTGCGCCCGCCGCGATCGTCCGACCCGCCTTGCAGCCCGTATTCTATTACAGCCGGCCGCCCCGTCCCCCACGACCGCCTGCGCCCGCGCAACCGGCCCGGCGGTTCCTGCGACAATACGCGTTGATCCGCTCCGTTGCCGCAGACACTCTCACTACATGGCCCTCGAAACTCTCATCACCTTGACCGACGTCCAACTCGCGTATGGGCACCATCCGCTGCTGGACCACGCTGACTTCGCCATCCAGGCCGGCGAGCGCATCGGCCTCATCGGCCGTAACGGCGCGGGCAAGTCCTCGCTGCTCAGGCTGCTTGACGGCCGCACCCAACCCGACGACGGCGCCATCGCACGCAGTTCCGGCCTGCGCGTCGCCACCGTCGAACAGGAACCCGAACTGAACGACGACGCCACGGTGTTTGACGTCGTATGCAATGTGGAAGGCGACCACGAAGACTGGCAGCGCCCCTCGCGTGCGCGCGCCGTGCTCGAAAAGCTGGGTCTGCCGGCGGACGTCCAGATCGCCGGCCTGTCCGGTGGAACGCGCAAGCGCGTCGCCCTCGCGCGCGCCCTGGTCGACGAGCCCGATCTGCTGCTGCTCGACGAGCCCACCAACCATCTGGACTTCGAAGGCATCGCCTGGCTGGAAGAGATGCTGCGCACCTGGAAAGGCGCCGCGGTCATCATCACCCACGACCGCCGCTTCCTCGATGCCGTGACCACCCGCATCGTCGAACTCGACCGCGGCCGCCTGCTGAGCTTTCCGGGCAATTTTTCGCAATGGCAGGAACGCAAGGCCCAGTGGCTGGAATCCGAGCGGCTGGAGCAGGCGCGGTTCGACAAGCTGCTGGCGCAAGAGGAAGTCTGGATCCGCAAAGGCGTCGAAGCGCGCCGCACGCGCAATGAAGGCCGCGTGCGCCGCCTGGAAAGCCTGCGGGTGCAGCGGGCCGAACGCCGTGAGCGCGTCGGCAACGTGTCGCTCGCGCTGGCCGAAGGCCAACGTTCCGGCAAGCTCGTCGCCGAACTCGAACACGTCGGCAAGCGTTTCGGCGACAAGATCGTGGTGGACGACTACTCCACAACCCTCTTTCGCGGCGATCGCATCGGCATCATCGGCCCCAACGGCGCCGGCAAAACCACCCTGCTCAAGCTGATCCTCGGCGAGCTGCAGCCCGACACTGGCACGACGCGCCTGGGCACCAACGTCGCGGTCGCCTACTTCGACCAGATGCGCGCGCAGCTCGACGAAAACGCCTCCCTCGTCGACATCATCAGCCCGGGGAGCGAATGGGTCGAGATCGGCGGCGTGCGCAAGCATGTGATGACCTACCTGGGCGACTTCCTGTTCTCGCCCGCCCGAGCAGGCTCGCCGGTACGCAGCCTGTCCGGCGGGGAACGCGCCCGACTTTTGCTGGCGCGGCTGTTCGCGCGCCCGGCCAACGTGCTGGTGCTCGACGAGCCCACCAACGACCTGGACATCGAGACGCTGGAGTTGCTGGAAGAACTGCTGCAAGAATACGCGGGCACCGTACTGCTGGTCAGCCACGACCGGGCCTTCCTCAACAACGTGGTGACGCAGACCATCGCCTATGAGGGCGACGGCCACTGGAGCGACTACGTCGGGGGATACGATGATTGGGTCGCCCAGCGCCCGGCGCCTGCCGCCGCGCCAGCCGACGCCGACAAGGCGGCCAAGCCTGCCGACGACAGCGCAGCGCGCGCGAAGGTGGCGCGCCCCAAACCCGCCAAAGCGGGCAAGATCAACGCCTGGGACCTGCGCGAACTCGAAGGCCTGCCGGACGCCATTGCCGCGCTCGAGGCCCAGCAGGCCGAACTGGCGGGCAAGCTCGCGGACGGCAGCCTGTATCGCGACGCCCCGGCGGAAGTCGAACGCATCAACAGCGAACTGGCCAAGCTGGAAGCCGAACTCGAAGAGAAGTTCGCGCGCTGGGAACTCCTGGAAGCGCGGCGCGACGGCACGCTCTGAGATCGCCTCTATATAAATAGAACAACGCGACGCGATGAAATAGGGGTGACCGGCACAGCCGCTCACCCCTGTCTTTTTTCGCGGGCCGCTTGCCCGCGTTCCCGCTCCGGTCCGCGTTCAGACGTGGGCGCGCCACCCCAGGGCCTCGCCGGCGGCCAACGGCACCAGCGTCGTATTGCCGAACGCCAATTCGTCGGGCACCAGGTAAGTCTCGCGCGACAGCGTCAACGTGCCGTTGTTGCGCGGCAGACCGTAGAAGTCCGGGCCGTGGAAGCTGGCAAAGCCTTCCAATTTGTCCAGCTTGCCCACCGCGTCGAACGCCGTGGCGTACAACTCCATCGCATGCAGCGCGGTGTAGCACCCCGCGCAACCGCAGGCATGCTCCTTCAGCCCACGCGCGTGCGGCGCGCTGTCCGTGCCAAGGAAAAACCGCGGGCTGCCGCTGGTTGCCGCCTCGACCAGCGCCAGGCGGTGGGTCTCACGCTTCAGGATCGGCAGGCAATACCAGTGAGGACGCACGCCGCCCTGGAAGATCGCGTTGCGGTTGTACAGCAGATGCTGCGGCGTGATCGTGGCCGCAATCGGACCCTCCGCGTCGCGCACGTACTCGGCCCCTTCTTTCGTCGTGATGTGCTCGAACACGACCTTCAATGCCGGAAAGGCGCGGCGCAACGGCTTCATGACGCGTTCAACAAAAATCGCTTCGCGATCGAACACGTCGATCGACGGGTCCGTCACTTCGCCATGCACGAGCAACGGCATGCCGCATTCCTGCAGCGCTTCCAGCGCCTTCGTGCACTTGCCCAGCAGATCGGTCACGCCCGCGTCCGAATTGGTCGTCGCGCCCGCCGGGTACAGCTTGACCGCATAGACCTGGCCCGATTCATGCGCGCGCACGATCTCTTCCGCCGACGTGTTGTCGGTGAGGTAAAGCGTCATCAACGGCGTGAACGAGTCCGGATTGACGTCCGTCTTCGCAAGCGCCTCCAGAATGCGGCCGCGATAGGCCAGCGCCTGCTCGGTGGTCGTGACCGGCGGCTTCAGGTTGGGCATGATGATGGCCCGCGCGAACTGGCGCGCCGTATCCGCCACCACGGCTTCCAGCGCAGCGCCATCGCGCAGGTGCAGGTGCCAATCGTCGGGGCGGGTGATCGTAAGTTGAGTCGTGCTTTGAGTAGACATGGAAGGCTTCTTAATCTGCCAGCGGCATGCCCCGTTCAGCCAGCGCGCAGAACAGTGCGCTGCCAAGGGGAATGACGGCATCGTTGAAATCGAAATTCGGGTTGTGCAACAGGCAGCCGGAATCGGCCCCGCCCTGGCCCAGGCGGAAATAGGCGCCCGGCTTGGCCTGCAGCATGAACGAAAAATCCTCGGAACCCATCGAGGGTACCAGGTCGCGCACCACGTTCTCCTTGCCGATCATCTCGGTCGCGATGTCGGCTACCAGGTTGGCGTGCTGGGGCGTATTCAAGGTTGCGGGATAGATGCGCTCATACACGACTTCCGCAGTGCCGCCGAAAGCGCCGGCAATCGCGCTTACCAGTTCGCGCATGCGCGTCTCGACCATTTCCTGGACCGACTTGCGAAACGTCCGCACGGTGCCGACCATCCGCGCTTCACGCGGGATGACGCTCATCGCGCCGGGATGCCCGGCCTGCACCGAACCGATCGACAGCACGGCCGAATCCAGCGGATTCACATTGCGCGACACGATGGTCTGTAGCGCAGTGATGATCTGCCCGGCGATCGTCACTGGGTCGATCGTCTGGTAGGGATGCGCGCCATGCCCGCCTCGACCGGTGATCAGTATCTCGAAGCGGTCGGCCGCAGCCATCATCGGCCCCGGATTGATGCCAATCGTGCCGGGCTTCAATCCCGGCCAGCTATGCAGCGCATAGATCGCATCGCACGGAAAGGTATCGAACAGGCCATCTTCCAGCATGGCGCGCGCGCCACCACGGCCTTCTTCCGCCGGCTGGAAAATCAACACGGCGGTGCCATCAAAATTTCGCGTCTGCGCCAGATACTTCGCCGCCCCTATCAGCACCGCGGTATGGCCATCATGGCCGCAGCCATGCATCAGACCGGGCTTGGTGGACTTGTGCCCGAACGTGTTGTCCTCGGTCATCGGCAATGCGTCCATATCGGCGCGCAGACCGATCATGCGCCCGCTATCGCAACGCTTGCCGCGAATGACGCCCACCACGCCGGTCTTCCCGATCCCGCGATGCACCTCGATGCCCAGCGCCTGTAGCGAGCCCGCGACAATGCCCGAGGTGCGGACTTCTTCAAAGCCAAGCTCGGGATGGGCATGCAAATCGCGCCGCAGCGCCGTCAATTCGTCATGAAAAAGCCGAATCGATTCCAACGGAGATCGTGCGTACATAGGACGTTACAGAATGACGTGATAGAGGGGACGGTCTGCGCATTTTAGTTGCTACAGAGGATAAATGCCTTTGTCTTTAGGGGAGAGACACGTTATGCTCCGGCCGCAGGACAATTTTTCCAACAGCCAGAGAAGGAGCGCCGCATTATGGCCACAACCTCCAAACCCGCGACCGCGCGCAAGCCGAACGCTGCATTCATGAAGCCCCTGACCCCCAGCGCCGAATTGGCCGCCGTCATCGGCTCGGAAGCCGTGCCGCGAACCGAGGTCACCAAGAAGATCTGGGAATACATCAAGAAGCACAACCTGCAAGATGCCAGCAACAAGCGCAACATCAACGCCGATGCCAAGCTGCGCCCGATCTTTGGCAAGGATCAGGTCACGATGTTCGAACTGACCAAACTGGTCAACGCACATCTGAAGTAAGCAGGCAAAGGGCGTACGGCGTACGTCCCTGCCTTTGGATTGTCGCGACGCCCTGGCTCACTGCCGGGCGAGCTCGGCGCAATCTCGCAAGTCCCCTCATCCTGCCCCATCATCGCCACGTTCGTGGACTTTCCCTCCCTACCCGCCATAGCCTGATCCCCAAGGCGTGACGCGCTTGCCTATGCGCCTGACGGCACCAGCGCGGCCAGTACGCTAGATCTTGGCGTATAGGCCGACCAGCGCGCTGAGATGCAAAAAGCGGATCCCCTGAAAAGAAGAATCCCCACGAAGCGTCAGATCGCTACGTGGGGATTGTGGTGAACCGCTCATCAACGCTCGGGTTGACGCCGGCCTTCAGGCGGACTTGCGCGTATCAAGCGTATGACGTGGGCGCGCTGCCTTCCAGCAACGACAGCCAGCCGCGGATCAGTCGATAGAGCACCCAAACGATCGTCGCGGCCACGCCAATCCAGCCGACGAAAATGAGCGTCGCGATCCCGCTGATGGCCAGCCACAGCAGCGCCCACCAGAAAGTGCGCAAGAGCCAGTCGAAATGCCCGGCATAGACCGTGCCGGCGGCGTCCGAGCGCTTGAGATACATGAGCACAACGGCCGCAATCGTGGCAATGCCCAGGAATCCACTCGTGAGGAAGCCCAACGCATACAAGCCGTAGGCTACGTGGGTCAACGTGCGCAGGTCCAATGTCGTACCGGGCACGGGGGTCTGGGGATCACTCACGATAACGCTCCAACGAATTGACTCGACCAATCTTACCGCACAAAGCCACCCCGACCACGGGCGTTGTTATTTCGGCACATTCAGCATTGGCGCGGCTTTGCAGGCCGACAGGCGGGCCAAAGACAAAGCCCCACCGGGTACCGGTGGGGCTTTGAGGGTAAGAGCTTGACGATGACCTACTTTCACAGACGTCCGTCCACTATCATCGGCGCAAAGGCGTTTCACTGTCCTGTTCGGGATGGGAAGGAGTGGTACCACCTTGCTAAGGTCGTCAAGCGTAGCTGCTTGAGCAGTTGACATCCGAGTCAACCGTTCGAATCGGGATCCTGCACCGAGACCCTAGCGCCAGACGCACTGCAGAAGGGTGCGGGACTGAGCCGCAATCGACCTTCTGGGTTCTCACTAAAAACAAACCCCCGCAGGGTATACCTACGGGGGTTTGCACAATAAAAGCCTGACGATGACCTACTTTCACAGACGTCCGTCCACTATCATCGGCGCAAAGGCGTTTCACTGTCCTGTTCGGGATGGGAAGGAGTGGTACCACCTTGCTATGGTCGTCAGGCGTAACGGGTTGAGCGGTTGCAGGTTAAGGCAACGGCTCCAATCTTGGAAGAAGCGCAACGTGTGGTGGTCAGAGCCTGAGCTCGATGATCACGCACAGTGGGTGTAATTGGTGTTGGCTGGCTGCTGACGGCGCAGCCAGTAATTTGTATTGAACGACACTTGGAACGCTATACACCAGGTCATAACCATCAGTGTTATAGGATCAAGCCTCACGGGCAATTAGTATCGGTTAGCTTAACGCATTACTGCGCTTCCACACCCGACCTATCAACGTCCTGGTCTCGAACGACCCTTCAGGGGGATCAAGTCCCCGGGATACCTAATCTTCAGACGAGTTTCCCGCTTAGATGCCTTCAGCGGTTATCTCTTCCGTACTTAGCTACCCGGCAATGCCATTGGCATGACAACCGGTACACCAGAGGTACGTCCACTCCGGTCCTCTCGTACTAGGAGCAGGCTCCGTCAAGTATCCAACGCCCACGGCAGATAGGGACCAAACTGTCTCACGACGTTTTAAACCCAGCTCACGTACCTCTTTAAATGGCGAACAGCCATACCCTTGGGACCGGCTACAGCCCCAGGATGAGATGAGCCGACATCGAGGTGCCAAACACCGCCGTCGATATGAACTCTTGGGCGGTATCAGCCTGTTATCCCCAGAGTACCTTTTATCCGTTGAGCGATGGCCCTTCCATTCAGAACCACCGGATCACTATGTCCTGCTTTCGCACCTGTTCGACTTGTCAGTCTCACAGTCAAGCACGCTTATGCCATTGCACTATCAGCACGATTTCCGACCGTACCTAGCGTACCTTCGAACTCCTCCGTTACACTTTGGGAGGAGACCGCCCCAGTCAAACTGCCCACCATGCACTGTCCCCGATCCGGATAACGGACCAAGGTTAGAACCGCAAACAAACCAGGGTGGTATTTCAAGGATGGCTCCACGTGATCTGGCGACCACGCTTCAAAGCCTCCCACCTATCCTACACAGGCCGGTTCACAGTCCAATGCAAAGCTACAGTAAAGGTTCATGGGGTCTTTCCGTCTAGCCGCGGGTAGATTGCATCATCACAAACACTTCAACTTCGCTGAGTCTCAGGAGGAGACAGTGTGGCCATCGTTACGCCATTCGTGCAGGTCGGAACTTACCCGACAAGGAATTTCGCTACCTTAGGACCGTTATAGTTACGGCCGCCGTTTACCGGGGCTTCGATCAAGAGCTTGCACCCCATCACTTAACCTTCCGGCACCGGGCAGGCGTCACACCCTATACGTCGACTTTCGTCTTTGCAGAGTGCTGTGTTTTTAATAAACAGTCGCAGCCACCGATTCTCTGCGACCCCATCATGCTAAGCGCGCAGGCGCTTCACACTACCGGGGTATACCTTCTCCCGAAGTTACGGTATCAATTTGCCGAGTTCCTTCTCCTGAGTTCTCTCAAGCGCCTTGGAATATTCATCCCGTCCACCTGTGTCGGTTTGCGGTACGGTCTCGTACAGCTGAAGCTTAGAGGCTTTTCTTGGAACCACTTCCAATCACTTCGCAAGCAATGCTCGCTCGTGCCACACCCTTGATTTACGCGCCCGGATTTGCCTAAGCGCCATCTTCGATGCAGCAACAGGGACATCCAACACCCTGATGATCTTCCGCGATCCGTCCCCCCATCGCACTGTACGACGGTGCTGGAATATTAACCAGCTTCCCATCAGCTACGCATCTCTGCCTCGCCTTAGGGGCCGACTCACCCTGCGCCGATGAACGTTGCGCAGGAAACCTTGGACTTACGGCGAGGGGGCTTTTCACCCCCTTTATCGCTACTCATGTCAGCATTCGCACTTCTGATACCTCCAGCAGCCTTTACAAGCCACCTTCGCAGGCTTACAGAACGCTCTCCTACCGCGTGCACTAAAAGTGCACACCCGCAGCTTCGGTTTATCGCTTAGCCCCGTTACATCTTCCGCGCAGGACGACTCGATCAGTGAGCTATTACGCTTTCTTTAAAGGATGGCTGCTTCTAAGCCAACCTCCTGACTGTCTATGCCTTCCCACTTCGTTTCCCACTTAGCGATAATTCGGGACCTTAGCTGGCGGTCTGGGTTGTTTCCCTCTTGAGTCCGGACGTTAGCACCCGGTGCTCTGTCTCCCAAGCTGTACTTGCGGGTATTCGGAGTTTGCCATAGTTTGGTAAGTCGCCATGACCCCCTAGCTATAACAGTGCTCTACCCCCCGCAGTAATACTTGAGGCACTACCTAAATAGTTTTCGGAGAGAACCAGCTATTTCCAGATTTGTTTAGCCTTTCACCCCTATCCACAGCTCATCCCCTAATTTTTCAACATTAGTGGGTTCGGTCCTCCAGCACGTGTTACCGTGCCTTCAACCTGGCCATGGATAGATCATCTGGTTTCGGGTCTACACCCAGCGACTGAATCGCCCTATTCGGACTCGCTTTCGCTACGGCTTCCCTATTCGGTTAACCTTGCCACTGAATGTAAGTCGCTGACCCATTATACAAAAGGTACGCAGTCACCCCACAAGGAGGCTCCTACTGTTTGTATGCATACGGTTTCAGGATCTATTTCACTCCCCTTCCGGGGTTCTTTTCGCCTTTCCCTCACGGTACTGGTTCACTATCGGTCGATCACGAGTATTTAGCCTTGGAGGATGGTCCCCCCATCTTCAAACAGGATTTCACGTGTCCCGCCCTACTTGTCTTACGCTTAGTTCCACACACAAAATTTCATCTACAGGGCTATCACCTGCTACGGCCGGACTTTCCATTCCGTTCGATTATCTTGCATGCTAAAACGTAAAGGCTCTTCCGATTTCGCTCGCCACTACTTTCGGAATCTCGGTTGATTTCTTTTCCTCGAGCTACTGAGATGTTTCAGTTCACCCGGTTCGCTTCCACTAGCCTATGTATTCAGCTAGGGATACTGCATTGCTGCAGTGGGTTTCCCCATTCGGATATCTGCGGATCAAAGCTTGTTTGCCAGCTCCCCGCAGCTTTTCGCAGGCTACTACGTCCTTCATCGCCTGTGATCGCCAAGGCATCCACCATATGCACTTAGTCGCTTGATCCTATAACGCTGTAGGCTATAGGACCTGAGTATTAGCGTTTGTGCCGTTCATAAGTTTCAAAGCAGTCTGAGGTTATTCACCCCTGTCTTGAGAACTTGGAACAAAATTAATGCAATCACAACCCGTGCCCATCTTCATCAGCAATGCTGATTACTTGATGAACACATTTTCGTTGTGCTTCTTCCAGATTGTTAAAGAACAAATATAGCTGTTGGGTAAAACCCAACTCATAGGATCGTTAATGACGACACTATGAGTTGGCCTCTACATCTACCAGGCGACTTGAAAATCGATGGTGGAGGTGAACGGGATCGAACCGATGACATCCTGCTTGCAAAGCAGGCGCTCTCCCAGCTGAGCTACACCCCCATACTTCGCTTGCCGCGAAATACCTGGTGGGTCTGGTTGGATTCGAACCAACGACCCCCGCCTTATCAAGACGGTGCTCTAACCGACTGAGCTACAGACCCAAAACCTTCTCGGATCAGCAGTCAGGAAGCTGAAGACCCAGGGAAGATTCCCTCGACCCAAGCCTACAACTGATCCCAGCTATATCAAACAACCGATAAGAGTGGACGCTTAACACGAGCACATAAGCTCTGAAAGGAGGTGATCCAGCCGCACCTTCCGATACGGCTACCTTGTTACGACTTCACCCCAGTCATGAATCCTACCGTGGTAATCGCCCTCCTTGCGGTTAGGCTAACTACTTCTGGTAAAACCCACTCCCATGGTGTGACGGGCGGTGTGTACAAGACCCGGGAACGTATTCACCGCGACATGCTGATCCGCGATTACTAGCGATTCCGACTTCACGCAGTCGAGTTGCAGACTGCGATCCGGACTACGATCGGGTTTCTGGGATTGGCTCCCCCTCGCGGGTTGGCGACCCTCTGTCCCGACCATTGTATGACGTGTGAAGCCCTACCCATAAGGGCCATGAGGACTTGACGTCATCCCCACCTTCCTCCGGTTTGTCACCGGCAGTCTCATTAGAGTGCCCTTTCGTAGCAACTAATGACAAGGGTTGCGCTCGTTGCGGGACTTAACCCAACATCTCACGACACGAGCTGACGACAGCCATGCAGCACCTGTGTTCCGGTTCTCTTGCGAGCACTACCAAATCTCTTCGGCATTCCAGACATGTCAAGGGTAGGTAAGGTTTTTCGCGTTGCATCGAATTAATCCACATCATCCACCGCTTGTGCGGGTCCCCGTCAATTCCTTTGAGTTTTAATCTTGCGACCGTACTCCCCAGGCGGTCAACTTCACGCGTTAGCTGCGCTACCAAGGCCCGAAGGCCCCAACAGCTAGTTGACATCGTTTAGGGCGTGGACTACCAGGGTATCTAATCCTGTTTGCTCCCCACGCTTTCGTGCATGAGCGTCAGTGTTATCCCAGGAGGCTGCCTTCGCCATCGGTGTTCCTCCGCATATCTACGCATTTCACTGCTACACGCGGAATTCCACCTCCCTCTGACACACTCTAGCTCGGTAGTTAAAAATGCAGTTCCAAAGTTAAGCTCTGGGATTTCACATCTTTCTTTCCGAACCGCCTGCGCACGCTTTACGCCCAGTAATTCCGATTAACGCTTGCACCCTACGTATTACCGCGGCTGCTGGCACGTAGTTAGCCGGTGCTTATTCTGCAGGTACCGTCAGTTTCCCGGGGTATTATCCCGGGACGTTTCTTTCCTGCCAAAAGTGCTTTACAACCCGAAGGCCTTCATCGCACACGCGGGATGGCTGGATCAGGGTTTCCCCCATTGTCCAAAATTCCCCACTGCTGCCTCCCGTAGGAGTCTGGGCCGTGTCTCAGTCCCAGTGTGGCTGGTCGTCCTCTCAAACCAGCTACGGATCGTCGCCTTGGTGAGCCGTTACCCCACCAACTAGCTAATCCGATATCGGCCGCTCTAATAGTGCAAGGTCTTACGATCCCCTGCTTTCCCCCGAAGGGCGTATGCGGTATTAGCTACGCTTTCGCGTAGTTATCCCCCGCTACTAGGCACGTTCCGATACATTACTCACCCGTTCGCCACTCGCCACCAGACCGAAGTCCGTGCTGCCGTTCGACTTGCATGTGTAAGGCATCCCGCTAGCGTTCAATCTGAGCCAGGATCAAACTCTTCAGTTTAATCTCTGTATTTGTTTCGTATTCTTGGTCCGTCTTGGCTTACGCCAATTCAAACCAGGTCATACGTCGCTACTCAAAGGAAGTGAGGTATGTTCTTAAACTTGACGTCTAAGGTACTTCACTTCTAGTGAGCACTTGATTTCTTGTGCTTGCGATTAAGGCCGAAACCCAAACCGCCGCACTCGCATCAAGCGCCCACACTTATCGGTTGTTTAATTGTTAAAGAGCGGGCACTGCTAAATTCTGTACTGCTTCTGCTTTCAACTTCGGCCAACTTCGCTTTTGCGTCGTCGCTGTCGTTGCAGCAGAGAAACGAGATTATGAAGAAGTTTTTATCGCTTGTCAAGTCAGCGTCGCGTTTTATTTACCGCACTTACTTCGCTTTCTTGCGGCGACCTCCTCAGGTCTCGCCAGGGCTTTCGCCCTGCCTTAGCAGCTATCGAAACATCAGGGTAAACCCTGAATTTTCGGCAACTGCCAAGCCCGAAACTATAACACCGTTTTGCAGATCATGCAATTGGCTTCTGCCTAACTTGCATCTTGTCCTGCAACGCTGCCGTGTTCGTGAATATTTCCACTTGGCGGCAACTCGGGAGCATAGGCTCTCACTAAAAACAAACCCCCGCAGGGTATCCCTGCGGGGGTTTGCACAATAAAAGCCTGACGATGACCTACTTTCACAGACGTCCGTCCACTATCATCGGCGCAAAGGCGTTTCACTGTCCTGTTCGGGATGGGAAGGAGTGGTACCACCTTGCTATGGTCGTCAGGCGTAACGGGTTGAGCGGTTGCGGGTTAGGCAACGGCTCCAATCTTGGAAGAAGCGCAACGTGTGGTGGTCAGAGCTTGGGCTCGATGATCACGCACAGTGGGTGTAATTGGTGTTGGCTGGCTGCTGACGGGGCAGCCAGTAATTTGTATTGAACGACACTTGGAACGCTATACACCAGGTCATAACCATCAGTGTTATAGGATCAAGCCTCACGGGCAATTAGTATCGGTTAGCTTAACGCATTACTGCGCTTCCACACCCGACCTATCAACGTCCTGGTCTCGAACGACCCTTCAGGGGGATCAAGTCCCCGGGATACCTAATCTTCAGACGAGTTTCCCGCTTAGATGCCTTCAGCGGTTATCTCTTCCGTACTTAGCTACCCGGCAATGCCATTGGCATGACAACCGGTACACCAGAGGTACGTCCACTCCGGTCCTCTCGTACTAGGAGCAGGCTCCGTCAAGTATCCAACGCCCACGGCAGATAGGGACCAAACTGTCTCACGACGTTTTAAACCCAGCTCACGTACCTCTTTAAATGGCGAACAGCCATACCCTTGGGACCGGCTACAGCCCCAGGATGAGATGAGCCGACATCGAGGTGCCAAACACCGCCGTCGATATGAACTCTTGGGCGGTATCAGCCTGTTATCCCCAGAGTACCTTTTATCCGTTGAGCGATGGCCCTTCCATTCAGAACCACCGGATCACTATGTCCTGCTTTCGCACCTGTTCGACTTGTCAGTCTCACAGTCAAGCACGCTTATGCCATTGCACTATCAGCACGATTTCCGACCGTACCTAGCGTACCTTCGAACTCCTCCGTTACACTTTGGGAGGAGACCGCCCCAGTCAAACTGCCCACCATGCACTGTCCCCGATCCGGATAACGGACCAAGGTTAGAACCGCAAACAAACCAGGGTGGTATTTCAAGGATGGCTCCACGTGATCTGGCGACCACGCTTCAAAGCCTCCCACCTATCCTACACAGGCCGGTTCACAGTCCAATGCAAAGCTACAGTAAAGGTTCATGGGGTCTTTCCGTCTAGCCGCGGGTAGATTGCATCATCACAAACACTTCAACTTCGCTGAGTCTCAGGAGGAGACAGTGTGGCCATCGTTACGCCATTCGTGCAGGTCGGAACTTACCCGACAAGGAATTTCGCTACCTTAGGACCGTTATAGTTACGGCCGCCGTTTACCGGGGCTTCGATCAAGAGCTTGCACCCCATCACTTAACCTTCCGGCACCGGGCAGGCGTCACACCCTATACGTCGACTTTCGTCTTTGCAGAGTGCTGTGTTTTTAATAAACAGTCGCAGCCACCGATTCTCTGCGACCCCATCATGCTAAGCGCGCAGGCGCTTCACACTACCGGGGTATACCTTCTCCCGAAGTTACGGTATCAATTTGCCGAGTTCCTTCTCCTGAGTTCTCTCAAGCGCCTTGGAATATTCATCCCGTCCACCTGTGTCGGTTTGCGGTACGGTCTCGTACAGCTGAAGCTTAGAGGCTTTTCTTGGAACCACTTCCAATCACTTCGCAAGCAATGCTCGCTCGTGCCATACCCTTGATTTACGCGCCCGGATTTGCCTAAGCGCCATCTTCGATGCAGCAACAGGGACATCCAACACCCTGATGATCTTCCGCGATCCGTCCCCCCATCGCACTGTACGACGGTGCTGGAATATTAACCAGCTTCCCATCAGCTACGCATCTCTGCCTCGCCTTAGGGGCCGACTCACCCTGCGCCGATGAACGTTGCGCAGGAAACCTTGGACTTACGGCGAGGGGGCTTTTCACCCCCTTTATCGCTACTCATGTCAGCATTCGCACTTCTGATACCTCCAGCAGCCTTTACAAGCCACCTTCGCAGGCTTACAGAACGCTCTCCTACCGCGTGCACTAAAAGTGCACACCCGCAGCTTCGGTTTATCGCTTAGCCCCGTTACATCTTCCGCGCAGGACGACTCGATCAGTGAGCTATTACGCTTTCTTTAAAGGATGGCTGCTTCTAAGCCAACCTCCTGACTGTCTATGCCTTCCCACTTCGTTTCCCACTTAGCGATAATTCGGGACCTTAGCTGGCGGTCTGGGTTGTTTCCCTCTTGAGTCCGGACGTTAGCACCCGGTGCTCTGTCTCCCAAGCTGTACTTGCGGGTATTCGGAGTTTGCCATAGTTTGGTAAGTCGCCATGACCCCCTAGCTATAACAGTGCTCTACCCCCCGCAGTAATACTTGAGGCACTACCTAAATAGTTTTCGGAGAGAACCAGCTATTTCCAGATTTGTTTAGCCTTTCACCCCTATCCACAGCTCATCCCCTAATTTTTCAACATTAGTGGGTTCGGTCCTCCAGCACGTGTTACCGTGCCTTCAACCTGGCCATGGATAGATCATCTGGTTTCGGGTCTACACCCAGCGACTGAATCGCCCTATTCGGACTCGCTTTCGCTACGGCTTCCCTATTCGGTTAACCTTGCCACTGAATGTAAGTCGCTGACCCATTATACAAAAGGTACGCAGTCACCCCACAAGGAGGCTCCTACTGTTTGTATGCATACGGTTTCAGGATCTATTTCACTCCCCTTCCGGGGTTCTTTTCGCCTTTCCCTCACGGTACTGGTTCACTATCGGTCGATCACGAGTATTTAGCCTTGGAGGATGGTCCCCCCATCTTCAAACAGGATTTCACGTGTCCCGCCCTACTTGTCTTACGCTTAGTTCCACACACAAAATTTCATCTACAGGGCTATCACCTGCTACGGCCGGACTTTCCATTCCGTTCGATTATCTTGCATGCTAAAACGTAAAGGCTCTTCCGATTTCGCTCGCCACTACTTTCGGAATCTCGGTTGATTTCTTTTCCTCGAGCTACTGAGATGTTTCAGTTCACCCGGTTCGCTTCCACTAGCCTATGTATTCAGCTAGGGATACTGCATTGCTGCAGTGGGTTTCCCCATTCGGATATCTGCGGATCAAAGCTTGTTTGCCAGCTCCCCGCAGCTTTTCGCAGGCTACTACGTCCTTCATCGCCTGTGATCGCCAAGGCATCCACCATATGCACTTAGTCGCTTGATCCTATAACGCTGTAGGCTATAGGACCTGAGTATTAGCGTTTGTGCCGTTCATAAGTTTCAAAGCAGTCTGAGGTTATTCACCCCAGTCTTGAGAACTTGGAACAAAATTAATGCAATCACAACCCGTGCCCATCTTCATCAGCAAAGCTGATTACTCGATGAACACATTTTCGTTGTGCTTCTTCCAGATTGTTAAAGAACAAATGTAGCTGTTGGGTAAAACCCAACTGATAGCGCTGCAAGCAGCGCTATCAGTTAGTTTCTACGCTGCGCCCAATACATGACGCCAGCTACAACAAACAACCGATAAGAGTGGACGCTTAACACGAGCACGTAAGCTCTGAAAGGAGGTGATCCAGCCGCACCTTCCGATACGGCTACCTTGTTACGACTTCACCCCAGTCATGAATCCTACCGTGGTAATCGCCCTCCTTGCGGTTAGGCTAACTACTTCTGGTAAAACCCACTCCCATGGTGTGACGGGCGGTGTGTACAAGACCCGGGAACGTATTCACCGCGACATGCTGATCCGCGATTACTAGCGATTCCGACTTCACGCAGTCGAGTTGCAGACTGCGATCCGGACTACGATCGGGTTTCTGGGATTGGCTCCCCCTCGCGGGTTGGCGACCCTCTGTCCCGACCATTGTATGACGTGTGAAGCCCTACCCATAAGGGCCATGAGGACTTGACGTCATCCCCACCTTCCTCCGGTTTGTCACCGGCAGTCTCATTAGAGTGCCCTTTCGTAGCAACTAATGACAAGGGTTGCGCTCGTTGCGGGACTTAACCCAACATCTCACGACACGAGCTGACGACAGCCATGCAGCACCTGTGTTCCGGTTCTCTTGCGAGCACTACCAAATCTCTTCGGCATTCCAGACATGTCAAGGGTAGGTAAGGTTTTTCGCGTTGCATCGAATTAATCCACATCATCCACCGCTTGTGCGGGTCCCCGTCAATTCCTTTGAGTTTTAATCTTGCGACCGTACTCCCCAGGCGGTCAACTTCACGCGTTAGCTGCGCTACCAAGGCCCGAAGGCCCCAACAGCTAGTTGACATCGTTTAGGGCGTGGACTACCAGGGTATCTAATCCTGTTTGCTCCCCACGCTTTCGTGCATGAGCGTCAGTGTTATCCCAGGAGGCTGCCTTCGCCATCGGTGTTCCTCCGCATATCTACGCATTTCACTGCTACACGCGGAATTCCACCTCCCTCTGACACACTCTAGCTCGGTAGTTAAAAATGCAGTTCCAAAGTTAAGCTCTGGGATTTCACATCTTTCTTTCCGAACCGCCTGCGCACGCTTTACGCCCAGTAATTCCGATTAACGCTTGCACCCTACGTATTACCGCGGCTGCTGGCACGTAGTTAGCCGGTGCTTATTCTGCAGGTACCGTCAGTTTCCCGGGGTATTATCCCGGGACGTTTCTTTCCTGCCAAAAGTGCTTTACAACCCGAAGGCCTTCATCGCACACGCGGGATGGCTGGATCAGGGTTTCCCCCATTGTCCAAAATTCCCCACTGCTGCCTCCCGTAGGAGTCTGGGCCGTGTCTCAGTCCCAGTGTGGCTGGTCGTCCTCTCAAACCAGCTACGGATCGTCGCCTTGGTGAGCCGTTACCCCACCAACTAGCTAATCCGATATCGGCCGCTCTAATAGTGCAAGGTCTTGCGATCCCCTGCTTTCCCCCGAAGGGCGTATGCGGTATTAGCTACGCTTTCGCGTAGTTATCCCCCGCTACTAGGCACGTTCCGATACATTACTCACCCGTTCGCCACTCGCCACCAGACCGAAGTCCGTGCTGCCGTTCGACTTGCATGTGTAAGGCATCCCGCTAGCGTTCAATCTGAGCCAGGATCAAACTCTTCAGTTTAATCTCTGTATTTGTTTCGTATTCTTGGTCCGTCTTGGCTTACGCCAATTCAAACCAGGTCATACGTCGCTACTCAAAGGAAGTGAGGTATGTTCTTAAACTTGACGTCTAAGGTACTTCACTTCTAGTGAGCACTTGATTTCTTGTGCTTGCGATTAAGGCCGAAACCCAATCGCTGCACTCGCATCAAGCGCCCACACTTATCGGTTGTTTAATTGTTAAAGAGCGGGTACTGCTAATTCAATCTAATCACTGCGCTGACTTCTCAGCGCTTAGCGACTATCGAAACTTCAGGGTAAACCCTAATTTTTCGGCAACCGCCAAGCCCTCTACTATAACACAGCTTTTGCAGATTGTGCAACTGGCTTCTGCCTGATTTGCACCACATCCTGCAACCTCGCTTCTTAGAAGCGACCCTGAACTCAGGGGCCGGTTACCGCACAGGTGGCTGGAAGTAGATCCGGGTAAACCCGGATTCGTCATCACCAACCAAGCCCAAGACTATAGCACAATTTTTGCGGATCGTGCAACTGGCTTCTGCCTAATTTGCTCCAATCCTTGCACAAACCGCGTCGCCGTCACTGCTGAGGGCTTTTGCGGCAGATCGGGCTAAATCGGCCAGACCTGTTGCACTTGCTTGGCTTCGCTGTTCAAAACTGCTTGAGCAGCGAAGGAGCGAGACTATAGCACAGAAATTTGGCGTGTGTCGCCAGCATGACACCCATTTTGCAGAAATATGATTCTTTATGGGGACGACCTTGCAATTCGCCCCGGTCTGGTCCGTGCGTGCGACGACTCGCCAGCCTTCTTCGCTCTATATATAGAACGCTCTATATAGTAGAACGCTCGCCGCGGGAGACATGGGCGGCGCAGGGTGGTGTGCGTGAACGGGCGCCCGCCTGCGAAGCACGTCCAACAAAGACTAGAGGCGCAACTCCGTCGTTTCCTTGATTTGCTGGAGGGCGAAGAATGAGCGCATGTCGATCACGGCCGGGTGTCGCATGAGGGTGTCCATGGCGAACCGGGAGAAATGCGCGAGGTCGGCCACCTGGATCCGCATCAGATAGTCCATGTCGCCGGACATGGCGTAGCACTCGACCACCTCGGGCCAGAGCTGGACGTCACGGGCGAAGTCGCTCATGGGTGCGTGACTGGAGCCGCTGTGTTTGTTCAGGCGGATGTTCACGTAGGCGAGCAGCCCCAGGCCGACCTTGGCGGCGTCGATCAGCGCTACGTACTTCTTGATGAAACCCTGTTCTTCGAGGCGCCTGACCCGGCGCAGGCAGGGGCTGGGCGACAGGGAAATCCTGTCGGCCAATTCCTGGTTGCTGAGGCGGCCGTCCCGCTGCAATTCGGCCAGAATCCTTAAATCTGTCCTATCAAGCTCGATTGCAGACATGTTCAACCTCATAGTTTGAGTATGGAGCAATATTATTGCTCAACTCATCCCCTTTCGCGCCATGTTTGCAATCGTCTGCCCGTGCTTCGTACCTACAATCTGCGTCTAGACTTGAACAACAAGTCGTCCTCACAAAACATGCAAGGGAGCAGACTTATGAGCAGCGCTTTTCAACCGTGGGAGAACCCGATGGGCACCGCCGGGTTCGAGTTCATCGAATATGCCGCGCCGGATCCCGCCGCACTGCGCAAGGTGTTTGAGCTGCTGGGCTTCAAGGCCATTGCCAAGCACCGCCACAAGGATGTGACGCTGTACCGCCAAGGCGGCGTGAACTTCCTGATCAATGCAGAGCCCGATTCCTTCGCCCAGCGCTTTGCACGACTGCACGGCCCGTCGATCTGTGCGATCGGCTTTCGGGTGCAGGACGCCAACGCCGCTTACAAGCGCGCGCTGGAACTGGGCGCCTGGGGGTTCGACTCGCATAGCGGCCCGATGGAGCTGAATATTCCGGCGATCAAGGGCATTGGCGATTCGCTGATCTACCTGGTCGACCGCTGGGCGGGCAAGGAGGGGCACGGCGGCATTGGCGACATCAGCATCTATGACGTGGATTTCGTCCCGCTGGATCCGGCCAATGCGCAGTCCGACGTCAACTGGCGCGGCGCGGGCCTGACGCTGGTGGATCACCTGACGCATAACGTGCACAAGGGCCGCATGGCGGAGTGGTCGGAATTCTATGAGCGGCTCTTCAACTTCCGCGAAGTGCGGTACTTCGATATTGAAGGCAAGGTGACGGGCGTGAAGTCCAAGGCGATGACGTCGCCCTGCGGCAATATCCGCATTCCGATCAACGAGGAAGGCACCGAGGAGAAGGGCCAGATCCAGGAATACCTGGACCTGTACCGTGGCGAAGGCATCCAGCACATCGCGATGGCGACGGACGATATCTACGCAACGGTCGAATCGCTGCGCAAGTCGGGCGTGGTCTTTCTGGACACGCCGGAGACCTACTACGAGCTGCTGGACCGTCGCCTGCCCAACCACGGCGAGGACGTGGCACGCCTGCAGCAGAATCGCATTCTGCTGGATGGTGCGCCCGGCGGCGGCCTGCTGCTGCAGATTTTCACCGAGAATCAGATCGGTCCGATCTTCTTTGAGATCATTCAGCGCAAGGGCAATGACGGCTTCGGCGAGGGCAACTTCAAGGCCCTGTTTGAATCGATCGAGCTGGACCAGATGCGTCGCGGCGTGGTCAAGACCGTGGAATAAGACCCAGCGACGCCGGCACACGGCGTCGCGCCCCGGGCGCCTGATTTTCCAACCCCGCCGCATGGCGGGGTTTTTTGTGGGCGCAACCGCCATGACAAGGCCCCTTGTCGAACAGCGAAAACACTCGCCGCGAAAAGGGGCCTCGTGGACAACGCGCGTCGTGCAACGCTTAACGCTTAACGCTTCAAGCGGTCGTGGAATTGCTTGCGGAACTTGGCGACCTTGGGCGCGATGACGAATTGGCAATAGCCTTGCTCGGGGTGCAAGGCGAAGTAATTGCTGTGATAGTCCTCGGCCTGCCAGAAGCGGGCTGGCGGGAGCAGCTTGGTGACGATGGGCGCATCATAGACCTGTTGCGCCTCGACCTCGGCAATGACGGCCTCTGCTTGCTCGCGCTGGGACTCGTTTTGCCAGAAGATCGCGGATTCATATTGCGGGCCGACGTCGTTGCCCTGGCGCCCCGGCGTGGTGGGGTCGTGGGTGGCGAAGAAGACGCGCAGCAGATCGCTGTACGAGAGCTGCGCGGGGTCGAATTCGATACGCGCGACTTCGATGTGGCCGGTGTCCTTGCCGCAGACCTGCTCGTAGCTGGGGTTGTCGACGTGTCCGCCGCTGTAGCCCGGCAACACGCTCTGGACGCCGCGCAGGTCGGTGAACACTGCTTCGACACACCAGAAGCAACCGCCGCCTAGAACAGCGACTTCATTGCCCGGTGAGGGTTGTTCTGCCATGACGATTCCTTACTGATAGGCGGCCGCTGCGCGCGGCCCGCGCCCCCGGCTCGATGCCGGGGCATGAGATTCAAGGCTACTGCTTTGCCGGCGCCAGCGACAAGATCCATTCGGCCAGCGCGTGGGCATCTTCGGGAGACACGTGGGTCTGGGCGGGCATGGGGACGGCGCCCCATGCGCCGCGGCCACCGCCGCGGATCTTGCCCGCCAGGTAGTCCACCATGGCGTCGCCCTGCCCCGCATAGCGTTCGGCCACGCTCTGCAAGGGCGGCCCCACCCGCTTGACCTCCACCTGGTGACAGGCCATGCAGGCCTTGCTCTTGGCCAGATCCAGGCCAGTGGCTTGCGCATGCGCCGCGCCGGCACCCAGGACGCCGGCCGCGGCCACCAACAGACTAATCTTCAAATGCATCGGTTACTGCCCCACGGCTCGCGGTGCTGGCGAGCTTGCCGAACTTGGCAAGCACACCGCGTGTATAACGCGGCTTGGGCTGGACCCAGGCCTGGCGACGAGCCGCCATGTCTTCGTCGCTGATGTTGAGCTGCAGCAGCAGCTTGTGGGCATCGATGGTAACCGAATCGCCCTCTTGAATCAGCGCGATGGGACCGCCGACAAAGGCTTCGGGCGCGACGTGGCCCACGACCATTCCCCAGGTGCCGCCTGAAAAGCGGCCATCGGTGATGAGCCCAACGGTTTCGCCGAGCCCCTGCCCGACGAGCGCGGAGGTGGGCGCGAGCATTTCGCGCATGCCCGGCCCGCCCTTGGGTCCTTCGTAGCGGATGACGACCACGTCGCCATCCCGGATCTGCTGGGCCATGATGGCCGTCATGGCGTCGTCTTCGGAATCGAAGACGCGCGCCGGCCCCGTGATGACGGGGTTCTTCAGGCCCGTGATCTTGGCGACGCACCCTTCGGGCGACAGATTCCCCTTCAGGATGGCCAGATGGCCTTGGGGATAGACCGCCCGATCGATGGGCATGATGACGTCCTGGTCGGCGCGCGGCGCATCGGGCACGTCGGCCAGGGTTTCGGCAATGGTCTTGCCGGTGATGGTGATGCAGTCGCCATGCAGCAGGCCGGCGTTGAGCAGCAGTTTCATGACCTGCGGAATGCCGCCGGCGCGATGCAGGTCGGTCGCCACGTACTTGCCGGAGGGCTTCAGGTCGCACAACACGGGCACGCGCTTGCGGATGCGCTCGAAGTCGTCGATGGTCCAGGGCACTTCGGCGGCATGGGCGATGGCCAGGAAGTGCAGCACCGCGTTGGTCGAGCCGCCGGTCGCCATGATGACGGACACGGCGTTTTCGATGGACTCGCGGGTGATGATGTCGCGCGGACGCAGATTGCGCTTGACCGCGTCGACCAGCACCCGGGCGGATTCAGCGGCCGAGGTGACCTTTTCGTCGTCTTCGTTGGCCATGGTGCTGGAATACGGCAGGCTCATGCCCATGGCCTCGAAAGCGGAACTCATCGTGTTGGCCGTGTACATGCCGCCGCAGGAGCCCGAGCCCGGGATCGCGCATTTCTCGATCTGCTTGAAATCCTCTTCGGGCATGCGGCCCATGGTGTATTCACCCACCGCCTCGAAGACGGACACGATGGTGAGGTCGTTGCCCTTGTAGCGGCCCGGCTTGATCGTCCCGCCGTAGACGTAGATGCCCGGCACATTGGTGCGCGCAAGGGCGATCATGCCGCCGGGCATGTTCTTGTCGCAGCCGCCGATCACGACGACGCCGTCCATCCATTGCCCCTGCGCGGCGGTCTCGATGCAGTCGGCGATGACTTCGCGCGAGACCAACGAGTACTTCATGCCTTCGGTGCCCATGGACATGCCATCGGAGATGGTAGGCGTGCCGAACACCTGGGGATTGGCGCGCGAGGCGCGGATCGCGTCGATGGCCGCATCGGCCAGCCGCTGCAGGCCGCTATTACAGGGCGTGATCGTCGAGTGGCCGTTGGCCACGCCGATCATGGGATTTTCGAAATCAGCTTCTTTGTAGCCCAGCGCGTAATACATGGCGCGATTGGGTGCGCGCGCGACGCCTTGGGTGATGTGGCGGGAACGTTCGTTGTGCGGCATGGTCAGTGTCTCCTGTCGGCCGTCGGGGCGCGGACATGGCGAACGCACCCGGGGAAGCTGGCTCGCTTGCAATGCGAATCTTCAGTGCTCGCCGGTTATTATCATTCAACTTTATTGTGTCGGGCAGAACATGCTGGAATATCCAAAATTCGACCCCATCGCCCTGCAGATCGGGCCGCTCGCCATCCACTGGTATGGGCTGATGTACCTGGCGGGCTTCGCGCTCGTTTATCTGCTGGGCCGCCACCGCATCAAGAGCGGGCACACCACGTCGCTCAATGTGCGAGACCTGGAAGACCTGATCTTCTATAGCGTGCTGGGCGTGGTGCTGGGTGGGCGGCTGGGATACGTGCTGTTCTACAAGCCGGGCTATTACCTGTCCCATCCGCTGGAAGTGCTGTACCTGTGGCAGGGCGGCATGTCCTTCCACGGCGGCCTGATCGGCGTGATCCTGGTGATGCTGCTGTTCGCGCGCAAGAAGGGCCTGCCGTTCTTTGCGATCAGCGATTTCATTGCGCCGTTGATTCCGCTGGGCCTGGGCTTTGGCCGGCTGGGCAATTTCATCAATGGCGAGTTGTGGGGCCGCCCCACTGACGTGCCCTGGGCGATGGTGTTCCCCGATAGCGGCGACGGGCTGCCTCGGCATCCGTCGCAGCTCTATGAGCTGGGACTGGAAGGCATCGTGCTGTTTGCGTTGCTGTGGTGGTTCTCGAGCAAGCCGCGTCCGTTGGGCCAGGTGAGCGGGCTATTCCTGATGGGCTACGGAACGTTCCGCTTCCTGGTGGAATTCACCCGCGAGCCGGACAACTTCCTGGGTCTGCTCGCGGGCGGGTTGAGCATGGGGCAGTGGCTGTCCCTGCCGATGGTCGCCCTGGGCGCCATCATGTTCAGCCTTACTGCAAAACGATCGTCCCGTTGACCGCGACGCTGACCGTCACGTTCCCCGCTTCCAGGGGAACGCTGGCGTCGGCGCTGCTGAAGGACCCGCCTTTCGCCATTGCCGCGCCCATCATGCGCGGCATCGGCACGGGGCCGCCCGATCCGCCGAGTTCCAGCTTGGACAGGCGATAGCCCGAGAAGCCGAAGGCATTGGCCGCGGCCAGTGCGCGGTCCTTGAACGCCTGGGCCGCTTCTTTCAGCAGCTTTCGTTCTTCGGCCTCGCGCGCGGCCGGCGACAGCGAGAAGCTGATGTTGGAAATGGCGGTCTTGTCGGACAGCTTGGAAGCGAGGGCCGCGGCGGCGGCGAAATCCTTGGATTCCAGCACGATCTCGCCCTGCCCGCGCCACGACGCGATCTTTCCCTTGTTGTTCATGTTGGGCCAGACGTTGAAATTGCTGGTGCGCACGTCGACGTCTTTGGTGTCGCGCGCCCGCTTGACCACGTCTTCGAGCGCGGCAGTCAGCTTCTGGCCGGCGGTCGGCTGGTCCGGGGCCTCGACTTCCGCGGACAATGCAATGCGAACGGTGTCCTGCTTGACCTCGGAAGACGCCATGGCTTGCAGCGTCATCTCGGGCGAGCGGTTCGCAGCCTGCTCGGCGGCTGGCGTTGCGGACGGCGCCTGGGCCTGGGCGAAAGCGGGCTGGGCGGCTGCGATGGCGGCCACGGCTGCGCACGCCGCACCAAGTCTGGTGAGCGAAAAAACACGGTGTTTGAACATGGACTGGTCCTAGGAGGGAGGACGGAGGGGGGATGGCCGAGGCACCCGGGGCGGACCTGCGCGCATGGCAGGTCCGCTGGGATAGATGCCCCGCCTGTGCCGTCAAGGCCGGCATCTCGAACCCTGAGGTTCAAGGTGGTCGCGTTCCGAAGAGCATCGGGTTCGTCTGCAAGAGACAATCACTCCAGCTCTGCACTCCCGCAACCAATATGCCAAAAAGACATAGGTTCAGAGAATGTATGGCCTAGTCACGAACACGGCAGGGACAAACTGAAAAATCTTGAATACTGCTTATGAACTGCTTATGAACGTTAGAGCAGTTTTTCCTGACCCGACAAGGCGTCATCGAGTACTGCGTTCATGTCCTCAATTCTACGCTTGAAGTCGCCGACCGCCAAACCGCCCAGCGGACCATCGGGTGCTTTCATTGCAAGCAGCTCGCCAGCGATCTGCAATGCAGCCATCACGGCGATGCGTTCATTGCTCGACACCTTGCCCGTGCCCTGGATGCGCAGCATGAGCTGATCAACGTGGCGCACGGCGGCCAACAGGGTGGGCTTTTCTTCGGCCGAACACGCAAGTGAGTACTCGCGGCCGAGGATCGATACGTCTACACGTTCCATTAGTGTTGCTCTCCGGACGGCGCACCCGGCAAGCGGGCCAGTACGGCGTCGATGCGCTCGCGGGCCGACGCGGCGGCCACACGCAGGCGCTGTAGTTCTGAATCGCGCGATTGCAGACTGGCCTGCCATTCGTTTTCGCGGGCGGCGTAGCGGGACTCGAGCGCCTGACGCTCGGCGGTCTCGCGCGCGAGCTGTTCGCGCAGCGTGGCTTCTGCCTGCCTGGCCTGCTCGAGCATGGCGGACACGGCGCCGTCATGATCTTGAAGCTTGCTTTGCAGCGTGACGACCTCGGCTTCGCGCTCGGCGGCGCGCTGCTTAAGCGCGCGTTGTTCGGCTTCGAATTCGTTCACGCGCAGGCGCAACGAGTCGCGCTCGGCGTGGAGTTGGCGGGTGCGTTGCACCAGTTGCCCGATTCGGGCGGCGAGTTGGTCTAGATCTTGCAGCATGGGCGCTATCGTAAACCATCCTGGGTTGGACCGGGCCTCTTCACGCAAGGTGAGAAACCCGGCAATATTCAGTAGGAAATACGGGGGTGAGTCGGGGCGCGAAGGTTACCGACTCTTCAAAGCCATGGAAAGTCCCATCGGTCGTAATTGCCGCATCCGGCCGATCCGGCTTTCGCCATTCTTTCTATAAACTTTCACTTAGCTTTCAAAAAGCCCTCAATCTTCCGCCCCCGTTACAAACGAGGATCGGGAGTTCCCCAATTCTAGGGAAAACCCCAGGCTTTCACCGACCTTACAGGGTTTGCAGCGTGGCAGGCGTCCATTACCATTCGGCCTTCCAAGAAACCACGTCGTCGCTTTCAGAATAACTAATGGCACCCTGAAGTGCCTTTTTTGTGCCTGTCACTCGCCTTTCGGCGAGCATCCATCCGGCTACAAACCTCTTTTATCTACATGCTGTAAACAGGAGCCAACCAATCATGCAGCTACGCAATCGACAGGACTTCTGGTCGGGGGTGATGTTCATCGCCCTCGGACTGGGATTCGCCTGGCAGGCAGGCAGCTACCAAATGGGTACTGCTGCCCGAATGGGCCCAGGGTACTTTCCTTTCTGGCTAGGCATCGTTCTCGCATTGCTGGGCGCCATCGTGCTGCTTAGCTCGCTGTCCAAGAAGGCCCATGAAACGCACGTCGACAAGTTCGACTGGCGCATCGTCTTCCTGGTGGTGGGCTCCGTGGTTCTGTATGGCCTGATCCTCAAACTGCTGGGCGTGTACATCTCGGTGTTCGTGCTGGTCGTCGTCAGCAGCCTTGCCAGCCATGAATTCAACCTGAAGGTCGCCGTCGCGAACGGCATCTTCCTGGTGCTGTTCACGTACCTGGCATTCATCAAGGGGCTGGGGCTGATTTTCCCGCTGTGGCCGTCGTTTCTGGGCATGAACTAAGGAGCCACCAGCCATGGAATTGTTTGACCACCTGATGATGGGTTTCTCGGTGGCGTTTACGCCCGAGAACCTGATGTACGCGCTGCTGGGCTGCATCCTGGGCACGCTGATCGGCGTGCTGCCGGGCATCGGCCCGGTTCCCACCATTGCAATGCTGCTGCCGATCACGTACGTGCTGCCCCCGATCGCCGGCCTGATCATGCTGGCCGGTATCTATTACGGCGCGCAGTATGGCGGCTCCACGACGGCAATTCTCGTGGCGTTGCCAGGGGAAACGTCCGCGGTGGTGACCGTGCTGGACGGCCACCAGATGGCCCGCAACGGCCGTGCGGGCGCCGCGCTGGCAATTGCCGCGCTGGGCTCGTTCTTCGCCGGCTGCGTCGCCACGCTGCTGCTGGCCGCCTTCGCGCCCCCGCTGGCTGAAGTGGCCTTCAAGTTCGGTCCCGCCGAGTACTTCTCGCTGATGTGCCTGGGCCTGGTGGGCGCTGTCGTGCTGGCCTCGGGCTCGCTGCCCAAGGCCATTGCGATGATCGTGCTGGGCCTGCTGCTGGGCATGGTCGGCACCGACGTCAATTCGGGCGTTGCGCGCTTCGACTTCGGCGTGCCGGAACTGCAGGACGGCATCGACTTTGCCATCGTGGCCATGGGCGTGTTCGGTTTTGCCGAAATCATGACCAACCTGGAGCAGAAGGAAAACCGCGTCGACATCACCGACAAGATCGGCTCGCTGTACCCGAACAAGCAGGAATTCAAGGAAGCCGCTCCCGCCGTCCTGCGCGGCACGGCGCTGGGTTCGGCTCTGGGTATCCTGCCGGGCGGCGGCGCGGTGCTGTCCTCGTTTGCTTCCTACACGCTGGAAAAGAAGATCTCCAGGAATCCGGAGCGCTTCGGCAAGGGCCACCCGGCCGGCCTGGCAGGTCCGGAATCGGCGAACAACGCCGCGGCCCAGACGTCGTTCATCCCGCTGCTGACACTGGGTATTCCCGGCAACGCCGTGATGGCGCTGATGGTGGGCGCGATGACCATCCACAACATCCAGCCCGGCCCGCAAGTCATGACGAGCCACCCGGAGCTGTTCTGGGGCCTGATCGCCTCGATGTGGATCGGCAACCTGATGCTGGTGGTGCTGAACCTGCCGCTGATCGGCCTGTGGGTCAAGCTGCTCAAGGTGCCCTACCGCATCCTGTTCCCCGCGATCCTGGTGTTCTGCACGATCGGTGTGTATTCGCTGAACTACAACCCGTTCGACATCTTCACCACGGCGATCTTCGGCATCATCGGGTACGTGTGGTCGAAGCTCAAGTGCGAAGGCGCCCCGCTGCTGCTGGGCCTGGTGCTGGGCCCCATGATGGAAGAAAACTTCCGCCGTGCCCTGCTGCTGTCGCGCGGCGACTTCTCCACCTTCGTGACGCGTCCGCTGTCTGCTAGCTTGCTGGCCGTCGCCGTGTTCCTGGTGATCCTGGTGGCCCTGCCGGCCATCCGCAAGAAGCGCGAAGAGACTTTCGTCGAAGAAGACTAAGGCAACGCGTGCCGCCCTGCGGCGGCGCCTTCGCCACAGAATCCCCGGGCCTGGCCCGGGGATTTTTTTGCCCTGGCGCAAGGCGGAGTGAAAGATACAATTAATTACTCCGGGCAACCAATCGTACCCAACCGAGTCATCTACGTTAAGCTACGGGTTTACCCCACGCGATGATTCACCATGACTTTCGACTGGAAGAATCCCTATACGACGACCCGTACGCCCGTATTTGCCCGCAATGTCGTCGCCACCTCGCAACCGCTGGCCGCCCAGGCAGGCTTGCGGATCCTGGCGCAAGGGGGCAACGCGGTGGACGCGGCAATCGCCGCGGCATCCACGCTGGCGCTGACCGAGCCGGTCAGCAATGGCCTGGGATCGGACTGCTTTGCCATCGTCTGGGACGGCTCCAGGCTGCACGGCCTCAATGCATCCGGGCCGGCGCCTTCCGCCTGGAACGTGGACTATTTCCGCCGCAAGCACCAGGGCGCCGTCCCGGCCCGCGGCTGGGATAGCGTCACCGTCCCGGGTTGCGTGGCGGGCTGGGGCGCGCTGCACGAAAAGCTGGGCCGCCTGTCGTTCGCCGACATCCTGGCGCCCGCCATCGAGTACGCCGAACGCGGTTTCGCCATCACGCCCATCGTGCATCAGAAGTGGGCCGCGCAGGCCGACATCCTGCAGCCGCAACCCGGCTTCGCCGAGCACTTCCTGCCGCGCGGCCGCGCCCCGCACATTGGCGAGCGCTTCGTGCTGCCGGGCGCGGCGGCCACCCTCAAGCGCATCGCCGCGTCCAGCGGACGCGATTTCTATGAAGGCGAGACCGCGCACAAGCTGGTGGCGCACGCGCAAGCGCACGACGCGGCCCTCACGTTGGCGGACCTGCGCGACTACGCCCCCGAGTGGGTGACGCCGATCAGCCAGTCGTACCGGGGCCACACGCTGCACCAGATTCCGCCGAACGGCCAGGGCATCGCGGCCCTGATCGCGCTGGGCATCCTGCAGAACTTCGACCTGGCGGCGCGTCCGATCGACCATCCCGACACGCAACACCTGCTGATCGAGGCGATGAAGCTTGCATTTGCCGACGTCTACGCGCACGTGGCCGACGCGCGCCACATGCGGATTGCGCCTGAGCAGATGCTGCGCGCGGATTATCTGGCCGAGCGCGCGCGCCTGATCGATCCGCGGTCGGCCCAGGCTTTCGCGTCGGGCCATGCGCCGCAAGGCGGCACGGTCTACCTGACCGCCGCGGATCGCAATGGCATGATGGTCAGCTTCATCCAGTCGAACTACATGGGATTCGGGTCCGGCGTCGTGGTGCCCGGCACGGGCGTCAGCCTGCAGAACCGCGGGCACTGCTTCAGCGCCGACCCCGCCCACCCCAACGTGGTCGCGGGCGGCAAGCGGCCCTTCCATACGATCATCCCGGGCTTTCTGATGCGCGACGGCGCGCCGGTGATGAGCTTTGGCGTCATGGGCGGCAACATGCAACCGCAGGGCCAGATGCAGGCCTTGGTGCGCATGCTGGACTACGGCCAGCAACCGCAGGCCGCTTGTGACGCGCCGCGCTGGAAATGGAACCGCGGCCTGGAAGTGGATCTGGAACCGACGGTCTCATCCGCCGTCGCCGACGGCCTGCGCGAGCGCGGTCACGTGCTGCAGGGCATGGACGATCCCTACATGGATTTCGGATCCGGCCAATTCATCTGGCGCCTGGGCGATCCGGCCGTGGACGGCTACGTCAGCGCCAGCGACAGCCGACGCGATGGGCTCGCCGCCGGCTTTTGATTGCGTTAAGGTTAGTGTCCTGAAACAGACCTACCCTTATTGAGCGGAGTCCATTGCATGGCAACGATCGGTACCAAGAGCTACGACGCGGTCGTGGCCCAGAAAGTCGCTTTCCTCGGATTGGGCGTGATGGGCTTGCCCATGGCCGGTCACCTGGCCCGCGCCGGGCATGACGTCACCGTCTATAACCGCACGCCCGCCAAGGCCCAGGCCTGGGTCGCCGAGTTCGGCGGCCATAGCGCATCCACGCCGCGCGAAGCGGTTGCGGACGCCCAGATCGTCTTTGCCTGCGTGGGCAACGACGACGACCTGCGCAGCGTCGTGCTGGGCCCGGACGGCGCGTTCGCCGGCATGGCGCCGGGCGCCGTGTTCGTCGACCACACGACCGCGTCGGCGGACGTTGCCCGCGAACTGCATGCGCAAGCCAAGGAACTGGGCCTGAACTTCGTGGACGCGCCCGTGTCCGGCGGCCAGGCGGGCGCGGTGAACGGCGTGCTGACGATCATGTGCGGAGGGGAGCCGGCCGTTTTCGACGCCATCAAGCCCGTCGCGCAATGCTTCGGCCGCGCGGTCACGCTGGTTGGCCCCCCGGGCGCCGGACAGCTTGCCAAGATGGTCAACCAGATCTGCATCGCGGGGATCGTGCAGGGCCTGTCCGAAGCCATCGCGTTCGGCCAGGCGGCCGACCTGGACATGAAGCTGGTGCTCGACGTGATCAGCAAGGGCGCGGCGCAAAGCTGGCAAATGGAGAACCGCGGCGGCACCATGGTCGACGACAAGTTCGACTTCGGATTCGCGGTGGACTGGATGCGCAAGGACCTGGGCCTGGTGCTGGCCGAGGCGCGCAACAACGGCGCGCGCCTGCCGTTGACCGCGCTGGTGGACCAGTTCTATGGCGACGTCCAGAAGCTGGGCGGCGGCCGCTGGGACACGTCCAGCCTCATCAAGCGCCTGCGCGACTGACGCGGCAGTTCTGCTGCATTTCGGCTGCAGTTCTGCCAAACAAAAATGGCGAGCCTCGGGGCTCGCCATTTTTTTTTGGACATGCCCTCATGGTGTAGGGCGTAGATCGCAAGGCTTGCGGCTTACGTCTCACGGCTTAGGGTTCACGGCCCATGGTTCACGCAGCGAGCGTGGCCTCGCTGGCAGCGGGCAGCAGCGCGTCGATGCGCTGCTTGGCGAGCGCCAGGCCTTCCAGCGCGGCGACTTCGCCCATGGCCATGCCTTCGGCCGCGATGAAGGTCACGTCGTGCATGCCCAGAAAGCCCAGCATCTGGCGCAGGTAAGGCGTCATCGTGTCCGAGGGCGTGCCTTCGGCCTTGCCGCCGCGCGCCGTCAGCACGACCACCTGTTTACCCTTGACCAGCCCCTCGGGCACGCCTTCCGGCGTATAACGGAACGTGACGCCGGCCCGGGCAAGGTGATCCAGATAGCTCTTGAATTGCGCCGGCAGGTTGAAGTTGTACACGGGCACGGCGAACACGATGCGGTCGGCCTCCATCAACTCGGCCACGAGCGAATCGCTGAGTTCGACGAGGCGCTGCTGCTCCACGGTGCGGGCTTCGGCCGGAGTGAAGAGGGCGCCGGCGGTGTTGCCGTCGAAATACGGAATGGGCTGCGCGCCGATGTCGCGGACCTTGACCGCGGCCGCGGGGTTGGACGCCTTGATGCGCGCGATCAGGTGATCGGCCAATTGCTTGCTGTTGGAACGCTCGCCGAGAATCGAGGAAAGGATGACCAGGGTCTTCATTGCAATATCTCCAGTGGGACCGCCCCGGGACGGGCGGCTGGACCTGTCGCCGCCGAGCCCGTCAGGATGATCGGGCGGGGCCTTGCCGCCGCGGCGGCGTTGGCAGATCCGTTGTGCATGACGTCACTGTAGATGGGTTAATTAGATACATAAATAGGGGTATGATGAACTGTTCGTTCCAAACATAGAACAATCATGCAAGATCTAAACGACCTTTACTACTTTTCCCAAGTCGTTGAGCAAGGGGGGTTCAGCGCCGCCGCGCGGGCATTGGACATCCCGAAGTCCCGCCTCTCCCGCCGGATCTCCCACCTGGAAGAGAGCCTGGGCGTGCGCCTCCTGCAGCGCACCACCCGCCGGCTGCGGCTCACGTCCGCCGGCGAACGCTACCTGCACTACTGCCGGGAAATGGCCGCATCGGCGCGGGCGGCGGACGACGCCATGCGCCAATTGCAGGCCGAGCCCACGGGCCCGGTGATCGTGAGCTGCCCGGTGTCGATCGCCCAGGACGTGCTGGCGCCGCTGCTGCCCGAATTCCTGGATGCATGGCCCGCGATTTCCGTGCAGTTGCTGGTCACGAACCGGCGCGTGGACCTGATCCGCGAAGGCGTGGACCTGGCCCTGCGGGTCCGCACCAAGCTGGACACGGACGCGGAACTGGTCGTGCGCCACCTGGGCACGGCGCGCGGCACACTGGTGGCCAGCCCGGGCTATCTGCAGCGCCACGGCGCGCCGGACACGCCGCAGGACCTGGCGTCGCACACCACGCTGAGCTTCAGCGATCCGCAGAACGAAGTGCGCTGGCCGCTGCGCAATGACAAGGGCGAAGAGGTGCAGATCGAACTGAAGCCGCAGCTGTCGTGCAACGATTTCATCGTCCTGACGGAGGCGGCCGTGCGCGGGCGCGGCATCGCCCTGCTGCCGTCAATCGCGACGCAGGAAGAACTGCGCCGCGGGCAGCTCGTGCCGGTGCTGCCGCAGTGGCAATCGCCCGAGGGCATCGTGCACTGCATCTATCCGTCGCGGCGGGGCATGATGCCCGCCGTGCGCACCCTGCTGGACTTCCTCTCGCAGCGCCTGCCCTCGATGTACCAACGGCTGGAAAAAGCCGCGGCGCCGGCGCCTCAGTAGCCGCGCGTGCGCTCGACCACGCCGGTGATGGGCTCGCCGCGCATCAGGCGCGCGACCTTGCCCGCGATCTGCTCAATGCTTTCGTCGCGCAACGTGCGTGCCGCGATGTGCGGCGTGACGTGGACGCGCGGGTCGTGCCAGAACGGATGGTCCTTGGGCAGCGGTTCCTCGTGGAAAACGTCCAGCGTGGCCCCCGCGATTTCGCCCTCTTCGAGCATCTGCACCAGGTCGTCTTCGACCAGATGTTCCCCGCGGCCCACGTTGACCAGATGCGCATTGGGCAGGAGGCGCGACAGGGTTTCGCGATTGAGGATGCCCTGCGTATCCGGCGTCAATGGCAGCACGTTGACCAGAAAGCGCGTGCGCGCCAGGAAATCGGGCAATGCGGCTTCGCCGGCAAAGGACTGCACGCCGGGAATCTCGCGCGGCGAGCGCGACCAGCCTGCCACCGGATAGCCGAACTCGGCGAGCGTCTGCGCGACGCGCGCGCCCACCTGCCCCAGCCCCAGCACGCCCACCGGCCAGTCGGCCTGGCGCGTGCCCTCGCGGGTATCCCAGTGCTGGCGCGCCTGGGCCTGGTCGAAGGCTTCGAAATCGCGCGAGACGCGCAGCAGCGCATACAGCGCGTATTCGGCCATCTGCACCGCCATGCCGGCGTCTTCGAGACGGACGATGCGCACGTGCGGGGGGATCTCCGGCATCTTCAGCAGCGCATCGACGCCCGCGCCCAGGTTGAACAAGGTCTGCAGCTGGGTTTCGTGCTTGAAGAGTTCGGCCGGCGGACGCCACACCAGGGCGACTTGCGCGCCGGACGGCGGGCCTTCGGGATTCCACACCGAGATGCGGCACCCGGGCATGGCGGCCTCGAGGCGAGGCACCCAGGAATCAGGATCGTGATGGGGACAGGCAAAGAGAATATGCATGGTGGCAGCGCGCGAGCGATGAAAACCCCAAGCATGAGGGATGCTGGCGCACAAATCAAACGGCCCGGCATGAAGCCGGGCCGTGTGCGCCTGCATCGAAAGACGGGCGATCAGGCGGTCTGCGGCACCTGGGGCTTGTTCTTGCCCTTGTTGCGACGCAGGTAGGCCCAGACCTGCAGCGCGACCAGCAAGGCGCTCGCGCCGATGAACCACGCGCTGATGGGCCGTTCGATGAACACCCCCAGGTCGCCGCGCGACAACAGCAGCGCGCGGCGGAAATTCTCTTCGACCATGGGCCCCAGCACGAAGCCCAGCAGGATGGGCGCCACCGAAAACTCCAGCGTCATCAGGATGGCCCCGATCACGCCGAAGGCGAGGACTTCCCATATCTGGAAGAGGCTGTTCTGGGTGCTGTACACGCCCACCGCGATAAAGAACAACGCGGACGGGAACAGGTAGCGGTACGGCACCTGCAGCAGCTTGACCCACACGCCGATGAGCGGCACGTTCAGCACCATGAGCAGCACGTTGCCCACCCAGAAACTGGCGATCAGCCCCCAGAAGATGTCCGGATGCTCGGTGATGAGCTGCGGGCCGGGCTGGATGCCCTGGATCAGGAGCGCCCCCAGGATCAGCGCCATCACGGCGTCGCCGGGAATGCCCAGGCTCATCGTCGGGATGAAGTCGACCTGCGTCTTCGAGTGCGACGACGCTTCGGGCGAGGCCACGCCGGCGATCATGCCGGTGCCGAATTTCTCGGGCGTCTTGGAAATCTTGCGCTCCAGCGCATAGGCAACGAACGTGGTGATGGTGGGACCGGTGCCGGGCATGGCGCCGAACAGCGTGCCGACGGCCGTGCCGCGCACCATGGGCCAGAAGGCCGTCTTCAGCTCCTGCTTGCTGGGCCGCATGTCGCGCAGGCTCAGCTTTGCGCCGCTGCCGATGATGGTCATGCGGTTCACGCTCATCAGGAAGTCCGCGACGCCGAACAGGCCCATCGAGATCGCGACCAGTTCCAGGCCGTCAGACAGGTCCAGCAGGCCGAACGAAAAGCGGATGGTGCCGGTGTTCACGTCCGTGCCCACCACGCCGCACATCAGGCCGAACAGCGTCATGGCCACGCCCTTGAGCGGCGAGCCGCGCGACATGGTGGCGCCCGCCAGCAGGCCTAGCAGCATGATGGAGAAGATTTCCGTGGGCCCGAACTTGAACGCCACCTCGACCAGCAGGGGCGATGCGAAGATCATGACGATGATGCCGACCGACGCCGCGAAGAACGAGCAGATCATCGTGATGCCCAGCGCCGTGCCGCCCTTGCCCTGCTTGGTCAATGGGTAGCCGTCCAGGCAGGTGACCGCGTGCGGCGGATGCGAAGGCAGGTTGAGCAGGATCGCGCCGATCGCGCCGCCGTACTGCGAGCCGTAGAAAATCCCGGCCAGCATCAGGATGGCGGGCACGGGCTGCATGACGTAGGTCAGCGGCAGCAGGATGGAAATGGCCGACAGCGCGCCCATGCCGGGCAGCACGCCGATGAGGTTGCCCACCAGCACGCCGAAGAACGACCACATCAGGTTGTGCAGTTGGAACGCGACGCCAAAGCCGTACCAAAGGTCTACCAGAGCTTGAGAGATCATGGCGCTTCAACCCCAACGAAACAGCGGAAGCTGCAACTGCAGCGCCCACCAGAAGACGACGACCGCGATCGCGGACATGGCGATCGACAGCAGGATGGCCTGCTTGATCGTGTTCTTGCGGTCGCCCAGCGCCGAGATGAAGACGATGGCGAACGTGGCGGGCAAGAGGCCGCCGTAATGGCCCAGCAGCAGGAAAGCCAGGATGCCGAGCAGGATGCACACGCTGCCGCGGATGTCGGGCATGCCGGTGGGATGGCCCTCTGCCGGCGCGGGCGCGGCAGGTGCGTCCGAGCGCGCCGACAGCGCGATCAGCACGCCGGTCAGCGCCAGCAGGCCGCCGAGCGCCGCGGGAAAGAAGCCCGGGCCCATGTGGCTGAGCGTGCCGATGTGATAGTCGGTTCCGCCGTAGATCGCGGCCAGCCCGATCAGGACCATCAGCGCGCCGCCGTAATAGTCCTTTCTGTTGATTGTCTTTTGCACTTCCATCCTCCTTCCTTGTGCCGGGCTGCGCCGGCCCGCGATGCGCCGCCCGAAACGAGCGACGCCCGGCCCCTGACGACAGGCCGGAACGCAGATTACGGAAGGAAGCTGCTAATCCGCTTTCTATGCGCTGTCGGGTTCCTGAATCCGGGGGTTATCCCTGATCGGCAGCGGCGACAGCCGCAAAAAATAAGGCGGAAAGGCGAGAAAAGGCGGGCGCTACTGATCGCCCTTGAGCTGGACCTCGGCAGGTCGCGGGTACTGGGAGACGGTGGGCGCCAGCGGCAGCCACAGCACCGACGCGAGGCCCACGCCCCCCTGGCTGTTGGGCTCGCCGTCGCGCAGCTCGATATCGCCGTCGTTGCGCCGGGCATAGGCGCGCGCGATGCCCAGACCCAGACCGGAGCCCGAGGACGCCACCGGCTTGTCCGTGCCCACGCGCTCGAAACGCGTGAAGGCGCGTTTGCGCATGACCGGTTCCAGGCCGGGTCCATTGTCGGACACGGCGACCTCGACGCGGTTTTCCACGGGGCAGACGGACACCGTGATGCGGGCGCCGACCGGCGCGTAGTGGATGGCGTTGTGGACCAGGTTCGACAAGGCCTCGTGCAGTTCGGCCTCGTTGCCGGACACCTGCACGGGCGTGTCCTGCCCGTCTTCGGCGTCTGCCTGCACCCAGCCCAGGTCCTGCTGCTTCTCGTGCGCCAGCGGCAGGTACTGCAGCACGACTTCGCGCGATACGGCATTCATGTCCAGCAACTGGCGCGGAGTCTGACCGGCCTGGTTGGCGTGCGCCAGCGACAGGAGCTGTTCGGTGAGGCGGCGCGTGCGCCCGAGCTGGTCGACGATGGCGCGCAGGCCTTCGCGCGCGCGCGCCGGATCGCGTTCGCGCAGCGTGTACTGCGCCTGCGTCAGCATGATGGCGAGCGGGGTGCGCAACTGGTGGGAGGCGTCGGCCAGGAAGTTCGATTGCTCGTCGAGCACCCGCCGGTAACGGGCGATGTGGTGGTTGACGGCTTCGACCAGCGGCGCGACTTCGCTGGGCACGCGCGAGGCGTCCAGCGGCGTCAGGTCATCGGAGCGGCGCGCGCGGATGTCGGCCTGCAGCCGGCGCAGCGGCTTCAAGGCCCAGGACACGCCCCACCAGACCAGCACCACGACCAGCGCCAGCATCCGCGCGTCGCGCAGGATCTCCTGGCGCCGCGCACTGTTCTCGGCTTCGATGCGCTTGCCGGTGCTTTCGGCCACGACGACCAGCACCTGCCGATGCTGGCCCTGGTAATAGAGATCGCGCACCACGGACACGACCCGCACCGGATCGTTGCGATACACGCCGTCGTAAAAGATGGGCTGGCCGTTCGAGCGCGGCCAGGACGGCGGACGCGGCATCTCCGGCATGCCCAGCAAGGTCTTGCCCTGGGTCACGGGCACGGGTGCGTCGTCGGGCAAGGGAGGATCGATTTCCTCGATGCGGAAATACTTGCGCAGGCCCGCCCGGGATTCCAGCATGACCTGCGCATACAGCGGCGTGGCCACCTGCAGGTTGCCGTCCGGCGTGAATTCCAGGCTGCTCTCCAGCACGCGCGCCGGTTCCACCAGCGCGCTGTCGTAGGCTTCGTTGGTGATTTCCGACAGGGTGCGATAGTCGTTCAGGCTGTCGATGACCAGCAGCACCACCACGCCCGGCAGCAGCAGGATGATCAGCAGCGCGCGGATGCCGACGCGCGGCAATCCGGGTATCCGCAGGCTCACCTAGGGTTCCGCGGACTCGCTGGCGACGCCTTCCAGCATGTAGCCCAGTCCGCGCACCGTCACGATGCGCACGTCGCTGCCGGCCAGCTTTTTGCGCAGGCGATGCAGCACGACTTCGATCGCGTCTGGATTGGCTTCGCTGTCATGCGTGAAGACCTTGCCGAACAAGTGCGCCTTGTCCACCGGATAGCCGCTGCGCGTCAGCAGCGCCGCCAGGGCGGCGTGTTCGCGCGGGGTCAGGAACAGCAGGGATCCGTCCAGGGTGAAGGCGCGGCTTTCGCTGTCGTAGGACAGCGAGCCGCACTGCAGGCGCGGATGCTGGCGGCCGCGGCTGCGCCGCACCAGCGCCGTCAGGCGGGCTTCCAGTTCTTCCAGCGCGAAGGGCTTGGTCAGGAAATCGTCCGCGCCCAGGTTCAGGCCGCGGACCCGGTCCTGAAGGGCGCCCTGCGCCGTCAGCAGGAGGACGGGCGTGCGGTCGTCACGGTTGCGCATTTCGCGCAGGACGACCAGGCCGTGCTTGTCGGGCAGGCGCAGGTCCATGACGATGGCGTCGTACTCGGTGCCGGCCATGAAGGCTTCGGCCGTGCGCGCGTCCGCCGCGTGATCGGGGACGAACCCGCTCTGGGCGAGCGCGCGCATCAGCCAGGACGCCATGTCCCGTTCGTCTTCAACCAACAATATGCGCATGACCGTCCGTTCCTTCGGGCAAATTCTCTGCTGCTCGCTGACCGTGCACCCGTTGGCGCAGGTAGCGGGTCTCGTGATGGCGCCGAAAGAGGATGGCTGACAACTCGTTCAACGCCTGGGTATAGACGTCTCGCTTGAACTCGATGACGGCATCCAGCGGAACCCAGTACTGGCTCCAGCGCCAGGCGTCGAATTCCGGATGCTGCGTCGCGCGCAGGCAAACGTCGCTGTCACGTCCCACCAGGCGCAACAAGAACCAAATCTGCTTTTGTCCTTTATAGTGGCCACGCCACTCACGCCGGACAAAGTGATCGGGCACGTTATAACGTAACCAATCGCGTGTACGCCCCAAAATACGGACATGCTCGGGCTTCAAGCCCACCTCTTCATGGAGTTCGCGATACATGGCCTGCACCGGGCTTTCGCCGTACTTGATGCCGCCCTGGGGGAACTGCCATGCATGTTCCCTGATACGCTTGCCCCAAAAGACCTCGTTTCTAGTGTTGACGAGAATGATGCCGACATTGGGGCGGTAGCCTTCGCGGTCAAGCATGGGCCACCCCCACCGAATTCAATACAATTACGGTCGATTATACGTATCTGCTGCCACCTTTAAACATGCGCGCATCCAACTACCACATCAACACCCTCAAAGAAGCCCCTTCCGAAGCGGAAGTCGCCAGCCACCAGCTGATGACCCGCGCCGGGATGATCCGCAAGCTCGCGGGCGGCATCTACACTTACATGCCCCTGGGCCTGAAGATCATCCGCAAGGTCGAGGCGATCATCCGGGAAGAAATGAACGCCGCAGGCGCCATCGAGCTGCTGATGCCGGTGGTGCAGCCGGCCGAGCTGTGGCAGGAATCGGGGCGCTGGGAGCAATACGGAGCGGAACTGCTGCGCATCAAGGACCGGCACCAGCGCGATTTCGTGCTGCAGCCCACGTCCGAAGAGGTCATCACGGACATCGCCCGCAATGAAATCCACAGCTACCGCCAGCTTCCGCTGAACTTCTATCACATTCAGACCAAGTTCCGGGATGAGCGCCGTCCCCGCTTCGGCCTGATGCGCGGCCGCGAATTCACCATGAAGGACGCCTACTCCTTCGACCGCGACGAAGCGGGCGCGCAGCGCAGCTACGACACCATGTTCAGCGCCTATATGAAGATTTTCGGCCGCCTGGGACTTGAGTTCCGCGCGGTGGCGGCCGACACGGGCTCCATCGGCGGCACGCGCAGCCATGAATTCCAGGTCATCGCCGACACGGGCGAGGACCTGCTGGTCTACAACGCGGATTCGGACTACGCCGCCAACATCGAGCTGGCCGAAGCCCCCAGCCTGTACCCCACCCGCGCCGCGGCCGCGCAGGCCATGGAAGACGTCCCGACGCCGGGCGCCGCCAAGTGCGAAGACGTCGCCAAGCTGCTGGGCATCCCGCTGGAGCGCACGATCAAGTCGATCGTCCTGGCCACCGATGGCGAAAAGGGCAAGGTCGACATCTGGCTGCTGCTCCTGCGCGGCGACCACGAACTGAACGAGATCAAGGCGGGCAAGCTGCCCGGGCTGTCGGGCTTCCGTTTCGCCACCGAAGCCGAGATCGTCGAGCATTTCGGCTGCAAGCCCGGCTACCTGGGCCCGGTCAAGACGGCCAAGCCCGTCCACGTGATCGCCGACCGCACCGTCGCGAACATGGCCGACTTCGTCTGCGGCGCCAACCGCGAAGATTTCCACACCCAGGGCGTGAACTGGGGCCGCGATCTGCCCGAACCGGAACAGGTGGCCGACCTGCGCAACGTCGTCGCGGGCGATCCCTCGCCGGACGGCAAGGGCACGCTGTCGATCCAGCGCGGCATCGAAGTGGGCCACGTCTTCTACCTGGGCAAGAAGTACTCCGAAGCCCTGAAGGCCACCTTCCTGGACGAAACCGGCAAGCCCGCCGTCCTGGAAATGGGCTGCTACGGCATCGGCGTGACCCGTATCGTGGGCGCCGCCATCGAGCAGAACCACGACGCGCGCGGCATCATCTGGCCCCGCGCGATCGCGCCTTTCGAGGTCGTGATCTGCCCGGTGGGCTGGGGCAAAAGTGAAACGGTGCGTGACACCGCGCAGAAACTCTACGAATCGCTGCTCGCGCGCGGCGTGGATGTGATGCTTGACGACCGCGATGCCCGTCCCGGCGTCATGTTCGCCGAGTGGGAACTGATCGGCGCGCCGCTGCGTGTAACAGTTGGAGAACGCGGCCTGAACGATGGTGTGGTGGAATTGCAGGCCCGGCGGGAAACCGAAGCGGCCAAGATTCCGGTAGAGTCCGCGCTTGAAGCCGTGCTGACGAAACTCGACACGCTTTGAACCCGGCCTGAACGCCAGACATACCCTATAGTAGCTACGGACTTCCCTGCGTCCCGACCCGCCTTTTCATCACCCTGTATCGTGACCCATTCGAAGTCTGCCGAATCCACCCTGCAAGTCCGCGTCTACTATGAGGACACGGATGCAGGCGGGGTGGTTTTCTATGCCAACTACTTGAAATTCCTGGAGCGCGCCCGCACAGAATGGCTGCGCGATCTGGGAGTGAACCAATCCGGACTGGCCGCCAGCGAGCAACGGCTCTTCGTCGTCCGCGCCCTGGACATGTCCTACCGCAAACCGGCCAGGCTGGACGATTTGCTTACCATACGCAGCCGAGTCACCAAACTGGGCCGCGCTTCGATACACTTCGCGCAGCGTGCGGAACGCGACGGGGAACTGCTTGCCGAAGGCAACATCCAAGTCTGTTGCGTCGATGCCATCCACATGCGGCCGGCGGAACTGCCGGCCGACGTTCGCGCAAAACTGGAATTCATTCAGGAATAACCATGCAAGTCACCAACGACATGTCGTTGCTTTCGCTGATTTCGCACGCCAGCGTGCCGGTCCAGCTCATCATGCTGATGCTGTTGGGCATTTCGATCATGTCCTGGACCTACATCTTCGCCAAGCGCATGGCCATCAAGCGGGCCCATGACCAGACGCGCCGCTTCGAAGACGACTTCTGGTCGGGCGGCGACCTGTCCATGCTGCAGCAGGCCGTGGCCTCGCGCCGCGACGAACAGGGCGCCCTCGCCCGCATCTTCGATGCCGGCATGACCGAATTCCTGAAGGCCCGCCGCGGCAACGCCAGTGGCGACGCCACCGCGGTGCTGGACGGCCCGCGCCGCGCCATGCGCGCCGCCTACCAGCGCGAAATGGACGCGCTGGAATCCCACCTGAACTTCCTGGCGTCCGCCGGTTCGGTGTCCCCCTACATCGGTCTCCTGGGCACGGTCTGGGGGATCATGCACGCCTTCATCGGCCTGTCGAACATGCAGCAGGCCACGCTGGCCTCGGTGGCCCCCGGCATCGCCGAAGCGCTGATCGCCACGGCGATCGGCCTGTTCGCCGCCATCCCGGCCGTGGTTGCCTACAACCGCTTCACGAATGACATCGACCGCATTTCGATCCGCTTTGACAGCTTCGTCGATGAATTCCTGAACATTCTGCAACGGCAGGTGCGCTAATGCCCTCGGTAAGCTCGCGCGGCAGGTCCGGCCGCCGCATGAAGGCCGACATCAACGTGGTGCCGTACATCGACGTGATGCTGGTGCTGCTGGTCATCTTCATGGTGACGGCGCCCCTGATCACGCCCGGGCTGATCCAGCTTCCGTCGGTGGGCGCCGCCTCCGACGTGCCGGTCAAACCGCTGGAAGTCCAGATTTCCGAAGACGGCAAGATCGCGCTGCGCATGCGCGAAGCCGGCGCCACCCTGCAGGACATCGCGCGCACCGAACTGGTGGCGCAAGTGCGTTCGCGCATTACCGCGGAAACCCCGGTGGTCATCGCCGCCGACGGCAAGGTGCCCTACGAGACGGTCGTAAAGGTCATGGACGAGCTGCGCACCAACGGGATCACCCGCCTGGGCCTGCTGGTGGACCAGTCCGCCGCAGCCGCCCAACAGCCCGCTCCCGCCAAGAAACGCTAACGCGCCGCCACCCGCCGGCCCGGCCGGCATGCACCGCACATGACGCCACCCATAATTCGACACCGCAGCGGCCCGCCGGCCACCCCGCCCAACAACGACAACCGGAATTCGCTCATTCTGGCCGTGGCGGTGCACCTGCTGCTGCTGGTCGCCCTGATCTTTGGCGTGAACTGGCACACCGAGAACCCTGGCCCCGTCCAGGTCGAACTCTGGGCGGACGGCAATTCGCCCGTGTCGCCGCCGCCCACGCCGCAGCCCGAACCGCCCAAACCCCAACCGAAGCCGCAGCCCGAGCCGGAGCCCGAAAAGGCGCCCGAACCGCCCCCGCCGCCGCCTCCCCCGCCCCCGCCCGAACCCGAGCCGCAAGTCCAGGCCAAGACCGAGGAGGTCGATCCCGAGATCGCCATCCAGGAGGCCAAGAAGAAGCGCGAGCAGGAAGAGAAGGCGCGCGAGGCCGCCGAGGCCGCCAAGGAAAAGGCGCGTCTCGAAGAAGAGCGCAAGCAGGCCGAACTGAAGGAAAAGAAGCGCCTGGAGCAGGAACGCCAGGCCGCCGAGAAGGCTGCCGCGGAAAAAGCCGCTGCCGAGAAGGCCGCTGCCCAGAAGGCGGCTGCCGAAAAGGCTGCCGCCGAGAAAGCCGCCGCTGAAAAGGCCGCCGCCGAGAAGGCGGCCGCTGAGAAGGCGGCTGCCGAGAAAAAGGCCAAGGAAGAAGCTGCCAAAAAGGCGGCTGCCGAAAAGGCCGCTGCCGAGAAGGCCGCCGCCGAGAAGGCTGCTGCTGCTGAAAAGGCTGCTGCCGAAAAAGCCGCCGCCGAGAAGGCTGCCGCCGCGAAGAAGGCCGCCGCGGACAAGGCCCTGAAGGATGCATTCCGCAACGACGCCCTGGGCGCCGCGGGCATCCCCGGGGGCACTGCCGACCGCAACCAGGCGGGCGGCGGACGCGACAGCGGCTATGGCGCCAAGGTCCGCGCCTGCGTGCAACCCGGGGTGGCTTATCCGCCTCCGCCCCGCAGCGGCTCCGGAAATCCGACGGCACAATACCGGGTACAGTTAGGCTCTGACGGGAAGGTGAATGGCGTCACGTTGACCAGTTCTTCTGGCAACGCCGGCTTCGACCGCGCGGTCGAGACGGGCATCCGCCGTTGCAACCCGTTCCCGAAGCCCTCGACGGGCCGCTACGAACCCATTATTGACGTTGTCTACAGAATGTATGACTGACAGGAGATTGACGAACATGACTCCCGCTTATAGTCGACGAGTGCCCCCCGCCACGCTCTGGAGAGCGTACGGCATCGCGCTGCTGATGGCGGCCCTAGCCTTGCTGATCGCCATGAAGCCTGCCCATGCCCAGTTGCGTGTCGATATCTCCGGCACCGGCGCTACCCAATACCCCGTGGCCATCGCGGACTTTGCCGTCGACGACACCCATGGCCGCGCGCTGGCCGAAGTCATCCGCGCCGACCTCACCCGCACTGGACAGTTCCGCCTGATCAACGCCGCGGGCTCCGGCCTGAACGTGGACTCCCCGATCGCCCACGACGACTGGCGCGGCAAGGGCGCGGACTTCATCGCCTACGGCAGCATCACCCGCGGCGCAGACGGCCGCTACGACGTGCGCTATCGCCTGGCCGACACGGTCAAGAAGTCGCAACTGGACGGCGTGGCGTTCTCGGGCACCGAGCAGGAACTGCGCCGTGTTGCCCACCAGATCGCAGACCGCATCTACGAGAAGATCACCGGCGTTCGCGGCGTGTTCTCGACGCGTATCGCGTATGTGCTGAAGAAGGGCTCCACCTACGAACTGCAGGTGGCTGACGCCGACGGCCAGAATCCCCAGGTTGCGCTGCGCTCGCGCGAGCCGATCATCTCGCCGTCCTGGTCGCCCGATGGCTCCAAGTTGGCCTATGTGAGCTTCGAATCCGGCAAACCTGTCGTCTACGTGCACACATTGGCCACCAGTGCCCGCGCCCCCGTTGCCAACTTCAAGGGTAACAACAGCGCACCCGGCTGGTCGCCCGATGGCAGCAAGCTGGCGGTCGCCCTGACGCGTGATGGTTTGTCGCAAATTTACGTCGTTAATGCAGCGGACGGCTCGAATCCGACCCGAGTTACGCGTTCTCCTGGCATTGACACCGAACCGAGCTTTACGCCCGATGGGGCTTCCATTATCTTTACGAGTGACCGCAGCGGCGGGCCGCAGATCTACCAGACCGGCTCGACAGGCGGCGAGGCCCGCCGTCTCACGTTTAATGGTGGTTACAACATCTCACCCCGAATTTCCCCCGACGGATCGACGCTGCTGTACGTTGCAAGACGAGACGGCGCGTTTCGAATCGCATCCTTGAACTTGTCCACTGGCGCCGAGACTTTGCTGACTGATGGTCGTGACGATCAGTCGCCGAGCTTTGCGCCCAATGGCATGCAAGTCCTCTACGCAGCCATCCAAAATGGCCGTAGCGTGCTTGCAGGTGTCTCGAGCGATGGACGCGTACGACAGACGCTTTCGGTACTGAACGGGGAAATACGTGAACCGACTTGGGGCCCATTTACCCGATAACACGTGTGACTCTCTTTGCAAAGGAACTATCATGAAGTCGCGCATTGCCAAAAGCCTAACCATCGCCGCTCTGGCCGCCACCCTGGCGGCTTGCAGCTCCGTCCCTCTCGACGATAAAGCGGGTCAGGGCGGAGGCGCTGGCCAAGGATCCTCGGCCTCCGGCCAGATCCTTGATCCCTTCAACCCCCAAAGCATCCTGGCGCAACAGCGCTCGGTGTACTTTGATTTCGACAGCTATACCGTGTCGGACCAATACCGTGGCCTGGTCGAAACCCATGCCAAGTATCTGGCTGCGCACCAACAGCAAAAGATCAAGATCGAAGGCAACACCGACGAACGCGGCGGTGCCGAGTACAACCTGGCCCTGGGCCAGCGTCGTGCCGACGCAGTGCGTCGCATGATGACCCTGCTGGGCGTCAGCGACAACCAGATCGAAACCATCAGCTTCGGCAAGGAAAAGCCGCGCTCGACGGGTACGTCTGAAGCCGACTTTGCCGAAAACCGCCGCGCCGATATCAACTATCTGCGTTAAGCTTTTCGCTTAGTCTGGAGCCCTACCACGCGTCGGGACGGCCAGCCGGCCGTCCCGACGTTTGTTTTTATACCCGGGAATATTCATGCGCGATTACGTTCTGTCCCTGCGTCCCCTGATCATGGCCACCGGCCTGGCGCTTGCCGCCCTGACGGCGCCCGCTCACGCTTTTTCCGACGATGAAGCCCGCAAGGCCATCCTGGATCTGCGTCAGCAGGTGCAGAAGCAGAACGAGCAAAACCAGCGCGCCAGGTTGCAGCTGGCCGATCAGATCCAGGCTTTGCAACAGGAAATCGCCCAGTTGCGCGACCAGCTCGAACTGGTGTCGCGCCAGCAGCCCAGCAGCCGGCCGGGCGCCGCGCCGGGCAACGCGAATCCTCCGGGCGCGTCAGCCGGCGATCCGCAGGAACAGAGCGCCTATGACGGCGCGATGGACCTCTTTCGCAAGGGGCAGTACAAGGATGCGGCCGAATCGCTGGCCGCCTTTACCGCGCTCTATCCCAACAGCCAGCTCGCCCCCAGCGCCCAGTTCTACCAGGGCAGCAGCCGCTATGCGCTGAAGGATTTCAAGGGCACCATCGAGCAACTGAATGCCATGGTGCAGAATTCGCCGGATAACGCCCGTGCGCCCGATGCGCTGCTGATCATCGCCGGCAGCCAGATCGAACTGAACAACCGCGCGGGCGCCAAGGCCACCCTGCAGCGCATCGTCCGCGACTATCCGACCACGCCGGCCGCCACCACGGCCAAGAGCCGGCTCCAACTGCTGCAGTAATGCGCCAAGCCGCCAGCGCGGCCGGCGCATACCGCCACATCCTTCGCCGCCGGGCGGGGCTTCTTGCCCTGCTGCTGGCGGCGATTCTGTTTGCGCTGCTGATCGACTTCACCGTCGGCCCCTCCGGCCTGCCCTGGCGTGAACTCTGGCAGACCTTCGTCCGGCCGGCCGACGCCGACGCCACATACCGCGTGATCGTCTGGGACATCCGCCTGCCTTCGGCCCTGATGGCCGCCCTGGTGGGCATGGCGCTCGGGCTGGCCGGCGCCGAAATGCAGACCATCCTGAATAACCCGCTCGCCAGTCCGTTCACGCTGGGCGTGTCGTCGGCGGCGGCGTTCGGCGCATCGCTGGCCATCGTGCTGCAACTGGGCCTGCCGGGCGTCCCCGCTGCCTGGCTGATCGCGGCCAACGCCTTCCTGTTCGCCCTGCTGGCGGCGTTGCTGCTGGACGCGGTCGCCCGGTGGGGCGGCATGAACACGTCGGGCGTGGTGCTGTTCGGCATCGCCATGGTGTTTACCTTCAATGCGCTGGTGTCGCTGGTGCAGTTCACGGCCAGCGCCGAAGCCCTGCAGAACCTGGTGTTCTGGACGATGGGAAGCCTGGCGCGATCAAGCTGGACGACGGTCGGCGTGATGGCGCTTGCGTTCGCCCTGGCGCTGCCGCTGGCCATGCGGCAGTCCTGGAAGCTGACGGCCTTGCGGCTGGGCGAGGACCGCGCCGCCAGTTTCGGCGTGGACGTGCGCCGCCTGCGCGTGTCGGCGCTCGCGCGCGTGAGCCTGCTGTCGGCCCTGGCGGTCGCCTTTGTCGGCACGATCGGCTTCATCGGACTGGTGGCGCCGCATATCGCGCGCCGGCTGTTCGGCGAAGACCACCGCTTCTATCTGCCGGGCAGCGCGCTCGTGGGCGCCGTGATCCTGTCGCTGGCGTCGATTGCGTCCAAGAATCTCATGCCCGGCGTGGTGGTGCCCGTGGGCATCGTCACCGCCCTGGTCGGGATTCCGTTTTTCGTGTCCGTCGTGCTGCGCAGGCAATTGCCATGACCGGGCCCGTCGACGCGAATTCACACGCCGGATTGACGGTGCAGTCGCTCACCGCCGGTTATGGCGGCGAGGACGTGCTGCGCGGCCTGTCGGTTCCGGCGCTGGCTGCCGGCGAGGTCACGGCGCTGCTTGGCCCGAACGGCAGCGGCAAATCGACCTTGCTCAAGACCCTGGCCGGCCTGCTGCGGCCCCGTGCGGGCGCGGCGACGCTGGACGGGCTGGACCTGACCCGGCTGGATCACGGCGAGCGCGCCCGCCACGTGGTGTACCTGCCCCAGAGCCTGCCGGCGGCCGTGCACCTGCGGGTGTTCGAGTCGGTGCTGGTGGCGGCTCGCGCCAGCGATGCGGCGGCGCCGCCGGTGGACCTGCCCGCCATCGACCGGCTGCTGGCGCGGCTGGGCATCGCGCATCTGGCGCTGCATTACCTGGACGCGCTGTCCGGCGGGCAGAAGCAACTGGTGGGCCTGGCGCAGGCGCTGATTCGCCATCCGCGCGTGCTGCTGCTGGACGAGCCGCTGTCCGCCCTGGACCTGAATTACCAGTTCCATGTCATGCGGCTGCTGCGGCAGGAAACGCGCGAGCATGGGCTCATCAGCCTCATCGTGCTGCACGACCTGAACGTGGCGCTGCAGCACGCGGACCAGGCCGTGATGATCCATGCGGGGCGGCTGCACGCCGCGGGATCGCCGGCCGACGTCATCACGCCGCAGGCGCTGGCGGCCGTCTATGGCGTGCAGGCGCGGGTGGAGGCGTGTTCGAAAGGCCGCCGGCAGGTGCTGATCGACGGGCTGGAAGAACACCCGGGCTGATCGCCGCCGCGGGCGGTCCGGGGCGGGATGCTCAGCCGCGCAGCGCCACGTCGGCGACCGGCGCGCCAGTCATGTCCGCCAACTGCGCGGGCGTCAGATTGAACACGGTATGCGGATGGCCCGCGGCGGCCCACAGGCTGTCGTAGTTGAACAGGTCCGCGTCCAGCAGCATCACGGGCTTGACCGCGTGGCCGATGGGGCAGACGCCGCCGATCGCGTAGCCGGTCATGTCGCGCACGAAGCGCGCGTCGGCCTTGGCCAGCGCGCCGACCTGCGCCGCCACCTTGGCTTCATCCACGCGGTTGGCGCCGCTGGCGATGACCAGCACCGGCGCGTCGTCGGTGGCGCGCCGGAAAATGATGGACTTGGCGATCTGGGCGACTTCGCAGCCCAGCCCCGCGGCCGCTTCCGCCGAGGTCTTGCCGGTCTGGGGCAGCACCACCACGGGCTTGTCATGCCCCATTTCCACCAGCAGGCGGGCGACGCGCTGGGCGGATTCCGGCAGGGCGGCGATGGATTCAGGCGACATCGATACGAACTCCGTTGAAATGAACCGGGCGCGCGGGCGGGCTGCGCCGGCGGACCGCAGACGAGTTTATCAGCGTCCGGCGATCCCGCCCCGCCGCCCTGCCGGGCTAGAATGCGGACCTGGCTTCACGTCCCACTCTTCATGCGTTCCGAACCCGTCCTGCCTCTGCAAACCGCCTCCATCGGCGGTTACGCCATGTCCTACACCGAGTACGGCAGCGGCACCCCGCTGGTGCTGGTGCACGGCTCCCTGTCCGACAGCCGTTACTGGAAATCGCAGATGGCGCCGCTGGGCCGCTCGTTCCGGGTGCTGGCGGTGTGCCTGCGCCGGTACTGGCCCGAGACCTGGGACGGCGAAGGCGGCGGCTTTTCGATCGACCAGCACGCCAGCGACGTGCTGGAGTTCATCGACAAGGTAGCGGGCAGCTCGGCCCACCTGGTGGGCCATTCGCGCGGCGGCCGCGTCGCGCTGGAAGCCGCCCTGCGCCAGCCGGACGCGCTGCGCAGCCTGACGCTGGCCGACCCCGGCCTGCCGCTGCCCGGTGGCGGCGACGAGCGCGGCGGCTTTCGCCAGCGCGCCCTGGCGCTCATCCGCCAGGGCGAGGTCGAGGAAGGGCTGGCGCTGTTCGTGGACACCGTGACCGGCCCCAACACCTGGCAGCGCATGGTGCCCTGGTTCAAGGACATGGTGCGCGACAACGTGGGCACGCTTTTCGGCCAGGTGGACGAGCGGCCGCAGACGCTGGGCCCGGCGCAGATCGGCAGCCTGACGCTGCCAGTCCTGCTGATCGGCGGCGCGCTGAGCCCCGCGCCCTACCCGGCCGTGCTGGACGCCCTGGCGCAGTGGCTGCCGCAGGCCCATCGCGTGGACATCGCGGGTTCTTCGCACGGCATGAACCTGGGCAATCCCCGCGCCTTCAACGGCGCCATCCAGGAATTCATCGGCGGCTGATCCGCGCCGGTCAGGGCTCGACCGACGGCGTGTGCTTCAGGCGGCGCAGCACGAAGGTCGAGCGGCTGTGCCGCACGCCGCGCAGCTTGTACAGCCGCTTGCGCAGGAACTCCTCGTACCCTTCCGTGCCGGCCACGGCGACCTTGATGAGGTAGTCGTACTCGCCCGTCACCAGGAACGCCTCCACCACTTCCGGCAGACGGCTGATCTCTTCGCCAAAGCGCGCCAGCGTGTCGTCGTCGTGATGTTCCAGCGTGACTTCGATCATGACCGTGTCCGGCAGCCCGAGCGCCTTCTGGTTCAGCAGCGCGGCATAGCCTTCGATCACCCCCGCCTCTTCCAGCGCTTTGACGCGGTTCCAGCAGGGCGTGGGCGACAGCCCGACCGTTTCGGCCAATTTGAGGTTCGTCAGCCGACCGTCCGCGCGCAGGGCGCGCAGGATCTTGCGGTCGGTGTCGTCGATTTTGGGCAGTGTGGGCATGGTTTTCGGCTATCAGGGGGCAAAATCCCTGCTGCGACGAAGTTTACCGGAAGGATATTTTCCGTTTCACCGTGAATCGGCGGAAAACAGGAAACCTATTTTGCGCCGCAGCCCGTAGACTTTCCTGCAAGACGGGCATCTATCCCGCCCGTCCGATTTCGGCGCCATCCGCTGCGGCACAACCCGGCGGCCGCGCCGGCAATTCCAACGCAGCAGCCCGCGCGCGATCCGCGCGGATGGAAACCATGTCGCACGCAGCAACCGCAAGAACCGGCCTCGGCCTGGCCGGCACCGCCATGCTTTTCACGGCCCCCGCGCTATTCGCCTCGAATATGGTGGCGGCCCGCTGGGCCCACGACGCCGGCCTCCCCCCTGTCTTCCTCGCCTTCGGCCGCTGGCTGATCGCCCTGCTGATCCTCCTGCCCATTGCCGCGCCCGCCCTGATCGCACATCGGCGGGCGTTGTGGCGCGGCCTGCCCGCGCTGCTGCCGCTGGCGGTGCTCGGCATGGGCGTGGCCGTCGCGCCCCAGTACATCGGCGCCCAGACCACCAGCGCCACCAATATCGCGTTGATTTTTTCGTGCAGCCCGCTGCTGGTGGCGCTGCTGGAAGCGGTGATCTGGCGCCAACCCCTGCCGGCGCAGCGCGCGGCCGGGCTGGTGCTGGCGCTGGGCGGCGTGCTGGTGGTGCTGACGCGCGGCGACGCCCAGGCGCTGGCGCGGCTGGCGTTCGGACAGGGCGACCTGTGGGTGCTGCTGGCGGCGACGGGCTGGGCGCTGTATACGGTGCTGCAAAAGCGCATGACGTTGCCGGCGGTTCCAGACCGGGCGCGGCTGGCCGCGATGATGCTGGGCGGCGCGGTGGCGCTGGCGCCTTTTGCCGGCATCGAAGCCGCGACCGGCATGGCGCCGCCCTGGACGGACCCGCGCCTGGCGGCCGTGCTGCTGTTCCTGGCGGTGGTGCCCAGCCTGGGCGCGTATTACGTCTATGGCCGGCTGATCAGCCGGGCCGGCCCGGCAACCGCGGGCCTGTCGATGTTCCTGGTGCCGGTCTACGCCGCGTTGCTGGCCTGGCCGCTGCTGGGCGAAGCGCCCCAGCTGTTCCATGGGGTCGGCTTCGCGATGATCCTGCTGGGCGTCAAGCTGGCATCGTCGCGGATGCGCCAGGCGGCGGCCCCGGCCGCCGCCTGAGATCGCGGCCGGATTGCCGCGATCAGCGGCCCATGCCCTGGGCCGCCATCACTTCCTGCGCCACCTGGCGCGGCGCTTCGGCGTAGTGCTTGAACTCCATCGTGTAGGTCGCGCGGCCCTGCGTCAGCGAGCGCAGGGACGTCGAGTAGCCGAACATCTCGGCCAGCGGCACCTCGGCGCGCACCACCTTGCCGCCGCCGCCCGCGATGTCTTCCATGCCCTGCACCATGCCCCGGCGCGAGGACAGGTCGCCCATGACGTTGCCGGTGAAGTCCTCGGGCGTTTCCACCTCGACCTGCATCATGGGCTCGAGCAGCACCGGATCGGCGCGGCGCATGCCCTCCTTGAATGCCATGGAGCCCGCCATCTTGAAGGCGTTTTCGTTCGAGTCCACGTCGTGATACGAACCGAAGAACAGCGTCGCCTTCACGTCCACGACCGGATAGCCCGCCAGCACGCCGGCGTTGAGCGCCTCGCGGATGCCCTTGTCCACGGCCGGGATGAATTCGCGCGGCACCACGCCGCCCTTGATGGCATCGACAAATTCATAACCCTTGCCCGGCTCCTGCGGTTCCAGCTTGAGCACCACGTGGCCGTACTGGCCACGGCCACCCGACTGCTTGACGAACTTGCCTTCGACCTCGTTGCAGGCCTTGCGGATGGTTTCGCGGTACGCCACCTGCGGCTTGCCGACCGTGGCTTCGACGTTGAACTCGCGCTTCATGCGGTCGACCAGGATTTCCAGGTGCAACTCGCCCATGCCCGAGATGATGGTCTGGCCGGATTCTTCGTCGGTGCGCACGCGGAACGACGGATCTTCCTGCGCCAGCCGGCCCAGCGCGATGCCCATTTTTTCCTGGTCGGCCTTGGTCTTGGGTTCCACCGCCTGCGAGATCACGGGTTCCGGGAACACCATGCGTTCCAGGATGATGATGTGCGACGGATCGGTCAGCGTGTCGCCCGTGGTGACGTCCTTGATGCCGACGGCCGCGGCGATGTCGCCCGCGTAGACCTCGGTGATTTCGCGCCGCTCGTTGGCGTGCATCTGCAGGATGCGGCCCAGGCGCTCTTTCTTTTCCTTGATCGGGTTGTAGACCGAGTCGCCGGACTTCACCACGCCGGAATAGACGCGGAAGAACACGAGCTGCCCGACGAACGGGTCCGTCATGATCTTGAAGGCGAGCGCGGAGAACGGCTCGTTGTCGGCCGGGTGGCGCTCGATTTCGTTGTCGCGCGGGTCGTGTCCCTTGATGGCGGGCACGTCCACCGGCGAAGGCATGTAGTCGATGACGGCGTCCAGCATGGCCTGAACGCCCTTGTTCTTGAAGGCACTGCCGCACAACATCGGCACGATCTCGTTGGCGATGGTGCGGGCGCGCAGGCCTTCCTTGATTTCCGCCTCGGTGAGGGGTTCGCCGGAAAGGTACTTTTCCAGCAGGGTTTCATTGGCCTCGGCGGCCTTCTCGACCATCTTGTCGTGCCATTCCTGCGCCTGCGCCTGCATCGACGCCGGGATGTCCTCGTACTGGAACTTCACGCCCTGGCTGGCCTCGTCCCAGATGATGGCCTTCATTTTGACCAGGTCGATCACGCCCTCGAAATGGTCTTCGGCGCCCACCGGCAACTGGATGGGCACGGCGTCGCCCTTCAGGCGTTCGGCGATCTGGCGGTGCACGCGCAGAAAGTCCGCGCCCACGCGGTCCATCTTGTTGACGAAGGCCAGGCGCGGCACCTTGTACTTGTTGGCCTGGCGCCAGACGGTCTCGGATTGCGGCTGCACGCCGCCGACCGCGTCGTAGACCATGACGGCGCCGTCGAGCACGCGCATGGAGCGTTCGACTTCGATGGTGAAGTCGACGTGGCCCGGCGTGTCGATGATGTTGATGCGGTGTTCGGGGTAGTTGCCCGCCATGCCTTTCCAGAAGGCGGTGGTGGCGGCCGACGTGATGGTGATGCCGCGTTCCTGCTCCTGCTCCATCCAGTCCATCACCGCGGCGCCGTCGTGGACTTCGCCGATCTTGTGGGTGATGCCGGTGTAGAAGAGGATGCGCTCGGTGGTCGTCGTCTTGCCGGCGTCAATATGGGCGCTGATGCCGATATTGCGATAGAGATCGATGCGCGTCTTGCGGGTCATGGCCTCTTCCTACGGTTGGATGCAGATGCGTAAATATTACGCGCCATGCGGCAAGATACAAGCCTGCGACGGCCTTCCGGAGCGGGTTTGGCGGGTCCATGGGTTTGCCCGGGGCATACCAAGGTATGACCAAGGTATGGACAAACGTCTCGGCCGATGGCGCGCCCATGAAAAAGCCCCTCTTGCGAGGGGCTGTGGCGCATGCCAAGGGCGCGCGGTGCGCGCCAGGACGGCGCAAATTACTTCTTTTCTTCCTTGACCCGATACACGAGCACGGCGGTGGTGGCCAGCGACAGCACCTTGGCGGTGACGCTACCCAGCAAGAGGCGCGACAGCCCGCTGCGGCCGTGGCTGCCGATGAAGATCAGGTCGCAGCCGGTGTCGGTGGCGGCCTGCACGATGCCGTCGGCGACGTTGAAATTGGACACGGCGCGCGTATCGGCCTTGACGCCTGCGGTGTCGGCGCGGTCGCGGATCTGCTTGAGATACTTGTCGGCTTGCTCGGCGGAGGCCTTTTCGTAGTCTTCGTCGGTAATGGCATAGGCCGCGGCCATGCCGTCAAAACCGATCGTGGCCGCGAACGGCTGCGTCACGTAGAGGCCGACAACTTCGGCGCCGACCGAGCGCGCGAAGCAGATGCCTGCGTTGGCGGCTTGCGCCGAGAGCGGGGAACCGTCGGTGGGAATCAGGATCTTCTTGAACATCTTGCCTGCTCCTGTTTTGGAGGAATCTTTATGCTACCGGAAAGCCGCGGGGTTCACATCAGGCCGAACCAGCGGGCTTGACGAGGGTCAATGCCGGGTTTATCCCAACTGCTGCGCAGCCGCGAACAGGTTCGTGCAGCGGGTGCCAGTGCGGCAGTATGCCAGCACGGGGCCCGGCAGGGTGCGCAGGAGTTCAGCGAAGCGCGCAACGTCGGCAGCGGTCATGGCGCTGCCCACGACGGGCTGGTATTCGATCTGCAGGCCGGCGGCCTGCGCGGCGCGCGAGACGTCGGCGGCGGTGGGCTGGTCCGGACCGCCTTCGAAATCGGGGCGGTTGATGATGACGCTTTTGTAGCCGGCGGCGGCCACGTCGGCCATGTCGTCGGGCCCCAGTTGCGGAGCGACGGCAAAGTTCTGGGTCAGGGGCTTGATGGGTGTGGACATGACGTTTCCTTCGATGACTTGGCGAGACAGCTGCATATTATTGATTGTAGGACCCGTTTTGCGCGAAGAGTTTTTCCAGTTCGGCCCAGATGCCCCGATGGTCCGCGATGGAGACCGAGAAGCGCAGCATGGTGGACGGCGCCTGCGACGGCGAGAACAGCGTGCCGGGCGCGAGCAGCATGCCGCGGTCGGCGGCGGCGCGGGCCAGCACCTCCGAGTCCCGCCCGCAATCGGCCCAGACGAACATGCCCGCGTGCGGCTCGTGCGGCACCGTCAGGCCCAGTTTCTGCAGCCCCTTCATGCAGCGCTGGCGCGCGTCGTCGACGCGCAGCCGCACGCGTTCGATATGGCGCCTGTACTGCCCTTCCATGAGCACGCGGTGCACGACGCGCTCGCCCAGTTCGGGTGAGGTCAGGCCGGCCAGCATCTTCAGGTCCGCCAGCTTCTGGAGCAGTTCGGGGTTGGCGGCCACATAGCCCACGCGCAGGCTGGCCGCCAGCATCTTGGAATAGCCGCCCACGAAAATGACGCGGTTCAGGCGGTCCAGCGCGGCCAGCTTGATGGCGCCGCCCGGATGCAGCTCGCCGTATGTGTCGTCTTCGACCACCATGAAATCGTGCCGCTCGGCGATGCGCAGGATGCCATAGGCGGCGCCCGCCGACAGGGTGTGGCCGGTGGGATTGTGGACCGAGCCATTGATGATGAAGAGGCGCGGTTTGTGCTGCGCGGCCAGTTGCTCGAGCAGGCCGAGGTCGGGGCCGTCCGGCCCGCGCGGCACGCCGATCAGGCGGGCGCCAAAGGCGGCCAGCCGGCCGAAAATCACGAACCAGGCCGGATCCTCGACCAGGACGGTGTCGCCCGGCTTGACCAGGTGCCGCGCAATCAGGTCCAGCCCGTGGGTGACGCCGTTGGTCGTAAGAAGGTTGAGCTCGGGGTGCGCCGGCACGCCCTCGTTCTGCAGGATTGCGGCGATCTGCTGGCGCAGCGGCGCGAAGCCCTGGGGGCTGCCGTAGCTGACGAGGTTGGCGCGCACCGAGCGTCCCACCGCGCGCACCGCGCCCGCCACCATGTCCGGATCCAGCCAGTCCGCGGGCAACAGGCCCGCGCCGCCCGGCATGCCCGGGGCGTTCGATTCGCGGAACATGCTGCGCAGCAGCCAGGCGATGTCCACCCGGGCCGGCGGCGCTAGCGTACTGGGCGCGGCGGCGGCCACCGCCGTCAGCGGGCCGCTGCGCGCCTTCACGAAAAAGCCCGCGCCCCGGCGCGACTGGACCAGTCCGCGCGCCACCAGCCGGTCGTAGGCCTCGACCACGGTGAAGCGGCTGACGCCGGACTGTTCGGCCATCTTGCGGATGGACGGCAGGCGCGTGCCCGGCCGCAGGCCCTGCTCGTCGATGCGGCGGGCCAGGCCGTCGGCCAGTTGCGCCACGAGCGTGGCATCGGCCTGGCGCACGGGTTGCCAGGGCATGGAAGACGAGGAAGGCGGAGCAACTGTCATGGAGTTTCGACCAGGCCAGTGATTAAAGTGACATGCCATTGTGTACCGGTACTGTACCGATAGCTATGCGTAGAGTGACAGCAATGCCGCGCGCCCGCAACCGTGGGCGGCGCGATGCACTCATTTTTCCCCGGTGCCGTCATGACCCGTCCCGCGCTTTACCCCACGCCCACGGCCTCTCCCGCCGTCCCGTCTTCCCTATGGGAAGGATACGGCTACGGTTTCCTGGGCGTGCTGGTGTTTTCGCTGACGCTGCCCATGACGCGACTGGCGGTGGCCGAACTGGCGCCCCTTCTGGTGGGCCTGGGCCGCGCCCTGATCGCCGCCCTGCCCGCCATCGCCCTGCTGTGGCTGACCCGCAGCCGCCGGCCCAACCGCCAGGAGTGGCCGGGCGTCATCCTGGCCGCCCTGGGCATCGTCGTCGGCTGGCCGCTGGCGTCGTCGCTGGCGATGCAGACGGTGCCGGCGTCGCAGGGCGCGGTGTTCAATGGCCTGCTGCCGCTGTCCACCGCCGCCTTTGCCGCCCTGCGCAGCGGCGAACGGCCGTCGGCCGCCTTCTGGGCCTGGGCCGTCTTGGGCGCCGCGCTGGTCACGGCCTATGCCCTGCGCCAAGGTGAAGGCACGCTGACGGCGGGTTACCTGTGGCTGCTCGTGGCCGTGGTGCTGGGCGGCCTGGGTTACGCCGAAGGCGCGCGGGCCTCGCGCACGCTGGGCGGCTGGCGCACCATATGCTGGGCGCTGGCGATCAGCGCCCCCCTGGTGGCCGGCCCGGTGGCCTGGATGGCCGCGCAACAGCCCCACTGGCCCAGCTCGTCCGTGATGGCCGCCTGCGCCTACCTCGCGTTCGGCTCGATGTTCCTGGGATTTTTCGCCTGGTATCGCGGGCTGGCCGCCGGCGGCATCGCCCGGGTGGGACAAGTGCAATTGCTGCAGCCCTTTCTCACCGTGGTGGCGGCTGGCTTGCTGTTTGGCGAAACGGTGGAGGCGGCCACGTACCTGTTTGCCGCGGCCGTGATCGCCGTTATTGCCGGCGGACGCCGCGCCATCGTAAGGACCCCGAAATGAATCTGTTCCCCGCCAACTGGGCCGATATCCCGCTGGCCTCGCTTTCCCTGCTGGGTCCCCTGGCGCTGTTCGCGCTGGTCAGCTCCATCACGCCCGGCCCCAACAACGTCATGCTGGCGTCGTCGGGCCTGAACTTCGGATTCCGGCGCAGCCTGCCGCATCTGCTGGGCGTGAACCTGGGCTTCACGCTGATGATCTTCCTGGTCGGCATCGGCCTGGGCTCGGTCTTCCAGCAGACCCCCGCCCTTTACTCCGTACTGAAGTACGCCGGCGCGGCCTACCTGCTCTACCTGGCCTGGAAGATCGCAAACTCGGGCCCCCTGGACGAGGGCGAGGCGCGCGGCAAGCCGTTCACCTTTTTGCAGGCGGCCGCCTTCCAGTGGGTCAATCCCAAAGCCTGGGTGATGGCGGTGGGCGTGGTGGCGACCTACACGCCCCAGAACGGCTTTTTCGCCAATCTGGTGATCGCGACCGTGGTCTGCGGCATCGTCAACCTGCCCAGCATCGGGATCTGGGTGACGTTCGGCACGGCGCTGCGCCGCGTGCTGCATCGCCCCGCCGCGATCCGCGCCTTCAATGTGGGCATGGCCTTGCTGCTGGTCGCCTCGCTGTATCCGGTCGTGCTGGAACTGCTGCACTGACGGGCCGTTCAGGCCAGCAGGCCGGCCACCACCGCCGGCGTGACCAGCACATTGAACAGGCCCGCCATCACCATCACCAGGCCCGCGACCGCGCCCTCCTCGGCCGCCAGCTCGCGGGCCTTGGCCGTGCCCGCCCCGTGCGCGCCCATGCCGAACAGCGCCCCGCGCGCCAACGCCGAGCGCAGCGCAAGCCGGCGGCACATGAACTGGCCAATGGCCGCGCCGAAAACGCCCGTGACGATGACGAACACAGCGGTCAGGTCAGGCACGCCGCCCACGTGGGACGAGACCGTCACGGCGAATGGCGTGGCCACCGACCGCGGCAGGAGGCTGAGCCGCAGGTCGGGCGGCAGGTCCAATAAGCTGCCCAGGAGCCACGCGCTGCCCCCCGCGATGCCGCTGCCCACCGCGACGCCCGCCGCCAGCACCGGCCAATAGCGCCGGATCAGCGCGCGCTGCTCGTAGAGCGGCAGCGCGAACGCCACGATGACCGGGCCCAGCATGGCCATCAGCCAGTGCGAACCGGCCATGTAGTCGCGATAGCCGGTATGCAGCGCGATCGCCAGCGCCAGCAGGAGCGCGGGCGCGACGACCAGGGTGGAGGTCCACCAGTAGGCATGGCGACGGTAGAAAAGGCGCGCGCACACGTAGGCCGCGACCGTGGCCGCCGGCCAGAACAGCAGATTGAACTCAGCCGACATGGCGATGCATCCAGCGATAGCACAGGTCGATGGTCAGCGCCGTGCCTGCCATGACGAGCGCGGTGCCCAGCAGAATGACAGCCAGCAGTTTCAGGCCGAGCACGCCCAGGAATTCGCGGTGGTCCAGCAGCGACATCACCGCGGGCACGAAGAACAGCAGCATTTCGCCCAGCAGCCAGCTCGCGCCGCGCTGGACATTGCGCACGCGCAGCCGGCGCGTGGCCAGCAATAGCAGCACCAGCGCCATGCCGACGACGCCGCCGGGCACGGGCAGGCCGCTGGCCGCTGCCAGGGCCTGGCCCAGCAGGGAAAAAAGGACGATCAGCGCGATCTGCAGCAGGCGGCTGCGGCGCAGGGCGCTGCGCAGGCGGACGGTGGGGCGGAAATGGGACATGGGACATGGGACAGAACGGGGTCCAGCGCCTGGCGCCGGGTTTTGTGTTTGCGGTTTGCGTAATACGTTTTACGCCCGCCCATGCCATAGATAAAATGAATTCGAAGAATCCACCCCATTCCACATTGGCATACCCATGGAACTGCGCACCCTGCGAGCCCTGGTCGAAGTCGTCCGCCAGGGCGGCTTTACCCAGGCGGCCAACGTCATCCATGCCACGCAGCCCACGGTCAGCAAGGCGGTGCGCCAACTGGAGGACGAGCTCGGCATGCCCCTGCTGGACCGCCAGGCGCAGCCCCCGCGGCTGACGGCCGCCGGCGAGATCGTGTACCGGCGCGCGCTGACCATGTTGGCCGAACGCGACGACCTGCATGCGGAACTGGACGACCTGAAGGGCCTGAAGCGGGGCGTGCTGCGGCTGGGCCTGCCGCCGCTGGGCAGCAGTTCCTTGTTCGCGCCGATGTTCGCGCGCTTTCGCAGCCGCTATCCGCGCATCGAGATCAGCCTCGTGGAACATGGCAGCCGCCGGCTGGAAGAGATGGTGATGGCGGGCGACATCGAACTGGCGGCGTCGCTGCAGCCCGTGCCCGACAACGTCGACTGGCAGCCCGTGGCGCGCGAACCGCTGGTGGCGCTGATGCCGTCCGACCACCCGCTCGCGCGGGCGCAATCCGTGCAGTTGCACGACCTGCGTGAATCGCCCTTCGTCCTGTTCGAAACGGGCTTCGCCCTGAACCGCATCATCCAGGATGCATGCCACCGCGCGGGCTTCTCCCCCGCCATCGCGGCGCGCAGCGGCCAGATCGATTTCATCGTGGCGCTGGTGGCCGCCGGGCTCGGCGTGGCGTTCCTGCCGCGCATCACGGCCAACGAGGCGCAGCACGCCGGGGTGGCCCGCGTGCCGTTGCGCGACGCGGGGACGGATTGGGAAATGGTGCTGGTGTGGCGGCGCGGGGGCTACCTGTCGCACGCCGCCCAGGCGTGGCTGGCGCTGACGCGCGAGGTCCACCCCGCGGCGGCGTAGGGACGAGGCACGCACGCCGCACCTGGCAGGCCGCACCCCGTCGGCCGCCCCTTCGCCGGCCGCGCCGAGTTATGCTGATGCCGGAACCCAGCCTGACTTCCAGGGTCAGACCATTCATGCCCGCCCTGCCCCGATTTTCCGCCCGCCGACTGTTCGTCGCCGCCCTGCTCGCCACCGGCAGCGTCGTGGGCTGCACGCAACTGGACTCCTGGCAGCGCCAGACCATCTTTTCCCCGCAATCCGAACCGCAGACCTGGTGGCGCGAGCCCGCCGCCGGCACGCAGGTGTACGACCTGACGCTGGACAACGGCGACAAGGTGCGCGCGTGGTATCTGCAAAGTCCGAAGGCGGGTGCGCCCACCGTGCTGTACCTGCACGGCGCACGCTGGAACCTGAACGGCAGCGCCTTTCGCATCGATGGCTGGAGCCGCATGGGCTATTCGATGCTGGCCATCGACTATCGCGGCTTCGGTGCGTCCTCGCCGCGGCTGCCCTCCGAAGAAAGCGCGCTCGAAGACGCCATGGCAGGGCTGAAGGAGCTGGCGCGGCTGCAGCCCGATCCCGAGCGCCGCTTCGTGTACGGACACAGCCTGGGCGGCGCGATTGCGATCGACCTGGCCTCGCGCCCGGAACAGCCGGATTTCGCGGGGCTGATCGTCGAGTCCAGCTTTACCAGCATCGGTGCGATGCTGGCGACGCTGCGCTGGGGCAAGGTGCCCGGCGCCAGCCTGCTGGTGACCCAGCCGTTCGCCTCGGTGGACAAGCTGGCGCAACTGCACACGCCCATGCTGTTCATGCACGGCACCGCCGACCGCGTGGTGCCCCACACCATGAGCGACGAGCTCTTTGCCGCCGCCCGCAACGTGGCGCCGGACCTGAAACGGCTGGTCAAGATCGAAGGCGCCTCGCACTCGGGCGCCTTCCGGAGCGGCACGCAATACGAAACCGCCGTCAAGACCTTCATGCGGGACGCCAGCCAGGCGTACCAGCGCAAGAAGGGCTAGGTTTTCATGCCCGGGCGGCCGCGGCGTCGTCGCGGCGCGCCAGCCATCCGATCACCCGGGGCCGGGCGCGGTCATACGCAAGGTTGTAGAAAAACGCGTAGGGCAGGTAGAACAGCACCAGCGCGATGTCCAGCACAAAGGCTTCCCACAGGCTGATGCCCAGCCACCACGCCGCCAGCGGGATCACGATCAGGATCAGGCCGGACTCGAAACCGAACGCATGCACCACGCGGACGCGCAAGGTGCGCTTCCAGCCCAGGCGGTTCTCGATCCGGTCGAAGCCGGCGTTGTAGATCATGTTCCAGACCAGGGCGATCCAGGCGATCACGGCGGTGAGCACGCCCATTTCAAACAGGGACTTGCCCATCGCCCAGGCCGCCACCGGGGCGCACAGGCCGATGGCGATGATTTCAAACAGAAAGGCGTGGAGAAAGCGTTCCTTGAGGGTTTTCTTGGCTTGCGTCATGACCCACCTGCGGTCGGTTGCTACGGAATGACGGCATTGTCTGCGACACTTCCGTTACGATAAAGATGCTATTCATCGGAAAAACCGATACAACTCCGACCGGACATCCCGTGCGCCATTCCCTCGAATCCCTGGCCGCCTTCGCCCAGGTGGCCGCCGAAGGCTCGTTCTCGGCCGCCGCCCGCAAGCTGGGCAAAAGCCAGTCGACCATCAGCGAGACCATCGCCAACCTGGAGGTGGACCTGAACGTGGCGCTGTTCGACCGCAGCCAGCGCCAGCCCGCGCTCACCCCGGCCGGCAAGGTGCTGCTCGGGCAGGCGATGCAGGTGCTGGCCGCGAACGATCGCCTGAACCGCAGCGCCAGCCAGTTGGCCGAGGGGCTGGAGCCCCGGCTCACGGTCGTGCTGTCCGACACGTTCCAGTCGAGCACCTTCGAAGCCATGCTCAGCCAGATCGATGCGCGCTATCCGTCGCTGCGCTTCGAATGCCTGATCGCCGAATACGAGGACGTCGTGGCGCTGGTGCAGCAGGGCCGCGCGCACGTGGGCCTGATGGCGGCGCAGGAAAGCTATCCGCCGGACGTGGCGCACGCCTGTCTGGCCGAGGGGTCCGAGATCGTCCTCTGCGTGGGGCGGTCCCATCCCCTCGCCCAACTGGCATCCGTCACGGCCGACCACCTGAAGGCCGCACGCGAACTGCGCCTGAGCACCTTTGAGCTTGATGACAAAGAAGCGACGCCGGCGCGTTCCACGTGGTCGGCGCCCGGCTACCTGATGCTGCTGGAAATGGCCAGCCTGGGCTTTGGCTGGACGGAATTGCCGCGCTGGATGATCCAGCGATTCGGCGGCGATCAGCTCGTGGAGCTGAAGGCGCCCGGATGGCCGCGCCACATCCACGTCGACGCGGTATGGTCCACGCGCCGCGCGCTCGGGCCGGCGGGCGCATGGCTGCTGCAAAGTCTCACGCAGCCATAGCCGGCCGCCTCAATCCGCGCGGAGTCCGCGCGCGGCCGACGCCAGGCGCGTGATGCGCACGCCATTGGCCGTCAGCCACTCACCCAGCCTGGGGCTGGACAGCACCTCGAACTCGGCGCGCCGCTGGCGGGCCAGCGCATCGCCGGGCCCGTCGCCCTGCGCGGGATGGCACATCACGAGATCGCCGTCGCGCGCGTTGAACAGCCAGGTCTGCAGCAGATGCGCAAAGCGCCGCCGACCGCCACCGAACGCATAGACGCCCAGCAGGCGGCGGTTGGTTCGCACGCCGCTCGAACGGGCCTCGCGCGCCAGCGCGCGCGCCCCCAGCGCGCCGATCACGCGCGCCTTGAGCGATTCTTTCAGCGGAATGCCGCACAGCATGCCGGGCGCGGTCTGGCGCAGCCAGGGCGTGCGCGTCCCGTAGCGCCGCGCAAGGAGGTCCAGGATGCGCCCGCGGATGCCGGGAAGCTGATGCACGTGCTGATGCCCGTCGACATAATCCGGCGCGCGGCCGAATGCGGCTTCGAAGGCATCCATCTGCCGCGCAAGCTGCGCGTCGATCCAGGCCGTGTCGAGCAGCCCCGCGTAGGCCTTCAGGATCAGCGCGCCCAGCGCGGGCATGGCGTCGCCGTGCGGGTCCAAGGTTTCCGAAAAATTCACATGCAGGCCGATGTCCACGTCCAGCGCCGCCAGCCTCGGCGCATTGGCCGCGAACGTGGGGCCCAAAGTCAGGCAGCTCACGGCGCTGATGCGCCGCATGCCGGCCAGCGCGATCATGCCCGCATCGACGTCGGCATTCATGCCAAAATCGTCACCGCACACCACGACGCGTTTGCTCATCGACGCCCCTTTCGTTTCCTGTCCGACCCATCCCTCATGCGCGCCCTCATCCGGCAGATCAGCCTGTTCATTGCCGTCGGCTGCGCGGCGGCGGCAACGCACTGGGGCGTTGCCGTGGGCTGCGTCGAAGCTTTCGGCGCCCCGCCGCTGGCGGCCAACCTGATCGGCTGGCTGATCGCCTTCGCCGTGTCCTTCGGCGGCCACTACCGGCTCACGTTTCGACATTCGCCCATACCCTGGACCGTCGCGGCCCGTCGTTTCTTTCTGATTTCAGCCATCGGCTTTGCGATCAACGAATCCGCCTACGCCTGGCTGCTGCATGCCACCACGCTGCCCTACGACACGCTGCTCGCCCTGATCCTGATCGGCCTGGCGTTCGCGACCTTCGTCGCTAGCCGGCTGTGGGCGTTCCGGCACAGACCCGCCGCCTGAGCGCCGCGTCCGCTTCCACGCGCCACATCGCGTGCCGCACGCTCGCGACCACGGGCTTGACGCCCTGCAGCGGCGCGTAGACCTCGCCATCCGCATGATTGCCCCAGATCCAGAACCGCGCGCCCTCTGGCGCGGCGCACAGCCGGGCATAGAATTGCGCGGCGCTGACCAGCACCTCTTCGCCGGTGACCGGATCGAACTTCGCGGCGTCGTACAGTTCCTTGCGCCAGTTGTCGCGCACGGGCACTTCGGGATTGAGCCAGTCGTCCACCACCCAGGTGGGCCGGGGCGCGCGCGTGTACAGCGCCAGGTCGAACGGATACGCGTGCAGCGACACGAAGGTGTCCTGCGGCCTGGCCTGTTCGCGCACAACCTGCGCCAGCGGCGCGGCGCTGCCGCGTCCATGGTTGGCGGCCACGGCGACGGCGATGACGCAGATTGCGCCGGCGACGCCCGCGCTCAGGCGCGCCAGCCGCGGCGTCTGCGCGTCATCTTGGCCGCGTCCCGCCGCCAGGATGACTTCCGCCAGCAGATACGCCAGCGGCGCCAGCGCGGGCAGCACGTAGCCGATCAGCTTGGAATGCGGCATCGAGAAAAACAGCACCACCACCCCGAACCAGACGGCCGCCAGCCGCCGCAGGGCGCGCGCCGGCCCCTCGGCCCAGAACGCGCGGCGAAACATGCCGCCCGCCCACAGGGACCACGGCAGGCTCAGTCCAGCCAGCACCGGCAGATAAAACCACCACGCCTGGGCATTGTTGAAGCCGCCGGCGGCAAAGCGCTGGAAGTGCTGGTAGACGAAGAAATAGTCATAGAAGCCGGGATACCGGATCTGCATCAGCACGAACCACGGCGCCACGATCGCCAGGAACGTCAGCAGCGCCGACGGCCGGACCAGCGCCGCCAGGCCGCGCCAGCGCCTTTCCCAGGCCAGCCAGACCAGCAGGATGGCGCCCGGCAGCACCAGGCCGATCAGCCCTTTGGCCAGCACCGCCAGCGCGGCAAGCGCGGCGGCGGCCATGGCCATCCCCCGCTGGGGCTCGCCGCGTCCGGCCCGCAGCGCGGCCTCCACCGCCGCCAGCACGCATAGCGTGATGAGTCCCGCGACCAGCATGTCCAGATTGGCGAATTGCGCGCCGCCGTAGAAGAACGGCAGGGTGCAAAGGATGAGCAGCGTCAGGCTGGCGGTGGCCGCGCCGCGATGGCGCCGCACGAAGACATACAGCCCGCAGGCGCCCCCCCAGGCGGCCAGCAGCGACGGCACCCGGGCCGCCCACGCATGCACCCCGAACACCGAAAACGACAATTCGGTCAGCCAGTAATAGAGCGGCGGCTTATGGAAGTACGGCATGCCGTCCAGGAGCGGCACCGCGTGCGAGCCGCTGCGCAGCATGTCCCAGGCCACGCCGGCATAGCGGCCTTCGTCGGGCAGCGTCAACGGGCGCAGCCAAGCCAGCCACGCCAGCCAGAACCCGGCGGCCAGCAAGAGCCGGCCCGCCGGCGGGGCCCATTCGGAGCGCGCCGGCTTGATGAGATCCGCCATGTTCAGCCCTGCGCCTTGCCTGCGGGGCGGCCGCGGCTTCGCCGCACCACGAACAACGGCCGGCCCTTGACCTCGTCGAAGATGCGCGCCACGTATTCGCCCACCACGCCCAGGGAAATCAGGTTGACGCCCGCAAAGAAAAGCACCGCCGTGACGATGGTCGTCCACCCGGAGACCGCATTGCCCGACATCAGATAATCGCCCACGAGAAACGCCGCATAGGCCAGCGCCAGCACGGCGAACGCGACGCCGACCAGGCTGACCATGCGCAGCGGCCACGTCGTGAACGCGGTCAGGCCGTCCAGCGCCAGCCGGAAGAGGCGCAGCCGGCTGAACTGGCTGGTCCCATGCATGCGCGCATCCGGGGTGTACGGCAGCGCCTCGCCCTTGAAGCCCACCCAGGCGTACAAGCCCTTCATGAAGCGGGTGCGTTCGGGCAGCGCGATCAGCGCGTCGACCACGCCCCGGTCCATCAGCCTGAAGTCCCCGGCATGCGGCGGCACCTGCACGCCGCGCGCGTTGCTGAGCAGCGTATAGAACCAGCGCGCGCCCGAGCGCTTGAGCCAGGATTCATCGGCGCGGTCCTGGCGCACGGCGTAAACCATTTCGGCGCCGGCCGCCCAGCGCGCCAGCATCTGTTCGATCAGGGCCGGCGGATGCTGCAGGTCGGCGTCCAGGCAGATCACCACTTGGCCGCTGGCCGCTTGCAGGCCGGCGCTCAGCGCGGCCTCCTTGCCGAAATTGCGCGATAGCTGCACATGGCGGAACCCGTCGTGCTCGGTCCACTCGGCCATCAACGCCTCCGTGCCGTCCGTGCTGCCGTCGTCGGCGACGATGATTTCCCAACTGGTGCACAGCGCGCTCAGCCGATTGCGCAGCAGCGGCAGCAGCACGCGCAGGTTCTCGCACTCGTTCAGGCAGGGGATCACGCAGGTGACGCGGGTGTCGTACGGAACGTCGGCCGCCTGCGGCGGCCATACCGATCTCAAGGGCAACGATTTGGCCAGCACCTGCGGCGCTGGCGGGTCGGACCGGAACTGGATATGCATGAGACTCTGAAAACACGAAATGCGCTGCGGGATGCGATGCAGTATGCGCAGGGCCTCGTCGAATTTTCATGAAATGCGATTGCCGGGCCGGTCATCAAGGCTGGTAATCAAGGCCGGTCATTAAAATGGCGGGCCAATTGCTGTTATCTGTCTTCTGTCTTCTGTTTTCTGTTTTCTGTTTCCTGTCTTCGGATCGTCATGCAATACCAAGTCCGTCCCATGCTGGCCAGCGACGTCGACGCCATCCTCCAGGCCCAGACCCTCGCCTATCCGCGCTTCCTGCTGGAAGGCGCGGACTTCTTCCTGAACCGCCTCGCCCTCGCGCCGCACTATTGCTGGGTCGCCCGGCCGGACGGGGCGAATACGTCCGGCGGCTTGCTGGGCTATCTGATTTCCTATCCCTGGGACGCCGGACTGCCGCCTGCCCTGGACGAACCGCTGGCTTCGCTGCCGGCGCAGGCCGATCATTGGTTCCTGCATGACTGCGCGGTCGTGCCGGCGGCGCAAGGCCTGGGCGTGGGCCAGGCGCTGGTGCGCACGGCCGCCGATCGGGCGATGCAGCGCGGCCTGGCGCGCGCGAGCCTGGTGTCGCTGCCCGGCGCAACGGGCTATTGGCTGCGCCATGGCTATGCGCCGGTTACGGCCGGCGCCGCCGGGCTGGCTGGCAAGCTGGCCGGCTACGGACCGGGCGCCAGTTACATGTCACGCGCCTTTCCCTTGGCGCGCGCCGGCGCGTAGCGCGACAACAGGCGTCGCGCCTTTCCCGTGTACAGCGGGGCTTGGCTGGTCGTAAGATAGGTTCACAGTCCGCGAGCGATGCGGCAGCAAATGGTTTGGATAGCCTGACTTGCTGCGCCCCGACGGGGCGCGAAGGTTCGTATGATCTCCCTTTCGCCCGTCCAATCTTTCCTCGCCTGCTGCCTGGTGCTCGTCGTCGGACGGGTCATGACCACGCGGATCGGCATCCTGGGTCGCTACAGCATCCCCGATCCCATCGTGGGGGGCCTGCTGTTTGCGGTGCTGGCCTACCTGCTGTCGACCTGGGGCGGCCTTGCCGTCTCGCTCGAGACCAGCATCAAACCCACGCTGCTGCTGCTGTTCTTCGGGTGCATCGGCCTGACGGCCAACCTCAAGCTGCTGGCCAAGGGCGGCCCCCGGCTCATCGCCTTCCTGCTGGCGCTGATCCCTTTCCTGGTGCTGCAGAATGCGGTGGGGCTGGGCATGGCATGGCTCCTGGACATGCATCCGCTCATGGGCCTCCTGGGCGGCACGATCACGCTGGTGGGCGGCCATGGCACCGGCGCGGCCTACGCGACGCGCTTTGCCGACTTCAACAACATCCAGGACGTGATGCCGCTGGCCATGACGGCCGCCACGCTGGGATTGGTGCTGGGCGGCGTCGTCGGCGGACCGGTCGCGGAATGGATCATGCGCCGGCACAAGGTGTCGGGCGGCCTGGATCAGAAGGCGGCCGAAGGGCAACAGGCCGTCGACCAGGACGAGGCGCAAACGCCGCCCACGCCCGGGACGTTCATCCTGTCCCTGACCGCGGCCTTCGTCTGCCTGGTGGTGGGCGGCTTCCTGGCTGCCCTGGTGGAAGACGCTCCGGTCAGCCTGCCCAATTTCCTGTGGTGCCTGGCCACGGGCGTGGTGATCCGCAACGCCGGGCCGCTCGTCGGCATCCGGCTGGACGACCGCGCCACCGACATCATCGGCACGATCTCGCTGTCGCTGTTCCTGGGCATGACGATGATGACGCTGGACCTTTCAAGCGTCGCCCGCCTGGCCGGTCCGCTGGCGTTGATGCTGGTGGTGCAGACGCTGTTCTGCGCGCTGTACGCCGCCTGGGTCGTGTTCCGGATGCTCAAGCGCGACTACGAGGCCGCGATCATGTCCGCGGCGTTCTGCGGCTTCGCGCTGGGCGCGACCGCCACCGCCATCGCCAACATGCAGGCGCTGACGCGCCGCCACGGTCCCGCCCCCGAAGCCTTCATCGTGGTCCCGGTCACCGGCGCGTTCCTGATCGACATCCTGAACGTGATCATCCTGAGCACGCTGATCTCCTTGCCTTTCGTGGGAGGGATTTAGCCATGTTCAAGAGACTGCTGATCGCCCTGCTGTGCGTGCTGCTTGCCGCCTGCAGCCGCGCGCCGGACGCAGACGCGCTGCGCGCCGACGTCGAGCGCAGCCTGGACGCCACCTATGGGCAGGGCCTGTTCCGCATCGCCGACCTCCGGCGCATGGGGTCGGCATCCGACAGCACCGCGCCGGCCGGCGAAACCCGGCGCGTGGTCTATTTCGACGTCGAACTGGAGCTTGCGCGCGATGTCTCGCTGGGCGCGTGGGACCAGCCTGGCGCGGCCTCGCTGGTGACGCTGCTGGGCGCCGGCCCCCGCAGCATCAGCGGCGTGAAATCCGGCGGCAACCAGGCCGGCGATCGCATCGTCGCCCACGCCAGCGCCATTTACCGCAAAGAAGAAGGCGACTGGCGGCTTGTGACGCCTGCCGGGTTCAAGGCCGCCGAAGCGCCCTCGCTGGACACGGGCGCGCCGCCCCCGGTGACGCGCCAGCTCCTGGACACGCTGGACCAGATCACGCATTCGGTGACCTACAGCGCGTCCAGCACCGCGCAACACGTGGTGCAGCAGGAACTGGAGCGCTCGGTGGCCCGCATCAACGGCCGGCTGGCCCGGTTGCAGCAAGGCTATCCCCTGGCCGGCGGCCCGGACCGCGGCGAATACCTGGCCTTTGCCCGCGCCCTGAGCGAGGTGGCGCGCGCGCGCCAGATTCGCGTGTCGCCCCTGATCACCGGCGGCGGCGCCGACAACATCGCGCTGCTGCGCAGCGGCGACGCCGTGGTGGGACTGGCGCAGGCCGACACGGCCCGGATGGCTTACGAGGGCAAGGGCCCGTTCGCGGGGCAAGGCCCGTTCACCAGCCTGCGCGCGCTGGGCAGCCTGTATCCGGAAATGGTCCACATCGTCGTGCGTGACGACCCGGCGCTGCGCGGCGTGGCGGACCTGAAGGGCAAGACGATCGCGCTGGGTCCGGAGGGCTCGGCGGTGCGGGCCACCCTGGAAACCGTGCTGGCCGCGCACGGACTGCAGGCCGGCCGCGATTATCAGGTGTCGGACACCCCGTTCATCGCGGCCCTGCCGCTCCTGCGCTCCGGCGCGGTGGACGCCGCCGCCCAGGTGATCGGCGTGCCGGCCACGCCGCTGCGGGACGCGCTGATTCCGGCGCAACTCAAGCTGCTGCCCCTGGACCGGGGCGCCATCAAGACCCTGACATCCGGCGACAGCGTGCTGATGCCGCTGGACATCGCGGCGGGCACGTATCCCAACCAGCCGGAAGGCATTCCCACCGTGGGCATGGCCGCGCTGATGCTGACCACCACTGACCTGACGCGCGACGAAGCGCTGGTGGTGGTGCGCGCCGTGTACCAGGCCGGGCAGGACCTGCTGGCGGCCGGCTCGACCCAGGGATCGCAGGTGTCCGTGGCCACCGCCCGGCTCGGCCTGAGCGTGCCCCTGCACGACGGCGCCGAGGAAGGCATCGCCGCCCTGGAGCACGCCAAGCCGCAATGAGGCCGTTGCGCTTATGATGGCGCTCCATTTCAGGAATTCCGATGAACAAATTCGACCTCCAAAAGAACCAGGCCCTCAAGCTGGCCGGCCAGCTCAAGCAGGCCGCCACGCCGGACCGCTTTGGCGCCGCTTCGCAGGCGCCCGACCGCCGCGAACAGCGCAAGCTCGACCAGGCCGCCGGCCTGGTGCCGTTTCCGCTGAAACTGTCCCAGGCGCAGGCCGACAAGCTGCGCGCCGCCGCAGCCGAGCGCGGCGTATCCACCAACGACATCGTGGCCGAGGCGCTGCAGACGGCGCTGGGCGCGTAAGCGCGATGCATATCTGGGTCGACGCGGACGCCTGCCCCGCCGTCATCAAGGACATCCTGTACCGCGCCGCGCAGCGCTGGCAGGTGCCTTTGACGCTGGTGGCCAACCAGGCGCTCTACACGCCGCCGTCGCCGCTGATCCGGGCCGTGCAGGTGCCGCGCGGCTTCGACGTGGCGGACGCGCACATCGCGGAGCGCGTGCAGGAAGGCCATCTGGTCATCACCGGCGACATCCCGCTGGCCGCACAGGTGCTGGAAAAAGGCGCGATGGCGCTCAACCCGCGCGGTGAACGCTATTCGCCGGAAACCATCCGGGAACGGCTGGCGCTGCGGGACATGATGGAAGAACTGCGCGCCAGCGGCGTGGACACGGGCGGCCCGGCAACCTTCAGCCAGGCCGACCGCAAGGCGTTTGCGAACCAGCTCGACACCCTGCTGGCGCGGGTTGCCCGGCAGCAGGCGCAGCAACGGACGCAGCCGCCGCAATAACGCGCAAAGCCCGCCGCCGCCGCGGTCAGTAAAAGGTGATGTACGCCTTGTACAGGATCGCGCCGATCGCGGTGACCAGACCCAAACCCATCAGGGTCATGCCAAGATTGCGATCCCGGAACCCGAAGCCGATCAACATGAGCGCCACGCCGGTGACGATGATGATGAGCATGGTATTGGCATGCGGACTCATGGCGTTCTCCTGTTATGCGGTCAATCTTGGCGACCGATCTTGGCGACCGATTGCCGCTTTACTGATGATAGACAGGCGTCGAACAGGTTTGGCGCAACCGGATAGCGCCGGTTTGCGGCAGATCAGGGAAAGAGTAATGAATCAAAAACAAAAAAGCCAACCGATGAAGGTTGGCTTTTTGCTTACTGCCCAAAAAACAATGTCGGCGCCGCGATAAATCTTTGTGCGATACGGGCATTGCTTCTCTGGGGCGCTTCAAAGGCCAGATAGCCTTGGAAGGTCTTTGGTGGGTAGTACTGGGTTCGAACCAGTGACCCCTGCCGTGTGAAGGCAGTGCTCTACCACTGAGCTAACCACCCCGAAAGAGGCGAAATAATAGCACGGATTTTTATACGCGTGCAAGCCGCCCCTTAAAAACTTCAAGCAGGCGCGGCCACGGGCGCTTCGAGCTTGCGCCACACGCACTCGCCGCTCACGGCCTTGTCCAGGGCGGCGAGATAGGCGTCGTGCTCGGCCAGTTCTTCGGCGCTGGCCTGCAGCACCGGCAGGCCGGACGCGTCGAACCTGGCCAGCACCACGCCGCCGCTGCTGGCGCCGGCGTTGTCGTCCACGTCGATCAGCAGCGCGTCCTGGCCCCGCGTCATCGCCAGCCAGACTTCCGCCAGAAGCTGGGAGTCGAGCAATGCGCCGTGCAGCGTGCGGTGCGCGTTCGAAATGCCGAAGCGGTCGCACAGCGCGTCCAGCGAATTGCGCTTGCCGGGGAACAGCGAGCGCGCGTGCAGCAGCGAATCGGTGACGGTTTCGCAGAAATCGGTGATCGGGCCGCGGCCGATCTTCGCGAGCTCGGCGTTGAAGAACTTGACGTCGAACGCGGCGTTGTGCGCGATCAGTTCGGCGCCCTGGATGAAGGTGACGAATTCGTCGGCGATCTCGGCAAAGCGCGGCTTGTCCGACAGGAATTCGGTGGTCAGGCCGTGCACCGCCAGCGCCTCGGGATCGCTGTCGCGGTCCGGGTTCAGGTAGATGTGCAGGTTGTTGCCCGTCGCCGTGCGGTTGACGATCTCCACGCAACCGATTTCGACGATGCGATGACCCTGGGCAGGGTCCAGTCCGGTGGTTTCCGTGTCAAAGATGATCTGGCGCATAACTCACTATTCCGACGCTTGGGGCTGCGAGGCGGGCGGCGTGTGCGCATGAGGCGCTTCGCTGCCGGTCTTGCCTGGCTTCTTGCGTGCGGCGGCAATCAGCGTGTAGGCCACCGGCACGACGAACAAGGTCAGTAGTGTACCCAGCATCAGCCCGCCGACCAGAACCCAGCCGATCTGCTGGCGCGATTCGGCCCCCGCCCCGGTCGACAGCGCCAGCGGCACCGTGCCCAGCACCATGGCGCCGGTCGTCATCAGGATGGGGCGCAGGCGCAGCACGCTGGCTTCGACCACGGCTTCGTACAGTTCCCTGCCCTCGTCGCGGAGCTGGTTGGTGAATTCCACGATGAGGATGCCGTGCTTGGTGATCAGCCCGACCAGCGTGATGAGGCCGATCTGGCTATAGATCGACAGCGTGCCGCCCGTCAGCCACAGCGCCAGCAGCGCGCCGGTCATGGACAGCGGCACGGACAGCATGATGATGAATGGATTGCGCCAGCTCTCGAACTGCGCGGCCAGCACCAGGTAGATGAAGGCCAGCGCCATCGCGAAGACCAGGTAGATGCTGCCCGACGAATCGCGGAACTCGCGCGACTGGCCGTCCAGGTCCGTGATGATGGTGTTGGGCAGGACCTCGCGCGCCACCTGGTGCATGTGTTCCAGGACTTCGCCCAGCGCGTAGCCGGGCGCGACCGCCGCGTCGATCTTCACGGCGCGCAGGCGGTTGAAGTGATTGAGCGACTGCGGCGACACGCCTTCGTGCACGCCCAGCAGGTTGTCCAGCTGGACCATGCTGCCGTCGCGCGCGCGCACGTAGATGCCCGAGATATCGGTGGGATTGGCGCGGTCGCGCGGCGTCACCTGCACGATCACATCGTATTGTTCGCCTTCGTCCTTGTAGCGGGTGACCTGGCGGCCGCCCAGCATGGATTCGAGCGTGCGGCCCACGACGTCCACGTTGGCGCCCACGTCGGCCATCTTGTCGCGGTCCACCCGCACGCGCAGCTCGGGCGTGTTCAGGCGCAGGTCGGTGTCCAGATTCAGGAGCCCCGGATACTTGCGCAGTTCGGCCAGGAAGATGCCGGTCAGCCGCGACAGCTCTTCATACGAGGCCTGGCTCATGATGATGAATTCCACCGGCTTGGAGCGCGCCGACTGGCCCAGCGACGGCGGATTGGTCGGGAAGGCGCGTACGCCCGGCAGCGACGCGAATTGCGGCTGCAATTGCTGGGTGATGGCCTGCTGCTTGCGCTCGCGCTCTTCCCAGGGCTTGAGGCGCAGGATCGCGGTACCGTCCGTGACCGTCGGAAAGCCCACGGTGACCTGGCTGCCGCTGGCCTCGGGGATGTCGGCATAGAATTTTTCGATGCCCAGCATGCTGTCCAGCGTGTAGTTCAGCGTGGCGCCCTCGGGGGAATTGACGATGCCGAACACCACGCCGCGGTCCTCGACCGGCGCCAGTTCGCTCTTGACCACCTTGAACAGCACGCCGCTACCCGCCGCCACGGCCAGCCCGATCACCACCACCACCCAGCGATGCCGCAGCGACGCACCCAGCATGCGCCGGTAGCCATTGCTCATGGCGTTGAGCCAGCCTTCGATCAGGTTGTACCAGCGGCTGTGGCTGCTCTCGTGCCGCAGCAGCACCGAACACATCATGGGCGTGAGCGTCAGCGCCACGAAGCCGGACACCAGCACCGCGCCCGCCAGCGCCAGCGCGAATTCGATGAACAGCCGGCCCGTGCGGCCCGTGGCGAAGGCCAGCGGCGCATATACGGTGACCAGCGTCATGGTCATGGCGACCACCGCGAAGCCGATTTCCTTCGACCCCCGCAGCGCCGCTTCCTTGCGCGGCATGCCGTCCTCGATGTGGCGGTAGATGTTCTCCAGCACCACGATGGCATCGTCCACCACCAGCCCGATCGCCAGCACCATGGCCAGCAGCGTCAGCGTGTTGATCGAAAAGCCGAACAGGTACATCAGGGCGCAGGCGCCCACCAGCGACACCGGAATGGTGACGATGGGAATGATGCTGGCGCGCAGATTGCGCAGGAAAAAGAAGATCACCAGCACCACCAGGACAATGGCTTCGAGAATGGTGTGGAACACGGAATCGATGGAACGCTCGATGAACACCGACGAGTCGTAGGCGATGTTCAGCTTCATGCCGGCGGGCAGGGTTTCGTTCAGCCGCGCCACTTCCTCGCGCGCCGCCTTGGAGAGCTCGAGCGGGTTGGCGGTCGACTGCCGCGTGACCCCGATATTGATGGCCGGCTTGCCGTTAAAGCGCGACAGGATCCGGTCATTGGCGGCGGCGATCTCCACCTTGGACACGTCCCGCAGCCGCACCGGGTATCCCTTCACGTTGGCGACGATCACGTCCTCGAACTGGGCGGGGGTCTGCAAGTCGGTCGCCGAGACCACCGAGAATTCCCGGGCGCGCGATTCGATGCGGCCCGCCGGAATTTCCACGTTCTGGCTGCGCAGCGCGGCCTCCACGTCCTGCACCGTCAGGCCGTAGGCCGCCAGCTTGTCGCGGTCCACGTAGATGCGCATGGACGGCAGGCGCTCGCCAAAGACACGCACTTCCGCCGCGCCCGGCAACACCGACAGGCGCGTCTTGATATAGCGGTTGATGTAGTCGGACGTCTGGATCGCCGAAAAAGAACCCGACTCCACCGCGATGTAGATGATGGGCTGGGAGTCCGCCTCGACCTTGCCGATGATGGGCTCGTCGATTTCGTCGGGCAGGAAGCGCCGCGCGCGCGACACCTTGTCGCGCACTTCGGCCGCCGCGGCATCCGGATCGCGCGACAGGTTGAACTTGATGTTGATGAGGCTGCGTTCGGAACGGCTGCGCGAGGTCATGACGTCCACGCCCTCGATGCCCGCCAACTGGTCTTCCAGCGGCTTGGTCACCTGCGATTCGATCACCTCGGGCGACGCGCCCTTGTAGGTGGTGTCCACCGACACGATGGGCTCGTCGATCTTGGGGTATTCGCGCACCGTCAGGCGCGAATACGAGATCAGGCCGATCAGCACGATGACCAGCGACAGGACCGACGCGAACACCGGCCGCTTGATACAGGTTTCCGAGATACGCATGGCGCTACCGCTGAAAGTGTGGAGGGGCCGGCGCTACGAGCCGTTGCCCACGATGGTGACGGACGCGCCATCCGTCACGCGCTGCAGGCCCGAGACCACCAGCATGTCATTGGCGGCCACGCCGGTCAGGATCTCGACGCGGCCCTCGCGCCGTTCGCCGATCGTCACTTCGCGCCGCTTCGCCACCCCGTTCTCGACCCGGTAAACGTACTGCGTTTCGCCCGACGGCGATAGCGCGGCCTCGGGCGCGACCAGCGCCTTGTCCTCGCTAAAGAGCAGTTGCACCCGGGCGAACATGCCGGGCCGCAGCACGCCGTCCTGGTTTGCCACGGTGGCGCGCAGCAGGATGGACCTGCCGCCCGCGTCGACCAGCGGGCTCACGGCGTACACCAGCCCCCGGCGTTCCTGCCCGGGCAGCGCGTCCAGGCGCAAGGTCAACTGCTGGCCCACGCCCACTTTGCTCAGATACATCTCGGGCACGCGAAAGTCCACCTTCAGGGGGTCGATCGCTTCGAGCGGCGCCAGGTCCTGGCCCTGGTTCACGTAATCGCCGACCGACACGCTGCGCAGGCCGACGATGCCGGCGAACGGGGCGGAGATGGTCATCTTGTCCAGCCGCGCCTGCGCCAGCGCCACGGCGGCTTCCTGGACCTTGAGCGTGCTGGCCGACTCGTCGCGCGCCTGCTGGCTGACGAAGCCCTTGCCCTGCAGTTCCACGGCGCGGCGGTAATGGCTTTGCGCCAGCGTCAGGTTGGCGCGCGCCTGCGCCAGTTCCGCGCGCGGCACGGAGTCATCCAGGCGTATCAGGAGCTGGCCCTGCTTGACGGGCTGGCCTTCCTTGAATTCGATGGACTGGATGCGCCCGGCCACTTCCGGCCGCAGGACGACCGACTCATCGGAACGCAGGCTGCCGACGGCCGACAGCCCGCGCGCAAAGGGGACTTCCTGGACAGCGGCAACGGCCACCCGGGCCGGAGCGGCGGGAGCGGGTTTGGAAACGGCCTGGGCGGTCGGGGCGGGCGGCGCCAGCCAGCGCGGCACAAAAACGCCGAGCGCGGCCCCCGCGGCCAACCCTGCCGCAACCGCGGCCAGCAGTACTGCTTTTTTCATGCGCGAATGTGGCGGTGATGCGGCGCGGGCCGGGCATACCCCACTCGGACGACGCCGCAGGAACTGGATTGAGGGTTGGCACTTTAGCACCCGAATTTACATACTGGAACAATCCTGAAGCCCGATGAAAGAACTTAATCCGCCCGGGGGGCCGATTCGAGGGTATGTCCTGATGCCCGCGGGGCGGGGTCGCCCGCGCTCAGCCGCGCCGGGCGGCCTGGACGCCCAGATTGGCGAGTTCGTCGGCGCGCTCGTTGCCGGGATCGCCCGCGTGGCCGCGGACCCAGCGCCAGGCCACCTGGTGGCGCTGCACCTGTTCGTCCAGCGCCTGCCAGAGCTCGGCGTTCTTCACCGGCTTTTTGTCGGAAGTGATCCAGCCGCGCCGCTTCCAGTTCGCCAGCCACTCGGTCATGCCTTTCATGACATATTGGGAGTCGGTGTGGATCGTGACGGCACAGGGGCGCTTGAGCGCGCGCAGGCCCTCGATGACCGCCAGCAGTTCCATCCGGTTATTGGTGGTCTGGAGTTCGCCGCCGTGCAGCGTTTTTTCGTGCGCCCCGGCGCGCATCAGCACGCCCCATCCGCCAGGACCGGGATTGCCCTTGCAGGCGCCGTCGGTCCACATTTCCACTTTCTGCTCGTTCGATTTGCTGTCCTGCATGGTGCTGCGTGCTTGTCCTTGTGCTTGGGCTTGGGCTTGTGCTTATGCTTGTGCTTGCAATGTGATGCGGGCTTGACCGCTCAAGAGGGGTCGAAACCGTCGTCCGCGTGGCGGTTGACCACCACCGACGCGGCGCGCGCGCGCTTGGGTTTGGTCTTCCAGGCCGGCCCGATGATACGCATGCCGGCCACGCGCTTGACCGCCGACACCATGTACACCGCCCCGCCCAGGCTCCACCAGCGGGCGCCGGCCGATTCCAGGAAGCTCCAGCGCTGCAACCATCTTTCGCTGCGGCAGGCGGGCGCGTAGCAGCCGAACTGGCTCTGATCGACCTCCAGCGACAGCAGCTTGAACCAGTCTTTCAGCCGCGCCGGCGATACCTGGGACGACGGCGGCTGCGGCAGCCAGGGCTCCATGCCCGGCATCCGGGTGCGCGCGCCCCACATGCTCCAGGGATTGAACCCGGAAATGACCACGCGGCCCTCCGGCACCAGCACGCGCTCGACCTCCCGCAGCACGTTGTGGGGCTCGGACGTGCATTCGAAGGTGTGCGGCAGGATCAGCAGGTCCACGCTCTGCGATTCGAACGGCAGGGCCTCGGGCTGGGCGACGACCGCCCGCGACTGCCAGCCGGCCATGCTTTCCTGCTGGGGGGCTTCGGTGCCCACGTAGCCCTTGAACGGCATCCGGTTGGCGCGCAGCAGGTTCATGTCGGCCAGGCCGACCTGCCAGGCGTAATATCCGAAGACGTCCGCGACGGCCGCGTCGAACTGGGCGCGCTCCCAGGCCAGCACGTACTGGCCCGGCGGCGTCTGGAACCATTCGGCCAGTTCTACAATCGGCGGAGTTTCTTCTGCCACGTTTATTCCTTCGAATCCCATGCAAGCCTTGACCGCCCCCGCAGGCGGCCGCGAGCGCAACGCCGCGGTCTTGCCTTTGCCAGCCTTCTCCGACAACTACATCTGGGCCATCGTCCGCGACGGCCTGGCGGCAGTCGTGGACCCCGGCGATGCCGGCCCGGTGCTGCGGTTCCTGGATCAGCAAGGCTTGAAGCTGCGCGCCATTCTACTCACGCACCACCATGGCGACCATGTGGGCGGCGTACCGGAATTGTCCCGCATCGAGGGCATCACCGTATATGGGCCCGCACGCGAAAAGCTCCCGCGCTGCGATGTTGCCCTCGTCGAAGGCGACCGCGTGACCCTGCCGGAACTGGACCTGGATCTGCGCGTGCTGGACGTTCCGGGCCACACGGCCGGGCACATCGCCTATGTCGGCCGCGCGGCCGGCGTCGAGCCCGCGCTGTTCTGTGGCGACACGCTGTTTGCCGGCGGCTGTGGTCGGCTTTTCGAGGGCACTCCCTCGCAAATGTTTGATTCCTTGGAAAAATTTTCCGCTTTACCGGCGGATACAAAAGTTTTTTGCGCACACGAGTACACTCTAGCGAACCTTCGCTGGGCGTTGGCCGTCGAACCGGCCAACCGCGACCTGCAATCGTGGCACCTGCGGGCCCAGCAACTACGCGCGGATGGTCACCCCACGCTTCCTTCGACCATTGGGCAGGAACGCGCGACCAATCCGTTCCTGCGCACGCAGCAGCCCGACGTCGTCCAGGCCGCCGCAAGCCGGGCCGGACGCACCCAGAATACGCCGGTAGAGGTCTTTGCCTCCCTTCGTGAATGGAAGAACGATTTCAAGTGACAACCTGATGAATCTATCCCGACTCCTTCTGCCGCTCATGCTGGCAGTCCTCGCCGGTTGCGCAGGAACCAAAGCCCCCGATAGCAAGAACCTCACCACCAATTCCCAAGGCCGTTATATCGCCCGGGACACGTCCCGGACGGTCGACCTGACCAACCCGCCGGTCGACGCCTGGGACCGCATCCGCCGCGGTTTCGCCATCCCCAACCTGAACACCGACCTCTCGCAGCAGTGGACCGACTACTACGCGTCCCACCCCGAGTCGGTGCAGCGCATGGCCGAACGCGCCGGAAAATACCTGTATTTCATCGTCGATGAAATCAATCGCCGCGGCCTGCCCACCGAACTGGCGCTGCTGCCCTTCGTGGAAAGCGCGTACAACCCGACCGCGCTGTCGCGCGCGCAGGCGTCGGGGCTGTGGCAGTTCGTGCCGGCCACTGGCCAGCATTTCAACCTGAAGCAGGACTGGTGGCGCGACGAGCGCCGCGATCCCATCGCCTCGACCAACGCGGCGCTGGACTACCTGGAAAAGCTGTTTGAAATGCAGGGCGACTGGTACCTGGCCCTGGCCTCCTACAACTGGGGCGAAGGCTCGGTGCAGCGCGCCATGGCCAAGAACGAGGCCGCCGGCCTGAACACCGACTACCTGTCGCTGAACATGCCGGACGAGACCCGGAACTACGTGCCCAAGCTGCAGGCCATCAAGAACATCATCGCCGACCCGCAAAAGTATGCGGTGGCGCTGCCGCCCGTGGGCAATACGCCCTACTTCGTGACGGTGCAGAAGAACAGCGACATCGACCTGGAAATCGCCGCCAAGCTCGCCGAAATGCCGCTGGACGAATTCAAGGCCCTGAACCCGTCCTTCAACCGCCCGGTCATCCGCGGCGACCACGGCCCCACCCTGCTGCTGCCGGCCGACCGCGTCGAAATCTTCAACGCGAATCTCACCAATTACAAGGGCGACCTGACCGCCTGGAAGGTCTACCACACGCGCCGCGGCGAGTCCTACGCATCCATCGCCAAGCGTTTCGGCGTGTCCGAGGCCACCCTGCGCGAGACCAACGACATCAGCCGGCGCCAGAAATCGGCCAATGGCCAGGCGCTGCTGGTGCCGGGCGACCCCGGCACGGGCGGCGTGCAGATCGCCTCGCTGGCCGCCCCGGTGGGTGCGCTGGATTCGGCACCGCAGGACAACAAGGCCGCCGCGCCGCGCGGCCGCGTGGCGCAGGCGCCCGCCGCCCGCGTCGCCAGCGCCCGTCCCAACGTGCGCAGCCACAAGGTCCGCCAGGGCGACACCCTGTTCTCGCTGGCCAAGCAGTACGGCACCACCGTCGACGCGCTGCGCGCGCTCAACAACATCAAGGGCAGCGCCCTGAAGATCGGCACGCAGCTTCGCGTGCCGGGCACGAACGCCCGCGGCTGACACCCCGCCCGGGATGGCGCGGCGCCCCAGACCGGCGCCGCGCCGGTACGCCCGCTGGACCGCCAAATTCCCTAAAATAGGCGGTCTCCAGAAGGGAAAAAATCAAAGGACACATCTATGGGCTTTCTTGCCGGCAAGCGCATCCTGGTCACCGGGGTGCTTTCCAACCGTTCCATCGCCTACGGCATCGCGCGCGCCTGTCACCAGCAGGGCGCCGAACTGGCGTTCACCTATGTGGGTGATCGCTTCAAGGACCGCGTGAGCGAATTCGCCGCCGACTTCGGCAGCAACATCGTGCTGCCCTGCGACGTGGCCGAAGACAGCCAGATCGAAGGCGCCTTCGCCGAACTCGGCAAGCAGTGGGACGGCCTGGACGGCCTGGTCCATTCCATCGGCTTCGCCCCGCGCGAAGCCATCGCCGGCAATTTCCTGGACGGCCTGTCGCGCGAGGGCTTTCGCATCGCCCACGACATCTCCGCCTACAGCTTCGCCGCCATGGCCAAGGCCGCCCTGCCCCTCATGGAAGGCCGCAACGGCTCCGTGCTGACGCTGACGTATCTGGGCGCCGAGCGCGTGGTCCCCAACTACAACACGATGGGCCTGGCCAAGGCATCCCTCGAAGCCAGCGTGCGTTACCTGGCCTCGGCGCTGGGCCCGCGCGGCATCCGCGCCAACGGCATCTCCGCCGGCCCGATCAAGACCCTGGCCGCCAGCGGCATCAAGGACTTCTCGGCCATCCTGAAGTTCGTGGAAAGCCAGGCCCCGCTGCGCCGCAATATCACCATCGAAGACGTCGGCAACGTCGCCGCCTTCATGCTGTCGGACCTGGCCGCCGGCGTCACGGGCGAAATCACCCACGTGGACGGCGGGTTCTCGACCATCGTCCCGGGCATGGAAGAGTAAGCACGCAAGGGGCGGCGCGCCGCCCTGCCGCGGGCGATCTACCCCCGAATCGCGGGGATTGCCCGCCGCGTTTCAGCCGGGCCGTCCACCCGGCCTGTCAATCCTGCCGCACGATCAGCGTGGACACCTGCACGTCCACCGCCGTCATCAGCTTGTGGATCGGACACTTCTCCGCCACGGCCAGCAACTCGTCGATCTGGGCGTCGGACAGCTCACCGTGCAGCGTCAGCTTCGCGGTTAGCCTGTACACGCCGCGGCGCTCCTCGCTGGCGTCTCGCACCACCTCCACCCCGATCGACTCCAGCGGCAGGCCCTTGCGCTGCGCGTAGACCATCACCGTCATCGCCTTGCAGCCGCCCAGCGCGGTGTCGAAGTAATCATGCGGATCGGGACCCTCGCCCTGGGGCTGCGGCATGTCCAGCGGCAGGTCGTGGCCTTCGGCCGTCGCGGTGAATTGCAGGGTCTGGGGCGCATTCTGGCGCACGCGGATGCTCATGGGGCTGTTCTCCTGTGGTGGGGGTTGCCATGGTCGGCCGCAAGACCGGACGACCGGCACCAGAAGACGGTTGTAGCACTTGCGCGCGGCTTTGCGGGGCCGGATCCGCTCGCTGACGAAAAGCTGAACTTAACGCCGCCGGCCCGGTCCGATAAGGCTGACTGAACGTTTACAGGAGGCCGCATGAGCGCCCGGCAATTACTCGATCAACTGCTGCAGTCCGGACAAGGCCTGCTTTCCGACACCACGAACCGCGTGCAGAACGCCACCGGCGGCAAGGGGTCGTCCTTCCTGACCGGACTGGGCGGCGGCGCCCTGGGCGCCGGCGCGCTCGGCCTGCTGCTGGGCAGCAAGAAGGCCCGAAAGATCGGCGGCAAGGTCGCGATGTACGGCGGCATGGCCGCGCTGGGCGCGCTGGCGTATCGCGCCTACGGCGACTGGCAACGCAGCCAGGCCGGCGCGCCCGCCGCCCCGCCCCAGACGCTGGACCGCCTGCCGGCGCCCGAAGCCGAACAGCACAGCAATGCGGTCCTCACCGCCATGATCGGCGCGGCCAAGGCCGACGGCCACATCGGCCCCGAGGAAAAGGCCCTCCTGGAAACCGAACTGGCCAAGCTGTCGTCCGACACCCAAGACCGCCGCTGGCTCGAGGCTGAGCTGTCGCGTCCGCTGGATCCCGGCGTGATTGCGCAGTCGGCCAAGACGCCCGAGATGGCGGCCGAAATGTACCTGGCCAGCCTGCTCGTCGTGGACGAGGAAAGCTACATGGAACGCGCCTACCTCGATGAACTGGCGCGCCAGCTCAAGCTGGAACCGGGCCTGAAAGAGAAACTGGAGTCGCACGCCAAGGCGGCTGCCTGAAGCCGGCCGGACCGAGCCGCCGCGCAGCGGCCTGATCCCCCGCCGCGGCAATGCCGCCTCAGTCTGCCCGCAGGCCGATCGCCTCCGTCAGCGCGGTGTAGCGGTCGATGTCCGCCGCGATCATCTGCTGGAATTCGCGCGGCGTGCTGCTGGCGGGCGTGAAGCCCTGCTCGCGCAGAGACGCTTGCATGTCCGGCCGCCGCACGATTCTTGCCACCGCCGCGTTGAGCTTGTCGACCACCGCGGGCGGCGTCGCCGCTGGCGTCAGCAGACCGTGCCACTGGTCCAGCGCATAGCCGGATACGCCCTGCTCGGCCACCGTCGGCACGGTCGGCAGCAGCGGCGACCGCGCGGGCGAAGTCACCGCCAGCGCACGCAGCTTGCCCGCCGCGATGAGCGGCGCGGCGCTCGATGCCGTCACCACGCCCATGCCCACCTGCCCGGCCGCCACGTCCGTCAGGGCGGGACCGCACCCTTTGTACGGCACATGCTGAAGCACAGCGCCGGTTGCCCGGGCCAGCATCTCGCCCGCCAGATGCTGCGGCGTGCCGTTGCCGCAAGAGGCGAAGGGCAGCGGCGCGCCAGGCGCGGCCGCCGCCAGCGCGTCATCGAGATTGCGCAGCCGCGACGCCGCCGGCACGACGAACACCGACGGCACGAAGGCCACATTGATGACCGCGGAAAAATCCTGCTTGGGCGAAAAGCCCAGATTGCGGTAGACGCCCGGATTGATCGCAAACGAACTGTTCACCATCAGCAGCGTGTAGCCGTCGGGCGGCGACTCGGCGACGATGCGCGCGCCGATGTTGCCGCTGGCGCCCGGGCGGTTCTCCACGATCACCGGCTGGCCCAGCGATTCCTGCAGGCTGGCGCCGATGCGGCGGGCCAGCAGGTCGGTGCCGCCGCCAGGCGGGAACGTCACCACGATGGTGATCGGGTGCGACGGAAACGCGGCATCAGCCGGCGCTTCGCCCGACGGGGGATTGCCGCAGGCGGTCAACGACAGCGCAAGCAGGGTAAGGGACGTGAGCAGCAGACGTTTCATGATGCCAACCGATGAAGTCGCGGCGCGGGCGCTGGCCCTTGCCGCAGATTGAGCGAAGCCGGCATGGCCGGCGGAAGGACTCAGGCGTCCAGGCCGATGTCGAGCACCTTGGCGCTATGGGTCAGCCAGCCCACGGCGATCTGGTCCACGCCGGTGGCGGCCACCGCAGCCGCGGTTTCCGGCGTAATACGGCCCGACGCTTCGGTGATGGCCCGGCCACGCGCCATGGCGACGGCGCGGCGCAGGTCGTCCAGGCTCATGTTGTCCAGCAGCACCACGTCCACGCCCAGCGCCAGCGCCACTTCAAGCTGCTCCAGCGTGTCCACCTCCAGTTCGATCTTGACCATGTGCCCGACGCCGGCGCGCGCGCGCTCGACGGCCGTCGCCACGCCCCCGGCCAGTGCGATGTGGTTGTCCTTGATGAGCACGGCGTCATCCAGCCCGTGGCGGTGATTGCTGCCGCCGCCCACCCGCACCGCGTACTTCTGCACGGCGCGCAGGCCCGGCATGGTCTTGCGCGTGCACGTGACCCGCGCGCCATGACCAGCGATGGCGCGCGCGATGGAAGCCGTCGCGGTCGCCACGCCGCTCAGGTGACACAGGAAGTTGAGCGCGACGCGCTCGGCGCTGAGCATGGCGCGGGCGTTGCCGTGGATGCGCGCGATCTCCATTCCCGGCGCCAGGTCGCTGCCGTCGCGGCGCGACACCGTGAATTCGATGCGCGGGTCCATCACGCGAAACGCCAGGCGGGCCAGGTCCAGGCCGGCGAGCACCCCTTCCTGACGCGCGACCAGTCGCGTCTCGGCGGTGGCGTCGGCCGGGACGATGGCGTCCGTCGTCAGGTCACCGGCGCGGCCCAGGTCTTCCAGCAGCGCCGCGCGCACCAGCGGCTCCAGCATGACGTCCGGCAGCGGCGGAACAGGCAGGCGGTCGATCGCGGCGGGCGTGGCGGCTTTAATGCTCATTTTGAGTATTTTGAAGTTAAAAAAAGGCGCGCAAACATTGCGCAACACTTATGCTAAAGACGAGCATAAGCCTTGTCAAGCGTCAAAGCGCGCGCGACAACGGCAGTTTGCTGCCCGCGATGGCGCGTTCCAGCAGCACGTCGCGCCGGAACCGGAACAGCTTGGCGGGACGCCCGGCGGTGCCGGTCGCCATGGCGCCGGTCTCCTCCACCAGATCCTGCTGCTCGATGAAGCGGCGGAAATTCTGCTTGTGCAGGCCGCGGCCCGCCAAGGCTTCCACCGCCATCTGCAGCTGCAACAGCGTGAATTCCTCGGGCATCAATTCGAACACCACCGGCCGGTACTTGATCTTGGCCCGCAGGCGGGCGATGCCGGTGGCCAGGATGCGCCGATGGTCGTGCCGCATCGGCTGCCCGGGCAGCGCGGCCTCGCCGCCGCTGCGCCGCACGGCTTCGGGCACCAGCCCGGCCTCGAACAGCAGCTCATAGCGCTGCAGCACCATGTCTTCGTTCCAGGACGCGCCGTCCAGCCCGAAGGTGATGGCGGCGCGTTGGCGGCGGCGCGCACGCACGGCGTCATCGGCGCTGTCTTCGCACCAGGCGGACAGCCGGGGCACGATCACGTCCTCGACAAGCGCAGGCGTGCCGGTGCGCCGGTCTTCCCATGGAAAGTAGCGATACCAGTCCTGCCACCCCACTTGCGCGACACCGGTCTCGCCCGCTTCCCGCGTCAGGCCCAGATAGCTGACCGACATGACCCGGACACCGGACTCGTCCGAACGGTCGCCATCGGCGAAGGTGTAGAGCTGCTCGACATAGCCCAGCGGATGATGGGTCTGCGTCTCCACCCAAGCGCGCAGGCCCGCCTGCAGCGACCGGTGGGACTGTTCGAACGGCCCCGCCGGCAAGGCGCGCGCATCGTCGGTCGTCAACACGCGCGGTTCGCCGTGGGTCACGGCGACCAGCACGGCAACGAGTTCAGCATGGACGGAGCGTTCGACGGGTTCGGTCAAGGTAGGCGCAGGATCTGGAGATGAAAGGCGGCGGGAAGCCGCGCTGGGAAGGCCGCCGCGAAAAGCCGCCGCGCGGCGCCAGGAATTATAAGGACGGAGTGCTGCAACAGCCCCTTGCAATCGTGACAACCCAATCGGCCATGAGACCGCGCGCTGGTCCTAAGATGGAATTGGACTCAAGGCGCGTCGCCATCCTGGGACGCCCACACACGGAGGGATCGCCATGTTGAAAACCGCCCCTGACCCCAATCTTGCGCCCAAGCCTGCCGACGCGGACAAGCCCAGCGCCGATCCGCGCAAGGGCACCGAGGTGCTGCCGATGCCGGACCAGAGCAAAGTCGTCGCCGGCATGCCGCGGCGCGGCCGCGCCATCGCGGAACCCGGCGAACCCGGCATCATCACCCCCGAGGACGATGTGCTGGATACGTCCTACGAAAACCGCAAGGGCTGACGCCGCCCACGACCACCGCCTCCTGACGCGTGTCCCGCACCGTCAGGACGGCGGGCCATCCTTCGCCTCCACACCCGCTGGGTCGCGCCCCACGCAGCCTCTCACGCTTCCCCCTGAATTTCAGACTTCGCTGATTGTTCGCCTTCCGTGCGCTCCGCAGACTCTGGCGGTCACAGGAGCCAGGCATGCAGCGAAAGGAAATCATCGAAGCGGGCAAACGTATTCTGGATGCGGGCGCGGCGCCGCGCCGCACGGACGGTCCACGAAGCATTGTTTGCGAGCACGCCGATAGCGTCGTGCCCATTGCGCAGTACATGGTCCGGGAAATGAAGACCAACCCCTTCACCATCGAAGGCCGAAAGATCGCGGCGGCAAATTCGGCCGATCCGGACGAGTGGCTCGAGCAATGGCGCAGACAGCCTTGGTATGGCCGCATCGGTGGGCCGCCCGATTACTACGGAATAGCGGCGGGGCAGAAGGCGGCGGCGTATGCCCTGTGGACCGAGCGCGTCGCGCCGGGGCGCCCGTGGGATCATAAGCGCGTTTTGAAGGAAAAATTCCCGACCGAGTTGGAGCGCGGTTGGCACAAGTACCGTGACTATGAATACTTCTACGATATTTGGTCCAACATCCATTACGGTTACGTCGGGGTTGCCCTGGGGTTCAGCGCACTAGAAATGATTAATGGCGCTGGCTTGGCGCAGTATCTGCACAATCGCTGGAACGCTCAACCACAGCATGACAACCCGGAACTGGGACCATGGCCCGCCAGCGCTGACGATATTCAGGATCATCGCTCAATCAGACTTGGCGCTGAGCTCCTCCGCAATGCTCCCCCTCACGCGTTGACTGTTGAAAAGCTGCTTCAAATGATTGATACAGCACCGCTGCCTTGGGGCACGCATGGACGCCAGGCGAAACGGGCGCATCGCTGCGCCGCAAAGTAGGGAATCTACCGAGATGCGCTGTCTGAAACTGATATGTCGCGGTCTCTGGGTTTGTTTCCTGGTTTGGTTCCTGTTCATGTGGCTCTGCAGACCGATCGTGGCGTTGCACTATTCCCCGAAAGCCGACGAGACCATCGGTTTTTTTTTGGACACTGAGTTCAGCGTTACGAAGCGCGAGTTATCGCCGGGTCAGTCGGCATTCATTCCTACCGCCATGAACCCGCCCCCTGACATGTGGGTCACGCTCTCCTTTCCCGTCGCCAGCAGAGACGTGCTTCACATCACCGAACCATTCAGCCGCATAGACGTGTACATCGGCCCCGCAGCCCGGATCGAACGCACGGAAATCCGGCATGGCTTCTTTGCCCGTTTCTCCGCCCCCCGTTTCCACGACCAGTGGCATAAGTAAGCAGTACTAGTCCGAAACGGGCAATCTCGTCGATCAAATCCGCCATTTCGTCGAAAACCGCTTGGGTGTTGCTAGTTGAAACAAGAAAATCGTTTTCTTTTGATGGCCCTGTCCGCGGATTGTTCTTCCTTGGACAGCGCGACAACACAAAAAGAGCGAGACAAGCAACATGACCCAGACTCCCGCGCGACGACGCGCCACGCCCGGCATGCTTTCCCACCAGGGTAGTTTGAGGGTTGCAATCCTGTCTGCGCTGGGGGCTTGTGCGCTGGGTCTGCCCGGTGGCGCTCAGGCCGGCTATCAATGCCTTGGCAATCCGACCCAGAACATTCCCGCTGGCAATTACGGCTACGCCTATTCGGTGTGCGAAGGCGACGCGGGCGAGGATAAGAGCGGCGAAAAGGACGGCGACAGCGGACCGACCGTCTCGATTACGGCGGCGGGCAACTTCGGCGTCGATTCCGCCACGCAAGTGTGGCAGTACCCCATCTTCGATGAAGAGTTCAAACAAGGTGTCGTGACGGGGGTATCGGTCGGCGGCCAGGGCATCGACGAAGGCACGGCGGGCAACAGTGGCCAGATCATCGTCTGGAATAGCGCCAACATCACGCTCAGCGGCACAGGCACGGGTTCTTTCAACAGCCTGATCACCGCAATGTCCCAGGGGGGCTTGGGCGACCAGTACAACGACAACAACGATTCAAACGGCGGTCACGGCGGCTTGGGAGAGGCGGTGTCGGTGACGAACTCCGGCGTGCTCACCGTGTACGGCACGGTACCCATCGCGGATGCGCGGGGTCTTTACGGCATCAACGCCGTGGCCGTGGGCGGCATGGGCGGCGATCAGAACGACCCCGCCTTGAACTACGGCGACCAGGTCGGTGGAGACGGCGGCAATGCCAGCACCGTCACCATCACCGACAGCGGCACCGTCAATCTGGGCAGCAGCGACTCGCGTCTCAAGACCTACGGCAACGGCGCGGCGCTTTCCGCACGTTCCATCGGCGCGACCGGAGGCGACTACAACGGCAACGCCGGCACCGGCGGAACCGTGCAGGTGACCCATCACGGCACGACCAGCAGTTACTGGCAGGTGGACCAGGGCAGCAAGATCTTCGGCATCAACGCGGAAAGCGTTGGCGGCGCCGGCGTCAGCGCGAACCCCAATGACCCCGACAACAGTGACAATGGCGGCAACGGCGGCGGCGATGGCGACACGTGGACCCAGAAGGTTACCGTGGACGCCTACGGCAGCGTGCTGGTGGACGTAGCCGGCTCCAACGCCAGCGTGGCGGTCGAAGGCGCGGGCATTGCCGCGCGGGCCGTGGGCGGCAAGGGCGGCAAGGGCCCCACCAAAGACCACTCGGGCGGCAACGGCGGCAAAGGCGGCGCCGTGACGGTAAACCTGTACTCCGGCGCCAGCGTGACCACCCGCGGCGACAGCCTGCCCGCGATTGCCGCGCAAAGCCTGGGCGGCCAGGGCGGAGACGGCGGCAATGGATCGGCCCTGGCCGGACAAGGCGGCGGCGGCGGATTCGGCGGTGACGCCGGCACCGTTACCTTGACCACGCAAGGCAGCAGCGTCATCTCGACGTCAGGCATGTATTCCTCGGGCATCATCGCCCAGTCCATCGGCGGCGGCGGTGGCACGGGCAGCGACTTCGTGTCCGTGCTGGGGGGCCAGGGCGGCAACGGCGGCAACGGTGGCGACGCGGCCTCCGTCACGGCCACCACCGCGGGCGCCATCACAACGACAGGCGATCACGCTTACGGCGTGCTGGGGCAATCCATTGCCGGCAGCGGCGGCGCGGGCGGCGCGGACACGTCGAGCCTGGTGGCGCTGGGCGGCGACGGAGCCGGCGGCGGCACGGCCGGCACGGTGACCATGACCAATAACGGCTCGATCACCACGTCGGGCTACAACTCGCACGGCATGGTGGCGCAATCCATCGGCGGCGGCGGCGGGGCGTCGGGTAGCGCGACGGGTCTGCTCAGCGTAGGAGGCGACTCGGCGGGCGCCACCGGATCCGCGGGCGGCAGCGTCGTCGTGAGCAACACCGGCGCCATCACCACGGCGAGCAATGCGGCCATCGGCATCGTGGCGCAGTCCATCGGCGGCGGCGGCGGCAGTGGCGGCGACAGCATCGGCGTGCTTGGCGTCGGCGGCAGCGGCGCGGGCGGCGGCACCGGCGGCAGCGTCAACGTGCGCGATCTGGGCACGATCCGAACCTCGGGCAATTTCGGCCTGGGCGTGCTGGCACAGTCGATTGGCGGCGGCGGCGGCAATGGCGGAGACACGTTCACCGCGTCCGTGGGCGTTTCCGTGGCGATCGGCGGCAGCGGCAGCGGTGGCGGAGACGGCGGTTCGGTGTGCCTGACCAACAACGGCGCTTGTGACGGTTGGAGCTCATCCAATGCCGCCAGCATCATGAGCCAGGGCGACTACGCGTCCGGCCTGGTGGCGCAAAGCATCGGGGGCGGCGGCGGCAATGGCGGCAGCGTCAAGAATGTCAGCTTCGCCTCTGTCGCCGCCCTGCAACTGGGCGGCAGCGGCAGCAAAGGAAGCGACGCCGGCACGGTCGAGGTCAACTACCACGACCTGCAAGTCAGCACGGCCGGCGCGCATGCCATCGGCGTACTGGCGCAGTCCATTGGCGGCGGCGGCGGCAACGGCGGGGACTCCAGCTATGCCGATGCCACTCTGGGGGTCAATGCCGCGCTGGTGATGGGCGGCAGCGGCGGTGGCGGAGGCGGCGGCAATTCGACGACCATCACGTTGAGCAATTCCTACATTGGCACCGGCATGGCCTACGACAGCGCCAGCATCGACGCCGCCACCTATGCCCCGAATGATTCGTTTGGCGTGCTGGCGCAGACCATCGGCGGTGGCGGCGGCAACGGCGGCAGTGTGAGCGCCAAGGATCTGGTGCTGGCCGTGCCCACGGGAGAAGGATCGTCGGTAGCCCTGAATCTCGAGGCCACCGTTGGCGGCGGCGGCGGCACCGGCAGCAACGCGTGCAGGTCGGACAACAGCGGCTGCGTGACTCAAGTCGTGCTGAACGAAAAGTCTTCGGTGGCCACCCTCGGCGACGGCTCGCATGCCGTGGTGGCGCAGTCCATTGGCGGCGGCGGCGGCAATGGCGGCGATTCGTCCTCGCTGGCGGCCACGCTGGGCGACGGCGACTCCATCTCGGCCACGGTCGGCATGGCCTTGGGAGGGACCGGCGCGGGAGGCGGCGCCGGCGGCGCGGTCAGCGTCAGCCTCGGGGACGCCAACAGCGCCGCCGCGGCCATGCCCTCCTCGCTTACGCTGCCGCCTCCCGCCAACCCGTCGCTGCAATCGACCATCATCACGTATGGTCACTATGCCAATGGCGTGGTGGCGCAATCCATCGGCGGCGGCGGCGGCAATGGCGGCGTAGGCAGCAGCAACGCTTTCTCGAATGGCGGCATGACCAATGTGGACCTGACCATGTCGCTGGGCGGCTCAGGCGGTGGCGGCGGCCTGGGCGGTGAAGTGGATGTGACGGTCAACCCGAACTTTGTGATCCGCACCCTGGGATCCGGATCGCGCGGCGTCGTCGCACAGTCCATCGGCGGTGGCGGCGGGGTATCGCAGGGTGGCACCATCGGCCTGTCGGCCGGCAGATCGGGCGGCGAGGATGCCGGGGACGACCCGGGCGACGCAGATGCAAAAGTGCAGATCAACCTGGGCGCCACGGGCGGGTCGGGTGCGGTGGGCAGCAAAGTGACGGCGGTCATGAACGGCGCGATTCGCACAGAAGGCGGCGATGCCGACGGCATGTTGCTGCAGTCCGTTGGCGGCGGCGGCGGCTTGGGCGGGTCGGTGGGTGCGGACGCATCGTCCAATCCCATTCTGGAACGCCTGGGCGAGTCCGACGACGGCGAATCGTCTGGCAGTGACGAAGGCCACAGCTATGCATTCACGGTTGGCGTGGGCGCCTCGGGCGGAACGGGCGGCAATGGCGGCGAAGTCGACCTGAGTTTCGGCGGCAAGATCCAGACCAGCGGCGACTGGGCCGATGGCATCGTGGCCCAGTCGATCGGCGGGGGCGGCGGCTCCGGGGGCTCATCGAGCGCCTCGGGCAGCGACGTCCAGGCCAACATCACGCTGGGCGTCGGAGGCCGTGGCGGCGCCGCGGGCAACGGCGGAACCGTGAACTACTACCTACCCGGCTCGCACGGCAACAGCATCGTCACCGCGGGCTACCAAGCCTATGGCATGTTGCTGCAATCCATTGGCGGCGGCGGCGGCCAGGGCGGCGACGGCTCCGACCAGGCCAAGGGCAGCATCACGATCGGCGGTGCCTTCGGCGGCTCCGGCGGCGCCAGCGGCAATGGCGGCGATATTCAGCCCTCGCAGTTGCAGGGCTGGCTGAACGTGTCGACGACGGGCGACGAAGCGCCCGCCCTGGCCATGCAGTCGATTGGCGGCGGTGGCGGCACCGGCGGCGCAGGCAACAGCGACTCGGAAGACCTGGAAGACGGCAGCCATGCCGTGTCCCTGTCGGTCGGGGGCACCGCGGGGGCGTCCGGCAATGGCGGAACCGTCAACGCGACCCTGGGCATCAGCGCCAATACCGCTGGCGACCGCTCCTATGGCGTGCTGGCGCAGTCGATCGGCGGCGGCGGTGGCGTGGGCGGCGCTGGCGACGCCGACAACCTGACCAGCGTCCTGCTGGGCGGGCGCGGCGGCGCGGCCGGTGACGGTGTAGCGGTCACCGTCAACATCAACGACAGCGAAAGCCACATCGGCACGACCGGCGCGGGGTCCCATGCGATCGTGGCGCAGTCCATCGGCGGCGGCGGCGGCATTGCTGGGGATACCTCACGAGGCATTCAGCTGGGGACTTCCGGTTGGTCCGCCTCGGGCGGCAACGAAACCAGCAGCAATGGCAGCGGCGGCGTGGTCAACGTCACCACCAACGGCACTGTCTCCACCAGCGGGGCCAATGCCTTCGGCGTGGTGGCGCAATCCATTGGCGGCGGCGGCGGGCTGGGGGGCGATGCCAACGGCGGCTTTGCCGGCAGCACCAGCGCCAGCGACGGCACGGGCGTCGGCAGCACGGTCACGGTGACGCAGAATGGCACGATAGCCGCTACCGGCAGCGGCTCGACCGGCATATTCGCGCAGAGCGCCGGGCCGCAAGGCGCGGGCCAGGTATCGGTCACTGTCAATGGCACGGTGACGGGGGGTTCGGGATCCAATGCCTATGGCGTATGGATCGTCGGCGACAACCAGAACAGCCTGACCATCAATGAATTCGGCGTCATCTCGACGGCCGGCGGGGCCACCGGCAATGCGGCCATCCGCTACGATGGCGCCACCCTGAACCAATACGGCGACAACGCGCGTGTTGCCAGCGTCGCCACAGGCGGCCGCCTGACCGTCCGCAACGCCGGCACGGTATTCGGCAACATCGAATGCGACAACGGCGCTGGCGGCGTTGCGTGCGACGTCGATAACGCCGCCAGCGGCACACTGAGCCATGCCACGCAGTACCAGGCCAACATCAACAACGCCGGCACAGTGGTCATCGGCACGCCGGGCGCGTTCGACACGCTCACCGTCAGCGGCCACTTCGATCTGCAATCCAGCGGCTTTCTGCTGGCCGACGTGGACTTCGATAAGCTGCAAGCGCCCCGCATGATCGTGCAAGGCGACACACGCCTGGACGGCCAGATCAACGCACGTCCCATCACCCTGCTGCCCAACCATGAAGTCACGGTCGCCACACTGGCGGGCGACATCCAGGGCACGCCGCGCGCTTTCGACAGCCCCGTGATCGACTACGAGGCCACGCTTGCCGACCGGAACGTCCGCATCCGCGCAGCCAACGCAAACTTCGCCTCGCCGTCGATGAACCTGTCGTCCAACCCGCGCTCCGTAGCCAACCATATGCAACGCGCATGGGACCTGGGCGGCAACAGCGCCATGGCGACCTTGTTCGCAGCACTGGACATGGCATCGCGCCAAAGCGCGTCAGCCTATTCCGGCCAGTTGTCGGATTTGTCGCCCGGCGTCGCCGTCGCCCCTGCGGCCCAGATGCAAGTGGGCATGGCACGCTTTGCCGGCGGCATGATGTCGTGCCCGGCATTCCAGGGCGTCGATGCGCTGACCGGCGAACAGGACTGCCTGTGGGGCCAGATCTCTGGCATCAACACCAACCAGGACAGCGGCAACGGCGTGTCGGGCTTCTCGTTCGACGGGGTCACCTACCAATTCGGCGGCCAGCGGCAGGTCCGCCCGGGCTGGTTCGTGGGCGGTTCGGCAGCGTATGAAAACACCCGCATGCGGGGCGATGACGGCCGTGTCAGCGGCAACGGCGACAGCGGCTACCTCGGCGTGGTCGTCAAGCGCGAAGCCGGCCCCTGGACCTTCTCCGCGGCGCTCGGAGGCGGCTACGGCCAATACGACATCGATCGCAGCATCCGCATTCCGGGCCTGGAAAGCCGGGCCAACGCGGACGTGGACGTATACGGCGCCGGGCTGCGGCTGCGCGTGGCGCGCACCTTCGCGTCGTCACAGTACTACCTGAAGCCCTTCGTCGACGTCGATGCGCTTTATTCCCGTTCACCCGGGTATTCCGAATCGGACAACGCTATGCACCTGGATGTGGAAAGCAGCGACCAGTTCGTCATGGGCCTGTCGCCCACGCTGGAATTCGGCGGCAAGGTTCCGCTGGAGAACGGCGCCATCATGCGGCCGTATGTGTACGGCGGCGTCACCCTGCTGTCCAAGGACGAATACACCGTAAAGGCCGCGCTGCAGGGCGCGCCCGCCGGGAGCGGTTCGTTCGAGACCTCGCTGCCCATGGACAACGTCATCGGCCGTCTGGGCGCTGGCCTGCAAGTATCGAATGCAGGCGGCATCGATTTCCGCTTGCAGTACGACGGCGAGTTAGCGTCCCGCACACAAAGTCATCGGGCTTCGGTGAAGGTCATGATGCCGTTTTGAGGACAGAATAAGACCCTGAACAAGGCATCGTCTGTCTGAGTTGGGGCGCCGCTGGCCATTCGCGCATCGTTGCGCCCCACGCAGACTCTTAATCTTCCCGCGCAAATTTCAGACTTCGCTGATTGTTCGCCGTCCCCGCGCTGCGCAGACTCTGGCTGTCACAGGAGCCAGGCATGCAGGGAAGGGAAATCATCGGGGCGGGAAACCGTATTCTGGATGCGGGCGCCAGGCAGAGAATGATAGTGAGCTACCTGAAGTGGGCAAGCCGAGCAATCTGGGTTTGCTTTCTTGTGTGGATCCTGTTCATGTGGCTCTGCAGCCCCGTCGTGGCGTTGCACTATTCCGCGGAAGCCACAGAGCCCATCGGCTACTTTTTGGATACCGAGTCAAGCAATACGAAGCGCGTCCTGACGCCGGGCGACTCTACATTCATCACGACCGCCATGAATCCGCCTTCCGACATGTGGGTCACGCTCTCGTTTCCAGTGGCCAGCCGAGATGTACTGGAAGTCACGAAACCATTCAGCCGGATAGACGTGTATATCGGCCCAGGAGCCCGGATCGAGCGCACTGAAATCCGACACGATTTTTTTGCGCGTTTTACCGACCCGGACTGAGGTTGGCCAAGCCTTGTCGATGTTCGGCGACGCAAAGCGTACGCCCACCGCGCATCAACAATAAAGCCCCTGAATTCTCTACGAATTGTCACGGTATGCCGATCCGAATTGATCCAAGACCTGCGACAGCCCTCGCACTTTCGCAGGCATCCTGGGACCCTGAAGGCGGCATTCTGAGCTGCACGATTGAATATCCTGTCGCGGCGGATCAAGCGGATAAGCCGGCGTACCCGCTTCGAGACTTCCTTGACCGCCAGTGGCCGGAGCCCGAACCCATTTGGATCGTTGATGCGGGGCCGCTGACGCTGGATCTCGATGATCGCAAACGACTCGTTGAAGTCTACTTGCTGGCCAGTCCTGCCACCTGGACTTTGCAGCCAATAGCGCCGGCACAAGGCGACGTTGCGGAGCCATATCTTGAAGCCCTGTTTGACGAAGGTGGTCACGCCAAGTGCCAGCCCATACAAGAGGAACAATACGACCCGCAACAAGGCATCGTCTGTCTGAGTTGGGGCCCCGCAGACCATTGGCGCATCATCTCGCCCACACTGGCGCTTGGACTCGCATCAGACGGCACGCTCATGAAGATTCAAATAAGCGAGTTTCGGCTTCCCATTCCGAAGCCCCGGCCGAAAAGCGCGTGGGAACGTCTGAAGCACAGGTTGATGCAGCTCAAAGCGGGTACATGCCTGCAATGGAAGTCAGGCCAAATGAAAATGCGGTACCTGAGTTGGATATGCCGGGCGATCTGGGTGTGTTTCCTTTCATGGATCCTCTTCATGTGGCTTTGCAGCCCCATCGTGGCGCTGCATTACTCGTCGCGAGCCACGGAGTCCCTTGTCTTCTACCTCTATAGCGATGGGACCATCACGAAGAGCGAACTGGCGCCGGGTAAATCCGATTACACCTCGACCGCCATGAACCCGCGTGCCCACATGCAGGTGATTCTTTCATTTCCCATTTTGCGGCGAGAAGTGCTGCATGTCACCGAACCATTCAGCCGCATAGACGTGTACATCGGCCCAGGAGCCCGGATCGAGCGCACTGAAATCCGGCACGGTTTTTTTGCGCGTTTTACCGACCCGGACTGAGGTGGCGTAGGCCGTACCGACCTTCGACGAGGCAAGACATATGCCCCGCGCACCAACAAAAAAGCCCCTGAATTCTCTACGAATTCAGGGGCTTACATCCTTGGCGGACAGAGGGGGATTCGAACCCCCGATACGCTTTTGACGTATACACGCTTTCCAGGCGTGCGCCTTCAACCACTCGGCCACCTGTCCTACTGCAATTTCGAGCACTATTTCGGCGCTGCAGAAAATGCGAATCCGCGATTCTAGCAGAAGCCGCGCGCCCACAGCAAGCGGGCAAAGAAAAAGGGACGCACTACCCGCGTCCCTTCCCCTGCCTGCGCCTTACTTCGACGCGGGCGGGTCCTGCTCCCGGTAGGAGCTGATCGTGCCGTCCGGTTCGGTTTCTTCCAGCCGGACGCGGAATCCCCACAGGCGGGCAAGATGCTTCATGACCTGTTCGGCATCCTCGCCCGCCAGCGGCCGGCCGCGGCTTTTCAGGTGACGCAGCACCAGCGAGCGGTCGGTGTCGCGGTTGAAGCGGACGACCTGGATGTCCGGCACCTGGTTGTCGCGGTTGTGCTGCGCGGCGAGCAGGCGGCGGATGTCGCGATAGCCTTCGTCGTCGTGGATCGCGGCCACTTCGAGCTTTGGGTTGGCCTGGTGGTCCGAGATGGCGAAGAAGCGGAATTCCCGGATGAGTCGCGGGGACAGGTACTGCGAGATGAAGGACTCGTCCTTGAAGTTGCGCATGGCGAAGTCCAGCGTCTTCAGCCAATCCCCGCCCGCGATGTCCGGGAACCACTTCTGGTCTTCCGGCGTGGGGGCCTCGCAGATGCGGCGGATGTCCGACATCATCGCGAAACCCAGCGCGTAGGGGTTGATGCCGCCGTAGCCGCGCTCGTCAAAGCCGCGCTGGCTGACGACGTTGGTGTGGCTTTGCAGGAACTCCATCATGAAGCCGTCGTTCACCAGGCCTTTTTCATGCAGGCGGTTCAGGATGGTGTAGTGCCAGAACGTGGCCCAGCCTTCGTTCATGACCTTGGTCTGGGTCTGCGGGTAGAAATACTGCGCGACCTTGCGGACGATGCGCACCAGTTCCTTCTGCCACGGCGCGAGCTTGGGCGAGTACTTTTCGATGAAGTACAGCAGGTTCTCTTCGGGCTCCGGCGGAAACACCGACGCCTCGGTGCGCATGTCCTTGTCCGCTTCCATCCGGGGGAGCGTGCGCCACAGGTCGTTGTATTGCAGGCGCGCATGCTCCTCGCGCTCGGCCTGGCGCGCGGCTTCTTCCTTGTACGAGACCGGCGCGGGACGCTTGTAGCGGTCCACGCCGTGATGCGACAGCGCATGGCAGGAGTCCAGCAGCGCTTCCACGGCATCGATGCCGTAACGGTCTTCGCAGGCCATCACGTATTTGCGCGCGAACACCAGGTAGTCCAGCACGCCATCGGCGTCGGTCCATTGCTGGAAGAGGTAATTGCCCTTGAAGAACGAGTTGTGCCCGTAGCAGGCATGCGCAATCACCAGCGCCTGCATCGCCATGGAGTTCTCTTCCATGAGATAGGCGATGCAAGGGTTGGAGTTGATGACGATTTCGTAGGCCAGCCCCTGCATGCCGCGGCGGTAGAACTGCTCGTTGCGGATGAATTCCTTGCCGTAGGACCAGTGCGGATAGCCGATGGGCAGGCCGGCCGACGCGTAGGCGTCCAGCATCTGCTCCGAGGTGATCACCTCGATCTGATTCGGATAGGTGTCCAGCCCGTACTCGCGCGCGATCTGGGAAATCGCGTCGTCATAGGACTGGATCAGTTCGAACGTCCATTCGGACCCCTGGGAGATCGGCCGGGCGCCGCCGGCCGATTCCGGCTCTACGAGAGCACCCATGTTGGAATTCATGCGGCCTCCTTCTTGAACAGGTCGTGGAACACGGGGAAGATCTCGCCGCGATCGCAGATGCGCCGCATGACGAAATGCGGCTCCAGCTTCTGTTCATATTCCGCCCACAGGCTGCTCTTGCGCGCCTCCTGCGAGTCGGGGATTTCAATATAGGCAAAGTACCGCGTGGACGGCAGCAGGTGTTCGGCCAGAAAGCGCGCGCTCTTGCCCGCGTCGGCGCCGAACGAGTCGCCGTCGCTGGCCTGGGCCGCATACACGTTCCACGCGGCCGGCGGATACCGCTTTTCCAGGATCTCGCGCATCAACTCCAGCGCGGACAGCACGATGGTGCCGCCGCTCTTGGGGTCGTAGAAGAAGGTGTGCTCGTCCACTTCCTCGGCGTTGTCGGTATGACGGATGAAGACCAAGTCCACGTGTTCGTACTTGCGCGACAGGAACAGGTACAGCAGCGTGAAGAAGCGCTTGGCCAGGTCTTTCTTGCCCTCGTCCATGGAGCCGGACACGTCCATCAGGCAGAACATGACCGCGCGCGCCATGGGGATGGCCACCGATACCCGGTTGCGATAGCGAAGGTCCAGGTCATCCAGGAACGGGACGCGGGCAAGCCGCTCGCGGCAATCCTCGACTTCCTGTTCGAGCTCCTGGATCCGGGCGGCGGACGCCCCCGCAGCCCGGGCCTCTTGCAGGGCGTGTTCGGCGTCTTCCAGGTCGGCCCGCGCCTTCACGCTGAGCGACACCCGCCGCGCCAGGGAAGACTTGAGCGTGCGGCTGATGCTCAGCGTGCTGGGCGACCCGGTCGTGGTGTAGCCGGCGCGCTGCCACTTCTTCTGGCTGACTTCGCCAAGCTGGTTGCGCGCCAGGTGAGGCAGCTCCAGATCCTCGAAAAAGAGGTTCAGGAATTCGGCCCGCGACAGGCTGAAGGTGAACTGATCCACCGATTCGCCCTCTCCGGGTTCGGACCCGCCATCGCCCTGCCCGCCCTGCGGCCGGTCGAAGGTATCGCCCTTGGCGAACTCGCGGTTGCCGGGATGCACCAGCTCGCGGTCGCCGCCCGCGCCGTGCCGGAAGGTCGGCTCGGAGATATCGCGGGCAGGCAGGTTGATTTCACCGCCTTGATCCATGTCCTGGATCGAGCGGTCACGGATCATCCCGTGCACCGCCTTGCGGATCTGGTCCTTGTAACGCCGTAAAAAGCGTTCCCGGTTAACGGCGCTTTTGTTGCGGCCGTTAAGACGCCGATCGATCAGTGAATTCATGATTCACCTCGCTCAGGATGACTTCCTCACACGGAGATACCACTCGCACAGCAGCCTGACCTGCTTTTCCGTGTAGCCCTTCTCCACCATCCGGTCGACGAAGCTCTGGTGTTTCGACTTGTCCTCGGCCGAGGCCTTGGCATTGAACGAAATCACCGGCAGCAGGTCTTCCGTGTTCGAGAACATCTTCTTCTCGATCACTTCGCGCAGCTTTTCATAGCTGGTCCAGTTGGGATTGCGCCCGTTGTTGTTGGCGCGCGCCCGCAGCACGAAGTTCACGATCTCGTTGCGGAAATCCTTGGGGTTGGCGATGCCCGCGGGCTTCTCGATCTTTTCCAGCTCGTCGTTCAGCGCGCTGCGGTCGAAGCTTTCGCCGGTTTCGGGATCGCGGAATTCCTCGTCCTGGATCCAGCAGTCGGCAAACGTCACGTAGCGGTCGAAGATGTTCTGACCATATTCGGAGTACGACTCCAGGTAGGCCGTCTGGATTTCCTTGCCGATGAATTCCGCGTAGCGCGGCGCGAGGAAGCCCTTGATGAACTCCAGGTAGCGCCGGCGGATTTCGTCGGGATAGTCTTCGCGGCCGATCCGTTGCTCCAGCACGTACATGAGGTGCACGGGGTTGGCGGCCACTTCCGTCTGGTCGTAGTTGAAGACGCTGGACAGGATCTTGTACGCGAAGCGCGTCGAGACCCCGGTCATGCCTTCATCGGTGCCGGCGTAATCCTTGTATTCCTGCAGCGCCTTGGCCTTGGGGTCGACGTCCTTCAGGCTTTCGCCGTCGTAGACCCGCAGCTTGGAGTAGATGCTGGAATTCTCGGGTTCCTTCAAGCGCGTCAGCACCGAGAACTGCGCCATCATGTCCAGCGTTCCGGGCGCGCACGGCGCTTCGGACAGCGAGCTGTGATGCAGCAGCTTCTCGTAGATGCGGACCTCTTCGGACACCTGCAGGCAGTAAGGCACCTTGACGATATAGATACGGTCAAGGAACGCTTCGTTGTGCTTGTTGTTGCGGAAGGTCTGCCACTCCGACTCGTTGGAGTGGGCCAGGATCGTGCCGTTGAACGGGATGGCCGAGAAGCCTTCCGTGCCCTTGAAGTTGCCTTCCTGGGTGGCCGTCAGCAGCGGATGCAGCATCTTGATCGGGGCCTTGAACATTTCCACGAACTCGAGCAGGCCCTGGTTGGCCAGGCACAGGCCGCCGGAATAGCTGTAGGCGTCCGGGTCGTCCTGCGAATGGCGGTCGAGCTTGCGGATGTCGACCTTGCCGACCAGCGAGGAGATGTCCTGGTTGTTCTCGTCGCCCGGTTCCGTCTTGGCGATGGCGATCTGGCGCAGCACGGAAGGATTCAGGCGCACGACGCGGAACTTGGAGATGTCGCCGTCGAACTCCTTGAGCCGCTTGACCGCCCACGGCGACATGATGCCGGTCAGGTAGCGCCGAGGAATGCCGTATTCCTTTTCGAGCATGTCGCCGAACCGTTCGGGATGGAACAGCCCGAGCGGCGATTCGTTCACCGGCGATCCTTTCAAGGCATAGATCGGAAACTTCTCCATCAGCGCCTTGAGCCGCTCCGCAATGGAGGACTTGCCGCCCCCAACCGGTCCGAGCAGATACAGGATCTGCTTGCGTTCTTCCAGCCCCTGAGCGGCGTGCTTGAAGAACGCGACGATCTGTCCGATCACGTCCTCCATGCCGTAGAACTCCTGGAACGCGGGATAGCGCCGGATGGTCCGGTTGGAAAACAAACGGGAAAGACGTGGGTCGTTGCGCGTATCCACGATCTCAGGTTCGCCGATCGCGGCCAGCATGCGCTCAGCAGGGCTGGCGTAGGCCATGGGATCGCGCTTGGCGAGGTTCAGATACTCTTCGAGCGAGAGCTCTGATTCCTGCTCTCTTGCATACTGCGACTTGAAGCCTTCGACGATGTTTTGCACGGAAACCTCCTACAACACGCGAAAAATTCAATACGTCCCTACATGCCCATTGTGCCTCAGCGCCTGCGCTTTCCTAGACAATCTTGCGACAAGCATTTTCAGCGGGTTTTTATGTTGCTTTCGCCACACATCAACCATAAGCAGGATCGGACCCTTTCTGTTTAGGCTGCCGCCTACGGATACAAGTTCCGCCAGGATTGCAACCAACGTGAGCAAGTTCACTCGTTCGTCTTCAGCATAAGGCCGCATATAGCGTGCCTGACGCAGCCGCACATGAAATGGTCGGCAATGAAACGACGAAATGAGCGATATCCGGTGGATTCTTATGGGCCGGGAACAAACCCGGCTACGCCCGCCATGCGATCGCGGCGGACGGCCTGAACGGCGCTTTGCGTCTTCGTTCAGTAGCGTGCCTGTCGGTGATGAACTGCGCCGATCGCGGCACGGGAATCCGTGGTGACGAGGGCGCGCGGCGGCTGTGCGGTGGTCCGTGAGCGCGTAGCGCCAAGTCATGCACCTATGCTAAGCCCAATTGACCGTTTTGTGGCAATTCATTTGCGCGCTCGCGTTTCAGCGCAGCGCCGCGCACCACCGCGGATGGCGTGCGCGCGTCTGCGGTTGGCGCACATCATGTATGCCGCCACGAACCGCGCGCGACGCGTAGACGCAGGCTGCACGCGGCTTGCGAAGCATTGGCAGCCGTGCTTGCGGAGTGCTAACAGCCATCTTGGCAACGCGCGCGGGCGATGCGCAAAGGCCGCATGCGCATGAAGAATTAATTCGTGTGCGTGAAGCAGCGCGCGCAATGCAGGCGGCGCGTCGCAACCGAACCGCTACGACAGCGCAGGCAGCGCGACGCTATCCATCAACTGGCGCCACGTGCCGGCCACGCGCGCGCGCACGCACAAATCAGCGCCCACGCGCGCAATATCGGTAAATTCGTAGCGTCGCGCGGCGTCCAGGTGTTCGAGCATCGGCAGGCGCACCATGCCCGCCGCGTCGCCCAGCAGCACCGGCGCCAGGTACAACAGCAGTTCGTCCACGCACCCGGCGGACACCAGCGCGCCGCTCAGGCCCGCACCGGCCTCGACGTGCACCTCGTTGAACTGTTCCTGGGCCATCCAGCGCATCATCGCTGGCAGGTCGACCCGGCCAGGCTCCACGCCCGGCAGGCAGACCACCCGCGCGTTCCTGTCCGCCAGGCGCGCGGCCTTTGCGGCATCCTCGCGGGCGGTGAACACGATGACGGGCCCGCCATCGAACAGCCGGGCGGTCTCGGGGATCTCGAAACGGCCGTCCACCACGGCCTTGCGCGGCTGCCGCGGCGTATCGACGTCGCGCACGTTCAGCCGGGGATCGTCCTTCAGGACGGTGCCCATGCCGGTCAGGACGACGCAACTGCGCGCCCGCCAGCGGTGGCCGTCGGCCCGGGCCTCGGGGCCCGTGATCCATTGCGACATGCCGTTATGCAGCGCGCTGCGGCCGTCCAGCGACGCGGCCATCTTCATCCACACCCAAGGCAGCCCCCGGCTCATGCGTGAGATGAATCCGGCATTCACGGCAAGCGCCTCTTCGCGGCAGATTCCCGTCGTCACCCCGATTCCGGCGTCGCGCAGGCGCGCCAGACCCTGTCCGTTGACCAGCGGATTCGGGTCTCCCATGGCGACCACCACGCGCGCCGGCCGCGCCGCCAGCACCGCATCCACGCAGGGCGGGGTGCGGCCAAAATGGCTGCAGGGCTCCAGGGTGACGTACAGCGTGGAACCGGCGACCGATTCGCCGCGCGCCTGCGCGTCGCGCAGCGCGGAGATTTCGGCGTGCGGACCGCCCGGCGGCTGGGTCGCGCCTTCGCCAAGCACGCGGCCGTCGCGCACGATGACGCAGCCGACCCGGGGGTTGGGGGCCGTGGTGGCCATGACGGTCTGCGCCAGCGCCAGGGCGCGCCGCATCCAGTAGAGGTCGTCGGTGTCGGGGGAAATGTCCATGCCAGGGATTGTATGTCCGCGGTGCGCGCCCCCGGTCATTGGGGACGCACGAGCCGGCGTGGCCGCATGGCGATGTCCGTTTTGGGCCGCCAGCCGTCTTGGATCGCGCTCGCGCCGGCGCGGGATCAGAGTAAAAATAGCGCCATACCCCTTGAAAACCTAGGCCAGGAGGCCCGGAAATGAAACAGACATTGATCGTCATCGACGTACAGGAATCCTTCCGTCACCGTCCGTTTTGGGACGCATCCGAGTATCCGGCCTTTGTTTCGCAAATCCAGTCCCTGATCGATGGGGCTGCCGCGCAGGATATGCCGGTGCTGCAGGTGTTCCATACCAGCCCGTCCGACGATCCCGCCAATCCGTTTTCCCTGGCGTCCGGCCACGTCAGGACGCTTCAGGAATTGCGGATTTCGCCCTCGGCCGTGTTCCACAAAACAGTCCATTCCGCGCTGTACGCCAAGGACGAAGCTGGCGCCTCGCTGCACGACTGGCTGGTCAAGCACGGGATCGAAGGCGTCATCGTGGCCGGCATCCGCACCGAACAGTGCTGCGAAACCACCTCGCGCCACGCCAGCGACGCCGGTTTCAAGGTGACGTTCCCCACCGACGCCACGCTGACCTTCGCCATGCAAAGCCCGTCCGGCCGGCACTACACGCCGGCCGAGATCCGCGACCGGACCGAATTGGTCCTGCAAGGCCGCTTTGCCCGCATCGTGCGCGCCGCCGACGCGCTGGCGGCATAGCTGCCGGGCGGGAGGCGCAGATGATCCCGGTGCATTTCGTGGTGCCGCGCGGCATCGTCCTGCTGGACCTGGCCGGGCCGGCCGAGGCGTTCCGCGTCGCCAACAAGCTTTGTCCGGGCACGTTCGAACAGCATTTCTGCGGCCCCTCCCGGGACGTCGAGAGCGGCATTCCGGGCCTGCACCTGGCGCACGTTCAAGCCCTGCCCGCCCGCCTGCCCCGCAACGCGCTGGTGATTCTTTCCGGCGTGGTGGGCAAGCACACGCGGCTGGACGACGACGACGCACGCGCCATCGTGGACTGGCTGGCCGTGCGCCACCCCGCGGACGGGTTCACCCTGATGACGGTCTGCGCGGGCGCGCTGTTCGCCGCGGCCGCCGGCCTGACGCGGCAGCGCGAATGCACCACGCACCACACCTGCCTGGCGCAGCTTGCCGCCATCGACCCGACCGCGCGCGTGCTGGACAACCGCATCTTCGTCGAGGACGGCAACCTGGTCAGCAGCGCGGGCATCACGGCCGGCATCGACCTGGCGCTGCACATGGTGGCCCGCCATTGCGGCCCGCGCGTCGCCAGCGAGGCGGCGCGAGACATGGTCGTCTACCAGCGTCGCGCCGGTTCCGATTCGGCGCTGTCGCCCTGGCTGGACCATCGCAGCCATATGCATCCCGGCGTCCACCGGGTCCAGGACGCGGTCATCCGCGACCCCGCCGCGCCGTGGTCGGCCCGGACCCTGGCGGACCAGGCGCACACCAGCCCGCGCCACCTGACCCGCCTGTTCCGCGAGCACGCGGGCTGCACGCCCATGGACTATCTGTATCAGATCCGGGTCGCGCTGGCGCGCGACCTGCTGCGCGACACCCGGCTGGACCTGGAGCGCGTGGCGGAGAAATCGGGATTCGGCTCGGCGCAGCATATGCGCCGCGTGTGGCGCAAATTCCAGCCGCTGACGCCCGGCTCGATGCGCGGGGCGGCGCTGCAATAGCAGCCTCGCGGGGCGCCGTTGGGATCGGCGCCCCGCACGCTATTCCTTGCGCAGCTTGCCCGGCAGCAGCGGGCCCTGCATCTCGCGGATGGCCTCGACGAATTCGCCGATGTCTTCGAAGCTTTTGTAGACCGAGGCAAACCGCACGTAGGCGACCTTGTCGAGCTTGCGCAATTCGTTCATGACGAGCTCGCCGATATGCTCGGACGGGACTTCGCGCTGGCCGCTGGCAAGCAGTTGCTCTTCGATCCGCGCGACGGCCGCATCCACGTCCTCGGTGCTGACCGGGCGCTTGCGCAGCGCGAGGCTCAGGCTGGCGCGCAGCTTCACGGGATCGTATTCGCTGCGGCTGCCATTGCGCTTGACGATCGAAGGCATGGCAAGCTCCACCCGCTCGTAGGTGGTGAACCGCTTGTCACAGGACAGGCAGCGGCGACGGCGGCGGATGGCGTCGCCCTCTTCCGAGACCCGGCTGTCGACGACCTGCGTTTCGGCATGGCCACAAAATGGACACCGCATGTGTGATCCCTAAACGCGCAGGAGGCGCTGGAGGCAATAATTGAGCATATTGTAACGACGGGACCGATGCCAAGCGCCAGGATGGACGATTCCGTCACTGCCGGCGCGCATCCCCTGCCTGTAAAAAACCAAGGGACGGCGCCTTGCGGGGCCGTCCCTCTTCCTTCTGTAACCCGGGATGCGCGAGCGCCGCCCGCGCCCGCGGATTACTTCTTGCCGTACACCGGCAGGCGCGAGGTCAGTTCATTGACCTTGGCGCGCACGGCAGCGATGTTGGCCTCGTCGCGCGGGTTGTCCAGCACGTCGGCGATCAGGTTGGCGGTCAGCTCGGCATCGGCTTCGGTGAAGCCGCGGGTGGTCATGGCCGGCGTGCCCAGGCGGATGCCGCTGGTCACGAAGGGCTTTTCCGGATCGTTCGGGATGGCGTTCTTGTTGACCGTGATGTGGGCCTGGCCCAGCACCGCTTCGGCTTCCTTGCCCGTGATGCCCTTGGAACGCAGGTCCACCAGCATGACGTGGCTTTCGGTGCGGCCGGAGACGATGCGCAGGCCGCGCTTGACCAGCGTGTCGGCCAGCACCTTGGCGTTCTTGACGACTTGCTGCGCGTAGTCCTTGAACTCGGGTTCCAGCGCTTCCTTGAACGCCACGGCCTTGCCGGCGATGACGTGCATCAGCGGACCGCCCTGGATGCCCGGGAAGATCGCCGAATTGATGATCTTCTCGTGTTCGGCCTTCATCATGATGACGCCGCCGCGCGGACCGCGCAGCGACTTGTGCGTGGTCGACGTGACGAAATCGGCGTGCGGAACCGGGTTGGGGTAGGCGCCGCCGGCGACCAGACCCGCGTAGTGGGCGATGTCGACCATGAACAGCGCGCCGTTTTCACGGGCGATGCGCGCCATACGTTCGAAGTCGATGTGCAGGGCATAGGCCGACGCGCCCGCCACGATCAGCTTGGGCTTGTGTTCCTTGGCCAGCTGCTCGACCTGGTCGTAGTTCAGGACTTCGTTTTCGTCCAGGCCGTACGAGATGAAGTTGTACAGCTTGCCCGAGGCGTTGACCGACGCGCCGTGCGTCAGGTGACCGCCTTCGGCCAGGCTCATGCCCAGCACGGTGTCGCCCGGCTTGAGGACGGCCATGTACACGCCCTGGTTCGCCTGCGAACCCGAGTTGGGCTGCACGTTGGCGGCTTCGGCGCCGAAGATCTGCTTCAGGCGGTCGATGGCCAGCTGTTCGACCACGTCCACGTATTCGCAACCCCCGTAGTAGCGCTTGCCCGGGTAGCCTTCGGCGTACTTGTTCGTGAGCTGCGTGCCCTGGGCTTCCATGACGGCCGGGCTGGCGTAGTTCTCCGAAGCGATCAGCTCGATGTGCTGTTCCTGGCGCTGGTCTTCCTTCTGGATGGCGGCCCAAACGTCCGGGTCAGCCTTGGACAAGGTGAGGTTGCGGTCAAACATGACGGGGGGTTTCCTGAGGCGGTATGAAATGAGAAAACGGCGTCGGGTGGGTAAACCCGGAGATTGCTGTGTAGTTTACCCCGTCGCGCGGAATCAAATGCCGCCAAAATTGCGGGTTCTTGCCCAAATTGCCCCGGACGGGCGCGAAAACCACGCCATCCCGGCAGCCCCGGAAACGCCCCTCATGACGACTTGAGAAAGTTTCATGCAAAGGCTGCCCGCGCCGGCCTTGGCCCGCGCCGCGGACGCCGGAAATGAAAAAGGGCCGCACCAGGCGGCCCTGCGTACATGCCCGTCGACGTCAGGCCGACGTGGCCCCGATTTGCTTGGGCGCCAGCCGGGGATTGAGCGTATAGGTCCCCGTCAGCGACGCCTGTGCCAGCACGTGCTTCTGGATGGCGCGCAGCGCGTCTTCGCCGGTGAAGGAACCCTGCAGGTTCAGGCTGGGCACGTCCAGCGCATACAGCGTGAAGATGTAGCGATGGACCAGGGCATCGTTCCAGGGCGGGCATGGGCCGTCATAGCCGAAATACTCGCCGCTCATGTCGTGGTCGTTGGCGAACCATGACGAATAGGAGTTGATGCCCTGCCGCGCGTCCATGGGCGCCAGGGGGCCGCCCTTGCCGCGCGGCGTGATGCCGTTGGAGAACGCGCCTTCGTCGATCTCGCGCAGGTCGGCGGGCAAGTCCACCAGCACCCAGTGGAAGAAATCGACGCGGGGCAGGTCGGCAGGCACTTCGCGGCCTTCCTGGTTGACGTCGTCGGGGCGCGAAGGCACGTCGGGATCATGGCAGAGCAAGGCAAACGACTGCGTGCCGTCCGGAACGTTGTCCCAGGAAAACTGCGGATTGAAGTTGTCTGCCAGCGCGACGTGCGATTGCGCATCGATCCTGCCGAATGCATAGCGCTCGGGAATCGACTCGTGATCGGAAAATGACAAACTCGAAAGTTCCATGTCGTGCTCCTATAAGTGCCGCAAAGGGCGCCCAGGCCCTGTGTGTACCTTCAGCGTATCAAAACTTCGCTATTACGGGTTCAACTTAACACGCGCGAACTTGCGCTTGCCCACCTGAACGACGTAAGTCCCGGCCGGCAATTGCAACGATTTGTCTTCCACGCGATCGCCATTGACGCGGACCCCGCCCTGCTCCACGTTGCGCTGGGCCTCCGAGCCGGATGCGACCAGGCCGGCCTCGCGCAGCAGCTTCAGGATGCCCACCGGCGCGCCGCCGAGGTTGACCTCGGGGATGTCCTCGGGGATGGCGCCGTCCCGGAAACGCGCCTCGAACGAGGCCAGCGCATCGTCCGCCGCCTTGGCGGAATGAAAGCGCGCAATGATCTCCTGCGCCAGCATGACCTTCGCATCGCGCGGATTGCGGCCGCCGTCGATTTCCTGCTTGAGCGCGGCGATGTCCTCCAGCGAGCGGAAGGACAACAGTTCGAAGTAACGCCACATCAGCGTGTCGGAAATCGACATGAGCTTGCCGAACATGGAATCGGGCGACTCCGAAATGCCGATGTAGTTGCCCTTGGACTTGGACATTTTCTCTACGCCGTCCGTGCCGACGAGCAGCGGCATCGTCAGGATGCACTGCGGCTCCTGTCCATATTCTTTTTGCAGTTCCCGGCCCACCAGCAGGTTGAACTTCTGATCGGTGCCCCCCAGCTCCAGATCGGACTTCAGCGCGACCGAGTCATAGCCCTGCATCAGCGGATACAGGAATTCATGCACCGAAATGGGGATGCCGCCCTTGAACCGCTTGGTGAAGTCCTCGCGCTCCATCATGCGGGCCACCGTGTAGCGGGAGGCGAGCTGGATCAGCCCGCGCGCGCCCAGGGGATCGCACCACTCGGAGTTGTAACGGATCTCGGTGCGGGCCGGATCCAGCACCAGGCTGGCCTGCGCGTAATAGGTCTTGGCGTTTTCTTCGATCTGCTCGCGCGTGAGCGGCGGGCGCGTGCTGTTGCGGCCACTGGGGTCGCCGATGGTGGAGGTGAAATCGCCGATCAGGAAGATGACGTTGTGCCCCAGGTCCTGGAGCTGGCGCATCTTGTTCAGCACCACCGTGTGTCCCAGGTGGATGTCCGGCGCGGTGGGGTCCAGCCCGAGCTTGATGCGCAGGGGCACGCCCGTGGCGCGGCTCTTGGCCAGCTTGCGCGCAAACTCGGACTCGACCAGCAGTTCATCGCAGCCGCGCTTGGCTATACGCAGATCGGCTTCGACTTCAGGAGTGATGGGGGCTTCGGTGGGTGACATGACAGGGGGACCAATGCGGCTTCAGCCGACAAAAAGGTGTAAAAAGTGACGAAAACTATCGAAAATTCTAGCCGAATCGGCTAGGATACCGGCCTAATCATACGCAACTGTCATATATACGCAGTTGCGTTCGCTCTACCATCTATTGTTCACAAGATGCGCATCCGCGCCAGCCCTTGCTCCGGAATCCGTTGCACGCCAGGGCCGTTCGTGTCACGCACCCTGCGAGCTCAAGCCACCTGAGAGGGTATTTTCACGATGAATCGTGGCCTCCACGAACTGGCGAGTGGCCTCAAGCGCAAAGTCGCTGCCGTATTTGCGCCCGTCGAGCCCAAGCCCCATCGCTCGGGACTTTTCCGCCGCACTCTTCTCGTCACCGCAATTGGTCTTTTCGCTGGCGCCGCCGCTCTCGGCATGGTGCAGCAACCCGACCGCACCGAACTCCCTCCCTCGCGCGTCATCCAGAGCATTCTGCCGCTGACCGCCGAGCAAGTCGAAGTCAGCAGCCCCAGCGCCGCCCCCTACATCAGCGAAACCCGCATCCGTCCGGGCGACACGCTGTCGGCCGTGCTGCAGCGCCTGGAGCTGGACGCGCCCAATCTGCAGTCCTTCCTGACGCACGACGCCAGCGCCCGCAGCATCTACAAGCTGTATCCGGGCCGCTCGGTGCAGGCCGCCACGGACGAACAGGGCAACCTGATCTGGCTGCGCTACATCCACACGCCCGGCAATGAATCCGACGGGCAGGTCGTGACGCGCATGCTGCACGTCGCGCCGGCCGGCGACAGCTACAAGGCCGAGGAAATCACGGAAAGCACCGACCGCCAGACCCGCGTGGCCGTCGGCACCATCAAGTCCTCGCTCTTCGGCGCCACGGACTCGGCTGGCATCCCGGACTCGGTCACCATGCAGATGGCCGACATCCTGAGCGCCAAGATCGACTTCCTGCGCGACCTGCGCCAGGGCGACCAGTTCCGCGTCGTCTATGAAGTGCGTTCCCATGACGGCCGCTACGCCGGCGCGGGCCGCGTGCTGGCCCTGGAGTTCATCAACGGCGGCAAGACCTACAACGCCGTCTGGTTCAGCCGCGACGACAAGACCGGTTCCTACTACGACTTCGACGGCACCAGCCTGCGTGGCGCGTTCCTGCGCACCGCCCTGAAGTTCAGCCGGATCAGCTCGACCTTCGGCATGCGCATGCATCCCATCCACAAGACCTGGACGGGACACAAGGGCGTGGATTACGCCGCCCCCTCCGGCACGCCGATCCACTCCACCGCCGACGGCACGGTCGAATTCTCGGGCTGGCAGAACGGCTACGGCAACGTGGTCATCATCAAGCACCACGGCAAGTATTCGACGCTGTACGCGCACCAGAGCCGCATCGCCCAGGGCATCACCAAGGGCGCGAAGGTCTCGCAGGGTCAGTTGCTGGGTTATGTCGGATCCACCGGCTGGGCCACGGGTCCGCACCTGCACTACGAATTCCGCGTGGACAATCAGCCCATCGACCCGCTGTCCGTGGACCTGCCCGTGGCCCGCGCCCTCGAACCCGCGGAAGTCCGCGCGTTCAACGACGCGGTGGCGCCGTACAAGCAGCAGATCCTGTTGCTGACGCAGTTCCAGCAGACGCTGCCCGACGCAGTGACGAACGTGGCCAGCCGCTAAGGCTGGCCCAGGCAGCACTCCAGCACAGGGCGGTCCGCACAAGGCAGGGCGGACCGTTCAAGCAGTCAGGCCCTTGACGGGCACCAGGCCCGCGCGACGGGCGCGGCGGCGGCGCGACATGCGACGGCCGCCTTTTTTATTTCGAGGCGCCCGTGAAAGACATCAAGCCTTTGCAGCACGACACCGGCACGCTCTTCATCGGATTGATGTCGGGAACCAGCGTCGACGGCGTCGACGGCGTGCTGGCCCGGCTGACGCAAGGAGGGCCGCCGCAGGTGCTGGCCAGCGCCAGCCTGCCCATGCCCGAGAATCTGCGCCGCGAGTTGCTGGTTCTCAATACTTCCGGGGACGACGAGCTGGCCCGCGCCGCGCTCGCGGCCAATGCGCTGGTCCGGGTGTACGCGCAGGCGGTGTCGGCCCTGCTCAAGGATGCGAATGTCGCCGCGCACGACGTGACCGCCATCGGCGCGCACGGCCAGACCGTCCGGCATCGCCCCGACCTCGGCTACACGCTGCAGCTCAACGCGCCAGCGCTGCTGGCCGAGCTGACCGACATAGACGTGGTGGCGGACTTCCGCAGCCGCGACCTGGCCGCGGGCGGCCAAGGCGCGCCCCTGGTGCCGCCCTTTCACGCGGCCGTGTTCGGCAGCGACCACGGCCGCGCCGTGCTGAACCTGGGGGGCATTGCCAACGTGACGCTGCTGGTGCCCGGACAACCCCCGCGCGGCTTCGATACCGGCCCTGCCAACGTGTTCCTGGATGGCTGGTGCCAGCGCCACCTGGGTCGGCCCTATGACGCGGGCGGCCGCTGGGCTGCGACGGGCCAGGTGGTGGCGCCCCTGCTCGAGCAGCTCATCGCGAGCGAGCCCTGGTTCGGCCTGCCCCCGCCCAAGTCCACAGGCCGGGATCTCTTCAATATGAAATGGCTGGACGCACGCCTGGCTGCGTTCGACGGGCCGGCTCCCGCCCCTCAGGACGTCCAGGCCACCTTGCAGCGCCTGACCGCGAGGACAGTCGCCAACGCCATCGACGCGGCCGCCGCAGGAACGCAGGAAGTGTTTGTGTGCGGCGGCGGCGCCTACAACGCGGGACTGATGCAGGAACTGGCTTACTGCCTGCAGCGCCCGGTGCAGGCGACCGACGCCCTGGGCGTGCCGGCCCAGCAGGTGGAAGCGCTGGCGTTCGCGTGGCTGGCGCAGGCATTCGTCACGGGCCAGCCCGCGGGCCTGCCGAGCGTCACGGGCGCGCGCGGTGCGAGGCTGCTGGGCGCGCTGTATCCCGCCTGACGCCCCCCCACCACCGGTGGTAATGCCGCGCCTCAAACAAAAAACCCTTCGGCAAGCCGAAGGGTTTTTGTCTTTCGTGCCCGGCGATTACACCGAAAACGAAGAACCGCAGCCGCAGGTGGTGCTGGCGTTGGGATTGCGGATGACGAACTGCGCGCCTTCCAGGTCTTCCTTGTAATCGATCTCGGCGCCGACCAGGTATTGGAAGCTCATCGGGTCAACGAGCAACTGGACGCCAGCCTTGTCCAGCACGGTGTCGTCTTCGTTCACGACTTCGTCGAACGTGAAACCGTACTGGAAGCCGGAACAGCCCCCACCCTGCACGAACACGCGCAGCTTGAGCTCGGGGTTGCCTTCTTCGGCCAACAGGTCTTTCACTTTGGCGGCAGCCGAGTCGGTAAACACCAGGGGCACAGGCGGCGCGGCCTGCAGGTCGACGGTTTCGGTCACTGCATTCATGGTTCACTCCTGGCCGATACGGCCATATTTCAGTGAGCGGCGTCGCCGCTCGTATAGTGTCACTATAGCGCAGGGCTTGACCAGACTCAAAGTTCCAGTTTGACGCTGCGGGTGGCGCGGACGGTTTCGCCCTCGAGGACGCTGACGGTGACGCTTTCGGGGACAAATCCGTCGGGCACGGCCAGGAGACCCTGGCTGCGCTGATATTGGTCGAACTGCAGGGCCAGCGACGCCGCCGCGAGGTTCTCGCCCGTCGAGGCGACGGGCCCTGTCTCGGCCCTGACCTGCATGGGCGCCAAATCCACCGTGACGGTTTCGCCCTTGAGCACACCGGTTGCCTGGAACCGCAACGCGCCCGCGAAAGGCGTGGCGCCATTGCGGCCGCTGCGCATCAGCAGCACTTTGTAGCGCAGGCCACCGCCCTCGCGATCGATCTGCACACCGCGGATGTCCACCGAGCCCTCAGGGCCGGGCGGCAGCAGTTGCTCGTAGAACGCAAGCTGGTCACGCACGCGGCCGACCTCGGCCTGCGCAGCGCGGAGCTGGGTTTCGAGCTCTTGGCGGGCCGACCGCTCGATGACGAGTTCGCCATCGGCGGTATCCAGCTGCCCCCGGATGTAGCGCAGCTGCGTAGCCTGTTGGCGCATGGCTTCGTCCTGCGCCTCTGCCTGTTGGGCGCTGATGACGATGGCGTCCTGCGGACGATAGAGCGCGCGCGCATGGAAGAATCCCGCGGCGCCTCCCAGCAACGCGCCCAGCAGCAGCATCGCGACCAGGCGCGCAAAAGCGCCATGCGTGGCACGCGGCTGGGGACGGGCGGAAGGATCTACGGACATGAAGCGCAAAGAAGGCGGCCAGCCAGGCTGGCCGCCGGGGCCTTACGGCAGGATGGCGACCTGGTCCAGGCCGACTGTTTCGGGGATGCCGAACATCAGGTTCATGTTCTGCACAGCCTGGCCGGCGGCGCCCTTGACCAGGTTGTCCTGCGCCACCATGACGATCAGCAGGTCGCCGTTGCCCGGGCGGCTGAGCGCGATGCGCAGGTTGTTCGAGCCGCGCACCGAACGCGTTTCGGGATGGCTGCCGGCGGGCATGACGTCGACGAAAGGTTCATCCGCATAGCGGGCCTCGAACAAGGCCTGGAAGTCGGTATCGCGGGCTTCAGGCTGGATGCGGGCATAGATGGTGGAAAACATGCCGCGGATCATCGGCACCAGATGCGGCACGAACGTCAGCCCCACCTTGCCGCCGGCCAGCTTTTCAAGCTGCGCGGTGATTTCGGGGTGGTGGCGATGGCCGGCCACGCCGTAGGCCTTGAAGTTGTCGGACGCTTCGGAGAACAGCGAACCCACCTCTGCCTTGCGGCCGGCGCCCGAGACACCCGACTTGCAGTCGGCGATGAGGGTTTGCGCATCGACGAGCGCCTTGCCGCCTTCGAGCAAGGGCGCCAGACCCAGGAGCACCGTGGTCGGGTAGCAGCCGGGGTTGCCGATGACGCGCGCCTTGGAGATGGCTTCGCGGTTCAGCTCGACCAGGCCATATTGCGATTCGGCCAGGATGTCAGGGCAGGTGTGGGGGATCTTGTACCAGCGTTCGAACGTGGGAATGTCCTGCAGACGGAAGTCGGCAGCCAGGTCGATGACGCGGGTGCCCGCGGCGATCAGTTCCTGGGCTTGCGCCATGGCCACCCCGTGAGGCGTGGCGAAGAATACGACATCGCAGTCGGTCAACGAGGCCTTTTCCGGGGCGGAGAAGGCAAGCTTCACACGGCCGCGCAGGTTGGGATACATGTCGGCGACGGGCAGGCCGTCTTCCTTGCGGGACGTGATGGCAGTCAGTTCCACGTTGGGATGCTGCGACAGCAAACGCAGCAGTTCGACGCCGGTATAGCCGGTGCCGCCGACGATGCCAACCTTGATGCGGGTATTCGATGCTTGGGCCATGATGAATGCTCTTCGGAGAACGAATAACGATTGTATCGCTCGGGAAACAGGGTATTGCACCGGCGTGCCTGAATTGGCACTGCAATCCTTTTTTCCGACCGGGCGGGTGGCGCGGAGTTCCGCGCAGGGCCGGCAGCGACAGGACATGGCCGGCCCAAAAACAAAAAGCCCGCCGAAGCGGGCTTTTTGCAGGGCATTAACGCTTGCTGAACTGCTTGCGACGACGCGCCTTGCGGAAGCCGACCTTCTTACGTTCGACTTCACGGGCATCGCGGGTCACGAAGCCAGCTTGCGACAGCGACGGCTTCAGCGTGGCGTCGTAATCGATCAGGGCACGCGTGATGCCGTGACGGATCGCGCCGGCCTGGCCGGTTTCACCGCCGCCGTGCACGTTGACCTTGATGTCGAACGATTCCAGATGGCCGGTCAGTTCCAGCGGCTGGCGCACGACCATGCGGCCGGTTTCACGAGCGAAGAACTCGTCGACGGGCTTGCCGTTGACGACGATCTTGCCAGTGCCCTTCTTGATGAAAACGCGAGCCACCGAAGTTTTGCGACGGCCGGTTCCGTAATTCCAGTTACCGATCATGGCGTTTCCTTAGATATCCAGCGTCTTGGGCTGCTGGGCGGTGTGCGGGTGCTCGGCACCGGCATAGACCTTCAGCTTCTTGATCATGGCGTAGCCCAGAGGACCCTTGGGCAGCATGCCCTTGACGGCCTTCTGAATGGCACGGCCGGGAAAACGCTCTTGCATTTTCTCGAAGTTCGTTTCACGGATACCGCCCGGGTACGTCGTGTGGCGGAAGTACTTCTTGTCCTTCGCCTTGGCGCCGGTAACGACGATATCGGACGCGTTGATGATGACGATGTAGTCACCGGTATCAACGTGAGGCGTGAATTCAGGTTTGTGCTTGCCACGCAGACGACGTGCGACTTCGCTGGCCACACGACCGAGGACTTTGCCCTTGGCGTCGATCACAAACCAGTCACGTTGGACTTCATGCGGCTTGGCCACAAAGGTCTTCATGATGGTTCCTAAGAATAAAAATTTGCTCTGGCCGGAACATCCTGCCAGTGGTTCTTTCCCAGACTAGGCGTAAAACCCGGGTGAATTTTCCCAAGAACAGAAAGACCGCCTTGGAAAACCCTGAAGTTTCAAGCCTCTAAATCGCCCTCCGCCTAAGCGTTATGAATCCGCCCGTGCAAAGGTCAAAATGAGGAAAGCCTGAAATTCTAACACGGATGCTCAAAAATTGGGCAAGCGAGGGGAATTCAAGCGGCTGGCGGCTGACCGCCGCAGGGCGGCAGCCGTAAGGTTCATCAGGGGACGCATAAGGTCCCCACCCCGTCAGGCACCCAGGTACGCTTCCAGGACCCGCGGGTGGCCCAGCAGTTCGCGGCCGGTGCCCGTCAGCGCCATCGCGCCGTTTTCGAGCACGTAACCGTGCTGGGCGATCTTGAGCGCCTGGCGCACGTTCTGCTCGACCAGGAACAGCGTGAGGCCGTCGGCGTTGATGGCGCGCAGCGAACGGAAGATCTCCTGGACGACGATCGGCGCCAGGCCCATCGACGGTTCGTCCAGCAGCAAGAGGCGCGGCTTGGCCATCAGGGCGCGGCCGATGGCCAGCATCTGCTGTTCGCCGCCCGACAGGTTGCCGGCCATGCCGCTGATGCGCTCTTTCAGGCGCGGGAACAGGTTGAACACGTATTCCAGGTCGGTGGCGACGTTTTTCAGGCCGCGGCGGTAGGCGCCCAGTTCCAGGTTTTCCAGCACCGTCATGGTGGTGAGGATCGCCCGGCCCTCGGGCACCTGCACGATGCCGCGCGCGACCAGTTGGTTCGGCGCCAGGTTGGTGACGTCTTCGCCTTCGAAGAGGATGCGGCCGCGCGCCTTGGGCAGCAGGCCCGACAGCGCGAGCAGCGTGGTCGACTTGCCGGCGCCGTTGGCGCCGACCAGGGCGGTGATTTCGTTGGCGTTCAGGTCCAGGTCGATGCCGCGCACGGCTTCGATATGGCCGTAGTTGACCTCGAGCCCGCGGACTTCCAGCATGGCGCTCATTTTGCGGCCTCCGCTTGTTCGGTGTCTTCGTCGTCTTCGCGGCCCAGGTAGGCCTCGATGACCTGCTCATTGTTGCGGATGTCCTCGGGACCGCCGCAGGCGATGATCTTGCCGAAGTTCAGCACCGCGATGCGTTCGCACAAGCCCATGACGAAGCGCATGTCGTGCTCGATCATGAGGATCGTGTAGCCGCGGTCGCGGATCGCCAGGATTTCGCGCATGAGTTCGGCGCGTTCGCCGGTGTTCATGCCGGCGACGGGCTCGTCCAGCAGCAGCAGCTTGGGCTCGGTGGCCAGCGCGCGCGCCAGCTCCAGGCGGCGCTGTTCGCCGTAGGACAGGTTGTCCGCCAGGTCGTTGGCCTTGTGATCCAGGCGCATCCACGTCAGCAGTTCGTGGGCGCGCTCGCGGGCGCGCTGCTCGTGCTCGCGAAAGCCGGGCAGGCCCAGCAGCAGGCTGGGGAAACCGTAGTTCATGTGGCGGTAGGCGCCCACGACGACGTTTTCCAGCAGCGTCATCTCCTTGAAGAGACGGATGTTCTGGAAGGTGCGGGCAATGCCCATGCGCGTGATGCTGTGCGGCTTCTTGCGCAGCACGCTTTCGCCCTGGAACGTGATGGTGCCGCCGCTGGGCGGCAACAGCCCGGTGATCAGGTTGAACACCGTGGTCTTGCCGGCGCCGTTGGGGCCGATCAGGCCGAAGATCGCGCCTTCGGGCACGGACAGGCTGACGTCATGCAGCACATGCAGACCGCCAAAGCTCTTGGAAACGGAAGACAGCTCAAGCATGGCGCTTCCCTCCCTGGCGTCCTTGACGCGTCCAGCGCTTGAAACGCGCCGGATCCCAGATGCCTTGCGGCAGGAACAACACAATCACCACCAGGATCACTCCATTCGCGACCAGGCGCAGATCCGCGAATCCGCGCAGCAATTCGGGCAGCACCGTAATGATGAAGCTGCCCAGCACGGGGCCGGCCAGGCCGCCGATGCCGCCCAGGATCGCCATCGTCAGGATTTCGACGCCGCGGTCGAATCCGTATTCGTTGGGACCGATAAAGAAAGTCAGGTGCGCATTCAGCGCGCCGGCCAGGCCGGCGATCACCGCGCCGGCCACAAAGGCCAGCATCTTGTTGGCGCGCACGTCGATGCCCATCATGCCGGCTGCCGTTTCGTCGCCACGGATGGCGTCAAAGGAACGGCCGATCTTGGACGCGCGCACGCGCCACAGCACGAACAGCACGATGATCACGGCCAGCAGCACATGCCACCACTGCGTCAACTGCGGAATGCCGTTCAAGCCCAGCGCGCCGCCGGTGACGGACTCGGTGTTCAGGATGGTCACGCGGACCACTTCACCGAAGCCCAGCGTCGCCATGGCCAGATAGACACCGGACAGCCGCAGGGTCGGCAGGCCGATCAGCGCCGCCACCAGCGCGGGCGCGGCCATGCCGCCAGCCAGCGCCACCGCGAACGGCGCGTCGTAGTTCATGGTAAGCAGCGCGGCGGCGTACGCCCCGATGCCCATGAAGGCGGCATTGGCCATGGCCAGCATGCCGCAGGCCAGCGTCAGCCAGATGGAGAGGGCCAGCAGTGCGTTGGTGCCGAGGGTGAGCACCAGGTTGCCGTAAATGGCCCAGAAATTTTCGAATCCGCTCATACCTTAAGCCTTGCGTTGAACCACTTTGCCGAACAGACCTTGCGGGCGCACCAGCAGGATCAGGAACAGCAGGCCGAAAGCCACCGCGTCGCGCATGGTGGAGCCGATGTAAGCCACGGACAGCACCTCGGCAAAGCCCAGGAACAGACCGCCCAGCATGGCGCCGCGGATGTCTCCCATGCCGCCCAGGATGATGACCGCGATGCCCTTGTGCAGCATCGGCTGGCCCATCAGGGGGAAGAGCGCGTTCGAGTACAGCCCGATCAGCACGCCGGCCACGCCGCCCAGGGCGGCCGCGGCAAACGAGGTGGTGATGAAGAGCTTTTCGACGTTGATCCCCAGCAGCCAGGCGGCCTTGGGCGATTCAGCGATGGCGCGCAGGGCGCGTCCGAATTGCGTGCGGCGCATGACATACATCAGCACGGCCATCAGCGCGAACGACAGGAAGATGATCCCCAGTTCGATGACGGTCAGGTGCAGGCCCGCGACCTCGATGACTTCCTCGGGCACGGTGCCATGCGGGAAGCGCAGGTTGCTCGCGCCGAAGATGCCTTGGGCGCCGTTATTCAGGATGATGCCCACGCCAATGGTGGCGATCATGGGAATCAGGTGGGGCGCGTTGCGCTTGCGCAGCGGCTTGAGCACCAGGTAGTCGATGATGACCCCGGTAAAGCCGGCGACGAAGAACGCGACCATCAGCGCCGCCCACAGCGGCAGGCTGAACTGCTCGACCACGACCAGTGCTGCGTAGGCGCCAACCATGAACACGGCGCCATGCGCCAGGTTGATCACCCCGAGCACGCCGAAGATCAGCGTGAAGCCGAGCGCGAACAGTGCATACACACAGCCCAGCGACAAGGCATTGACGAATTGTTGTTCGAACATGATGGGACTTTCCAGATCTGATAGGGCCCCCTCGCCGTGCCCACAGCGAGGTCTTTCTGCTTTCGGGGAAGCTATTTACTTGCGACGGCCCTGCGATAAAAAGCGCCTTGCAGGCGGCCGGGAGGCCGTCCGCAAGGCGCATCCCCCCGCGCGGGGATGCGTACTGCTTACTTCTCGATGACGTACTTGCCGTCTTTGGTCACGCTGACGATCGGCGCCTGGTCGGCGTCGTAGCCGGCGGGCTTGCCGGCGCGGTCGGTGGCCTGGCGGAACTTGAACGGGCCGGTGGCGCCGGTCCAGGTCACGGACGGCAGGGCGTCGCGCAGGGCAGCGCGGTCCTTGGTCAGTTCGCCGGAGATCTTGGTGTTCTTCAGCGCCTGGGCGACGATGTACATGGCGTCATAGGACTGCGCCGCGAACTGGTCGGGAGCGTTGGTGAACTTGGCCTTGTAGGCGTCGATGAACTTGACGTTCTCGGGGGCCTTGTTCTCGATCGACCACGGGCTGCCGATCCACAGATTGTTCGACGCGCCGCCGGGGGCCAGGTCGAAGATCTTGACCGAGTTCATGCCGTTGCCGCCGATGACCGGCACGTTCAGGCCGAGCTGGCGGGCCTGGACCATGATCGGGGCGCCTTCGGCCAGCAGTGCGGACAGCACGATGGCGTCGGGGTTGGTGCCCTTGATCTTGGTGAGCTGGGCCTTGAAGTCCACGTCGCCCTTGGCGAACGTTTCGGTCGTGGTGACCGGGATCTTCTGGTCTGCCAGGGCCTTCTTGAAGTTGTCGTAACCGCTCTTGGTGAACACGTCGTCGTTGCCGTACAGCACGGCCACGTTCTTCAGGCCGGTCTTGGCCTTGACGGTGGAGATGGTGGCGGGCAGCACGTCGGCTTCGGTGACCGAGTTGCGGAACACGAAGTTGCCGATGGAGGTGATGCCGTCGGCGGTGTTGGAGGTGCCGAAGACAACCGTCTTGGCGGCCTGCGCGATCGGATCGGCGGCCTGGGCCGAGTTCGACAGCGTGGGACCGAAGACCATCAGGACCTGGTCCTTGAAGATCAGCTTCTTGAAGACGTTGATGGCTTCTTCTTTCTTGCCTTGTTCGTCCTCGACCACGAGCACGATCTTGTTGCCGTTGATGCCGCCGGCGGCGTTGATCTCGTCGGCCGCGAGCTGGAAGCCGTTGCGGATCGAGACGCCGTACTGGGCAGCGCCGCCGGACAGGGCTTCCGCCACGCCCAGCTTGATGTCGGCAGCGTGGGCAGCCGGGATGACACCGGCAGCGATCAGCGCGGCCAGCAGCTTTTTGGTCTTGGATTGCATGGTTGTTACCACCTTAAAGTCTGTCTCGGAATATTGGTAATCCGGGCTGATGTAATCCTGCCGGATTGACGTCTATGCCGCCTAAAGGCCGCAAGTTTGCGCGTCAAGACCCGGGATATTACTCCTTTGTATCAGGCCGAAACTCGAATGCCGTTCAACAAAAGCCTCTAAACCGCCCATTTTTTTGTAAAAAACGTGTGGTTACTAGCAAAAACCCTATTGCTCACCGAATGCCATTCGGCACCGGCTTCCTCCTAACTCCTGGCCGACAGCGCCACGCCCAGATACTGGCCATAAGCGTTCTCGGTCAGGCGAAACCACGGCATCTCGCTGTCGCGAAAGCCCATGTAACTATCGTGCATTGCCTTGAATCCGGGGTCTTTGGCGCCCAAATCCTTGTACACCTGCTGCGTGGCCTCGAACGCCGCGTCCATGATCGAACGCGAAAAAGCGCGCACCTGGGCGCCACTTGCCGTCAATTGGGCCAGCGCCGGCGGGTTCAGCGCGTCGTACCGGGCGGTCGCTGCCGCGTGCGCGGCCAGGGCCGCGGCCTGCACCACGGCCTGGTAATGCTTGGGAAGCTCGTTCCAGGCCGTTTCATTGATATAGAGCGATAGCTGTTCACCGCCCGCCCACCAGCCGGGTGCGTAGTAATACTTAGCTACCTTATTCAAACCGAGTTTGGCGTCGTCGTAAGCGCCCGCCCCCGCCACGGCCTGCAGGCCGTCTTTTTCAAACGCCTCGGCCAGCTTGGCCGCATCCGCCTGCTGCGGCGCGACGCCCAGGCGGGCCAGCACGTCGGCGGCCAGGCCGTCGACCTGCATCTTCAGGTCTTTCAGGTCGCCAGTGCGCTTGATTTCCCGGGTGTACCAACCGCCCATCTGCGCGCCGGTATTGCCCAAGGGGAAATTGATGATCTTTTCGGGTTTGAAGAGCTCGCGCGTCAGCCGCAGGCCCTCGCCATCGCTCATCCAGGCGTTCATCTGGCGCGCATTCAGGCCGAAGGGCACGGCCGCATCGAAGCAGAAGGCCGCATTCTTGGCGTAGTAGCGGCGCGAGGACACATGGCCGCATTCCACCTTCCGGGCGGAGACGGCCTGCATCAGGTCGGCCGCGGCGACGACTTCGCCGTCGGGGAAATGACGGATATTGAATTTGCCGCCCGTGGTTTCGGCGACGAACTTGCAGAAATTCTCGGCCGCCCCCACGCGCAGATCGAGGGCCGCGGGAAAGCCGGAGGAAAGGCGCCAGCTCACCGACGGCATGTCCTGCGCCAGCGCGGGCGTGCTGACGGCGGCGCCGGCGACGGCGCCCAGGCCGGCGCGCTTCAAGAATGAACGTCGTTGCATCACTTTGCTCCTTTACACCGACAACTGGGACTTCGAGCAATACCCGCCGGATATTACACGCTGGCCATGGCCGGGACGGCTAGAGGAAATCCCGAGCCGGTAAGGGATTGCAAGGGGGAGTGCAAAGTGGATGGCGGAGCGGTTGCAAAGCCCGCGGGCGGCGCATTGCGCGCCGCCCACGCACGGGATCAGATCCCGGCGATGGCCATCTGCTCGATGAGGATGGAGCCGGTGGTCTTGGTGCCGCGCGAGATGGTGTCCGCGCCTACCGCGACGATCTGCTGGAACATGTCGGCCAGGTTGCCGGCGATGGTGACTTCCTGGACCGCGTGCTGGATCTGGCCGTTTTCGACCCAGTAGCCAAACGCGCCGCGCGAGTAGTCGCCCGTGACGTAGTTGACGCCCTGCCCGATCAGCTCGGTGACGAGAAAACCCGTGCCCAGCTTCTTGAGCATGGCTTCGAAATCGTCGCCGCGGCGCGTCTGCGTGGAGCTGAAGACCAGGTTGTGCGAGCCGCCGGCGTTGCCCGTGGTGGCCATGCCCAGCTTGCGTGCCGTGTAGGACGACAGGAAATAGCCTTCCAGGACGCCCGCCGACACCACGTTGCGGCGGCGCGTGCGCACGCCTTCGTCGTCGAAGGGCGAACTGCCCATGGCGCCGCGGATGTGCGGGTCTTCGACCAGGTTGATGTGTTTGGGGAAGATGGGCTTGCCCAGCGAATCGACCAGGAAGCTCGCCTTGCGGTACAGGGCGCCGCCGTTGACGGCCTGCGTCAGCGCGCCGACCAGGCCCAGCGCCAGCGGCGCCTCGAACAGGACGGGGAACTTGCCGGTGCGCACGCGGCGGGCCGACAGGCGCGACAGCGTGCGTTCGGCGGCATAGCGGCCGATGGCCTCGGGCGAGGCCAGCTTGGCGGGATCGCGTTCCGACGAATACCAGTAGTCGCGCTGCATGCCGTTGCCACGCCCGGCGATGGGCGCCACGGACAGGCTGTGGCGGGAATACGGATAGCCGCCCAGGAAGCCACGCGTGTTGCCCATCACGAACTGGCCTTCGTAGGTGCCGACGCTGGCGCCGTCGGTATTGGTGATGCGCGGATCGACCTCGCGCGCGGCGCGCTCGGCCCGCAGCGCCAGCTCGGCGGCTTCCTCGGTGGTGACGGTCCAGGCGCGGTGCAGATCCAGGTCGGGGAATTCGGTGGCCAGCTGGTCGGCGTCGGGCAGGCCGGCGGCCGGATCGGCGGCGGTGTGGCGGGCGATGTGCCAGGCGGCTTCGACGGTCTGGCGCAGCGCGGCCTCGGAGAAGTCGGAGGTCGAAGCGGAGCCGCGGCTCTGGCCCGCGTAGACCGTCAGGTCCAGCGAGCGGTCGCGCGTCTGCTCTACGGTTTCGATGTCGTTCTTGCGTACCGAGACGGACAGTCCCAGGCTTTCGGAGACTTCCGCCGCGGCGTCGGAGGCGCCGATCTGGCGCGCGTAGGCCAGGGTTTGCTCGACGAGTTCGGAAAAACGCGCGTGATTCGCCGCCAGCGGCAAGGATGAGGAGGTTTTAACCATTGCAGTCCAATTTGCAGAGACGGTTATCATAGCCAAGTCTGTCATTGCGCAGTTTTCCATGAATTCCCATCCCCAAGAAGATTCCGTCGACGACGGCTACGACGAAAACGGCTACGACCGTCCCAGCAAGTCCCAGGTCAAGCGTGAAATGCACGCCCTGCTGGACCTGGGCAAGCAATTGATCGCCCTGTCGCCCGAACGTCTGAAGCAGTTACCCCTTGAAGAACGCCTGTACGAAGCGATCCGCATGGCGCAGCGCACCACCGGCCGCGAAGGCCTGCGCCGCCAGGTCCACTTCGTGGGCAAGTTGATGCGCGATGCGCCGGCCGACGACATCCGCCGGCAGCTCGACATCTGGGAAAACGGTTCGCGCGAGGAAACCGCCGCCATGCACCGGCTGGAAGCGCTGCGCGACCGCCTCCTGGATGACGACGACGCCCTCACCCGCCTCTTGAGCAACAATCCGCAGGCCGACGTGCAGCAATTGCGCACGCTGATCCGGGCCGCCCGCAAGGAAAAGCTCGCCAACGCGTCGCTGCTGCAAGGCCAGGAACCGCAGAAAAAGCACTACCGCGCCCTGTTCCAGGCGCTCAAGACCCTCACCCTCTGATATCCACCGCCGCCCGTCCATGACCGCACCGACCGACCTGCTCGACTGCATCGAGATCGAAACCGCCCCCAATCCCACGCACGCCGTGATCTGGCTGCACGGCCTGGGCGCGGACGGCAACGATTTCGCGCCCATCGTGCCGGAACTGCGTCTGCCCGCCGGACTCGGGGTGCGCTTCGTGTTCCCGAACGCCCCGGTGCAGCGCGTGACCATCAACAACGGCATGGCGATGCGCTCGTGGTACGACATCCTGGTGATGGACCTGGTGCGCGTCGAAGACGCCCAAGGCATCCGCGCCTCGGAAGCCGCCATCCACAAGCTGATCGCGCGTGAAAACGCCCGCGGCATCCCCACGTCGAACATCGTGCTGGCCGGTTTTTCGCAAGGCAGCGCCATGACGCTGCACACCGGCTTGCGCCTGACCGAGAAGCTGGCGGGCATGATGGCGCTGTCGGGCTACCTGCCCCTGGTGGACAGCGCCGAAGCCGAACGCCAGCACGCGAACGATGCGACGCCCATCTTCATGGCGCACGGCCAGTACGACCCGGTGGTGTCGCTGGCGCGCGCCGAGGCGTCCTTGGCCGAATTGAAGCGCCTGGGCTACGACGTGCGCTGGCGCACGTACCCGATGCCCCACTCGGTCTGCGCCGAGGAAGTGGCGGACATTTCGGCATTCCTGAATGACGTGCTGGCCTGACGCGGCAAGCGGGATGCAGGACACGGCCTAGGGACGATGGCGGGCGGCGCGCAAGGCGCGGCCCGTGTTCCTGGCCGATGGGCGCGGGGCCCTTCCGCGCCTACGATGGGAGGCGCACCCGGAAACGCTCAAAACCTTATTTTGTATACCAGACGGTATTCCAGCCTTGAATTTTCTAGGCATCGGCGACGCGCGTCCATAGAGAAAAACGCCAATCGCAAAATGCTTGTCGCCCGCTTGTCTTGAATATAGTATTCGATCCAAGCCTTACCGGCCTGGGACCTCCCCGTTCGGGCTTCCCCTGATTTTGCTGTCACGTTGCAGTCGAGTCGCAGTCGAATTGCAGTCGATCCCCCCATTGGCCATGTTGCGCCGATTGTCCGGCGTGGCATTCAAGACGCAGGAGAAAGTCCCGTGAAGACCTTGCCCTTGCCCCGCCTGGCAGGCGCGGCGCTGCTCGCGCTGCTTGCCCCCGTGGCCGCCCAGGCCGAAGCCCTGAATCCCCCCGTCAAGGTGCGCTACGAAGAGGTGGTGCGCTCCATCCTGTACGTGCCCAAATACGTCGCGCTGTCGCAGGGCTATTTCAAGGACGCCGGCCTGGACGTGTCCATGAAGACCTCGCAAGGCACCGACAAAGGCATGACCGCCCTGCTGTCGGGCAGCGCGGACATCGTGCTCATCGGGCCGGAAGCGTCCATCTATGTCCAGAACAGCGAATCCCCGGTCAAGCCCAAGATCTTTGCCGGGCTGACCGCCACCGACGGCTTTTTCCTCCTGTCGCGCAAGCCGGTCGACAAGTTCGACTGGTCCATGCTCAAGGGCAAGGAAGTCATCGGCTTTCGTCCCGGCTCCAATCCGATCGTGTTCCTGGAGACGGCGCTGCGCAAGCATGGACTGGATCCCCAAAAGGACGTGAAGCTGCTGAACAACATCGGCATCCCGGCGCGCGCCGGCGCCTGGATGGCGGGCCAGGGCGAATACGGCATCTTCCTGGAGCCCGAGGCCGGCGAACTGGTGCGCAACGGCAAGGGGCACATCGTGGCCTCCGTGGGCCATGAAGTCGGCCAGGTGGACTACACGGTCTTTACCGCCACGGACAAGTACATCCGCGACAACCCCAAGGTGATCCAGGCCTGGACCGACGTGGTGGCGCGCGCGGAAAAATACGTGAAGGACACGCCCGCCGCCACGCTGGCGCCGCAGATCATGACCTTCTTTCCCGGCATGGACCAGGCCGCGGTGACCGAGGCCATCGAGCGCTACAAGCAATACCAGATCTGGAAGACCACGCCGCTGGTGACGGCGCAAGCGATGACGCAGCTGCAGGACATGCTGATCGCCAGCGCGGTCATGAAGGACAGCGCCCGCGTGAAGTACGAGGACGTGGTGATCGCCGACTTTGCCAAGAAGGCGCAATGATGGGAGCCGCCATCCACAACCTCAAGCCGGCGGCCGCCACGGCCAAGATCGAACTGCGCGACGTCTGTCTGTCGTACTTCACGCCCGACGGCGAGACCGAGGCGCTGTCGAACGTGTCCTTCAGCCTGGCGCCGGGCGAATTCGTCAGCCTGATCGGACAAAGCGGCTGCGGCAAGAGCACCCTGCTGTCCCTGATCGCCGGCCTGATTCCGCCCACCTCGGGCGCGGTGCTGGTCGACGGGCAGGCAGTGACCAAGCCGAATGCGCGCATTGGCTACATGCTGCAGCAGGACTACCTCTTCGAATGGCGCACCATCCTGGACAACGTGATGCTGGGCGCGGAGATCCAGGGACGGCGCGACGCGCGCAGCGAGGCGCGCGCCGTGCACCTGCTTGAAAAGTGCGGCCTGGGCGCGTTCCTGTCGCACACGCCGCGCCAGCTTTCGGGCGGGATGCGGCAACGCGCGGCGTTGGCGCGCACGCTCGTGACCGAGCCCGACGTGATCCTGCTGGACGAACCGTTCTCGGCGCTGGATTCGCAGACGCGGCTGGCGATCTCCGACGAAGTCGTGGATATCCTGCGCCGCGAAGGCAAGACCGTGGTGCTGGTCACGCACGACATCGGCGAGGCCATCGCCATGACGGACCGCGTGATCGTGCTGTCGCGCCGGCCCGGGCGGCTCAAGAGCCAGTACCGCATCCACTACGGCGACGGCCAGGTCCGGCCCACGCCCTTCCAGGCGCGCTCGCGGCCGGAGTTCAACACCTATTTCAAACAGCTCTGGGACGAGCTGGACGTCCACGTGGAGGGCTGAGCCATGAACGCGCCGATTGCCAATACCGTCCCGCTGCGCGCCGTGCCCGGCCCCAGCGAAAAATACCTCGACTACCTGCGCCGCGACCGCGCGCGCCGCCGCAATATCCGGGTGGCCCAAGCCTTGCTGCTGGCGGTGTTTCTGTGCGCCTGGGAAATCCTGCCGCGCATGCACGTCCTGAACCCGTTGCTGACCAGCTACCCGAGCGCGCTGTGGCCCACATTCATCGAACTGTGGAACCACGGCAGCCTGGGCAAGCACATCATGACGACGTTGTCCGCCACGTTGGTGGGCTTTGCGCTCAGCATGGCGATCGGCATCGTCGTGGCGGCGGCGCTGTGGTGGTCCGACTTCCTCTACAAGGTGCTGGACCCGTTCCTGGTGGTGGCCAACGCCATGCCCAAGATCGCCTTCGTGCCCATCTTCTACCTCTGGCTGGGCTCGGATTACGCGGTGTACGGCATGGCGGTGGCGATTGCCGTGTTCGTGACCATCATGGTGATTTACGCGGGCTTTCGCGGCATCGACCTGAACAAGGTGAAGCTCGCCCACACCTTTGGCGCGAGCCGCTGGCAGGTGCTGACCAAGGTGGTGCTGCCGGGCAGCGTCCCCACGCTGATCGCCGCCGTCAAGATGAACATCGGCCTGGCGCTGGTGGGCGTTATCGTGGGCGAGTTCCAGTCGGCGGATTCGGGGCTGGGCTTTCTCATCATGAACGGCAGCCAGGTGTTCAAGCTGAACATCGTCATGACGGCCATCGTCATGCTGGCGCTGATCTCCAGCGTCATGTACCTGATCATCTACCGCGTCGAGTCCGCCGTGGCGCGGCGCTACGGCTAAGGAGGCAGCATGGAATTTCCCCAGTGGGTGAAGGATCGCGTCGTGGCCCGCCAGGGCTGCCTGCATCCCTACGACGAACTGCCCGGCGCCCGCACCGCGGTGGTGGTGATCGACATGCAGCAGTACTTCACGCTTCCGGGCTACCAGGGCGAATGCGCCCCGGCGCGCGAGATCATCGACCCCATCAATCGGCTGTGCGCCGCCGTGCGCGACGCGGGCGGGGTCGTGGTGTGGGTGCAGACGGCCTCCGACAACGCGGACGTGTTCTGGTCGCACCATCACGGCGTGATGCTGACGCCCGAGCGCAGCGCCCGCCGCCTGGAGACGCTGCGCCGCGACTCGCCGGGCTTTGCGCTGCATCCGGACCTGCAGGCGCAGGCCGGCGACCTGCGCGTCGTCAAGCGGTTCTACAGCGCAATGGCGCCGGGATCGTCGGAACTGGAGCCGGTCTTGCGCGGCCTGGGCGTGGACACGCTGCTCATCGCCGGGACCGTCACCAACGTGTGCTGCGAATCCACGGCGCGCGACGCGATGATGCGGGATTTCCGCACCATCATGGTCGACGACGCGCTGGCCGCGGTGACGCCGGCCGAGCACGAACACGCCCTGCACGGATGGATGCTGTTCTTTGGCGACGTGCTGACGGTGGACGAGGCGGCCGCGCGGCTCAAGCCCGCGCAGCCGTCGCGCAAGACCGCCTGAATCTTCTGGCCTGACCGGCGATCAGGCCAGGTTCAGCCAGACCCGGCGCATGGTCGGATCCTCGGGGTCCGGATCGTTGGTGAAGCCCAGGCGGGTCATCAGCGCCAGCATCGGCCGGTTGGTCGACAGCACCAGTCCGTCGATGTATTCCAGGCCCTGCTCGCGCGCGGCGTCGATCAGCGCCGTCATGAGCTGGCGGCCAAGGCCGCGCCGCTGCCAGTCGTCGCCGATCACGAGCGCGTATTCCGCGCCGCGGCCGTCCGGATTGCGCAGGTAATGGGCGAACCCGACCAGGACCTCGCGCGGATGGCCGCGATTGGCCGGGTTGGGCACCTGGGTGGCCGCCACCAGGGCAAGTTCCCGGTGATAGTCCACCTGCGTGTAGCGCGACACCATGCGCGGCGTGAGCTCGCGCATCATGGACACGAAGCGCATGTAGCGCGACCGCTCCGACAGGCCCCGGATGAACTCCTGCAGGGCTTCGCCATCTTCGGGGCGGATGGGCCGCAGCACCCAGGGGATGCCGTCGGCGAAGCGGCGCACCTGCACCAGCCGCGCCGGATACGGGTGGATCGCCATGTGCGGATAACCGGCGGTCTGCGGCGATTCGCAGCCGGGGGTCTCGGTCAGCGTCATGCGCAGGCCGCCGGCGCGCAGATGGGTTTCGCCCGCGTAGAGCGGATCGATGTCCAGGGATTCGATGTCGGGCAGTTCCGAGACCAGCTCGGACACCAGCACCAGCGCCTGCTGCAGCGCCTCGGCGGCCATGTGGCCGACCCGCGGCGCCAGCACGCGGCGCCACAGCCGGCTGCGCTCGATGAGCTGGCGCGCCAGGTAGCCGTTGAGCGGCGGCAGGTCCATGGCGCGCTCCGCCAGCGACAGCACGGCGTCCGGCCCGCCCGCGCCGAAGCGGATCACCGGGCCGAACTTCGGATCGCGCCGCACGCGGATCGCCATGGGCCGGGACTCGGGTTCGATGGGCGCCACGCTGGCCGGCGCATCGCTCAGCGGCACATAGAACAGGGCAAGCAGGGTGCGGATTTCGGAGGTGTTCAGTTCACGCCGGCCGTCGGCGCGCGCGCGCGCGACGATTTCGCGCGCGGCCGCCAGGTCCGGCACGTGGCCCGCGGGCTCGGGCGGCTGCGTCTGCAGCAGCAACTGCTGGTTGTAGTGATGGGACGCCAGCACGCCAAAGGCGTCGGCGGCCGACTCGGGCGTACGGAACGCGGACGTGCCCGCGTCGTCCAGCATGCGCCGCAGCGGACGCATGCCGGCATCGCCCATGAAACAGGTCACCACGGGCTTCTTGGCCGACGGGGCGATCTGTGCCAGTTCGCGCGCCACGGCCGGCATGTCGGCCAGCGCATCGGGCGCCAGCAGCACCAGCACCCCGTCCACGCCGGCATCGTCCAGCACGGCCTCCAGCATGGCGCGGATGCGCTCGGGCGTCATGGGCAGGTAGGTGATGACGGGATTGGCGGTGGCGGCGTCGGGCTCCAGCATCCCGGCCAGCGCACGCTGCGTGGCGGGCGCCAGGTCCGCGCGCAGCACGGCGGCGTCGGGGCCGATCAGGTCCATGGCGAGCTGCGGAGGTCCGCTGCCATTGGAGATCAGCGCCACGCGGCGGCCCTTGGGACGGCGCGTGTAGCCCAGCACCTTCACGGCCGAGAAGAGCTGCACGAAGTAGCGCACGCGCACCGCGCCGGCCCGGCGCAGCGCCGCGTCGAAAATGGCGTCGCTGCTGTCGGCATCGGATCGGCCCGCCTTGAGCACGATGACAGGCTTGATGCTGGCCGCGGCCCGCAGCGTGCTCATGAACTCGCGGGCGGGCCCGACATCTTCGAGGTAGAGGACGATGCTGTCCGTGCGTGGATCGCTCGCCAGGTAGTCCAGCAGCTTGGGCAGTCCCACCACGGCCTCGTCGCCCAGCGACACGGCGGTGGAAAAGCCGATGTGCACGTCTTCTGCCCAGTCCATGACGGCAGCCATGATGGAGCGCGACTGCGCCACCAGCGCCACGCGGCCGGCGCGCGCCAGCACCGGGTGCTGGCTGAAGTTCAGGCCGGCGTGCGGCCGCTGCGCGCCGAAGGAGCGCGGGCCCAGCAGTTCGCAGCGGTTTTCCTCGGCCCAGGCCCGGCACAGCGCCAGCGTGCCGCGCGGGTACGGGTCGGGCAGTTCGTGGGGCAGCAGGATCACCGCGCGGGGCGAAAGCGGCGACAGGCGGCGCAGTGTTTCCGGCAGGACGGCGGGCGATACGCAAACCAGGGCCAGGTCGGGCCGTTCACCCGCGGCCAGCCCCTGCAGGGTCTCCGGCAGATCGGGCGCCGCGCCGGGCTCGACGGCCAGGACCGTGGTCTTCGCCTTCAGGGCGGGAGACAGGGAACTTGCCGCGGGCAGGGGCCTGTCGGCCACGATGACCAGCGAGCCGGGTTCGAACATGGGCGCAAGAGCGTGTCTCAGCATAGGGAGGGCGGCCTGTTCACACTAATCTAAAATACCGTTCATCGTATCAAGACAAGCCCGCTGTCCGCTTGATGAGGACACTGCCCGACGCCATATTGTGGCGCCGCAGCCGCTAACATTGCCACCTATGACCTCCAACGCCCCTACTCCCATTCGTACCCGCTTCGCGCCTTCGCCCACGGGTTTCCTGCACCTGGGCGGCGCGCGCACCGCGCTGTTCTCCTGGGCCTTCGCGCGCCATCACAAGGGCACCTTCGTGCTGCGCATCGAGGACACGGACGTCGAGCGCTCCACGCCGGAAGCGGTGCAGGCCATCCTGGACAGCATGGACTGGCTGGGCATGCAGCCCGACGAGGGCCCGTTCTACCAGATGCAGCGCATGGACCGGTACCGCGAGGTCGTGGCCCAGATGCTGGCCGCCGGCACCGCCTACCACTGCTACAGCTCGCCCGAGGAAGTCGAGGCCATGCGCGAGGCCGCCCGCGCCCGCGGCGACAAGCCGCGCTATGACGGCACCTGGCGCCCGGAACCCGGCAAGACCCTGCCCGCCATCCCCGAAGGCAGAAAGCCCGTCGTGCGCTTCAAGAATCCGCAGGAAGGCGCCACGTCCTGGAACGACATGGTCAAGGGCACCATCAGCTTCGACAACACCGAGCTGGACGACCTGATCATCGCGCGCCCCGACGGCACGCCCACCTACAACTTCTGCGTGGTGGTCGACGACTGGGACATGGGCATCACCCACGTCCTGCGCGGCGACGACCACGTCAACAACACGCCCCGCCAGATCAACATCCTGCGCGCGCTGGGCGCCACCCTGCCCGAATACGGCCACGTGCCCATGATCCTGGGCCCGGACGGCGAAAAGCTGTCCAAGCGCCACGGCGCGGTCAACGTCATGGAGTACGACAACGAGGGCTACCTGCCCGAGGCCATGATCAACTACCTGGCCCGCCTGGGCTGGAGCCACGGCGACGACGAGATCTTCTCGCGCGAACAGCTGGTGTCCTGGTTCGACACCAAGCACCTGTCCAAGTCGGCCTCGCAGTGGGACCCCAAGAAGCTGAACTGGGTCAACGCCCACTACATCAAGCAGATGGACAACGCCGAGCTGGCCGAGCGCGTGGCGACGCGCATCGCGGCGCGCGGCGGTTACCCCGAGAAGATCGACCTGCCGGGCGTCATGGGCCTCCTGAAAGACCGCGCCGAAACCCTGGAGCAGCTGGCCGATGGCGCCATGCTTTTCTGCGGTGAGTTCAAAGGCGCGCCGGCCGACCTGGCCGAGCAGCACCTGACCGCGCCGGCCCGCGAGGCCCTGGCCGACTTCGCGCAACGAGCCCAGGATGCCGACTGGACCCGCGAGGCCCTGTCCGCCCTCATCAAGGCCGTGCTGGCCGACCGTGGCCTGAAGATGCCGCAACTGGCCATCCCGCTGCGCGTGGCGGTCACCGGCCAGACGCAGACGCCGGCCGTGGACGCGGTGCTGGCGCTGCTGGGCAAGGAAACCGTGCTCAAGCGCCTGGCCGCCATCTGAACCCAAGGTGTCTGACACCTGCGAGCGACGGCCCATGCAGCAATAGCCTGCCCCCCGGCCTCTGACGCCTAAGACAAAGGGCCTTGATCATCCGCGGATGATCAAGGCCCTTTCTGTTTTCAGGCGGGCGGGAACTCTCAGGATCGCTGCAGCGCCGCCCTCGCCTTCAGCGCCCGCGCAAAGAACGCGCCCAGCAGCGGCAGCAGCACGGCCGAGCCGCCGAACAGCGCGCCGGCGCCGATCTCGTCCACCACCGCCCCCGCCAGCGCCACGCCGGCCGCCTGCCCCATGAAGAGGCAGGACGCGAACCACGCCACCGCCGTGCCGCGCGCGGACGGCACCATCTGCGTCGCGTTCGTCTGCAGCGTGGCGTGCAGCAGGTAGTAGCCAAAGCCGGCCAGCACGCTGGCCAACAGGCTCCACATCCAGACCGGCCCCAGCAGGTACGACAGGAACGCCACGCCCAGCACCAGCCCGCCCGCGATGGCCAGGCCGCGCTCGCCGAGACGCTTTAGGATGCGGCCGGCGACGACCGTGTAGATCAGCCCGCCCACGGCGTAGACCGCGACCAGCGCGCCGGCGGCGGTCAGCGAGATGTCGAAACGCGCATGCAGGTACGAGGGAGCGAAAGCCAGCGCGCCGAACACCAGCAGCCCTTCGACGAACACCGTCGCCAGCACGACCCGCGCCCACGGCGCGCCCAGCACCAGCCGGGCCTGGGCGATGAAACCCTGACGCACCGCGCCGGGATCGACCTGGGCAAAGCCCGCCGCGCGCTGGCGCCGCACTTCCAGGTGCAGCAGCACGCCCACGATGAGGTAGCCAGCCACCAGCGCGGCGAACGCCCAGCGCCAGCCCACCGTGTCGGCGAACAGGCCGCCCGCCAGCTGGCCGGCGGACATGCCCAGAATGGTCCCGGTCAGAAAGCGCGCCAGCGTCGCCTGCCGGCGTTCGTACGGCACGTTGTCGCCGATCCAGGCCATGGACAGGGGCACGATACCCGCGCCGGCCGCGCCCGACAGCGCGCGGCAGAACACCAGCATATCGAGCGACCCGGCCATGACCGCGCCCGCGCTGCCCAGCGCGCAGGCCACCGTCGCGACGCTGACGACGCGGTACTTGCCATAGCGGTCCCCCACCGGACCGAAGAACATCTGCAGCACGCCATAGGCCACGGCAAACGCCGTGACCGCGCGGGCGGCCTGTCCGGTGGTGGTGCCGAATTCCGCCGCCAATTGCGGCAGCATGGGATCACAGATACGGAAAGCGCTGGCGCTGACGAAGGCGGCCAGGGCAAGCAGCGCGATCGCGCGTGCTTCGGAGGACATGGCGGGCATGGGTAACCGGCGGCGGGGCGAATGTCGAAGCCCGCACCTTACCGCAGCGCGGCCATCGTGGCGCGACCGCCGGGCGAATTGTCCGCCCGGCGCAACGGTCAGTAGGCGAGTCGATAGCCCGCGGGCATGCGGCGGGCGGTCAGCAAGGCGCCGCCCTTCCGGATTTCGCGCAGCGCCAGCCTGGTCGGCTCGACCTTCTCGACGCGGTAGCGGTTCACGTAGATCGGATCATCGGGATCGACCGGCTCGCCGGCCGATTTGGTGGTGCGCATCGTGGTGATGCCGTCGGCCACGCTCCAGCAGCCCGTCTCGCGCAGCGCGGGACGCGTCTTGCGCCCGATCTTGAGCAGGGATTCGTAGGACATGGTGCCGTCGGCCGACAGCACGATCAGCGATTGCATATCACCGGCCACGTCGCGCGGGCGCGAATTGGACAACCAGGTGCCGATCATCGGATCGCCCGCCTTGGCGGGCACACAGGCCACCGGCTTGGCCGGTTCCTCGGGCGAGGCTTCGGTGATGGCGGCTGGCTTGCGGGCAGCGCAGCCGGCCAGGATCACGATGGCGCAGGCGACGCCTGCCGTACGCAAAAACACACTGCTCATGACTTCCTCAACACGTCCGCCGACGCGCCGCGCCGATCACACCGGCGCGTACCAGGCGCAACGAACTTCACGCACTCTAAATAGCCGCCTGCGAAGAATCAACGAGGATCCGCGCCGTGTGCATTTGCGCAACAGTGTTCCCGCGAGCGCGCCCGGAATCGGTGCGGAAAGCGCAAAAATGCGTTGGTTTCAAGCGACAGCGAGGCGCGTAGCCGGACCGTCCGCGCCCGTGCCGCGCGCGTGGTCTCTATATATATAGATGCCGCGTGCGCCCCGCCTTACAGCGGCAGCCGCTGCTCGTGCTTGATCTCGCGCAGCGCCACGATGGTGCGCGTCTGGCGGATGCCGGGCATGTTGAACAGGAACCGGTGCAGGAAGCGGTCATAGGCTTCCGGGCTCTCCACCAGGATCTTCAGCAGGAAATCCGAGTCGCCGGTCACCGCATAGCACTCCAGGATCTCGGGCGCGTCGCGCACCGACCGCTCGAAGTTCTCGACCGTGTTGGCCGAATGCCGCTCCAGGCTGATCTGCGCAAACATGCAGCCCAGCCCCACCTTGCTGCGGTCGACCTGGGCGCTGTAGCCCTGGATCACGCCGCTCGCCTCCATGGCCTTCACCCGCCGCCACACCGGCGCGGCCGACAGCCCGACCTTCTCGGAAAGCTGTTGCGCGGAGGCCCGTCCGTCCTCCTGCAGGGCCTTGAGGATGCCGATATCGGTCTTGTCCATCTGTCTGTCTCCTGGTTTTTATGAAAAACGAAATATTCATTGCGAATTATAGGGATAGCACGATCCGATAACGCAATAAACCTGATCCCTCGCGAACCTATCATGGTGCCAACCACCAGGAGATTCGCCATGGACGGTACCCCCGCCGCCGCCCCCCAGCTCGACCTTGAGTACCAGCTTGCCGACAACCTCACCCGGGAGTCCGGCCGCATCTTCCTGACCGGCACCCAGGCCCTGGTGCGCATCATGCTCACGCAGCGCCGGGTGGACCGCGAACGCGGCCTGAACACCGCCGGCTTCGTGTCGGGCTACCGCGGGTCGCCGCTGGGCGGGGTGGACATGGCCATGTGGAAGGCGCAGAAGGCGCTGGACGCCAACCAGATCACCTTCCTGCCCGGCATCAATGAAGACATGGCGGCCACCGCCGTCATGGGCACGCAGCAGGCCGGCGTGCGCGCCGACCGCAACGTCGATGGCGTATTCGCCATGTGGTACGGCAAGGGACCCGGCGTGGACCGCGCCGGCGACGCGCTGCATCACGGCAATGCCGCCGGCGCCTCGCGCAACGGCGGGGTGCTGGTGGTGGTGGGCGACGACCACACCGCGGTCTCCTCCTCGATTCCGCACGCCAGCGAAGCTTCGCTGATCGGCTGGCAGATGCCCATCGTGCATCCGACCTCCATCGACGAATACGAAACGTTCGCCCTGTGGGGCTGGGCGCTGTCGCGCCATTCGGGCGCGTGGGTCGCGTTCAAGGCCGTATCCGAGACCATCGAAAGCGGCCACTCGTTCACGCCCGCCCCGATCCAGTCCTACACCATGCCCGCGGACCCGGACCTGCCGCCCGAGTCGCTGGAGTATTCGGCGCGCGACTTCCTGTCGCTGGCCGTCGAGACGCGCATGAACCTGCGCCTGCAGGCGGTCGCCGCCTTCGCGCGCCGCCACAGCATCGACAAGCTGATCTGTCCGGCGCCCAAGGCGACGGTGGGCATCGTCACGGTGGGCAAGGCGCACCTGGACACCATGGAAGCGCTGGCGCGCCTGGGCGTGGACACGGTTACGGCGAATGCGCCGGTCCGGATCTACAAGCCGGGCCTGACCTGGCCGATGGACGCCGGCCGCCTGCTGGAATTCGCGCGCGGGCTGTCGCACATCCTGGTCATCGAAGAAAAAGGCGCGGTGGTCGAAAGCCAGATCAAGGACATGCTGTTCAACCTGCCGGACCGGCCGACGGTCGTGGGCAAGAAGGGACTGGACGGCGAGCCGATGGTGCCGTCGGCCGGCCAGTTGCGTCCGTCGCTGCTGGCCGCGCCGCTGGCCGGCTGGCTCTCGCGCGCCGCCGGCCTGCCCGTCGGGCGCGACCTGTCGGCCTTCGCATGCCAGGCCCCGCTATCCAACGACGCGGACGGCATGCGCCGCCGTCCCTACTTCTGTTCGGGCTGTCCGCACAGCACGTCGACCAAGGTGCCCGAAGGCAGCCAGGCGCTGTCCGGCGTGGGGTGCCACTACATGGCGGCGTGGATGGACCGCGACACGGGCGGCCTCACGCAGATGGGCGGCGAAGGCGTCGACTGGATCGGCCTGTCCCGCTACACGAAAATGCCGCACATCTTCCAGAACATGGGCGAAGGCACGTACTACCACTCCGGGTACCTCGCCATCCGCCAGGCTGTCGCGGCGCGTGCCAACATCACGTACAAGATCCTCTTCAACGATGCGGTCGCGATGACGGGCGGCCAGCCGGTCGACGGCCCGATCTCCGTGCCGCAGATCTGCCAGCAACTGCGCGGCGAGAACGTGGCGCGCATCGTGGTCACGACCGACGAGCCCGAGAAATACCAGGGCGTGGACCTGGGCCCCGGCATCAAGGTCCACCACCGCCGCGAGCTGGACGCGCTGCAGCGCGAACTGCGCGAGATCCCCGGCGTGACGGTGCTGATCCACGACCAGACCTGCGCCGCCGAAAAGCGCCGCCGCCGCAAGAAGAACCAGTTTCCGGACCCGGCGCGCCGCATGCTGATCAATAGCGCCGTCTGCGAGGGCTGCGGCGATTGCGGCGTGCAGTCCAACTGCCTGTCCGTCGTGCCGCTCGAAACGCCTTACGGCCGCAAGCGCGCGATCGATCAATCCAGCTGCAACAAGGACTACTCGTGCGCGGAGGGCTTCTGCCCCAGCTTCGTGTCGGTGATGGGCGGCAAGCCCAGAAAGAGCGCGGCGCCCAAGGCCGACCAGGAACGCCTGCAGCGACTGATCGGCGAGCTGCCGCAGCCGGACACGCCCTCGCCCGACCATCCCTACCGCCTCCTGGTCGCCGGCATGGGCGGCACCGGCGTCATCACCATCGGCGCCATCGTGTCCATGGCCGCGCACCTGGAAGGCCTGTCGGCCGCGGTGCTGGACCTGACCGGCCTGGCGCAGAAGGGCGGCACGGTCGTCAGCCACATCCGCCTCGCCCCCGCGGGCGCGTCCCCCGGCCCCGTGCGCCTGGACTGGCAGCAGGCCGACGCCGCCATCCTGTGCGATCCGGTGGCCGCCGTGGCGCCCGACTCGCTGGGCGCCCTGCGCCACGGCCACACCAAGGTCACGGTCAACACCTACGTCGCGCCGGTGTCGGAGTTCACCCGCAACCCCGACGCCGCGATGCGCCCCGAGGCGCTGCTGGCCAAGATCCGGCATGCGGCCGGCGAGGCGCACACGGCCGCGATCGACGCGCATGAAGCTGCACTCGCGCTGTTCGGCGACAGCATCCTGTCCAACATGTTCATGCTCGGCTACGCCTGGCAGCGCGGCGGCGTGCCGCTCTCGCAGGCCGCCATCTACCGCGCCATCGAGCTGAACGGCGTGGCGGTCGCGGCCAACCGCGCCGCCTTCGACAGCGGCCGGCTCGCCGCGCATCGCCCCGAGGCGCTGGAAGGCGCGTTGCGCCCGCGCGCGCAGGTCGTGCAGCTGCACGTCCCCGAAACCTTCGAACGCGCCGTGGCCCGCCGCATCGAGGACCTCACGGCCTATCAGGACGCGGCCTACGCCCGCGCATACCAGGACGTGGTCGAGGCCGTCGCCGCCCGCGAACGGGAGCTCGCACCCGACGCCAAGACGCCGAGGCTGGCGATGGCGGTGGCGCGCGGCCTGTACAAGCTGATGGCCTACAAGGACGAATACGAGGTGGCGCGCCTCTATACCGGCGACGCGTTCAAGGCCCAGCTTCAGGGCCAGTTCGAGGGCGACTACAGCCTGCGCTTTCACATGGCGCCGCCCATCTTCGCCCGCAAGGACCCGCGCACCGGCGTGCCGCGCAAGATGACGCTGGGCCCGCGCACCATGTCGGCATTGAAAGTGCTGACGCGGCTGAAGGGCTTGCGCGGCACCTGGTTCGATCCGTTCGGCCACACCGCCGAACGCAGGATGGAACGCGCGCTGGTGCGGGAGTACCGCCAGACCATTGAACAACTGCTTGCGGGGCTGACCCAGGACAAGCTCGCGCAAGCGGCTACAATCGCCGCCCTGGCAGAAAACATTCGCGGTTTCGGCCACATCAAGGCCGCGAACGTCGAGAAGTACCGGACCGATTTGGCCCGGCTCATGCAGAGCTATACAGCACCGGCCCCGCACGCCATCCCCCTGCGGAAAACCGCATAAACAGCCGGTCTGAGTGGTCACTGACCTGGGCGCGCCTTGCGGGGCGCGCCTAGTGCATTTGGTTACAATCTTTTGTGGGATCCGTCTTATCTTCTTCTTGTCCCTGTAAACCTCGATCACTAGAATTAGTGGCCAACGAGGGGTGCTACACTACATATTGTGGTCGCCTAAGCGCTGATTCCCGCCGGCCACGCCTTACGGACTAGCCTGTCCGGACGTTGCGACCCCCATTACAAGATTCCCATTTCGTACCTGACATGACGTCGTCATGTCGCTATCTACGCGCTTTTTCGCACAGGAGCTTCCATGCAGACTACGATCGCCTCTGTGACCCGGCCTTCGGCCGTGCCGCCCTCTCAATCCGATTCCCCTGCCGACGCCAATGGCGGGCAATGGGCCAGCTACAACATCATCCGCCGCAATGGCTCGGTGGTCGGCTTTGAGCCCAGCAAGATCGCCATCGCCATGACCAAGGCCTTCCTGGCCGTCAATGGCGGACAAGGCGCTGCCTCCGCCCGTGTGCGTGAGCTGGTCGAAACGCTGACCGCCCAGGCCGTCAACGCGCTGGTGCGCAACCGCCCGAACGGCGGCACCTTCCACATCGAAGACATCCAGGACCAGGTCGAACTGGCGCTGATGCGCTCGGGCGAGCATGACGTCGCGCGCGCCTATGTCCTGTACCGCGAAAAGCGCACCCAGGAGCGCGCCGCCGCCGCGGCCGCCGAAGGCCAGCAGAAGACCGCCGCGCCGCAGGAACACGTGTTGAACGTCACCGATGGCGGCGTGCGCCGCCCGCTGGACGTGGCCGAACTGCGCGCCACCATCGTGGCGGCCGGCGAAGGCCTGTCGGAATTCATCGACGCCGAAGCCATCCTGAAGGAAACGGTCAAGAACCTGTACGACGGCATCCCCGTCGACGAAGTCTACAAGTCGGCCATCCTGTCGGCGCGCGCCCAGGTGGAAAAGGACCCGGCCTACAGCCAGGTCACCGCTCGCCTGCTGCTGCACACGATCCGCAAGGAAGTCCTGGGCGAAGAAGTCTCGCAGGACGGCATGGCCACGCGCTACGCCGAATACTTCCCCACGTTCATCGCCCGCGGCATCGAAGGCGGCCTGCTGTCGCCCGAACTGGCCAACTATGACCTGACCAAGCTGGGCAAGGCGCTGAACGCCAAGCGCGACCTGCAATTCGGCTACCTCGGCCTGCAGACGCTGTACGACCGCTACTTCCTGCACATCCGCGGCACCCGCATCGAACTGCCGCAGGTCTTCTTCATGCGCGTGGCCATGGGCCTGGCGCTGCGCGAGACCGACCGCGAAGCGCGCGCCATCGAGTTCTACGAGATCCTGTCCTCGTTCGACTTCATGAGCTCCACGCCCACGCTGTTCAACTCGGGCACGCTGCACTCGCAGCTGTCGTCGTGCTACCTGACCACCGTCTCCGACGACCTGGAAGGCATCTACGACGCCATCAAGGAAAACGCGCTGCTGGCCAAGTACGCCGGCGGCCTGGGCAACGACTGGACCCCGGTCCGCGCGCTGCGCAGCCACATCAAGGGCACCAACGGCGAAAGCCAGGGCGTCGTCCCGTTCCTGAAGGTCGTCAACGACACCGCCGTCGCGGTGAACCAGGGTGGCAAGCGCAAGGGTGCGGTCTGCACGTACCTCGAAACGTGGCACTTGGACATCGAAGAATTCCTGGAACTGCGCAAGAACACCGGCGACGAACGCCGCCGCACGCACGACATGAACACGGCGAACTGGATTCCCGACCTGTTCATGAAGCGCGTCATGGAAGGCGGTGAATGGACGCTGTTCTCGCCGTCCGACTGCCCCGACCTGCACGACAAGGTTGGCCGCGCCTTCGAAGAAGCCTACGTGGGCTACGAAGCCCGCGTCGCCAGCGGCGAACTGAAGCTCTTCAAGAAGATGCCGGCGCTGACGCTGTGGCGCAAGATGCTGTCGATGCTGTTCGAAACCGGCCACCCGTGGATCACGTTCAAGGATCCGTGCAACATCCGTTCGCCGCAGCAGCACGTGGGCGTCGTCCACAGCTCGAACCTGTGCACCGAGATCACGCTGAACACCAACGAATCTGAAATCGCGGTTTGCAATCTGGGTTCCGTGAACCTGGTCGCACACATGAAGCCGGCTGCCGGCGGCGGTTTCGAACTCGACCACGACAAGATCAAGCGCACCGTGAGCATCGCCATGCGCATGCTCGACAACGTGATCGACATCAACTACTACGCCGTCGACAAGGCCCGCAATTCCAACGCGCGCCATCGTCCGGTGGGCATGGGCATCATGGGCTTCCAGGACTGCCTGCAGATGATGCGCGTGCCTTACGCATCGCAAGCCGCCGTCGAATTCGCCGATCGTTCGATGGAAGCCGTGTGCTATCACGCGTACTACGCATCGAGCCTGCTCGCCGAAGAACGCGGCCGCTATCAATCGTACGAAGGCTCGCTGTGGTCGCGCGGCATCTTGCCGCAAGACACGTTGAAGATGCTGCGTGATGAACGTGGTGGTCACGTCGACGTCGATGAATCGAGCACGCTCGATTGGGATACGTTGCGCGCGCGCATCAAAGAACATGGCATGCGCAACTCCAATTGCATCGCAATCGCCCCAACCGCCACTATTTCCAATATCATTGGCGTATCTGCGTGCATCGAACCCACTTTCCAGAACTTGTACGTCAAATCGAATCTCTCCGGCGAGTTCACGGTCGTTAACGATTACCTCGTGCGTGACCTGAAGAAACTCGGTCTCTGGGACGAAGTCATGGTCGCCGACCTCAAGTACTTCGACGGCAGCCTGTCCCGCATCGATCGCGTACCTTCCGAACTCCGCGAACTCTACGCCACCGCGTTCGAAGTCGAACCGAGCTGGCTGGTTGAATGCGCGTCGCGCCGCCAGAAGTGGATCGATCAAGCCCAGTCGTTGAACATCTACATGGCTGGCGCATCGGGCAAGAAACTGGACGACACCTACAAGCTGGCATGGACGCGTGGCCTGAAGACCACGTACTACCTGCGCACCCTGGGCGCCACCAGCGCCGAGAAGTCCACGGGACGCGGCGGCGAACTGAACGCCGTCAGCGCCGGTGGCGTGTCCACTGCCTCCGCCGTTGCCGCAGCACCTGTTTTGCCGGAACCCGAAGTTCTCGGGGCGGTTTGCACCATGCGGCCGGGCGACCCCGGCTTCGAAGAGTGCGAAGCCTGCCAATAACCGCCTCCGGAGAATGAATCATGATTAATTGGGACGACGACACCATCGCCACGCAACCTGCACAACCTGCCGCGCCCGCGGCGGGCGGCCAGGCTGCGCCCGAAGTCCGGGCGGCGACGGGTGTGTTCGGCGACTCCGCCATGCCCACGCCCGCCGCGCCTGAACACGCGGCCGGGCTGGCCGCCAGCGGCGCGGCAACCTCGCAGCGCGTCAAGGTTGCCGACAAGCGCATCATCAATGGCCAGACCGACGTCAACCAGCTTGTGCCCTTCAAGTACAAGTGGGCGTGGGAAAAGTACCTGGCCACTTGCGCCAACCACTGGATGCCGCAAGAGATCAACATGTCGCGCGACATCGCCCTCTGGAAGAACCCCAACGGGCTCACAGAGGACGAGCGCCGCATCGTCAAGCGCAACCTCGGCTTCTTCGTGACCGCCGACTCGCTGGCCGCCAACAACATCGTGCTGGGCACCTACCGCCACATCACGGCTCCCGAATGCCGCCAGTTCCTGCTGCGCCAGGCCTTCGAGGAAGCCATCCACACGCACGCCTATCAATACATCGTCGAAAGCCTGGACCTGGACGAAGCCGAGATCTTCAACGCTTACAACGAAGTGCCGTCCATCCGCGCCAAAGACGAGTTCCTGATCCCGTTCATCGACGCGATCGCGGATCCCAACTTCAAGACGGGCACGCCCGAAGCCGACCAGACGCTGCTCAAGTCCCTGATCGTCTTCGCTTGCCTGATGGAAGGCCTGTTCTTCTACGTTGGCTTCACGCAGATCCTGGCGCTTGGCCGCCAGAACAAGATGACCGGCGCAGCCGAGCAGTACATGTACATCCTTCGCGATGAATCCATGCACTGCAACTTCGGCATCGATCTCATCAACACCGTCAAACTGGAAAATCCGCATCTGTGGACGCCGGAATTCCGCGAAGAAATTCGAGAACTCTTCCGCAAAGCGGTCGAACTCGAATACGCTTACGCCGAAGACACGATGCCGCGCGGCGTGTTGGGCTTGAACGCACCCATGTTCAAATCCTACCTGCGCTTCATCGCGAACCGTCGTTGCCAGCAAATCGGTATCGAACCGCTGTACCCGCAGGAAGAAAATCCCTTCCCGTGGATGGCGGAAATGATCGACCTAAAAAAGGAACGCAACTTTTTTGAAACTCGCGTGATCGAATACCAAACCGGTGGCACGCTGAGCTGGGAGTAATGCAGTTCGCCATCGAGCCCGGCGCGGGCACGTCCAATCCCCACCGGATGGACGTCGCGTTCGCGACAGGCTTGATGGCAATCTCCTTGGTCAGGGTGTCTTCGAACACGTAGAACAAGCGGTCGGCTGCCTGTGATCAGGCGCCGATCGGCGCCATTTGAAATGGCTCGCGCCAAAGGAGCGGGGGCCATATCAAATGGCTGTGCCGAATTCATTAGCGCAAACCGTCGTAGCTGTTGCTCGCACAGAACAGCGGCATGCGCCGATGAATAGCCCGGGCACGATCCGCCTTGTCGGGCGGGTCGGGGCACGGGTTTAAGTTCTGGGACCCCTGAACCTAAGGAGCATGACCATGGCAACAGCCAAGAAAGCCGTAAAGAAAGCAGCGGCCAAGAAACCCGCCGCGAAGAAGGCAGTAGCGAAGAAGGCCGCACCGGCCAAGAAAGCTGCCGTCAAGAAAGTCGCCGTGAAGAAAGTCGCAGCCGCCAAGAAGCCGGCCGTGAAGAAGGTTGCCGCCAAGAAGCCGGCCGCCAAGAAGGTCGTCGCCAAGAAAGCGGTAGCCAAGAAGGCCGTCGCCAAGAAGGCCCCGGCCGCCAAGAAGGCCGTTGCCAAGAAGGCAGTCGCCAAGAAGGTCGTCGCCAAGAAAGCTGTCGCCAAGAAGGCCGTAGCCAAGAAGGCCGTCGCCAAGAAAGCGGTTGCCAAGAAGGCCGTCGCCAAGAAGGCCGTTGCCAAGAAAGCGGTAGCCAAGAAGGCCGTCGCCAAGAAGGCCCCGGCAGCCAAGAAGGCCGTTGCCAAGAAAGCCGTAGCCAAGAAGGCCCCGGCCGCCAAGAAGGCGGTTGCCAAGAAGGCCGTCGCCAAGAAGGCCCCGGCTGCCAAGAAGGCTCCCGCTGCCAAGCCGGCTGTTGCCGCCAAGAAGCCTGCCGCCGCGAAGAAGCCTGCTGCAAAGAAGGCCGCTCCGAAGAAGCCCGCCACGCCGCCCACCACGGCTGCCGCCCCGGGCGCGAAGACCGCGCTGAACCCCGCCGCGTCGTGGCCCTTCCCGACGGGCGGTCGTCCCTAATCCGGACACGCCGAAGCATTAGCTTCCTCAGAGCCGCCTGGTATTTGCCGGGCGGCTTTTTTGTCTTCCCCCGCTTCGTCCCATCCAAAAGGCGGAGTCCTGCACCAGGCATCCCGTACTAGGGACGCGCGCAATTTTTACGTCTGGCCGTGCGACAATTGATTCCTCTTTTTTGGGGTGAACGCGTCCATGCTCGGTGAAATCTTCCGCTTCCTTCTCGAAATCGTGTTCACGCTGTTCGGCGCGGCGCTGATTGCCCGCGCCTGGATGCACGCGATACGGCTGCACCCCTTCAATCCGTTGGCGCGCGCGATCTACGGGGCGACCAACTGGCTGGTGATGCCGCTGCGCAAGATCATCCCCGCCGGCAACAAGATCGACTGGACCAGCCTGGTCTGCGCATGGCTTGCCGCGCTGGTCTATCTGGTGCTGCTGTGGCTGGTGGCCATCGGCGCGCTGATTCCCGTCGCCCTGCTGCCCGCCGCCATGGGCTCGGCCCTGATCATGGCCGCGAAGTGGGCGCTCAACCTGGTGGTCTGGCTGACGCTGATCCAGGCCGTGCTGTCGTGGGTCAACCCGATGGCGCCCATGATGCCGCTGCTGCAGTCGCTGACCGCCCCGCTGCTCGACCCCATCCGCCGCGTCCTGCCGCGGACCTCGATCGACTTCTCCCCGCTCATTCTCCTGATCGCGGCCCAGATCCTGCTGATGGTCCTGGCCCGCCTGAGCTACGGCATGATGGGCGTGTGATCGCGCGGCGCGCCTGAGTCTCGGCGTCCCGCGCCCGTCGGGCGTTATCGCGCCCGGCGGGTCCATCCCGGTCTACACCGGAATCGCGCTATAGATCTCGATCAGCTTCTTGCGATCGATCTTGTGGTTGTTCGACATGGGCAAGGCCGCGCATGCCACCAGCTCGGACGGCACCATGTAGGGGGGCAGGCGCCCGGCCAGCTGCTCCTTCCAGCCGGACAGCGCGTCCGGCGCCAGCAGCGCCGCCTCGGCGCCCAACGCGTCCACGCCGGTCACGAATCCAATCAGGCGCACCGCCGTGCCGTCAGGCCGGCGCAGCACCGCGCAGGCGCTGCCCTGCACGCCCGGCAGGCCATGCAGCGCCTCGTCGATCTCGGCCAGCTCGATGCGGTAGCCGTTGAGCTTGATCTGGTCGTCCATCCGGCCGCGGCAGAACAGCAGCCCGCCCGCTTCCATCTGCCCCAGGTCCCCCGTGCGGAACGCACGGCGGCCGTCGGCATAGGTGTAGAGCTTGGCCGCGTTCAGGTCGGCGCGATTCAGGTAGCCGCGCATCACGTGGTCGCCCACGATGCAGATTTCGCCTTCATCCACCAGCAGCACGCTGTCGGGCTTGGCGCGTCCGACGGGCAGCGGGTCGTACGCCGCCAGCACCGCGTCGGTGACTTCGATCCAGGTGGTCGCCACCGTGGCCTCGGTCGGCCCGTAGGTGTTGAGAATGGAGGCGTCCGGAAAGCGCTGGCGCAACTTTTTGGCCAGCGCCGCCGGCAGCGGTTCGCCGCAGAACAGGAAGGTGCGCAGCGTAGGCAAGGTCGCCGGCGAGAAGTCGCGGTTGGCCAACTGCTGATGCGCAAACGAGGGCGTGGACACCCACACGGTAATGCCGTGGCTGGCCAGCCGGTCCATCCACGGGCCGGGCGCGGCGATCTGCTCGCGCGCATTGAGCACGCAGCTGCCGCCCGACGCCAGCGTGGCGAAGACCTCGTACATGGACAGGTCGAAGCTGAACGGCGCCTGGTTCATGAAGACGGGCGCATCGCCCAGCCCGAAGCTGCCCAGCATCCAGTCGCCGAGCAGGCCGACGCTTTCGCGGCCGATCTGCACGCCCTTGGGATCACCCGTGCTGCCGGAGGTGAACATCACGTAGGCCAGGCCCCGCTCCTCCAGCATGGCGCCCTCGCCCGGCGTGAAACGGCCGGTCGCGGCGTCGAACACGGCGGCCGGGCGCACGATTTCGGCGATGCGGCGCAGGCGTTCCGGCGGATAGATGGTGTCCACGGGCACGAACGGGGCGCCGATGAGGAGCGCGCCGACCATGGCGACGAAGAACGCGGCCTCCTTGTGCCCGTAGATCGCCACCGGCACGTCGGGCGCCACCCCGTGCGCGCGCGCCGCGTCGGCCCAGGCGTGGGATTCGGCGCGCAACTGCGCCCAGGTCAGGCTGCGGTCCGCGGCGGCCACGGCCAGCGCGTCGCTCGCGCGTTCGTCGTCGACGAACTGGAAGGACTTCAAGTCGAAACGCATGCCGATGCTCCCGGCGTCAGATGGGGCTGCGGCCGCTGAAGACGTACAGCGCCAGCGCGGCCAGGATCAGGGTGAGCACGCGCCCGAGAAAGCGCATGACGGGACGCGCCAGCAGCGCCTGCAGGGCCGGCCGGGTGCGCGCGGCGTTGATCAGCAGGTTGTGCCCCACCGAATACAGGCCGAACATCAGGCCGCTGACGATGTAGTGCAGCGACAGGCCGTTCCACACGCCCATGGCCAGCAGGGTCGCGAAGATGCCGATGTTCTGCGCGGCCAGGCGATGCCGGCCGAAGAACCGGGTCTTGCTCAGGGCCTTGTAGATGGGCATGAACACGACGTCGCGCAGCCATTCCGACAGGCTGATGTGCCAACGCCGCCAGAAATCCTGCGGATTGAGGGTCGCCAGCGGATTGCGGAAGTTGATCGGCAGGGTAAAGCCGAACAGCATGCCGATCCCGATCGCCATCGTCGAATAGCCCGCGAAATCGAAGAACAGATAGGCGCTGTAGAGCGACGCGTTCAGCGCCACCCCGGTGAACGAATAGTCGTGCGCATCCAGCGTCGCCAGGCCGTACCGCCAGACCAGCTCGGCCAGGCCGAACTTCTGGATCACGCCCACCATGATGAGCTCCAGCCCGGTCAGCCAGGTGTTCAGGTTGACGCCTTCATAGCCGCGCTTCAGGTCGGCCTGGAAAGCGCGCCAGCGGTACATGGGACCGGCCAGCAGCGTCAGCGGGAAAAACAGATAGATGAAGTAATCGAGCGGCGAGACGCGCTCGTTGCGCGGCGCGAACAGCAGCACGTCGATGGCGCGGAAGGTGGCGAACGACAGCCCGAGCATGGCGCCCAGATGCGACACCCCCGTCTTGACCAGCAAGAGCGGCGTCATGGTGATGATCACGGCCAGCCAGGTCGGGATGTAGTTGCGGCGCATCGCCCACAGCGCGCCGCCCGAGATGGCGAGCAGCGCGATGGGCTGATAGGGCCGCGCCCAAAACACCGCCATCCACACACCCAGGCAGATGACGCCAATGATGTGGCGATACCCGATGCGCAGCGGCATGCCGGACGACCGGTACGCGACCAGGCCCAGGCCGCCGAACAGGGCGCCGCCGAAGAAGCTCAAGCTTGCGAACAGTTCCATGGCGCGCTCAGAACTGCTGGTATTGGAATTCGACCTTGATCGGCCCGCCGCTGCCCGTCGTGGGCTGCGCCTGCAGCACGAACACGAGGATCACGCCCAGGTACAGGCACAGATGCCAGAAGAAGCGGCGCGCCCACGGCGCGCCCGCATTGCGGGCAGGGTCTTTACGAAAGAATTTCATCGGGAAAAGTACTCCGCAATGCCTTGGTCGGCCATGGCCCAGCCAAGTTCGGCCAGGTGCATGTCGTCGCGCAACATCCCTGGTTCAAAGGGAATGCTGTAGAGGTCCAGGCACCCCATCTGATAGCGCGTGCACATGCCGGTGATGGCGTCCACCACCGGATCGAACCGTTCGACGTCCAGGATGAGCTTGGGGTTGAACGGCTGGATCACGAAGTACGCCTTGACCTTGCGCTTTTGCAGCAAGGCCATCACGCGAGAGAGGTCGCCGAGTTCGGTGCGGGTGATCGGATCGACGTCGGCGAATTCGTTGCGCGCGGGCGAGTACAGCGGCGCGAGGTACTGCTTGTAGTAGTCGTCGCGCACGTCGTAGGGGTTGTTGCCGCCCAGGGTGCGCTCGACCTCGCGCGCCTCGTGCGTGATCCTGGACCACTGCCCGCTATCCAGGCGGGCGGACTTGGGCCACGACACATAGCGATGCGCGGGGACGGACAGCTTGCTGCGCGGCTTGTCGGGGGCCGGCTCCTTGCGGGCCTCCCACCAGAGCGCCAGCTTGTCCTTGAGTTCGGAGACCTGGCCATTGGCGATGAGCCACAGCAGTCCCCAGTTCGCGTTGTCGCTGATCCAGTTCTGCATCTGCTCGCGCGTGCTGGGCTGGTCCCACAGCCGGTCCCAGACCGGGCCCGTGACGTGTTCGGCGAAGGCGCTGCGCGGAAGCTGGCCGCCGGACGCGAACCAGGCCGGCGACAGCATGATCACCAGCCGCGTATTGGGCGTGAGCGAATCGGCCACCGATTCCAGCACGCTGACGATGCCATAGGACTGGAACATCGCGTGCCCGTAGGCGAGCGTGGGCACCTTCAGCTCTTGCGGGAAGAAGCGGTAGGGAACGAAGCGCAGGTCGTGGCTGGAGAGTTCGGACGAACCAAGGACCACCAGCGTGCCATCGCTCAGGGCATTGCCCAGGCGGTTCAGGTTGACGTGCTGGGTGCCCCAGTCCGGGCCGAGGTTGGGCAGGTAATTGCTCTTGTCGGCCGCCACGGCGGAGCGCGAGGACGCGGGATTGACGACGCGGGAAAGCAGGTCGTCCGCGCCGCAATACGCGGCCACCGCCAACGCCACGGCCGTCGCTGCCGCGGCGGCGTGCGACAGGAAGCGGGTATTACGAAGTATGGGCAGCGACATAGCCGGCTAACACGCGGACCGACTGAAGGTGCTCTGCGATTTCGGGAGCCGGAATGCTGCATCCGTACTCGGACTCGACAGCCAGCGTGATGTCCACGGCGGCGAGCGAATCGACCAGGCCGGTGGCAATCAGTTGCGTGTCGGGGGTGACTTTCTTCATGACGATCGACTCGACGATCTCGCCGATCTTGGTGTGGAGTTCTTGCTCGGTGTGCATAGGTAGTGCAGCCTAACGTCGCCTTTCGGCAAACCATCCCCCGCCCCGGGATTCAGGCGACGAGGATACAGAAAAGAGCTGAAACCAAACTGAAAAATTCCAGCCAGCCAACGCGGCGTTCGGATGCAGGTGGTTACATTAAATCCGGGCTGCCGCGCCGTCGCAATCATTGCACTTCGGCCGTGGAATCGCCATGAAACTTATGGTTGAAATGGCGAGAAAAGGCTCGGAAAGGTAACGCCTTCGGGTAAATCCCGGGGCGCCGCGTTGTGGCCGAGCGACACATTTTTACGTTTAGGGAACGCGCCGCATCCGCCCCGCTTCGGCGACGCCCCAGCCGCGTCGTGACGAAAAAAAAGCCCGCGCATGCGGGCTTTTCGGGAAGGGGGGGGAAGATTACATCGGCGTGACGCGGGTGGGACCGGCGCCGCTGATGACCTGCACGCGCTGGCCCACGCTGATGGGCACATCCGCTTCCTGGGCGACCACGCGGGTTTCGCCGTTGTCCAGGCGCACCGTGATTTCCAGGCCGGAGTTCTTCTGGGCGCGGTTTTCCACGGCGTTGCCGGCCAGGGCGCCGAGAATGACGCCGCCCACCGTGGCGATGGTGCGGCCCGTGCCGCCCCCGATCGCGTTGCCTGCCACACCGCCCAACGCGCCGCCGGCCACCATGCCGACGCCGCTGGATTTGTCATTCTGGATGACGATCGGACGCACGCCGGTGACCGTGCCGGTACGGACGATCTGTTCGCGTTGCGCCTGGTCATAGCTGTACACGCCGCTGGAAGCGCTGGGGTTTGCGCAACCGCCAAGGACCGCCACCGATGTCACAACGGCCGCGACGGCCAACCAGCGGCCAGTGCGCGGCGTCACCAGGGAAAAAGACTTTATATGATTCATTTGGACTCCTCGTTCGGGCACTGCCGACGGAGATTGATCATACTCCGCCCAAAAAGGCCGGCAAGCGGGACAGCAACAGACTGAAACGCTCCGCCAGAAGCTGCAAACTGCGGCAAGCAACAACGGGCTACAGCCCGTTGCCTCTTGAAGTTGCGCTGCCGGTTCGACCCCGGCGTTGCGTCGCGGTTCCCGAAAATCCCGGAACACCCCGCGCCGGTCAGGCGGGCAGATGGATGCCGTAGGTGGCGTGCAGCACGGCGTCGATCTCGGCGCGCGTGGGGGCATGATTCTGCGGGCCGCGCGAGGCAATCTTGATCGCGCCCATCACGTTGCCCAGGCGGCAACTGTCTTCCCAGTTCCAGCCGCTGGTCAGGCCATGCAGCAGCCCGCCGCGCTGCGCATCGCCGCAGCCCGTGGGGTCCACCACCTGCGACGCGCGCACGGGTTCGATCTGGATGGTCCTGCCTTCGGTGTGCAGCGTGGCGCCCTCGGCGCCGCGCGTCACCACCACGGCCTGCAGGCTTCGCGCGATGTCGGCGACGCTGCGGCCGGTGCGCTGCTCGACCACGCCCGCTTCGTAATCGTTGACGGTCAGCGCCTGCGCCAGCTTGAGCATGCGCTCGAGGTCGGCGCCATCGAACAGCGGCATGGCCTGGCCGAGGTCGAAGATGAAGGGGATGCCGCGCTTGTGCAGGCGCTCGGCGTGGGCAAACATGCCCTCCTTCGCGTCCGGCGCCACGATGGCCCAGGCGGCGTCGGCGTCGCTCAGGTCGTTCTGCGCGGCGAAGGACATGGCGCCCGGATGGAAGGCGGTGATCTGGTTGTCGTCCAGGTCGGTCGTGATGAAGCACTGCGCGGTGAAGGTGTCGGGGATGACCTTGACGCGGCTGACGTCGATGCCCAGGTCCGACAGGCGCTGCATGTACTCGCCCGCGTCTTCGCCGACCGTCGCAACCGGCACCGGCGCGCCGCCGAGCAGGTTCATGTTGTAGGCGATGTTGCCCGAGCAGCCGCCGTATTCCTTGCGCATGCTGGGCACCAGGAACGACACGCTCAGCGAGTGCATGCGGTCGGCAAGAATGTGCTCTTTGAAGCGGCCTTCGAACACCGCAATGGTGTCGAACGCCATCGAACCGCAGACCAGAACAGGGGTTGCCATGCTTGTCATCCTTTACGGAAAAAACTTGTCGAGTTGGTAGCCATTGACCTGAACGCCGGTCACTTCGATGGGGACGGAAATCTTCAACGCGGCCTGCGGACCGAATGGGCCGCCGAGCTGCTGCGGGGTGAGGTAGTCCTCGGGCCTGAGCACCTTGCGCACGACCACCGTGTCCGACAGGTCGTTCAATTCCAGCACCAGCGCCGGCCAATGCTGGGGCTTGTCGTGGCGGTTGTGCAGCATCACGGTCAGCACCAGCCGGGTGCGCCCGTCGTCGATCGCGGCGGCGCCCGCGGGCGGCTGCAGCGACGACGAAGAAATGCTGATGAGGTCGCGGCGGCGCGCATAGCCCACGGTGCAGTCCAGGGGCTTGCAGACGGCCTCCAGGACCGGCCGCAGCGCCGGCACGGAATTGGCGATGTCGGTGCGGTACACGTACAGCAGTTGCAGGCCCAGCGCGATCAGGCCGATGAGGCACGCATAGCCCCAGAGCTTGCGCAGCAGGCCGCTGCGCTCGATGCGGTCCTGGTCCAGGAACTCGGGCGGCGTGCGGCCGACGTCCGTGGCGCTGGAATAGCGCGTGCGCGTATCGCCCAAGACCGGCTCATGGGCGCCGCCGTGGTCGAAGTCGTCTTCGTTTTCGTATTCGTCGTCGCGCTCGGCGTCGCGCACGTCGTCGAGGTCGCGGGGCGCGTTCCAGTCGATGGCCGGTTCGGCCGCCCGCGCAGCGACGATGGGCTCGCTGCGATAGCCGGCAGGGCGTGCCGCGGGCGCGATGGGTGCGATCGGTGCGACCGGCGCGGCTTGGGCGGCGCGCCGCGGCTCGGGATCACGCAGGAACGGTTCGTCGTCGTCGGCGTAGTCCGCGTCTTCGTCCAGGTCGTCTTCGGGGAGGGTATTGTCCGGTTCCGCGCGGCGCCGGATGTCATCGCGGCCGCGCAGCACGGCGGGCGGGATCACGGGCGCGGGCGGGATCACGGGCGCAGGCGGGATCGCGGGTGCAGGAGCGATCGCGGGCGCCGCGGGAATCGCGGGCTCGTCTTCCCAAGGCAGGATCACGCGCGGTTCGACGTGGGGTTCAGGGGCCGCCGAGGCGACGCGCGAGGGCGCGACAGGCGGCGCCAGCACGGGCGCGGCGACTGCCGCGGCGGAGGACGGCAACGGCGCGCTGGCCGGCGGCGTCGGGGCGACGGGCGCTCCCGGCGCGGAAACCAGGCAGGCGCGCCCATCGAACACGGTCGAGCAGGCGCCGCAGCGCACCAGCCCGTTGCGGACCCGGAGCTGGTCAGGCACCACCTTGAACGAGGTGCCGCACTGCGGGCAGCGGGTGGTCAGAGCCATGATGCGGGATCCTGCGGCCGTGGATCAGGGCTTGCGGCCGTGCAGGCAGACCCAGCCGTCGCGCGCGCGCCAGACCGACATGGCGATCCAGGGCGCGTAAGCGGCCGCGACCTCTTCGGCCTGGCGTTCCAGCACTCCCGACAACACCAGGTGCCCGCCGGCGGCGACGCGGCCGGCCAGCATGGGCGCGAGCACCTTCAGCGGATTGGACAGGATGTTGGCGACGACCACCTCGAAGGTGCCGTCGGCCAGGGCGTCGGGCAACATGGCCTGCAGCTCGACCTTGTTGACCTCGGCGTTGAACGCCGTACTCTGCACCGCCTGCGCGTCGATGTCGACCGCCTGCGTGGGACCGGCGCCCAGCTTGCGCGCCGCGATGGCCAGGATGCCGGAGCCGCAGCCATAGTCCAGCACCGTGGCGCCGGCGGGCAGCTCGGCTTCCAGCCAGGCCAGGCACAGGTGCGTGGTGGGATGGCTGCCGGTGCCGAAGGCCAGGCCCGGGTCCAGTTCGATGTGGATGGCGCCGGCCTGGTCGGGAACGGCCGCCGCATCCAGGCCCGGCACGTCGGGATTGTCGCGATGCCAGCTCGGGACGATCCAGAGACGCTCGGCGATGTGGATGGGGCCGAACTGCGACTGCGTCAGGCGCACCCAATCGGCGTCCGGCACGTCGCGCAGGGTCCAGCCGTCAAAGACCGCCGGGTCGAGCTCGCCGACCTGGGCCGCTTCTTCCATGATCTGCGCGGGATCGGCGCCGTCGGGCAGCAACGCGACGACGCGGTTGCGGTCCCAGGCCTGGACGTCGGGCTCGGTGCCGGGCTCGCCGAACAAGGGGCGTTCGACGTCGGTGCCGAAGTCTGCGTCTTCGACGGAGACCGACAGCACGCCCGCCTCGAGCAAAGCGTCCGACAGGGCTTCGGCCTGCGCCTCCGAGCATTGCAGCACGAGTTCACGCATGATTTTCTCTTCCATCTGGTCAACGGGCCGCGACATGCGCCGCGGCCCGCTCGACCTCAAAACTTCAACAAGGCAAAACGCAAAAGGGGCCCCGCAAGGCCCCAAAGCTGGTCAGGGACGCTGCGCCAACTTGTGTTCCAGATAGTGGATGCTGGTGCCGCCTTCGATGAAGCGGGCGTCCTGCAGCATTTCGCGGTGCAGCGGAATGTTGGTGGAAATGCCTTCCACCACCATTTCCGACAGCGCCGTGCGCATGCGGGCCAGCGCCTGGTCTCGCGTATCGCCGTAGGTGATGACCTTGGCGATCATCGAATCATAGTTCGGCGGCACGAAATAGCCGTTGAACGCGTGCGAATCGATACGCACGCCGGGACCGCCCGGCGTATGCCAGTTGGTGATGCGGCCCGGGCTGGGCACGAAACGGAACGGATCTTCCGCGTTGATGCGGCATTCGATCGCGTGGCCCTTGAACGAGATGTCGCGCTGGCGCAGGGTGAACTTTTCGCCGGCGGCGATCAGGATCTGCTGCTGCACCAGGTCGACGCCGGTGATCAGCTCGGTCACCGGGTGTTCCACCTGGATGCGGGTGTTCATTTCGATGAAATAGAACTCGCCGTTTTCATACAGAAACTCGAACGTGCCGGCGCCGCGATAACCCATCTTGCGGCAGGCGTCGGCGCAGCGGTCGCCGATGCGTTCGATCAGGCGGCGCGCGACGCCCGGCGCGGGCGCTTCCTCGATGACCTTCTGGTGGCGGCGCTGCATGGAGCAGTCGCGCTCGCCCAGCCAGACGGCGTTGCGGCCGCCATCGGCCAGCACCTGGATTTCGATATGGCGCGGGTTCTCAAGGAACTTCTCCATATAGACTTCCGGGTTGTTGAACGCGGCGCCCGCTTCGGAACGCGTCATCGTGACGGCGTTCAGCAGCGCGGCCTCGGTGTACACCACGCGCATGCCGCGGCCACCGCCGCCGCCCGCGGCCTTGATGATGACGGGATAGCCCACTTCGCGCGCAATGCGAATGATTTCCTGCGGATCGTCGGGCAACGCGCCTTCCGAACCCGGCACCACCGGCACGCCGGCTTCGATCATGGCGCGCTTGGCGCTGACCTTGTCGCCCATCAGGCGAATCGTGTCGGGACGCGGGCCGATGAACACGAAACCGCTCTTCTCGACGCGATCGGCGAAGTCGGCATTTTCGGACAGGAACCCGTAACCCGGGTGGATTGCCTCGGAATCCGTGACTTCGGCGGCCGAGATGATGGCCGGCATGTTCAGGTAGCTTTCACGCGACGGCGCGGGCCCGATGCACACGGATTCATCGGCAAGGCGCACGTACTTGGCTTCGCGGTCGGCCTCGGAGTGAACGACCACGGTTTTGATGCCCAGCTCGCGGCAGGCGCGCTGAATGCGCAGGGCGATTTCGCCCCGATTGGCGATCAGGATTTTTTCGAACATGTTCAGCTATCAGCCAATGACGAACAGGGGTTGACCGTACTCGACGGGCTCGCCGTTTTCGACCAGGATTTCTTTGATGACGCCGGCCTTGTCGGCTTCGATTTCATTGAGCAGCTTCATGGCTTCAATGATGCACAGCGGATCGCCTTCCTTGACGGTGGCGCCCACGTCGACGAACGGGGCGGCGCCCGGGTTCGGCGAGCGGTAGAACGTGCCCACCATCGGCGCCTTCACGACATGGCCCTGGATGACCGGGGCGGCGGGCGCTGCCGGAGCGGCAGGCGCCGCAGCGGCCGGCGCCACGGGCGCCGAGGGCACGCCGGCTTCGGGCTGGTGGTAGGCCACCGGCTGCAGCGTCTGCGAGAACTTGACGATTCTCACCTTGCCTTCGCCTTCGGTGATTTCCAGCTCGGCGATGCCCGATTCAGCGACCAGGTCGATGAGGGTTTTGAGTTTTCGAAGATCCATAGAAGCTGCTTCCCGAGATAGTGTCGGCGTCGTCCCAGCGTCGGGTTCGCGCCGTATAAGATGTAAAAGCGGTGGTGTTGTTGCGAGATCAGTGCCGCACTGCGTAACGCAGCGCCGCCTCGTAGCCATCCGCGCCCAGGCCGCTGATCAGGCCCAGCGCCAGGTCGGACAGATAAGAGTGATGCCTGAACGGCTCTCGCTTATACAGATTGGACAAATGTACTTCAATAAATGGGATCGCGACCCCGGCCAGGGCGTCGCGGATGGCGACGCTGGTGTGTGTATATGCCGCTGCGTTGATGATGATGAAGTCTGTGCCGTCTTGCCGGGCCGCCTGGATGCGGTCAACCAGCGCACCTTCGTGGTTGCTTTGCCACGCAGTCAGCGTGGCGCCCAATTCGCCTGCGAGCAGTTCGAGACGCTCATTGATCTGGGCAAGGGTGAGACTGCCGTAGATATGAGGTTCCCGGGTGCCAAGCAGGTTCAGGTTCGGGCCATGCAATACCAGTATGTTTTGCGCCATGCGCTTGCCAATGAGTGGATTGCCAATTGTTGGCAAAACAGCCGATAAACCAGCTTTTTACGCCAATTCCTATTATTTGTCCAACAGACTTACGCCTTCAAGCCGGCAAGGGTGCTATCCAGGTCATCAGGCTGGATTTCACCCAATATCTTCCGGTTAATTCCGCCATCTGCGTTGAAAACAATGGTAAATGGCAGGCCACCGCTAGGATTGCCCAGCTTGCGCAGGGTGTCGATGGCGCCCGGCCCGATCACCCACAACGGGTAGGAAACCCGGACTTTCTGGACAAATTTTTGCATGTTGGCGGCAGAATCCACGCCGATACCGACAAAGCGGACATGCGGGTATTTTTTCTGCAGGGCATCCAGTTCCGGCATTTCCTTGACGCAGGGCGCGCACCAGGTTGCCCAGAAATTGACCACCATCGGCTGGCCTTTCCAGCCGGCCAGGGAATGCGAGGCGCCGTCCAGGTCCGGCAGTTGCATCTGCATCAGCGCGGCAACCGGATCGCCGGCATCGGCCCCGGCCGCGGGGCTTTTGTCCTTGCGTCCCAGCAGGGTCAGGCCGCCCGCGACAGTGGCGGCGACCGCGACGGCGGCGGAGAGAAGTAGGCGTCGATTCATGGCGCGATGATAACCGTTGCCGCCGTTTTACGCCGCACGGGCGTGGCGCCGGCTTGTCTTGCCTCTATATATACAATGCAGGGCAGGAGAATTATCAATGCACCTGCACATTCTTGGCATCTGCGGCACGTTCATGGGCGGCCTGGCGCTGATCGCGCGGGCGGCCGGCCACAAAGTCACCGGCTGCGACGCGGGCGTGTACCCGCCGATGAGCACGCAGCTGTCCGAACAGGGGATCGACCTGATCGAAGGCTTCGGCGCGGAGCAATTGGCGCTCAAGCCTGACCTTTACGTCATCGGCAACGTCGTGAGCCGCGGCAATCCGCTGATGGAAGCCATCCTGGAATCGGGCGCCCGCTACGTGTCGGGCCCCCAATGGCTGGGCGACAACATCCTGCCGGGCGCGCACGTCCTGGCCGTGGCGGGCACGCACGGCAAGACGACCACCAGCTCGATGCTGGCCTGGGTGCTGGAAGCCGCCGGCATGACCCCCAACTTCCTGATTGGCGGCGTGGCGCAGGACCTGCAGGTATCGGCGCGCTATGACCCGGCGCGCCGTCCCTTCGTGATCGAAGCGGACGAATACGACACGGCCTTCTTCGACAAGCGCTCGAAATTCGTGCATTACCGGCCCCGCACGGCCATCCTGAACAACCTCGAATACGATCACGCCGACATCTTCCCCGATCTGGCCGCAATCGAAACGCAATTCCACCACCTGGTGCGCACGATCCCCGGTTCTGGACGCATCATCCGCCCGGCCCAATCCGAGGCGCTCGACCGCGTCATTGCGCGCGGTTGCTGGTCCGATACCGTCACGTTCGGCGCCGATGGACTATGGCAGGCGGGCGCGCCGGACGCCGACGGCGCCTTCGAGGTGGTCCGCGCGGGACGCCCCGCCGGCACGGTGCGCTGGACGCTCACCGGCGAACACAACCGCATGAACGCTCTGGCGGCCCTGGCCGCGGCCGAGCACATCGGGGTGCCTGCCGAACAGGGCATCGAGGCCCTCAGCCGCTTCGGCGGCGTCAAGCGCCGCATGGAACTGCGCGGGACGGTCAATGGCGTCAAGGTCTATGACGATTTCGCCCACCATCCCACGGCCATCGCCACCACGCTGGAAGGCCTGCGCCGCCAGGTCGGGCCGGCCCGCATCCTGGCCGTGCTGGAGCCCCGTTCCAATACGATGAAGCTTGGCGCCATGGCCGCCCGGCTGCCGCAGGCCCTGGCCGACGCCGACCTGGTGTTCTGCTTTGGCGCCCGCTCGGGCAAGCACGCGCTGGGCTGGAACCCGGACGAAGTGCTGGCGCCCCTGGGCGACCGGGCTTGCAGTTACGATGACATGGACGCGCTGGTGGACGCCGTGGCCGGCGCCGCCCGTCCGGGCGATCAGGTGCTGGTCATGAGCAATGGCGGCTTCGGCGGCATCCATGGCAAGCTGCTGGAGGCGCTGCGGGCGCGGGCCTGAGCGCCGCGCCCGGCCACTGCCCGGCAGGCGGGCTCCCGGACTCCTGGATTCCCCAACGCAGACGGAAACAGCAAACATGATCCTTTATCTACACGGTTTCCGCTCTTCGCCCGAGTCCTTCAAGGCCCGCATGATGGCCGACGCCATGGCGGCGCGGGGACTGACGCACGCGTGGTCCTGCCCGCAGTTGCCCGCCAGCCCGCGCGAAGCCATCGCCCTTGCGCTGGGCATGGCGCGCGACCGCCTGGCCAGCGCCACCTCGCCCCGCGAACTGACCGTGATCGGTTCCTCGCTGGGCGGTTTCTATGCCACCTGGATCGCCGAGCAGCTGGGCTGCAAGGCCGTGCTGCTGAACCCGGCGGTCCACGCCGCGCGAGACCTTGCCACCCAGGTCGGCGAGCACCACATGTATCATTCCGGCGCGCCGTTCGTTTTTTTGCCCGAGTACGTCGACGAACTGGCCGCCATCCATGCCCCGCGCATCACGCAACCCGACCGCTACTTCCTGGTCGCCGCCACCGGCGACGAAGTGCTGGATTGGCAGGAAATGCGCGATCGGTACGCCGGCTGTCGCCAGCGTATCGTGCAGGGCAGCGACCACGGGCTTTCCGATTTCGCGACATGGATGCCCGAAGTGCTGGATTTCGCCCTGGCCGGCGAACCGGTACGCCCTTGATAATCAGTATCGAATTTCAACACCCATAGAGCTGCGCAAGGCGGCGCCCGTGCGCCGCCCAGGACGATTCCCACCATGTATGTGTTTTACGAAGACGACGGCAGCTTCAAGGCCGGCCATATCCTGTCCGAGACCGACGCCAGCCTTCAGGTGGAGTCGGAGTCGGGCAAGCGCAGCAAGATCAAGCGCGCCAACACCCTGTTCACCTTCACCGCGCCCGACCCGGCGACGCTGATGAGCCAGGCGGCGGCCACCGCCGAGACGCTGGACCTGCAGTTCCTGTGGGAATGCGCGCCGCAAGAGGAATTCGATTCCCCCGCCCTGGCTGCCGACTATTTCGGCCACGCCCCCACGCCCGTCGAACAGGCCGCCCTGCTGATGCGGCTGCACGGCGCGCCGGCGTACTTCCATCGCCGCGGCAAGGGCCGCTATCGTCCGGCTCCGCCCGACATCCTGGCCGCCGCCCTGGCCGCCCTGGAAAAGAAGCAGCGCCAGGCCGAACAGCAACAGGAATGGGTCGACGAAATGGCCGCGGGCCGGCTGCCCGAGGCGATCGCCCAGGTGGCCGAGTCGCTGCTGGTGCGCCCGGACAAGAATTCGCAGCAATGGAAGGCGCTGGATGCCGCCTGCGCCAAGCTTGGCAAGACCCCGGACCGACTGCTGCTCGACCTGGGCGCCTGGCCGCATGCGCTGGCCCTGCACAAGCGCCGCTTCCTGGCGGTCAACTTCCCGCGCGGCCTGGCCTTCCCCGACCTGGAACTGCCGCCCGTCGCCCAGGAATTGCCGTTGTCGGACGCGGAAATCTACTCGGTGGACGACGTCACGACCACGGAAATCGACGACGCGCTGTCCGTGTCCACCCTGCCCGACGGCCGCGTGCGCGTCGGCATCCACGTGGCCGCTCCCGGCCTGTCCGTCACCCGCGACAGCGAGTTCGACAAGCTGGCCCGCGCCCGCCTGTCCACCGTCTACATGCCCGGGGACAAGATCCCGATGCAGCCGGACAGCGTCATCCAGGCGTTCTCCCTGGACGCCGGGCGCGCCGTGCCCGCGCTCTCGCTGTATGTCGTCGCCAACCCCGAGACCGGCGAGATCCTCGAATCGGAAACGCGCCTGGAACGCATCGTCGTGCGCGAAAACCTGCGCCACAACATGCTGGACAGCCAGGTCACGGAAGCCAGCCTCGCCGACCCGTCGGCCGACCTGCCCTACGGCCACTGGCTGCGTCCGCTGTGGAAGCTGGCGCAGGCCCTGTCCGCCCAGCGCGAAAACGTGCGCGGCAAGCCGGAAAACAATTCGCGGGTGGAATACAGCTTCTACCTGGACGGCAACCCCGACGACCCCGACACCCCGGTGCGCCTCGTCCCGCGCCAGCGCAACGCGCCGCTGGACCGCATGGTGGCCGAATACATGATCCTGGCCAATAACCTCTGGGGCGGCCTGCTGAACCAGCACGGCGTGCCGGGCATCTACCGCTCGCAACAGGCGGGCCGCGTGCGCATGAGCACGCAGGCGCTGCCGCACGAGGCCATCGGCGTGCCCCAGTACGCCTGGAGCACGTCCCCGCTGCGCCGCTATGTCGACCTGGTCAACCAATGGCAGCTGATCGCCGCCGTGGAACATGGCGTATCGGCCCGGCTGATCGCCCCCTTCAAGCCGCGCGACGCGGACCTGTTCGCGATCATCGGCGCGTTTGACGCGCAGTACGCGGCCTGGGCCGAGTTCCAGAGCGCGATGGAGCGCTACTGGTGCCTGCGGTGGCTCAAGCAGAACGGCGTGACCCGCACGGTTGCCCACGTCCTGCGCGAAGACCTGGTGCGCTTTGCGAACGCCCCGCTGGTCACCCGCGTCGGCGGCATGCCCGAACTGGAGCGCGGAACCGCGGTGGAGATCGACATCCTCGGGGCGGACGAGCTGACGCTGGAGCTGGATTGCCGGTACGTGGGCCAGGTGAAGGACGAGACGGCGGCGGATGCCCCGGCACCCGACGCCTAGTCCATCCGGCCGAGCTGTTACAGCCTTCGGACGGACCACGCGGCGGGTCGGGACTCGCCTTACAATGCGTTCGTGCAACGCGCCGAATCTCCCTCCATGCTGAGCCGTTACCTCTGGTGGCTGGGCGCCCCCGCCCAGCACTACCTGCGCATCGGCATCGCGATCTCGCTGTTGGTGCACGCCGGCGCGCTGGCGTGGCGCTTCAGTTCGCCCGCGCCGACGCGCCCGCCCGTGACCAGCCTGGAGGTCGTGCTGCTCAACGCCCGCAGCGAGACCCCGCCTGAAACGCCGCGCACCGTGGCGCAAAACCAGATGACGGGCGGCGGCAACGCCGAACGCGGCCTGTCCACCACCCCGCTGCCCCAGACCGGCTCCTCCGCCGAGACCATCGTGCTGGAGGCCATGCGCCAGCGCCAGGTGCAGTTGGAGGCCGAGCAGGCCCGGCTGATGACCCAGTTGCGCTCGCCGCACAATGCCGGCCCCGAGCGCCAGGCGGTCAACCCGTGGCCCGACGGCGCCGACGTGGGCCAGGACGCCCAGGACCAGGCCAGCGTCATCCAGAATGCCCAGATCGCGGCGCTGGCGGCGCGGGTCCAGCAGTACAGCGCCGAGCCGCGCAAGCAGTTCGTCGCGCCCTCCGCCGAGGCGTCGCGCTACGCCGCGTACCTGGACGCCTGGCGCACCCGGATCGAAACGGTCGGCACCCAGCATTACCCCGACGAGGCGCGCGGCCGCATCTACGGGTCGCTGCGCATCACGGTGTCGGTGCGCGCCGACGGCAGCATCGCCGACGTCGAGATCGACCAGCCGTCCCCGCACGCGGTCCTGAACCAGGCGGCGCGCCGCATCGTCCAGCTTGCCGCGCCCTTTCCGCCCTTCCCTCCCGATATCGCCCGCGATACGGACGTGCTGGTCATCACCCGCACCTGGCATTTCGTCAACGACACTCTGGAAACACAGGCCCCATGACCGAGGCGATTTCCCAAGCCCGCTACGCCGTCATCGGCAATCCCATCGCGCACAGCCGCTCGCCCCAGATCCACGACCTGTTTTCGCGGCAGACCGGCAAGCCGCTGCGCTATGAGCGCCTGCTGGCGCCGGTGGACGGTTTTGCCGACGCGGTCGCCGCGTTCGTAGCCGACGGCGGCGTGGGCCTGAATGTCACGGTGCCCTTCAAGCAGGAAGCGTATGCGCTGGCGGCTGCCCACTTGTCGCCGCGCGCGCGGCTGGCGGGCGCCGTCAACACCCTGTCCTGGCGCGACGGCGCCTGGCACGGCTGCAATACCGACGGCGTGGGCCTGGTGAACGATCTGTTGCGGCTGGGCGTGCGCCTTTCCGGCGCCGCCGTGCTGCTGGTGGGCGCCGGCGGCGCGGCGCGCGGCGTGCTGCAGCCCCTGGCCGAGGCCGGCTGCGCCCGCATCCGCATCGTGAACCGCACCGCGGCCCGCGCCGAGGAGCTGGCCGCCGCCTGGCGCGCAAGCGGCGTGTCGCCGCAAACCCGGGTGGACGCGGGCGCGCTGGCGGACGCCGCCGTGCCCGGCGGCTGGAACCTGGTCATCAACGCCACCGCGAGCGGCCTGCAGGACGCGGCCCCCGACCTGCCGTCCGGCCTGTACGCCGACGGCGCCGCGGCCTACGACATGATGTACGGCGCGCAGCCGACCGCGTTCATGCGCCAGGCCCAGGCCGACGGCGCGGCGCTGACGGCGGACGGGCTGGGCATGCTGGTCGGCCAGGCCGCCGAAAGCTTCACCCTCTGGCACGGCGTGCGCCCGGACCCGGCGCCGGTGCTGGCGGCGCTGCGCGAGGCCCTGGCGGCGGGACGCTGAGCGGCATGGCGACGCGCACTGGCCGCAATTGGTTCCGGATCACCACCGGCCTGCTGATGGCGCTGGTGTGCGCGATCCTGCTGTACCAGTTCTGGCTGTTCGCCCAGGTGGTCTGGTACAACTACCGCGACCCCGGCAGCAGCGCGATCATGCGCGAAGAACTGTCGCGCCTGCGCAAGGATGACCCGGCCATCGAGCTGAAGTACGAATGGGTCCCCTACGACAAGATCAGCCGGTCGCTCAAGCGCGCCGTGGTCGCCTCGGAGGATTCCAATTTCACGGGCCACGAGGGGGTCGAATGGGACGCCATCCGCAAGGCCTGGGAGTACAACCAGAAGCAGCTCGAGGCGGGACGCTCCAAGATGCGCGGCGGCTCGACCATTACCCAGCAACTGGCCAAGAACCTGTTCCTGTCCGGCTCGCGCAGCTACCTGCGCAAAGGCCAGGAACTGGTATTGGCCTATATGATCGAGCATGTGATGAGCAAGGAACGGATCCTGGAGCTCTACCTGAACGTCGCCGAATGGGGCGTGGGCGTGTTCGGTGCCCAGGCCGCCGCCAAGCATTATTTCAATACCACCGCCGCCAATCTGGGCACGAGCCAGTCGGCCCGGCTGGCGGCCATGCTGCCCAATCCGCGCTTCTACGACAGCCACCGCCGATCCAACTACCTGAACTCCCGGGTCGGGGTGTTGACCCGCCGGATGCAGATGGTTGACATTCCCTGAAAGGGAAACCGGACAAATCGGTCCTATTGCGCCCTACCCGGCCGGCGGGATTTGTTAAGCTTTCACGTTTACGCGCTTCACTCCCCTTTTCCCCATGCGTACCGCACGTCGCTACCTGGCCCGCGAGGTCTATCGCTCTTGCGCAGTGGTCCTCCTGGCCCTGCTGGGCCTTTTCACGTTCTTTGCCCTGGTGGACGACCTGGACAACGTGGGCGACAAGTTCTCCATGATGGCCCTGCTGTACATGCAGGCGCTGGCGATCCCCACCCGGCTCTACGACCTTCTGCCCATCGGGCTCCTGATCGGCGCCATCCTGGCGCTCGCGGGCCTGGCCCAGCGCAACGAACTGGTGATCCTGCGCGTATCGGGGGTCAGCGGCATGCGCCTCTTGCGCATGCTGTGGGTCGTCACGATCCCGCTGATGATCGGCGCGGGCCTGTTGTCCGAATACGTCACGCCCTGGGCCGAAATCAAGACCGGCGAGGCCAACCTGATGTTCCGCGGCAAGGCCGGCGGCGACCGCCTCAAGAGCGGTTACTGGTTCAAGGAACCCACCGCCAACGGCGGCACCCGCATCATCAACATCGCCGAACTCAAGGGCGACGGCCAGGTGGCCGGCGTGACCCTCTACGAATTCAAGAAGGACCTGACGCTGTCGGCGCTGTCCACCGCGCCCACGGGCACGTTCACGCGCGGCGACCTGGTGCTCAAGGACGTGGCCGAGACGCGCCTGGACAATGAGGCCGCCTCGGCGCTGGCCAATGCGCGTCCGCCCAAGAACCCGCCCGCCACGGTCGTGAAGCTGCCCGAACGCTCCATCGACACCACGCTCAGCGCCGAGCGCCTGCTGGCGCGCGTGCTGACCCCCGAGCGCATGTCGATCATCACGCTGCTCGACTACGTGGACTACCTGCGCGACAACCAGCTGCAATACGGCCGCCAGGTCGTCGCCCTGTGGCGCAAGCTGGCCTACCCCTTTACCCTGCTGGTGATGATCACCATCGCCGCGCCCATCGGCCTGATGCAGACGCGCCGCGGCGGCGTCGGCGCCAAGGTCTTCGTGGGCATCCTGCTGGGCGTGGGCTTTTTCATGCTGAACCAGTTGGCGCTGAACGTCGGCATGCTGGGCAAGTGGCCGCCCTGGCTGACCGCCCTGGGGCCGAACCTGGGCGCCATGGCGCTGGCGCTGGGCGCCATGAGCTACATGGAATACCGTCACACCATTACCCGTCTCTTCCAGCAACGTTGGCCTTGGAGCAAGAGTCCCGCATGAACGGCAGTATCTGGATGATCGGCGACGTGCAGGGCTGCTGCTCGCCGCTGGATCGCTTGCTGTCCCACCCCGACCTGGTCGGGGACCCCTTGTCGCGCTTCTGGTTTGCCGGCGACCTGGTCAACCGCGGCCCGCAATCGCTCGACACGCTGCGCCGCATCATCGACCTGGGCGACCGCGCGACGGTGGTGCTGGGCAACCATGACCTGCACCTGCTGGCCACGGCCGCGGGCGTACGCAAGCCGTCAAAGTCCGACACGCTGGAGCCCATCCTGCGGGCGCCGGACGCGGCCGACCTGATCAACTGGCTGCGCGCGCGTCCGCTGGCGCATTTCGAGCAGAACCACCTGCTGGTCCACGCGGGCACGCTGGCCAAATGGGACGTCGCCAAGACGCTGTCCCTGGCCGGCGAAGTCCAGGACGCGCTGCGCGGTCCCAATTGGCAGAAGGCGCTGCAAAAGATGTACGGCAACGAGCCGGCCACCTGGAAGGAAGACCACAAGGGCGGCAAGCGGATGCGCGTGATCATCAACGCGCTGACGCGGATGCGGCTGTGCACGCCCAACGGCCACATGGAGTTCGCCACCAAGGTGACGCCGGGCGCCTGGCCGCCCGGGCTGGTGCCCTGGTTCGACGTGCCCAACCGCGCGACGCGCGACGTGACGACGGTGTTCGGGCATTGGTCGACGCTGGGGCTGCTGCAGCGGCCGGATGTGATCTGCCTGGACACCGGCTGCGTGTGGGGCGGGTCCCTGACGGCCTTGCGGCTGCAGGATCGCAAGCTGGTGCAGGTGAAATGCTCGCAGTTCCAGGATCCGCTGGCCGAATGAGCCTATCGCGGGGCGGCACGCCGCCCCGCACCCGCTGCACCCCCTGACACGTGCCGGCCGCCCGCCCCCTCAGTGGCGGATTTCGGCCAGGAACTTCTGCGCCCGGGCCGTCTGGGGCCGCGTGAAAAAGTCTTCCGGCGTGCCGGTTTCGACGATGCGCCCCGCGTCCATGAACCACACGCGGTCCGCCACCTCCCGCGCGAAGCCCATTTCGTGCGTGACGCACACCATCGTCATGCCGTCCTTCGCCAGGCCTTTCATCACCTGCAGCACCTCGCCCACCATTTCCGGGTCCAGCGCGCTGGTCGGCTCGTCGAACAGCATGACCGGCGGGCTCATCGCCAGCGCGCGGGCGATGGCCACGCGCTGCTGCTGGCCGCCCGATAACTGGGCCGGATAGGCCTGCGCCTTGTGCGCCAGGCCCACGCGCTCCAGCAGTTGCATGGCCCGGTCGCGGGCCTCGGGACGGCGCGCGCGCTTGAGCTGCAGCGGCGCCAGCATCAGGTTCTCGATGACGGACAGGTGCGGAAAGAGGTTGAATTGCTGGAACACGAAGCCGATGTGGCTGCGCAGCGTGTCCAGATGGACGTCGCTGCCATAGATGTCCTTGCCGTCGACCTCGATCACGCCCTTCTGGATGGGCTCGAGCCGGTTCACCGTGCGGATCAGGGTGGACTTGCCCGAGCCCGAAGGCCCGCACACCACCACGACCTCGCCCTGGGCGACCTGCGCGGTCACATCGGCCAGCGCCTGATACTCGCCGTACCACTTCTGCACTTCGGAAAATCGGATCATGTGGGCACCACTTTTTGCATGGGCGCAAGTCCGGCGCGCCGCCTGCCGATACGGCGTTCGGTCAGGTGCACCAGGGAACTCAGGCCAAAATTCAGGACGAAATAGGTCAGCGCCAGCAGCCCGAAGACCTCGAAAGGCTTGGTCAGCAGCACGCTGTTGATCTGGTTGGCGGCATAGGTCAGCTCCTGCACGCTGATCACGTACGCCAGCGACGTTTCCTTCACCGTGGACACGAACTGGCTCAGCATGCTGGGCAGCATGTTGTAGAGCGCCTGCGGCAGGATGACCCGTCGCATGGTCTGCAGGTACGACAGGCCCAGCGCCCGGCTGGCCTCCTGCTGGCCGGGCGGCAGGGCCTGGATGCCGGCGCGGATGATCTCGGCCAGATAGGCGCTTTCGTAGCAGACCAGCGCGACCACCATGGTGGTCGTGCCCGCGACGGGACGGCCGATGATGAGCGGCACGAAGAAGTACGCCCAGAAAATGAACATCAGCAGCGGCAGCCCGCGCACCAGATAGACCACGGCCGAGGACGGCCAGTAGAAGATCCGGTAGGGACTGATGCGGCCCAGCGCCAGCAACACGCCGCATGGCAGCGCCAGGGCCAGGCTGACCGCGGCCAGGCCCAGGGTGGCCGCCAGGCCCCCGATGGGGCCATGCGGATACTGGCCGATCAGGAGCAGCAGCCAATTGTCTTTGAGGATGTCCCACATGGTCAGCGCACTCCCAGCGGACGGTAGCGTCGTTGCAGGATCGCGCCGCCGCCCATGATCAGGAACGACAGCACGAGGTAGATCACCGTCACCACGGCATAGGCCTCGAAGGTGCGGAACGTGTTGTTCTCGATCTCGCGCGCGGCCGCCGTCAGCTCGGTCACGCCGATGGCCATCGCCAGGCTGGTGTTCTTGAGCAGCAGCAGGGTCTGGTTGAGCAACGGCGGAATCGCGATGCGGAACGCCTGCGGCAGGATGACCTTGCGCATCGTCTTCAGAAAGCTCAGGCCCAGGGCGCGCGACGCCTCGACCTGCCCCGGCGGGATGCCGCGCACCGCGCTGCGCAGGTCTTCGCAGACATAGGCCGACATCACCAGCCCGATCGCGATGCAGGACAGGATGAATTCGCTGCCGTGGCTGTTGAGCCAGTCGGTCACGCCTTGCGGCAGCAGCGCCGGAACGCCGAAATACCAGAACAGAATGTGCACCAGCATGGGCACGTTGCGGTGGAACGCGACATACGTCGCGACCACCCCATTGGCGATGGGCGAGCCCGTCAGGCGGATCACCGCCAGCAGGCTGCCCACGAAGAACGCCAGGATCCAGGCCAGCCCGGCCAGCGCCAGGGTGGTGATCAACCCCCTGAGCAGCCAGTCCGGATACTCGCCCTGGAAAATGGCGCTGAAGTCGAAGATGTAATGCATCGAACCAGGCTCCAGCACGCGCGGCGCGTCAACCCTTGATGGCTTCGATGCGGAAGTCGCGCTTGATGTTGAACTGCGTGCCCGCGCCGAACCACTTGTCGAAGGTCTTGGCGGCCTGGCCGGATGCCTCCATGCCGTCCAGCACCTTGTTCACCTGGTTCAGCATGGCCGTGTCGCCCTTGCGCACGCCCACGCCCCACGGCTCGACGAAGAGCGCCGGCTCCAGGATCTTGACCGGGACCGCGCTGGAGGCGGCCTGGTTCTGCAGCTTGACCAGCATCAGCTCCGACCCGACGAAGCCGCTCACCTTGCCCTGCTGCAGGGCCAGGAAGGCGCCGCTGGGATCCTTGAACGTGACGGGTTCGACATTGGGGATGTGCTTGCGCGCGCCTTGCTCGGACGACGAGCCGCGCACCGCGCTGACCCGCTTGCCGGCCAGGTCCGCCGGCGCCTTCAGGTCCTTGTCCGATGCGCGCGACAGCACCTTCTGCAGGCTCACGAAATGCTGGTGCGAATAGTCGATCTGCTTGGCGCGCTCCGGCGACCAGCCCAGGTTGGCGGCCACCACGTCCACGCGGCCGGCGATCAGCTCGGGGATGCGGGCCTCGACGGCGATCAGCTTGAGTTCGAGCGGCACGCCCAGGCTGTCGGCCAGGGCCTGGCACACGTCGACTTCATAGCCGACGATGCCGCGGGTCTTCGGATCCTGGAAGCTGAACGGCTCGGCCGTCCCCATGGTGCCGCAGATGAACTTGCCCCGCGCCTTGATGTCCTGCAGCGTGTCGGCGTGGGCGGCAGGCGCGAGCGTGGCGGCCAGGCCGACGGCGGCCACCAAGGAGGAGATAACGGTTTTCATGCGATTTCCCTTTGGAATATAGGTCTGGGTACTACCGAAAAAATCGGGGGTTCAGGTCAGCGCGGCGCAGGCTTGGCGAATGCGGCGGCAGCCCTCTTCGATGTTCTCCATCGAGGTCGCGAAGCTCAGCCGCAGGTACGGCGACAAGCCATAGGCGGCGCCGTCCAGCGCGGCCACGCCCGCCTCGTCCAGCAGGAACATCACCACGTCCAGGTCGCTTTGCAGCGTGCGGCCGGACGGCGTGCGCCGGCCGAGCAGGCCCTCGACCGACGGGTAGACGTAGAACGCGCCTTGCGGGACCGGGCAGCGGATGCCCGGCACCTCGTTGAGCAGGGCCACGATGCGGTCGCGCCGTGCGTGGAACAGGGCGGTGGCGTCATGCACGCATTGCTGGTCGGCCGACAACGCGACGCGCGCGGCCGACTGGCTGATCGCGCTGACGCAGCTCGTGCTTTGCGAGATCAGCGTGGCCATCGCCTTGATGAGCGGCTTGGGGCCGCCCGCGTAGCCAAGGCGCCAGCCGGTCATTGCATACGCCTTGGACACGCCGTTGATCGTCAGCGTGCGCGCGGCCAGCTCGGGCGACACGGCGGCGGGCGACATATGGCGCGCCCCGCCGTAGGCCAGGTGCTCATAGATCTCGTCGGTCATGAGCCAGACCTGCGGATGCCGCGCCAGCACCTGCGCAAGCGCGCGCAGTTCGTCCGCGTCGTACATCGCGCCGGTGGGGTTGCTTGGCGTGTTCAACAGCACCCACTTCGTGCGCGGGGTGATGGCGCGTTCCAGCGCGGCCGGCGTCAGCTTGAACCCGTCGGATTCCGGGCAGGCCACCACCACCGGCGTGCCGTCGTTGACCAACACCATGTCGGGATAGGACACCCAGTACGGCGCGGGAATGATGACTTCGTCGCCCGCTTGCACCGTGGCGGCCAGCGCCGTGAAGATCAGCTGCTTGGCGCCCACGCCGACGATGAGTTCATCCAGCCCGTACGCCAGGCCGTTTTCGTGCTGGAACTTGGCGCGCACGGCCTCCAGCAAGGGCCGGGCGCCCACGGACGAGGTGTAGCGGATATCGCCGCTGTTGAGCGCGTCGATGCCGGCCTGGACGATATGGCCGGGCGTGGGCAGGTCCGGTTCGCCCACCGTGAAGTCGATGATGTCGCGACCCTGCGCGCGCAACTGGTCCACCCGGCTCTTGGCCATCATGCTGGGCGACGGCTTGATGGCGCGGGCCCGTTCGGCCAGGAATTCGCTTGCGGCGGCGTTCATGCCAGCCCCTTCGCGGCAAAGGCAGCCTGCATCCAGCTCTGCGTCTTTGCGCCGGTGGCGATTTCGGCCATGATGCGCGCTTCCTTGTCGGCATGGGCGCGCGCCGCGGCAATCAGCGCCTCGGCGTCCGATGGCGCAAAGCTCACCAGCCCGTCCTCGTCGCCCACCAGGATGTCGCCGGGCTGGATCACCTGCCCGCCGATCGAAACCGGCACATTGACCTCGCCCGGGCCGTCCTTGTAGGGACCGCGATGGATGTGGCCGCGCGCATAGCACGGGAAGCTGTCGGCCTCGAAGGCCGCGACATCGCGGATGGCGCCGTCGACGACGACGCCTGCGCAGCCGTGGATCTGCAGGTAGCGCTTCATGATTTCGCCGAGCACGGCATTGGACAGCTCGCCGCCCGCGTCGATCACCAGGACGTGGCCCGGCTCGATCTGCATCATGGCCTTATAGATCAGCAGGTTGTCGCCGGGCCGGGTCTTGACGGTGAGCGCGGTGCCCACCAGCTTGCCGCCGCCGCTGTAGCGGCGCAGGCCGGTGATGCCTTCGCGGCGCGCGAGGTTGTCGCTCAGATGCGGGGTGACGATGCCGGCAAGCGCTTCGAGGATGGAAGCGGGAGCGACGGGGGATGCCGGCAATATGCGTGCGCCGGTGGAAATGGAAGCCATGACGGTCTGCGAGTCCTGAGTCGAAAGCCTGCCGTTCCCCGGGGTGCCAAGCCGGGTGTACGGACGGCCAGAAATGAGTCAGACCGAATGGTGCGAGCTTTTGCGGTTCCGAAAAAGGGATTAAATTTCAGCGAACTTCATCTATTTTTGGAATATAGGGGTTACCCCTTAATGGAAATTTCGGAATGAACAACCCCTCCTGCGGCACCTGCGCATGCTGACTTTCAAGCAAATCGAGGCCTTGTACTGGACAGTGCGGCTGGGCACGTTTTCGGCCTCGGCGCAAAAGCTGCACACCACGCAATCGGCGATCACCAAGCGCATCCAGGAGCTGGAAGCCGACTTCGACATCGCGCTTTTCGACCGATCCGGATACCGCGCCGAGCTCACGGCGCGCGGCCACGAAATCTATGCGCTGGCCGAACAGATGCTGGGTCACCGGGACCGCCTGCTTGCGCGGCTGAAGGGGCAGCACACGCTGACGGGCACCTTCCGTTTCGGCATCACCGAAATCACGGCGATGACCTGGCTGCCCGCCCTGATCCGCCTGCTGCGCGCCCACTATCCGCGCATCACGCTGGAACCGCACATCGACCTGGGCGCCGACCTGCTCAAGCGGTTGCAGGCGGGACAATTGGACATGGCTTTCCTGCATGGGGAATTCGCCGAACCGAACCTGCAGGTCGTGGCGCTGCAGCGCCTGGAATTCGCGTGGATGGGCAGCCCCGACCTGATCGACGCCAGCCGCATCTACACGCCCGCCGACATCGCCCGGCTGCCGCTCTTGCGCCAGAGCCGCGAGTCCGGACTGAACATGATCTACGACGGCTGGCTGCGGCCCCACACGGCCGCCAGCAACATCTTCACCATCAACAGCCTGATCGCCATGGCGGGCCTGACGGCCGCCGGCTTCGGCGTCAGTTGCCTGCCGCGCGACTACTTCGCCGACATGGTCGCCGCCAGGCAACTGGTGATTGCGCGGACCAGCGTCGCGCCGCCCCAATCGGTCTACAGCGCGATGTTCCGCCGCGACGCCGACGTGGCGTTTTGCGAAAGCGTGGCGGAACTGGCCGAGAGCTGCTGTGAATTTTCAGCGGGGTGGCGGTAGTCCGGGCCGGGGCGCCCGGGTGGCAGACTCAGAGCACGCTCAGAATCGCGTCCCTGGCCTGGTGCGACAGCTCGAGCCGCGTGGGCAGGCTGCCGTCCGGATGACGCGCGGGCAGCGGCGGCAGGAAGACGACTTCAACGGCCAACCCCGTCACGCCCAGCACGCGCCAGAGATTGGCCACCAGCGACTCCTCGCCGACGAATGCCGCATAGCCGCTGCGCTTGCCGTGCTGCAGGAATCGCAGCGCGACCGGCTGGATCTCCACGGCGGCCGCGCGGGCGGGCTCGAACAGGCTGGCGTGAAAGGGCAGCAGATCGAAGCCTTCGCTCGTCGTGCCCTCCGGGAACAGGCCGACGGCGTCGCCCTGCTTGAAGCGGACCTGCATCGATTCGCCCATCGCATGCACGGCGTGGCGTTGGCCGCGTTCGATGAACAGCGTGCCCGCGCCGGCGACCAGCCACCCGATCACGGGCCAGGCGCGGATTTCGCTCTTGGCCACGAACGACGTTGCACGGGCCGAATTGAGCACGAAGATGTCGATCCACGAGACGTGGTTCGCCACCAGCAGCACCGGGCCTTCCAGGCGCGGCTCGCCCTTGAAGTAGACCTTCAGTCCACAGGCCGCCATCAGCCAGCGCGACCAGCGGCGGTTCAGCCGCGCGCGGGCCGAGGGGCGCATCAGGGGATAGGCCAGGCCCACGCAGAGCAGGCCGAAAACGATCAGGGGCAGGACAAGGCTCAGCCGTAGGACAAAGCGCAGCAGCTTCAAACTGGAGTCTCCCAGGCCGGCTCGCCACCGACCACGGTGGCGCGTACCCGGCCGGGCAGCATCATACCTGCGAAAGGTGTATGGACGCCGCGGCTCTGCAACGCGCCGGGCATGACCATCCATTCGGCGTCCAGGTCCGCCAGGCACAGATCGGCCGGGGCGTCCACGCCCAGGTGGCCGCAAGGCCCGATGCGCGGCGCGACGGCGGCCAGCACGGCGGCCGGGCCCAAGGTCACGCGCGCAAGGGCTTCGCCGATGGGCCGGCGGCTGTCGCGCGCCCACTTCAGGGCCAGCGACAGCAGCAGCTCCAGTCCGGTCGCGCCGGGCGTGGCGGACGCGAACGGCGCGGCCTTGCCGCGCGCATCGACCGGCGTATGGTCCGAACACAGGGCATCGACCACGCCGTCGGCCAGGGCAGCCTGGATCGCGTCGCGGTCGCGCTGGCCGCGCAGCGGCGGATTGAGGCGATGATTCGTGTCGAAAAAGCCGATGTCCACATCGGTCAGGTGCAGGCTGTTGGCGGACACGTCGGCCGTGACCGGCAGGCCCTCGCGCCGGGCCGCGCGCAGCAGATCCAGCCCCGCCGCCGTGGACAGGCGCGCCAGATGCACGCGCGCGCCCGTCGCGCGCTGCAATTCGAAGATCGTGTGCAGCGCCACCGTCTCCGCCTGCGCGGGCAGGCCTTCGAGGCCCAGGCGCGCGGCGTAGGGACCGCTGGCCGCCACGGTCTCGCGTGCCAGCCAGGCGTCCTGCGGACGCAGCCACAGCGCCTGGCCCAGGCCGCTGGCGTAGTGCATCGCGCCCCACAGCACCCGCGTATCGGCAACGCCGGATTCGCCCTGCGAGAAGGCGATGCAGCCCGCCTGCGCCAGCAGCGCCATTTCCGTCAGCGTCTCGCCGGCCAGCCCCACGGTCATGGCGCCCAGCGGGTGGATCGCGCATTGCCCGGACTGGGCATGGCGCATCAGCGCCTCGACCTTGCCGGGCTCGTCGGGTGGGCCATCGGCGTCGGGCGGCAGCACCAGCCGCGTCACGCCGCCGGCCAACGCCGCGCGCAACTCGGCGGGCGCAAAGCCCGCTTGGCCTGTATGGCCCGTATGCCCAATCTGGCCCGCATGCCCCACATGCCCCACATGCCCCGCTTGCGCGACGCGCGCCGACAGGTCGATCAGGCCCGGCAGCACCGCCAGACCGCTGGCGTCGATGCGGCGGTCGGCCTGGAATCCGTCGGGCGCCGCGCCCACCGCGACGACGCGGCCTTGCGCGAGGTAGAGATCATGCTGGCCATCCACGCCGTTCGCGGGATCGATCAGGCGGCCGTTGGCGATGTGCAGCCTCATGCCAGGTCTCCGGCGAGCACGCGCAGGACGGCGGCGCGCAGCGGCTGCTCCAGCGCCGCGAGGCGGGCCTCGACAGGCTCCAGCCCGGCCGCGATGTCGCCGTCCACTTCCACGCCGGGCGCCAGCCGGCCGGCGGGCAACACCATGACGTCAGGCCTGGCGAGCGCCAGCGCAGCCGGCGTCAGTCCGTGGGTGCAGGCGTACTCCCGGGCGGATGGCAGTTGCGCGCCGCTGATGTCTTCAACGTTCAGCGGCAGCGCGATGACCACATCCGCGTCGCGCAGGCTTTCCTGCAGGGTCGCGCACGCGCGCACACCCAGTTGAGGCAGGCCCTCGGGCAGCAGCGTGCGCGGCGCCGCAACCCGCACTTCGGGCACGCCCAGCGTGGTCAGCAGATGGATGGCGGACCGCGCCAGGCGCGAATGGCGGATGTCGCCCAACAGGGTCACGACGAGGCGGGTGAGGTCGGGCTTGATATCGAGGATGGCCTGCACCAGCGCCAGCGCAGGCACGGGATCGGCGTGCCGGCCGTCGCCCGCATTGAGCACATGCAGGCCGGGCGCGGCATGCGCGGCGGCGCAGTGGGCCGCGCCGCTCTGGGCGTGGCGCAGCACCAGCACGCCCGGGGCGAGCGCGCCGACTGTTTCGGCGAGCGCCTCGTCGGCGCCTGCCTGCAGCGGCACCGGCAGCATCGACAGGCTGGCCGCGGCGGCGGCGTAGGCGTCGCGGTCGGCGGCGTGCGCGTCGGGCAGGCACAGGAACACCGGCATGCCCGACGCCGCATGCGGCGTCGCATCGCCGGCGCACGCCTGCGCGCGCGCCATCTCCAGCAGCCGTTCGACGTGACGGCGCGGCAGGCCCTCGGTGGTCAGCAGATGCGTGAGTTCGCCGCGGCGATCAAGTTGCGGATTGAGCATGGGCAGGACAGGCCGCGGCCATCACGCCGCGGGCAAGGCATCGAGATAACGTTGCAGGATAACCGCCGCGGCCATCGCATCGTCGGCGGCGTGCGTGCCCAGCAGGCGCTGCGCCTCCATGCTGGAGCCGCGTTCGTCCACGAGTTCGACGGCAACGCCGAAGCGGCCATGAAGCTGGTTGGCAAACCGCCGGCAGCGGGCCGTGGCGGGCTGCTCGCCGCCCTCGGCGTCCAGCGCCAGCCCGACCACGACGCGGTGCGGCTGCCATTCCTGCAGCAGCGCCGCGATGCGGCCGAAGCGGGCATCGCGGACCTCGCTGAAAATGATTTCGAGCGGGCGCGCCTGGCGCGTCAGCGTGTTGCCGATGGCAATGCCGATCTTCTTCTCGCCGAAGTCGAAGGCCAGCAGCGTTTCTTCAGGCATGGCCCGCGTCGCCGGCCAGCATGACGGGATCGATGCCCAGCAGCTTGAGCGCGGCGGGATAGCGTTCCTCGGGCGGCACCTCGAAGATGATGTGGGCGTCCGCGCCCACGCTCAACCAGGCGTTCTGGCCCATCTCGCTTTCAAGCTGGCCCGCGCCCCAGCCGGCATAACCCAGGGTGACCAACATGCGCGCAGGCCCGTTGCCGTCGGCCACGGCCTGCAGCACGTCGCGCGAGGTGGTCAGCGCCATGTCGCCCAGCTTGATGCTGGAGCTGTAGTCGCCGGCGGGCGCGTGCAGCACGAACCCGCGATCCGTCTGGACCGGTCCGCCGAAAAAGACGAACGTGTCCTTCACCGGTCCGATTTCCAGCGTCAGGTCGATACGCTCGAACAGCGTGCCAAGGGTCAGGTCGGTGGGCCGGTTGATGACCAGGCCCAGCGCGCCGCGTTCGGTGTGTTCGCACACGTAGATGACGGAGCCAGCCAGGCTTCCTTCCACCATGCCCGGCATGGCGATCAGGAACTGATTGGCGAAATTGGCCGCCTGTGTCGTGGCGTCTTCGTGGTGCTTTTCCGTCATGGCAACCCCTTCATGGGTAGTCTGGATGAACCGTTGGAGCGATCGCGCGCGCGACCCGGCAGGCCGGACGGCACTCCGACGGTTACGAGGGATGGGGCATGACCCATCTTACGGGCCCTGGCGGAATATGTCGGCGGAACGGCTTCAGATTTCCATCAGCTCAAAGTCCTCTTTGCGGGCGCCGCATTCGGGACAGACCCAATTGGGCGGCACGTCTTCCCAGCGGGTGCCGGGAGCAATGCCCTCGTCGGGCAGGCCGGCCTCTTCGTCATAGACCCAGCCACAAATCAGACACATCCAAGTACGCATAGTTCTCTCTTACATCAATTCCCCACCGGCGAGCCCGCGGCGGGGCAAAGGTGGGGGGCTTCCATTAGAATGGGGACAATCTTACCGAAACCCAATAGGGGTTCCCCTGATTCATGCCAAATGATCCGGGGAGCCCCCGATCAAGCGCAGTCAAGTGGCCCCCGTTACTCCCCCTCTCGTTTTGGTCTTCGGCCCGCTCGATCCTTCCGGATCGGATGGACTGCCCGCAGACGCCGTCACCTGCGCCCGCCTCGGCTGTCATGGCCTGGCGGCCGTGACCGCGCTGACCGTGCAGGACACCGCCGGCATCGAAGAAATCCACCCCGTCTCGCCCGACCTGCTGGACGACCAGGCGCGCTGCCTGCTCGAAGACATGTCGGTGCAGGCCATCAAGGTGGGCGGACTATACACCGCGGAAACGGCCAGCGTGGCCGCGCAGGTCGCCGCCGACTACAGCCAGGTGCCGCTGGTGCTGCACCTGGGCCAGCGCGCCCAGTTGCCCGCCGACGCGGCCGACGAGGACGAAGCCGACGACCTGCTGGCCGCGACCCTGGAACTGGTGCTGCCGCAGACCGATCTGCTGGTCATCGAGCACCTGCGCCTGGCGCAATGGCATGCCGACGGCGACATTGATATCGGGGACGCACCGACACCCATGCATGCGCTGGTGGCCGCCGGCGCGGAATGGGTCCTGGTGCTGGGCAGCCCCCAGCGTCCCGGCCACTTCGCCAACGTGCTGCTCGGCCCCGGCGGCCAGACGCATACCTGGCCCTGGCAGACACCCCCGGATCGCAACGGCGACGCCGGCGGGCTGGCGGCCACCGCGATCACCGCCATGCTGGCGCGCGGCCTGGAGATGCCCGAGGCGGTGCGGCAGGGCCTGGCGCACGCCGACGCGTCGGTGGCGGCCAGTTTCCTGCCGGGCATGGGCCGGCGCATCCCCAACCGGATCCTGCCCCAATGAAACCGCTACGATTTCCCGCCGGCCTGTATGGCGTGACGCCCGAATGGGACGACACCGACCGCCTGCTGCAAGCCGTGCGCGATGCCGCCGCGGGCGGCATGCGGGCGCTGCAACTGCGCCGCAAGCAGGTGCCCGACGCGGTGCGCGCCGCGCAGGCCCGCGCGCTGGCGCCGCTGTGCCGCGAACTGGGCGTGGTGTTCCTCATCAATGACGACTGGCGCCTTGCGCTGGAGGTCGGCGCCGATGGCGCCCACGTCGGCCGTGACGATGAAAGCCTTGCGCACATCCGCCGCGAAGCCGGTCCCGACCTGATCCTGGGCGGCTCCAGCTACGACGACCTGGCGCGCGCGCGCGAATTGCTGGACGGCGGCGCCGATTACATCGCGTTCGGCGCCATGTTCGCGTCCACGGTCAAGCCCGACACGGTGCGCGCGCCGCTGTCCGTCCTGACCGAGGCCCGCCGCCTCGCGGACGAGCGCGACGCGCCGCGTCCCGCCGTGGTCGCCATCGGCGGCATCACGCCCGCCAACGCCCCGCTGGTGGTCCAGGCCGGCGCCGATTCCATCGCCGTCATCACCGCCCTGTTCGAAGCGCCCAGCATCCGGGCTGCCGCCGCAGCCTGCTCGGCGCCCTATTCTCCCAACTTCCACCGCAAGCCTTGATCGCCATGTCCAGTAACGCTCAGCTATTCGAACGCGCCTGCCGCAGCATCCCCGGCGGCGTCAACTCGCCCGTGCGCGCCTTCCGCTCCGTGGGCGGCACGCCGCGTTTCATCAAGCGCGCGCAGGGTCCGTACGTGTGGGACGCGGAAGACAAGCAGTACATCGACTACGTGGGCTCCTGGGGCCCCGCCATCCTGGGCCATTCGCATCCTGAAGTCGTGCGCGCGGTTCAGGAAGCTGCCGTCAACGGCCTGTCCTTCGGCGCCCCCACCGAAGCCGAAATCGAGCTGGCCGAAGTGCTGATCTCGCGCCTGCCCTCGCTGGAACAGGTGCGCCTGGTCAGCTCCGGCACCGAGGCCACCATGACGGCCATCCGCCTGGCGCGCGGCGCCACCGGCCGCGCCAAGATCGTCAAGTTCGAAGGCTGTTACCACGGCCATTCCGACAGCCTGCTGGTCAAGGCCGGCTCGGGCCTCTTGACCTTCGGCAATCCCAGCTCGGCCGGTGTGCCCCCGGAATTCGTCTCGCACACGCTGACCCTGGAATACAACAACCTGGACGCGGTGCGCGAGGCCTTTGCCCAGCACGGCGCCGACATCGCCTGCATCATCGTGGAGCCGGTTGCCGGCAACATGAACCTCATCAAGCCGGCGCCCGGCTTCCTGGAAGGGCTGCGCGAGGTCTGCACGCAGCACGGCGCGCTGCTGATCTTCGACGAGGTCATGACGGGCTTTCGCGTCGGACCGCAAGGCGTGCAGGGCCTGACCGGCGTCAAGCCCGACATCACCACGCTGGCCAAGGTGATCGGCGGCGGCATGCCGGTGGGCGCCTTCGGCGGCAGCGCCGAGGTCATGAAGCACATCGCGCCGCTGGGCGGCGTCTACCAGGCCGGCACGCTGTCGGGCAATCCGGTGGCCGTGGCCGCGGGCCTGGCGACGCTGCGCCTGATTGCCGCGCCGGGCTTCTACGAAACGCTGTCGGCCCAGACCGCCAAGCTCGCCCAGGGCCTGCAGGCGCGCGCCCGCAAGGCCGGCCTGCCGTTCTCGGCGGATTCGGTGGGCGGCATGTTCGGCATCTATTTCAGCGACTCGGTGCCGGCCTCGTTTGCGCAGGTCTCGGCGTGCGACACGGCGGCGTTCAACCGCTTCTTCCACGCCATGCTGGAGAACGGCGTGCATTTCGCGCCGTCCGCCTTCGAAGCGGGCTTCGTGTCGGCCACGCACGACGACGCCGTCATCCAGGCCACGCTGGACATCGCGGAAAAGGTGTTCGCGGGCCTTTGAGTCCGCCGGGAGCGGCGCCCCCGCCCGCTCCCTTCACGGCGCCTTGTACTGCTCGTACAGGGCGGTCACGTTCTTCACGTAGGCCTGGGTTTCCGCATAGGGCGGCACCGCGTCGTACTTGCGCACGGCCCCCTCGCCCGCGTTGTAGGCGGCCAGCGCCAGGTCCAGGCGGCCGGGATACCGGTCGATCAGCCGGCGCAGATGGCGCGAGCCGGCCTGCACGTTGGTCGCCGGATCCACCAGCGCCCGCTCCACATCATCCACCGACAGCAGCGGCGCGGCCGTGGCCGGCATGAGCTGCATCAGTCCCAGCGCCCCCTTGGGCGAACGCGCATCGCTGCGAAAGCCCGACTCGATGGCGATGATCGCGGTCAGCAGCGCCTGATCCACGCCGGAGTCCAGCGCGGCGCGGGCGATCAGATTGTCATGCTTGGTCGTCGGCTTGACCGTGCTCCAGCGCAGCGCCGGCTCGGCGGGCGCGCGGGTCTGGCGGCGCGCGCCGTCGCCGGCTTCGGGCTCACAGGTCAGGCACAGCTTTTCGGCGCCCGTGCGCACCGCGGTGCGCGCCTGCGCGCGCTTGTAGTATTTGCCGGTGCCGGCAGGCACCTTCATCGACCGCCACACGCCGAACGGATCCTTGTAGCGGTAGGTCTCGGCCGCCTGGGCCGTCGCGGAGGTCGCCAGCGCCAGAGCGCCCGTCGCCAGCGCCGCCACCGCCGCCATCCCGCCGGCGCGCGCCAGGAGGGCGCGCGTGGCCGAAAGGAGGGGAGTGGGTGGTTGGGACATGGGACGGGGCTCCGGCGGCGTCCTGCGACGCGTTGGCGAGCCCCTATGCTGCTTGCGCCATCCCGGTTTTGTCTTTCCTGCCGATGCCCTAGACCGCGCCGGCGCGGCCGCGTCCCGGGGAAAAACGGGGACATCACTAGGCCATCAGGCGGAGAAATTTGGCCCTACTGCGCAGTAACCTTCATGCCGGGTCGGAATATGACGTAATATTTCGTTCAATTACTAAATGATTGAACCTGGCCGTTCGTGCCGGGACCGGAGAGAGGGTGAAATGGGCGCAGAAAACATGCTCCAGTTGCTGCTGGATGCCGACACCAACGTCCTGACGGCTGTCTATACGCCGCCACCCCGCCCGGCCGACGACGCCCAGCCGGCCGCGGGCGCCGCGCCCATGGAGGGCGGCGGACACGCCCCTGAACACGCTGAAAGCCCCCTCGCCCAAACCCTCGTCCAGCCCCTCGAACAGCCCGGCGAACACGACGCCGACATCGCCGTCGCCGACGAAGACGAGGCCCCGCCTGCCAACACCGAGCTGCCGACCTGGGACATCCTGGTCGCCGCCGCCGCCGCCCAAGGCTGGGGCGCGGAGGCCCTGGACAACCACGCCATCCTGGCCTTCATCGACCTGTGCCGCACGGCCACCGACCCCGTGCAAAGCCCCGTCGGCCAGGTCGTGGACGGCAGCTTCGACATCGAACTGAACGCGACGCGCATGGCCGCGACGCTGACGCTGCACCCGCCCAAGGGCGGCAAGCCCGTCACGCTCGAGGCGGTGCGCCAGGCGCTGGCCGACCAGGGCATCGTCCATGGCGTGCTGGACGCCGCGCTGGCCGAGGCCGTCGCGCTCGGTCGCGCCGAGACCATCATTGCCGCGCAAGGCACGCCGCCCACGCGCGGCACGCCAACCCGCTTCGAAAGCCTGCTGGACCGCCTCAAGCCCCGCGCCGAGGACATCGACGAACTGGCCCAGGTGGATTACCGCGACCTGGGCAGCCTGCTGCTGGTGTCGCCCGGCACCCCGCTCATGCGCCGCGTTCCGCCGCTGCCGGGCGTGGACGGCACCAATGTGCTGGGCGAGGCCGTGCTGCCCGACGAACTGCCCGACACGCCCTTCTCCAAGGAGCTGTCGGGCGTCGAGGTCGACCCGGAGGATCCGCTGCTGCTGCGCGCCGCCATCGCCGGCACGCCCACGCTGATCACCCACGGCGTGCAGGTGAACCCGATGGTCGAGGTGGACGCCGTCAACCTGTCCACCGGCAACATCACGTTCGAGGGGTCGCTGCAGGTGCGCGGCGACATCGCCGCCACGATGGAAGTGCGCGTCACGGGCGACGTGGTGGTCAACGGCACCATCGAAGCCGCGCTGGTCGAGGCCGGCGGCAGCGTCACGGTCAAGGGCGGCATCATCGGCATGGCCGAAGCCCTGCACGACGCCACCGCCACGCCGCGCACCGCGCACATCGTCTGTGGCGGCACGCTGCGCGCGAAGTTCATCGAGAACGCCGTCATCAGCGCGGGCCAGGACATCGACGTCGAGCGCGAAATCCGCCAGAGCAACATCGCCGCCGGCGGCAGCGTGAACGTCGGTCCGCCCAATACGCAGCAAAGCGCCATCACGGGCGGCGAGACGCGCGCCCTGCTGGCGGTGCGCGCCGGCACCATCGGGTCGCCGGCGGGCATCCCGACGCTGGTGCAGGCCGGCCTGGATCCGCACGCCGACATCAAGCGCTCGGCGCTGACCCGCAAGCGCCTGAAGATGAACGAGGACAAGGCCAAGCTGGAACAGTTGCTGATGTTCCTGCAGGCCAACCCCCAGCGCGCCACTGGCGACGTGGTCGAGCGCGCGCGCAACACGCACACCAAGCTCATCAGCGACCTGGCGGCGCTGGAAACCGAGGAAGCCCAGCTTGCGCGCGACCTGCTGCCGCAGCAGAACGCCACCATTGCCGCCACGCGGCGCTTCTGTAGCGGCACGAAGATCCAGCTGGGCAACAAGATGCAGGAATTCCTGGAAGACCAGGTGGGCGGCAAGGCCGGGCTGGAAGAAGGCGAGATCGTCATCCGCTGAAGCCTGGGCAGCGGCGTCTGACATTTACGCCATCACGCCCCGTCGCCGGGCATCAGCTCCTTGAACCACACCCGCGGCGAGATGCCGCGGTCCGGTCCCAGCACCGAAAATCCGCCGTCCACCGGGATGTCCACACCGGTCATCCACGACGCGGCGTCGGAACACGCGAAGCACACCGCGGCGGCGATCTCTTCACCGGACCCCACCCGCCCCAGCGGATGGAAATGCGCGCCCACGGCATCGGCGGCCGCGCGCGACCCGCCCGACAACTGCTCCACCGACGGCGACCACGTCCAGGCGGGCGACACGGCCAGCACGCGCACGCCTGCCGGCGCCAGCTCCACCGCGAAGTTCTTGGTGATCTGCAGCAACGCGGCCTTGGACGCCGGGTATAGCGCCCGCCCGGCGGCGCCGAACTTGCCGCCCGTGCTGCCCATGTTCACCACCACGCCGCCGCGCGGCAGAAATGGCGCGGCCAGCTGCGTGAAGATCGCCGCCGACACCAGGTTCGTATCCAGCGTGCGATGCCATTCCTCGCGCGAGGACGCCAGTCCGCGATCCGCATACTGGCAGGCGTTGTTGACCAGGATATCGAGCCGGCCGAAGCGCGCCCGCGCGGCGTCGATGCAGGCCTGGATCTGGCCGTCCTGGCCGATGTCGGTTTCGCAGTACAGGGCCCGTTCGCCCAGCGCCCGGGCCAGGGCCTCGCCGGCCTCGGCATTGCGCCCGACCAGCACCACATTGGCGCCCGCCGCCGCGAACCCGCGCGCGATATCCGCGCCCAGCCCCTGGGTGCTGCCGGTGACGATGGCGGTCTTGCCCGCCAGCCCGGGAAAGCCTGAGAAATCCATGAATATTCCTTTGTCAGTTCGGCGCGGCGGCCCAGCGCAGCGCCTCGTCCACCGTGCCCGTCTGCGCGATCAGCCGCATGCTGGCCAGCGACGCCGCATGCACCGCGGGGTCGGCGGACGCGCAGGCGTCCTGCGCGACCATCACGGAAAAGCCGATGTCGGCCGCATGGCGCACCGTCCCCTCCACCACCGAATGCGTCGCCACGCCGGCCACCACCAGCCGACGCGCGCCCAGCAGCCGCAGGGTTTCCTCAAGCGGCGTGCCATAGAACGCGCTGATGCGCGTGTGCTTGACGACGAACTCGCGCGCACTGCCCGCCAGCGGCTGCAGCCCCTCGTAGAACGCGCTGCCCCACTGCCCCTCCGGCACCGCGCCAATCGCCGCCACGCTGCGGAAAATCTGGCAATTGGGCAGCAGATCCGCATAGTCGGGGCGGAACGCGATGCGCACGTGCACGATGGGCAGCGCCTGCGCGCGCGCGCCCGCCAGCAAGGCCGCGGCGTTGTCCAGCAGGCGCTGGCGTGCAGCGCCGTCGGCATCCAGCCCGACGCGGATCTTGCCGTCCGGATGCAGGACGTCGTTCTGGTAGTGCAGCGCCAGCACCGCGGCGTCCGTGCCCGTCACACGAACACCTCGAAGGCGTCATGCGCATCGTCGCAGTTGACGAGATCCACGCGCTTCATGCGGATGCGCCAGCCGTCGCCCTCGGCGGCCAGCTTGTGGGTATAGCGGCCCGCCAGCTGGCGCGGCTGGCGCTTGCGCCATTCGGTCATCTGGAAGACGGAATGGACCACCAGGTTGCCGCCCGCGTCCACGCCCTCGACCTGCACCCCGCCCACCAGCCGCGCGCTGCGCGTGGGCGGCTGTTGCGACCAGTTGCGCGGATGCTCCAGGCGCCGGATGCGCACGTCGCGCAGCATGCGGTCTTCCCAGAACAGCGAGATGTAATCGTAGGGACTTTCCTGGCCGGGCTTGCGCGGCATCCAGTACATGCCGTCCTGCGTCCACAGCGCCTGCCAGTCGTCATAGCGGCGCTCGTCCAGCAGGCGCGCCTCCTGGTACAGGAACTGGGCGATGCGATGGTGGGTATCAACCGGCACGTCCGCCGGCGCGAGGTCCGCCGTGCTGACGTCGAAATCAAGATCTAGCAGCATGCGCCGTCTCCCTTGTTGGCCGCGGCGGGCGCGGTAACCGTGCCCGCGCCGTCCTCCATGTACGCCTTCCAGGCGCGGAACTGATTGCGCATGGGCAATTCGCTGGTGCCGTTCACGGACACCATGCCGTCGGCGTCGACGCGGTCAGTGCCGTGATAGCGGTGCATGCTGACCCAGTCGCCGCCGCGCGTCGCGTTGCCTTCCTGGCAGCGGTTGTAGAGTTCGATGTCGTCCGGCATGACGTTGGACGACGGCGAGTTGATGACGTTGGCGTACAGCATGGCGCGCTTGAACACGCCCTCGGGCGCGCCCTTGCAGCGGAACGTCTGGATCTCGATCAGCGTCCGGTCCACCGCCACCGGGCGGATCACCCGGAACTGCTGGAACACGGTGTGGGGAGAACCGCTGCCATAGATGACGGTGTTGTGGCGGTTCATGCCCAGGATCTCGCGAGCACGCTGCTCGCCATACGCGGCGGTCAGCGATTCGAAGTGCGCGCGCGACACGGGATCGCGTTCGGCGGCGCCCGGGTTGAAGATGCCTTCCATGTAGCCGTGGCCGTTGTCGTAGGCGCGCAGCTCCAGCTTTTCCCAGAACTCGTAGGGCTCGCCGTTGCCGTCCATGATGTGCAGCTCGAGCGGCATCTCGCCCATTTCCTTGGCTTCGTCGCGCGCGGCCGCATAGGACGATTCATGCGTGACGCGGGCGTGCATGGTGTCGTGCAGGTTTTCGTAGAAGACCTTCCAGTTCGACCGCTGCATCACGCGGAAGACGCCGCCCGCCACCTCGACCTCGCCCACCGGCGACCGGTCGCACAGGTTGTCGATGGACGAACGCACGCCGCCCAAAAAGTCCTCCAGCGCCTGGCCCTCGCTGGCCTGGCTGGCGAAGACAAAGCCGCGGTAGCTGTCCACGCGTGGCAGGCGGCGCATGGAAAACGACGGATCGGCCGGATCGTAGGACGTGCCCTCCAGCCCCTGCTTGAGCGGCACGCCCAGGTGGCTGCCGTCCAGCTTGAAGGTCCAGGCGTGATACGGGCAGCGGAAAAACTTGCCGGCGCAGCCTTCGCCATCGGCCACCACCTTCGCGCCCTTGTGCGGACAGCGGTTGTACAGCACGTGCACGCGGCCGTCGGCGGCGCGCACCATCAGCACGTCCTGGTCGCCCAGGCGCGTGGTGTGATAGTCGCCCGTCTTGGGCACCTGGCTTTCATGGCCCACGTAGATCCAGGCGCGGCCATAGATGCGCTGCATTTCCAGGTCGAAGATGGCCGGATCGGTGTAGATGTCCCGGTGCACGCTGTCGCCGCGCACCAGGGACGCAAGTTGCTCGTCGGTATAAGGCATGTCGTCTCCCTACTTGTTCTCGCTGTCCTTCCAGCGCGCCATCAGCGTGTTGGAAGGCAGGGTCTCGTCCAGCAGCTTGGCCGCGGTCTCGCGCCCGGCCGTGGGCAGGCCCTTGGGGTCCAGCAGGCCCACCTGCACCAGCACGCTGGCCTGGTCCCAATAGATGTGCTCGTGATAGAGCTTGTCGCCGCGGAACTTGACGATGGCCACCAGCGGGATCTCCACGTATTTGCCCGTGGGCGCCACGCCGGGCAGCATCCAGTCGATCTCGGTCGTGTGGGTGAAGCAGAACAGCAGCTCGTCGACGATCTGCGTCGCACCCACCGTGCGCGACAGCGGCACCAGCCGCGTGTCGGGCGGATTGCTGTTGACGAAATGATGCTGGTAGAAGCGCGACAGCTCCTTGTGGCCCACGCCGCCCGTCATCGTGGGGATGTGGTTCACGTAGGGCTCGGCCACCATCGTCGCCATGGTCGCGGCCACGTCGCGCGTGCCGAATTCGTATTCGCAGTGCTTGTCCCACAGGTAGGAATAGTCGAACTCCGGCCCGATCGTGCGCTGCAGCGCCGCCATGCTGCGCTGGTGCGCCATCAGCGCCGAGGGCTTGTCGTAGTGTTCACCGCCCGTGCGCGCGAACGCATGGTCCACGCCCGGATACACGTAGAGTTCCACGCCCGGCTTGCCGCCCAGCGCCGCCAGGATGCGCTGGCGGGCCTCGGGCGGACAGAACCCGTCCTGCTCCGCGATGTGCAGCACCAGCCGGCCGCGCAGGCTGGCGGCTTCGTCCAGGCTGTCCTCGATGCCCACGCCGTAATAGCCCACCGCCACGTCCGCGTCCGTGCGGCACGCCGCCAGATAGGCCAGCTTGCCGCCCAGGCAATAGCCCAGCACGCCCGCGCCGCCTTCCTGTTCAGGCAGGGCCCGCAGCGCGGCGAGCGTGGCCGCGATGTCCTTCACGCCCAGGTCCACGTCAAAGCCCTTGTACAGCTCGAAGGCGCGCGGCATGTCCGCGGGGCCGTCCGTGAGCTGGATGCCGGGCTGCTGGCGCCAGAACAGGTCCGGCACCAGCACCACATACCCTTCCTCGGCCAGCAACTGCGCGCTGCGGCGCATGAAGTCGTTGACGCCGAAAATCTCCTGGCACAGCACCAGGCCCGGACCGCGGCCCGAGGCCGGCACCGCCAGATAGGCGCCAAAGGACTTGCCATCGTGCGAGGCGATCGTCACCTCGCGCGTCGTAATGCGATCAATCATGCGTATCTCCTGAATTGCGAAGCGCCGGCGGCCTACTTCATCTGGCACGCGGCGGCGAAGGGATCCTGGTATTGCGTCAGCACCGTTCCCGACAGCTTGTTGTGCAGCTTGCCGCTGGCGTCCGCCTCGACGACGCGCAGGTAATAGTTCTGGACCGGATACTGGTTGCGGTTGAACTTGAAATCGCCGCGCACCGACTTGAAGTCCGCCCGCCGCAACGCCGGGCGCAGCGCCTCGGCGTCCAGCTTGCCGCCCGTCTGGCGCACCGCGCTGTCCAGCAGCATCGCTGCGTCGTAGCCCTGCGAGGCATACAGCGACGGGCTGCGGTTGTAGGTCTTCTTGAAGTCTTCGACGAACTTGCGGTTGGCGGGGTTGTCCAGATCAGCGGCCCACTGCGCCGTATTGCGCAGCCCCTTGATCGGCGCGCCCACCGCCGCGATCGTGTCCTCGTCCCCGGAAAAGCCGGGCGCCAGCAGCGCGATGTCCTGGGACAGGCCCGCGCCATTGAACTGCTTGATGAAGTTCACGCCCATGCCGCCCGGCAGGAAAAAGAACACCGCATCGGGCTTGCTGGCGCGCAACCGCGTGATCTCCACGCCGTAGTCCAGTTGGCCGAGCTGGGTGTAGATTTCCTCGGCCACGCCGCCCTTGTACAGGCGCTTGAAGCCGTTGAGCGACTCGCGGCCGCCCGGGTAGTCCGGCGCGATGAGCGCCACGCGCTTGTAGCCCTGGTCCGCCGCGTACTTGCCCATGGCGGCCGGGATGTCCTCGTTCTGCCAGGCCACCGCGAAGAAATTCGGGTTACAGCCCGCGCCCGCGTAGTTCTCTGGCCCCGTGTTGGTGCTGAGATAGATCGTGTCCGATTGCAGGATCGCGGGCATCACCGGCAGCAGCACATTCGAAAACACGATGCCCGTCATCACGTCCACGCGGTCGCGCTTGAGCAGCCGTTCGACCGCCTGGCGCCCGGTATCGGCCTTCTGCTGGTCGTCGGCCACCACCACTTCCGCCGGCACCCCGCCCAGCTTGCCGCCCGTATGCTGCAGCGCCAGGTTGAAGCCATCGCGGATCTCGTTGCCCAGCGCCGCGCCGGGCCCGGACAGCGTCGTCAGCAACCCGACCTTCACCTTGTCCGCCGCCGACGCGCCCGCCGCCGCCGTCAGGCAAACCAGCGCCGCCAGCGCACGCCGGCTCCATCGATTCCGATTCATGTGCCACCCCGTATTCGCCGCCAGCCGCGCCGGCGGAAAGCTGACAGATCCCGTCTGCCGTCGGTACACGCATGCCGCCGATCCAAGCCGCCCAGCTTACGCGCCGCGGCGCCTTCATTGCCACACAGGCCCGCACACCGTCCGCGGCGCCTTGCAGGCAAGATTAGGCCCGCGGCCTGCCGCGTTCTATCCGAATACCGCCACGCTTATCCGGGATTCACTTAATTCCCAATGCGGCCCGTTTAAATTACGCTGGCCCAAGATACGGGATCGGTCCCGTCCCGGAGGCTTCCATGCACGGCTGGTCCCGACTTGAGCTGGCGCCCTTGCTGACACGGCGCGTCTTCAGCTCCACGCAGCAAGACGAGACCCGCGCGCGCGTGTCCGAAGCCCTCAAGGACCACCGCCTCACCTGGAAAGGCGGCCGCGTGGACGCCGAACTGAACCGGGGCCGCTTCGGCTCCCTGACCCTCTGTACGCTGCGCTACGGCGCCGAAGTCCACATCGAACCCGACCGCCTCCAGGACTTCATGCTGGTCCAGGTGCCGCTACGCGGCCGCGCCCGCATCGAATGCGGCGACGAAGGCATCAACGCCGACCCCGATTGCGCCGCGGTCATCGCCCCCAACCGCCGGCTGCGGCTGCACTGGGAAGCGGGCTGCGAACAACTGCTGCTGAAGATTCCTCGCGGCAAGCTCGAAGCCATGGGCCAGCGCGCCTTCGGCGAAGCCGCCACCCGCCCGCTGGACTTCAGCCCCGCCCTGCGCCTGGACACCCCCATTGGCGCGGCGTGGCGCAGCATGATGGCCAGCCTGATCCACCTGCTGCCCACCCTGGACGACGGCGCCCGCCGCCCGCCCGCCGCGTGGCTGGAGCACCTGGAAGACACGCTGGTTTTGCATCTGCTCTACAACCAGCCCAACACCTGGCAGACCCCGTCCGCCGAGGCCATCCCGCGCCGCCTGTGCGTGGCCGAGTCCTACATGCGCGACCGCCTGGGCGCGCCGCTGACCCTGAACGACATCGCCCGCCACGCGGGCGCCAGCGTCACCGCGCTGACCCGGCTGTTCCAGGAACACCGCAACACCACGCCCATGAACGCGCTGCGCGCCTTCCGGCTGGACGCGGCGCGAAGCCGCCTGAAGGCCCAGCCGGACGCAAGCGTGACGGAGGTCGCGCTAAGCGTGGGGTTTGGACATCTGGGGCGGTTTTCGGAGTATTACCGGGAGCGGTTCGGCGAACTGCCGAGAGAGACGCGGCGCATGGGGGGGTGAGGATTCGGCGGTGAAGAGCCCCCCAAAGCACCGAAGGCCCGCCGCCTCCGCCATCCGGTGCCGGCCGGACAGCAAAAGCGGCGAACCTTCGATACCCCGTCAAATCGAGAAATCCTACTGCGCAGGCACCACCGCAGTGACCTCGATCTCAACCTTTGCGCGATCCTCCACCAGATCGGCAACCTCCACCGCCGTCATCGCGGGGAAATGCCGGCCGATCAATTCACGGTAGTGCTTGCCGATGGCCGGATACGCCGCCACGTACGCGTCCTTGTCCGTCACATACCAGGTCATTCGCACGATATGCTCGGGCTTCGCACCGCCTTCGGCCAGGATCTGGACGATGTTCAGCAGCGTCTGACGGACCTGGTCCGCCAGGTCATCCGATTCGAACTGCTGCTGCCCGTTCCACCCCACCTGTCCGCCCACGAACACCAGCTTGCTGCCCACCTGCATCTCGGTGAGCACACCATTCGAATAGCCCCGGGGCGCCATCCAATCCGGCGGTTGCAGAATTTTCATAACGTCTCATCCTAATGATCAAATAAACAAAGACAGGGCGGCGTCCGCTTATGCCGCGGTTGCCAGATATTCCTGCATGCGCTCCCGCAGATCCGCGGGCAGCGGCATCGACTTCATCGTCCGCAGGTCCACCGTCACGATCGTCAGCGTCGCCGACAACCGCAACTGGCCGTCCGGCCCCTCGAAGCGCACCAGCGCCTTGAAAGACGCGCCGCCAATACGCTGCACCGCCAGCGTCTGGCGCAGCTTCTCGTGCCAGCGGCTGGGCGCGCTGAAATCGCACGTCACCGACGCCATCGGCGTGCCGATGTGCCGTTCGACGTGCAGTGCGTGAAACGGCAGCCCCATGCCCTTGTCGAACCACTCCTCGACAAAATCATTGATCATCTCGAAGTAGCGCGGGTAGAACACGATGCCCGCCGGATCGCAGTGACGAAAGCGGACTTCTACCTGACTCTCAAAGGGTGCTGCCGGATGGGGTGCTGCCATGATGTTTCCTTGATGCCTTTTCCTGCTCACGCCATCTTGCGCAGCGCAAAGCGCTGCAGCTTGCCGGTCTCGGTGCGCGGCAACGTCGCCACGAATTCGATTGCGCGCGGATACTTGTACGGCGCGATGCTGGCCTTCACGAACGCCTGCATCTGCGCCACCAGCTCGGCGCTGGGCGCGTAGCCCGGCTTGAGCACCACGAACGCCTTCACCAACTGGCCACGTTCGTCGTCCATCGCGCCCACCACGCCGCATTCCGCCACGGCCTCATGGCGCAGCAGCGCGTCCTCGACCTCGGGACCGGCGATGTTGTAGCCCGCCGAGACGATCATGTCGTCATTGCGCGCCTGATAGAACAGATAGCCGTCGTCGTCCTGCACGAACGTATCGCCCGGCAGGTTCCAGCCTTGCTGCACGAACCGGCGCTGACGCTCGTCGGCCAGGTAACGGCAGCCCGTCGGCCCCTTGATCGCCAGGCGGCCCACCGTGCCGTTGGGCACGGGCTTCATGTCATCGTCCACGATCTGGGCCACATAACCCGGCACCACGCGGCCGATCGCGCCGCGGCGCACTTCGTCCGGCGGGCTGGATACGAACACGTGGATCATCTCCGTGCCGCCGATCCCGTCGATCATCTCGATCCCCGTCGCCTCCTTCCAGAGCTGGCGCGTCGCATCGGGCAAGGCCTCGCCGGCGGATACGCTTTTCTTCAGCGATGACAGGTCGAACTTGCCCACCTGCGCCGCCATCTGGCGGTAGAAGGTTGGCGCGGTGAACACGATGGTGGCGCGGAAGTCCTGGATCAGTTCCAGCAGGCTTTCCGGCGACAGCTTCTCGGACAGCACCGTGCTCGCGCCCACGCGCAGGGGAAAGCACAACAGCCCGCCCAGGCCAAAGGTAAAAGCCAGCGGCGGCGTGCCGCAGAAAATATCGTCCGGCCCCGGCTTGATCACATGCTTGGGAAACAGGTCGCACATCGCCAGCACGTCGCGGTGAAAGTGCATGCAGCCCTTGGGCGAGCCCGTGGTGCCGCTGGTGAACGCGATCAGGCAGACGTCATCGGACGCGGTGTCGCAGGCCTGGAAGGTATCGGACTTGCCCGCCGCCAGCGTGTCCAGCGCATCCGGCGCGGTGTCATTGAAATACATGATCTGCGCCAGGTCGGCGCAATGATGCTCGTGATCCGGCTGCGCGCAGAACTGCGCCTCGTCCTTGAGCCGCACATCGCACAGCACGGCCTGGATCTGCGCCTTCTCGATGATCTGCTTCAGCTCCTTGGAACGCAGCAGCGGCATCGTCGGCACGGTCACCAGGCCCGCCTTGATCGCGGCCAGCCAGGACGCGGCCATCATCGGATTGTTCGGACCGCGCAGCAGCAGGCGGTTGCCCGGCACCAGCTTCATGTCCTCGGTCAGGACGTGCGCGATGCGGTTGGTCAGCGCGGCCAGCTCGCGGTAGGTCATCGAGGCCGGCTTGCCGTCCTGGCGCCAGCGCAGGGCCACGCGGTCGCCGTGGCCGCGGTCCACCATGGCGTCCACCAGCTCCACGGCGCAATTGAAACGCTTGGGATAGGCCACGTCGGGGCCGTCCAGCAGGAACTCTGGCCATTGATCGCCCGGGGGCAGGTTGTCCCGGGCGAAGGTGTCGATGTGGGCGGATACTTCCATGAAAATTCCCCTTGGCTAGTGCGATGCGGTTTACGTTGCGAAGGCAGGCGCTCGGTGGCCCCTTTACGCCTTCAGCAATTCACGGGCGATGATCAATTTCTGCACTTCCGTGGCGCCTTCGTAGATACGCAGCGCTCTGATTTCCCTGTAAAGCTTCTCCACCGGCATCCCCGACACCACGCCCGCGCCGCCGAACATCTGCAATGCCCGGTCGATCACGGTCTGCGCCGATTCGGTGGCCGTCATCTTGGCCATCGCGGCTTCGCGCGTGGTGCGCAGCTTGCGCACGTCGCGCATCCACGCGGCGCGGTACGTCAGCAGCGCCGAGGCGTCGATGGCCGTGGCCATGTCGCCCAGCGCCGCTTGCGTCAATTGCAGGTCGGCCAGCGTCTGGCCGAACATGCGGCGGGACTTGGCGCGCGCCAGGCCCTCGTCCAGCGCGCGGCGCGCAAACCCCAGCGCCGCCGCCGCCACCGACGCGCGGAAGATGTCCAGCGTCATCATGGCCAGCTTGAAGCCCTGGCCCGCATCCCCCAGCCGGTGCGTGGCGGGAATGCGGCAGTTGTCGAAGGTGATGGTCGCCAGCGGGTGCGGCGCGATCAGTTCGATGCGCTCGGCGACCTCGAAGCCCGGCGTGCCGGCATCCACCACGAACGCGCTGATGCCGCGCGCGCCCGGCGCTTCGCCGGTGCGCGCGAACACGCAGTAGAAGTCGGCGATGCCGCCGTTGGAGATCCAGGTCTTGACGCCGTTGAGCACGTAGTGATCGCCGTCCAGCCGCGCCTCGCACGCCAGCGCGGCCACGTCGGAGCCCGCATCGGGCTCGGACAGCGCAAAGGCCGCGATCGCCTCGCCGCGCGCCACGCGCGGCAGATAATGCTGGCGCAGCGCATCCGAACCCATCAGCGAAATCGCGCCGCTGCCCAGGCCCTGCATCGCAAACGCAAAGTCCGCCAGGCCTTCATGGCGCGCAAAGGTTTCGCGCAGGATGCACACGGCGCGGGAATCCACCTCGGGCAGCGCGCCGCCCCACGCCCCGTCCGGGCCGCCCGCCACCGCGTAGCGCAGCCAGCCGGCCTCGCCCATGGCGCGGACCAGCTTTTTGCAGGCCGCGTCGGCGTCGTGATGGTCGACGTCGCCCAGCGATTTTTCGCACCAGGCGTCGACCTCATGCGCCAGCTTGCGGTGCGTGTCGTCGAAAAAGGGCCAGTCCAGCCAGCTTGCGTCGCGCATCGTCAATTCCCCTCGAAGACGGGCTTCTGCTTGGCCACGAAGGCCTCGTAGGCGCGATGGAAATCGCGCGTCTGCATGCAGATGGCCTGGGCCTCGGCTTCGGCCTCGATGGCCTCGTCCACGCCCATGTTCCATTCCTGGTGCAGCAGCTTCTTGGTGACGCCGTGGGCGAACGTCGGGCCGGCGGCAAGCTGCGCCGCGAGCGTCTGGGCGGCTTCCAGCAGCTTGCCGGAGTCGTGCAGCGCATTGAAAAAGCCCCAGTTGGCGCCCTCTTCGGCCGTCATCGCGCGGCCCGTGTACAGCAGTTCGGAGGCGCGGCCCTGGCCGATCATGCGCGGCAGCAGCGTGCACGCGCCCATGTCGGCGCCCGCCAGGCCCACGCGGGTGAAGAGAAACGCCGTGCGCGCGGCGGGCGTGCCCAGGCGCATGTCCGAGGCCAGCGCCACCATCGCGCCCGCCCCGGCGCACACGCCGTCCACCGCCGCCACGATGGGCTGCGGGCAAGCGCGCATGGCCTTGACCAGGTCGCCCGTCATGCGGGTGAAGTCCAGCAGTTCCGGCATGCTCATCTTCGTGAGCGGGCCGATGATTTCATGCACGTCGCCGCCCGAGCAGAAGTTGCCGCCCGCGCCCGTCACCACGATCACCTTGACGTCGGTGGCATACACCAGCGAACGGAAGAGATCGCGCAATTCCGCGTACGAATCGAAAGTCAGCGGATTCTTGCGCTCGGGACGGTTCAGCGTGATGGTGCCGATCTTGCCGTCGTCCGACACCTGCCACAGGAACGTCTTCGCCTGGTAGCCGGCGAGGGGACGCTTGTGGTGCTTCATGGTGTGCTCTTCGGGCTGGGTGCTCATGGTGTCTCCGTTCGTGAATGCAGGGTGGGTGGCTTGCCGGCTTCAGCCGGTCATCACTTCGCCGCCGTCCACGGCGATCGCCTGGCCATTGACGGAGGCGGACGCCGGCAGGGCCAGCCACGCGACCGTCTCGGCCACTTCCTCGGGCTGCACCAGGCGGCCCTGCGGATTGCGCTCGGCCAGCTTGAGGCGGGCGGCTTCCGGCGTCATGCCGGTCTTTTCGACGATATTGGCGACCGCGCCGCGCACGATGTCGGTCTCGGTGTAGCCCGGGCAGACCGCGTTGACGGTCACGCCCTTCTGGGCGGTTTCCAGCGCCAGCGAACGGGTCAGGCCGATGACGCCGTGCTTGGCGGCGCAGTAGGCGCTTACATACCCGTAGCCGATCAGGCCCGCGGTGCTGGCGACGTTGATCACGCGGCCCCATTTTTCCTGCAGCATCCCGGGCAATGCCGCCTGGATGCAGTGGAAAGTGCCGGTCAGGTTGACGGCCAGCATCTGGTTCCAGAGCGCGGCGTCGGTGCGGTCAAAGCGCTGGCTGACCGCCTGCCCGGCGTTGTTCACCAGGATCAGCACGGGGCCGAACTCGGTCTCGGCCTGCGCAAAGGCGGCGCGCACCGAGGCCTCGTCGGCGATGTCCGCGCTGACGGCCTGCACCTGGCCCAGCCGGGCCAGTTCGTCGGTCGCGACGTCCAGCGCGCCGCCGTCGCGGCCCAGCAGCGTGACGCGCGCGCCGCGCTGCAGCAGCGCCCGCGCGCTGGCCAGGCCGATGCCGCGGGCGCCGCCCGTCACCAGGGCATGACGCCCGGCGAGCGGGTGCGGTTGTGCGTTCATTTGATATCCAGTTGCGCCATGGCGGCGGCGCGTTCAAAGTTGGTTTCAAGCTGGCGCTTGCCGGCGAAATACTGGCTCGGCCAGGAAACATCAACATAGCCCACCCGGGCCGCTTCGCGCAGCGTCCAGGAGGCGTCGGCCAAATGGGGACGTGCCAGCGCGCAGAGGTCGGCGCGGCCCGAGGCGATGATGCCGTTGGCGTGATCGGCTTCGAAGATGGCGCCCACCGCAATCGTCGGAATGCCGGCCTCGTTGCGGACCCGGTCGGCGAACGGCGTCTGGAACATGCGGCCGTAGATGGGCTTTTCTTCCTTGCTGACCTGGCCCGACGAGCAGTCGATCATATCGGCGCCCGCGGCCTTGAAGTGGCGCGCGATCTCGACCGCATCGTCCGGCGTGATGCCGCCTTCCACCCAGTCGTGGGCGGAGATCCGCACCGACATGGGCTTGTCCTCGGGCCAGACCGCGCGCACGGCGTGGAAGACCTCGAGCGGGAAGCGCAGGCGGTTCTCCAGGCTGCCGCCGTACTCGTCGTCGCGATGGTTGGTGAGCGGCGAAATGAAGCTGGACAGCAGATAGCCGTGGGCGCAGTGCAGCTCCAGCCAGTCGAAGCCGGCGGCCGCGGCGCGGCGGGCGGCGGCCACGAAGTTGTCGCGCACCTGGTCCATGTCGGCGCGCGTCATGGCGCGCGGCGTCTGCGACACGCCTTCGATGTACGGCAGGGCCGAGGCCGACATCAGCGGCCAGTTGCCCTCGGGCAGCGGATGATCGATCTTCTGCCAGCCGAGCTGCGTGGACCCCTTGCGGCCGGCGTGGCCAAGCTGCATGCCGATACGCGCGTCGCTGTTGCCGTGCACGAAGTTCACGATGCGCGCGAACGCCTGCTGCTGCTCGTCGTTCCACAGGCCCGGGCACCCCGGGGTGATGCGGCCGTCGGGGGACACGCAGGTCATTTCCACCATGACCAGCCCGGCCCCGCCCATGGCGCGGGCGCCCAGGTGAACCAGGTGAAAATCGCCCGGCACGCCGTCGGTGCAGGAATACATGGCCATGGGCGACACCAGGATGCGGTTTTTGAGCCGCACGCCGCGCACCTGGTAGGGGGTGAGCATCGGAATGGCCGGACGCCGGCCCTCGGGAGTGCCCGCACCGGCGCGCTCGGCGATCCAGCGCTCGAAGCCTTCGAGCCAGGCTGGATCGCGCAGGCGCAGGTTCTCGTGCGAGATGCGCTGCGAACGGGTCAGCAGCGAGTAGGCGAACTGCTCGGGATCCAGGTCGGCGTAGCGCTCGACGTTCTCGAACCATTCGGTGGAGTTGCGCGCGGCGTTCTGGATCTTCAGGACTTCGACGCTGCGCACTTCTTCGTAGTGGTGCAGGCCGGCCTCGACGCTGCCTTCCGCGCCGCTCAGGCAGCGCGCCAGTTCGATGGCGTCTTCGAGCGCCAGCTTGGTGCCGGAGCCGATGGAGAAGTGCGCGGTATGCGCGGCGTCGCCCATCAGCACGACCGGCACGCGGCGCATGCCGCGCGCGGTGTCCAGGTTGTTCCAGTGGACCCAGGTGTTGCAGATGACGCGCGGGAAGCGGATCCAGATGGCCGAACCGCGCAGGTGCGAGGCATTGCTGATGAGCTTGTTGCCGTCCAGCCAGGGCGCGAACAGCTTTTCGCAGTAGGCAATGCCCTCTTCCTGGCTCATTTGCTCGATGCCGGCGGCCTGCCAGGTTTCTTCGGGCGTTTCGACGATGAACGTGGACATGCCGTCTTCGTAGCGGTAGGCGTGCGCCTGGAACCAGCCGTGCTCGGTCTGCACGAAGGCGAACGTGAACGCATCGAAGACCTTTTTGGTGCCCAGCCACACGAAGCGGCAGCGGCGCTGATCGATGTCGGGATGGAAGGTGTCGGCGTACCGGGTGCGGACCTGGCTGTTGATGCCGTCCGAGGCGATGACGAGGTCGGCGTCGTATTCGCGGGCGATGGCCTGGTCGTCCTGGACGAAGTTTTCGAACACCAGCTTCACGCCGACGTCTTCGCAGCGGGCCTGCAGGATGTTGAGCAGCTTCTTGCGGCCGATGCCGATGAAGCCGTGGCCGCTGGTGCGGATGCTGCGTCCCTTGAAATGGATGTCGATGTCATCCCAATGGTTGAAGGCATCGCCGATGGTCTGGGCGGAGACCGGATCGGCCTCGCGCAGGTTCTGCATGGTGGCGTCGGAGAACACGACGCCCCAGCCGAAGGTGTCGTACGGGCGGTTGCGCTCGATGACGGTGACTTCGTTGGCGGGATTCTGCAGTTTCATCAGCAGACCGAAATACAGGCCGGCGGGACCGCCGCCGATGCAGACTATCTTCATTGCCGTATACGCTCCAAGGGTACGCGACAGTCGCTCGTTGATGCTGGAGCGCAAGCCGCAGATATTTAGGTCTGGATAGTTTAGGCTTGAAATATATACCCGAAGTTGTGGGTGTGCAAATGAGGGAAAGTATTTAGGACGGAGTTAAAGGGGGACGATTGGGGGATTGCTCTTGGAGGCGGATGGAGGATGTCGTTTGATCGGACGCTGCGTGGGATTCGTAGCGGTGGCAGGATCGGTTTTGGGGTGGGATGCTTACGTTGCAGCGCGTGTTGCGGCGCGTTTTTTGAGTTCTTGATCCGCCCCTCGGCGCGGACGGCAGGGCCGCGAGCGCCCACGATTGCGGTCCGGAGCCTTCGCTCCGGACTGCCCCGTTGTCATCCTCGTCCTCGCCTTCGGCGACTCCTACGGATTCCCTCGGGCGCATCGACGGCGCTCGCGACCCTGCCGCCCGCACCGAGGAGCTGCGATGTGCCGGTTTGCGGCGCTGCTAGACCCGTGGTCGGGGACGATTCTTGCGGGGCCCGCCGAGTCGCGGCCGCGCGGGCGGCCACGATCGGCATACGCGTTGTGGGGCGTCGGAGGGGTGGGCGCTTGCGCGCTGGCGGGGATGGGGGTGCTAATGGGTCCAGCATCACCGAGGGGGGAAGGTGATGGGCGGCGCGCGATGACGGCCTGCTACAGTTTGCCGGCCTGGACGCGCGCCGCCCAGCGGGGACTTGGGTTCAAGTGGCGATTAGTGGCGAGCTGCTCCGAGGTGTCTGAACGCTGATCTCGACAAGAACCCAGACTCCATCCCCCCTACTCGCGAAGCGTCATCACCACAACGCAAGACGCCGCGTAAGTCCCCGAAGGCCGCCCGCGCGGCCGACCGGGGACGGGCACCGCAAGATGCTCCGGGTCCGAAAGTCTCGCCGCAAAAATGCCAAGCACGCTGACCTGCCCAACGGCCTGACACTGTCAATTGCTCGAGTCCGGTGCGGTGGCGGCGCGGGGTGCGCGGGGCGTCGATAAGCCCGAGGGAATCCGTAGGAGCCGCCGCAGGCGGGGACGAGGATGACGACGGGGGGGCCCGCCTAGGGCAGTCCGGAGCGAAGGCTCCGGACCGCAATCGTGGCCCCGCGCGCCCCGCGTCGCCACCGTGCCGGACGCCTCAAGAACTCAAATCCCCAAGAGGCGAAGACACGACAAGCCCAACCCCGCGACTACCCCCGAGCCCGCAGCCATTCCTCCAGATCCCCCGCCGGCAACGGCGGTGAAAACAGGAACCCCTGCCCCGCCGCGCACCCTTGTTCGATCAGGAACCGCCGCTGCTCCTCATTCTCGACACCTTCCGCAACCACCGGCAGGCTCAAGCTCTCCCCGATCCGGATCACCGCGCTCGTCAGCGCCCGGGCAGCATCATCGCTCTCCAGCCCCTGCACAAAGCTGCGATCCAGCTTCAGTTCATCCACGATGAGCCGGCGCAAATGGCCCAGGCTGGAATACCCCGTCCCAAAGTCGTCCATCGAAAGGCGTACGCCCAACCGATGCAGCTCCGCGATCGTGCGCAGCGTGCCCGCCGTCGCGTCCAGCACCACGCCCTCGGTGATCTCCAGCATCAGATCCGCCGGCGCCAGCCCGAATTCGGCCAGCGTCGCCGCGATCATCCGCGGCAGGTTCAGGTTGTGGAAATTCGTCGCCGACAGGTTCACCGACACCGACGGCACCCGCAGGCCGTTGTTGCGCCAGATCGCCAGTTGCGAGCAGGCCTCGCGCAGCGCCCAGTCGCCCAGGTCGCCGATCAGGCCGCATTCTTCAGCCAGCGGCACGAAGCGCGCCGGCGAAATGTCGCCCAGCGTCGGATGGCGCCAGCGGGCCAGCGCCTCGACCCCATACAGGCTGCCGTTCCTCAGCCCCACCTGCGGCTGGTAATGCAGGCGCAACGCCTTGGCCTCCAGCGCATCGCGCAGGGCTGCCTCCAGCGCCAGCCGCTCCTGCGCCTGGCGGTTCATTTCCGCGCTGAAGAACGAAATGCGGTTGCGCCCTGCCGTCTTCGCCTGGTACATCGCCATGTCGGCATGGCGCAGCAGCGTATCCATGTCGCGGCCGTTTTCCGGGAACACGCTGATGCCGATGCTGACCGACGGATTCAGCGTGATGCCTCCCACCGAGAAAGGCTGCGCCAGCGCCACCAGGATATGTTCGGCGGCCGCGGTCAGGCGGCCGTGCTCGAACTCCGGCATCAGCATCACGAACTCGTCGCCCGACAGGCGGCCCACGATATCGGTCGCGCGCGCCAGCCGGCGCAGGCGCTGCGCCACGTCGCGCAGCAGCGCGTCGCCGATCGGGTGGCCCAGCGTATCGTTGACCTGCTTGAAGCGGTCCAGATCCAGGAACAGCACCGCCACCCGCTTGCGCTCCGGCTCGGCGCGCGCGATGGCCTGCTCGGCCTGCGCCAGCAGCAGATTGCGGTTGGGCAGCCCCGTCAGCTCGTCATAGAACGCAAGCTGGCGGATGCGGGCGCGGGCTTCCTCGCGCTCCAGCGCCAGCGCGCACAGATACACGCACACATCCACCAGGCGGTGATGGAAATCGTCCGGCAGCCGGCGTTCGCGGAAATAGAAGGCAAACGTGCCGATCACCCGGCCGTCGCTCGACTTGATCGGCGACGACCAGCAGGCCTTGTATTCCTCGGGCAGCGGCAGATGGCGGTAATCGTCCCACAACGGATCCGTCGCGATATCCGGCACGATCACCGGCCGCCCCAGAAACGCGCTGGTGCCGCACGCGCCCACCTGCGGGCCGATCGCCACGCCTTCCAGCGCGTCCGAATAGGCTTGCGGCAGACTGGGCGCCGCCAGCGGCCGCAAGAGGCCCGCGTCGTCCACGCGCACCACCGAGGCCGCCACTTCGGGCGCCAGGCGCTCGACCTCGCGGCACACCATATTCATAACCTCGACCACCGAGGCCTCGTTCACCATCGCCTGCAACACCCGGCGCTGCAGCACCTCGTGCACCTTGGTCGGCGTAATGTCCGTCAGCACGTCCACGATGTTGACCAGCGTCCCGCGCTCGTCGAACACCGAGTTGGCCATGACCGACACCCACAGCGGCTTGCCGCCGCGGTCGTAGACCAGCACGTCCTTGTGATAGCCCTCGCGACAGGCGACGCGCCGGTGGAGTTCCTCGCGCGTGCCGCCATCGGGGCGGCCGCCGGACAGCAGCTCGCCCAGATCCTGGTGCAGGGCATCGCCGCGCGAAAAGCCCAGCATGCGCTGGAAGCCATCGTTGACGTAGACGATCCGCCCGTCGCAGCCGGAAACGGCCACCGCGTTGCCCGTCTCGTTGATGCCCAGCATCAGCAGACGGATCTCCTCCTGCCGCTCGGCATCCGCGATCGACTTGCGCGAAATCACCGACACGCGGGCGATATCGCCCGCGTCGTCCGTCAGCGGCAGATAGGTGGCCTCGATCCAAAGAAAGCTGCCGTCCTTCTTGCGGTATCGGCAGGTGCCGGAAAAATGCTGGCCGCGGCGCAGCCGGGCCCAGACCTGTTCGCCGCTGCCCGTGCCCTTGCCTTCGTCCATGCTGTCGCACAGCATGTCGTGGCGCAGCGCCTGGGCCTCTTCGCGGGTGTAGCCCACCGCGGCCAGGAAATTGGTATTGCCGTTCAACAAGGAGCCGGTCGCGTCGAAGTCGAACAGCAGCAGCGCCCGATCCATCGACGTCAGATAATTGCCCACATGCCAAGCAGTGCCCTGGGGGTTCGTGTCCGAACCGCCAAGATGAGAATCAAGCATAAGGGGCTCCAACCCGGATAACAGCTGTTCCGGTTTCATTAGCGCCTCGGAAAACCAAGCGCGACGCGATCGCGTCCGTCCTGCTTGGCCAGATACAACGCCTGATCCGCCCGGCTGAGCGTCTCTGAGAAAGTTTCGCCCAACTGGTGATATGCCATGCCGATGCTGACCGTCAGCCGCAGGACGTCGTCCCCGGCCGTGACCGCCAGCCCGCGCACGTCGCTGACCAGCCGGTCCATGACCGCCTGGGCCGCTTCCGGCTGCGTCTGGGGCAGCAGCACGAGGAACTCCTCGCCGCCCCAACGGCCGCACAAGTCGTATTCGCGCAGGCTCTCGCCCAGCACGCCGGCCAGCTCGACCAGCGCGCGGTCGCCGGTTTCGTGGCCGAACCGGTCATTGACCGCCTTGAAGTGATCCACGTCCAGCATGGCGACGACGAAGCTGTCGCCGCTGCGCGCGGCGCGCTGGACTTCCTGCTTGATCATCTCCATCAGCGCGCGCCGGTTCAAGAGGCCGGTCAGGGGGTCGCGGCTGGAGGTTTCCTCGAGGGCGCGATTCAGGTCGCGCATCATATTCTGGTAGTGATCCGAGATCCGCGCGATACGGGTCAGGCGGCGCAGCTGGCGGTCGAACTGGTCGCACAGGCCCAGTTCGCGCTCGTGCGCCATGCTCTGGTAGGCGTCCGAAAGCTGGGTCACGCGCTGGATGCGCGCCATCTGCTCTTCGGTGTGCCGCCAGAGCGCTTCCAGCGCTTCGCGCAGCGGATGGCCGGCATGGGCCGGGTCCGCCAGCAATGCGGTGATACGCTGATCGAGTTCGGCGGCGCCCGGCTTCATTATCGGCCAACCACCGAAAACGGGAAGGTGCAGTCTTCCTTGAATTCTTCGGCCAGTTCGCCGACGCGCTCATTGCGCATGTCGTAGAACCAGGTCACGCCGACCTCGCGGCCCTTGCGGTGCGCGGCCTCCAGCACGTCGAAGATGTCCATGACGGACTTGATGCTGCTGGTGTTCAGGTACAGCAGTTCCAGCTCCAGCTTCAGCGGCACGTCGCTGGCCTGCACATAGGTCTCGACCCATTCAATGACCGGGCCGAACAGTTCGAAGGAATTCTCGGGGTAGGAGTCGCCGCGCATCGCCAGCACGCCGGCGGCAGCGTCGGCGGCGATGGCGGGCGTGGACTGGGTCCCGGGAATGTTCAGGTCTTTCATCAAATACTCCGAAAATAATCCTTTGAGCGCACGCCCTCAGACCACGACGCTCAGGCTGAAGAAGGCCTTGCCCGGCTGCGCGGCGGGGGTCAGGCTGGCTTCCAGCGGAGCGCCGGCGCGGCGCGCAATGTCGATGAGACCCAGCCCCGCGCCCGACGCCACGCCCTGCGTGCGCGGCTTGTGGAGCTGTGCCTTGTACTCGGCCTTCAGGGCCGCCTTGTCCAGCGCGGCCAGTTCCTGGATGCGGGCGACCAGGCTGTGGCCGTCTTGCGCATCGACCAGATTCCCCGCCGACACCACGTAGCGGCTCTCGTCGCGGCGGCCGATCACCACCGTGGCCGAGGCATCCACGTCGCCGTTCAGCGCGGCATACTGGCGGATGTTCTGGATCATCTCGATGTAGACCGAGAACACGTCCATCGCTTCGGCGGGCCGGACATGCTCTGCGTTCAGGTAGTTCTTCAGCGCATTGCCAATTTCCTCGATCAGGCTGCGGGAGATCGGCCCGTTGAAACACAGCAGGGTCCGGTTCTGGTCGAATCGCGCGCCCAACGCGTAGAGATCGGAGGCATTCATGGAGGGTACCGCCTTGATAACGATTATTCGAAACGGAAAGACAGCAAGGTGATGTCGTCGCGCTGGGGCCGGCCACCTTGGTACTCGGCGAGCGCCTGGCTGAACGCCGCCGCCTGTTCGGTTAACGGCCGGCGCGCGTGCGTCTTGAGCATTTCGGCAAAGCGCGTGTTGCCAAAGCCGAACCCATGCTCGCCGCCCGCCTGGTCGAGGAAACCGTCGGTGGCCAGGTAATACGTCCAGCCCGGCTCCATCTGCAAAGCTATGTTCTCGTAAACCCCCATACGCTTGTCGCCCAGTGCGCGCTTGCCGCCGGGCACTTCGCGCAGGCTTTCGCCGTCGCTTGCGTACAGGCTGATCTTGGCGCCTGCGTACAGCAAGCTCCCGGCTTGGCGGTCAATATATACCAGCCCCGCATCAGTGTTGGTGGCCAGGGCCCGGGGCAATTGCGCGTCCGCAAGCATGGCGCGGATGGCGTTGTCGGTGCGCGTCAGAATGCCGGCGGGATCGCCCGGTCCGACTTCCGTGATCGCCAGGTCGATCGCGGCGCGCGCCAGCATCGTCATCAGCGCGCCGGGCACGCCGTGGCCCGCGCAATCCATGATGCCCAGCAGGCAATTGGCGCCGTCCGAGCGGAACACGTAGAAATCGCCGCCGACCACGTCGCGCGGCTTCCACAGCACGAAATGGTGGGCGCCAAGCGATTGGGTGAGCTGGCGGTCCGGCAGGATCGCGCGCTGGATCAGGCTGGCGTAGTCGATGGAATCGTCGATTTTCTTGTGCGCCGCAGCCATCGCCCGGTTGGCGTCCTCCAGTTCCGAGGTGCGCTCGCGCACCTTGGTCTCCAGTTCGGCCGTGTGCTTGCGCACCTTGTCGGCCATGACGCCGAACGCGCGGCTCAGGTCGCCGATCTCGTCCTGGCCGCCCGGCGGCAGGCGCACGTCGTAGCTGCCGTTGGCGATGGCGCGGGCCGACTGCTGCAGGCGCCGCAAGGGTCGCAGCATCAGGCGTTCGATGGCAAAGCCAAAGCACAGCAGCATGGCGGCGAACAGCACCACCAGGCCGATCGCGGCCGGCCACAGCCAGCCGGTGTCCAGCACGCGGGCCGCGCCCAGGTCGACCACGGTCATCACGTGCCAGTGCAGTTCCGGCATGTACGCCACGGCCGCGAGCTGGCGCACGCCGTCCATCTTCACCCAGGCCGACTGCACGGACTGCGGGTCCGCCTGGGCGGCGTGCATGGCGGACAGCAGTTCGGCGCGCCCCTCGCCTCCGTCCAGCAGGTTGAACACCGTGCCCTTGCCGCCGGCCCCGGACGCGCCGGAGTTGTAGGCGATCAGCGCGGGGTTCATGTGCGCCTGGATCGCGCCCGCTTCGTCCACGATGATGGGCGTGACGCCGGGCTGCCCGCTGTTGACGAATTCCTTCAGGAAGCCGCCCACGTCCAGACCGGCGCCGGTCAGGCCCATGACCTTGTCGCCATCGCGGATCTGCACGTTGATCCAGACCTTGGTGGTCTTGAGCTTGAGGTCGGGATTGACGTTGATGTTGTAGCGTGCGGGCGACTTGAGCGTGGCGTAGAACCAGCCGTCGTCGGCCGCGCTGGGGCTCAGCGTATAGCGCGGCGCCTCGGACAGGGGCTTGTCGTCATTGAAGTAGTAATTGCCGGAGGTTGCGCTGGCAATGAAGTAGGCGCCGCCCAGCAGATCGCGACGGTAACCGTCGGCCTCGCGGAAGAACAGCTCGCGCGCGGCAGGATCGTTTTCATTGCGCAGCCAGCGGCGCGTGACCTCGCTGTCGGCCAGGCGCTGCGACAGCGCCAGTTCGCGCGACACCGGCGCCAGCACGCGCTGGCGGTTGAGCTGCGTGAAATTGTCGGCAAAGGCGCGGCCGAAGTGCTCGCGCACGCCATCGAGCACCTGCCAGCCGATCAGCGCGGCCGGCGCCAGGGCGACCAGGCACGCCAACAGCAGCGCCATTAATGATTTCCTGCGCAAACCCCATTTCGCCATGCAAAGTCTTCCTGACAGCCTGATGCGTTGTCACGCGCGAAAAAGGGGACACAGGCTGCCGCGCTGGCCGTAAAGGCGCGCTGCCCGTGCTTGTGCCCCGCCTTATGAGCCATGAGCCTGATGGCCGGCGCACCCATGGCATACCGGCGCGGCTAGTGTAGATGGCAGTGGGGTTTATTGATACAGGTGCAAACGTCTGGATGCGTTCGAGACACCTTAAGTTGCACGCAAGCAATATATATCTTGATTTATTGCGATTTATGTCATGGCCTGTTACGACTTCGGGGCCGGGTTGCGGCTTAATTACTACACCTCATAACACCCCCGCTACACGCCCAGGTAGCGTTCCCAGAGGCCGCGGTCGGCGTCGAGCGACGCCGAATCGCCGGTCCAGACCACCTTGCCCCGTTCCAGGATGACGTGGCGGTCCGCCAGGCTGAGCAACCTTTCGACATATTTGTCGATGACCAGGATGGTCTGGCCCGCCTGCCGCAGCCGCGCCAGGCAGTTCCAGATTTCTTCCCGGATCTTCGGCGCCAGCCCCTCGGTGGCCTCGTCCAGGATCAGCAGGCGGGGGTTGGTGACCAGCGCGCGGCCGATGGCCAGCATCTGCTGTTCGCCGCCCGACAACTGGTTGCCCATGTTGCGGGCCCGCTCGGCCAGCCGGGGAAAGAGTTCGAACACGCGATCGGGCGTCCAGGGTTCGCCGATATCCGGATTGCGCGCCGCCACGAACGCCGTCAGGTGCTCGCGCACCGTCAGGTTGGGAAAGCACTGGCGCCCTTCGGGCACGATGGCCACGCCGGCCCGCGCAATGCGGTCGGAACTCCAGCCGCTGATGTCCTGGCCCGCGAAGTGGATCTTGCCGCCGCGCAGCGGCAACTGGCCGAACAGGGTGCGCAGCAGCGTGGTCTTGCCCATGCCGTTGCGGCCCAGCAGGGTCACCACCTGCCCCGCGCCGATTTCCAGGTCCACGCCGAACAGCACCTGGCTGGCGCCGTAGCCGCTCTTGGCCGATTCGATGGTCAGCATCACGCGGTCTCCTCGTCGCCCAGGTAGGCCTGGCGCACTTCCGGATTGGCGCGGATCTCGTCCGGGGTGCCCGAGGCGATCACCCGGCCGTACACCAGCACCGACAGGCGGTCAGCAAGGCGGAACACCGCCTGCATGTCATGTTCAACCAGCAGCATCGCGGCGCGTCCCCGCATGGATTCGATCAGTTCGGTCAGGCGGACGGTCTCATCCGGCCCCATGCCGGCCATGGGTTCGTCCAGCAGCAGCACCTTGGGCCGCGCGGCCAGCGCCAGCGCGAATTCCACCTTGCGCTGCTCGCCGTGCGGCAGGGTGCCCGCCGCCCGGCCGAGCAGGCTGGCGTCGATGGCGCATTCCCGGGCCAGCTCGCGCGCCTGTTCATACAGCGCGGATTCCGCCGCGCGGGGCTTCCAGAAGCGGAAGCTGCTGCCGGCATGGGCCTGGACGGCCAGCACCAGGTTATCCAGCACGCTGGACTGCTTGAAGATATTGGTGATCTGGTAGGACCGCGACATGCCCGCCGCCACGCGCTGGTGGGCGTTCATGGCGGTGACGTCGCGGCCGTCGACCTCCAGCGTCCCCGAGTCGGCGGCCAGCGTGCCCGACAGCAGGTGGATCAGGGTGGACTTGCCCGCGCCGTTGGGGCCGATCAGGGCATGGATCTCGCCTGGCTCCAGCGACAGCGATACATTGTCGGTCGCCACCAGCGCGCCAAAGCGGCGCACCAGTCCGCGCGCCTGCAGGGCGTGCTTTCCGCCGCCCGCGGCGCGGGTCGTGGCATTCATCGGATTGCTCATGAGCCCACCTTGCCGGATTGCGGGGCAGCGCGCCCGCTGAACAGCGGCCCGAAAAGGCCGACCAGGCCGCGCGGCGCGCCGAACACCACGCACAGCAGCAGCACGCCCAGGGGCAGGTGCCAGTATTCGGTCCACAGGCGCAGCACTTCTTCCAGCGTCAGCATCACGACCGCGCCGGCCACGCCGCCATAGCGCAGGCCGATGCCGCCCACCAGCACCATGATCAGCAGGTTGGCCGACTGGGTCCAGTGCATCAGGCTGGGAGAGATGAAGAGGTTGTGGTTGGCCAGCAGCGCGCCCGCCAGCCCGGCCGCCGCGCCGCTCAGCGTGAAGGCCATGAGCTTGATGCGGTAGACCGGATATCCCATGGATTCCATGCGCGATTCGTTCTCGCGGATACCCTGCAGCGCCATGCCGAAGCGCGACGCGACGACGCGGCCAAAGACCCACATCAGCAGCGCGAAAAGCACCAGCACCAGGTAATAGAAGCTGACGTCATTGGCCAGGTCGATGCCGGGCAGGCTGGAGTAGCCAGGCAGGTTCAGCCCGTCTTCGCCCCCGTACTGGCGCAGCGAGATGAAGATGTAGAACAGCATCTGCGCGAACGCCAGCGTGATCATGATGAAGTACACGCCGCGGGTGCGCAGCGAGATCGCCCCCGTGATGCAGGCCAGCACGCCCGCCAGCAGCATCGCCACGGGCCAGGAGACGAGCGCCGACGTGACGCCCGACATGGCCAGGATGCCCACCGCATAGGCGCCCGCGCCGAAGAACGCCGCGTGGCCCAGCGCCACCATGCCGCCGTAGCCCAGGATCAGGTTCAGGCTGGTCGCGGCCAGCGCGTAGATCAGCACGCGCCGCACGAAGGAAATGTAGAAGTCCAGGCCCAGCATCGGCGCCACCAGCGGGAACACCGCCAACGCCGCCAGCAGGACCACGGTCCAGAGTTTGGTTCTCATGGTCAGCCCCGCGCCGGAAAGAGGCCAGAGGGCCGGAACACCAGCACTGCCGCCATCAATACGTAAATGGCGATGGCCGCGAGCGTCGGACCGACGCTGGAGGCCACGGCCGGAGAAAACACCTGGCGCAGCAGCATCGGCAGGAAGGCCCGTCCCGCGGTGTCGACCATGCCCACCAGCAGTGCGCCGACGAAGGCGCCGCGGATCGACCCGATGCCGCCGATGACGATGCACACCAGCACCAGGATCAGGATTTCCTCGCCCATGCCCACCTGCACCGAGGTGATCGGCCCCAGCAGCGCGCCGGCCACCGCGGCCAGCATGGCGCCCAGCACGAACACGCCCAGGAACAGCAGCGGCACGCGCACGCCCATCAGGGTGGCCATCTGGCGGTTGGAGGCGCCCGCGCGCACCAGCACGCCGGCGCGGGTCCGCGTCACGAACCAGTACAGGCCCACGGCCGCGGCCACGCCGAAGACGATGATCATCAGGCGGTAGGCGGGGTACATCAGGTCGGGCAGCAGGCGCACGGGGCCGGACAGCATCGCGGGCATGTTCAGCATGACCGGCGCCGGGCCCCAGATCATCTTGACCAGGTCATTGGCGATGAGGATGACGGCGTAGGTGCCCAGCACCTGGGCCAGGTGGTCGCGCAGCGCCAGGCGGCGTATCAGGGAGAGTTCCAGCACGACGCCCACCAGTCCGGTGGCGACCGCGGCCACCAGAACGGCGGCGGTGAACGAACCCGTGCGTTGCATCGTTTCGGCGGCGACATAGGCGCCTGCCATGTAGAGCGAGCCGTGAGCCAGATTCATGATGTCCATGATGCCGAACACCAGGGTCAGCCCGGCCGCGATCAGAAACAACATCAACCCAAACTGCAGACCGTTCAGCAATTGCTCGACGATCAGCGTAAACGTCATGAAAACATCCCCCTTGCCGCGCGTCGCCGAAGACGAGCGCCGGTCACCAAAGCCATCTGAATCTGCATCAGCGGCACATCACCCCCGCGCACGAGCCGCCGCCCCCAAGCGGGGTCGCGCGGATCCGGCTTTGCCGGTCCGCTGCGACGCCCCCTGGGGGGAAGCGCGCAGCGCTTCGGGGGGGTCACATCTTGCAGTCGCCGACGTAGACGTCCTGGTACTTGTCGAAGACCTTGCCCACCAGCTTGTTGGTGATGCGGCCGCTGCCGTCCTTTTCGACGACGCGCAGGTAGTAGGCCTGGATGGGGTAGTGGTTCTTGCCGTAGGTGAAGCTGCCGCGCACCGACGGGTAATCGGCCTTTTCGAGCGCCTTCACGATGGCGTCGCGGTCCGAGGCCTTGCCGCCGGCCTGCTTGACGGCCGCATCCATGGCCATGATCACGTCGTACGCCTGGGCGGCGTAGACCGACGGGTAGCGGCCGTTGTATTCCTTGCGGAAGGCGTCGACGAAGACCTTGTTCTGCGGCACGTCCAGGTCATGCGCCCATTGCGCCGTGTTGTACATGCCCAGCATGGGGTCGCCCACGGCCTGGATCACGTCTTCGTCGGCCGAAAAGCCCGGGCCGATCAGCTTGACGCTTTGCGACAGGCCGGCGGACACGAACTGCTTGACGAAGTTGATGCCCATGCCGCCCGGCAGGAAGATGTAGACGGCGTCCGGCTTGGCCGCACGGATCTGCGCGATTTCGGCGGCGTAGTCGATCTGGCCGAGCTTGGTGTAGACCTCGTCGCCCGGCGCGGTCTTGTAGCCGCGCTTGAAGCCGGTCAGCGCATCCTTGCCGGCCGGATAGTCCGGGGCCATGATGAACATCTTCTTGAAGCCGCGGTCGGCCGCGACCTTGCCCGCCGCTTCGTGGAAGGCGTCGTTCTGGTACGACGTGCCGAACCAGTAGTTGTTGCACTGCGCGCCGGCGAACTGGCTGGGGCCGGGGTTGTTGGACAGGTAGGGCACCTTGGCGGCGAACAGCGCCGGGCCGACGGCCAGGGCCACGTTCGAGCCGATGGGGCCCGTGAAGAAATCGACTTTCTCGCGCTGGATGTAGCGCGTGACCAGTTGGCGGGCCTGATCCGGATTGCCGCCCATGTCGGTCTGGAGGAATTCCGCGGGCTGTCCGCCCAGCTTGCCGCCCAACTGCTTGATGGCCAGGTTGAAGCCGTCGCGGGCCTCGGCGCCCAGCGCCGAGAACGGGCCCGAAATGTCGTTGGCGATGCCGACCTTGATGGTATCGGCGCAGGCCATTGCCGGAACCAGGGCGGCGGCAGCCAGGAAGGAAGTGATCAAACGCATGGTGGTGTGCTCCGTGCGCGAGCCCGCGCAGAGGGTGTTCTTTTTGAAGGTGCGATGCGAACGACTTCTATGCCCGGCCGGCCGGCGCCTTTGCGCCGCCGTCAGGCCGGTGCGGGCAAGGTACTTTGCCTGCAACGCCGCGGTCCCGTCATGCAGCAGGGGGAACGCTGGCGTGGTTCATAGTTTAGGTTTAAAGTATTCGGCAAAACAAGTCTAGGGTTTTTACCGAAGGGTTTTTACTAACGGTCTTTGGTCCGAGATTTCTGGTCCAAACGCGTTAATGTGCAAGCCTTCCCCGGCAACCCCAGCCCGCGAGCCCGAACCACGAACCTACCGCCATGGTCACTCTCTACCGCAACTACGACCGCGCCGAACTGGACGTCCAGTACAACGCTCGCGCGACAGTACCCGACATCCAGCCGATACTCAAGAAATACGCCGACGACAGCGCCACCGCGCGCCGCACGCTGGACTGCGCGCTGGACGTGCCGTTCGGCGATCATCCCGACGAGCTGCTGGACATATTTCCAGCCGCGGGCGGCGCGCCCGGCAAGCCCGGCGCGCCCGTCTTCGTGTTCATCCACGGCGGCTACTGGCGGCTCCTCTCCAAAAACGAATCCAGCGGCATGGCGCCGGCATTCACGCAGGCGGGCGCCGTGGTCGTGTCGGTGAATTATTCGCTGGCGCCGGCCGTTACCCTGGACCGCATCGTGGACCAGAACCGGCGCGCGCTGGCCTGGGTGTACCGCCACATCGCCGAATACGGCGGCGACCCGGCGCGCATCCACGTTTGCGGCAGCTCGGCGGGCGGCCACCTGGTCGGCGCGCTGCTGGCCGGCGGCTGGCATGCCAGCTACGACGTCCCCCCCGGCGTGGTCCGCGGCGCGGCGCCCCTGTCGGGCCTGTTCGACCTGCGCCCGCTGGTGCATACCCACATCAACGAATGGATGCGCATGAGCGAGGCGGACGCCATCCGCAACAGCCCGGCGCTGCACTTGCCGCCAAATGGCTGCCCGCTGATCGTCAGCTACGGCGAATCCGAGACCGACGAATTCAAGCGCCAGAGCGACGATTATCTCGCCGCATGGCGCGAGCGCGGCTTTCCCGGCAGGTATGTCCCGATGCCAGGCACCAACCATTTTGATATCGTCCTGACGCTCAACGATCCGACCAGCCCGCTGACCCTGGCCATCTTCGAACAGATGGGTCTGGCGCCCTCCAGCCCACGCATTCCCGGTAATCTTCCGAGCCATGACTGACACTCCCGACCTGGAATCGCGCGCCGCGCCCGACGACCACCACGCGCTGCGCCTGTGGCTGCGCATGCTGACCTGCGCCAATCTCATCGAAGGCGAGATCCGCAGCCGCCTGCGCAACGAATTCGACACCACCCTCCCCCGCTTCGACCTGATGGCGCAATTGCAGCGCGCACCCAAAGGCATGAAGATGGGCGAGCTGTCGCGCCACATGATGGTGACCAACGGCAATATCACCGGCATTACCGACCAGCTGGAAAAGGAAGGCCTGGTGGTGCGGACCAAGGTGGAGTCCGACCGCCGCAGCTCGCTGATCAAGTTGACGCCGCAAGGCAAGAAGAGCTTCGCGCGCATGGCGCGGGCCCATGAAAACTGGGTCAAATCCATGTTCGCCGACCTGCCCGAGGGCAGCCGCAACGCCTTGTTCCAGGCGCTGGGCGAACTGAAGCTGCAGGTGGTCGCCACCCGGTCGAAATCCGACAAGGAGTGATCGCGGCGCGGGGCCGGATGCTGGATGCCGGATGCCGCATGCGCCGGGCCGCCGGCCGCCGGCGGCTTGCGCCCCGCGGCCGGCCCGGCGCGTCGATCATGCCGCCCGCTGAAAGCCGATATCGTCGCCAATGACGGTGGTGGGGCCGATGGGCAGCGGCTCCGGATTGGCGATATTGAGCTTCTTGAACTCGATCTTGTCCTTCCAGACCTTGCGCAGAAAGTCCTCGAAGGCCTGGATCGTCAGTTGCTCGCCGGGGCAACGGCGGTATCCAAAGCCAAAGGGCGCGAAGCCCGCGTAGTCACAGACCGGCATCGGCTTGCCATCCGCGACCCCGAAAACCGTCCCAAACCCGCTGTTGTCCAGCGACACCGCGCGGCCGTCCTTGACCTTGAACGACGTCAGATCGAAGGGACACTTGGCAAAGCCGATCTGCTTGGCCCGCGCCTCGTCGATGTCCGAACTGGTGGGCGCGGTCGCATACCGCGAGGGATCGAATTTGTCGGGGTTCGTCCAATGCACCGGGTCGAGGCTTGTCGACGTATGCGGACTGACGATGTAACCGTGCCGATCGAACTGCGGCGTCCGCGTTTCACCCAGCGCGGAAATGCTGCCGCCATTCGGGGAAATCAGCCTGAAAAGCTCCATCACGAATGCCTCGAGCGGGGCGAACGGCGCGCCCCGCGCATTGTCGGGCTCGCCCTGCATCACCTTGCCGAAGGCGGTCTTGACGGTCGGGTCTCCGACATCGGCAGCGAGCCGGAGCATGATGTTGTAAAGGGTATTGCCCCACTGGCTGAACGCGACGAAATTGTGGAAGCACTCGAAAACCACGTCTTTGCGATTGAAGTAGGGACTGTCCTCGCCGTTCTTCATCCAGTACCAGGCGAATGTCTTTTCCGGCGCTTTCGTCTTGCCTGACGCGATATCGGCCAGTCGTTCGTCGATCCACGCTTTCAGGAAGTCCAGGTGCGAACGCACCGTCATGTAATTCTCGTAGACGATGCGCTGCGTGGGATCGCGATAGGCCAGGACCGTATTGAAGCTTTCGCCTATCTGGCGAACGCGCTGGGGGATCTGGTCGTGCGAGACGCCAAGGTGCAGGTCCCAATACAGGTCCCAGAACGAGTCCAGGTATTTGCGCATCAAGGGCCGCCCCGCATTGGAGTCGGACAGGAAGCCGTCGAAAAAGCCCTTGACCTTGTCGCCGTATTTTTCGCGGTAGAGATCGGGGGTCACCGCCGACATGTAGATGCGCTTGCGACGATTGTCGGGACCTCGCTTCTCCAGCCCCTGCAGAAATACCGTCACGCCATCGGCGGGCGCCGGCCGCCAGGTCTGGCTCAAGAGCCCCCACAGATCGTTCGGCAGCGCGTTCTCCTTGGAAAGCGCAAGATCGATCATGGGAAGAAACGACCGCTCGCCCTCGAAAACGCTGACCAGGAAATGCGGGATGATGACGTTTTCCACGTAGGCGGGTTCGAAGTCCTTCATGAATTGCGCACGCAGGCGGGCTGCGGTGGCCGCCAGTTCTCCGGGGGCAGGCGGTGCATTGACGGGGGTTTCGTAGTGCGCCAGGACCGGCCGCGCGGATAGCGCTGCAACGGATGTGGCACTACCGGTCAGGAAAGTTCTGCGCTTCATCGACATTCTCCTTGTTGGAGGCAGGCGCCATGCCGTGGCCACCGCGGCGTTGACGAAATAGCGAGAACAGCTCCTGCACGTGCGCAGGCCGTGGCGATTTTTGTTGTAGATCTTTCCCGTACACCGGACAAGCCTTCTTCGCGCCGTGCCGCGGCACGACGCGGTGCAGCATCAGGCGCGCCGAATCCGGTTCCGGCAGGGTCACGGACAGCCTGCGCAAAGCGGGCGCGGCGCGCGCGCAGGCGTGCGGCGGATGGGCCGGTAATGCCGCATAATTGCCGCCATGATTCCGGTTTCCTTACCTGGCGGTAATTTCTACGTGCTGATGGCGGTCTCGCTGGCCTGCCTCTCCACGCTGCTGACCTGGCTGGCCGTGTTGGCCACCTCGCGCGGCGCGCGCGAATGGCTGGCCGACCACCGGCGCGCGGGCCCCCTGCTGATGGCCCTGCTGGCCGTCGTCGGCGCCCTCTTTCCCTATCAGCAATTCAGCCAGTGGTTCGCGGCCCGGCAAGACGCGCAGGCCGACGACGCCCGCAAGACGGTGCTGGCCCAGCCCACGCAACTGGCGGGGGTGGAAATGCCCGCCGGCACCACGCTGCGCCTGGGCGCGCCGGGCGACCTGGCCTCGTTCGACCGGGCGGTCTTTCCCGACGCCCATCCCGCGCTGATCCAGGGCGTCGCGGCCACGCGGCTGTTCCGCTACCCCGCCACCGCCAAGCAGCCCGAAACGCTGTCGGCCGAGATCGCCCGCGACCAGGCGCTGGAGGGCTGGCTCTGCGCCCACGGCCATCGCATCGAATTCGTGCTGCATGACGGCCATCCCCAGTTCTCCAGCTGCCACCTCGCCGTCGGCAATACGCTGGACCAGCAGCCGGTGCCCGCCGGCGCCTGGCTGAAAGTCGAGGCGGCCGCCCGCGGCACCCCGATAGACAAGACCGGCACGGCCCCGCGCTGGCTGCTGCGCACCGAGGGCAGCGATTCCATGACGGTGGCGCAGATTCCGCTGCTGAAGGTCGACCTGCAACTGGACGGCCAGCGCCGGATGCTGGGATTCGAAGGTCTCGCGGCTCGCGACACCGTGCTGGGCGAGATGACCTATCCGCCCGGCACGCGCGTGCTGGCGGCCAGCCCCCGCCTGCAGGGCGCGCAGCCGGGCGACCTGCTGTTCTCGCCCTCGCGCGGGCGCTCGGCGCGCCGTGCCGGCGGCGAAGACGTTCCGGCGGGCAAGTCCGTGCTCCAGGCGCCCGACGGCACGGTGCGCAGCGTGCTGAGCAACCGGGAAGCCGGGGTGCTGGACGTGGCCGCGATGCGCATCGGCCCCTGACGCGGCCATCGGCCCGCACGCGGGCCGGACGCGGCTCCCCTCGGGTTGCCGAGGGGGCCGGCCCCCGCCCCCGGATCCGGTGGGATAATACGAAGCTTTCCCGCACGCCGCCGTGCCTGGCGGCGGTTCCGTCCCGCTCACTCCAAGAGACGAAGTCATGGCCGTTAATCTGCAGATCCCCTCCGAGTCCGAAATTTTTCCTGTTGCCGGCGTAGAAATCGGCGTCACCGAGGCCGGCATCCGCAAGGCCAACCGGCGCGACCTGACGGTGTTCCGCCTGGCCGAAGGCACCAGCGTGGCGGGCGTCTTCACGCGCAACCGCTTCTGCGCCGCCCCCGTGCAGGTCTGCCAGGCCCACCTGGCCGCCGGCGGCCCGATCAGCGCGCTGGTCATCAACACGGGCAACGCCAACGCCGGCACCGGCGAAGAGGGCCTGCAAAAGGCCAAGGACACCTGCGACGCGCTGGGCAAGCTGCTGGGCGTGCCGGCCGCGCAGATCCTGCCGTTCTCCACCGGCGTCATCCTGGAACCGCTGCCCCTGGACCGCCTGGTCGCCGGCCTGCCCGCCGCCATCGCCGACCTGGCCGCCGACCACTGGTCCAGCGCCGCCCACGGCATCATGACCACCGACACGCTGCCCAAGATCTCCTCGGCCCAGGTCCAGATCGGCGGCAAGACGGTCACCTTCACCGGCATCAGCAAGGGCGCCGGCATGATCCGGCCCAACATGGCCACCATGCTGAGCTTCCTGGCCACCGACGCCGGCATCGCCCAGCCCCTGCTGCGCAAGCTGGCCGTGGAAATCGCCGACGCCTCGTTCAACCGCATTACGGTCGATGGCGACACCTCCACCAATGACTCCTTCATCATCGCCGCCACCGGCAAGTCGGGCGTCAACATCGACAGCGAATCGGATGCCGCCTACGCCGCCGTGCGCGAAGCCCTGACGGCCGCCGCGCTGGATCTGGCCACCAAGATCGTGCGCGACGCCGAAGGCGCCACCAAGTTCATGACCATCCGCGTCGAAGAAGCCGGCACCACCGAAGAGGCCCTGAAGGTCGCGTACGCCGTGGCGCACTCGCCGCTGGTCAAGACCGCCTTCTTTGCCTCGGACCCCAACCTGGGCCGCATCCTGGCCGCCGTCGGCTACGCCGGCATCGACGACCTGGACGTGTCCAACATCCGCCTGTGGCTGGACGACGTGCTGGTGGCCAAGAACGGCGGCCGCAACCCCGACTACCAGGAAGCCGACGGCCAGCGCGTCATGAAGCAGGCCGAGATCTCGGTGCGCATCGCGCTGGGCCGCGGCCAGGTGAGCGACACCGTCTACACCTGCGACTTCTCCCACGAATACGTGTCGATCAACGCCGACTACCGCTCCTGATCGACATGACGGCCACCGAGTTCACCACCCTCATCCAGCGCGCCGAGCGCGTGCTGGCGCAACTGGAAGCCTTCCTGCCGCCGGCCCCGCCCGAGATCGACTGGACGGCCCACGCGTTCCGCTGGCGCAAGCGCGGCGCGCGCGGCTGGCTGGACGCCGTGCGCCACGTGGCGCGCATCGACATGCAGGACCTGCAGCACATCGAGCGCCAGAAGGCCACCATCGACCGCAACACGCTGCAGTTCCTTGAAAAGAAGCCCGCCAATAACGTGCTCATGACCGGCGCGCGCGGCACGGGCAAGAGTTCGCTGGTCAAGGCCATGCTGGCCGCCTACGGCGACCGCGGCTTGCGCCTGATCGAAGTCGACAAGTCCGACCTCGGCGACCTGGCCGACATCGTCGAACTGGTCGCCGCGCGGCCCGAGCGCTTCATCGTGTTCTGCGACGACCTGTCGTTCGAGGAAGGCGAGCCCGGCTACAAGGCGCTCAAGTCGGTGCTGGACGGCTCGGTGTCGGCCTCGGGCGACAACGTGCTGATCTACGCCACGTCCAACCGGCGCCACCTGATGCCGGAATACATGAGCGAAAACCTGCAGGCCAAGCACCAGCCCGACGGCGAGATCCACCCCGGCGAAACCGTCGAGGAAAAAATCTCGCTGTCCGAGCGCTTCGGCCTGTGGCTGTCGTTCTATCCGTTCAAGCAGGACGACTACCTGGACATCGTGTACCACTGGCTGCGCGAACTGGGCTGCCCCGAGGCGCACATCGAGCCGTCGCGCACCGAGGCGCTGCAATGGACGATCGAGCGCGGCTCGCGCTCGGGCCGCGTGGCCTATCAATTCGCGCGCGACTGGGCGGCCCGCCATGTCTGAGAAGATCGTCGACGTCGCCGCCGGCCTGATCCTGCGCCCCGACGGCAAGCTGCTGCTGGGCCAGCGCCCCGAAGGCAAGCCCTGGTCGGGCTGGTGGGAGCTGCCCGGCGGCAAGCTCGAACCCGGCGAAACGGTGCTGCAGGCGCTGGCGCGCGAACTGCAGGAAGAAATCGGCATCCGCGTCACGCAATCGCGCCCCTGGGTCACCTATGTCCACGCCTACCCGCACACCACCGTGCGGCTGGCGTTCTGCCACGTGACCGGCTGGGAAGGCGACCCGCAAAGCCTGGAGAACCAGCGCCTGGAGTGGGTGGACCCCGCCAACGCGGCATCGGTGGGAGATCTGTTGCCCGCCACCCTTCCTCCGCTGCGCTGGCTGCAGTTGCCCACCACCTACGGCATCAGCGCCATCGGCTCGCGCGCGGGCATCGCGCCGTTCCTGGGCCGGCTTGACGCGGCGCTGGCTCGCGGCGTGCGGCTGGTGCAGTTCCGCGAGCCGCAATGGCCGGACGGCGTGGGCGCCAGCTCGCTGCACGAAGTGCTGCAACAGGTGCTGAAACGCTGCCGCGCCGCCGGCGCGCGCGTGCTGGTCAACAGCATCCATCCCGTCGCCTGGTGGAATGAGGCCGACGGCGTGCACCTGCGCACGGCGGACGCCCTGCGCCTGTCCGCGCGTCCCGAACTGCCCAAGACCGCCCTGGTCGGCGTGTCCGCGCACGACAACGCGCAGGTGGTCCATGCCCGCGAACTGGGCGCGGACTTCGCCGTGCTCGGCCCCGTGCTGGATACGCCCAGCCATCCCGGCGCGCCGACCCTGGGCTGGGACGGTTTCGTCGAAGGCAACCGCGACGCCGGCATTCCGGTGTTCGCGCTGGGCGGGCAATCCACGCAGACGGTTTCGCAGGCGCTGCGGCACGGCGCGCACGGCATCGCCGGAATACGCGGCGTCATCTGATGCCGTTTCCGGCAGGGCGGGCGCCGCGCGTCCCGCCCGCCTTGCTTCAGTCGATCTTGTAGTCCATCCACGAGGCGACCATCTCGCGCAGGCCGCCGCCCTCTTCCGCGAACGCCTCGCGCGAGCCTTCCGCCTTGTTGCGCCCCAGTTCCAGGATGTACATGTAGTCGGACACTTCGGCGCAGCGCCGCACGTTCTGGTCCACCAGAACCACGGTCATGCCTTCGTCGGCAAAGCCGCGGATCAGCGCATAGATCTCCTTGGAGATCTTGGGCGCCAGCATCGCCGTGGGTTCATCAAGCAGGATCACCGAGGGCTCGATGAGCAGCGCCCGGCCGAATTCGACAAAACGCTGCTGGCCGCCGCTCATGCTGGACACGGGATCGTCGCGCTTCTGCGCCAGGATGGGAAAGCGGTCATAGACCGAATCGATGCGCCGGCGCACGCGCGCCTTGTCGCCACGAAACGGCCAGCAGCCCAGCAGCAGGTTGTCGTGCACGGACAGTTCGCCGAACAGGCTGCGATGCTGCGGGACGAAAGCCACGCCGTGGTTGGCGCGCTCATGCGAGGGCTGCGCGCTGATGTCCTTGCCGCGCAGGGTGATGCGGCCGGTGCGCGGCGGCAGAAAGCCGAACAGGGTCTTGAGCACCGTGGACTTGCCGGCGCCGTTGGGGCCGATCACGCCGGTGACCTTGCCCTCGCGCGCCTGGACGTTGATGCGGTTCAAGATGGTGATGTCGCCGTGATAGGCGACGGTCACGTCTTCCAGCGCGAGTATCGCGGTGTTCATGTCAGGCTCCCAGATAGGCTTCGACCACCCGCGGGTCGGCGCGCACGTGATCGGCGTTGCCCTGGCTCAGGATGGCGCCTTCGTTCATGACGATGATGTGGTGGGACAGCTGATAGATGGATGTGAGGTCGTGCGACACCAGCACCACCGAACAATCGTGCTCGGTCGGCAGTTCGCGGATGACCGAGATCAGAAGCTGCGCGAGCGCCGGGTTGACGCCCGCGAACGGCTCGTCCAGCAGCACGACCTTGGGCCGCGCGACCATGATCCGCGCCAGCTCCACCAGCTTTTGCTGGCCGCCCGAGAGTTCCTCGGCATAGTTGTGCCGCAGACGGTGCAGTTCCACCTTGTGCAGCCAGTATTCGGATTGCGCGTAGCGCTCTTCGGCGCCGCGGCCAGTCTGCTGCTGGGCGACCTCCAGATTGTCCAGCAGCGTCAGCTGGCGGAATATGCGGGGCACCTGGAAGGTGCGTCCAACGCCGAGCCGGGCCACCTCGTGGATCTGGCGCCCGCCAATCTCTTTGCCGTCGAGCTCGATGCTGCCTTCGTCCGGGGTGTAGATGCCGTTGATGCAGTTGAGCATCGTGGTCTTGCCCGACCCGTTCATGCCGATGATGCCGAGGATCGAGCCCCGCGGCACGTGCATGTCCACGCCTTGCAGCGCCACCAGGCCGCCGAAGCGCTTCTTGAGATTCGTGACTTTCAGCATGCGCGTTCCCCTAGCGCAGGGCCTGGCGGCCGAACAGGCCGCTGGGCCGGAAGAAGATCATGGCTACCATCAGCGCAAAACCGCAGATGGTGGCGATGGAGGGATTGAAGAACACCACCGACACCTGCTCGGTGACGCCGAACAGCAGCGCGCCCACGAGGGCTCCCACCGGATGCCCCAGCCCGCCCAGCACGATGACGATGAAGCCGATCAGCGTGTAGTCGTTGCCCATGAAGGGCGAGAATGCGGGAAACACCATGGCGACCAGCACGCCGCTGGCCGCGGCCAGGCCCACGCCCAGGCCGAAAGCCACGGCCGACAGGCGCTCGGCGTTGATGCCCACGATGCGGACCGCATCGCGGTTCATGATGATGGCGCGCAGCGCGCGGCCCAGTTGCGTGCGGTACAGGAACACCGTCAGCGCCGCGATGATCGCCAGCGCAATGACCAGCGCCACCAGGCGCACCGTGGGGATCAGCACCGGACCGAACTTCAGGAAGACGGGCTCGATCTCATAAGGCAGCGAGCGGGCATCGGCATCGAACGCCAGCAGCATCAGCGCGCCCAGCATGATCGACACGCCGAACATCAGCAGCAGCGAGCTGATCTCGGGGTCGTCCGCCTTGGAAAGCCTGGGGATCAGCACGAAATAAAGCAGGTAGCCGGCCAGGAAGAACGCGGCGAACGCCAGCGGCAGCGCCACCAGCGGATTGACGCCCGCGTACTCCAGCAGAAAGAAGGCGAAATAGGCGCCCAGCACCAGGAACTCGCCATGCGCGAAATTGACCACGCGCAGCACGCCGAAGACGACGTTGAGTCCCACGCCGATCAGGCCGTAGATGGCCCCCAGGATCAGGCCGTTGATCAGGCCTTGGATAAGCAGTCCGGTCATGGCGGTTCCTCAGGCGATGTAGCGGCGCAATTGCGGCTTGCGTTTGATCAGGCTGCCCACGATGCCGCGCGGCAGGAACAGCATCAGCAACACGATGATGAGGCCCAGCAGCAGCAGGTTCACCACGGGGAATTTCTGCCAGATCAGGTGGTCGACGCCCAGCAGCGCCAGCGTCCCGACCACGGGCCCGAGGATGGTGCCGAAGCCGCCCGCCATGGCATAGATGATGCTCTTTGCCGTGATCAGCACGTGGAAGGCGTACTCCGGGTCGACGACGTTGGTGTACCAGGCCTCGATGCCGCCGGCCAGCGCCGGGAACAGGGCGGCCAGCAGCCAGGCCTTCAGGCGGGTATTGGGAACGTGGATGCCCACGCACGCGGCCGCGCCGTCGTCATCGCGAATGGCCTTGAGCGCGCGGCCCAGCCGCGACACGGAGAGCCAGGTAACGGTGGCCAGCGTCGCGCCCATGACGATCAGCATCGCGTAATAGCTGTGCGTGGGATTGTTGGCGTTGGACAGGATGATGCCCATGCTGCCGCCCGTGAACGACTGCGGCAGGTTGGAAATGACCAGCTTGACGATGGTGGCGAGCGCCAGGCTCACGATCCCGAAATACACACCGCGCAGGCGTAGCGTCGGCGCCAGCAGCAGCGCGATCGCCACGCCAGTCCCGCCTGCTGCGAGCAGCGACGGCAGGATGGGCCAGCCCAGGATTTTGTAGCAGATGCCGGTGGCGTAGGAGCCCACGCCGTAGAACACCACGTATCCGAACGGCAGATAGCCGGTGAATCCCACGCAGATGTTCATGGCGCTGGCCATGGTGATCCACAGCATCAGGTAGAACGCGAACGAGATGTTCGAGGTCGCCATGGGAATCACGGCCAGGCCAGCCGCCAGAGCGGCAAAGAGGGTCACTGCGATGCGGGTGCGCAACCGCACTGCGCGCAGATCCTGCGCGCGATGCGAAGCCGCGCCCGCCGCCAGGGCGGGACTGCTGCTCATGATGTCTTCCTCCGGGCCGTCTCGGGGTGGATGGCCGCTCTATTTGGAGGCGATTATGAACAGTTCAAACCATAACTGCAAGTTAAGGATTAACCCTTATCGGCAGCAGGAAATGCCTCCGCCAGAACCTCGCGCAGCTCCTTGATGAACTGCATGGCGATCTGCGACGGTTCCCGGTTGCTGGCATAGACGGCCGAGATATTCAGGGGAATGCACTCCTGCAGCGGCACGATCACGACATCCGGCATGGTGTTTTGCATGACCGTGAATTCATCCACGATGGCGATGCCCACCCCGGCATTGACCAGCGCGCACGCAAGCTGACTCCACGGGACATCGGCGCACATCCTGCAGGGCAACCCGGCCTGCTCGAAAGCGCCCAGCACCAGCATGCCGAACGGCATGCGAGTTCCGACCACGATATGAGGATGCGGCGAGAGATCCGCCAGGCTGACGGAATCCCGGCCCGCCAGCGGGTGGGCCTTGGGAATGGCCGCCACCATGCGCCCTACATGCAGAGGCTGGGAGGTCAGGAAGGGATGATCGGCCTGCATCACCACCAGCCCCAGCTCGGCTTCGCCCTGCAGCACATCGGTGATCAGGCTGGGCAGGACCGAGGTGTTCAGGCGCAGCAGCAGTTCGGGATGCTGCTGCTGGAAACGGGCCACGGCGCGAGGCACCAGAAACTGCGCCAGGCTGGGAATGGAGGCCAGGCGCAGCACGCCCGTGCCGTGCTCGGACAACGCATCGGCAAGGTCGTTGACCCGCTGCATCATGCGCTGGGTTTTCTCGATTTCCTCAAACAGGCTATGCACTTGCGGGGTTGGACGAAGCCGCCCGCGAACCCGCTCGAACAGCGTCACGGCCATGGCTTTTTCGGTGTGGGCCAACATCCGGCTGACCGCCGGCTGCGAAATATTCAAGAGACGGGCCGCACCACTGATCGAGCCGGCCATGACGATGGCCCACAGCATTTCGGTCTGACGATAGTTCAATTTATTCAAGGCGTGCGCTCCATGCCTATTTGTTATACGCTGTGTCGCGTATTGGGCAATTATTGCCCAATACCGGGTTATCGATCCCTGCTACGCGGCAGGAAGAGGGCCCAGAATCTATAACGATTGGAGACATCCCATGTACGTTAAATCCTGGTTGTTCCGTTTGCCGGCACTGGCCATGGCCATCGCCGTCCTGGCCCCCGCCACGGGCGCCGCCCAGAACTCGGACAAGATCCGCGTGGGCATGACCGTCTCGTCCACCGGCAGCTTCGCTCTCGCGTCGCAATCCGGCGTGCGCGGCGTGGAGCTGTGGGTGGACGACGTCAACCGCCGCGGCGGCATCGACATCAAGGGCAGGAAATACCCCGTCGAGCTGGTCAAGCTGGATGACCGCAGCGACAAGCAGATGGTCACCCGCGTCTACGAACGCCTGATTGTCGATGAAAAAGTCGATCTGGTGTTTGCGCCCTTCGGCTCCACGCTGACGGCTGCGGCCGCCACGGTGACCGAACGGCTGGGCAAGTACATGATGGTGTGGTCGGCCGCCAGCGACGATCTCTACAAGCAGGGTTTCAAAAACATGGTGTCCGGCACCCAGATGCCGGTGTCCGCCATGCTGCGCGCCAACATGGAACTGGCTGCCAACCAGGGCGTCAAGAAAGTGGCGCTGCTGTATTCCGACGAACCGTTCCCGGCGGGCCTGGCCGAAGGCGGCCGCGAACAGGCGACCAAGAACGGCATGCAGGTCGTGATGTTCGAGAAGTACCCAAAGGGCCAGAAGGACTTCAGCACGATCCTGCAGAAGGCGCGCGCGGCGGGCGCCGAGGCTTTGGTGCCGACGTCCTATGAGGGCGACCTGATCAGCATGACGCGCCAGATGAAGCAGCTGGACATCAACTTCCCGTACGTCTTCATGGTGTACGCGTCGACGCCCCAGTTCCAGGCCATTGGCGCAGACGCCAACTACATCTACAGCCATACCAACTATCACCCGGCGATCAACTGGAACGTGAACGCGGGCATGAGCCGCGAGCAGTTCGCGGCTGCCTACGACCAGCGCTTCCCCAAGGCCGAGTTCCCGCCCGATTTCCAGACGGCCCTGGCCTACGGCGCGGGCGCGATCACGGAAGAGGTCGTGAAGAAGGCCGCCACCACGGACGCCGCGGCGCTCAAGCAGGCGTCGCTGGACCTGTCGGGCAAGCTCACGGTCATGGCCGGCCCCTATGCCATCGACGACACCGGCAAGCAACTGCTGATGCCGTTCCCGGTGGTGCAACTGCTGCCCGGCAAGGGCATGGTGCCCGTATGGCCGGCGGACGTCGCTACCGCGAAACCTGTTTACCCCACCCCTGACTGGAACAAGCGCTAGCAGCACGTAGCGCAGCCGGCCGTGCGCCGCATGCGCGGCCGGCACATCAACCCGAGGAAAACATGTCTGAAATTGCATTTGCCACGCTGGGCGAACTGGCGGACGGCCTGGCCAAGGGCCTCTACAGCTCGGTGGAATTGACGCGCCACTTCCTGGACCGCATCGACCAGGCGAATCCTGCGCTGGGCGCTTATGTCAGCGTGGACAGCGCCGGGGCCCTGCGCCTGGCCGAGGCCGCCGATGCGCGCCGCCGCGCCGGGTACGGCCTGCTCAGCCCGCTGGACGGCGTGCCGGTGGCGGTGAAGGATCTGTGCGAGATCCAGGGCCAGGTCACCACGGCCGGATCCGAGGCCTGGCGCGATCGCCGCAGCGGCGTGACCTCGACCGCCGTCGCGCGCCTGCTGGATGCGGGCATGGTGATATTGGGCAAGACCCACATGGTCGAATTCGCATTCGGCGGCTGGGGCACGAACCCCGTCATGGGCACGCCGCGCAATCCCTGGGATCTGCGGCAGCGGCGTGTTCCGGGCGGCTCGTCCAGCGGATCCGGCGTAGCCGTGGCTGCTGGACTGGCGCCCGCCGCGCTGGGTTCGGACACGGGCGGTTCGGTGCGGATACCCGCGGCCCTGAACGGCGTTACCGGACTCAAGACGACGCGCGGGCTGATCAGCCTGCACGGGGCGGTGGCGCTGTCGACCACGCTGGACACCATCGGCCCGCTGACGCGCGACACCCGCGACGCGATGCTGCTTACCGCCCTGATGGCGGGCCCCGACGCGCACGATCCGCTGACGCTGGGGATACCTGCCTTCCGGTACCGCGAACTCGCCAATGGCGCGCAACCGCTGCGTGGCGTGCGCATTGCGCTGATGCCCTCATCCCAGCATCCAATCGCCGTGGACGCCGACGCGCTGTCCGCGCTGGACGACGCGCGCCGCGTGCTGGCCGGCCTGGGTGCCGATGTGTCCGAGACGCCCTTCCCCTTCGATTTCCGCGAGATGATGCAGCGCAACGGCCAGATCATCGCCGCCGAGGCCTATGCCGTCCACCGCGGCTACATCGAAGATTCCGCCCAGCCCATCGGCCAGTACGTGCGCGCCCGCGTGCTGTCGGGCAAGGGCCTGTCGGCCGCGGACTACATCGCCGCGCTGCAGGCGCACGCGCAGGCGCGCCGGGATTGGCTGGACTGGATGAGTGATTTCGACGCGGTGCTCACCCCCAGCGCGCCCTTCGGCGCGCGCAGGCTGGAAGAGGTCGACGAGGCGGCCACGCCGCTGGCCGCCTTCACGCGCGCCGGCAACTACGTCAATGCATCCGGCCTGGCCCTGCCCGCGGGTTTCACCGCTAACGGCCTGCCGCTGGGCGTGCAATTGCTGGGCAAGCCCAATGACGAAGGCGTGCTCGGCAGGATCGGCATGGCGTTCCAGGCCGTGACCGACTGGCACCGCCAGCGGCCGGACTTGAAGGCGGTCGGACTGTAGGACGGCGCGGATCGCACGGCCGGCGGCCTGGCGTCAGCGCATCGGGATGCCCGTGCGGAGCCTTGACCGCCGCAACTAGGGAGACCGGGGCGCGGCGGACTGGGCCGGGGGGGACTGGGCCGGGAGACTCTGCGACCCGGAAGCCTGCGGCCCCGGGGTCTGCGCCGCGTCCGCGCGCGCGGTCTGCTCCGCCGGCAGGCCTTCCCACCCGCCGCCCAGCGCGACGATCAGGTTGACGCTGGCCAGCAGCCGGTCGCCCAGCAGGCTCAGGGCGTTGCGTTCGCTGTTGAGCGCCGTGGCGTCCACCACGGCCACGCTCAGGTAGTCGACCAGGCCGGCCTTGTACTGGTTCTGGATCAGGCGCAGCGATTCGCGCGCCGATTCCAGCGCGCGGCGCTGCACGATCTGCTCCTGTTCCATCACGCGTAGCTGGATCAGGTAGTCCTCGACCTCGCGCAGGCCGGTCAGGGCCGCCTGGCGGTAGGCCGCCGCCTGCGCGTCGTACGACGCGCGGGCCTGTTCGACCTGGGCCTCGCGCGCGCCGCCGTCGAAGATCGTCAAGGCCAGCGCCGGGCCCAGGGACCAGAAGCGCGCGGGCGCGGTCAGCAGCTCGGCGAACTCGCCATTGCGAAAACCGCCGTCGGCCGACAGGATCAGGCTCGGGAACCAGGCGGACTGCGCCACGCCGATCTGCGCATTGGCGGCGGCGGCGCGGCGCTCTGCGGCCGCCACGTCGGGACGGCGCTCCAGCAGCTCGGACGGCAGGCCGACCGGTATCTGCGGCAGCTTCAGCGCGAAGACCGCCGGCGGCAGGCTGAACTGCGACGGCGCCTGGCCCATCAGCACGGCGATCGCATGCTCGTACTGCCCGCGCTGCCAGTCCAGGTCGATGGATTGCGCGCGCGTGCTTTCGAGCTGCGTGCGCGCCACGGCCACGTCGGCCTGGCCCGCAACGCCGACCTCGTAGCGGTTCTGCGTGAGCTGCAAGGACTTTTCATAGGCGGCCACGGTCGCGTCCAGCAGGCGCTTCTGCTCGTCCAGCACGCGCAATTGCAGATAGGTCTGGGCCAGCGCCGCCTGCGCGCTCAAGCGGGTCGCGCCCAGGTCGGCCAGGCTGGCGGCCGCGCTGGCTTCCGAGGATTCGACGCTGCGGCGCACGCGGCCCCAGAGGTCCAGCTCCCAGCTCACGCTGCCCGTGACCGAATACTGGTTGTACACGCTGCTGCCCGATCCGGACGACGAGCCGCTCTGGCCGCCGCTGCCCGCGCGCGTCATCCCCGCCCCTGCCCCGACGGTGGGATAAAAGCCCGAGCGCGCGCCGCGCACCAGTCCCAGCGCCTGGCGGTAGTTGGCCTCGGCCTGGGCGATGGTCTGGTTGGACGCGTTCAGCCGGTCCATCAGCCCGTTCAGGACGGGGTCGTCATAGACTTTCCACCACTCGCCGCGCTCGGCCTGGTCGCGCGGCTGCGCCGGTTTCCAGCCGGGCACTTCGACCTGGCCTTCCTTGTAGGCGGCGCCCACGTCCAGCGCCGGGCGCTGGTAGTCGGGCCCGACCGCGCAGGCGCCCAGCAGCGCGCACAGCGCAATCGTGGCCGCGGCGCGGGGAAGGCAGGCGTGGTGAAACGGCTTGGTACGGATCATGTGTGTTCGATGGAAGCGGATTTCCCGCCCCGCGAAGCGCGCCGGCGCGCGGCCCACAGGCGGAAGCGGTCCAGGTAAAGATAGACCACGGGCGTGGTGTACAGCGTCAGGATCTGGCTCAGCACCAGACCGCCCACGATGGTAATGCCCAGCGGCTGGCGCATCTCGACGCCCGCGCCGGTGGCCAGCACCAGCGGCAGCGCGCCGAAGATGGCCGCCATGGTCGTCATCATGATGGGGCGAAAGCGCGTCAGGCACGCCTGGAAGATGGCGTCGCGCGGCGTCATGCCGTGGTGGCGCTCGGCGTCCAGCGCAAAGTCCACCATCATGATGGCGTTCTTCTTGACGATGCCGATCAGGAGGAACACCCCGATCAGCGCGATCAGCGTGAAGTCGTAGCGCACCAGCAGCAGCGCGAGCAGCGCGCCCAGGCCCGCCGACGGCAGGGTGGACAGGATGGTGAGCGGATGGACGAAGCTCTCGTACAGGATGCCCAGCACGATGTACATGGTGACCAGCGCGGCCAGGATCAGCCAGGGCTGCTGCGCCAGCGTTTCCTGCAGCGCGGCGGCGGTGCCCTGGAAGCCCGCCTGGATCTGGTCGGACGGCAGGCCGATGCGGGCCACGGCGTTGTCGATGGCGGCCGTCGCCTGCCCCAGCGACACGCCGGGCGCGAGGCTGAACGAGATGGTGTCGGCCACGAACAGGCCCTGGTGACTGACGCTGAGCGGCGCGTTGGCGTTTTCGAGCTTGGTGAACGCCGACAGCGGCACGCGCGCGCCGTCCGCCGTGATGACCTCGACCTGGCGCAGCGATTGGATGTCCTGCGCGAACTTCGGGTCCACGCCCAGCACCACGTGGTACTGGTTGAGCGGCCCATACATGACCGACACCTGGCGCTGGCTGAACGAATTGTTCAGCACCGTGGAGATGGTGGCCATGCTGATGCCCAGCCGCGTCGCGGCTTCCCGGTCGATGACCAGGTTGATCTCACGGCCGCGGTCCTCGACGTCGGCGTCGACGTCGGTGATCTCCGGGATTGTGGCCATGGCCTGCTGCACCTTGGGCATCCAGGTGCGCAGCAGTTGCAGGTCGCCGGACATCAGGGTGTAGTCGTAGGACCCCTGGCTCTGGCGTCCGCCGATGCGGATGTCCTGCTGCGACACCAGGAACATGCGCGCGCCCGCCATGTTCTGCAGCTTGGCGCGCAGGCGGTTGATGACCACGTCGGCCGACACCTTGCGTTCTTCCAGGGGCTTGAGCTGGATCTGCATGAAGCTGCTGTTGCTGCCGCCGCGTCCGCCCGCGTAGCCCGTCATGCTCTGCACGGCCGGGTCGGCCAGCACCACCTTGCGCAGCGCCTCCAGCTTGGGCACCGTGGCCTGGAACGACGTGCCCTGGTCCACGCGGAAAAATCCCAGGAGCTGGCCGGTGTCCTGCTGCGGGAAGAAGCCCTTGGGCACCACGGTGTACAGGTAGATGTTCAGGCCTACGGCGACCGCCAGGGTCAGCATCATCAGGCGGCCGTGCGCCAGCGCCCAGCCCAGCGACATGCGATAGCCGTCCTGCATGGACTCGAAGGCGCGCTCGGACCAGCGCGCCAGGCGGCCCTGCGGCTTCTCATCCTTGGGCTCCGGGCGCAGCAGGCGCGCGCACATCATGGGCGTGAGCGTCAGCGACACCACCAGCGACACCAGGATGGCGGCCGACAGGGTCACGGCGAACTCGCGGAACAGGCGTCCGACCACGCCGCCCATCAGCAGGATGGGGATGAACACCGCCACCAGCGACAGGCTCATCGACAGCACCGTGAAGCCCACCTCGCGCGAACCGCGCAGCGCGGCGCGCATCGGCGACATGCCGCGCTCGACGTGCCGCATGATGTTTTCGAGCACCACGATGGCGTCGTCCACCACGAAGCCCGTGGCCACGATCAGGGCCATGAGCGAGATGGTGTTCAGCGTGTAGCCGCACAGGTACATGATGCAGAACGTGCCGATCAGCGACACCGGCACCGCCACGCTGGGGATGATGGCCGCCCGCCAGCGGCGCAGGAACAGCAGCACCACCAGCACCACCAGTCCCACGGCGATGACGAGCGTCAGCTCGGCCTCGTGGAGCGACGCGCGGATGCTGGGGGTACGGTCCTGCGCGACCGTCATGCTGACGTCGGCCGGCATCAGCGCCTGCAGCACCGGAAGCTGCGCGCGCACGGCGTCCACGGCTTCGATGATGTTGGCGTCCGCCTGCCGCCGCACGACCATCAGGATGGCGTTGCGGTCGTTGTAGAAGCCGGTCTGGTAGAGGTCTTCGACCGAGTCCTCGACCCTGGCCACGTCGGATACGCGCACCGGCCTGCCGTCGCGCCAGGCCACGATCAGCGGCCGGTATTGCTCGGCCCGGCTGAGCTGGTCGCTGACCATGATCTGCCAGTGGTAGCGGTCGTTCTCGAGCACGCCCTTGGGCCGGTTGGCATTGGCATTGGCCAGCGTGGCGCGCAGCTCGTCCAGCGACACGCCCTGGTTGGCCAGCGCCCCAGGCAACACCGTGACACGCACGGCGGGCAGCGAACTGCCGCCGACCGTGACTTCGCCCACGCCGTCCACCTGCGAGAGCTTCTGCGCCACGATGGTGGAGGCCAGGTCGTAGAGCTGGCCCTGGCTGAGCGTGCCGGACGTCAGCGCCAGGGTCATGATCGGCGCGTCGGACGGATTGGACTTGTGATACGTGGGATTGCTGCGCAGGCCGGTGGGCAGCAGCGAGCGCGCCGCGTTGATGGCCGCCTGCACGTCGCGCGCGGCGCCGTTGATGTCGCGCGACAGGTCGAACTGCAGCGTGATGCGGGTGGAGCCCTGCGAGCTGCGCGACGTCATTTCGGTGACGCCCGCGATGCTGCCCAGCGACCGCTCCAGCGGCGTGGCGACGCTGGACGCCATGGTCTCGGGGCTGGCGCCGGGCAGGCTGGCCGACACGGAAATGGTGGGGATGTCGACCTGCGGCAGCGGGGCCACCGGCAACAGGAAAAACGCCAGCATGCCGGCCATCACGACCGCCAGGCTCAGCAGCGTGGTCGCCACCGGCCGGACGATGAACGGGGCCGACAGGATCATCGGGCGTCTCCGGCGGGCGCCGACGCGGCGCCGCGCCAGCGGCGGGACATGCGGTCGAACATCAGGTAGATGACCGGCGTGGTGAACAGCGTCAGCACTTGCGACAGCAGCAGGCCGCCCACCATGACCAGGCCCAGCGGCTGGCGCAATTCAGCGCCCGTGCCGGTGGACAGCATCAGCGGCAAGGCGCCGAACAGCGCGGCCAGCGTGGTCATCAGGATAGGCCGAAAGCGCAGCAGCGCGGCCTCGTGGATGGCCTCGCGGGGCGACAGGCCGCGCTTGCGCTCGGCGTCCAGCGCGAAGTCGATCATCATGATGGCGTTTTTCTTGACGATGCCGATCAGCAAGATGATCCCGATGATGCCGATCATGTCGAGCTCGGTGCCGCTGATCAGCAGCGCCAGCAGCGCCCCCACGCCCGCGGACGGCAGCGTGGACAGGATGGTGATGGGATGGATGTAGCTTTCGTACAGCACGCCCAGCACGATGTACATCGTGACCACGGCGGCCAGGATCAGCCACAGCGTGCTGGACAGCGAATTCTGGAACGCCAGCGCCGCGCCCTGGAAGCGCGTTTCCACCCCGGCCGGCATGCCGATCTCGGCCTCGGCCGCCACGATGTTCTGCACGGCATCGGACAGCGACGCGCCCGGCGCCAGGTTGAACGACACCGTCACCATGGGGAACTGGTCGAGCCGGTTGACGGCCAGCACCGTCCTGCCTTCGCTGATGTGCGCCACGGACGACAGCGGCACCTGCGCCCCCGAGGACGTGGGCACGTGGATCTGGCCCAGCGCGCTGGGCGACATCTGGAACTGCGGCTGCACCTCCAGCACCACCCGGTACTGGTTGGACTGCGTGAAGATCGTGGAAATCAGCCGCTGCCCGAAGGCGTTGTAGAGCGCCTCGTCGATGACGGCGGCCGTGATGCCCAGGCGCGAGGCCGCGTCGCGGTCGATCTCGACCCAGGTCTGCAGGCCGTCGTCCTGCAGGTCGTCGGTGACGTCCATCAGCCCGGGCACGCTGCGCAGGCGGTCGACCAGCTTGGGCGTCCATTCGCTCAGGACCTTGAGGTCCGGATTGGACAAGGTCATCTGATACTGCGTGCGGCTAACCCGGTCTTCGATGGTCAGGTCCTGCACCGGCTGCATGTAGACGGTCAGGCCGTCCTGGCGGTTCAGGGTCTCCTGCAGCCGGGCCATCACGGCGCGCAGGTCGCTGCTGCGCTCGGCCTGGGGTTTCAGCGCGATCTGCATGCGGCCGGCGCTGAGCGTGGCGTTGCTGCCGTCCACGCCAATGAACGACGACACGGCCTGCACGTCGGGATCTTCCAGCACCAGACGAGCGGCGGCCTGCTGGCGCTCGGACATGGCGGCAAAGGAGATGGACTGCGGCGCCTGCGTGATGGCCTGGATGAGACCGGTGTCCTGCTGCGGGAAAAAGCCCTTGGGCACCACGAGGTACAGCAGCACGGTCAACGCGAACGTGGCCACCGCCACCACCAGGGTCAGCGTCTGGTGGCGCAGCACGACCTGCAGCATGCGGTCATACGCGGCGATGACGCGGTCGATGAAGGCGCCCGTGGCCTGGTGAAAGCGTCCGTGCCGGGTCTCGGATTCCGGGCGCAGCAGGCGCGCGCACATCATGGGGGTGAGGGTCAGCGACACCACCAGCGAAATCAGGATGGCCACCGCCAGCGTGATCGCGAATTCGCGGAACAGGCGGCCCACGACCTCCGTCATGAAGAGCAGCGGGATCAGCACGGCGATCAGCGACAGGGTCAGCGAGATCAGCGTGAAGCCGATCTGCGAGGCGCCCTTGAGCGCGGCCTGCATCGGCTTCTCGCCTTCCTCGATGTGGCGCGCGATGTTTTCGATCATGACGATGGCGTCGTCCACCACGAAGCCCGTGGCGATCGTCAGCGCCATCAGCGTCAGGTTGTTGATGGAAAAGCCCGCCAGATACATGATCCCGAACGTGCCCACCAAAGACAGCGGCACGACGACGCTGGGGATCAGCGTGGCCGTCAGGCTGCGCAGGAAGATGAAGGTCACCATGACCACCAGCCCCACCGCCAGCAGCATCTCGAACTGCACGTCGGCGACGGAGTCGCGGATGGTCTGGGTGCGGTCGGACACCACGGCCACGTCCAGCGTGGCCGGCAGCGCGGCGCGCAGTTGCGGCATCAGCGCCTGGATGCGGTCGACCACGTCGATCACGTTGGCCCCCGGCTGGCGCTGGATGTTCAGCAGAATGGCGGGCTTGTCGCCAGCCCACGCGGCCTGCCGGGTGTCTTCCGCGCCTTCGACGGCGCGCGCCACGTCGGCCAGGCGCAGCGGCGCGCCGTTCTTGTACGCGATGATCAGGCTGTTGTAGTCGGTGGGCGACTTGAGCTGGTCATTGGCGTTGATGGTGGTGGAGCGCTGCGGCCCGTCCAGGTTGCCCTTGGGCTGGTTGACGTTGGCGCCGACGATGGCGGTGCGCAGGTCCGACAGCGACAGGCCATTGGCCGCCAGCGCCTGCGGGTTCACCTGGACCCGCACGGCCGGCCGCTGGCCGCCCGCCACGCTGACCAGGCCCACGCCGGGAATCTGCGACAGCTTCTGCGCGACGCGCGTGTCGACCAGATCGCGAACCTGCGGCAGCGGCATGGTGGGCGAGGTGATCGCCAGCGTCAGCACGGCCGCGTCCGCGGGGTTGACCTTGTTGTAGGTGGGCGGCACCGGCAGGTCGGACGGCAGCAGGTTCGAGGCGGCGTTGATCGCCGCCTGCACCTGCTGCTCGGCCACGTCCAGCGGCAGGGTCAGGTTGAACTGCAGCGTGATGACCGACGCGCCGCCCGAACTGGTGGACGACATCTGGTTCAGGCCGGGCATCTGGCCGAACTGCCGCTCCAGGGGCGAGGTGACCAGGGAGGTCATCACGTCGGGACTGGCCCCGGGGTACAGCGTCACGACCTGGATCGTCGGGTAGTCCACTTCCGGCAATGCGGAAACGGGCAGGAACCGGTAGGCGATGAGGCCCGCGATCAGGATGGCCACCATGGACAGCGTGGTGGCCACGGGGCGCAGGATGAAAAGGCGCGACGGGCTCACGGCGTTCTCGGCTTATTTGGAGGCGGGCGTGGTGCCGGCCGGCGCGCCCGCGCCCAGCGTCTTGTCGCGGGTGGCGGGAATGACCTGGGCGCCGCCCACGATTTCCACCTTGGCGCCCGCGCGCAGGCGGTCGGTGCCTTCGGTGACGACGCGGTCGCCCGGCTGCAGACCTTCATTGACGGCGACCATGCCGCTGTTGATGGCGCCCAGCTTCACCTGGCGCACCGCGATCGTGTCGTCGGGCTGCACCAGGAACACGAACGCGCCGGCCGAGCCCTGCTGGACGGCCGCCGTCGGGATGGCGGTCACGTTCTTGCGGGTCAGGACGTGCAGCCGCACGTTGACGAACTGGTTCGGAAAAAGCGCGTCGTCGGTATTGTCGAACCGGGCCTTGAGCTTGAGCGTCCCGGTCGCGACGTCGATCTGGTTGTCCAGCGTTTCCAGGGTGCCCGTCGCAATGCGGCGGGTGTCGGCCCGGTCATAGGCATCGACCGCCAGCGTCTTGCCGGCGGCCAGTTCGGCGCGCACGTCGGGCAACTGGGTTTCAGGCAGCGTGAACACTACGGAAATCGGCTGGGTCTGGGTAATCACCACCAGGCCGTTGGTGTCCGAGCTGGACACGAGGTTGCCGCGGTCGACCTGGCGCAGGCCGAGCCGCCCGCTGATGGGCGCGGTGATGCGCGCGTAGTCGAGCTGCAGCTTGGCGTTGTCGACGTTGGCCTGGTCGCTCTTGACCGCGCCCTCGTACTGGCGCACCAGCGCGGCCTGGGTATCGACCTGCTGGCGGGCGATGGAGTCCTGCTTGTACAGGGCCTGGTAGCGCTGCAGGTCGCGCTTGGCGTTTTCAAGCTGCGCAAGGTTCTGCATCTGCGTGCCGCGGGCCTGGTCCAGGGCGACCTGGAACGCGCGCGGATCGACCTGCGCCAGCAGGTCGCCGGCCTTGACTTGCTGGCCCTCCTGGAAAGCAACGTCCACCAGCTCGCCGCTGACGCGGCTTCTGACGGTGACGGTGTTGTAGGCGGTGACGGTGCCCAGCGAGCGCAGGAAGATGTCGATGTCCTGCTGGGTGGCGGTGGCGATACGAACCGGGACAGGCATGTTGGCCATGGCCGCCATGGGCGGCCTGCCGCCGGGGCGCCCGCCAGGCCCGCCCTGCTTGGCCGAAGGCCGCAGCACCATCCAGGCGATTGCCGCAACAACGAGCAGCAGCAGGACCAGGCCGACGATGCGGCGGCGGCTCCAGCGGGCGGATGGGGATACAGGACGGCTATCGGACATGGAAACGGTTCCGGCACACTCGGAAGGAAAGCCGTATTGTCTACTAGACCGTCCCGGTTTCGACGCCCGGGGCCCTCAGGCTGAAACTACCCGCAACAGCTATCCGGGCAGCGAAACCGTGCGTAACTTGCGCCTACGAACTGCACAGGGTCATCGCGAAAGGCACGTCGCGCGCCACCTGCTGGGGCTTGAACTCCCCATCCTGAGTGGAAAAACGTATCCAGATCATGTACTTATTGGCGCTGATCTCGGGAAAGACCCCTTGCGTGGGATCCACCCAAACGCGCAGGAGCTGGAACTGCTTGCCGCCCAGCATCTGCTGGTAGGCGCCCTGCTCGGCGACGATGTCGGTCTTGCGCCCGGACTCGCGCAACAGGCGCAGCGCCAGCGTCAGGCCGTCATAGAGCGGGACGAAGGGCGACACCCAGGCCTGCAGGTCCGCGCACCGGGCGGCCTCGGACTTGTTCTGCCAGGCATAGTAGGAAGGCATGTCCACCTGCGTGGCGCTGCCCGGCACCGACAGCCGGCCGCGCAGGCTGGTGAGCCATTCGTTTTCGCGCAGCGACTGGCCGGTCTTGCCGGGCGCGGCCAGCGCGCCGGCCACCCTTTCCAGATCGCGCAGCATGCTTTCGAGCGCGTCCTGCGCCACGCCGGGATGATCGCGCAGGCCGACCAGCGCAAGGCGCTGGCGTTCGAGGTCTTGCAACACCGATCCCTTCACGTCGGTGCGTTCGCACGCATCGAGCAGATCGAACAGTGACGTGACGGCAACCTGATGCTGGCGTGAGTCACCCTCGCGAGCAAAGAAGAACAGCCTGTCGAACAGGTATTCCAGCCGCAGATAAGCACGGATGCGCTCATTGAAGGGATATTCGTAGACGATCACGCTGTTTTACAGGCCCTATCAGTGGTTGGCCGGCGGGGCCAAGAATTTTCAGGGGTGCCGGCAGCCGCTGGCTTACCGGCCCGTCGTGGCCGCCAGCGCCAGCCAGCGGTCATGCAGGATCAACGCCCGCGCGCGCAACTGGTCCGGCGTTGTCGTGGCGTCGTTGAGTATGACGTCATCGGCGACCTCCAGCCGGCGTGCCCGCGCAGCCTGTGCCGCCATGATACGCCGGATGTCAGGCTCCGTCAGCCCGCTGCGCTGACGCACCCGGGCCACCTGCGTATCGGGATCGCAATCGACCACGCAGATACGATCCACGCGCGAGCGCCAACGGTCCAGGGACTCGACCAGCAGCGGCACCACGAAGACGAGATACGATCCGCGCGCGGCGGCGGCCTGGCGCTCGGTCTCGCGGCCGATGGCCGGATGCAGCACGGCCTCCAGGCGCCGTCGCACCTGCGGGTCGGCGAACGCCTGCGCGCGCATCCAGGCGCGGTCGAGCGCGCCCTCGGGCGTCAGCGCCTGCGGACCGAATTCGCGTTCGATGGCCGGCATGGCGGCGCCCCCCGCGGCGGTGAGCGCATGCGCGATCGCGTCGGTATCGACCAGGGCCGCGCCCCACTGCGCCAACAGGTCCGCCACGCGGGATTTGCCCGATCCGATGCCGCCCGTAAGACCGATCTTGAACATGCTGCCTTTCCTCAGTTTGCGTTGATGGCGGCTGCCTTGCCGAGTCCGGCGCGCAGGCCATTCGGTTCACGTCTGCCGGGGTTCACGTCTGCCGGGTTCACGTCTAACGCATGAACCCCAGCACGCCCTGGTCGCCGCCCAGCAGCAGCATGACCAGGCCCGCCAACGCCAGATACGGTCCGAAGGGCAAGGGCTGGCCGCGGCTGGCGCGGCCGGCCAGGGTCAGCGCCCCGCCGATCAGCACGCCCACCAGCGACGCGCTGAGCAGCAGCATGGGCAAGGCTTCGATGCCGAACCATGCGCCCAGCGCCGCCAGCAGCTTGAAGTCGCCCTGGCCCATGCCTTCGCGCCCGGTCAGCAGACGGAACACATGAAAGATAACCCACAGGAACAGATAGCCGGCCACCGCGCCGATCACCGCGGTCTGCAGGCTGGTGAACGCCCCGAACAAATTGACCAGCAGGCCCGCCCACAGCAGCGGCTGGGTCAGGACGTCGGGCAGCAGCGTCGATTCCAGGTCGATCCAGGCCAGCGCCACCAAGGCCGCCGACAGGCCCATGGCCGCCAGGGCGATCGGCGTCGCGCCAAAGCGCACCGCGCAGGCCGCGAACAGCGCGCAGCTCAGGAGTTCGATGGCGGGATAGCGCCACCCGATGGGCGCGTGGCAGGCAACGCACCGCCCGCGCAGCAGCAGCCAGCCCAGCACCGGGATCCGTCCCACGCCGGTGACCGGCGCCTTGCAGGCAGGACAATGCGAGGCCGGCGACAGCAGGCCATAGCGGTCCGCGGGCCGCGGCTTGCCCATGGCGTCCAGACACTGCGCCTGCCATTCGCGTTCCATCATGCGTGGCAGCCGATGGGTCAGCACCGTCAGCCAGTTGCCGACGAACAGGCCGGCCAGCGCGGCCACGCCGATGAAGACGCCCGCAGGCATGTCGAAGACTTGCCACATCGCGGTCACGCCGTTTGCAGGTTTGGACGCGCCTGCCCATCCGCCTTGCCGGCGATGGCGCAAGGGATGAGTGGCCGCCCGCGGCCATGTCGTAATTTGTGCATAAGCGCCGGCGATATCCTGGAACGGCTTAGGGGAACGTATCGAATCTTCGCATAAGTGCGTAAAATCGGAGACAGACTCAATTCACGGATAAGCTGCCATGGCCGCGCGCGTCGACATCGTTTCCCGCTCCCGCAAACTCAGCGTCATGGGGCTGCTGCTAGCGGGCACCGTGGTAGGCGTATCGGGCTGCGCCAAGCAGAAAGCCGAAGGCTATTACGACCTGCCCCCCGAAAGCACCGTCACCGACGCGCAGTATCAGGGCTCCGGCGCGGGTTACCGCAGCGTCATCCGCGCCCCGTCGCAGGTGCAGATCGAGCTCAAGCCCGACGCGCGCCGTCAACAGAACCAGAATCAGCAGGCCGTCCCGGCCGGCCAGACCACCGAAGACGGCCAGGCCATGCCCGAAGGCGCCGACACCGGCGCGGGCGGCTCCGGCGGCGCATCGGCCCCGGCGGCCGCGGCCCCCGCCCCGGCGCAAAGCGGCATCACGCACAGCCTGGTGCCGCAGCCCCAGACCTATATGGGCACCCTGCCGTGTTTTTCGCCGGCCATGCAGTGCACGGCGCAGCGCGTGACGCTGACCCTGGCGCCCAACGGCCGTTGGCGCGGCCGCACGGCCTACCTGGACAACGACCCCAAGAAGGGGCCCCCGGTATCCGAGCAGGGCTGCTGGGACGCCACCGACGAACGCCCGCCCCGCGTCATCCTGATGGACGGCCAGGGCAACGTCCGCGTGGAATTCGTGGTCGCGGCCAACAACGTGCTGCGCGTGCGGTCCATCGGCGGCCAGACTCCCAACCTGAATTACAACCTGACCCGCCAGCCGGATCTGGACCCGATCGACGAATTGGCCAGCGCCCCGGCGCCCAAGTGCCCTTGATGCCTCGTCGCGACAACTGACCGCCGCATTGCCGGCACAAGATAGCCCGGGCCTGACGGACGCCATGTTCGCCAGGCCCGGATTCATTTTGGGCTCCATTCGGGCGGATGCGCGCCTGCGCGTTGCGGGCCCGACGGTGCAGGTGAATCGGGCGGTGCAGGCGAACCGGGCGGCGTAGGCGGACCGGGCGGCGCAGGCGGACAGGGGTCGTAGGCGCGGACGGGCTCGTGCAGGACCCGGGTATCCAGGGCCGGTCGGTCCGGCGGCGGCAGCGGGTGGTGGGCTGCGCGTTGCGCCCCCGGCACCGGCGAGGCGCCCGATCGGGCATGCGCGCACAGGCGGCAGGCAAGCTGCATGGCGTTGCGGGCGTCGAGCTTGGCGAAGATGCGGGCCCGATGGGCCTCTACCGTGCGCAGGGAAATGCCCAGGTCAATGGCGATGACCTTGTTGGCGCGGCCCGCCGCCACGTACTCCACGATCTGGCGTTCGCGGGCGGTCAGGGAGGACAGGACGGTGTCGAGATCTGGATGGGGAGAGAGCATGGGGCGACTCGCTTGCAACGGAGGATTGCAAGCAGTCTGCGCCGCCAGCGCGCTATGCGTAAGCTGGCAATTCTGACAGGGGCGGATGAAAACGCCCCTCCCCGGCGGGCCGGGTAATTCGGCCGGGAAATCAGGCCGTGTAGGCCAGTTCCAGATTGTCGATCAGGCGCGTGGAACCCAGCTTGGCGGCGGCCAGCGCCACGACGGGTTCGCCGGCCTGCAGGTCGGCGGCCTCGGGGCGCTTGAGGTCGCGCTGGCGGCGCAGGGCCACGTAATCCACCTTCCAGCCGCGCCGCGTCAGGCGGTCGGCGGCTTCGCGTTCCAGCGCGGCGGCGTCGCGTTCGCCCGCGGCCAGCCGGCGGCCGATCTCCTGCAGCTCGGCGTACAGGGCCGGCGCCTCGGCGCGCTCGGCGTCGGTCAGGTAGCGGTTGCGGGACGACAGCGCCAGGCCGTCGGCCGCGCGCACGGTCTCGTGGGCCAGCACCTCGACCGGCAGCTGGAACTGGCGGCACATGTTGCGCACCACCATGAGCTGCTGGTAGTCCTTCTTGCCGAAGACCGCCACGCGCGGCTGCACGCAGGAAAACAGCTTGAGCACGACGGTGCTGACGCCCGCGAAAAAGCCGGGGCGGAACTCGCCTTCCAGGATGTCGCCCAGGTCGTCCGGGGGCTGCACGCGGTAGCTCTGCGGCTCGGGATACATTTCGCGCTCGTTGGGCGCGAACAGCACATAGACGTCGCGGGCCGCTTCGAGCTTTTCGATGTCGGCGGCCAGCGTGCGGGGATATTGGTCGAAATCCTCGTTCGGCCCGAACTGCAGGCGGTTCACGAAAATGCTGGCGACGACGGGATCGCCGTGCTGGCGCGCCAGCTTCATCAGCGCAAGGTGGCCTTCGTGCAGGTTGCCCATGGTGGGCACGAACGACACGCGGTTCTGGCCGCGCAGGTGATCCCGCAATTCCTGGATGGTGTGTACGACTTTCAAGGGACTCTCCGGGGTGGGTGGCAGCCCGATAGGATCAGGCCGCGACCGCCGCCACGCTGGTGTAGGCCAGGCGCACGTAGATCGGAGCATACGGCTCCGCCTGCGTGATCTCCAGCAACGATTCGCGCGCCAGCTCCAGCATGGCGATGAAATGCACGACGACGACCGCCGCGGGCGCGCCCTCGCGGATGCGCTCCATGAACAGGTCGCCGAACTCCATGAAACGCACGTCGTTCAGCCGGCGCAGGATGTGCGTCATGTGATCGCGCACCGAGAGCTGCTCGCGCGTGATGTGATGGTGCTGGTTCAGCTTGGCGCGCTTCATGATGTCGGCCCAGGCCGCGCGCAGGTCGTCCACGCTGACGTCGGGCAGCGCGCGCTCGACGCTCAGGTCGGCCACGGCCTGGCTGCTGACGAAATCGCGGCCCAGCTGTGGCAGCTTGTCGAGCTTCTGGGCGGCCAGCTTCATCTGCTCATATTCGAGCAGGCGGCGGACCAGTTCGGCGCGGGGATCCTCGGGCTCTTCGCCGGTGTCGGTCTTCTTGACCGGCAGCAGCATGCGCGACTTGATTTCGATGAGCATGGCCGCCATCAGCAGGTATTCGGCGGCCAGTTCGAGGTTGGTGATGCGGATCTGGTCCACATACGACAGATACTGCCGCGTGACATCCGCCATGGGGATGTCCAGAACGTTGAAGTTCTGCTTGCGGATCAGGTAGAGCAACAGGTCCAGCGGCCCTTCGAAGGCTTCGAGGAAGACTTCCAGCGCATCGGGCGGGATGTACAGGTCCGTCGGCATCTGGAACAGCGGCTCGCCATACAGGCGCGCGAACGCCACGCTGTCGATGGTGTCGGGCGTGCTGTCGACGGACGGTTCCACTAGCTTGGCCAGGGCATCGCCCGGCACCGAGGGGGTCTGGACCATGTTTGCCGCAAGGGTATCAGTCTGCCTGATACACGTACGGCCGTTGCGGCACGCGGGCCGCGCGGAAGCCTTCGAGCAGTTCCTGGTCCTGCGGCTTGTCCCAGAGGCGGGCGCGTCCCTCGCGCTGGCGCTCTTCGGTGCCAGGATGGGATTTCTTGTAGTCCTTCAGGAACTGGGTGATCTCGGATTCGTAGTTGGTTGCCATGGCACCAATTTCAGTGGGTTTCGGATGCCCCGAGTTTACTTCACGGCGGCCCGATCCCCGGCGTTACAATCGTCAGGCTCCCATCGCCGCCTTCCGACATGCCCGCAGAATCCGCCGCCGCAGCCCGCCCCGTCCCGCCTTCATCCCCGGACGCGGTACGCGCGGCGCGCATGATCCCCTTCATTGTCGGGTGCGCCCTCTTCATGCAGATGCTGGACGCCACGGTGGTGGCGACCGCCCTGCCCGCCATGGCCCGGGCGCTGGGATCCACCCCGGTGCGGCTCAACGTGGCCATCACCTCGTACCTGCTGGCCGTCGCCGTCTTCGTGCCCATCAGCGGCTGGGCGGCCGACCGCTACGGCGCCCGGCGGGTGTTCATCGCCGCGATCGGCCTGTTCACCCTCAGTTCCGTCGCCTGCGCCCTGTCGCAGGACCTGCCGCAGCTCGTGCTGGCGCGCATCGTCCAGGGCATGGCGGGCGCCATGATGGTGCCGGTCGGACGGATCATCCTGCTGCGCACCGTTCCCAAGCACGACCTGCTCAAGGCCATGTCCTTCCTGTCGATTCCGGCGCTGCTGGGGCCCGTGATCGGCCCGCCGCTGGGCGGTTTCATGGTCACGTATATGTCGTGGCACTGGATTTTCCTGATCAACATCCCGATCGGCATCCTGGGCATCTGCCTCGTGCTGCGCTTTGTCGCGGAGATCCGCGAAACAGGGACGCCCCGGCTGGACTGGATCGGGTTCCTGCTCAGCGCCACCTGCCTGGCCACGCTGGTCAGCGGCTTCGAGGCCATCGGCCGCGACGTGATGCCGCTGCCCCTGCTGCTGGGCCTGATCGCCGTGGGCATCGTCTGCGGCCTGCTCTATGGCGTGCACGCCCGCCGCGTCGAGCATCCCATCATCGACCTGTCCCTGATGCGGATCCCCACTTTCGCCATCTCCACCCTGGGCGGCAACCTGTGCCGCTTCGCCGTGGGCGCCACGCCGTTCCTCCTGGCCATGCTGCTGCAGGTGGGCTTCGGCCTCACGCCGTTTTCGGCCGGCCTCATCACCTTCGCCAGCGCCGCCGGCGCGCTGCTGATGAAATTCGTCGCCACCCCCATCGTGCAGCGCTTCGGCTTTCGGCGCGTGCTGACCCTGAACGCGCTGCTGACGGGCGCCTTCATCATCGTCTGCGGCGCCTTCAATGCGGCCACCCCGGTGTGGCTGATGATCGCCATCCTGCTGGTGGGCGGCTTCTTCCGGTCGTTGCAGTTCACGGGGGTAAATACGCTAACCTATGCCGACATCCCCGCTTCCAAAATGAGCCGCGCCAGCAGCTTCTCGGCGATGGCGCAGCAACTGGGCATCACCTTGGGCGTCGGGGTGGCCGCGGTCACGCTGAACATCAGCATGTCATTGCGCGGCGCCGAAACGCTGGCCGTCAGCGACGTGGTCGCGGGCTTTGTCGTCATCGGCCTGCTGTGCATGGCATCGACCTTCTCCTTTAGACGCCTCGACCCGCTGGCCGGGGCACACCTGAACGGCGCGAAAAACAGTGACGACGAATGAATTTGTCCTAGCCCTGGACCAGGGCACGACCAGCTCCCGGGCCATCGTGTTCGACCGCGACTGCGTGGTCCGCGGCGTCGGCCAACGCGAATTCCGCCAGCACTACCCGCGTCCGGGCTGGGTCGAACACGATGCCAACGAGATCTGGCACAGCCAGCTCGACGTCGCCCGCGAGGCCCTGCGCAATGCCGGGGCCACGGCGGCCGACATCGCCGCCATCGGCATCACCAACCAGCGCGAAACCACCCTCATCTGGGAACGCGCCACCGGCCGCCCGCTGGCCCGCGCCATCGTCTGGCAGGACCGCCGCACCGCGCCCCTGTGCGACAAGCTGCGCCAGGACGGCCACGGCGACTTCCTGCAGGCGCGCACCGGCCTGGTCGTCGACGCCTATTTCTCGGGCACCAAACTGGCATGGCTGCTGGAGCACGTGCCCGGCGCGCGCCGCATGGCCGAACGCGGCGAGCTGGCCTTCGGTACCGTCGACACCTGGCTCATCTGGCAACTGACCGGCGGCGCCGTCCACAGCACCGACCCCAGCAACGCCTCGCGCACCATGCTCTTTGACCTGCACACGCAGGACTGGAACGACGACATCCTGGCGCTGCTGGACATCCCGCGCAGCGTCCTGCCCCAGATCGCGCCCAGCAGCGCCATCGTCGGCGACGCCCTGCCCGAATGGCTGGGCGGCTCCGTGCCCATCGCCGGCGTCGCGGGCGACCAGCAGGCCGCCACGTTCGGCCAGGCCTGCTTCACGCCGGGCATGGCCAAGAACACCTACGGCACCGGCTGCTTCATGCTGATGAACGTCGGCGACAAGCCCGTCCAGTCCAGGAACAACCTGCTGTCCACCGTCGGCTGGGGCCTGCCCCAACCCGGCCAGGACAAATGGAAACCCGCCTACATGCTGGAAGGCGGCGTCTTCGTGGCCGGCGCCGCGGTTCAATGGCTGCGCGACGGCCTGGGCATCATCCAGCGGTCCGAAGACATCGAATCCCTGGCCGCCAGCGTCTCGGACACCGACGACGTCTTCATGGTCCCCGCCTTCGCCGGCCTGGGCGCCCCGCACTGGGACCCCTACGCCCGCGGCACCCTGGTGGGCCTGACCCGCGGCACGACCCGCGCCCACATCGCCCGCGCCACGCTGGAATCCATCGCCCTGCAAAGCGCCGAACTGCTGACCTGCATGGACGCCGACAGCGGCATCGCGCTGACCGAGCTGCGCGTGGACGGCGGCGCCGCCCGCAACGACCTCCTGATGCAGATGCAGGCCGACATCCTGGGCGTGCCGGTCGTGCGCCCCCGCGTCCCCGAATCCACCGCCCTGGGCGCGGCCGGCCTGGCGGGCCTGGCGGTCGGCTTCTGGTCCGGCCAGGACGAATTCGCCTCGAAGTGGCACGCCGAACGCACGTTCGAACCTACCTGGCCCCAGTCCGTCAGGGACGCCCGCATGAAACGCTGGCGCCAGGCGGTGGAACTGTCGAAAGGCTGGTCCGCAGGGGCGGGGAAGTAGGGGCGGGGGGAAGACGGGCGGCGGCGGCCATCAGGCCGCCCGCACCCCGATCGCCACCACCCTTGCGCTGAAGTCCTTCAACAACTCCTCCCGCATCGCCTCCGCCCGCGCCATCGACGCCTCCTTGACGTGCCCGTATCCCCGGATCTCTTCGGGCACGCTGGCCAACGCCACCGCCCGATCCAGATTCCCCCGGTTCAGCTTCGACAGGATCGCCGTCATCGTCTCGCGGTACTCGCGGATCAGTTCGCGCTCGGCCCGCCGCTCCTGCGTATAGCCGAACGGATCGAACCGGGACCCCCGCAGGAACCGCATCCGGGCCAGCGCCCGGAACACCTTCAGCATCCCGGGCCCATACGCCCGCTTCACCAGATGCCCGTCCTTGTCGCGCCGCGCCAACACGGGCGGCGCCAGGTGAAAGCGCAGCTTCCAGTCCCCTTCGAACTGCTCGCCCACCCGCTTCAGGAACTCGCCGTCCGAATACAGCCGGGCCACCTCGTACTCGTCCTTGTACGCCATCAGCTTGAAGTAATAGCGCGCCACCGCCAGCGCCAGCCGGCTGGTGCCCGTGGCCTCGCGCTCGGCATGCGCCACCTTGTCCACCAGATCCGTGTACTGCTTCGCGTAGGCGTCGTTTTGATACTGCGCCAGGAACGCCTTACGCACCGCCACCACCTGCGCCAGTTCCCCGGCGGGCTGTTTCAGGTCGACCACCGGGCCCGGCGCGCGCGGCCGCGTGATCTCGATGATGTCCTCCGGCGGCGCGGGCGGCACCCCGCCCGTGGCCATCAGGCGCGCCACCGCCGCCGGCTCGTACGCCGCGCGCCGGCCCCACGCAAACGCGGCAAGATTGGCCGCCACCTGCTGGCCGTTCAGCTCGATCGCGCGCAACAGCGCCTCGCGCGACAGCGGAATCCAGCCCTTCTGGAAGGCATAGCCCATCATGAGCGGATTCGAATAGATGGCGTCGCCCAGCAGCACCACCGCCATCGCCGCCGCATCCACCGCGTCCAGATTGTCCTTGCCGCAGGCATCCCGCAGATCCGCCGTCAGCGAGGTCCCCGGCAGCGTCCAGGACGGGTTGGACACGAAGGCCGCTGTCGGCGCGGTCTCGCTGTTCAGCAGGACGCGCGTGCGGCCGGGGCTCACCCTGGCCATCGCGTCGGCACTCGTCGCCACCACCAGGTCGCCGGCCAGCAACAGATCGGCCTCGCCCATCGCCACCCGCGTGTTCAGCAGGTGATCGGGCGTGCCGGCCAGCACGACGTGCGAAAACACCGCGCCGCCCTTCTGCGCCAGCCCCGCCATGTCCAGCACCGAACAGCCCTTGCCCTCCAGGTGCGCGGCCATGCCCAGTAGCTGGCCGATGGTCACCACCCCCGTGCCGCCCACCCCCGCGATAAAAACGCCATAGGGCTGCGCCAGGTTCTGCAGACGCGGCAGGGGCACGTCCTCGTCGGGCGCGCCGCCCGCCTGCGCCAGCGCGGCCGGCTTTCTGAGCTTGCCGCCTTCAACGGTGACCAGGCTCGGGCAAAAGCCCTTCAGACAGGAGAAATCCTTGTTGCAGCTGGACTGGTTGATCTTGCGCTTGCGCCCGAACTCCGTTTCCAGCGGCTCCACGGACAGGCAGTTCGATTTCGTGGAGCAGTCGCCGCAGCCCTCGCACACCCGTTCGTTGATGACCACGCGCCGCGCCGGATCGGGATATGCGCCGCGCTTGCGGCGGCGGCGTTTTTCGGTCGCGCAGGTCTGGTCGTAGACCAGCACCGACACGCCGGGATGTTCGCGCAGTTCGCGCATCACCGCGTCCAGTTCGTCGCGGTGGCGCACCGGCACGCCCGGCGCCAGATCGGACACGTCCAGGTATTTGCCAGGATCGTCGGTCACGACCACGATCTTCTCGATGCCCTCGGCCGCCACCTGGCGCGTGATCATCGGCACGCTGATCGGGCCGTCCACGGGCTGCCCGCCCGTCATGGCCACCGCGTCGTTGAAGAGGATCTTGTAGGTGATGGGCGCCTTGGCCGCCACGGCCGCGCGTATCGCCAGCAGTCCGGAATGGAAATACGTGCCGTCGCCCAGGTTTGCGAAGACGTGCTTTTCCGTGGTGAATGGCGCCTGGCCCAGCCACGGCACGCCCTCGCCGCCCATCTGCGTGTAGACGTCGGTGCTGCGGTCCATCCACCTCACCATGTAGTGGCAGCCGATGCCGGCCATGCCGCGCGAGCCCTCCGGCAGGCGCGTCGACGTGTTGTGCGGACAGCCCGAACAGAACCAGGGCTTGCGCTCTTCGACGACGCGCGGGCGCGCCAAAGCCTCCTCGCGCGCGCGGATGAATGCCAGCCGCGCCTCGATGCCCGCGCGCACGTCGTCCGGCAGGTCAAAGCGCAGCAGGCGCGCCGCGATCGCCTTGGCGACCATGGCGGGCGAGAACTCGTAATGCGCGGGCAGCAGCCAGTTGCCCTGCGGCACCGACCATTCGCCGCCGTCCTTGTCGTCGAACTTGCCCACCACGCGGGGAATCTTCTTGCCGCTGCCGATCCAGCTGAACAGCTCTTCCTTCAACTGGTATTCCAGCACCTGGCGCTTTTCCTCGACCACCAGGATCTCGTCCAGCCCTTCGGCGAATTGCTGCGTGCCCGCGGATTCCAGCGGCCACACCATGCCCACCTTGAACAGCCGCAGGCCGATGCGCCGGCACACGTCTTCGGACAGGCCCAGGTCCGCCAGCGCCTGGCGCGTATCCAGGTAGGCCTTGCCCGAAGTCATGATGCCGAAGCGCGCATCGGCCTGCGGCACGTGCCAGGGTTCGCGGTTCAGCCCGTTGGCGCGGGCATAGGCCAGCGCGGCATACAGCTTGTAGTCCAGCAGCCGCGCTTCCTGCTGCAGCGGCGTATCGGGCAACCGGATGTTCAGGCCGTCGGGCGGAAGCAGGAAATCCTCGGGCATCGCGATGCGCACGCGATGCGGATCCACATCGACCGATGCCGACACCTCGACGATGTCGGTGATGCACTTCATGCCCACCCACACGCCCGCATAGCGGCTCATCGCCCAGCCATGCAGGCCGTAATCCAGCACTTCCTGGACGCTGGACGGAAACAGCACCGGGATCATGCAGGCCTTGAGGATGTGATCGCTCTGGTGCGGCAGCGTGGAGGACTTGGCCGGGTGATCGTCGCCCGCCACCACCAGCACGCCGCCGTGGCGCGAGGTGCCGGCCGCGTTGGCGTGCTTGAAGACGTCGCCGCAGCGGTCCACGCCCGGGCCCTTGCCGTACCACATGCCGTAGACCCCTTCGTACTTCGCGCCGGGAAACAGATTGACCTGCTGCGTGCCCCACACGGCGGTGGCGGCCAGGTCTTCGTTGATGCCGGGCTGGAACTCAACGTGGTGCGCCTTCAGGTGCGCGGCCGCCTTCCACATGTTCTGGTCGACGCCGCCCAGCGGCGAGCCCCGGTAGCCCGACACGAAGCCGGCCGTGTTCAAGCCCGCCCGCAGGTCGCGCACCCGCTGCATCATGGGCAGGCGCACCAGGGCATGGATGCCGCTCATCCAGGCGCGGCCGGATTCCCGGGTGTATTTGTCGTCGAGCTGGACGGATTCGAGCGCCGCGCGGACGGCGGGCGTAAGGGGGGCATTCATGTCTACTCCAAGCTCTGATGCCCCCACCAGCTTCTCGCGGCGCCCCAAAGAACGCGCGCGGGCCAACAAGGGCCGTGAAAGTGAAGTCCTGATGCGTTCGCGCTTCTTCGGGCCGAATCGCGCTGGCCGCGCCTGCCGCCCCGAAAACGGGGCCGGCAGGCGCGGGTCCTTTCGGTTGTAACCGCTGGCCCCCGGCCGGGCAATAGGGCGATGCGATAATTGCCCGCATGGACTTCGCCCTTCGCATCGTCGCCTGGCAGCGCCAGCACGGCCGCCACGATCTCCCCTGGCAAAACACCCGGGATCCCTACCGGATCTGGCTATCCGAGATCATGCTGCAGCAGACGCAGGTAGCCACCGTCATCCCCTATTACGAACGATTCCTGCAACGCTTCCCGGACGTCGCGGCGCTGGCCGCCGCCTCGCAGGAAGACGTGATGCCGTACTGGGCCGGGCTGGGCTACTACGCGCGCGCCCGCAACCTGCACCGCTGCGCGCAGGAGATCGTGCGCGACTGGGACGGACGCTTTCCGCCTACCGCCGAGGCCATCGCCACCCTGCCCGGCATCGGCCGGTCCACGGCCGCGGCCATTGCGGCGTTCTCGAATGGCGAGCGTTCGCCCATCCTGGACGGCAACGTCAAGCGCGTCTTCACCCGGCACTTCGGCATCGCGGGCGATCCGGCCAAGCGCGAGGTCGAGCAACGCCTGTGGGCGCTGGCGCACGCGCAGGTGGATGCCGCGCCGGGGCTCGACATGGCGGCGTACACGCAAGGGCTGATGGACCTGGGCGCCACGCTTTGCACGCGCGGCAAGCCCGCGTGCGACCGCTGCCCGGTGGCCGACACCTGCGTCGCGCGGCGCGAGGGCCGCCAGGCCGAGCTGCCCACGCCCAAGGCGCGCAAGGCCATTCCCGAACGCGAGACCTGTATGTTGGTGCTGCGGCACCGGGGCGCCTTCCTGCTGCAGCAGCGTCCCGAGCCCGGCATCTGGGGCGGGCTGTGGAGCCTGCCCGAATTCGACGTGGCGGGCGATCCCGACAGCGCATCGCGCGCGCTGGGGCTGGAGCCCGAACAGCGCTTCGAACTGGCCGCCTTTGCGCACACGTTCACGCATTACCGGCTGCACATCCGCCCGTGGCTCGTGCCCGTGCGGGCGGTCGGCGTGCGTGAATCGGCGCTGCCGCAGCGCTGGGTGCCGGCCCACAAGCTGGGAACCATGGCGCTGCCCGCGCCGGTCAAGAAACTGTTGCAGGGGCTGGTGGACGCCGGGATGCAGGACAGCTTGTTCGGCGAGGAAGATGCGGCCTAGGTGTCAGACACCGGCCGACGGTCACTCGCCCGCCCCGCTCAACAGCATCACCAGCTTCAAGTCCGGATGCGTCGCCAGCCGGAACGTGATCTGCTGATACGCCAGTCGGCCGCGCCGCGGATGCTGGAATTCGCGCAGGCCGCCTTCGCGCTCGACCACCGCATGGCGCGTCCACCAGTGTGAAAACACCACGCTCTGGCGGCTCAGGCTGTCCAGCAGCGACAGCACCGCCGGCTCGTCCAGGTGCGCGCCCGCGTCGGCGCGGAACTCCGCCACCACGCGGCGCGCGCGCTGGTCCCAGTCCACCACCAATTCGCGCGCGGCGGGATCCAGGAAGATGTAGCGCAGCAGGTTGGGCTCGGGGGCGCGCTCGGGCCAGTTGTCGAACAGGTCGATGAGCGGCGCGTTGCAGGCCAGCACGTTCCAGGCGCGGTCCAGCACATAGGCCGGCGCGTCGATCGCGTTGACGCATTCCTGCAGCGGCCCTGGCGCGCCGCCCGCGTCGTCGCGGGCATGCTGGGGATCGGCGCAGTCGGCCAGGTCGAAGAGGTAGGCGCGCTCCGCGCGCGCCAGTTGCAGCACGCCCGCGATGCGCGACCACACCGACGGCGACACGGATACCTCGCGGCCCTGCTCGATCCAGGTGTACCAGGTGACGCTGATGCCGCAGAGCTGCGCCACCTCTTCGCGCCGCAGCCCCGGCGTGCGGCGGCGCGAGCCTTCGGGCAGGCCGGCCATCTGCGGCGTGATGCGCGAGCGCGCGCTGCGCACGAACTCGCCCAGCGCGTGCCGGCGCAGGTGAGCGCCATCTTGGCCGGGAATGGCGGGCTGGGGGGAAGTAGTCATACCAGGATAAGCAATGGGCTTGTACGTGTATACGGGCCCGCCTATCTTAGCGCCTGCACCCCTTCCGCACGCCAGAAACAAGGATTTCCCATGACCGCCAGTTCCCACGACGCCGCCGTCGATCGCCAATTCAGCCCCCGCGCCGCCGCCTACCTGACCAGCGCCGTCCACGCGCAGGGCGAGGACCTGCTGCAGATGGCCGCCATCGCCGGCCGGCACCCCGGCGCGCGCGTGCTGGACCTGGGCTGTGGCGGCGGCCACGTGAGCTTTCACGTCGCGCCGCAGGTCCCGCACGTGACCGCCTACGACCTGTCGCAACAGATGCTGGACGTGGTCGCGGCCGAAGCCGCCAAGCGCGGGTTCGGCAATCTGGTCACCTGTCAGGGCAAGGCCGAGTACCTGCCGTTCGGCGACGGCGAGTTCGACCTGGTGATGTCGCGCTATTCCACGCATCACTGGCAGGACGCCGGGCGCGGCCTGCGCGAAGCCTTCCGCGTGCTCAAGCCGGGCGGTACCGCGGTGTTTGCCGACGTGGTGTCGCCGGGCGAGCCGCTGCTGGACACCTGGCTGCAGACCATCGAAGTGCTGCGCGATACCTCGCACGTGCGCGACTACTCGGTGGCCGAGTGGACCCGCATGCTGACCGAGGCGGGCTTCACGCTGCAGGAACTGGCGCCGCGCCGCCTGCCGCTGGAATTCCAGTCCTGGGTCACGCGCATGCGCACGCCCGACACGCTGGTAGCCGCCCTGCGCCACATGTTCGAGATTGCGCCGGACGTGGTGCGCGCGCATTTCGAGGTGCGCGACGACGCTTCCTTCACCAGCGACACGGCGACGATCGTGGTGAAAAAACCGGCCTGATTCAACCCGGCGGCGGCGGATACCCGGCGGACAGGGTCCCCGCCACGCCCAGGCTGCGCAGGGACTGCGCGGCCTGCGCCAGCGCCTGCACAAAGCGCGGCGCCTGGCCGAGGTCGCCGAACACCGGTTCCAGGCCCGTCATCGCGCCCGCCCACGCCAGCATCGCCGCCGGCCCCTCGCCCGCCTGACGCGCCGCCTCGTCCGCCCGCGCGCGCCGATCCGCCAGCGCCTCGGCCATCGGATCCTGGATCTCGTAAGCCCGTCCGGCCTGGTCCGATCCGCGCAGGAAATGCAGCCACCCCGCCACCGCCAGCGCCAGCCCCGGGATCGGCGCCTGCGCCGCCAGCCGGTCCCGCACGGTGCCCAGCAGGCGCTGCGGCAGCTTCTGCGAGCCGTCCATAGCGATCTGCCGCGTCTGGTGGCGAAGCGCGGGGTTGGCGAACCGCTGCAACAGCCCGTGGCGATACTGCGCCAGATCCAGCCCGGGCAGCGGCGGCAGCGTCGGCTCGATCTCCTGCCGCATCAATTCGCTCAGGAAACGCCGCATGGCGGGCTGGGCCATCGCCTCATCGACGGTGGCCCAGCCCGCCATCACCGACAGGTAGGCCAGCGCGGAGTGCGCGCCATTGACCATGCGCAGCTTCAGCGTTTCGAAGGGCGCGGCGTCGGCCACGAAGCGCGCCCCGCCCGCGGCCCAGTCCGGCCGGCCCGCCACGAAGTCGTCTTCGACCACCCATTCCAGATAGGGCTCCGCCATCACCGGCCAGGCGTCGCGCACGCCCAGCGTTGCCGCCACGTCGTGCCGGTCCGCGTCGGTCGTGCGGGGCACGATGCGGTCGACCATCGAGCACGGAAACGCGCACGCCGACGCGATCCAGTCGGCCAGCGCCGCGTCGACCCGCGCCGCGAACGCGAGCACCAGCGCGCGCAGCAGGCGGCCGTTGGCCGGCAGGTTGTCCAGCGACATCACCGTCAGCGGCGCGCGGCCCGCCGCGCGGCGGCGCTGCAGGCCGTATGCCAGGAAGCCGATCACGCTGCGGGGCGACGCCGGATGCGCAAGGTCGTGCGCAATGTCGGGATGGGCCAGGTCCAGCCGACCGCTGGCCGGATCGTGGCAATAGCCTTTCTCGGTGACCGTCAGGCTGACGATGCGCGTGTCCGGCGCGGCAATCCGTTCCAGCACGGCGCCGGGTTGCTCGGGCGCCACCAGCATCTCCCGCAGGCAGCCGATCACGGCAAGGCGCTGCCGGGGCGCGCCGCCGCCATCCGCGTCGCGCAAGGCCAGCGTGTACAGGCCGTCCTGCGGCGCCAGCGCGTCGCGCGTGTCGGCGTGGCGCAGGGACACGCCGCAGACGCCCCAGTCCGGACCGGCCCCGGCGCGCAAGGCGGCGTCGTTCACCGCCGCCAGATGCGCGCGCGCGAACGCGCCCAGGCCCAGATGCACGATGCCGGTACGGAGCGCCGACCGGTCATAGCCCGGATGCGCCACCTGCGCGGGCAGGCCGGGCAGCGCGGCGGCGCCCAGGCGGCTGCCTTGGCCTACCAGTTCCATAGCGTCCCGTCGTGCTGCAGCCGGTTCACCGGCAGATAGGCGCGCCGGTAGGGATATTTGGCGGCCAGCGCCTCGTCGATCTCCACTCCATGCCCCGGCACGTCGCCTGGATACAGCATTCCCTGGTCGAACGTGTACGCGTGCGGGAACACCGCGTCCGTCTCCTCGGTATGGCGCATGTATTCCTGGATGCCGAAGTTCGGCACCCACAGGTCGAAATGCAGCGCCGCGCCCATGCAGACGGGCGACAGGTCGGTGGCGCCATGGCAGCCGGTGCGCACCTGGTAGAGCGAAGCCAGGTCGGCGATGCGCCGCAGGTGCGTGATGCCGCCGGCGTGGACCACGGTGGTGCGGATGTAGTCGATGAGCTGGTTCTGCACCAGGTCCTTGCAGTCCCAGATCGTGTTGAAGATCTCGCCCACGGCCAGCGGCGTGGTGGTGTGCTGGCGGATCAGCCGGAACGCTTCCTGGTTCTCGGCAGGCGTCGCGTCTTCCATCCAGAAGAGGCTGTAGGGCTCGAGCGATTTGCCCAGCCTGCCCGCCTCGATCGGCGTCAGGCGGTGGTGCACGTCGTGCAGCAGATGGTGTTCAAAGCCCAGTTTCTCGCGGATGCGCTCGAACAGCTGGGGCGCATGGCGCAGGTATTTTTCGGTGGACCAGTCGTGCTCGCTGGGCAGGTCGGCGTCGGCGGGCTCGTAGAACAGGGCGCCGCGGCCCACCCCATACACCTTTTCCAGCCCGGGCACGCCGCTTTGCGCGCGAATGGCGCGGTAGCCCATGTCGGCGTAGCGCAGCACCTCGTCGACGGTGTGCTCGATGTCCGAGCCGTTGGCATGGCCATAGACCATCACGCCGCTGCGGCTCTTGCCGCCCAGCAACTGGTACAGCGGCAGGCCGGCGGCCTTGGCCTTCAGGTCCCACAGCGCCGTGTCCACGCCCCCGATGGCGGTCATGGTGACCGGCCCGCGCCGCCAGTAGGCGCCCTTGTACAGGTACTGCCAGATGTCCTCGATCTGATGCGCATCGCGCCCGATCAGGCAGGGAATCACATGTTCGGTCAGGTAGGCGGCCACCGCCAGTTCGCGTCCGTTCAGCGTCGCATCGCCGATGCCGGTCAGGCCCTGGTCGGTTTCGATCTTCAGGGTCACGAAGTTGCGGCCCGGAGAACAGACAATCACGCGTGCATTCGTAATCTTCATCGTGGACTTCCGGCTACATGGAGGGAATGGCCGCGCGCGGCGGCCGACGGGTCAGAACGTCACCATCACTTTCATCGCCTGCTGGCGGTCGCCCGCCAGCGCAAAGGCGTCATGCACGCGCGCCACCGGCATCGCCGCCGTGAGCAGCGGCGACACGTCGAGCAGGCCGCGGCCCAGGCAATCCACGCCCATCGCGTATTCGTCCACGAAGCGGAAGCTGCCGATGCAGGACAGGCTCTTGACCATGATCTGGTTGAACGGGCAGCCCTCGCTGCTGCCGCTCAGCGTACCGACGGTGACGACCACGCCGCGCGGGCGCGCCGCGCGCACGCAGCTCGCCAGGCCCGCGTAGCTGCCGGAAGCCTCGAAGCACGCGTCCACCGAGCCCTTGCCCGCGGCCAGTTCATCCAGCGCACCCGGGTCCGCGGCCGCATTGATGGTGCGCGTCGCGCCCACACGGGCGCACGCCGCGAGCGTCTGGTCCACGATGTCCACGGCGATGACGTGGCTGGCGCCCGCCAGGCGCGCGGCCATCACGATCAGCGCGCCGATGGGGCCGGCGCCGACCACCATGGCCGTCCTGCCCAGCAGCGACCCGGCGCTGCGCACCGCGTGCAGGGCGACCGCCAGCGGCTCGGCAAAGGCGGCCAGCTCGAAAGACAGGGAATCCGGCACCGGCACGCACTGCCGTTCCTGCACGATGACCTCTTCGCGCATCGCGCCCTGCATGTGCGGATAGCGGCTGGCGCTGCCGAAGAAATGCACGGATTCGCAGTGATTGGCGTCGCCCTGGCGGCAGTAGCGGCACACGCCGCAGGTGCGCGCCGGATCCAGCGCCACGCGGTCCCCCGGCTTGACCGCCGTGACCGCCGCGCCCACCTCCAGCACCTGGCCGGACGCTTCGTGGCCCGGCGTGAGCGGCTCGCGGATGACGAAATCCCCCACCCTGCCGTGCCGGAAATAATGCAGGTCCGACCCGCAGATGCCGACCGCCTTGATGCCGACGCGCACCTGCGACGGCTCCAGCGGCTGCGGGTCCTGTTCGTCCAGGCGCAGGTCCTGCGCCCCGTGGATCATGCAATTGAGCATCAGCGCCACCCCTGCGCGAATTCGCCGATCACCCGTTCCAGGTGATCGCGCATGGCCTGCCGGGCGCCGGGCGCGTCGCGGGCCACCAGCGCGCCGAAGATGCGCTGGTGATCCGCCTGCGATGCCTGGCGCAAGGCCTGTGTATGGAAATGCTGTTCGATCTTTTCCCAGACCGGTCCCTGAGCCTGGTCCCACATCGACGTCACCGTCGCCAGCAGCACGCTGTTGCCGGTGGATTGCGCAATGCCCAGGTGGAACCGGCGGTCGGCCTCGGCGTTGGCGGCCTTGTCCGTCATGCGGTCGCGCATGGCAGTCAGCGCCTCGAAGATGCGGTCCAGGTCCGCGTCGCTGCGCGTGGACGCCGCCAGCCCGGCGATCTCAGATTCGATCAGGCAGCGGGCGCGGAGCAGTTCGAAGGGGCCGGCGCCCGGCTCCTGCAAGGCGGGCGGGCGGTTGGCGCCGGGCTCGCAGACATAGATGCCCGAGCCCCCGCGCACTTCCACCACGCCCTGCAGCTCCAGCGCGATGATGGCCTCGCGCACGGACGTGCGGCTGACGTCGAAGCGTTCGGCCAGCGCGCGCTCGGCCGGCAGGCGCTGGCCCGCCGCGAATTCGCCCTGGGCCACGAGCGCATGGATCTGGGCGGCCAGCCGGACGTACCCGCGATCTGGCGCGGACCGGGCGGCCGGGACGTCGGGCTTGGTGAGCGGTTGCAGCGTCATGGTGCCTCAAATTGGTTAGACCAAATCGTATTTGGTCCACCAATTTCCACCATCATGGTTTACCACTATGGGCCCGGCGTGCGCCCTCGACAGCGACGGCATCGACCTTGTATAGATACGGGTCGACCGACAGCCCCAGGAAATCCCATGCCCAGCACGACCGACCTGCCCTTGCCGTCCGCCCTGGCGGACCTGACCGTCGCCGAAGCGGCGGCGCTGATCCGCGAGGGCCGCCTCACCAGCCTTGCGGTGACGCAGGGGTGCCTGGACCGCATCGACGCCCGCCAGGATCTGAACGCCTTCATCACCGTCGACCGCGAGGGCGCGCTGGCGCAGGCGCGCGCCTACGACGCGGCGCCCGGCAAGGGTCCGCTGGGCGGCGTGCCCATCGCGATCAAGGACAACATCCACGTCGCGGGCCTGCCGAACACGGCGGGAACCCCGGCCCTCAAAGATTTCCGGCCGGCCCAGGACGCGCCCGTCGTGCAGCGCCTGCGCGAAGCCGGCGCCGTCATCCTGGGCAAGACCAACATGCATGAACTGGCGTTCGGCGTGTCCGGCTACAACACGGCCTTCCCCGGCCCGCACGGCGACGGCACGCGCAACGCCTACGATGCCCGCCTGATCGCCGGGGGGTCGTCATCCGGCAGCGGCGCGGCGGTAGGCGCGCGACTGGCGCCCGCCGCGCTGGGCACGGACACCGGCGCCTCGGTCCGCCTGCCGGCCTCGGTGAACGGCGCGGCCGGTTTTCGCCCGACCGTGGGCCGCTACGACGGCGCAGGCATCACCCCGATCTCGCATACCCGCGACACGCCGGGCCCCATCGCCAACGGCATGGCGGACATCGTGCTGCTGGACGCGGTGCTCACCGGCCAGACGCAGCCGCTGGCGCCCCTGCCGCCCGCGAACATCCGGCTGGGCCTGGCCCGCTATTTCTGGGCCGATCTGGACCCGGCGGTGCAAGCGATCGCGCAGGACGCGTTGCATCGGCTGCGCGCGGCGGGCGTGACGCTGGTGGAGCTGGACATGCCCGACCTGCCCGCCGCCAACGCGGCCGTGGGCATGCCGCTGTGCCTGTACGAGCAGAAGCCCGACCTGACGGCCTATCTGGCGCGCTACCACGTGGGGGTGAGCTTCGAAGCGTTGGTGGCGCAGATTTCCAGCCCCGACGTGAAGGGCATCTTCGACAACCTGATCGTGCCGGGCGTGCTGCCCACGCCCGACGGGCAGATCCTGGCGCTGCAACCGCTGTACCAAAGCGCCATCGCGACCGGCCGCCGCGAACTGATCGACGTCTACCGCCGCGCCTTCAAGGAACATGCGCTGGACGGCCTGCTGTTTCCGACCGTGCCGGTCCCGCCGCCCGCCGCGGCGCCCGAGGCCAGCAGTTTCGAGACCTTTGCCCGACTGGCGCGCAACGTGGACCCCGGCAGCAACGCGGGCCTGCCCGGCCTGAGCGTGCCCGCCGGGCTGTCCGCGCAGGGCCTGCCCGTGGGGCTGGAGGTCGACGGCCTGCCGGGCGAGGACCGCAAGGTGCTCGCCATCGGCGTGGCCATCGAATCGATACTGGGGCGCATCGCCGCGCCCCCCGCGCCGGATCGCTGACTAGCCCAGATTCGGCGCCAGCGTGCGCTTCAGGTCCTCGATGCTGCGTCCGCTGCGGCGGGCGTAGTCTTCGAGCTGGTCTTCGCCGATGATGCCGACGTTGAAGTACTGCGACTGCGGGTGGCTGAAGTAAAAGCCCGACACGCTGGACGCCGGGTACATGGCGTAGCTGTCGGTCAGCATCATGCCGATGTCCTCGCCGTCCAGCACGCGGAACATGTCGGTCTTGACCACGTGTTCCGGGCAGGCCGGATAGCCGGGCGCCGGACGGATGCCCACGTACTTCTCGGCGATCATGTCCTCGTTGGACAGGGCCTCGTCGGGCGCGTAGCCCCACAGGTCCTGGCGCACGCGCGCGTGCAGGCATTCCGCGAAGGCTTCGGCCAGCCGGTCGGCCAGCGACTTGAGCATGATGCTGGAATAGTCGTCCAGCGCCTTCTCGAATTCCGCTTCCTTCTTCTCGATGCCCAGGCCGGCCGTGACCGCGAACATGCCGATGTAATCGAGCTTGCCGCTGGACTTGGGCGCGATGAAGTCCGACAGCGACTTGTTGCTGACGCCTTCGCGCTTGGCGCCCTGCTGGCGCAGGTTGCGGTACGTGAACAGCACTTCGCTGCGGGTCTCGTCCTTGTAGACCTCGATGTCTTCGTCGTTGACGCTGTTGGCCGGATAGAAGCCGACGACGCCGTTGGCGGTGAGCCAGCGGCCTTCGACGATGCGTTTCATCATGGCCTGGCCGTCGGCAAAGACCTTGCGCGCCTGCTCGCCCACCACCTTGTCGTCCAGGATGGCGGGGAACGGGCCGAACAGGCTCCAGGTCTGGAAGAACGGGCCCCAGTCCACGTACTTCGCGATCTCGGCCAGGTCGTAGCTCTTGAAGGTGCGGCGGCCGATGAACTTGGGGCGCGGCGGCGTGTAGTTGTCCCAGTCGATCGCCGGACGCGAGGCGCGCGCCTCGGCCAGCGGCAGGATGGGCGTGGCCTTGCGGTTGGCGTGGCGACGGCGCACGTCTTCGTATTCCGTGGCCAGTTCGGCCAGGTACGCTTCCGACTGGTCCGACATCAGGTTGGTGGCCACGCCCACCGAACGGCTGGCGTCCGGCACGTAGATGACCGGGCCTTCATAGTTGGGCGCGATCTTCACGGCGGTGTGCACGCGGCTGGTGGTCGCGCCGCCGATCATCAGGGGGACCTTGCGGCTGCGGAAATACTCGTCGCGCTGCATCTCGGATGCCACGTACGCCATCTCTTCCAGGCTGGGCGTGATCAGGCCGGACAGGCCGACGATGTCGGCGTTCTCTTCCTTGGCCTTTTCCAGGATCTGCGCGCAGGGCACCATCACGCCCATGTTCACGACTTCAAAGTTGTTGCACTGCAGGACCACCGACACGATGTTCTTGCCGATGTCGTGCACGTCGCCCTTGACGGTGGCGATGACGATCTTGCCCTTGGCGCGCACGTCGCCGCCGGCCGCCGCGATCTGGCGCTTTTCTTCTTCGATGAAGGGAATCAGGTGCGCCACCGCCTGCTTCATGACGCGCGCGGATTTCACCACCTGCGGCAGGAACATCTTGCCTTCGCCGAAGAGGTCGCCCACGACGTTCATGCCGTCCATCAACGGGCCTTCGATCACCTCGATGGGCCGTCCGCCGCGCGCCGCGATCTTCTGGCGCACCTCTTCCGTGTCTTCCACGATGAAGGCGGTGATGCCGTGCACCAGCGCGTGCGACAGGCGCTGCTCGACGTCGGCATTGCGCCACGCCAGGTCCTCTTCCTTCTTGGCGCCCGAGCCCTTCACGGTGTCGGCAAACTGCACCAGGCGTTCGGTGGGCGTGCGCTCGTCGTCGGGATCGGTCTTGCCGACCGGCTCGGCGCGGTCCAGCACCACGTCTTCCACCAGGTCGCGCAGCTTGGGATCCAGATCGGCGTACACGCCCAGCTGGCCGGCGTTGACGATGCCCATCGTCATGCCTTCCTTGACCGCGTAGTACAGGAACACGGTGTGGATGGCCTCGCGCATCGGCTCATTGCCGCGGAACGAGAAGCTGACGTTGGACACGCCGCCGGAAATGCGGGCGTAGGGCAGGTTTTCGCGGATCCAGCGCGTGCCTTCGATGAAGTCCACGGCGTAGTGGTTGTGCTCGTCGATGCCGGTGGCGACCGCAAAGACGTTCGGGTCGAAAATGATGTCTTCGGGCGGGAAGCCCTCTTCCTCGACCAGGATCTGGTAGGCGCGGCCGCAGATTTCCTTGCGGCGCTCCAGCGTGTCGGCCTGGCCCAGTTCGTCGAACGCCATCACCACCACGGCGGCGCCGTAGCGGCGGCACAGGCGCGCATGATGGCGGAAGGGCTCCAGCCCTTCCTTCATGGAAATGGAGTTCACCACGGCCTTGCCCTGCACGCACTTCAGGCCGGTCTCGATGACTTCCCACTTGGAGCTGTCGATCATGACCGGCACGCGCGCGATGTCGGGCTCGGAGGCGATCAGGTTCAGGAACCGGTGCATGCAGGCCACCGAATCCAGCATGGCCTCGTCCATGTTGATGTCGATGATCTGCGCGCCGTTCTCGACCTGCTGGCGGGCCACGGCCAGCGCCTCGTCGTATTTCTCTTCGCGGATCAGGCGGGCGAACATCTTGCTGCCCGTCACGTTGGTGCGTTCACCCACGTTGACGTACAGCGTGTCCTCGTCGATGTTCAGGGCCTCCAGGCCCGACAGCCGGGTCTTGACCGGAATTTCGGGCACGACGCGCGGCGTCAGCGCCGTGACCTTCTCGGCAATCGCGCGGATGTGGTCCGGCGTGGTGCCGCAGCAGCCGCCCGACATGTTCACCAGCCCGGCGCGCGCGAATTCCTCGAGCAGGGCCGAGGTATCGGCCGGCGTCTCGTCAAACCCCGTCTCGGCCATGGGATTGGGCAGGCCGGCGTTGGGATACACACAGACGTAGGTGTCGCAGATCTTGGACAGCTCGGCCACGTAGGGGCGCATCAGCGCGGCGCCCAGCGCGCAATTCAGGCCGATGGTGACCGGGCGCGCATGGCGCACCGAGTTCCAGAAGGCCTCGACCGTCTGGCCGGACAGGATGCGGCCGGACGCGTCGGTCACGGTGCCCGAGATCATCACCGGCAGGCGGATGCCGCGCTGCTCGAAGACTTCCTCGGTGGCGAAGATGGCGGCCTTGGCGTTCAGCGTGTCGAAGATGGTTTCGATCAGGACGATGTCGATGCCGCCGTCCAGCAGGCCGTTGAGCTGTTCGATGTAAGCGACGCGCAGCTCGTCGAAGGTGACGTTGCGCGCGCCCGGGTCGTTCACGTCCGGCGAAATGGACGCCGTCTTGGGCTGCGGGCCCAGCGCGCCGGCCACGAAACGCGGCTTGTCGGGCGTGCTGTAGGCGTCACAGGCCTGGCGCGCCAGCTTGGCCGACTCCAGGTTCAGTTCGTAGGCCAGTTCCGGCAGGTCGTAATCGCCCTGGGCGATGGTGGTGGCGCCGAAGGTGTTGGTCTCGATGACGTCGGCGCCGGCTTCCAGGTACTGGCGGTGGATTTCCGAGATGACGTCGGGGCGCACCAGCGACAGCAGCTCGTTGTTGCCCTTCACGTCCTTGCCGTGGTCGGCGAAGCGCTCGCCGCGGAAGTCCGCTTCGCCCAGCTTGTAGCGCTGGATCATGGTGCCCATGGCGCCGTCCAGGATCAGGATGCGCTTGCCCAGCAGGCGGGCAAAGTCGCCGCCGCGGGTATAGGCTTCGGGAGGGTACGGCAGGCGGGGATACGACACGATCAGGTCCAAAGGGGGTTGGCCACGGCAGCGCAGATGTGGCTAAAACGCGAAAAACGCCGGAAAAACAAGCCCTGATCGTAACAAAATGGGCCTTCGCGCGCCTCACGGTGATACAGTTTCGGCCCCGAACCGGTGCTTTCGGCGCACCAGGCCGGGCAAGGACGCAACACTTGCCCGCCGCGCGCGAAAGGTAAACGGGAAACAGGAAGACGCCCCCCGGGGCCGCCGCGCCGCCCAGAAGGCGCCCGGCAGCTCCCCATGTCCAGCCTGTGCTGCCCCCGCAACGGTCCCCATGCGCGCAGATGCGCCCATGGCAGCCCGATACCGGCCAGTTCGCTCGTCAGGATGCCTCTCCCACGCCACGCGGCCTCACGGCCCGCCCGGCGCCTGGGCATCCTCCCCATCGTGAATGGCCTGCGGGGTCGCGGGTCGCTTCGAGGTCAAGTAGATGAAAGTCCGCTCCATCCGGCGCTATGCCGGCGCCCTGCTCTGTACCGCTCCGGCCATCGCCGCCGCCCAGCAAACCGCTCCCGCCCCGCAAGAGCTCGACAGCATCACCGTCACCGCCCAGCGCGTGCCCACCGACGGCCGCACGCTGCCGGTGTCGATTTCGGTCATCACCGCCCGGGACATTGCGGCCAGCAGCGCCCGCACGATGCAGGATCTGCTGTCCACGCAGGCCGGCATCAACCTGATCAACACCACCAGCTCCAGCGACAACGCCATCGTGGACCTGCGCGGCTTCGGCATCACCGGCGCGAGCAACACGCTGATCCTCATCGACGGCGTCAAGCAGAACACCAACGACCTGTCGGCGCCCAGCCTGGGCGTGGTGCCCCTGGACCAGGTCGAACGCATCGAAATCGTGCGCGGCAGCGGCTCCGTGCAGTACGGCGGCGGCACCACCGGCGGCGTGATCAACATCATCACCAAGTCCGATTTCACGAAGGAGCCGGTGACCGCCCGCGCCACCGCCACCTTCGGCAGCTACGGCCTGCGCCAGTACGACGCCGCCGTCTCCATGAACAATGAAAAGGTGGGCGTGGACGCCTACATGCAGTCGCTGCACAGCGACGGCTACCGCGACAACAGCGGCGAGCGCCGCGAAGGCGGCGGCGGCGGCATCACGTTCCGCCACGACGACGGCTCGATCCGCCTGTACGGCCGCACCACCACGCAGAAGCTGGAACTGCCCGGCCCGCGCACGATCAACCCGTTCACCGGCGTCAACGAATACCAGGACGATCCGCGCGGCTCGAAGAACGACGTCGACTACGTCAAGACCACGACCACCACCTTCGGCCTGCAGCTCGAACAGGCCATCGGCGCCGGCGTGCTGTACTCGGACCTGTCGACCCGCGAAAAGAAGCTCAGCGGCCTGACCTACGACGGTTTCGGCGACACGCTGCGCGACCAGAAGCTGGAAGAGAACATCGCCAGCGTGCGCTACCGCCTGCCGATCAATGGCGGCCACAGCATCGTCTTCGGCGCCGACGCGCAGGAAGCCAAGACCACCGCCGACCAGAACGCGTACTACGACTTCGAGCCGTCGCAATGGCAGTCGCGCCAGCACCAGTACGGCCTGTTCGCCGAAGGCCAGATCCGCGCCACGGACAGCACCTACGTGACGATGGGCGTGCGCCGCCAGTATGCGTCCGACGACCTGGACGTGATCTCGGGCTCCGGCACGCCGTCCAATCGCAGCAATCACCTGACCGCCTGGCAACTGGGCGTGCGCCAGGACCTGTCCGGCGGCTTCGGCGTGTACGGCAAGGTCGGCCGCAGCTTCCGCCTGCCCAACGCCGACGAACTGCTGTCGGTCCAGTCGCCGCTGGCGCCCCAGACCTCCATCGACAAGGAACTGGGCGTCACCTGGCAGTCGGCCACCAGCAGCGCGCGCCTGTCGTACTTCCACTATGACCTGACCAACGAGATCCAGTACAACCCGCTGGCCGACGGCCTGTGGGGACCGGGCACCGGCGCCAACACCAACCTGGATCCGACGCGCCGCCAGGGCATCGAGCTCGAAGGCCACACCGCCATCTCCAGCAGCCTTACCCTGGACGCCAACCTGACCTGGATGGAAGCGCAGTTCCGTTCCGGCACCTACGCCGGCGTGGACCTCGCGGGCAAGACCGTGCCGCTGGCGCCCAAGTGGCTGGCCAACGCCGGCGTGACCTGGCGCCCCACTGACGCCTTCCTGTGGAACGTGTCGGCGCAATACGTGGGCAAGTCGCGCATGGACAACGACCAGGCCAACCAGTTCGACAAGCAGTTGGACGCGTACGTGCTGTTCAACACCAAGCTGGCGTACAAGTTCACCCGCAACATCGAAGCCGCGGTGGGCGTGAACAACATCTTCGACCGCCAGTACGCCACGTACGGCATCCGCGGCGGCAACGCCTCGTTCGAAATGCTGGGTCCGGTCGCCAACTACAGCCTGTACCCCGCCCCCGGCCGCAACTTCTACGCGTCGCTCACGCTACGCTATTGATTGCTGCCCGGCGCTTGCGCCAACCCGACGGAGCCGCCGCATGACCTCCTACCGCGTCCTGACGACCGCCGGATTGGCGCTGATGCTGGCGCTCGGCCCGGCGCTCGCGCGCGGCGCGCCGGCCATCCAGGTCCAGGATGACCGCGGCCGCAACGTCGCGCTTGAATCGCCCGCGCGCCGCGCGGTGACGCTGGCGCCCCACGCCACCGAACTGGCCTACGCCGCCGGCGCGGGCGACTTCCTCGTGGGCACCGTGCGGGGCAGCGACTATCCGCCCGCCGCCCGCGCGCTGCCCGTCCTGGGCGACGGCACGCAGCCCGACGCCGAACGCGTGGCGGCCGCCCGCCCCGACCTGCTGATCGCCTGGCAGCCCGGCGCCGCCGAACCGCTGGCGCGCGTGATGGACAAGCTGGGCGTGCCGGTCTTCTACAGCGATCCCCTGACGCTGGCGGCCATACCTGGCGCGGTGGAGCGCATGGGCGTCCTGTTCGGCACCGAAACCGTGGCCAACGCGGCCGCGCGCGACCTGCGCGCCCGGCTGGACGCCCTGAAGACGCGCTATGCCGGCCGCCGGCCGGTGCGCGTCTTCGTGCAGGCGGGCCTGAATCCCATCTACACGCTGAACGACGCCAGCATCGTCAGCGACGCGCTGCGCCTGTGCGGCGGCGTCAACGTCTTTGGCCAGGCGTCCATCGTGGCGCCGCAGGTCAACCTGGAAGGCGTGCTCGCGGCGCGGCCCGAGGTCGTGCTGGCCGGCGTTGCCGGGCCTGAAGACACGCGGGCGAACCTGGCCGCATGGCAGGCGATGGGCCTGCCGGCGGCGCGCCAGGGCCACGTCTACGGCATCGACGCCGACGCGCTGTACCGGCCCGGGCCGCGGCTGATCGACGCGGCCGAGTCCCTCTGCGCCGACCTGGACCGGGTGCGCTGACGCGCGCGATCCGCAAATAGTGGAACGCGCCGGGCGGGGGCCTGTCCTGCCCTTGCGCGTCCTGCTTTATCATTCGTGCACCAACAGCCAGTCCCCCGCGGGCCTCGCATCGTGCGCGCCCGCCCTTTGAAGCACCGCCATGACCACACAAGACACCCTCACCATCGCCGGCCGCGCCTATTCGTCGCGCCTGCTCGTCGGAACCGGCAAGTACAAGGACTTCGAACAGACCCGCGCGGCGCTGGACGCCAGCGGCACGGAAATCGTCACGGTCGCCATCCGCCGCACCAACATCGGCCAGAACGCCGGCGAACCGAACCTGCTGGATTACGTCCCCACCTCGAAATTCACCCTGCTGCCGAACACGGCAGGCTGCTACACCGCCGACGACGCCGTGCGCACACTGCGCCTGGCGCGCGAGCTGCTGGACGGCCATGATCTGGTCAAGCTGGAAGTGCTGGGCGACCCGCACACCCTCTTTCCCAACATGCCCGAAACCCTCAAGGCCACCAAGACGCTGGTCGACGAGGGCTTCAAGGTCATGGTCTATTGCACCGACGATCCCATCCAGTGCCGCATGCTGGAAGACATGGGCGCGGTCGCCGTCATGCCGCTCGCGTCCCTGATCGGCTCGGGCATGGGCATCCTGAATCCCTGGAATCTGCGCCTCATCATCGACCAGGCCCGCGTGCCGGTCGTGGTGGACGCCGGCGTGGGCACGGCGTCCGACGCCGCCATCGCCATGGAGCTGGGCTGCGACGCCGTGCTGATGAACACCGCCATCGCCGCCGCGCGCGATCCCGTCCTCATGGCCAGCGCCATGAAGAAAGGCGTGGAAGGCGGCCGCGAGGCCTTCCTGGCCGGCCGCATGCCCAAGAAGCTGTACAGCGGCGCGCCCAGCTCGCCCACCGAAGGGCTGATCACCGCCGGTCCCGCCAAATGAACTCCCGCCAGCCGGCCGCCAGCGGCCGCCCCATCCCCAACGCGCTGACCATCGCGGGCGTCGACCCGTCCGGCGGCGCCGGCATCCTGGCCGACGTCAAGGCCATGAGCGCGCTGGGCGCCTACGGCTGCGCCATCATCGCCGCGCTCACAGCGCAGAACACGCAGGGCGTGACCGGTATTTCGCCCGTGCCGCCCGCCTTCGTCGGCCTGCAGATCGACACGCTGTTCACCGACGTGCGCATCGACGCCGTCAAGATCGGCATGCTGGGCCAGCGCCCGGTCATCGAGGTGGTCGCCGAAAAGCTCGCCAAATGGACGCCCGCCCACGTGGTGCTGGATCCGGTCATGGTCGCCAAGAGCGGCGACCTGCTGCTGGAAAACGACGCCGTGGGCGCCATGCGCGAAGCCATGCTGCCCCTGACCACCCTGCTGACGCCCAACCTGCCCGAGGCCGGCGTGCTGCTGGAAGAGCGGCCCGTGGAAACCGTCAAGGAAATGCGCCGCGTGGCCGAACGCCTGCGCAACAAGCTGGCGCATTCGGGCGAGCGCTGGGTGCTGGTCAAGGGCGGCCACCTGCCCGGCAGCGAAACCATCGACCTGCTGCACGACGGCGATCGCATGATCGAACTGCCCGGCCACCGCATCGACACCGCCAATACGCACGGCACCGGCTGCACGCTGTCGGCCGCGCTGGCCGCGCTGCTGCCCCAAATCGGGGACGTACCGGAATCGGCCAAGCGCGCCAAGGCCTACCTCACCGAGGCCATCCGCCACGCGGAGCGCCTGTCGGTGGGCTCCGGCCACGGCCCGGTCCACCACTTCCACGCCTGGTGGTAGGGGCCCCCGGCCCCACGCACGGCGGCGCCCCGCGGGGCGCCGTCCGCGTGGCCGGGACCGTGCGCCGCGCCTGAAACATCTGCCGCGCCGGCGCGTCGTCACAGGACGCTACGAATCGGTACAATGGCCTGTTGATTCCTCTGTTTTTTCTGACCGTCATGAACGCTTCGACCCTGCCCGACGTAGAACAAGCCCGCTTCAACATGGTGGAACAGCAGATCCGCCCGTGGGATGTCCTGGACGCCAACGTGCTGCAAGCGCTGTTCGATGTGCGCCGCGAACAATTCGTTCCGCCGGCCCTGCGCGCGCTGGCGTTTTCCGACCTGGAGCTGCCGCTGGAGATCAATGCGGTCAACACGCGCCAGACCATGCTGGCCCCCAAGGTCGAAGCGCGCCTCGCCCAGGAACTGCTGCTGACCAAGTCCGACTGCGTGCTGGAGATCGGCACGGGCTCGGGCTACCAGGCCGCCCTGCTGGCCTACCTGGCGCAGCAGGTCACCTCGGTTGAAATCGACAGCCGCCTGGTGACCTTCGCGCAGCAGAACCTGCAGATGAACAACGTCACCAACGTCAAGGTCGAAACCGGCGACGCCCGCAATGGCTGGGGCTCCACCGAATACGACGCCATCCTGGTCACCGGTTCCGTGCCGGTCGTGCCGGACGCGCTGAAGTACCAGCTGCGCGTGGGCGGCCGCCTTGTCGTGGTGGTTGGCCAGGCGCCCGTCATGACGGCCTGTCGCATCACCCGCACCACCGCCGCCAGCTTCGAAACCGTGAACCTCTTCGAAACGGTCATCAAGCCGTTGCGCGGCGTCGCGGTGTCCCAGTTCAAGTTCTGACCCCGCAAACCCGCCGCCATCCGCCCGGCCCCCATGGGGCCGGCGTCGCGTCCGGCGGCCCGGCGTATCGTTGAATGATCATGCGCGTCCGATCGCTTACGGCTTTACTGGTTTTCACCTGCGCCGCAAGCGTCGGCCCGCTGACGGCGTCCGCCCAGAACCTGATCCAGGTCTGGCAGGCCGCGCTGGGCAACGACCCCACCTATGCCGCCGCGCGGGCCAACTACCGCGCGGGCCTTGAAAAAGAACCGCAGGCGCGCGCGCTGCTGCTGCCGCTGATCACCGCCGAGGCCGGCGGCGCCTACCAGGAGACCCGCAGCACCCGCGGGCTGTCCTATGCCTACAGCGGCGGGCGCGGCGTGTGGGACCTGGCGCTGACCCAGCCGCTCTTCGACTGGGGTCGCTGGCAGAATTTCGAGCAGTCCAAGCTCATCGTCGCCGACGTCGAAGTGCAGCTCCAGCAGGCCTACCAGGACCTGCTGCTGCGGGTCGCGGACGCCTATTTCAACGTCCTGTATGCCCAGGACACGCTGACCGCCACCGAGGCCGAAAAGGCCGCCGTCGCCGGGCAGCTCGAATCTGCCAAGCGCAACTTCGAGCTCGGCAACGCCACCATCACTGACACGTACGAGGCGCAGTCGCGCTATGACCTCGTCGTCGCGCAGGAACTGCGGCTGCAGAACGACCTGGAAGTGCGCCGCGACGAGCTCGCCAAGATCATCGGAACGCCGCCTGGCGCCCTGGCCGAACTGCCCTACGGCGTGAAGCTTCCCGCGCCCCAGCCCGCCCGCATCGCCGACTGGAGCAACCAGGCCGAATCCTCCAGCCTGGAGGTGCTGCGCGCGCAACTGCTCACCCGCATCGCCGGCCGCGAGATCCAGATCGCCAAGAGCGGCCACTATCCCACCCTGAACCTGCGCGCCACCAGCGGCAGCGCCAGCGACGCCGTCATGCGCAATGCGGCGCCCGGCAAGCCGATCGACAACACGATCGGCGTGGTGCTGTCCATACCGCTGTACTCGGGCGGCGGCGTCTCATCGCAGGTCACGGAAAAGGTCGAGCTGGAACAGAAGGCGCGCTACGACTTCGAAACCGCGCGCCGCCAGGCCGTGCAGGCCGCGCGCCAGTACTACACCGGCGTCACCAGCGGGCTGGCGCGCATCCAGGCGCTGGAAGCCGGCGAAAAATCCAGCCGCGCCGCCGTGGAAGCCAACCGTACGGGTTACGAGGTCGGCGTGCGCATCAACCTGGACGTGCTCAACGCCCAGCAGCAGCTCTACGCCACGCAGCGCGACCTGGCGCTGGCGCGATACAGCACGGTGCTATCCGGCCTGCGCCTGAAGGCCACCAGCGGCATCCTGGCCGAGACCGACCTGGAAGCGATCAACCGGCTGCTGCACATGCCGCGCTGAGCGCGGTTCCGGCAGGGATCAACCCGCCTGGATCTTCTTCACCAGCGCCGTCGTCGAGCGCTCGAATTCAAAGGGAATCGCCACCGCGCGGCCGCCCCAGGTCTTGACCAGCGCGGTCTCGGGCAGCTTTTCCATGTCGTAGTCGCCGCCCTTGACGATCAGGTCAGGCTTGAGCTGGCCGATCAGGGCCTCGGGCGTGTCTTCATGGAAGGACGTGACCACGGTGACGAAGCCCAGCGCGGCCAGCAGCGCCGCGCGGTCTTCCATGCGGTTCAGCGGACGCTCGGCGCCCTTGCCCAGGCGGCGCACCGATTCGTCGGTGTTGACCGCCACCACCAGGGTGGCGCCCAGTTGGGCCGCCTGGTCCAGGTAGGTCGCGTGCCCGCGATGCAGGATGTCGAACACGCCATTGGTGAACACCAGCGGACGCGCAAAGCGGCCGGCGGCGACGGCGGCGACGCAGTCGTCGCGGGACAGGACCTTGGATTCGAAACGGGCGGCAGGCATGCGGCGATTATAGGAGGGATCAGGCGCCCGCCAGGATGATCTCTTTGTCCTTGGGCACGATCAGCGCGGTCATTTCCTTGCGATAGCGGTTCAGGTCCTTGACCGTCTCGAAGCTGCGATCCATCAGCTTGGACAGGATGTGCAGGATGCGCGAGGCGACCTTCTGCTCCCAGACGCCGTCAAAGCGGATCTGCGCGTCCAGCCAGTGCTCCAGCCAGCCCGGCTCGGGCAGGCGCGACTGAACCGTGTCGTTGGGGAACAGGTCCTTGTTGACGTGCAGGTTGGTCGGATGCAGCGCCTGCTGCGTGCGCCCGGCCGACGCCATCAACACGCCGATCTTGGAGAACGCCAGGCGGGCCTGTTCGCTCGTGTCCTGCCCGCGGTCGTGCAGGGCGCGGCGCATGTACTGCAGATAGGCGCCGGCATGGCGCGCCTCGTCCTGGGCCACGGTCTTGTAGATGGCCTTGATGACCGGCTCGGTGTGCCATTCAGCGGCGCGGCGGTACCAGTGGTTCAGGCGGATCTCGCCGCAGAAATGCAGCATCAGGGTTTCGAGTTCCGGCGCGGCGTCGAACTCGAAGCGCACGTTGTGCAGCTCTTCCTCGGTGGGCACGAGGTCCGGGCGGAAGCGCCGCAGATACTCGATCAGCACCAGGGAGTGCTTCTGTTCCTCAAAGAACCAGACCGACATGAACGCGCAGAAATCGCTGTCGCCGCGGTTGTCGCGCAGGAACATCTCGGTGGCCGGCAGCGCCGCCCACTCGGTGATGGCGTTCATCTTGATCGTGTGGGCCTGCTCGTCCGAGAGCTTGCTACGGTCGAAATCGCCCCAGGGAATGTCGTGCGCCATGTTCCAGCGCACGGCTTCCATGGTCTTGAAGAGTTCAGGATAAAGCATGTTCTGCCCTTGTATTCGTCCCCCTAGTGGGGCTATGAGAATGAGTGAATGGCGCGCGCGTCTTGTAGGCGTGGCGCTGCATTCCATCCACCGCAGCGCTATTTTTCGCCGTCTCCCGCGAAGCTATGATGACCGTTTCATGAATGAAACATGACAGTAGAGGTCTAGATCATCGCGCCGCCTATCGGGTCAGGGCCCATAAGGCGACCCCGACGGCCAGCGCCAGCACACCAACCAGCGCTGCAACCAGCCGGTTGTTCTGCTCTTGTGCGCGGCGCAGCTGGATCATCTCGGTCAGCAGGGCTGGCGAGACGTTGGGCCGGCTCAGGTGGTCATGGACCAGCCTGGGCAGCGCGGGCAGCATCTGCGACCACTGCGCGGCTTCTTTTTCCAGGCTTTGCCGCAGGCCCTTGAGCCCGACGCGCTGGCGCATCCAGCGTTCCAGGTAGGGCTTGGCGGTCTTCCAGAGATCCAGGTTGGGATCGAGCTGGCGGCCCAGTCCCTCGACGTTCAGCAAGGTCTTTTGCAGCAGCACGAGCTGCGGCTGGATCTCGACGTTGAACCGGCGCGAGGTCTGGAAGAGCCGCAGCAGCACCTGCCCCAGCGAGATCTCCGACAGCGGCCGGTCAAAGTAGGGTTCGCAGACGGCGCGCACCGCGCCCTCCAGTTCTTCTTCGCGCGTGTCGGCCGGCACCCAGCCCGACTCGATGTGCAATTGCGCCACGCGGCGGTAGTCGCGGTGGAAGAACGCCAGGAAGTTCTGCGCCAGGTAATTCTTGTCGAACTCGGACAGCGAGCCCACGATGCCGAAGTCCAGCGCGATATAGCTGCCCAGCGTGTCCGGGCGGTCCGACACGTAGATGTTGCCCGGGTGCATGTCGGCGTGAAAGAAGCCGTCCGTGAAGACCTGCGTGAAGAAGATCTCCACGCCGGTGCGCGCCAGCGTCGGGATGTCGATGCCGGCCTGGCGCATGCGCTCCACCTGGCCCACCGGCATGCCGTACATGCGCTGCATGGTGAAGACGGTGGTCGCCGTGTATTCCCAGATGACCTCCGGCACGATCAACATGTCGCCGCGGCCGGACTCGGGGCCGAAGTTGCGGCGCAGCTGGCTGCAGTTGGAGGCCTCGCGCACCAGGTCCAGCTCGTCGTGCAGGTACTTGTCGAATTCCGCCACGACCTCGCGCGGCTTCAGGCGGCGGCCGTCGGCGCCCAGGCGTTCGATGATGCGCGCCACCACTTTCAGCAGCGACAGGTCCTTTTCGATGATGCTGAGCATCCCCGGGCGCAGCACCTTCACGGCCACTTCGCGGCCATCGTGCAGCACCGCGAAGTGAACCTGCGCGATGGAGGCCGAGGCCACCGGGTCCACGTCGAACTGTGCGAACAGCTTTTCCGGCGGCGCGCCCAGCGCCGCCTCGATGCAGGCGGCCGCCTGCGCCGACGGGAACGGCGGCACGCGGTCCTGCAGCAGCGCCAGTTCGTTGGCGATATCGGCGGGAATCAGGTCGCGGCGGGTGGACAGCACCTGCCCGAACTTCACGAAGATGGGGCCCAGCGATTCCAGCGCCAGGCGCAGGCGCTGCCCGCGCGGCAGGCGCGGGCGCGTGCCCAGGCGTATGACGCGCAGCAGGCAGGTGGCCAGCGGATGATTCAGGCTGGACAGCACCAGCTCGTCCAGGCCATAGCGCAGCGACACGACGATGATGCGAAAGAGGCGCAGCAAGGGGAACATGGATCAGGCGCCCCGTTTCGCGCCGGCCGAGGCCAGGCGGGTTTGCAGGGCGGCCGCCGAACGCGCCAGCGCATCGGCGCGGGCGTTCAGTTCGGCCAGGTCCAGGCGCCATTGTTCCAGCGCCGGGCGGCCCGCCAGCACGCCGCTTTCTTCAGCCAGGTATTCCGAGACGTTCTGGGCCAGGCGCTGGCCAGCCGTGCGGGCGCCGCCCGCCACGGCGCGCGCGCCGCCCACGATGCGCAACGCGGCGATGTCGCCCACCACGCGCGCCAGCGCGTCTTCCGGGTCCCAGCGCAACTGCTTGGACAGGTCCGCCACCACCTGCGCGAGCGCCGCGTCGCCGGAGATGTGTGTCGCCTCGGCGAAATCGGGCTTCTCGTGCCCGGCGCCCAGGCGCGGCAGCCGCAGCTTTTCGGGGGCCACGGTCAACGTGACATCGGGCACCACGGCCGGGTCGGCCTGGTCAGCCAGGCCCTCGCTGTCGATCGACAAGCCCAGCGTGAAGCCGCCCACCGCAAAGCGCACCGTCTTGCCGGCATGCCGGGCCAGGCGCTCGCGCGCCCAGTCCTCGCGCCGCAACAGGGCGTTGAGGGCGCTGATGGCCAGGCGCGTGGGAGTTGGCAGGAACGGAAAAGGCAGCATGGCGGTTGCAAGGACCCCGGGAGGGCTTGCCGAAGTTGATGGGTAAATCGGGAGTGTAACGGGTTAGATGGGAGCCTGTTTTGCCCAGGCGCATGGAAAAACCGGCCCTTTGGGGGCCGGTTCGAGCGGACGCCTTGCGGCGCCCGCGGCAGAGGATCGGTCGATCCGGTGCGTCAGGCTCAGCTGGCGTGCTCGACCGGGATCTGCTGGATGCCGGCCAGCAACCAGCCGCCGTTGGCCGGCTTGAACAGGTTCCAGACTTCTTCGAAGCGGAAAGCCTCGGCGCCCGGGGCCTCGCGCAGCATGCCCGAGAAGCGCACGCTGGCCAGGTGGCCGTCGGAGACGGTCTCGATGCCCAGCATCTCGGCGTTCAGCAGGACCACTTCGGTCTTGTTGGGCGCCGCGCCGCGCTCGGCCAGTTGGGGCTTGAGCTCGGTGATGAGGTCATCGGTCAGGAACTCGCGCAGGCCATCGGTGCTGCCGCTGTCCCAGACGGCCTGGATGCGGACGAACTGTTCCTTGGCTTGCTTCAGGAAGTTCACCGTGTCGAAATCGCCCGGCACGAACCAGTTGTTGTCATCGCCCGCGGCGGGCAGGACGGCCGGCGGCGCGACAGGCGCTGCAGCCACCGGCGCGGCGGCCGCGGGCGCGGCGGCGCCCGGCTTCAGCGATTCACGCCACATCGGCTGCTGTTGCTGGCCCGAGGCGTTGTTGGCCCCACCGAACGCGCCTTGCGTCGCGGTGCGAGGACCGGCGCCGCGCAGGCGGCGAATGATGAACATGACGGCGAACACGACGGCGGCGATCAGCAGCGCGGACGACAGGAACTCCAGGAAGGCGCCCGACAGGCCCATGCTGGAGAGCAGCGCCGCGATACCCAGGCCGGCGGCGATGCCGGCGATGGGGCCCAGCCAGCGCGACGCGCCGCTCTTGGCGGCAGCGCCTGCGGCGCCGGCCGTGGCCGCGCCGGCGGCTGCCGGAGCGGCGGTGGCGCCCGCCGTATTGTTGGTGGCAGCCGGCGGCGTGGTGGCCTGGCGCTGCGTCGTCACATTGGAGGATTGCCGGCCGACGCTGGCGCCGCCACCCGCACGGCGGGCTTCAGCGTCGAACGACGCCGTCACCAGCGCCGCGCCGGAAACGGCGATGAGCGCCGCGGCGACAAACCGCGAAAGACAGAACTTGGACATAGGTTTGCTCCCTCGTACTCGCGCCCCCGTTGCCCCGAGCAACGGGAGGGCCCCGCAATACGCGGGACCATCTGCGCGACTTCCTTACAGTTATCTGAATGGTGTAAGAATAACGGACAAGCCTGCGCCCCACAAGTTCCCCGCGGGCGAGCGCAATGGCCGTCGACGCCGGGCGTCAGCCCAGGCGCACCCCTTCGTGCAGGGCGGCGATGCCGGCCGTCAGGTTGAAGTACTGCACCCGTTCCAGTCCGGCGGTGCGCAGCATGTCGGCCAGGGTCTCCTGGTCGGGGTGCATGCGGATGGATTCGGCCAGGTAGCGGTAGCTGGCCTCGTCCTTGGCGACCTTCTTGCCCAGCCACGGCAGGACATTGAACGAATACCAGTCGTAGGCCGGCGACAGCGGCTTGGCGATGCGCGAGAACTCCAGCACGAGCAGCTTGCCGCCCGGCTTGAGCACCCGGGTCATCTCGGCCAGCGCGCGGTCCTTGTGGGTCATGTTGCGCAGGCCGAAGGCCACGCTGACGCGGTCGAAATAGCCGGAAGGAAACGGCAGGCGCTCGGCGTCGCACACGGCGGTGGGCACCAGCAGCCCGGCGTCGGTCAGGCGGTCGCGGCCCACGCGCAGCATGGAATCATTGATGTCGGTCAGCCAGACCTCGCCCGTGGGACCGGCGCGCTTGGCGAAGGCTTTGGCCAGATCGCCCGTGCCGCCGGCGATGTCGAGCACCTTCATGCCGGGGCGGATGGCGGCGCGGCCGATGGTGAAGGCCTTCCAGACGCGGTGCAGGCCGGCCGACATGAAATCGTTCATGACGTCGTAGCGCTGGGCGACCGAATGGAACACTTCGGCGACCTTGCGGGCCTTTTCGCTTTCGGGGACCGACTGGAAGCCGAAGTGCGTGGATGCCGAGCCGGCGCCGGAGGATTGTTGCGATTCGGAGGGGTTTTGCATGGTGGATTCCCGATATATCGTTCAATGGTAGCCTATCGGGCGCGCGCCGGCGGCGGACGGACCCGCCAGAAGGCGCGCCGCGGTCACATACCTGAAATATTGCGGCCATACTATCGCAATGTTCGCGCCGCGCCGGCGCTCCGAAGTGTGCCAAATTCAATATGTCCAGCACCATTCTCGTCGTCGAAGACGAACCCGCAATCCAGGAATTGATCGCCGTCAACCTGTCCTTCGCCGGGCACAAAGTGCTGCGCGCCTTCGACGCCGACCAGGCTCAGACGCTGATCCGCGCCGAGCTTCCCGACCTGATCCTGCTGGACTGGATGCTGCCCGGCACCTCCGGCCTGGCGATGGCGCGCAAGCTGCGCAATGATGAGCGCACCCGCGCCGTCCCGGTCATCATGCTGACCGCCAAGGGCTCCGAGCAGGACAAGGTGGACGGCCTGGAAGCCGGCGCCGACGACTACATCACCAAGCCGTTCTCCCCCAAAGAGCTGATGGCCCGCATCAAGGCCGTGCTGCGCCGCCGCGCGCCCCAGCTCACCGACGACGTCATCGACGTGGGCGGCCTGAAGCTGGATCCGGTGACGCATCGCCTGTCGGGCAACAGCCAGGCGCTGCAGATCGGCCCCACCGAATTCCGCCTGCTTCATTTCTTCATGACGCACCCCGAACGCGTGTTCTCCCGTTCGCAGCTCCTGGACCAGGTCTGGGGCGACCACGTGTTCGTGGAAGAGCGCACGGTCGACGTGCACATCCGCCGCCTGCGCAAGGCCCTGGAACCCAGCGGCCATGACGCGCACGTGGAAACGGTCCGCGGCAGCGGCTATCGGTTTACGGCACAGCTCCCCACGCGGTAAAACTTGCGCACGATGATCTGGCTGCGCACTCTATTTCTGGTCGCCCTGTGGGCGGTGGTTGCCTTACTGGCGCAATGGCTCATTGGAGACCCGGCGGGCTGGATCGTGTTCTCGGCGGCGCTGACCGCCATGCTGCTGTGGCGCAGTTGGCGCCTGACGCTGGTGTCGCGCTGGGCCAACCAGCCGGACACCGCGCCCCCCGCCTCGGTGGGACCCTGGGACGACATCCTCGCCCCCCTCTATCGCTACACCCGCGCCCGCGCGCGCGAACTGGCTGAAACCCGCGACACCATGCAGGGCATGCTGGCGGCCGCCCAGGCCCTGCCCGATGGCGCGGTGACCCTGAACGAAGACTTCCAGATCGACTGGTGCAACCGCATGGCGCGCCAGCACCTGGGCCTGCGCCTGCCCGCCGACCGCGGCCACAACCTGCTGAACCTGCTGCGCGCGCCGGAGTTCGTGGAGTACGCGCATCGCCCGTCCTGGCCCGAGCCGATCCTGGTGCGGCTGGGCCAGCAGGGCCAGGAACGGCTGATGATGATGCAGCTGACGGCCTACGCCAGCAACCAGCGCCTGCTCATCACCCGCGACGTGACGCAGATCGAACGGCTGGAAACCACGCGGCGCGACTTCGTCGCCAACGTGTCGCACGAACTGCGCACGCCGCTGACGGTGCTGGCGGGCTTTCTGGAAACGCTGCGCGACCTGCCCGACGACGCGCTGCCGCAGGAACAGCGCGAACAGTACATCGACATGATGCACGAGCAGGCCCAGCGCATGCAGGCCATCGTGGAAGACCTGCTGACGCTGTCCACGCTGGAATCGTCTCCGGGCAGCGATCCGCGCGCCGTCAACATGGGCGCGCTGCTGCAGAAGGCGCGCCAGCAGATCGAGGCGCTGTCGGGTGGCCGGCACGAACTGGTCTGGCACATCGATGAAACGCTGGACGTGCTGGGCGCCGAGAACGAACTGACCTCGGCCTTCTCCAACCTGCTGACCAATGCCGTGCGCTATACGCCGGACGGGGGCACCATCACCGTGCGCTGGGAACGCGAGCCCGAGGGCGGCGCACGCTACAGCGTCCAGGACACCGGCATCGGCATTCCGGCGCGCCACCTGCCGCGCCTGACCGAACGCTTCTACCGCGTGGACCGGGGCCGGTCGCGGGCGGTGGGCGGCACCGGCCTGGGGCTGGCGATCACCAAGCACATCGCCATGCGCCACGACGCGGAACTGCTCATCACCAGCGAACCGGGCAAGGGCAGCGTCTTCACCCTGCGCTTTCCGCCCGACCGCGTGGCCATCGACGAAACCGCCTGACCCGCCGCCGGGCAGGCGGCGCGAGTGGTAAATTTTTGGCCATGCGCATCCTGGTCATCGAAGACGAACCCAAACTGGCCGACTACCTGAAAAAGGGCCTGTCGGAGCAAAGCCATGTGGTCGACGTGGCCCGCGACGGCGTGGATGGCCGCCATCTCGCGCTGGAGGGCGCCTACGACCTGATCGTGCTGGACGTCATGCTGCCGGGCGTGGACGGCTTCGAGATCCTGGCGTCGGTCCGCGCGCGCAAGGACACCCCGATCCTGATGCTGACGGCGCGCGACGCGGTGGAAGACCGGGTCCGCGGCCTGGAAGGCGGCGCCGACGATTACCTGGTCAAGCCCTTTGCGTTCTCGGAGCTGGCGGCCCGCGTGCAGGCGCTGCTGCGGCGCGGCCGCTCCCAGGAGCCCACGCTGCTGCGCCTGGCCGACCTGGAGCTGGACCTGGCGCGCCGCCGCGCCCAGCGCGGCGGTCAGCGACTGGACCTGACGGCCAAGGAATTCAGCCTGCTCGCCCTGCTGCTGCGCCGGCAAGGCCAGGTGCTGTCGCGCACCACCCTGGCCGAACAGGTCTGGGACATGCACTTCGACAGCGACACCAATGTCATCGACGTAGCCGTGCGCCGGCTGCGCGGCAAGCTGGACGATCCCTACGCCACGAAATTGCTGCACACCGTGCGCGGGATGGGATACGTGCTGGAATCGCGTCCCCCGGCGGACAGCACGGCGGGCGGTCCCGCGACGTGACGCGGCCACGCATGCGCTCGATGCAGGCGCGGCTGACCGTGCTGCTGGGCGCCATCGCCCTGCTCGTGTCCAGCCTGGCCGGCGCGACGCTGTTCTGGGCACTCAAGCGCGAAGTCGAACGCCAGGAGATCACCGAGGTCAGCGGCAAGCTCGAGCTGATCGACCACCTGATCGACATGCAGAACAGCGCCAGCGGCCTGAACGACCTGGCCGCCACTTTCGACCAGATGCGCGCGGGACAGGCGCAACTGGGCATCTGGATCGAGGACGCCCAGGGCAAGGTGGTGTACGGCGGCGCCGCCCCCGAAACGCTGGAGTCAGCCGACGGCCGCCAGGTCCTGCTGCAGGCGCCCGACGGCGGCCGCATGCGCGGGTTGCGCGTCGCCATGAACGACCGCATCCTGCCCGGCGGGCAACTGACCGTGGCGGTCAGCACGCGCACCAGTGCGCAGTTTCTCTACGCCTACGGCACCGCGCTGGTCCTGATCTGCGCACTGTGGGTCGGCGCCACCGTCGTGCTGGCCGCCTGGGCCGTGCGGCGCAGCATGTCCCCGGCGCGCAGGCTGTCCGAGCAGGCGGCCGGCATCCAGCCGGACAACCTGGCCCGCCGCCTGCCGCTGGCAGACACCGACCGCGAGCTGCATGAACTGGTGCGCTCCTTCAACCGGACGCTGGACCGGCTGCAAGCGGCGTATCAGCAGATGGAGGGCTTCAACGCGGACGTGGCGCACGAACTGCGCACGCCGCTGGCCACGCTCATCAACGGCACGCAGGTCATGCTGTCCTCGCCGCGCGATGCCGCGGCGCTGCGCGACGCGCTGGAATCCAATCTGGAAGAACTGGAAGACCTGAAAACCCTGGTCAACGACATGCTGTTCCTGGCCCGCGCCGACCGCGGCGAACGCGCCGCCGACCTGGCGTCCGTGTCGCTGGCCGCCGAAGCGCGGCGCGTGGCGGAATACTACGACGCCACGCTGGAGGAACACGGCGTGCGGCTGCGCTGCGAGGGCGATGCCACCGTGGCCGCCAATCGCGGGCTGGTGCGCCGCGCGCTCGCCAACCTGATCTCGAACGCGATCAAGGCCACGCCACGGGGCGGCGAAATCGTGCTGGCGTGCTCGCCCTTGGACGCGGGCGCGCGCGTGGAGGTGCGCAATCCCGGCCCGCCCATCCCGGCCGCGGACCTGCCGCGCATTTTCGACCGCTTCTTCCGGACCGGCCAGGCGCGCGCGCCTCGCAGCGAAGGCCATGGGCTGGGTCTGGCCATCGTGCGTGCGATCGCGCGCATGCACGGCGGCGAGGCCGATGCGAGGTCCGACGCGTCCGGCACCGTGGTCGGCATCACGCTCCGAAGCGCCGACCTGCCCGCCGCTTGCGCGAACATGACAAAAACGTAATCTGCGGGACAGGATCGGGTCACCCGCGCCCGCGTAGAGTGCCATCACGGTCACACCGAAAGGATTCTCGTGAAAGGCACTCTGCTACGCACCACGCTCGCCGCCCTGGCGCTGGCCCTGTCCGGCGCCGCCCTCGCCGCCGGCGGTCACGGCCCTGGCCATGAGGGCCACGCCATGCCGGCCGCCGCCGGCTCCATCGGCAAGCCGGGCGACCCCGCCCGCGTCACGCGCACCATCGACATCGACATGTCCGACGCCATGCGCTTTTCGCCCGCCAACATCGACGTCAAGGCCGGCGAGACCGTGCGCCTGAACGTGCGCAACAGCGGCAAGATCCGGCACGAACTGGTGCTGGGCACCGACGCCGACCTGAAGGCGCACTACGCCATGATGATGAAGGATCCCGGCATGCGGCACGAGGAGGCCAACGCCATCTCGCTGGACGCCGGCAAAAGCGGCCAGATCGTGTGGCGCTTCGACAAGGCCGGCACGGTGTCGTTCGGCTGCCTGGAGCCCGGCCACTACGCCGCGGGCATGAAGGGTTCGGTCTCGGTGCTGTGACATGACGGCGCTCTCTCTTCCCTCGCGCCGGCGCTTCGTGCATGGGCTGGCCGCTGGCGGCGCGCTGGCCGCGCTGGGCGGCTGGCGGTCGGCCCTGGCCTCGCCCCCGCCGCCCCAGGAACTGCGCGGCACCGAATTCCACCTGGACATCGGCGAGACCCCGGTGAATTTCACGGGCGCCGCGCGCATCGCCACCACGGTCAATGGGCAGCTTCCCGCGCCGCTGCTGCGCTGGCGCGAAGGCGACACGGTGACCCTGCATGTCACCAACCGGCTGCGCGAACAGACGTCGATCCACTGGCACGGCATCCTCCTGCCCACGGGCATGGACGGCGTGCCAGGCATGAGCTTTCCCGGCATCGATCCCGGCCAGACCTTCACCTACCGCTTCGACGTGCGCCAGAGCGGCACCTACTGGTATCACAGCCACTCGGGATTCCAGGAGCAGACCGGCCTGTACGGCGCCATCGTCATCGACCCGCGCCGCCGCGATCCGATCGCCGCTGACCGCGACTACACGGTGCTGCTGTCGGACTGGACGGACGAAGACCCGATGCGCGTGTTCAACAAGCTGAAGGTCATGCCGGCCTACTACAACCGCATCCAGCCCACCGTGCAGAGCCTGGCCGCCGACGCGCGCGAACAGGGCTGGCGCGGCGCGCTGGCTGAACGCCTCATGTGGGAACAGATGCGCATGGACCCGACGGACCTGGCGGACGTGTCCGGCGCGACCTACACCTACCTCACCAATGGCGCCACGCCGGCGGGCAACTGGACGGGCCTCTTCAAGCCGGGCGAACGCGTGCGGCTGCGATTCATCAATGGTTCGGCAATGACGTACTTCGACGTGCGCATCCCCGGCCTGAAGATGACGGTCGTGGCCGCCGACGGGCAGGACGTGCGGCCGGTGGAGATCGAGGAATTCCGCATCGGCGTCGCGGAAACCTATGACGTGATCGTCGAACCCCGGGAAGACCGCGCCTATACGATCTTTTCGCAGGCCATGGACCGCTCCGGCTACGCACGCGCCACGCTGGCGCCCCGGACTGGCATGCAGGCCGACGTCCCGGCGCTGGATCCGGTCCAGCGCCTGGGCATGATGGACATGGGCATGGCGCATGGCACGGGCGCGGAACACGGCGCGCCGGGCAAGGACGCCGCGCACGGCGCCGCCGGCGAGGCCACGAGCCACGGCGCGATGCCCGGCATGGAACACGCGGACGTCCATGGCGCCGGCGCGGACCAGGGCGGCATGGTCGAGGTCCGGCACCCCTACCCCGCCGAGCGCGGCGTAGGCAATGCCATGCTGCCCGACGTGGTCTCGACCCGGCTGGACGATCCCGGCGTCGGCCTGCGCGACAACGGCCGCCGCGTGCTGACCTATGCGGACCTGCGCTCGGTGCGCGAGCCGGACGACAATCGCCCGCCGTCGCGCGAGATCGAGCTGCACCTGACGGGCAACATGGAACGCTACATGTGGTCGTTCAATGGCGTGAAGTTCTCGGACGCCCGGCCCATCGTGCTGCGCTACGGCGAGCGCGTGCGCTTCGTGCTGGTCAACGACACGATGATGACGCACCCCATCCACCTGCACGGGCTGTGGAGCGACCTGGAATCGCCCGACGGCGCCTTCCAGGTGCGCAAGCACACGATCTCGCTCAATCCGGCGCAGCGCATCAGCTATCGCGTGAGCGCCGATGCGCGCGGCAACTGGGCCTACCACTGCCACCTGCTGTACCACATGGAGGCCGGCATGTTCAGGGCGGTCGTGGTGGAGTAATCGATGAAACCCCTCGAATCCAGGCATATCCCGCTGGCCGCGTGCGCCATCGCCATCGCGCTGACCGGTCCCGCCTCCTGGGCGCAGCCGAGCGCGGCCGACCACGCCGGCATGGATCACGGCGCGATGAACCACGCCGCGCCGCCCGCCCCCGCGCCACCTGAACACGCCGGCATGGACCATGGCCCGGCGGACCCGGACGGGTCGTCCGCCGCCCCGCCCATCGGCAGCCTGCCCGCCAGCGACGGCGCGGGCGAGCGCGGCTACGACAGCTATGGCATCCATCCGCACATGATGGACAACGCGCCGACGTGGCAGGTCCTGTTCGACAAGTTCGGCGCATCGCACAATCGCGACGGACACAACGCCCTCGAGTGGGATGGCCGCTTCTGGTTCGGCACCGCCACGGACCGCCTGCTGCTCAAGAGCGAGGGCGAACGCGAAAGCGGCGGCGGCTCGGACGGCAAGGTCGAGGCGTTCTGGAGCCATGCCGTGTCGCCGTTCTGGGACCTGCAGCTGGGTGCGCGCCGCGACATCGGCGCGGGCCCCAAGCGCAACTGGGCCGCCATCGGCATCGAAGGCGTGCTGCCCTACGACATCGAGCTGCAGGCCACCGCCTACGCGGGTCCGTCGGGCCGCAGCGCGCTGGCGCTGAAAGCCGAATACGACCTGCTGCTGACCCAGCGGCTGATCCTCACCCCCGAACTGGAGGCCAGCCTCTACGGCAAGGACGATCCGGACCGTGGCGTCGGCGCCGGTCTTTCGGCCGGCTCGTTCTCGCTGCGCCTGCGCTACGAGGTCACCCGGGAATTCGCGCCATATGTTGGCGTATCCTTTGAACGCAAGTTCGGCCAGACTGCAGGCTACGCGGCGGACGCGGGCGAAAGCCGGTCCCAGGCCGCCGTCATGGCGGGCGTGCGCTTCTGGTTCTGACCGGCGCGGCCCCACGGACAACCTCACGCATTGCACGGAGCATCATGAACGTTTCCCGTCTTACACGCCGCCTCGTCATCGCCGCGGCCCTGTGCGCCCCCGCCATCCTGGCCGCGCAAACGCCGGTCAAGGTGGAGGTCTGGAAAACGCCCACCTGCGGCTGCTGCGAGGACTGGGTTCAGCACATGCGCGACAACGGCTTTGCCGTGACCACGCACGACGTCGACGACACCGGCCCCATCCGCCGCAATGCGGGCATGGCGGACTATGGGTCGTGCCACACCGCGATGGTGGACGGCTACGCCGTCGAAGGCCACGTGCCGGCCAGCGACGTGCGCCGGCTGCTGCGGGAAAAGCCGGACGCCGCGGGCCTTGCCGCGCCCGGCATGCCGCTGGGATCGCCGGGCATGGACGGCCCGGAATACGGCGGCCGCAAGACGCCGCACGATGTCGTGCTGGTGGACAAGCGCGGCGGGGCCAAGGTGTTCCAGGCGTACCGCTAGGCAGCGGGCGCGGGCCGGGCGCCCCCTTGCAATGAAACAATTCACCCACACCGCCTCAATGGCTACTCGCCGCACTGCAGCAAAAATGGTCCACAATAAATAAAACCGTTTCTCACCCACCCCCTGGCAGTCATGGCACAAATCGTCCTGTTCGAGAACATCCATCCCAGCGCCCGCGCCGTCTTCGAGGCCGCCGGCTACACCGACATCGTCACGCACGCCGCGGCCCTGCCGCCGTCGCAACTGCACGACGCCCTGCGCGGCGTGCAGGTGGCGGGGATCCGTTCTCGCACCCACCTGGATGCCGCCCTGCTGTCCGGCAACCCCGACCTGCGCGTCGTGGGGTGCTTCTGCATCGGCACGAACCAGGTGGACCTGGACACGGCCATGCAGCGCGGCATTCCGGTTTTCAACGCGCCGTTCTCGAACACGCGCTCGGTGGCCGAGCTGGTGCTGGGCGAAGCCATCCTGCTGCTGCGCCGCATTCCGGAAAAGAACGCGCGCGTGCACCTGGGCCACTGGGACAAGAGCGCCGCGGGCGCGTTTGAAACGCGCGGCAAGACGCTGGGCATCGTGGGCTACGGCAACATCGGCTCGCAGATCAGCACCCTGGCCGAAAGCCTGGGCATGCGCGTCATCTATCACGACGTGGAAGCCAAGCTGCCGCTGGGCAATGCCCGTCCCGCCGGCACGCTGAACGAATTGCTGGAGCAGGCCGACGTCGTCACGCTGCATGTGCCCGGCGGCAAGTCCACCGAAAACATCATGAACGCCGAGACCATCGCACGCATGCGTCGCGGCGCCATCCTGATCAACGCTTCGCGCGGCACGGTCGTGGACATCGCCGCGCTGCACGCGGCGCTGAAGTCCGGGCACCTGGCCGGCGCCGCGCTGGACGTGTTCCCCACCGAACCCAAGGGTCCGGACGAACCGCTGGCCAGCCCGCTCATCGGGATGCCCAACGTCATCCTGACCCCGCACATCGGCGGCAGCACGCAGGAATCGCAAGAGAACATCGGCCGCGAAGTGGCCGAGAAGCTCGTGCGCTTCCTGCAGGCCGGCACCACCAAGGGCGCCGTCAACTTCCCCGAACTGCCGTTCCTGGAGCAGGCCGGCGGCACGCGCATCCTGCATGTGCACCGCAACGCGCCGGGCGCGCTGGGCGCGCTGGACAACCTGATGGCCCAGCACGGCCTGAACATCGTCAGCCAGACGCTGCAGACGCGCGGCCAGATCGGCTACGTGATCACCGACGTGGAAGGCCAGGTGGACGACATCGTAATGACCGCCCTGCGCGATCACCCGATCACGGTGCGCTGCGACCGGCTGTAACGTCAGGAGCCCCTTCGGCGCGAGAGCCCCAATCGGGGCTCTTTTCTTTTGACGCCCCAGGCGGGCTTGCCGCGCGACGGATCAAGGCTCGGAAGCCGCGCGCAGCAGGCATTCCGCGATCTTGTCGCGCACGCTGCCCGGATCGAAGGGCATGCGGCCGATGATGCCAATTTCGCGATGGAAGGCCAGGTCACCCAGCGGCAGGAGCCGCAACCCCGTCATGTCCAGCCGCCGCAACCGCGGCAGCAGCGCGACCCCCAGCCCATGACGCACCATGCCCGCGATGGCCTCGATCTCATCGAGTTCCACGGCCTCGTGCACATTGATGCGGTGCTTCTTCAGGAATATGTCGACGACGCGGCCGCCGAACGACGCGCGGTCGTAGCGGATGAAGGGCTGGGTCGCCAGCAATTCCCGCCAGGGTGCGACGGGCATGGATTCCGGCATCGCCAGCATTACCGGCTCGCTCATCAGCGGCTGCCAGCCCAGTTCCGGCGGCAGCGCGAAAGGCGGACGGATCAGCACGGCAAGATCCACCTCGCCGGCGTCCACCTGGCCCAGCAGCGATAGCGAGACCCCGGGCACGATCCGCACGCGCACGTCGGGATAGACGGCCCGGAATTCACCCACCGCGTGAACCAGCAGATCCTGCTGGACGGAGGCGATGGCCCCGATCCGCAGCAACCCGCTGACATGCCCCCCGCCCGCCGACGCCGCCATGCGCTCGGCCATGGCGACCAGCTCTTCGGCCTGCGGCAGCATTTCCCGGCCCTGGGCGTTCAACACCGCGGCCCGCGGCCCGCGGTCGAAGAGTTCCACCCCCAGGTATTCCTCCAGGCGCTTGATCTGGGCGCTGACCGCCGACTGCGTCAACCCGAGCTGCGCCCCGGCACCCGTAAAGGTGCCGTCCCGGGCGACGGCGAGAAAGGTCTTGAATTCCTTGATCACGATCAAAATTTTCGATGCTAAGACTCGAAAAATATCGTTTTGCTATAAAAAAAACAATACCTAAACTATGCCGTGGTGCTACCGCCGCCGCGCTTGCGGCGGCGCGCCGTCCGAACGATCATTTTTCTTTTGCCTGACCCGGAGCCTTGCATGTCCGCTCAAACCAACCTGCCGCCGTTCCACCTGGCCTTCCCCGTCCGCGACCTGGCCGAAGCCCGCGCCTTCTACGGCGAAAAGCTGGGCTGTCCCGAGGGCCGCAGCTCGCCCGAATGGATCGACTTCAATTTCTACGGCCACCAGATCGTGGCTCACCTGGCGCCCAGCGAATGCGGCCACAAGGCCACCAGCGCCGTGGATTCGCATAATGTGCCCGTGCGCCATTTCGGCGCCGTGCTTTCCATGGAACAATGGGAAGCCATGGCCAAGCGCCTGACCGACGCCGGTACCGAGTTCGTCATCGAGCCCTACATCCGTTTCAAGGGCGAAGTGGGCGAACAGGCCACCATGTTCTTCCTGGATCCGTCGGGCAATGCGCTGGAATTCAAGGCGTTCAAGAACATGGATTCGTTGTTCGCCAAGTAACCCGTCACTACAGGTTTCGTGCCGTTGAACGTCAATCCCGTCCCCCCTTCTCCGGCCGAAACCCGCTGGCGCATCCTGCCCCAGGGTGACCGCTGCCTGATCGTCTCCTTCGGCGATCAGATCGACGCGGCCATCGGCCGCACCTGTCTGGCCGCCGCCCGCAAGCTGCGCGATGCGCGGCTGCCGGGCGTGACCGACGTGGTGCCGTCCTTCGTTGCCGTCGCGGTGCATTACCGGCCGGGCGGACACGGCGAAGGCCCCACCTACGCCGCGCTTTCCGAGCAGATCCAGGCGCTGCTGGCCGCGGGCATTCCCACCGGCGACGCCAGCGGGCGCGAGGTCGACATCCCCGTCTGCTACGGCGGCGAGCACGGCCCGGACCTGGAAGACGTGGCCCGCGCGGCCCACCTGACCCCCGAGGCCGTGATCCGGCTGCACAGCGAGCCCCGCAGCATGGTGTTCATGCTGGGATTCGCGCCCGGCCATGCCTATCTGGGCGTGCACGACGAAAAACTGAACATCCCCCGCCGCCCGTCGCCGCGCACCGCGGTGCCGCCCGGCGCGGTGGCGATCGCCAACCGGCAGACCGTCATCTACCCCAACCGGCTGCCCGGCGGCTGGAACATCATCGGCGCCACGCCGCTCGTCATGTTCGATCCGGCGCGCGAGCCCGCCGCCCTGCTGCAACCCGGCGACACGGTGCGGTTCGTGCCGATCACGCCTGACGAGTTCGACCGCATCCGGGGAGGCCGGCCATGAGCGTGACCGTGATCAAGCCGGGCATGCTGTCCAGCTTCCAGGACCGTGGGCGCGAAGGCTACCAGCACCAGGGCATCCCGGCCGCGGGCGCCATGGACGAACGCGCCCACCGCCTGGCCAATGCGCTGGCGGGCAACGACGGCGATCCCGCCACGCTCGAGATCACCCTGGCGGGGCCCACGCTGCGCTTTGACGCGCCGGCCTGCTTCGCGCTTGCCGGCGCCGACCTGGGCGCCACCCTGAACGGCAAGGACATCCCGCTGCTGCGTCCGCTGGTCGCGCGCGCGGGCGACGTGCTGGCCTTCGGCGCCCGCCCTGCCGTCGGCGTGCGGGCCTATCTGGCCGTGCACGGCGGCTTTGCGCTGACGCCGGTCATGGGCAGCGAAACCACCTATCTGCGCAGCGGCTTCGGCGGCTTCCAGGGACGCGCGCTCGCCAAGGGCGACGCGATCCCCCTGCGCCGCCCGCTCGCGCAAGATCGCGACCTGGCGGCGTTGCAGCAGGCGCTCTGGAACGTGCGCGTCTACCTGCCCGCGACGCTGGGCAACAAGCCGCGCGACGCCATCCGCTTTCTGCCCGGGGTGCACTGGCCGGAATTCTCGCAAGCCAGCCGCCAGGCCTTTTCCGAATCCGAATTCCGCATCAGCCCGCAGTCCGACCGCATGGGCTATCGCCTGATCGGCCCCGCGCTCTCGATGAACCAGCCGCGGCAGATGCTGTCCGAGGCGGCGTGCTTTGGCACCGTGCAGGTGCCTTCGGGCGGCGAAGCCATCATTCTCATGGCCGACCGGCAGACCACCGGCGGCTATCCCAAGATCGCGCAGATCGCCACGGTGGACCTGCCCGCCCTGGCGCAGTACGCGCCCGGCCACGCGCTGCGCTTCCAGCGGATCGAACTCGACGAAGCGCAGCGCCTGGACGGCGAGCGCGAGCGCGCCTTCGTCCAACTGCATGAGGCGCTGGCGCCGCTGCGCGCGCTTCTGGCCTAGAAAGGAAACCGCCATGACCACCCGCATCGACTTGAACTGCGACATGGGCGAAAGCTATGGCGCCTGGACCATGGGCAACGACGCGGCGGTGCTGCAATACGTCAGTTCCGCCAATATCGCCTGCGGTTTTCACGGCGGCGACCCCGCCACCATGCGCAAGACCGTGGCGGCGGCGCTGGCGCAGGGCGTGGCGCTGGGCGCCCACCCCAGCCTGCAGGACCTGGCGGGCTTTGGCCGCCGCGTCATGCAGATCAGCCCCGACGAGGCCTATGACATCGTCGTGTATCAGATCGGCGCCCTGGCCGGCGTGGCGGCGTCTCAGGGCGCGCGCCTGCATCACGTGAAGGCCCACGGCGCGCTCTACAACATGGCGGCCAAGGACGAAAAGCTGGCGCAGGCCATCTGCCAGGCGGTGAAGGACGTGGATGCCTCGCTGATCCTGTACGGACTGGCCGGCAGCAAGCTGATCGACGCCGCGGACGCGATCGGCCTGGCGGCCGCCAACGAAGTCTTTGCAGACCGCTCCTACCAGGACGACGGCTCGCTCACGCCGCGCACACGCGCCGGCGCCATGATCGAAGACGTGGATGTTGCGGTGGCGCAGGTCGTGCGCATGGTGCGGGAAGGCTTGGTGCGGTCGGTGGACGGCAAGGACGTGCCGGTGCGGGCCGACACGCTCTGCATCCATGGCGACCAGCCCAATGCGCTGGTCTTTGCCGATGGCATCCGCCGGGCCCTGGAGCAGGCGGGCATCGAAGTGCGCACGCCGCCGCGCCGCTGACGCGCGTCAGGCGGCGTCCAGCGACGCTTCGCGATAGGCCTGCAGGATGGCCGGCAGCACTTCCACCAGATAGCTGCGGGTCAGGTCGGCCGCGCGGTCGAAATCCCGGCTGGCCAGCGCCTGGATGATGGCTTCGGTGTAGGCGGGAATCTTGATGGTCTCGAGCGACTGCCGGGCCAACAGATAGCCCATCGGCTCGATCTGTTCGTACAGCTTGCTGAGCATGCTGGTGAGCGGCGTGTTGCCCGTATAGCGCGCCGCCGTCAGATAGAACTCGCGCGAGGCCGCGATGAACCCGCGCACATCGCGGCGGTCCATTGCCGCCACGATCGTCTCGTGACAGGCGCCCAGTTCGGCCACCAGCGGCCCCACGTCGGGCATTTCAGCGACCTGCCGGATGCCGTAGGCCTCCAGTTCCGCGCGCAACATGTACAGATGGCGAATCTGGGTTTCGGTGTAGAGCGTGACCCGGAAGCCCTTGCGCTGGATGTGCGTCACCAGGCCACTCAACTCCAGCAGGCGCAGCGCCTCCCGGATGGGGCTGCGGCTGGTGCCGAAACGTTGCTCCAGTTCCTGTTCCCGCAACGGCTGCCCGGGCCGGATGGTGCCGCTCACTATCAATTCACGAATCTGTTCCTGCAGGAAATATGGAATCGTGGCGGGCGCTTTGACGTCCAATCGGCTCCCCTTCTACTGCGCAATGCATGGTATGAGACCGTGACAAGATACTAGAAATCTATTGAAACACAAGCAGAAACACTGTTTCATCCGGGAAAAGTTTGGATCGGGGTTGCGAGTTGTTTTCGGGGCGTTTCCGGGTTGTTTCCGCGCCGTCTCAGGGTTGTGTGCAGGCCGCTTCCCGGTTGTTTCCGGAGCATTCCCGGGTTGTCTCCGGGGGCTTCAGGGTTGTATCCGGGTTGTCTCCGGGTTGAGCCCAGGTTCGGCCCCATCACTGGCGGGTTGCTCCCCGCAGGCAGGCCCGGCGCGTCAGTCCCAGTCGTCCCGATACACGAACTTCGGCATCTGCCAATTGAAGCGCAACGCCATCAGGCGCATCGTCAGGCCCGCCGCCAGCGCAATCGGCACCGAGGCGTTGGCGGATAACCCCAGCGGCATGGCCCCCAGATACAGGGCGCCGGTCACGAGAGACACGCTGGCGTAGAGTTCCTTGCGGAACAGCAGCGGCACCTCGTTGCAGAGCACGTCCCGCAGCACCCCGCCGGCGCACCCGGTGATCATGCCGCTGATGAGCACCACCGTGATCGGCAACTGCATCATCTGCGCCACCTGGCAGCCGATGACGGTGAACGCCACCAGCCCCAGCGCATCGGCCAGCAGGAACACGCTGCGCAGCCGCCGCATGACCGGCGCGATCAGCGCGGTGAGGATCGCCGCGCCGCCCGTCATCCACAGGTATTCGGGATGGACCACCCAGGTCAGCGGATAGTGCCCCAGCAGCACGTCGCGCAGCGACCCGCCGCCCAGCGCGGTCACGCAGGCGATGATGCAGACACCCATCCAGTCCATATCGCGGCGTCCCGCGGACAGCGCGGCCGTCATGGCCTCGGCGACGATGGCGACCAGGTACAGCGTATGCAGGAGAACGGGCGAAAGATCGGTAAACATAGGTGGGCAGGGGCTGAGGCAGGCCCCATTGTATTGAGCCTGGCCCGGGGCCGCGCCATTGCCTGCGCGCGCCGCATCCCGTACGCTCGGATGTGCGTTGATATCGATCAAGCCCAGCCTCGTGTCGCAGCGAGACAATGGAGACGAGCCCAACCGGGCGCTAATGGGCCAGGCAGCGCGGACGCGGGAGCCGCCTCTCTGGCCATCACCGGGAGATTAGGTATGACACAGCAAATTGGCCCCATCCTTCTGGCCACGGACCTGAGTGCGCGCGGCGACAGAGCCCTGGATCGCGCCCTGCAGTTGACCAAGGAACTGAACACCAGGCTGATCGTGCTGCATGTCATGGAATCCCATGCCACGCCGGCGCGGCTGACCACGCCGGTCTGGCGTCGCATGTCGCCTGACCACAAGGCCCTCGTCGAACGCGAGCTTGCCGAAGACGTGGCCGCCGCCGACGTCCCTGCCGAAGTCGTGGTCGCCAAGGGCGATCCCGTCGCCAGCATCCTCGAAACCGCCGACACCTTCGGCTGCTCGCTGATCGTGGCCGGCATCGCCCGCCAGGAAACGCTGGGCCGCCTGCTGCTGGGCACCACCGTCGAAAAACTGGCCCGCCAGGCGCGCCAGCCGGTGCTGGTCGTCAAGAACCGTCCGCGCAGGCCCTACCGCGACGTGCTGGTCGCCACCGACTTCTCGGACGGCTCGCGCCAGGCGTTGCGCGCGGCGCTGCAACTGGTCCCCAATGCCGAACTGACGCTGTTCAACGCCTACGAAGTGCCGTTCCAGAACCTGAACGTGCCCGATGATGCCGTCGTCAGCAGCTTCTACAAGACCGCGGAACAATGCGCCCAGCGTTTCATCGCGGAAACGCCCGAACTGCCCAAGGGCATGCCGACCAAGGTCGTGCTGGAGGCCGGTCAGCCCGAAACCGTGCTGGCCGAGTATTCGTTCACCCACCGGTCCGACCTGGTCGTCACCGGCACCCATGGCCGCACGGGCATCCTGCGCACCGCCATCGGCAGCGTGGCCGAGCGGCTGCTGGAATCCCTGCCCAGCGACGTGCTGATCGTCAGGCTGTCGGGCGAGGCGTAGTCCGCGCCACGCCGCGGCCAACAAAAAAGGCGGCGTTCGCGCGCCGCCTTCGTGCAGGGTGGGGCGTGGCGCGGACTACGCCTCGCCCTGTTTCTCCATGGCGTCGATGGTGCCGCGCAAGACCTTCAGCAGCACCAGGCCGGGCACGGCGATGGCCACCGTCAGCAGGAAAAACCCGGGCCAGCCCAGGTGCAAGACCAACGGCGGCGTGAGCGGCCCGGCCAGGTACGTGCGGCCCACGGCCGACAGGGCCGACAGCAGCGCAAACTGCGTGGCCGAGAACCGCTGCCGGCACAGCGCCATCAACAGGCCCACGAAAGACGCCGTGCCCAGGCCGCCGCACAGGTTCTCGATGCCCACGCCGGTCGCCATTAGCCAGATGTTCTTCGGGCTGACCGCGATCAGCCAGTACGCCAGGTTCGACACCGCCTGCAGCAGACCGAACGCCATCAATGACCGGTACAGCCCCCAGCGCGCCATGACCGAGCCCCCCGCCAGCGCGCCGATGATGGTCGCGGCCAGCCCCAGCACCTTGTTCACGGTGCCCACCTCGGTCGGCGTGAAGCCCGCGCCGCGGATGAGAAAGGTGGTGGACAGGGCGCCGGCGAACGCATCGCCCAGCTTGTACAGCACGATCAGCAGCAGCACCGCCAGCGCGCCGCGCCGGGTGAAAAATTCGTGCAGGGGTTCGGCCACGGCCTCGCGCAGGCTGCGCGGCGCGCGCGCGACATGCTCGGGCTCGGGCGCCCACAGGGTGGCCAGCGCACACAGCAGCATCAGCCCGCCCATCACCATGTAGGTCTGGCCCCACCCTATCCATTGGTCCGCCATGATGAGCGCAAGCCCGCCCGACACGATCATCGCCAGCCGGTAGCCCATGACCTTGATGGCCGCGCCCGCGCCCCGTTCATCCTTGCGCAGCACGTCGGTGCAATAGGCGTCGAAGGCGATGTCCTGCGTGGCCGACAAAAAGGCGACCAACACCGCCAGCAGCGCCAGCGGCATCAGGGCGGACGAGGGCGACAGCGCGCCCATCGCCACGATCGCCACGGCCAGCAGCATTTGCGTGACCAGCATCCAGCCGCGGCGGCGGCCCAGCAGGGGCGGCACAAAGCGGTCGACCAGCGGGGCCCAGAGAAACTTGATGGTGTAGGCCGTGCCCACGAGGGTGAGGAAACCGATTTCCTGCAGCGGAACGCCTTCGACGGTGGCCCACGCCTGCAATGTGCCGCTGGTCAGGGCGAGCGGCAGGCCGCTGGCAAAACCCAGGACCAGCAGCGGGGCGACGCGGGGGCTGGTGTAGACGTTGGATACAGCGGTGATGACGGTCTCCTGAAACGTGGCCGGCGGCGTCGCAGGCGCTGGCCGCGGGCTTGCGGCATTTTAGGGCCTGTTCGTCCGCGCCGTCAGGAGCAGGCGTGTCGGAATGTCAGGGCGACGCGAAGCGGTACACCGCCAGCGTGCTGCGCCAGCTCGGGAAGAGCCGGACTTCCTTGCCTTCGTTGAACGTGGCGCGCTCCAGGATGCGCAGGCCCAGCTCGCCGGCAAGCTGTTCGAAGTCGCGCAGCGTGCACAGGTGGATGTTGGGCGTGTTGTACCACTGGTAGGGCATCTGGCCCGTCACGGGCATGCGGCCGCGCAGGATGGCCCAGCCATGGGGCCAGTAGCCGAAGTTGGGAAACGACACCACGCCGTGGCGCGCGACGCGGGCCATTTCGCGCAGGATGTGCTCGGTCCGGTGCATCGACTGCAGCGTCTGCGACAGCACGACCGTATCGAACTGCTTGTCGTCAAAGAGCGCCAGGCCGTCTTCCAGGTTCTGCTGGATGACTTCGACGCCGCGCCGCACGCAGGCGATCACGCAGGTATCGTCGAGCTCGACGCCTGCCCCCTTCACCTGGCGATGGTCGCGCAGATGCGCCAGCAAGGCGCCGTCGCCGCAGCCCAGGTCCAGGACGCGGCTGCCCGGTTCGATCCATCCGGCGATGCGCGCGAGGTCGGGCCGCAGCGCGCCGTGCGCATAACGGGGTGTCACGGACGTCATTGGGGTTGTCCTTCGGTCAGGTCGGCCGCATCCAGGCCCAGCTCGCGCGCGATGCGTTCGTAGTAGCCCCGGACCACGGCATGGTAGCGGGCGTCTTCCAGCAGGAAGGCGTCGTGCCCGTGCGGCGCGTCGATCTCGGCGTAGGTGACGGGGCTGCCGTTCTTGAGCAGCGCGCGCACGATCTCGCGCGAGCGCTCGGGCGGAAAGCGCCAATCGGTCGAAAACGACACCAGCAGGAAATTGGATTTCGCGGGCGCCAGCGCCCGGGCCAGGTCGCCGCCCGTGGTGCGGGCCGGATCGAAGTAGTCGAGCGCGCGGGTGATCAGCAGATAGGTGTTGGCGTCGAAATAGCGGGTGAACTTTTCGCCCTGGTAGCGCAGGTACGACTCCACCTCGAACTCCACGTCGTAGCCGTAGCGGTAGGCGCCGTTCTCGGCGGGCGCGCGCTGCGCGCGGCCGAACTTTTCGGCCATGTCGTCATCGGACAGATACGTGATGTGGCCGATCATGCGCGCCACCGACAGGCCGCGGCGCGGCACGGTGTCCTGCGCGTAGTAGTCGCCGCCGTGGAAATCCGGGTCGGTGATGATGGCGCGGCGCGCCACTTCGTTAAAGCCGATGTTCTGCGCGGACAGGCGCGGCGTGCTGGCGATGACGATGCAGTTGGCCACGCGCTCGGGCAAGGTGATGGACCAGCTCAGGGCCTGCATGCCGCCCAGCGATCCGCCCATCACGGCGGCAAAGCGTTCGATGCCGAAGTGGTCCGCCACCCGCGCCTGCGCCCGCACCCAGTCTTCCACCGTCAGCACCGGGAACGCGGCGCCCCAGGGCTTGCCGGTCTCGGGATTGATGCTGGCCGGCCCTGTCGAGCCGAAGCAGGAGCCCAGGTTGTTCACGCCGATCACGAAGAAGCGGTTGGTGTCCACCGGCTTGCCCGGGCCCACCATGTTGTCCCACCAGCCGAGGTCGGCGGGGTTGTCCGCGGCCTGCCCCGCGACGTGGTGCGAGGCATTGAGCGCGTGGCAGATGAGGACGGCGTTGGTGCGCTGCGCATTGAGCGTGCCGTAGGTCTCGACGGCCAGCTCGTACGACGCCAGCGATTGGCCGCTCAGCAAAGGCAGCGGCTCGTCGAAACGGATGAAGGTGGGGGAAACGAGGCCGACCGAACCGGGATCAACGGTATCGGCGGTCGTGACGGTTGCGGGTACGAACCCGCTGGCCGAATCACCGGCCAAATTCTGGGCAGGAGTGGTCATACGGACCTCTTTAGCTGGATTTATTGGAAGGCGCCCGCAAGCGGATCAGGCAAATCGGCGCCGAAAATGGGTAGTGCGGCAGGAATTCTAGCACTGCTTGCAGGCGGGGCAATCCGCCGCCCGCCACGCGATCGGGGCCTCGCGTCCCCGCGCGGCGGATGCCTGAATCCCTGCTTCAGGACGCGGCGCCGGCCTCCCAGGGCTCCTGGCCCAGGTATTCGTAGCGTTCGGTATTCACGCGCGACACCCGCCACTCCACCGGCTGGCGGTTGTACGAAAACGCGATGCGGCGGATCTCCAGCAGTGCGCTGCCCTCGGGAACGCCCAGGCAGCGCGCCTGCGTGCGCTCGGCCAGGCAGGTCCGCAGGCGCTCGTCGGTGGCAATGACGTTCACGCCGAAGAGGTCCTGGTACAGCGCGTACAGCGTGCTGGTGCGTTCGCGCAGGTGCGCTTCGGTCAGCCCCGGAAAGCGCGATTCCGGCAGGCAGACGTCGTCGGCCATGACCACGTCGCCGTTGAGCGACAGCACGTTCAGGAACTCGTACACCAGGGCGCCCGCCGGCAGCGCCAGCTTTTCGCGCGCCACCGCCGACGCCTTCACGCGGCGAAAGCGCACCAGTTGGGTGGTCGGATAGGACTTGCTGCCATCCTGCCCGACGATGCGGAAAAACTTGAAGAAGTGGTGGTTGCGCGTATGCACCGCCACGTAGGTGCCCCGCCCCTGATGGCGCACCAGGATGTTCTCGGCCGCCAGTTCGTCGATGGCCTTGCGCAGGGTGCCGATCGATACGCCGAACCGCTCGGCCAGGTGTTTCTCGGGCGGGATCGCCTCGCCCTGCTTCCACTCGCCCTGCGCCAGCGCGGCAAGCACGGCCTGCTTGACCTGTTCGTACAAGGGACTGCCCAAAGGCACAGTCGGTGACAGGCTGGTGTTCATGGGTGCATCGCAATATTCACGGACCCCCAGTGTAGCGGCGCGGGCCGGATCTCCTCAAGTCATGTAATTCATCTATATGATTTAGTTGACTTTGAAAAAACACCGGCCTAAGATTTCCTGGCCGTTGTGATCCGCGCCGCGAGCAACAGCCCGGCGGCGCTCCTGACCCCAGAGAGGAAGACAATGATTCACGCCGTATTGCACGATGCGAAGGACACGGTGGCGGTCGCCGTGGTGGAGGGCCTGACCGCCGGAACGGAACTGAACGCCTGGATCATGGATGAAGACAAGATCATCCATGTGCGCGCGTCGCAGGACATTCCCATCGGCCACAAAGTGGCGATGAAGGACATGGACGTCGGCGACACGGTCTTCAAGTATGGCGTCGACATCGGCCGCGTGGTGGCGCCCATCAAGGCCGGCCAGCACGCCCATGTGCACAACATCAAGACCAAGCGCTGGTAAGCGTCCCCCCATCGCACAGGAATCCACCATGTCCATCATCAATGCCCAGACCACCTTCCAAGGCTATCGCCGCGACAACGGCCGGGTCGGCGTGCGCAACCACGTCATCGTCCTGCCCGTGGACGACATCTCCAATGCCGCCGCCGAAGCCGTCGCCAACAACATCAAGGGCACCCTGGCCCTGCCTCATCCCTATGGCCGGCTCCAGTTCGGCGAAGACCTGGAGCTGCATTTCCGCACCCTGATCGGCACCGGCTGTAACCCCAACGTCGCGGCCGTGGTCGTGATCGGCATCGAGGAAGGCTGGACCAAGCGCGTCGTGGACGGCATCGCCGCCACGGGCAAGCCCGTCATGGGCTTTTCCATCGAACTGCACGGCGACCACGACACCATCATGCGCGCCTCGCGCTGCGCCAAGGAATACGTGCACTACGCCACGGCGCTCACGCGCAGCGAATGCCCGATCTCGGACCTGTGGGTCTCGACCAAGTGCGGCGAATCCGACACCACCTCCGGCTGCGGCGCCAACCCCACGGTCGGCAATGCCTTCGACAAGCTCTATGCGCTGGGGTCCACCCTGGTGTTCGGCGAGACGTCCGAACTCACCGGCGGCGAACACATCGTGGCCGAGCGCTGCGCCAACGATGCCGTGCGCGAAAAATTCATGTTCATGTTCGACCGCTACCAGGCCATGATCGACCGCTGGAAGACCAGCGACCTGTCCGAGTCCCAGCCCACCAAGGGCAACATCGCCGGCGGGCTGACGACCATCGAGGAAAAGGCGCTGGGCAACATCCAGAAAATCGGCAAGAAATGCCGCGTGGACGGCGTCATCGACAAGGCCGAAATGCCGGACGGCCCCGGCTTGTGGTTCATGGACTCGTCCTCGGCGGCGGCCGAGATGGTGACCCTGTGCGCCGCCTCGGGCTATGCCGTGCACTTCTTCCCCACCGGCCAGGGCAACGTGATCGGCAATCCGATCCTGCCGGTCATCAAGATCTGCGCCAATCCGCGCACCGTGCGCACCATGTCCGAACACATAGACGTGGACACCAGCGGCCTCCTGCAGCGCGAGATCGACCTGAACCAGGCCGGCGACAAGCTGCTCGAATGCATGCTGGCCACCGCCAACGGCCGCTGGACCGCCGCCGAGGCCTTGGGCCACCGCGAGTTCGTCCTTACGCGGATCTTCGAAAGCGCCTAGCGCCCGGCCCGGCCGGCGCGTCAAGGAGGACGCGCCGGCCTCCCCTCGCGGCATCATCGCGGCATCACCTACAAGAACCAGCAGACCCGGGCGCAGACCGCGGCAGCATAGGCGTATGCATTCCTACCCGGGCGTTATCCCCAAGGAGGAAGACAGATGAGTAGCGAACCGCATTACCCCCTGCAAGATGCGCAGCGCCGTCGCCTGCTGGGCGCCCTGGGCGCCGCCGGTCTCTGTGCGTTGGCCCCGTGGGAGCGGGCCCTGGCGCAGAAAGGCGCCTGGCCCGAACGCCCCATCAACTACGTGGTGCCCTTCCCGCCCGGCGGGCTGACCGACGTGGCCGCACGGCAGGTCGGCAAGGCGCTGGCGGACGCCGAACGCTGGAACGTCGTAGTCGAGAACAAGCCGGGCGGCAGCGCCAACATCGGCGCCGCGCACGTCTCGCATTCCGCGCCCGACGGCTACACCTGGCTGGCCATCACCCTGTCGCATGCGGCCAACGCCACGCTGTTCGCGGGCAAGGCGGGCTACGACCTGACCCGCGACCTGACGCCGCTGGCCGGCCTGGCCTCTTCGCCCATCATGGTGGTGGTCAACGCCAAGAGCCCCATCAAGAGCATGGACGACCTGGCGCGCGCGGCCAAGGCCAAGCCGCTGTCGGCAGGCTCCAGCGGCAACGGCACGCCGCCGCACCTGACGCTCGCGCTCTACCAGAAGCTGACCGGCGTCCCGCTGATGCATGTCCCGTACAAGGGCGGCGCGCCTTCGCTCACCGACCTGATCGGCGGGCACCTGGACGTGGTGTTCTCCAACTATCCCGAATCGCTGGCGCACGTGAAGAACGGGTCGCTGCGCGCGCTGGCGATCACCACGCGCAAACGCAGCAATGACTTGCCGGACCTGCCGACCACGGCCGAAGTCGGCCTGCCGGACCTGATCGTCGAAAACTTCACCGGTGTGCTCGCGCCCGCCGGCACGCCGCCCGAGCTGGTCCAGCGCATCGGCAGCGCGATCGTCAAGCAGGTCTCGCAGCCCGCCATGCAGCAGGCCCTGCAGCAACTGGGCTTCGTGCCCCAGCCGCGCGGTCCGCAGGAGTTCGGCGCCTACCTGAAGTCCGAGGTCGACCGCTGGGCCAAGATCATCCGCGACGCCAACATCCAGGTCGCCTGAGCGGCCACACTGCCCACCACGAAGAGGAGCCTGGCAGATGCAAGTACTGATATCGGAGTTCATGGACGCGCCCGCGGTCGATGCCTTGCGGCAACGGTTCGACGTGCGCTACGAGCCTGACCTGGTCGAGCGGCGCGGCGCACTGCTCGACGCCGCCGCGCACGCCGACGCCCTCATCGTGCGCAACCGCAGCCAGGTGAACGCCGAGCTGCTGGCGGCCGCGCCGCGCCTGCTCGCGGTGGGCAGGCTGGGGGTCGGGCTGGACAACATCGACCTGCCCGGCTGCGAGGCGCGCGGCATCACGGTCATTCCCGCGACAGGCGCCAATGCCCGCGCCGTGGCCGAGTACGTCATCGGCACGATGCTGTCGCTGTTGCGCGGCGCCTACGCGTCCACGGCGGACGTCGCGGCGGGCAAGTGGCCCCGCAACGCGCTTTCCCAGGGCCTGGAGGCGCACGGCCGCACGCTGGGCGTGGTGGGATTCGGCGGCATCGGCCGCCTGGCCGCCCAGCTCGCGCGCGGACTGGGCATGCGCGTCGTGGGCAGCGACGCCGCCCTGCCGCCCGGCCATCCCGTATGGCAGGAAACCGGCGCCGAGCCGCTGCCGCTGGACGACCTGCTCGCGCAGGCGGACGTGGTGACGCTGCACGTGCCCCTCACGCCCGAGACCCGGCACCTGCTGGACGCCGCGCGCATCGACCGCATGCGTGCAGGGGCCGTCCTCATCAATACCTCGCGCGGCGGCATCGTGGACGAAGCCGCACTCGCAAACGCGCTGCGCGCCGGGCGGCTGCGCGGCGCCGCGCTGGACGTGTTCGAACAGGAACCGCTGCCCGCGGGCAGCCCGCTGGCGCAGGCGCCGAACCTGATCCTCACCCCGCACATCGCCGGACTCACGCAGGAGGCCAACACGCGCGTTTCCGACATGGTGGCCGCCGGTGTGACAATGGCGCTCGACGCCCGCGCACGCTGACGAGGCGCGGCGCGCCTCCCACGACAGGAAGGATATGGCTCACATCTATCTGGACGAACTCCAACACCTGGCCGCCGCCGGCCTCGCCGCCGCCGGCGCCAATCCGGCCATGGCCGACAGCACCGCGCGCGCCCTGGTCTTCGCGGAAAGTCAGGGACTCAGCTCCCATGGGCTGTCGCGCGTGCCGTTCTACGCGGGGCACCTGCGCACCGGCCGCGCCATCGGCTCGGCCGTGCCCCGCATCGTGAACGAGCGCGGCGGCGCGGCCCTGATCGACGCGGGCTCGGGCCTGGCCTTCCCGGCCTGCGCCCTGGCGGTCGAACAGGCCACCGTGCGCGCCCGCGAACATGGCGTGGCGTTCGTCGGCGTGGCCAACAGCCATCATTTCGGCGAGGCCGCCTACCACCTCGAAGCCCTGGCCGATGCCGGCATGGTGGGGCTGGCGCTCAGCAACTCGCCCGCCGCCATGCCGGCGTGGGGCGGCAAGCGCCCGCTGTTCGGCACCAACCCCATCGCGGCGATCTTCCCGCGCCGCGGCGGCGCACGGCTGGTCATCGACCTGTCGCTGTCGCAGGTGGCGCGCGGCAAGCTCATGATCGCGGCGCGCGACAACCAGCCGATCCCGCTGGGCTGGGCGCTGGATGCGCAGGGCCAGCCGACCACCGATCCGAAGGCGGGTCTTGCCGGCAGCATGCTGCCCGCAGGCGGCGTCAAGGGCGCCATGCTTGCCCTCATCGTTGAACTCATGGCGTGCGCGCTGACCGGCGCGCGCTTTGGCAACGAAAACGAGTCGTTCTTCGTGGACGAAGGCGGCCCGGCGCGCCTGGGGCAGGCGTTCATGGCGATCGACCCCAATGCGTTGGCGGGCAACGACGTGTATCTGGAACGCGTGGAAACGCTGGTCGACGCGATGCTCGAGGACGAGGGCGTGCGCCTGCCGGGCGACCGCCGGCGCAAGCTGCGCGACGAGGCCGTCAAGCACGGCCTGGACCTGCCCGATGCGCTGATGGCGCAACTGCGCACGCTGGCCGGCGCCGGCTGACCCGCCGCCGGGCGCCCTAATGCCCGTGGGTGAACCACAGCATCAGCGGCGCCAGCAGCAGGAACACCACGGTGGACACCAGCACGGCGCCCGCCGCGGTATCGCCCAGCGGCGTGTAGCGCCGGGTGTACATGTAGCTGACCACCGCGCAGGGCATGGCCATCTGCAGCGTCAGCGCGCCGGCCAGCACCGGCTCCAGGTCCAGCGCCCACGCCACCGCCAGCCCCGCCGCCAGCCCCACCACCAGGCGGATCGCCCCGACCTTGGCGCCGTCGCGCATGCCATTGGAGGGAATGAGCGCAAGCGCGTGGCCCAGGCTCAGCAGCATCAGCGGGACGGTGACCGCGCCCAGCATGCGCGCCGTCTCGATGACCCACGCCGGGACCGGGATGTGCAGCAGGCGCATCGCCACGGCCACCACCGACGCCAGCAGAATCGGACTCTTCCAGCTTCCCTTCGTGTTCACGCCCGGCAGCAGGCGCACCGCGATGGTGTGCATCACGAACGAGTTCACGGCGAAAAACGCCACGGCCACGGACAGGCCGGCGTCGCCGAATGCCAGCTGCGAAATCGGCAGCCCCAGGTTGCCGGCGTTCGGCAGGAAGGCCGTGGGCAAGAGGCTCAGCACCGGCAGTTTCCAGGCCTTGAGCAACGCCGCGCTGACCAGCGCGCACAGCAGCAGGGCGATCAGCGTCGCGGCGGCCACGTCGGCCAGCGCGCGGTCGTCCAGGCGCGTGGTGACGAAGGTGTGGAACACCAGCGCGGGCGTGGTCACGGACGTCACCAGCGTGGTGATGAAGCTGCCGCCGAAGGGCAGATCGCGCTTGCCCCAGAAAAGCCCGATGCCCACGCAGGAAAGCAGCGGCAACATCAGCACGATGGCTGACAAATAGAACTGCGCGATGGCCAACATGCAACTATTCCGTCAAAGATAAAAAGACCGATGCGTCACGGCATCGTTGCTTGCGCGGGCAGAGGCCGACGCCGCAGCATGGGGCCTTGTCCACAACCGGGCGCCCCGCCCCCGCCGCCATGTCCGCCACACCGATGCGCCTTCTTGCCCACCCATCGCGTTGCGCCATCCGCAGCGCCGTCCCGCCCTCAGGCGTGGGCCTGTCCGACCGCCAGGCCGCGTGCCTGCGATGGTCGGCCGCGGGCAAGACCAGTTGGGAAACGTCCCGCATATTGGGCGTCAGCGAAAGCACCGTGAATTTCCACCTGCGCAACGCCTGCGCCCGGCTGGGCGTGCGCGGCCGGCGCGCGGCGGTGGTCGCGGCCCTGCGGCTGGGCCTGCTTGAACCGCTCAAGGCTTGAGGACGACCGACCGCAGGAATTCGCGCGCGCGCTCGGCGGGCAGGCTTTCCTCGGTGCCGGCGGCCACCGCCTCGATCAGCATGGTGTCGGTGACCCAGACCTTGGCATGCAGCCAGCCCGGCTTGCCGACCGCCTTGCCGTGCACCTCGATATCCTGTCCGAAGGCCGGCCATTCCTTGGGCGGCGGCGCCTGCATGTTGGCGTAGAGCGATCGCATCAGCGCCACGCCCAGCGCCTGCCGCGCCGCGGGACTGGCCGCGATCTCGGGCGGCAGGGGCGCCGACCCCACGGCAAACACCGCTTCGCCGACGGTGGCGCTGGCCAGGGTGAAGGGCAGCGTGTGCGTGTCCAGCCTCAGTTCCCGGGTTTCGGTCGACACCCGGGCGGGGAACGCCGCGCGCACATGGCCGTCGGCCACGTCCATCTCGCGCCAGTTGTAACTGGGCGAGCAGGCGGCCAAGACCAGCGCCAGCGCCAAAAAAACGCCCGCTTTCTTGAACATGAAACGAAACAGCGATGAAATCGTCATTACCCGAGAACCCGCAAGGTCCAGTCATTTCGAGGAATCCAGAAATTGTCGCCGATTTCCATGGCCCCCGCGCCCGACGGCACGCCGCTCGCCAATTATTCCTGGCCGGCGGCGCCCAACGTGCCGCTGCCCATCGCGGGCGGGGATGATCCCGACGCGGGGCGCGCTGACGCCAGCCGCCCCGATGCCAGCCACCCGGACCCGGGCCGCCCCGGCGTGGGCCGCCCCAGCATGGGCTGCCCCGGCGTGGGCCGCCCCAGCATCTACCTCCTGCATGGCCTGAGCGAACATGCCGGCCGCTATGACCGGCTGGCGCGCTGGCTGACCGCCCGCGGCTGGACGGTGGGCGCGCACGATCACCGCGGCCATGGCCGCTCGGGCGGTCACCCGGCCACGCTGCGGCACCAGGAAGACCTGGTCACCGACGCCGTGGACAGGCTGCACGCCTGGACGCGGGCTTGCGGGCGGCCGCCCATCCTGTTGGGCCACAGCCTGGGCGCGCTGGTCGCCGTGCGCATCGCCCAGCATCGCCTGGCGCCCCTGGACGGGCTGGTGCTCAGCTCGCCGCCCTTTGCCGTCAATGTCCCGCTCTGGGTGCGCCGCACCCTGACATGGATGTCCCTGCACGCGCCCGACCTGCGCGTGCCGCACGGCCTGGCCCCGGCCCGCATCTCCCATGACCGCGCCGTCGTGAAGGCTTACCGCGCCGATCCCCTGGTGCGGCGCCGGATGACCGGCCGGCTGGCCCGCTTCGTGGACGAAGCCGGACGGCAGGCCCTGCACGAAGCCACCCTGCTGCCCTGCCGCACCCTGCTGATGGTGGCCGGCGACGATTCCATCGTGGCCGCCGAAGGCAGCCGCCAGTTCGCCCAGCGGGCGCCGGCCGAACTGCTGACCCTGCGCTGGTACGACACCGCCTGGCACGAGATCTTCAACGAGACCGCCCCCATCGCCGATCCGGTCTATGCTGACCTGGACGAATGGCTGGCGCGCACCGCCCAGGCATTGTCCCTGTCCCCAGTACTGGTTCCCTCTGCACAGGAGGCCAGCACCCCGTAAAATCCGGCGACAGCCCCCAACGAGAACACTCCGTGACCGATACTGCCGCCAACCGCCTCGCCCGCCTAGAGGCCAACCGCTCGCTGCTGACCCAGACCCTGCGGGGCATCGAGAAAGAAGGCCTGCGCGTGGACGAACAGGGCATCCTGGCCCGCACGCCGCACCCCGCCGGCCTGGGCTCGGCGCTGACGAACGAACACGTCACCACCGATTATTCCGAATCGCTGCTCGAACTGATCACGGGCACGCACCAGGATGTGGACGCGCTGCTGTCCGAGCTTGCCGATACCCACCGCCACGTCTACGGCGTGCTGGACCATGAACTGATCTGGAACCAGTCCATGCCGGCCACGCTGCCGCCCGAACCGGAAATCCCCATCGCCTGGTACGGCACGTCCAACACCGGCATGCTCAAGCACGTCTACCGCCGCGGCCTGGCCGAGCGCTACGGCAAGACGATGCAGTGCATCGCCGGCGTGCACTACAACTTCTCCCTGCCCGAAGCCCTGTGGTCGGTGCTCGATACGCAACCGGGCTCGGACCAGGACCGCCGCTCGCGCGGCTACATCGGCCTGATCCGCAACTTCACGCGCTATTCGTGGCTGCTGATGTATCTGTTCGGGTCAGCGCCCGCGCTGGCCAGCGATTTCCTGCAAGGCCAGGACCATGCGCTGGAAAAGCTGGGCGACCACACGCTGTACCTGCCGTACGCCACCAGCCTGCGCATGAGCGACCTGGGCTACCAGAACAAGGCGCAGTCGCAGCTCAAGCTCTGCTACAACGACCTGGACACCTTCCTCGGCCGCCTGTACGGCGCCGTGACGCAGCCCTGGCCTGATTACCAGAAGATCGGCACGCATCGCAACGGCGAATGGATCCAGCTCAACACCAACGTGCTGCAGATCGAAAACGAGTACTACTCCAGCATCCGCCCCAAGCGCGCCACCGGCCGTTGCGAACGCCCCATCACGGCGCTGGCCGAGCGCGGCGTGCAGTACGTGGAAGTGCGCTGCCTGGACATCGATCCGTATTCGCCCGTGGGCATCGAACCGGCCACCGCCCGCTTCGTCGACGCTTTCCTGCTGTTCTGCACGGCCTCCGACAGCCCCTTTTTCCCGGCCAACGGCTACTGTCAGCGCAGCGCCGACAATTTCTCGATCGTGGTCAAGGAAGGCCGCACGCCCGGCCTCATGCTGGACCGCGAAGGCCAGGCCATCGGCCTGTCGCAATGGGGCCATGAACTGCTGGACCAGATCGCGCCCTACGCCGCGCTGTACGACAGCGTGATGGGCGGCAGCGCGTATGCCGACGCCCTCGCCGCGCAGCGCGACAAGCTCGACCGTCCCGACACCACGCCGTCGGCGCGCCTGCTGGCCGAATTGAAGGACAGCGGCCTGTCGTTCCACGACTACTCGCTGGCGCTCAGCCGCAAGCATGCGGATACGCTGCGCGCGCAACCGCTGCCGGCCGATGTGGCGGCGGCCTATCAGCAGGCGGCGGTGCAGTCCGCCGCCGAACAGCTGCGCCTGGAGCAGTCGGACACCGAGGATTTCGACACCTACGTGAGCCGCTATCACGCCGCGCTGAAAGCGCCGCGCAAGTAAGGCGTATCAAATAAGGCGTATCGTTAGGGCTCGGTCCGCGCCGCCTGCCGGGCAGGCGGCGCGAACCCTTACCAGTCATATCAGGAGGTTTTATCCATGCGCCGCACCGCAACATTCCTGCTGGCCCTGGCGGCCAGTGTGGCGGGCATCGCCCATGCCGCGCCGCCGCCCATGCAGACCGTGGAATCCGTGGATCTGAAACGCTACGTCGGGATGTGGTACGAAATCGCCAACTTCCCCATGTTCTTCCAGCGCAACTGCGTGGGAGACACGACCGCCGAGTACACCGCCAACCCCGACGGCACGATCGGCGTGAACAACCGCTGCCGCACCAAGGACGGGGATATCGATTCGGCCTCGGGCACCGCCACGGTGGTCGAAGGCAGCAACAACGCCAAGCTCGAAGTGTCGTTCTTCAAGCCGTTCAAGGGCGATTACTGGGTGATCGGCCTGGACCCGGACTACCGCTGGGCGGTCGTCGGCACGCCCGACCGCAAGTACCTGTGGATCCTGTCGCGCTCGCCGCAACTGCCCAAGGAAGAACTGGACAAGGCGCTGGCCGCCGCCACGGCGCAGGGCTACCAGCTCGACGAGCTGCGCTACACGCCGCAGAAGTAAGCGCCGCCCTCAGCCCGCGTAATCGCGGGCCAGCCTGACCACCGTCACACCCGGCTTGAGCTGGCGCAGCGACGGCATGATCAGCGTGCAATGGTCGTAGGGCGTGACCACCGGCTGATCGTCGGCCCAGCCGATGGTCGTCCCGGCCTTTTCAAACGTTTCCAGTCCCGACCACGGGCCGGCAAAGCGCACGTTCATCGAGGGCGCCACCACGGCGTCCGTCACTTCCAGGACACGCTGGCTCGCCGGGTCGGCCAGCAGCCAGCCTTCGGGCAGGTCCGACGCATCGGCCACGCCCGACTCCACCAGCATCCGCGCCACCATGTCGCGCGCGACGTCCCGCGACGACAGGTCGCCATGGAACCCGCATTCGATCAGCAGCGCGCAGGCGTCTTCCCGCGCCGGATCGCCGAAGTGCTCGAAGTCGCGCATGCGCACGCCGTCCTTGTGGCCGGCGTCGACGATCACGTGCTGCGGCGCCTTCAGGCGGCGGGCCAGCGCGATATTGCGCGGCAGCACGCCCGTCAGCAGCAGCGGCGCGCCGGGTTCGTGCATGGAATGCAGGTCCAGCAGCCAGTCGGCGCGCCGCACCCAGGGGCGCAGCGCGGCGCCACGCTGGCGGTCCGGCGTGGTGGGGTTGTCCAGGCGCTCGGCGCTCCAGACACGGTTCATGTCTTCCTGCACGAAGCGCGACGCATCGTGGTTCGCGTGGTCGAAACGGTCGAACGCATCCAGGTTGCAGAACGCCAGCGTCAGGCTGCCGCGCCGCGGGCGCAGGCCCGAGGCCAGCAGGTCCTTCAGCGCCCACGCGCCGCACAGCTCGTTGCCGTGCACCAGCGCGCTCACCATGAGCGCCCGTCCCGGCACGCCCGAATCGAAATGCCACACGCCGGGCGTGTCGGTATTGCCGGCGCGCTCGGCGGCGAGGTCGGGAACGGGAAGCTTGAATTCCATGGTGATATCCGCTTGATGCCTGGTGTTGCGATGTCGTGTTTGCGGCGCGGCCTTACTGCGCCTCGATCTTGGCGGCCTTGACCAGCGCGCCGTACTTCTTGGTTTCTTCAGCCTGGAAGGCCACCGGATCGATGCCCGGCTTGGCCACTTCGCCGCCGGCGTCCTGCAGCTTGGAGCGGAACTGCTCGGACTTCAGGGATTCATCCAGCGCGGCGCGCAGCTTGGCCACGACCGGCTCGGGCAGGCCCGCGGGGCCATACAGCGCGAACCACAGGTTGATGTCGACCGACTCGAAGCCCTTTGTTGCGGCCAGCGGCGCGATCTCGGGTGCGGCGGGCGAACGCTTGTTCTCGGTCAGGCCCAGCGCAACGATGTTGCCGCTGCGCACCTGCGGCAGGCCCGAGGACAGCACCAGCATGCCGAAATCGAGCTGGCCGCTCATCAGGTCGGTCACCAGCGGCGACACGCCGCGGTAAGGCACGTGCTCGGCGCGCGTGCCCGTCGCCTCATTGATCATTTCGCCGGCCAGGTGCAAGGTCGTGCCCACGCCCGACGACCCGTAGTTGAACGTGCCCGGCGCCGCGCCCTTGAGCTTTTCGAGATACTCGGCAGCGGTCTTCACGCCCGAATTCTTGCTGGCCGCCAGCAGCATCGGCTGCGACGCCACGATGCCCAGCGCCGTGAAATCCTTGGCGCTGTCGTACTTCACGGCGGTGTTGATCATGCGGGCGATCACCATCTCGTTGGTGGAGCCCAGGAAGATGGTGTAGCCGTCCGGCGCGGCGCGCGCCACGCGCTGCGCGCCGATCGTGCCGCCGGCGCCGCCGACGTTCTCGACCACGACCGTCTGGCCCAGGCGCTTGCCCAGTTCTTCGCCCAAGAGGCGCGCGGTCAGGTCCAGGCTGCCGCCTGCGGGGTAGCCGACGACCAGCGAAATGCTGCGGGAGGGATAGTCGGCCGCGCTGGCGGCGGGCACGGCGGCAAGGGCCGAGGCGGCACAGAGCGAAACGAGCGCTGCGCGCATCGGGTGCAGGATGGACTTCATGGTTTTCTTCCTTGGGGTGCTGTGGGTGGACGGCGTAGCCGTCTCGTTTGAGTTTCGGAGGGTATTTTCGAGCGCGCCCCCGGCCCCGTCCGTGCCAAGACGGCACATCTTTGTGCTAATCCGGTTTTGGGTCCGGCAAGTCAGGCCTTGCGGTTGGCGGTCGCTTCCCAGGCGGCTTCGGCCAGGTCCGTCAGCCGGGCGCGCGGGCGATACAGGCGGACCTCGAAGGCGATCTCATCGCTGCGCCCGCCCAGCGCGGCCAGCGCGCCGCGCCGGCAATCGGCCGCGACCATGGACCAGGGCAGCCAGGCCACGCCGACGCCCTTGGCGACCGCCCCGTGCGCCGCATCCAGTGAATCGCTGCGCACAAAGGGTGTCAGGGCATAGGGCGTGGCCTCCAGCCTGTCGCCCACGATGCGCTCCATCGCCAGGCCGCCCGTGTACGTAATGAGCGGCACGGGCGCGCCGCCCTCATGCAGCAGATAACGCGGCCGTCCGCGCGTGTCCATCTGGCTGACCGGCACCAGCTTGTCGGTCGCCAGCGTCATGTAGCGATAGCGCGACGGGCTGAGGGGCACGGACAACGCCGGATGCTCGTAGCAGCACAGCAGGTCTACCTTGCCCTGTTCCAGCCGGATCACGAGGTCCTGCGCCTTGCCGGTGGACAGTTCCACCTGCGTGCCGTCGGTCAGCACCTTGGGCGCGCGGTGCCGCAGCCGCGCGATCCAGTCGGCCACCAGCGTGCGCGCCAGGCTGCGCCCCGTGGCGATGCGCAGCACGGCCTCGCCGCCCGCGCCCGAGCTGCGGATGCGATGGCGGACCAGTCCCATCTGCTCGATCACCTGCGTCGCGGTCTTGAGCAACGTCTCGCCTTCCGGCGTCAGCGTCACCGGCAGGCGCTGGCGCTCCACCAGCGCCGTGCCCGCCCACGCTTCCAGCGCGCGGATGCGGCGGCCGAAGGCGGGATGCGTCACGTGGCGCAATTCGGCCGCGCGCACGAAGCTGCCGGTCTGCGCCAGCGCGATCAGGTCTTCCAGGAGTTTGAGGTCTGCCATGGACCGAAAGCTTACGGCATCGCGCGATCGGTGCGGAACTAGGCCGCTTGCTGGCCCGCGGGCAGGGAAAGGATGCGCTCGATGACCTGCGCCGTCTTGCGGTAGTGCGCGGCCAACAGCGCCGCCGCGCGGTCGGCATCGCGCGAGACCGCGGCATCCAGCAGCGCGCGGTGTTCGTCATCGACGTCGCGTTCGGACCCGTAGGCCATGGCCTGGGCGCGCGCGGGCCGGCGGTAGCGTTCGGTCTGCGCGTAAAGCTGGGCGGACAGGTCCAGCAGCCAGGGCGACCGGCAGGCGCCGATCAACGCCTGGTGGAAATCCTGGTGGCGGGCCTCCAGCGCGTCCTCGCGCTCCTGGTCCAGGACGGGCGCGTCGTCCGCGCGCCGCGCGGCCAGCGCCAGCGCGTGGAACGCGCCCACCAGCCGCGCCTCCCAGGCGTCGTCGGCGTTGGCGAGCGAACGCCGCAACGCGTCGCAGTCGATCAGGATGCGGGTTTCGCAGGCATCGCGCATTTCCTCCACGGACAGCGGCGCGATCCGGAAGCCGCGCGACGTGGTGGTCAGCACCATGCGTTCGCTGCGCAGCCGGTTCAGCGCCTCGCGGATGGGCGAAAAGCTGCCGCCATAGCGCTGGCGCAGCAGCTCCAGCCGCAGCGACTGGCCCGGCGCGAACGCGCCGCGCATGATGTCGCGGCGCAGCTGCCGGTAGATCTGTTCGGACAGTGTGATGTCTTCGACCTGCGCGTCGCCATGCGCGGCCGCGACCGCGTCCGCGCGCGGCGCCTTGATTCGGGGCTTCACGCTGCGCTCCTAGACGGCCACCACCGGATGGCGCAGCGTGCCGATCCCTTCCACGCAGGCGACGACCACGTCGCCCGGCCACAGGAATTCCTGCGGCTTGCGACCCGCGCCCACGCCCTCCGGCGTGCCGGTGGCGATGATGTCGCCCGGCTCCAGCGTGATGCCCGCGCTGATGTCGGAGATCAGGAACGGCACCTTGAACAGCATGTGGCGGGTATTGGAGCCCTGCTTCCTCTCGCCGTTGACCGTGAGCCACAGGTCCAGCACCTGCGGGTCCGGGATTTCGTCGGCCGTCACGATGCAGGGGCCGAACGGCGCGTAGGTGTCCTGGCCCTTGGAATAGATCCACTGGCCGGCGCGCCGGCAGTCGCGCGCGCTCATGTCCAGCATCACGCTGTAGCCGAACACATGGGACAGCGCATCGGCCTCGGCCACGCGCGAGGCGCGACGCCCGATGATCACCGCCAGTTCCACTTCCCAGTCCAGTTGCTGCGTGATCCTGGCGTTGTGCTCGATGGCGTCGCCCGGCCCGATCACCGTGGTGGGCGGCTTGGAAAAGATCACCGGCTGCTTGGGCAGGTCGGCCGACGTGTCCAGCGTGCGGCTGGATTCGGCGACGTGCTCGACATAGTTCAGGCCGATGCCGAAGATGTTCTTGCGCGGGCGCGGGATGGGCGCCAGCAGCTTCACGTTGTCCTGCGGCAAGGCCGTGCCCACCGGCCAGTTGCCGCGGAACGTATCGAGCAGCCGCGTCGCCTGCGCGACCGCGACCGGACCCAGGTCGATGAAGTCCAGCATGTCGTCGGGCAGGTCCACCCCGCCCTCCTGCCCCAGCAGGAAAAGGTCGACCACATAGCCGTCGACCAGCGCGCCCAGGCGGGCGGCGGCGGTGGGATGAGCGCGAAAGGTCACCAGGCGCATCGAGAACTCCAGAAAGTCAAAGTGTGAGGGGAACGTCCGCCGCGTCGCGGCGGCGCGCAGGCATCGGAAGCATCTAAATCAGTCGTTGATGGCCGCCGTTGTCCTGTACCGCTTCCTCGCGGTACAGGGCGAGCGAGCGCATGACGGGCAGGTCGTTGAAACAGAACAGGCAGGCGTCATCGTTGGAAGACAGGTTGGCGTGCTCGTGGATGGCCCAGGACGGCACGCAGAAGATGTCGCGCTCGGTCCAGTCGTAGCGCTTGCCGTCGATCACGGAAAAGCCGCTGCCCTTGGCCACCTGGTAGATGAAGCTGCCGGTGTGCCGGTGCGCCTGGGTGTGTTCCCCGGGACGCAGCAACTGCATGCTGGCGCCGATGGTCGGCATGACCGCGCCGCCCGTGGCTGGATTGACGTATTCGAGCAGGATACCGTCGTAGGGACTGCCCGCGGTCGTGCGCGCGTAGCGGCGCAGGGCCTCGTAGGTGGGCTCCCATTCGTATTTGAAGAGCGGGGAATAGGGCTTCGTCCAGCCGGACACCTGCGGCCGCAGCGCCACCCCGCCCCACGCGCCGCTGGTGTCGTCGACCGGGTGCGTCACGGTCTGGTTCAGGTCGGGATGCACGGCGTAAAAGCCCGCTTCCAGCGCATTGACCAGCGGAATGTCCAGCCCGTCCTGCCAGATGCAGGTCGTGCCGTCCTCGGCCACGCCGTGCTCGTGCCAGGTGCCGTTCGGCGTCAGCACGAAGTCGTTCGCGCCCAGCGTCATCTTGTGGCCGTCCACCACGGTGTACGCGCCCTGGCCTTCCATGATGAACCGCAGCGCGGAATGCGAATGCGCATGCGCGGACGCCAGCTCGCCCGGCTTCATGACCTGCAGGCCCGAATACAGCCAGCCCACCGCCGCCGCCACATCCCGCCGGCCCGGATTGTTCAGGTAGATGACGCGCCGGCCCGCCTCTTCGGGAGACACCAGCTCGGCCGAGCGCAGCACATGGCCGCGCAGGTCCTGGTAACGCCAGACCACGGGCACGGATGCCGACCGCGGCGCCCAGGGCTCGATCTTGTTGGCCACCGTCCAGAGCGCGCCCGTTTCCAGCCGCGCAAGCTCCTGATAGTAGGCCACCCGCTCCGGCGAGTCGGCCACATTGGCTCGGCCCGCCGTGTGCTCGCGGTAGGCGTCGTAGCGGTTCGATTCCATCGCTTGCCCCTGGTTTTATAAAACACTGAGGATTTTCGAAAATATTAAGAGGCGGTCTGGTCGGCGGGCAATCCCAAGACGCTAGGGGTTTTCCTGTAGCAGGCTGGTGCGTGAAAAATAGTTGGCCGCAACGCCGAGAATACTGTACAAAAACACAGTGCGACGTGATACATTTCGCTCGCCCGACCAACTGTCGTCCAGGGGAGAATTCCTGTGTCAGAAGCTGCTCATCTCGTTCAGTACATCGTCGTTCCCTACCGCGCCGCCGCCAATGGCGTCGCCCCCGGGGAAATCCGTCCGGCCAGCAGCGAATTCGGAGCCATCCGGATCGCAAACTCCATGGCCTCCAAGTTCGCGGGCGTCGCCGCCTATGAAGTCATGATCGACAAGGAAACCGGCGACATGGAATCGCCGCGCATCCTGATGCAGATAGGCACGGTGCCGTCGCTGGACGATTAGTCTCCGGGGCGCCGCCCCGAGGGACGAGCGTGCGGCGGGTGGTACGCTCGCTGCACGGAATCGTTCCACCGGGCGCGGCGCACGGCCCCGGGACCTGTCACGCGAAGGAGAAAAGATGATTGCTCGTTGGCGCTGGGCGCTCAGGCAATTGACCAGGCGCCTTTGGTTCAGGGCCAGTCTTTTCTCATTGCTGGGCGTCGCCACCGCGCTGCTCGCCATCATTTTCAAGGGCGCCATTCCTGAAACCTTGCCCGCCCGCATCGGTGCCGACGCGGTCGACAAGATCCTGGGCATCATTGCGTCCAGCATGCTGGCGGTGACCACCTTTTCGCTCAGCACCATGGTGGCGGCCTACGGCGCGGCAAGCACCGGCGTGACGCCTCGCGCAACCACCCTTGTCATGCAGGACACCACCACGCAGAACGCGCTGGCGACGTTCATCGGTTCGTTCCTGTTCAGCCTGGTGGGCCTCATTGCGCTGAGCACGGGGGCCTATGGCGCGCAAGGGCGGGTCTTGCTGTTCACGGTGACGATTGCGGTGGTGATCTTGATCGTCTACACGCTACTGCGCTGGATCGACCATCTGTCCAAGCTCGGACGGGTCGGCGAAACCATCGACCGCGTCGAAAGCGCAACCATCGACGCCCTCCGCCACCGCGTTCAATGGCCTTACCTGGGCGGCACCCCCTATCCGGCGTCAGGCTTGCCCCCCGCGTCGGCGCAGGCCGTGTCGAGCGACCGGACAGGCTACGTGCAGCACGTCGACGTGCAGGCGCTGGGCCGGATCGCGCGTGAACATCAGGCCTCGATCTACCTTGACGTCCTGCCGGGCGGATTCGCCCATGCCGGCATGGCGCTGGCGTGGCTCGTGCCCCAACCCGGCGAGGAGCCGGCCGCGCGCGAGGCCCTGCACGAAGCCATTCTCGGCGCCATCACCCTGGGAACGCATCGCACGTTCGAGCACGACCCGCGCTTCGGCTTGTCGGTGCTGTCCGAAATCGCGTCCCGCGCCTTGTCGCCGGCCGTGAATGACCCCGGCACGGCGATAGACGTCATTGGCCGGGGCGTCAGAAGCCTGACCTGCTGGGGGCAGCCGCCCGACTCGCCACCGGAGGCCGACCCCGACTGCCAGCGCATCTACGTGCACCCGCTGGACGTGGACGATCTGTTCGACGATTTTTTCGGCCCCATCGCGCGTGACGGCGCGGGTCTGCTGGAAGTCGACACGCGCATGACGAAGGCGCTCCTGAGCCTTGCGCAGATCAATCCACCCCTGTTCAAAGCGGCCGCGTCGCGCCATGCCGCGCGCTTGCTTCAACACGCCGAGCACGCGCTGGTGCTGGACGAAGACAAGCGCCGGATCCGCGAGCTGGCGCAACCGCTGCTGCGACGCGAAGCGTATTGAAGGCACGGCAAACCGGGGGGAAGGATGGGACGCGAAGCCTGCGGCTCGCTATGCGCCGCCAGGCTGCGCTCGGAGGGAGCAAGTATTTGGCGACGTGGGGTGCAAGAGATGGGTGCAACAGCGGGGTGCAAGGTGGACCGAAGATTCACCCAACCCGTTGATCTGGTGGCGCGCCCGACAGGAATCGAACCTGTATCAAGAGCTTCGGAAACTCTCATTCTATCCATTGAACTACGGGCGCAGCGCAAGGAGGCGGTATTGTACCCACTTTTGCGGGATCTGCATGAAGTGGATCAAATCTTCCGTCAATCTCCGCGAAAACCCGCTCAGTGTCATTGGACCGGCGTCCCTGACACCGTTATATAATCCAGCGTTTGCTTGCAGGCGGGCATGGTTTGCCGCCGACTTGTGCAGTACTGATTTTCTGTTGCCGCCGCCAGGCGCCCCACCCGTTAGCAGGATTTGGTCATGAGCAACGAGCAGGAACACATAGAAGAGCACTCCTCCCCCATCAAGACCCCGAAGCAACTGATCGTCACGATCGTCCTGGCTTTCGTGGTGCCCATCGCCATCATCATCCTACTGGTGAACATGGTCGTCACCGGCACCAAGACCAACGCCGGTTCGGATGCCCTGTCCGGTGAAGCCATTGCCCGGCGGATCGCGCCGGTTGCCGGATTCGAGCTCGTTGACGCCAACGCCCCCAAAGTTTTCAAGACTGGCGAACAGGTTTTCGCCGCCGTCTGTACGGCCTGTCATACCGCCGGCGTGGCGGGCGCACCCAAGCTGGGCGACAACGCCGCTTGGGCGCCTTTCATCAAGGCCGGCTACGACGAAATGCTGAAGGTCGCGCTGCACGGCAAGGGCGGCATGCCCGCCAAGGGCGGCAACCCGGCCCTGTCCGACTACGAAGTCGCGCGCGCCGTGGTGTACATGGCCAACAAGTCCGGCGCCTCGCTGCCCGAACCCGCTGCGCCTGCTGAAGACGGCGCCAAGAAGGAAGCCGACGCCGGCGCCGCCCCCGCCGCACAGGCTGCCGCCCCGGCCGCGGCACCAGCCGCCGCAGCACCGGCTGCCGCCGCACCCGCTGCCGCCGCTCAGGCCCCCGCCCCCGAGCAGAAAACCGCCGCCGTCAACCCGGCCGGCGAACAGCTCTACAAGACGGTCTGTTTCGCGTGCCACGCGACGGGCGTGGCCAATGCGCCCAAGTTCGGCGACAAGGCCGCCTGGGCTCCCTACATCAGCACCGGCATGGACGCCATGGTGAAGGTCGCCATGACGGGCAAGGGTGCGATGCCTCCCAAGGGCGGCGCGGCCAACGCCTCGGAAGACGACATCCGTGCGGCCGTGCAGTTCATGGTGAATGCCGCGCAGTAATACCCCGCCGGCAAGACAGACCACAAAAAAAAGCCCCTTGAATTGAACTGACCCCCAGAAGTTGGACGGTCAACTAAAGCCCGAAGGCCTGAGCTCGGTATTGCACCGGGCTCAGGCCTTTTAGCTTGAGCTTGATGCGGTTGTGATTGTAGTAATGGATGTACTGCCGGATGCCGGCCTGCAACTGCTCGATGCTCTCGAAGCGGTTGAGGTGGAAGAACTCTGCTTTGAGCGTGCCGAAGAAGCTTTCCATGGCGGCATTGTCCAGGCAGTTGCCCTTGCGTGACATGCTCTGCGTGACGGACCGGGCGGCCAGCATGCGCCGGTAGATGGGCTGCTGGTATTGCCAGCCCTGGTCGGAGTGCAGCACGGGGCGCTCCGTCGGCCGCAGCCGCGCCAGCGCCTTCTTCAGCATGCTGCCCACGAGCTTGAACACCGGCCGCAGAGCGGTCTCGTAGGCCACGATCTCGCCGTTGTACAGGTCCATCACCGGCGACAGGTACAGCTTCTCGCCACGCACGTTGAACTCGGTCACGTCGGTGACCCACTTCTCGTTCGGACGCTCGGCCTCGAAGCGACGCGCCAACACGTTGGCCGCCACATGATGCGACTGACCTCGGTAGGACCGGTACTTCTTGGCGCGCACGAGCGACTTCAAGCCCAGCGCCTGCATCAGCTTCTGCACCGTCTTGTGATTCACCAGCTCACCTGCCTGGCGCAGCACCGCCGTGATCCGGCGGTAACCATAGCGGCCCTTGTGTTGCGCATAGACCGCGTCGATGCGCTGCTTGAGCTCGGCGTACGGGTCCACGGCGCCAAGCGCCTTCAGGTGGTAATAGAACGTGCTGCGCGACAGCTTGGCTGCTCTCAGCAATAGCGCCAGCGGATGACGATGCCTCAACCCTTGGACCATTTGCGCTTTTTCACCAGCGCTTCGGTCCGTTCCGCTTGGATCAAGGCATCGAGTTTTTTTAGGTAATCGAGCTCCGCTCGCAGGTACGCGTTCTCTTCGCGCAACTGCTTCTCTGTCATGTCCTTGGCTGTTGGCTCGGGTGGATACTTGTGTGGCATGGCGGGGCTATCTCGACGTCTGGGCTCCAATGCGCCCATTCCGCCCTCATCATACCCACGACGCCATTTGCCGATGGTCCCGGAATCGCCCAAGTTGTAAACCGCCACAGCCTGCCTGTCCGACAAGCCGTCCTGCTCGATGCGCTTCAACACCTCAAATTTGAATTGCGCCGAATACCGCTTGCGCGGCCTGACTAAACCAGCCCGTCCATGCAGTTGGTAGACAGCCACCCATCGCCGCAGCAACGCATAGTCCACGCCGACCTCCCGCGCCACTTCCGCATAACTATGCTGTTCAGACAGATACCGCCGGACAGCGTCCAGTTTGAACTGCTCGTCGTACTTTGCCATGCAAAAAACCCCCGAAGGATGGATCAAAGTCCAACTTTCGGGGGTCAGTTCAAATCATCAAGGGGCTTTTTTGTGGCCGATGGCCGGTGTCTGACACCCTGGGGAGATGCTCGCCGGCTTGGCGCAGCGTCTCCGCGGGTGTCAGACACCGTCTCCGCCGTCAGCGGATGTCAGACAACTACTCCGCCGTCGACTTCAAGAGCGACATGCCGAGCTGTACGCGGCGCTGCAGCCAGAGGCTCGGACGATAGCGGGGATCGCCCGTCACGCGCTGCATGCTCTTCAGGATCTCCAGAATGCGGTCGGCGCCCAGCTTGTCGCCCAACGCCAGCGGACCCACCGGATAGCCCAGCCCCAGCGTGACGGCCAGGTCGATGTCTTGCGGCGTGGCGATCTGCTGCTGCGCGATATCGCAGGCGATGTTCACGATGTGCGCCACGATGCGCTGCGCGATGAAACCGGCCGAATCGTCGGCCACCGTTACCGGCACCCCGTCCGAGGCCAGCAGCGCATGCGCGGCGTCGCGCCATTTGGCTTCGGTGGCGGGCGATACCATGATCGTGCGGCGCTTGGCGCCGTCGAACGCGTACAGCGTGTCCAGGCCGACCGTGCGGGCGGCGTTCAGGCCCTGCGCGGAGACCGTGGTGGACACGTCTTCGCCGAACGGCGTGACGATGATCAGCGCATCGGCGTCCGGCGTCGAGCCCGTGACCAGCGTGCCGCCCAGCTTTTCGATCAGCGCGGACGCGCGCGCGTAACCTTCGCCATGCTTGGGGCTGACCCAGACCTTCAGGCCTTCGGGCAGCGCCGGCACGGGCGCTTCGGCCGGCACCTGCTTCTGGCCGTCGGCATAGACGTAGAAGCCCTCGCCGGCCTTGCGGCCGATCAGCCCGCCGGCCAGGCGCACCGTCGTGATGGGCGACGGCCGAAAGCGCGGCTCGTCGAAGAACTGGCGATAGATGGATTCCATCACCGGATGCGAGACGTCGAGCGCGGTCAGGTCCAGCAGCTCGAACGGCCCCATGCGAAAGCCGGCCTGCTCGCGCATGACGGCGTCGACCTGGGCGAAGGTGGCCACGCCCTCCTGCGCCACGCGCAGGCCTTCGGTATTCATGCCGCGGCCGGCGTGGTTGACGATGAAGCCGGGCATGTCCTTGGCGCGCACGGGCGTGTGGCCCATGCGGCGCGCCAGGTCCGCCAGCGCATCGCCCACTTCCGGCGCGCTGCGCAGGCCGTCGATGACCTCAACCACCTTCATCAGCGCGACCGGGTTGAAGAAGTGATAGCCGGCCACGCGCTGCGGCCGCTTGCAGGCGGCCGCGATGGCGGTGATGGACAGCGACGACGTGTTGGAGGCCAGAATGCAGTCTTCGGAGACCACCCCTTCCAGCGCCGCGAAGAGATCGCGCTTGACGTCGAGCCGCTCGACGATGGCCTCGACCACAAGCTGGCAGGCCGACATGTCGGTCAGCGCGGTGGCCGATTCCACGCGCTCGAGCGCCGCCTGCGCGTCAGCCGCGGACAGCTTGCCCTTCTGGGCCAGCTTCTCCCAGGTCTGGCGCAAGGATTCGCGCGCCGCCGCGATGGCGTCGGCGCTGGTGTCGTACAGGCGCACGCGCAGGCCGGCCTGCGCCGCGATCTGCGCGATGCCGCGCCCCATGGCCCCGGCGCCCACGACGCCGATGGTTTGAATCTCCGTCATCAACTTTCTCCTGCCTCTATTGGAATGGATCGTGCGCCTGGCGCGGTCAGCGCGACGGGGCGGCGCCATGCCGCCCCGGGGGGTCGCGTCAGCTCCGGGTCTGCGCCAGCGCCTGGATTTCTTCGGCCGACAGTCCCAGCTTTTCGGACAGGACCTGCTCGGTGTGCTCGCCCAGCATGGGCGGCGCGCGGCGGTATTCGACCGGGCTGCCGGAAAACTTCAGCGGGCTGGCGGCCATGGGCACGGTGCCCGCCGCGGGGTGCGGCAGCTCGCGCTTCATGTTGCGGGCCAGCACGTGCGGATCTTCGTAGACCTGGTCCAGCGTATTGATCGGACCGGCCGGCACGCCCACTTTTTCCAGCGCGGCCAGCCAATGGTCGCGCTCGCCCGTGGCCATGCGTTCGGCCAGGAGCGGCACGAGCTCCTCGCGGTTCTTGACGCGCTGCGGGTTGGTAGAAAAGCGCGGGTCGGCGGACAGTTCGGGCAGGCCGATGGCGCCGCAGTAGTTGCGGAACTGGCTGTCGTTGCCGACCGCCACGATGAGGTGGCCGTCGCTGGCCGCGAACACCTGGTAGGGCACCAGGTTCTGGTGTGCGTTGCCGGCACGGCGCGGCGCCACGCCGGAGGTCATGAAGTTCAGGTTCTGGTTGGCCAGCATGGCGACCTGGCAATCCAGCAGGGCCATGTCGATGTGCTGGCCCAGGCCGCTGCGCGCACGCTCGTGCAGGGCCGCCAGGATGCCGACGGTGGAATACATGCCGGTCATCAGGTCGGCCACGGCCACGCCCGCCTTCTGCGGGCCGCCGCCCGGCAGGTCGTCGCGCTCGCCGGTGATGCTCATCAGGCCGCCCATGCCCTGGATCATGAAGTCATAGCCGGGGCGGCTGGCGTAGGGACCGGTCTGGCCGAAGCCGGTGATCGAGCAGTAGATGAGGCGCGGATTGAGCTCTTTCAGGCTGGCGTAGTCCAGGCCGTACTTGGAAAGGCCGCCGACCTTGAAGTTTTCGACCAGGATGTCGCTCTGCAAGGCCAGTTCGCGCACCAGCTCGGCGCCGCGCGGCGACGCGATATCCAGCGCCACCGACATCTTGTTGCGGTTGGCCGACAGGTAATAGGCGGCCTCGGTAGTGTCCCGGCCCGCTTCGTCCTTGAGGTACGGAGGCCCCCAGGCCCGCGTGTCGTCGCCCGAACCGGGCCGTTCGATCTTGATCACCTCGGCGCCGAGATCGGCCAGGTTCTGGGTGCACCAGGGACCCGCCAGCACACGGGTCAGATCCAGCACACGTATGCCGGTTAGGGGAGCGGGACGTTGCGACATCTGTAATCTTTTCGCTAGAAGGGAAATGAGAACTTCCGGCCCGCGCCGTTGCGCAAGCCAGACTGGAATTCCGTCATGCCAGAAGGCGGCCCGCGCGGGCCGCCTCCCGATCAGCATTCGTCAGACTGGATATTAGCCTTTCGAACGCATTGGCCGGCTTGCGGCCGGCGGAAAATCAGGAATGGGCCTTGATGGTCTCGCGCGCGATCACCAGTTGCTGGATCTGCGACGTGCCCTCGAAGATGCGGAACAGGCGCACATCGCGATAGAAGCGCTCGACCGCGTACTCGGACATGTAGCCCGCGCCGCCATGGATCTGCACCGCGCGGTCTGCCACGCGGCCCACCATCTCCGTGGAGAAAAGCTTGCAGCAGGCGGCCTGCATGGTGGTGTTCTCGCCGCGGTCGCGCATGCGGGCGGCGTCCAGCACCATGCAGCGGGCCGCGTAGAGCTCGGCCTGGCTGTCGGCGATCATCGCCTGGATGAGCTGGAATTCGGCGATGGGCTGGCCGAACTGCTTGCGTTCGGTGGCGTACTTCACCGCGTCGCGCAGCAGGCGGTCGGCGATGCCCACGCACAGCGCGGAAATATGCAGGCGGCCCTTGTCCAGCACGCGCATGGACGTGCGGAAGCCATTGCCCTCTTCCCCGCCCAGCAAGGCGCTGGCCGGCACGCGGCAGTTGTCGAACACGACGTCGCTGGTGAGCGCCCCGGCCTGGCCCATCTTCTTGTCCGGCTTGCCGATGATCAGGCCCGGCGTGCCGGCTTCGACCAGGAAGCAAGAGATGGAATTGGCCCGGCGCTCGGGCGCGGTGCGGGCCATGACCGAGAACAGGCCCGCGATCGGCGCGTTGGTGATGTAGCGCTTGGTGCCGTTGAGCACGTAGAAATCGCCGTCGCGCTCGGCGGACACGCGCAGCGACATGGCGTCGGAGCCGGCGTCGGGCTCGGTCAGGGCGAACGACCCGATCAGCTCGCCGCTCGCCAGCTTGGGCAGATAGCGCGCACGCTGCTCGTCGGTCCCGGCCAGCACGATGGCCTGCGAGCCGATGCCGATGTTGGTGCCGGCCAGCGAACGGAACGCGGGCGAGGTCTGGCCCAGTTCGAACACGACGCGGACCTCTTCTTCCATCGTCAGGCCCAGGCCGCCGAAGTCCGGCGAGATGGACAGGCCGAACAGGCCCAGGTCGCGCATTTCATTGACGATGTCGGGCGGCACCTGGCCGCTGGCGGCCAGTTCGTCTTCGGCGGGAATGAGGCGCTCGTGCACGAAGCGGCGCACGGCGTCGATCAGAAGATTCAGGGTTTCGGTATCGAGGGCCATGATGGAAGTCTCACTATGTTGTATGCGGATTCGGGTCGAGGATCGGTATGGCGGCGCGTTCAGGCGCGCATGCCGCCCACCAGCAGATCGAAGTAGCCGGCGGCGATGGTTTCGGCGCTGTCGCCCTGCCCGGGCTTGTACCAGCGCACCATCCAGTTCAGCATCGAGAGCACCGCGCGGCCCGTGGCGGCCACGTCCTGCGCACGGAACGCGCCTTCGGCCACGCCTTGGGCGATGACCGCGCGCAGGCGCTTTTCGTAGCTGTCGCGCAGTCGGGCGGCGTCCTCACGTTCGGACAGCGCCATGCCGGAATAGCCGACCAGCATGGTCACGAACTCGGCGTGGTGCTGCTCGAAATACCGGGCGTGGCCCACCATGAACGCGCGCAGGCGCGCCACGCCGCCCTCGGCGCCGGCCACGTCGCGGCCGACGGTCTGGGTCAGTCCGTTCAACACCTCAAGAATGATGGCGTCGTAGATGTCCTGCTTGGTCGGGTAATAGTGATAGATGGCCGCCTTGGACACGCCGAGGGCGGCGGCCAGGTCCGAGATCGAACTGCCGTCGTAGCCGCTGCGGGCAAACAATTTGGCGGCTTCTTCCAGGATGCGTTCGCGCGGGGCGGCCAGCGTGGGGGGCCGGCCGGCGCGGGCGCGTTTCTGGGCGGGAGGGGCGGTGATCGCCATGACAGCCTTTGGAGGGGCGGCGCGGGGCCCGGGGGGTTCTGGCGAACCGCCATTGACAGCCGTTCCGCGCATGCCGTTAAATAAAGATTAATTAATTACCGGACGGTCGGTAGGTAATTAATATACTCCAAAAACTACGACGAGACGACGCCCATGCCCCATCCCCTCGTGACTGATTTGTATGGCCAGATGTCCCTGCCGGTCATCAGCGCCCCGATGTTCATCGTCTCCAACCCCAAGCTGGTCATCGCCCAGTGCACGAGCGGCATCGTCGGATCGTTTCCGGCGCTGAACGCGCGGCCGCAGACGTTGCTGACCGACTGGCTCGACGAGGTCCAGGCGGGCCTGGCTTCGCACCGCGAAGCCAACCCGGGCGACCGCGTCGCGCCGTTCGCCGTCAACCAGATCATCCACCAGTCCAACGACCGGCTGGAACAGGACCTGGCCGTGTGCGCCAGCCACCGAGTGCCCCTGATCATCACCAGCCTGCGCGCCCCCGGCGACCTGGTGAAGGGCGTGCACGACTGGGGTGGCAAGGTCTTCCATGACGTGACGACGATCCGCCATGCCGAAAAGGCGCTGGAAGCGGGCGTCGACGGCCTGATCCTCGTGTGCGCGGGCGCGGGCGGCCACGCCGGCACCCTGAGCCCCTTCGCCCTGATCTCCGAGGTGCGCCGCTTCTACGACGGCCCCCTGATCCTGTCCGGCGCCATCACCTCCGGCGCGCACATCCTGGCGGCGCAGGCCATGGGCGCCGACTTCGCCTACATGGGCACGCGCTTCATCGCCAGCGAGGAAGCCAACGCCAGCGAAGGCTACAAAAGCGCCATCGTCGAGGCCAGCGCGTCGGACATCCTGTACACGCCCTTCTTCACGGGCATCCCGGGCAACTACCTGAAGGCCAGCATCGCCGCCGCCGGCCTGGACCCGGCCAACCTGCCCGCGCCGGACAGCGGCGCTTCCAACTTCGGCTCCACCCGCGTCAAACCCTGGAAGGACATCTGGGGCGCGGGCCAGGGCGTGGGCGGGATCGCCAGCGTCGAACCGACCCGCACCATCGTCGACACCCTGCGGCGCGAATACGCCGAGGCGAAAGCCCGCCTGGCGGCGGGACCGCACGCATGAGCGCCGGCCTGAAGGTTCAGCGGGAGGGCGCCGTCCTCACGCTGGTCATCGACCGCCAGGACCGTCGCAACGCCCTGGACACCGCCACCTATGCCGCGCTGACCGAGCAGATCTCACTGGCAAGCGCGGACGTGGCGGTCTCGGCGGTCATCCTGACCGGCGCCGGCGAACACTTCACCGCGGGCAACGACCTGCGCGACTTCCAGGCCGAACGCGGGACGGGCGACAGCGCGGGGCTGACCTTCCTGCGGGCGCTGACCACCGCCGACGTGCCGGTCATCGCCGCGGTCGAAGGCTACGCCATCGGCATCGGCGTCACCCTGCTGCAGCACTGCGATTTTGTCCACATCGGGGAAGGCGCCACCCTGCGCATGCCGTTCGTCGCGCTGGGCTTGTGCCCGGAGGGCGCATCCAGCCTGCTGATGCCGCGCCTTGCCGGCCGCCGGGCGGCGCAGTGGCTGATGCAGGGCAAGGCGTTCACGGCGCAGGACGCCCTGGAAGCCGGCCTGGCCACCTCGGTCACGCCCAAGGGCCAGGCGCTGAACGCCGCCCAGGCCACCGCCGCCGACCTGGCCAGCCAGCCCCCCACCGCGCTGCGACTCACCAAGGCCATGATGAAGCGGGCGGACCGCCAGGCCATCCAGGAAACGCTGGACTACGAAGCGCAGCAGTTCCGCGCCCGCCTGCAGACCGAAGAGGCGCAGGCGGCGTTCGCCAGGTTCTTCAAGAAGTAGCGCGTCAGAACGGCGAATCGGGCCGGAAGTTCGGCGCCCGGCGTTCGCGCAGGGAATTGATGCCCTCGCGCACGTCCGGGCCGCCAAAGCCCATGAATTCCAGCGCCAGCGACGTATCGAAGGTCGGTCCGGCCATGCGCAGCCAGTTGTTCAGCGAATATTTGGTCCAGCGGATGGCGGTCTGGGACCCCGCCGCCAGCTTGTTGGCCACCTCGAACGCCTTGGCGACCAGTTCGGCCTCGTCCACGCACAAGGACACCAGGCCGATGCGCTCGGCCTCCTCGCCGGACACCGTTTCGCACAGCATCAGGTAGTACTTGGCCTTGGCCATGCCGCACAGGAGCGGCCAGACGATGGCGGCGTGATCGCCCGCCGTGACGCCCAGTCGGGTATGGCCGTCGATGATCCGGGCATCGCGCGCCGCGATCGAGATGTCGGCCAGCAGGCCCGCCACCAGCCCCGCCCCCACCGCCGCGCCGTGCATGGCGGACACGATGGGCTTGCTGCAGTTGATGATGTTGTAGACCAGGTCGCGCGCCTCGCGCCAGACGCGGGTGCGCACGTCGAAGTCGTCCGCCATCTGCTGCACCAGCTCCAGGTCGCCGCCCCCCGAGAATCCCTTGCCCTCGCCCCGGATCACCACCACCCGCGTGTCCGGATCGGTGTCGATGTCGCGCCAGATATCGGCCAGCTCGCGGTGCATCCGGTCGTCGGCCGTGGACAGCTTGCCGGGCAGGCCCCCCTTGGTCCCCATGATGAGCTCCAGCACGCCGCCGGGGTGGCGGCGCAGCTTCAGGGATTCATAGGCTGAATAGTGTTCCAGCGTAATGTCGGTCATTGTCTGCTCCGGATCGTCTCTTGGTTGTTCGGCAAACCGCCCACGGCAGCCGCGTTTTTGCGCACTATAGTGGATACGCCACCCCCGCCACGACGATTCCTCCCGGAGCCTCAGCCCATGAACACCCCCGCCGCCCCCATTGACCGCGCCGCGCTGCCCGCCCTGTTCGCCCCGCGCGCCCAGGACACGCATAAGGGCAGCTTCGGCACCGTCGGCGTGGTGGGCGGCGGCCCGGGCATGACGGGCGCCGCCCTGCTCGCCGCCCGCGCCGCCCTCAAGACCGGGGCCGGCAAGGTGCTGGTGGGGTTTGTCCAGGACACCCCGCCCCTGCCTTGCGACCCGATGCAGCCCGAACTGATGCTGCGCGACTTCCGCTCCCTGCTCGAAGAAGACTGGGGCGTCACCGCCTGGGTCGCCGGTTGCGGCATCGCCACGGGCGCGCTCGCCGCGAACGCCCTGTCGGAATTGTTCGTGCTGCGGCGCGGAAATCCGCTGGTGCTGGACGCCGACGGCCTGAACCTGCTGGCCCAGGGCGAGATCCGTCCGACGTGGGGCGCGGGGCCCGTCGTCTTGACGCCCCACCCCGCCGAAGCCGGCCGCCTGCTCGGGGTCGCCACGGCCGAGGTTCAGCGCGACCGCCCGGCCGCCGCCCGCGAACTGGCCCGCCGCTACCAGGCCTGGCTGGTGCTCAAGGGCGCCGGCACGGTGGTTTGCGCCCCCGACGGTGCCTTGCGCGTGAACACCAGCGGCAATCCGGGGCTGGCCACCGCCGGCACCGGCGACGTGCTGGCCGGCATGCTGGGCTCCCTGCTCGCCCAGAAATTGCCGCTCGACCAGGCCGTCCCCGGCGCCGTCTGGCTGCACGGCGCGGCGGCCGATGCGCTCGTCGCCCGGGGCATCGGCCCCATCGGCCTGACCGCCAGCGAACTGGCGGATGCGGCCCGCGCACTGCGCAACGGCGGCTAAGTCTATGTCGCACAAACATTTTTACAACATACTAGGGTTTTCCCTGAAAAGCGCATTGCTTTTGCTCTAGGGTTATCCCTATAATGGTTTACCCCAAGACGAAACGGACTGGAGCAAACCATGAGCGAACTGACCTTGAACAACACTGCCCGCCTGACCGACGCGCTGGAGCGCGACCTGCTCCGCGGCGCCCTCGAAAACCAACCCAATTCCCACCCGCTGACCAGCCTGAAGAAGGCCGGCCAATCCGTGATCGCAGCCGTTGCCGCCGTGTTCGCGTTCATCGACGAAGTGAACGAATCGATGAACAAGGCACGCGCCGCCAGCTCGCGCTTCTCCGGATCGCAGTGGTAACAACAGCCGCGCCGGGCTGATTCGCGACAGATCTCCCGCGAATCAGCCCGGCGCGCTGCCGTTGCGCCGCCCGCCTGCCCCTCGGCACGCGCCCGTCGCAACGCTTCGGCGTCCCCGCTCCCTCTCCGGCGCCATCGCGCCGCGTAAGGCCCCAGGAGGGGCCGCGCGGCGCCCTCTCTCTCCCCTTCTCGGCGTTTTCCCTAGCGCCTCGTTCGCCGCTGCGCATTGACAGCGCGCGAAGCCCCTACCGATAATCGGCCCCTTGCCGTCGTGCCTGGCGACGAATTCCCCGCGAGCCCGCTGGACGACACTGCCGTCCCCTGGTCGCGACACGCCATCAAGCACGATCCGGTTCGTTCCCCATCCGGAGTTGTCACCATGAAGTTGCGCACCACCCTGGCCCTTGTGGCCGCCGCCATTCCCCTGGCAGCCGCCCAAGCCCAGTCGCTGAAGATCGGCCTGTCGGCCGAGCCCACTTCGGCGGATCCCCACTACCACAAGATGACGCAGAACGACGCGTTCTCCGCGCACGTCTACAACTCGCTGGTGGGCCGCAGCGCCGACATGAAGCTGGTGCCCCAGCTCGCGACCTCCTGGAAAACCCTGGATGACCAGACCTGGGAATTCAAGCTGCGCGACGACGTCAAGTTCTCCAACGGCAAGCCGTTCACGTCCGAGGACGTGCTGTTCACGATCTGCCGCACGCTGAACAACGAAACCAACGTGTCGCAGTCCTACATGGACATGACCAAGCGCATCACCGAAGTCCAGACGCCGGATGCGCACACCGTGATCATCAAGACGGACGAACCCTTCCCCCTGATGCCGGCCGAACTGGCCCGCTCGCTGCCGATCATCTGGAACGGCATCGTCGAGCACGGCAAGCTGACGTTCGACCCGAAGAAGGGCTGCGGCGTGACGGGCGCCTGGCCCACCGTGGCGGACTTCAACAACGGCAAGGACGCCATCGGCACCGGCCCGTACCTGATGAAGTCCTACGTCAAGGGCACCGGCATCGAGCTGGTGCGCAACGAAAACTACTGGGGCGAGAAGCCGCACTGGAAGGAAGTGAAGTTCGTGCCGGTGCCCGCCGCCGGTCCGCGCCTGACGGGCCTTCTGTCCGGCGACTTCGACATGATCGAGAACCCCGCCGCGCGTGACCTGCCGCGCCTGAAGGACAACCCGAAGTTCGGCTTCGTGGCCACGCCGTCCACCCGCCTGGTGTTCTTCCAGCCGGACGTGGCGCGCAACCCGAGCCCGTTCGTCAAGAGCGCCGACGGCAAGAACCCGCTGCAGGACCTGCGCGTGCGCAAGGCCATCAACATGGCCATCGACCGCAAGACCATCACCGCCCGCATCATGGACGGCATGGCCACCCCGGCCTTCCAATACATGCCCGACGGCATGTTCGGCGCCCTGCCCAAGGCCCCGGAAATCAAGTACGACCCGGAAGGCGCCAAGAAGCTGCTGGCCGAAGCCGGCTACCCCAACGGCTTTGAACTGACGCTGTCGTCCACCAACGACCGCTACGTCAACGACGGCCAGGTCGCCCAGGCCGTGGCCCAGTACCTGTCGCGCGTCGGCATCAAGACCAATGTGGACGCCATGACGGCCTCCATCTACTTCCCCAAGCGCGCCAAGCGCGAATTCAGCTTCTCGATGGGCGGCTGGCCGGCGGAAACGGGTGAAGCCTCGGCACTGTTCCAACTGTGGGTTGCCTCGCTGGATTCGCCCAAGAGCCTGGGCACCAGCAACTACGGCGGCTTCTCCAATGCCGATTTCGACAAGGTCTACAAGCAGGCCATCGTGACGGTCGACCCCGCCAAGCGCGAAAAGCTGCTGCAGGAATCCACCCAGATCGCCCTGGACAACGTGCCGCTGATCCCGCTGCACTTCGAAAGCAGCATCTGGGCCTTCCGCAAGGGCATTACGTACGAAGGCCGCCGCGACCAGTACACCCTGGCCACCTCGGTCAAGCCCGACGCGAAGTGAGCAGGCAGGGCTGAGTGAAGAAAAAACGGCTGCCTCGCGCAGCCGTTTTGCCTTGTGGCGCAGCGCGCCCTCCGGTTTCGCGCAGCCCCTGGCCGCAACCCCTATACAATCTTCCCGCTTCATCGGAATTGCCATGCCCACGTCTTTGCCTCCGTCTTCTCCCCCATCCAGCCTTCGTCCGTTCCTTCTGGCCTGTCCGGACCTGTCGGCGGAGCGCGTGGGCAACACCGATACCCCGGGCGTCTGGCACTTCGATTCCGGCTCCCCCGGCAAGCGGGTGATGCTGACCGCGCTGATCCACGGCAATGAGCTGTGCGGCGCCTGGGCGCTGAAGGACCTGCTGGCGGCGGGCCTGCGGCCGCGCCGCGGCTCGCTGACGCTGGCCTTCTGCAACCTGGCCGCCTTCGACCGGTTCGACGCCCGCAACTATGCGCCGGCGCGCTTCGTCGACGAAGACATGAACCGTGTCTGGAGCGAGGAAAAGCTTTCCGTCCCCACCAGCCAGGAGCGCCGCCGCGCGGCCGAGCTTCGTCCCTGGGTGGAGCAGGCGGACTGGCTGCTGGACTTCCATTCGATGAGCAATTCCGACGTGCCGCTGCAACTGACCGGCCTGGAACAGCGCAACATCGACCTGGCGCTGGCCCTGGGCAATCCCGCCACCATCATCGCCGACGCCGGCCATGCCGCCGGCGTGCGCATGCGCGACTACGGCCGTTTCGGCGAGGCCGGCGACAATGGCACCCGGTCCCTGCTGATCGAATGCGGCTTTCATGGCGCGCCCGAAGCGCGCGGCGTGGCGGTCGACCAGATGGCGCGCTTTCTGGTCCATGCCGGCGCCATCGACCGCAGCGACATACCCGCCGCGTGGTTTGCGCCGGGCGCGCCCATGCAGCGCGCGCTGCGCGTCACCCACGCCATCGCCGCCAAGAGTGCCGACTTCCGTTTCGCCCAGCCCTGGAAAGGCCTGGAGACGCTGGGCGAGGCAGGCACGGTGATCGGCTGGTCCGAAGGCGAGCCCGTCACCACGCCCTATGACAACTGCGTGCTGATCATGCCGTCCACCGCCAACGTGCGGCCGGGCGTCACGGTCGTGCGCCTGGCGCAGCCCATCGTGTGAGACTGCGCGGCCCCGTCAAGTAACGCCGCCGCCCGATCGATGCGCGGCCTTCCCAACCCCTGAGCCCACCAAGGAAATCATCACGTGGCCTTGTTCATCCTACGCAGACTGATACAGAGTCTGTTCGTGCTGCTGGCCGTGTCGGTCGTGGTCTTTTTCGCGGTCTACGCCGTGGGCGACCCGATCGAGCTGCTGGTCAGCCCCGAAGCCAGCCAGGCCGCGCGCGAGGCGATGATCGCCCGCCTGGGCCTGGACCTGCCCGTGTGGCAGCAATACACCGGATTCCTGTGGCGCGCGCTGCACGGCGACCTGGGCACGTCCTTCGTGCACGGCATCCCGGCGATCGAACTGATCGTGCAGCGCATCCCCGCCACGTTCGAACTGGTGGTCGTGGCCATCCTGCTGACCTGTGTGATCGGCATTCCGCTGGGGCTGGTCGCCGGCCTGTACCGCGACGAGTACCTGGGCCGCGGCATCATGGCGTCGTCGGTGCTGGGCTTTTCGCTGCCGAATTTCTGGCAGGGCATGATGCTGATCCTGCTGTTCGCGGTGTGGCTGGGCTGGCTGCCGGCCACGGGCCGCGGCGACACGGTCGACGTGCTGGGCGTGCGCCTGTCCATCCTGACCGCCGACGGCTGGTCGCACCTGATCATGCCGGCCGTCAACCTGGCGCTGGCCAATATCGCGCTGGTGCTGCGCATGACGGCCTCGGGCGTCGTGGAAGCGCGCAGCCAGGACTACGTGAAGTTCGCGCGCGCCAAGGGCGTCAAGCCGGGCCGCATCGTGCGCCGCCACATCCTGCGCAACATCCTGATCCCCGTGGTCACGGTGATCGGCATGGAGTTCGGCACGCTGATCGCCTATTCCACCATCACCGAGACCGTGTTCGCGTGGCCCGGCATGGGCAAGCTGCTGATCGACAGCGTCTACCAGCTCGACCGCCCCGTCGTCGTCGCCTACGTGATGCTGGTCACGCTGATCTTCGTCGTCATCAATCTGGTTGTGGACATCCTGTACGCCGCGCTCGACCCGCGCGTGCAGCTCGTGGCCCCCGCTCAATAAACCGCCATGGCAAATACTCCGAATCCTGGCCGCACCCGCACCGTCCAGCCCCTGGCCGAGACGCCGCGGCGCGCCGCCATCCTCAAGAAACTGCACGCCCGCCCGACGGTGCGCGGCTCCGTCATCGCGCTGGCCATCCTGGTGATCCTGGTGGTCTTTGCGCCCTTCTTCGCGCCGCAGAACCCGTACGACCTTGCCGGCCTGTCGATCATGGACGGACGCCTCGCGCCGCGCCAGGCGTTGATGGACGGCAGCATCGCGTGGCTGGGCACCGACGACCAGGGCCGCGACATGCTCAGCGCCATTCTGTACGGCCTGCGCATCAGCCTGATGGTGGGCCTGTCCGCCGTGGTGCTGGCAACGGCCATCGGCGGCGCGATCGGCCTGGTGGCCGCCTATGTGGGCGGCTGGGTCGACACGGTGCTGATGCGCATCGTCGACTTCATCCTGGGCTTTCCGACCATTCTGGTGGCGCTGGTGCTGCTGGTGGTGCTGGGGCGCGGGGTCGACAAGGTGATCCTGGCGCTGGTGCTGGTGCAGTGGGGGCATTACGCGCGCATCATGCGCAGCCGCGCCCTGCAGGAACGCCGCAAGGAATATGTCGAGGCCGCCGCCAACCTGGGCTTTCCGGCCTGGCGCATCATGCTGTTCCACCTCTTGCCCAACTGCCTGGGCCCCGTGATGGTGTTCGCCACCATCCAGATCGCCACGGCGATCGCGCTGGAAGCGACGCTGTCGTTCCTGGGCGTGGGCGTGCCCATCACCGAACCGTCGCTGGGCCTGTTGATCTCCAACGGCTTTCAGTACCTGCTGTCGGGCGACTACTGGATCAGCCTGTTCCCGGGCATCGCGCTCCTGGTTCTCATTCTCTCCATCAACATCGTGGGCGACCGCCTGCGCGAAAGCCTGGACCCCCGACGAGCATGAGCGACATTCTTCTTGACGTGCGCGGCCTGCGCACCGCATTCCATACCGAAGCCGGGGCCTGGCTGGCGGTCGACGGCGTCGACCTGACCGTGCGCCGCGGCGAGATCGTGGGTCTCGTCGGCGAATCGGGTTCCGGCAAATCCGTCACGGGCTTTTCGCTGCTGGGTCTGATCGACCCGCCGGGCGAAGTCGTGGACGGCGAGGTGAAGTTCAAGGGCTCGGACCTGCGCAAGCTGTCCGAGGAGCAGATGCGCCAGTTGCGCGGCAACCGCATCGCCATGATCTTCCAGGACCCGCTGATGACGCTGAACCCGGTGCTGCGCATCGGCGAGCAGATGATGGAGGCGATCCTCACGCACGAGGACGTGCCGCGCGCCCAGGCCGAGGAGCGCTGCCGCGAGGCGCTGGCGATGGTGGGCATTCCGTCGCCGGAAAAGCGCCTGAAGAGCTATCCGCACGAGTTCTCGGGCGGCATGCGCCAGCGTGTGGCGATCGCCATCGCGATGCTGAACAAGCCCGATCTGATCATCTGTGACGAGCCCACCACGGCGCTGGATGTGACCATCCAGGGCCAGATCCTCTACCGCATGCAGCAGATCTGCCGCGAGCACAACACCGCGCTGATCTGGATCACCCACGATCTGGGCGTGGTCGCCGAACTGGCGGACCGCGTGGCGGTCATGTACGCGGGGCGTATCGTCGAAAGCGGTCCGGTCGAACAGGTGCTGGACGCGCCGCGCCACCCCTACACCCGGGGCCTCCTGGACTCCATGCCCGGCGCCACGCAGCCCGGCGCGCGCCTGCACCAGATCAACGGCATGGCGCCCAGCCTGGCCGGCCGTCCGTCGGGCTGTGCATTCCGGCCGCGCTGTACCCATGCGGTCACGCGCTGCACCGAGCAAGCCCCCTCCGTCACCACCGAAGGTCCGCGCAGCTATCGCTGTTACGTGCCGATAGCCCGCGAGGCACAGTAAGCAATGAGCCAAGCCGATACCCCCGTCATCGAGCTCAAGAACGTCCACAAGCGCTTCGAGCAGCGGCCCGACCTGGCCCAACGCATCCTCGCCCTGACCGGCCGCCCCATCGACCGCCGCACCGTGTACGCGGTCAATGGCGTGGACCTGTCCATCCAGCGCGGTGAAGTCGTGGGTCTGGTGGGCGAGTCCGGTTGCGGCAAGTCCACGCTGGGCCGCGTCGTGGCCGGCCTGCATCGCCAGACCGAGGGCGAGCTGCTGTACCAGGGCGCGGACGCGAACCGCCTGCGCGGCGCCGACAAGCTGGCCTACACGCTGGGCGTGCAGATGATCTTCCAGGACCCGCAGGCCTCGCTGAACCCGCGCCAGCGCCTGCGCCAGATCCTGGGCGAGTCGCTCAAGGTCCACAAGCTGGCGCCCCCGGCCGAGATTCCCGGCCGCATCGACCAGGCGCTCAGGGAAGTGGGCCTGGACCCGGAGTACCGCGACCGCTTCCCGCACCAGATCTCGGGCGGCCAGCGCCAGCGCATCGGCATCGCCCGCGCGCTGATGGTGGCGCCCAAGTTCCTGGTCTGCGACGAACCCGTGGCGGCGCTGGATGTGTCGATCCAGGCGCAGGTGATCAACCTGTTCATGGACCTGCGCGAACAGCACGGCTTCACGTACCTGTTCATCAGCCATGACCTGGGCGTGGTCAAGCACATCTCCGACCGCGTCGCGATCATGTACCTGGGCAAGATCGTGGAGATCTCCACGTCGGCCGAGATCTTCGCGCGGGCCAATCACCCGTACACTCAGGCCTTGATGGCTGAAGTGCCCGACGTGGCGCGCCGCGGCCGCAAGTTCACGCCCATCAAGGGCGAGATCCCGTCGCCGCTGAACCCGCCGCCCGGCTGCACCTTCAACCCCCGATGCCCCCACGCCATGCCGCGCTGCCGCGAGCAGGCGCCGGTCCTGAAAGAAATCTCGGCGGGCCACTGGTCGGCCTGCCACCTGAACGAAGCGAGCGCCTGATGAAACCCTCCGAGATGTCCAACGTCGACCGCATCGCCATCGAGCTAGGCCATGCCGGCCGCAACGCCATCCTGTACGTGGACGAGGACCGCAATTCGGACCGTCCGTTCAAGCTGCAGACCTATCGCCCCTACGGCTATACGCCGGACCGCCCGGTGGTCATCGTGCAGCACGGCGTGCTGCGCAATGGCGATGAGTACCGCGATTTCTGGGTCGAGGCCGCCGACAAGCACAAGCTGCTGATCGTGGCGCTGACGTTCTCCAACGAGATCTGGCCGGGCGTCGAAAGCTACAACAATGGCCGGGTGTTCACGGCTGGCGGCAATCCGCGTCACATCGACGGCTGGACCTATGCGCTGGTGGGCAATGTGATCAAGGACCTGATCGCCGGCGAGATCACCGACGGCCAGAACGTCTACCTGTTCGGGCACAGCGCTGGCGGCCAGTTCGTGCACCGGCTGATGAGCAGCCAGTCGCACGCGCCGTTCAAGGCGGTGGCGGCCGGCAACCCCGGCTGGTACACGCTGCCGACCTTCGACTATCCGTTCCCGGAAGGCATGGACGGCGTCGGCCTGACCGAGGATCACCTGGTGAAGCTGCTGGCGTATCCGATGACCATCCTGGCGGGCGACAAGGACATTGCGACGGACGATCCCAATCTGCCGTCCGAACCCGCGGCGATGCGCCAGGGTCCGCACCGCTTTGCCCGCGCGCAGCACTATTACGAATTCGGCCGCAAGGAAGCGGAGCGCCGCGGCGTGCCGTTCGGCTGGACGTTGCAGGTGGTGCCCGGCATCGGCCACGACGGCCGCGCCATGTCGGCCGTCTGCGCCAGCCTGTGGTTCGACGGCAAGATGCCGGACGACGCCGAACTCGCACGTCTCGCCGGCCAGCAGGTCGCCTGATTTTTTCCCGTTGCTGAACTCCGATACCGCCATGTCCACTACCCAGAGCACTGAACAGATCGTCGCCGGCATCCAAGGCTGGCTGCAATGCGAATCGCCGTCGAACTTCCCGGAAGGCATCGCCGCGATGGCGCGCATCATCGCCGACTATGCGGCCGCCGCCGGCCTGACGGTGGAGCTGTCGTCGCTGGGCCCCACGACGGGCCCGCTGCTGTATGCGACCAACCGCGCGCCGGGCGATACGCGCCCGGGCATCCTGATCCTGGCGCACATGGACACCGTGCATCCGGTGGGGACGCTGCTGGAAAATCCCGTGCGCATCGAGGGCGATCGTCTCTACGGTCCCGGCAGCTATGACATGAAGGCGGGCATCTATCTGGCGCTGACCGCCCTGGCCGGCGTGGCGCGTCCGGGCGCGACGCAATTGCCGGTGGACTTCCTGGTGGTGCCCGACGAAGAAACCGGCAGCCACGCGTCCCGCGCGCACATCGAGCGCTTCGCCGCCAACGCGAAGTACGCCCTGGTCTGCGAACCGGCCCGCCCCAACGGCGGCAAGTGCGTGACGGCGCGCAAGGGCACGGGCATGCTGAACCTGAACGTGAAGGGCCGCCCGGCGCACGCGGGCATGCAGCACGAGAAGGGCCGCAGCGCGATCCGCGAGATGGCGCACCAGGTGCTGGCGCTGGAAGCCATGACCGACTACGAACGCGGCATCACCGTGAGCGTGGGCACCATCGCGGGCGGCACCGTGACCAACACCGTGCCGGCCCTGTGCCGCTGCGTGGTGGATTTCCGCGTGCCGGACATGGGCGCTGCACAGGACGTGCTGCGCCGGATGCGCGAGCTGTGCGCGGTGGGGCCGGACGTCGAACTCGACATCGACGTTGAGCTGAACCGTCCGCCAATGGTCAAGACCGAGGCCGCTGCCGCCTTGCTGGCACTGGTGCAGGGCTATGCGAACCGTGCGGGGTTCCTGCTCGAGGACGCGCCGATGACCGGTGGCGGCAGCGATGCGAACTTCACGTCGGCGATGGGGATTCCCACGCTGGACGGGCTGGGGGCTGATGGGGATGGGGCGCATACGTTGAATGAATACATTCTGGTGTCTACGTTGGAGCAGCGGTTGAAGTTCTGGGAATTGTTGTTGCGGGAATTGGCTTAGGTTCTTTTTGGGCTGGGGCTGTTCTGGGTTCTTTTGACGCCCGGCGCGGCGTGGGCCTGGGGCGGGCGGGGCTCCGGTTGCGGTCCGGAGCCTTCGCTCCGGACTGCCCCGTGCTCATCCTCGTTGCCGCCTCCGGCGGCTGCCTTCGGATTCCGCCGGGCGCACCTAAACGCCCCGCCCACCCCAGGCCCACGCCACACCGGGCTCGGGTGGTTTCAGCTTTGCCGGCGCTGGGACGAGGTGGGTTCTTTAGGTTCTTGCCTGCGCTGGTTGGGTGTTGGAGCGTCTTGCGGGGCCCGCCCCCGGCAGGCCGCGCGGGCGGCCTTTGGGGGCTTACGCGGTGTCTTGCGTCGTTGCTTTGACGCTTCGCGCGTGGCTGCGCTGTATCTGGGTTTTTGTCGAGGCTGGCACTCCCCTGCCATCAGCAAGCTCCTCGTGACCCGCGCGCAAGCGCCCCCCGCCTCGACGTCCAGACGCTCAAATGCCGGCGAGCCGCCGCCCGCGCGGCAGCTCGTCGGCGACCCCGCAAATCCCCTACCCTGACCACAGGTCTTGTAGCGCCCCATACCCAGACGCTCGCAGCACGGCGTCGCGGTCGCCGGGGACGCGAGCGCCGTCGATGCGCCCGAGGGAATCTGAAGGGAAGGCCGAAGGCCTGGACGAAGATGACGACGGGGAAGTCCGGAGCGAAGGCTCCGGACCGCAATCGTGGGCGCTCGCGGCCCCGGCGACCGCGGCGTCGGGCGACCTACGAAGATCTGATGCAGCCGCACCACCAAAATAACCACATTCGTAATCAAAATAACCACTATCGCAATACCACCAACACCCCAAAACATTCGCCTAGAATGTCGCCCACTCGACATCCCCACCCGCAATTCCCATGTCCCACACGCCCACCAGCGCCATCGCATACGGCCTTGCCACCCTTGCCGCCGACGGCACCATTCTTGATACCTGGTATCCGCGTCCTTCCCTGGCCGACAACTTGCCGGCCACCGGAACCCGTCATCTGACCCCGGAAGAGGCCCGCGCCGCGCTGGGGGAACATGTGGCCACGGCGCTGGTGCGGGACACGCGCCGCAAGGTGGATATCGTGGCGGTGCGCACCGCCATTGCGTCGCTCGACGAACCGCCCGTCGATGCGCATGACGCCTACCTGCGGCTGCATCTGCTCAGCCACCGGCTGATCCGCCCGCACGGCGCCAATCTCGACGGCCTCTTCAACGTGCTGGCCAATGTCGCGTGGACCTCGGTGGGGCCGTGTGCGGTGGATCAGGTGGACGCGTTGCGATGGCATCTGCGTGCCACTGGACAGGTGCTGGAGATCCGGGGCGTGGACAAGATTCCCCGGATGACGGATTACGTCGTGGCCAGCGGCGTGCGCATTGCCGATACGGCGCGTGTCCGGCTGGGCGCGCACCTGTCGCCGGGCACGACCGTGCTGCACGAGGGATTCTGCAATTTCAATGCCGGCACGCTGGGCGCGTCGATGGTCGAAGGACGCATCAGCGCGGGCGTGACGGTGGACGACGGCACCGATATCGGCGGCGGCGCGTCCATCATGGGAACCATGTCGGGCGGCGGCAAGCAGGTGGTGTCGATCGGCAAGCGATGCCTGCTGGGCGCCAATTCGGGCCTGGGCATTTCGCTGGGCGATGACTGCGTGGTGGAAGCCGGTTGCTACGTCACCGCCGGCACGCGGGTGCTGACGCCGGAAGGCGCGGTGGTGAAGGCGGTGTCGCTGGCGGGCCAGCATGGGCTGTTGTTCCGCCGCAATTCCCAGACCGGCGCCGTGGAGACGCTGGTGCGCACCGCGGCCTGGGGAACGCTGAATCCGGCACTGCACTCAGGCCATTGAACCCGCCGCCGCAGCCGCGTCAGGCGTATTCCGCGGTCTGTCCCAACTGGTCGTAGACCAGGTTGACGAACAGGTCTGAACTCAGGATACGCGCGACCTGGCATGAGAAAACCGTCTTGCCGTTCTCGTCCTGCAGGCTGACGCTGTCGGTCCAGTCATCGAGGTCGATGGGACGGAGCGACTCGTAGGGCCAGGTGGCGCCGTCAATGTGCAGTCCCTGCGACGACAGCGACAACTCGCGCGTTTCCAGGTCCGGAAACTGGCCGCCGACGATATAGCGGAACGTGACGCGGTCGCCTTGTTCGGTCAGCGCTTCCAGCACCGGCAGCCGCTGGGCGACATAGCGGGAACGGAACGCGTCCATGAACTTGCTGAATTCGTTGACGCCCGACGCCACGGTCCAGGCGCTGTCCGTGCGGCTGCGATAAGCCAGGCTGTCGGCCGGGCCCGCCGTGTTGTCCTGCGTGGACGGGTACAGGCAAAGATCCTGGATGTCCGCGAACGCGGTGTAGATGCGGGTGCCGCCTTGCTGGCTGACAACGCCGTTTTCGTGCAATTCAAAGCTATCCGGGGCGCTCCCCGTGCGCGTAAACACCGCGAATGCGTCAGTGGCCTGCGGGGTTTGGCTATCAGTCATGCAACTTCCTTATTGAGTTGGGGTGCTTTCGCGGCCCAGGACGTCGCAAAGTCATGCGATCCGTATTCTCCCCTATATGCGAAATACGTGCTTGATGACCCTTATTTAGCGTATTGCAGGCGTTTCAGGCGCCCGGCGGAATCGGCGTGAACCGATGGTGGCTGACATCGCCGTGACCCGCGATGATGGCGGTCGCCTCGGGCACTTCTTCCCATACGCCGTCCATGTCGGACAGCGGCTCGGACAGCAGCAGGAACGCGTCGTCGTCCAGCGCCGCGATCTGCGCGTTGTCGGGATAGAGCTCGCGCAGGTGGCGCACGCAGGTGTTGTGGAACAGCGTGCGCGAGTCGCCCTCGCTGGAATAACGCACCGCGATGAGGCGCTCGCCGTCCAGCGCGCACACGGTCATGTTGATGGGATGGGTCACGCCATGGCGCCGTCCGGACTCTTCGACGGCGCCGACCATGCGCGCGATCGCGCCGATGGGGTCCTCGTCCAGCCCGAACGTGAGCGCCAAGAGGAACATCACCTCGGAATCCGTGGAGCCTTCGAGCGACCCGAAATACGCCGGCGCGATCATCAGCATCAGGTCGCGGCGCATCAGGGGATAGTCGCGGATGAGTCCGTTGTGGACGAACAGCCATTGCCCGTGGCGGAACGGATGGCAGTTGGTTTCCTGCGCGGGCGTGTCGGTGGCGGCGCGGATATGCGCGACGAACAGGGGCGAATGGATGGCGCGGGCCGCCTCGCGCAGGTTGCGGTCGTTCCATGCCGGATGCACGCTGCGGTAGCGGAAAGGCGGTTCGCTGGGCCGGCCTTCGCCGTGACGGGCGTACCAACCCAGCCCGAACCCGTCCCCGTTCGTGGTGGTGGCGCCCAGCCGGGAATGCAGGCTTTGTTCGATGAGCGAGTGCTTGGCCTTGAACAGCACGCTCTCCATTTGCAGGGGACTACCGGTGTAAGCCAGCCAACGGCACATGATGCGCTCCTTCGATCCGGACAGGCCAGTGTAGGAGCGACCGGTGCGATTCTTCAAGCCTGCGCGCGACGCGCCCCGGCCCGCCGATGCGGCAATTTGCCTGTTTGCCTGTTTGCCTGCTTGCCTGCTTGCCTACTTGTTCAGCAGCGCCTTGAGCATGGCCATGCGCTCCTTGGGGCTCATGGCGGCCGTGGCGTCGTCTTCCTGGATGCGCACGTCGCCCAGTCCCATTTCCTCGATGAAGCGCGAGGGCTCGCGCACCAGGTCTTCGCGCGCGCGCCGGCGGCGCTTGCACCAGCTCAGGTGCAGGGTGCGCTGCGCGCGCGTGATGCCGACGTACATCAGGCGGCGTTCTTCCTGGATGCGGGTGGCGAGGTTCTCGGCGGCGCGCGCCGGGTCGCCGACTTCGTCGTCCTTGCCCAGGTGCGGCAGCAGCCCCTCTTCCACGCCCGCCAGGTAGACGTGCGGATACTCCAGGCCCTTGGACGCGTGCAGGGTCGACATTTTCACGGCGTCGGGCTCTTCTTCCTCGCCGCGCTCGAGCATCGTGACCAGGGCCACGTGCTGGACGAGGTCAAAGAGCGTCATGTTGTCTTCCTCGGCCTTGCGCTTGAGCCAGCCGGTCAATTCGAGCACGTTCTGCCAGCGCGTCTGCGCCGGCCGTTCGTCGAACAGTTCGAACAGATGGCGCTCGTATTGGATTGCTTCGAGCAGATCGTCCAGGATCGCGCCGGCGGGTTCGGCGGGCGCGGCGTCCTTGCCCGAGGCCGCGCCGCGTCCGGCGCGCCACTGCATGCGCCGGATGAACTCCGCAAAGGTGCGAAGCTGCTCGATCTGGCGGGGCGCGAGCTGGCTTTCCAGGCCGGTCTCGGCCACCGCCGCCAGCAAGGAGAGCTCGCGGCTGGCCGCGTACTGGCCCAGCGCCTGCAGCGTTGCCTGGCCGATGCCGCGCTTGGGCGTGGTGGCCGCGCGGATGAAGGCGGGGTCGTCATCGTCGTTGGCCAGCAGGCGCAGGTAGGCCAGGATGTCGCGCACCTCGGCCTTGTCGAAAAAGCTCTGTCCGCCGGAGATGGTGTACGGGATCTTCAGGTTGCGCAGCGCCTGCTCCAGGATGCGCGACTGGTGATTGCTGCGGTACAGGATCGCGAAATCCTTCCACTGCGCCTGGCGCTCGAAGCGCGAGGCCGACACCTTCATGGCGATGGATTCGGCCTCGTGTTCTTCCCCGTCCATGGGCGACACCGTGATGGGCTCTCCCACGCCCAGTTCCGACCAGAGCTTTTTCTCGAAGAGCTTGGGATTCTTTTCGATGACCTGGTTGGCGGCCGCCAGGATGCGCTGCACCGAGCGGTAATTCTGCTCGAGCTTGATGAGCTTGATGTTGGGGTAGTCGGTCGTGAGCTTGGCCAGGTTCTCGATGGTGGCGCCGCGCCAGGCGTAGATGGCCTGGTCATCGTCGCCCACCGCGGTGAACATCGCACGCGGCCCCGTCAGCAGCTGCACGAGCCGGTACTGGCACACGTTGGTGTCCTGGTATTCGTCCACCAGCAGATAGCGCACGCGGTTCTGCCAGCGCGTGCGCACCTCTTCGTTGCTGGCCAGCAGCTGCGCGGGGATGCGGATGAGATCGTCGAAATCCACGGCCTGGTAGGCGGCCAGCGTCGCGGCATAGCTGCGGTAGACGTTGGCGGCTTCGACGTCGCCCGGCGTGATGGCCTCGCGCGCCGCGTCGTCCGGCTCCAGCAGCGCGTTCTTCCACAGCGAGATGATGCCCTGCACGTGGCGCAGGCGCGCCTTGTCGGTGGTGGCCAGCAGTTCCTGGATGATCGCCATGGCGTCGTCGGCATCCAGGATGGAAAACGTGGGCTTCAGGCCCGCGTTGCGCGCTTCTTCGCGCAGCATCTTCACACCCAGCGAGTGGAAGGTGCTGATGATCAGGCCCTTGGACAGCTTGCGGTCCACCAGCGTCTTCACACGCTCGTCCATTTCGCGCGCGGCCTTGTTGGTGAAGGTCAGCGCCACGACGTTGCGGCCCATGTAGCCGCATTCGCGCAGCAGGTAGGCAATCTTCTGCGTAATGACGCGCGTCTTGCCGCTGCCCGCGCCGGCCAGCACCAGGCAGGGGCCGTCCAGGTAGAGCGTCGCCTCCCGTTGCGCGGGATTCATGCCGTGGCCAATCGGTTCGCTTGCGGACATTGGAGAGTCAGGTGGTCATGCGTGCGTCGCGGCGGCCATGCCATGGCGGCCGGCAGGCAAAAGCCTTGCCGCCGCCCGCGAGCAGGCCGGAAAAACGCGAAAAAAAAGGGGACGGGCGCAGCCGCCGCAGCGGGTCTGCCGCGCCGGCGCGATAGAGGAAGACGATCATAGAACAATCGGATCGATGGCGCACCGGCGCTCCGACACGATCAGATCTCCAGCGGATCGACTTCCAGTTGCCAGCGCACGCGGGCCTCGTTGGCCAGGTACGGGAGATGGCGCGACCAGGACGCCAGAAACGCCTGCAGGGCCGGCCGGCTGCTGCTTTCGGCCAGCAGCTGGGCGCGCTCGATGTTGGCCACGCGCACCACGCGCAACGGCACGGGGTCATATAGCATGATCGCGTCCATGCCCGGAAAGTCGGCCGCCCATTCCCCCTCGGGCAGCGACCGGGCCTGCTCCAGGAACGCCTGGGCGACCTTGAGCTCGCGCGCCTCGGCGGTCAGCAACGCCTGGTAGACGAAAGGCGGCAGGCCGGTGCTTTCGCGTTCGTGCAGCGCGTGGCGCGCGAAGCCGGCGTAATCGTGGCGCAAGAGGGCCTGGTAGACGGGCTGCTCGGGGTAGCCCGTCTGGATCAGCACTTCGCCATTGCCCTGATGGCGTCCGGCGCGGCCGGCCACCTGCATCAACTGCGCGAACAGGCGTTCGGGCGCGCGGAAATCGTGGGCGAACAGCATGGAGTCCGCGTTCAGCACGCCCACCAGCCCCAGGCGCGCGAAGTCGTGGCCCTTGGCCACCATCTGCGTGCCCACCAGGATGTCGACCTCGCCCGCATGGACCGACGCGAACAGCGCTTCGGCGCTACCCTTCTTGCGCGTGCTGTCCGCATCGATGCGCAGGATGCGCGCCTCGGGGAACAGCTCGGCCAGATGTTCCTCGACGCGCTGCGTGCCGCGTCCCATGGGCGCCAGATCCTGGTCGCCGCACTCGGGGCACGCACGCGGCACCGGGGCCTGGTAGCCGCAGTGATGGCACTGCAGGCGGTGTCCGCGGCCATCCGTGCGATGCAGCACGGTGAATGCCGTGCAGCGGGGGCAGTTGCTGACCCAGGCGCAGGACTGGCAGTGCAACACGGGCGAATAGCCGCGGCGGTTCAGGAAAATGAGCGACTGTTCCTTGCGCTCGAGCCGTTGGGCAACGGCGTCGATGAGCTGGGGCGACAGGCCTTGCTTTAGCTGCAGACGGCGCGTGTCCACCAGCCGGATCGCGGGCAATTCGCTTGAACGCGCTCGCCCCGGGAGCGTCAGGCGCAGGTAGCGGCCGCGCTCGGCGTGCTGCCAGGTTTCCAGGGACGGCGTGGCCGAGCCCAGGACCACCGGAATGTCCAGGTCATGCGCCCGCCACACCGCGAGGTCGCGCGCCGAATAGCGCAGGCCGTCCTGCTGCTTGTAGGACGCATCGTGTTCTTCGTCGACGACGATAAGACCCAGTTCGGACAGCGGCGCGAAAATCGACATGCGCGTGCCCAGCAGCATCCGGGCCTGGCCACGGTGGGCGCGCGTCCACGCTTGCAGGCGTTCGCCATCCGACAGTCCGCTATGCATCACCGCGAGGCCCTCCGGCCCCACCAGCGACTCCAGGCGAGCCCGCAGCGCGGCTTCGAGCTGCGGGGTCAGGTTGATTTCCGGGACCAGCAGCAACACCTGCCGTCCGGCCGTCAGGACCTTTTCGGCGGCCCGCAGATAGACCTCGGTCTTGCCGCTGCCGGTCACGCCATGCAGCAGCACGGGCTTGAAACCGCCCAGCGCGGCGATGGCCTCCACGGCGGCGTGCTGGGCGTCGTTCAGCGGCGGCGGCTGGTCGGGCGTGGCCGGGGCGCGCGGCGTCTTGCGCTTGCGGGCATCCATGCGCGCCACCGGCCCTTGCCCGGATCGCTTGCCTTGGTATGACGTGGGCTTGCGCAGCGGCGGCGGCAGCGTGGGCAGCATCACCTCGCCCAAGGGGCGCTGGTAATAGTCCGCGGCAAACCGCGCCATGCGCAGCCAGGCCGCGTCAAAGGGCGGCAGGTCGTCCAGCACGGCTTCGATGGGGCGGATCTGCTTGGGGTCGAATGACGGTTCGGCCGGATTGTCCACCACCACGCCGATCATCTTGCGCCGGCCGAACGGAACGATCACCCGCAGGCCGGCGGCAATCGGCGCGTCGCTGCGGTAATCGAAGGGGCCGGGCAAGGGCACGTCCAACGCCACGCGCACCCAGCACACCGCTGTGGTATCCGGGTTCGCGTCTGCGTCAGGCATGGGGGATGGGGACATGCATCTACTGAAAAAGGACTAGCCGAAAGAATGAGGAGCGGCAGGACCGGGATGGCAGGAGTGTCGCTTGTCGGAGCGCCAATCTTCCACCGGCTCCTGTGGATAACTTTGGGGAAAAGGCCAGAGCAACATCAGAAAATGGAATATGGCAAGAATGCACAAACTATTGCACCCTTGTTGATAAACCGCATTTTCCTATTTAAAACAAGCACTTGAAGCAAGTTTCAAGATTGTAAGCCAGCTTAGAGAGGGTTTTCCCTGGCCCTGAATTTATTGTGCACAAGTCGGCCGCGGGGCCCACTTGCTCCGGCCCTTGGGACCGAAGCGTTCACTTACTTACGCGTGGAGGGCGCGGCTGTACTGGTGGACTTCATCGACCAATTCAGCTACGGCTTCCGGCGGAGTGAAGCGGGAAATGCCGTGCCCCAAATTGAAGACATGGCCGCCCTTGCCCACCGGCCCGAAGGCGTCCAGCACGCGGCGCGCTTCCGCGCGGATGGCGCTTGCGCCGCCAAAGAGCGCCATCGGATCCAGATTGCCCTGGAACGCGACCGAGTCGCCGGTACGGCGGCGGGCTGCCGCCAGGTCCACCGTCCAGTCCAGGCCGACCGCGTCGCTGCCACAGGCCGCAATGTCTTCGAGCCACTGGCCGCCGCCCTTGGTGAACACAATGACCGGCACGCGCCGGCCTTCATGCTCGCGCGTCAGGCCCGCCACGACTTTGCGGGTGTACGCCAGCGAGAACTGCTGGAACAGGCCGTCAGCCAGCACGCCGCCCCAGCTATCGAACAGCATCACGGCCTGGGCGCCCGCGGCGATCTGGCCGTTCAGGTATTGCAGGGTGGCTTCGGCATTGATCTCGAGGATGCGGTGCAGCAGATCGGGGCGCGAATACAGCAGGGTCTTGATCAAGCGGTAGTCGTCGCTGCCCTTGCCTTCGACCATGTAACAGGCGATCGTCCAGGGACTGCCGGCAAAGCCGATCAGCGGCACCTTGCCGTCCAGATCGCGGCGGATCACGCTAACCGCGTCAAAGACATAGCGCAGCTTGTCCATGTCGGGCACGGCCAGGCGCGCCACGTCCTCTTCGGTACGAATGGGATGCGCAAAGCGCGGGCCCTCGCCTTCGGCGAAGTCCAGGCCCAGGCCCATGGCGTGAGGCACCGTCAGGATGTCGGAAAACAGGATGGCCGCGTCCAGGTCATAGCGTTCCAGCGGCTGCAGCGTGACTTCCGAGGCGTAGTCCGGGTTCTGCGCCAGGCCCATGAAGGAGCCCGCGCGCGCGCGCGTTTCGCGGTACTCGGGCAGATAGCGACCCGCCTGGCGCATGAGCCAGATAGGGGTATACGGCACGGGTTCGCGCATCAGGGCGCGCAGGAACACATCGTTCTTCAAACGGGGAGCAGACACGGCTAACCTCGACGATCGGAAGCCGTGAGTTTACTTCCCCTGGCTGACAAGGCGGCCGAACCCGCCATGGCCAGCTTGACCGGGCGCAACGGGGCCGGGCGGCATGATGTGCCGCGGGCGCGCGGCGGGGGCCTAATGCGGTCGCACGTGACGGTGCCGGACGCAGCGGTCGGTATCGCGGCGACCCCGTGTCAGTCCTCCATGCTGACGCGCCCCACTGCCAGCGCGGCCTGGCGATATGGCGCGGCGTCGATGCCGTGCTTGCGCATCAGCGCCCAGAATGCCCGCCGGTGCTTGGCGCAGGCGCGCGCCGCCTGCGCGACGTTGCCCCCGTGGCGCGACAGCGCGTGCCGGATGTATTCGCGCTCGAAGCCGTTCACGACCTGCGCCTTGGCCGCGCGGAATGTCTCCGGGGCGGATCTTCTGTATTGATGGCGCATGGTGTTCAACGCCTGCTCGACGATGTCGGCGGGCACCCGGGGCCGCGCATGCGGCGCGGCGGCCCAGGGCGTCGGGACGGCCCCCGCCGCGCGGCCGGCACCCATCGCATGGGCCGGCGCCAAGGCAGGCATGGCCCGGTCCGCCTCGGCTGGGGCGCCCAGGTAGCTGACCTGACGTTCGTGGACCCCGCCCGCCACGCTGCCTGGCCGGGCGGCGCCCGGGCGGGCCAGGCGGGCCAGCCGCACCCGCATGCTTTCCAGGCAGACCGGCTGGCCGATGAAGTCCGCGGCGCCCAGGCTCAGCAGGTCCAGGATCGCGGGCGCCTTGACGTCGTGGATGAGGAGCAGGATGGGCGTCGTCAGCGCGTCCCGCGCTTGCTGCAGCGCCATGCGGGCCCAGGCGAGCGAGCACGGCGCCACAGGCAGGATGCAACCGTCGAAACGCCGCAGCGACAACGCGATGCGGGCGAGCGCATCGGGCGGCGGCGCGGCGTCGGCGCCGCCGTCGTCATCAGGACGAATGCCCGGCGGCACCGGATGGGGTGGCACTGTACGTGGCGGCACCGAACGTGGCGGCGCCGAGGGCAACGGCACCGGATGCAGCCGCACGCGCGTCAGCACCGCCTGATGGCCAGTGACCCAGGCGCCCATCGTCTTTTCGTGGCCGGGCGCCAGCAGCACCCCGCAATCCAGCACGTCTCGCATGCCTTCCTCGTCTGCATCGCAAAACTGCAGGCTACTTTTGCAGGCCGCGCCCGGCTATTCGTAGTGAACGCATTGCGGCGGGCCGCGCCAGCGCGGCGATGCTGCGCGGCGGCCCTGCCGCGCTTTCTCCAGGCATGAAAAAAGCGGCCCGCAGGCCGCTTTTTCCAGGTCCGGGACGCGCGCCCGGAGAGCATCTTGCCGCTTAGTGCGAGCGGCCGCCTTGGCGCAGCTTGCGCGCCGCGATGGCTTGCGCAGCCAGCATGGCGAGCTCGGCTTCGACGACAGCGATGTCAGCCTTGTCCTTGGCGTTGGCCAGGGCCAGTTCGGCCTTCTGGCGCGCTTCCAGGGCGCGGGCTTCGTCGAGGTCGGCGGCACGGATAGCCGTGTCGGCCAGGACCGTCACGCTGCCCGGCTGAACTTCCAGGATACCCCCGGCGACGAAGATGTTTTCCTCGCCTTGGTCGGCACGAACGATCTTGACCGTTCCGGGGCGTATGCGCGAGATCAGCGGGGTGTGGCCGGGCAGAATGCCCAGCTCACCCGACTCGCCAGGCAGAACCACGAACTTCGCCTCGCCGGTGAAGATCGCTTCCTCTGCGCTGACCACATCCACATGCAGGGTAGCCATATCGGTTCCTTATTGCAGTTTCTTGGCCTTCTCGAAGGCCTCGTCGATCGAACCGACCATGTAGAAAGCCTGTTCCGGCAGCGCGTCGCATTCGCCGTTCACGATCATCTTGAAACCACGGATGGTTTCAGCCAGCGGAACGTACTTGCCGGGCGAGCCGGTGAACACTTCAGCAACGTGGAACGGCTGCGACAGGAAGCGCTGGATCTTGCGCGCGCGGGCCACGGCCTGCTTGTCTTCCGGCGACAGTTCGTCCATGCCCAGAATCGCGATGATGTCGCGCAGTTCCTTGTAGCGCTGCAGCGTCTGCTGCACGCCACGGGCCACGGCGTAGTGCTCTTCGCCGACGACTTGCGGGTCGAGCTGGCGGCTGGACGAATCCAGCGGGTCCACGGCCGGGTAGATACCCAGGGCGGCGATGTCACGCGACAGCACGACGGTCGAGTCCAAATGCTGGAAGGTCGTGGCAGGCGACGGGTCGGTCAAGTCGTCCGCAGGGACGTACACGGCCTGGATCGAGGTGATCGAGCCCGTCTTGGTCGACGTGATGCGCTCTTGCAGCTTGCCCATTTCTTCGGCCAGCGTGGGCTGGTAACCCACGGCGGACGGCATACGGCCCAGCAGTGCGGACACTTCGGTACCGGCCAGCGTGTAGCGGTAGATGTTGTCCACGAAGAACAGGATGTCGCGGCCTTCGTCGCGGAACTTCTCGGCCATCGTCAGGCCGGTCAGCGCCACGCGCAGACGGTTGCCCGGGGGTTCGTTCATCTGACCGAACACCATGGCGACCTTGTCCAGAACGTTCGACTCTTCCATTTCGTGGTAGAAGTCGTTGCCTTCACGGGTACGCTCACCCACACCGGCGAACACCGACAAGCCGCTGTGCTGCTTGGCGATGTTGTTGATCAGTTCCATCATGTTGACGGTCTTGCCCACGCCGGCGCCGCCGAACAGGCCGACCTTGCCGCCCTTGGCGAACGGGCAAACCAGGTCAATAACCTTGATGCCGGTTTCCAGCAGTTCCACCGACGGCGACAGTTCGTCGAAACGGGGAGCGGGCTGGTGGATGCCACGCTTTTCGTCGTGCTGGATCGGGCCGGCTTCGTCGATGGGACGACCCAGCACGTCCATGATGCGGCCCAGCGTGCCGGTGCCGACGGGCACCGAGATCGGGGCGCCCGTGCCGGTGACCTTCATGCCGCGGCGCAGGCCGTCGCTGGAGCCCAGCGCAATGGTACGCACCACGCCGTCGCCCAGCTGTTGCTGCACTTCCAGCGTCAGACCCTTTTCGGCGAACGAGGAACCCTCGTCGGCCAGAGTAAGCGCTTCATAGATCTTGGGCATTTGATCGCGGGGGAACTGAATATCCACCACGGCGCCGATGCACTGAACGATGGTTCCGTTGCTCATGTCGATTCCTTGCTTGATAGCTTTTGACGGGATGCTGCCTGCCTCAAACGGCGGCAGCGCCCCCTACGATTTCCGAAATTTCTTTGGTGATCGCGGCCTGACGGGTCTTGTTGTAGACCAGTTGCAGATCGCCGATGACCTTCTTGGCGTTGTCCGACGCCGCCTTCATGGCGACCATCCGGGCCGACTGCTCCGAAGCCATGTTCTCGGCCACGGCTTGGTACAGCAGGCCTTCAACGTAACGCTGCAGCAGGTCGTCGATCACGCTACGGGCGTCGGGTTCGTAGATGTAATCCCAGCTGTATTCCGACTTCACTTCCGAGGTCTTGGCCAGGCTTTCGGCGCCCGTCTGGTACGGATCTTCCAAACCGCTGGCCAGGGGCAGCAGACGCAGGAACAGGGGCTCTTGCTTCATCGTGTTGACGAAGCGGGTCGAGGCCACGTACAGCGCGTCGATGCGGCCTTCCAGGTAGGCGTCCAGCTGCACCTTGATCGCGCCCAGCAGGCGGTCCAGTTGCGGCTTGTCGCCCAGTTGCACTTCCTGGGAAACCAGTTTGGCGCCGATACGGGTCAGCACACCCACGCCCTTGTTGCCGAAAGCGGTCGCTTGCACGGCGACGCCGTTTTTCTCGAACTCTTTCAGCTTGGCCAACGTCACGCGGGTGATGTTGGTGTTCAAGCCGCCGCACAAACCCTTGTCGGTCGTCACCATGACCACGCCGACCGCCTTGATTTCGCGTTCGACCAGGTACGGGTGGCTGTACTCGGGATTGGCCTGCATCAGGTGCGCAGCAATCTCGCGCACCTTGGTGGCGTACGGACGGCCGGCACGCATCCGTTCCTGCGCCTTGCGCATCTTGGATGCGGCGACCATTTCCATCGCCTTGGTGATCTTGCGCGTGTTTTGCACGCTCTTGATCTTGGTTCGGATTTCCTTAATTCCGGGCATTGCGCTTTCCTGTGAAGACTGGCCGATGGGTTCCGCTGGCGCCTCATCCATCCGGTAAGGATGGGCGAGGCGTCGCGGACGCCTAACCCATCACTTTCTTAAAAAGCACCGTGCTTCTTGAATTCCTGGATGGTCGAAGCCAGTTCGGCCTCGTCGTCCTTGGACAGTTCCTTGGTGTCTTCGATGCGCTGGATCAGGGCAGCGTGCTTGGCCTTCAACTGATCCTTCAGCGACTTCTCGAACGACAGCACTTGGGCCACGTCCACGTCATCCAGGTAGCCGTTGTTGACCGTGTACAGCGTGACAGCCAGTTCCCACACTTGCAGCGGCTGGTATTGCGGCTGCTTGAGCAGTTCCACCACGCGCTTGCCGCGTTCCAGCTGGCGACGGGTCGCGTCGTCCAGGTCGGAAGCGAACTGCGCGAAGGCGGCCAGTTCACGGTACTGCGCCAGGTCGGTACGGATACCGCCGGACAGCTTCTTGACGACCTTGGTCTGGGCAGCGCCACCGACGCGCGACACCGAGATACCGGCGTTGATGGCGGGGCGGACACCGGCGTTGAACAGGTCGGTTTCCAGGAAGATCTGGCCGTCGGTGATCGAGATCACGTTGGTCGGAACGAAGGCCGACACGTCGCCTGCCTGGGTTTCGATGATCGGCAGCGCGGTCAGCGAGCCGGTCTTGCCCTTGACGGCGCCTTCGGTGAACTTCTCGACGTATTCTTCGTTGACGCGAGCAGCACGCTCGAGCAGGCGCGAGTGCAGGTAGAACACGTCGCCCGGGTAGGCTTCGCGGCCCGGCGGACGGCGCAGCAGCAGCGAGACCTGGCGATAAGCCCAGGCTTGCTTGGTCAGGTCGTCATAGACGATCAGGGCGTCTTCGCCGCGATCGCGGAAGTATTCGCCCATCGTGCAGCCGGCGTAGGCGGCCAGGTACTGCATGGCGGCGGAGTCGGAAGCCGAGGCAGCCACGACGATGGTGTATTCCATCGCGCCGTGCTCTTCGAGCTTGCGGACCACGTTGTTGATCGTCGAAGCCTTCTGGCCGATGGCGACGTACACGCAGGTGACGCCCTTGCCCTTCTGGCTGATGATGGTGTCGACGGCCACGGCGGTCTTGCCGGTCTGGCGGTCGCCAATGATCAGTTCGCGCTGGCCACGGCCGATGGGAACCATCGAGTCGATAGCCTTGATGCCGGTTTGCAGCGGCTGCGACACCGAGCGGCGGGCGATAACGCCAGGCGCCACTTTTTCGATGATGTCGGTGGCCTTGGCGTTGACCGGGCCCTTGCCGTCGATCGGCTCGCCCAGCGTGTTGACCACGCGGCCTTTCAGTTCCGGACCGACCGGGACTTCCAGAATGCGGCCGGTCGTCTTGACCTGGTCGCCTTCGGAAACGCCGGTGTAGTCGCCCAGAATCACGGCGCCGACGGAATCACGCTCGAGGTTGAGCGCCAGACCGAAAACGTTGTTGGGAAATTCGAGCATTTCGCCCTGCATCACGTCCGACAGGCCGTGGATGCGGGTAATACCGTCGGTCACGGACACGACGGTGCCCTGAGTACGGACATCAGCCGAAGCGCCCAGGCCCTCGATGCGGCTCTTGAGCAGTTCGCTGATCTCGGAGGGATTGAGTTGCATATTGACTCCTGGAATCCTGTTAGTAGCCTTAAGCGGCGAGCTGATCGCGCATGCGGACCAATTGGGCTTGTACGGAAGTATCGAGCACCTGGTCGCCGACGGCCACGCGCACGCCGCCGATCAGCGACGGGTCGACGGTAACGCTGGGCTTGAGCTTGAGGCCGAATTTTTGTTCGAGCGCGACGATCAGGTCCTTGACCTGGGCATCGCTCAGCTCGAACGCGCTGGTGATTTCCGCCTGCGCCGTGCCTTCGTGACGATTCCGCAGCGCGACGAATTGCGAGGCGATCTCGGGCAGCAGCAGCAGCCGGTCGTTTTCGACCAGCAGCTCGATGAAGTTGCGGGCGGCTTGCGGCAAATCGGCCTTGATCAGGCCGGTAAACAGGTCGACGCGCTGCTTGTCGCCCAGACGCGGGTCGGCCATGGCCTCGCGCACGTCGGGGTTGGAGGCGACCTGCGACATTTCGCTGACCAGGTCGGCCCACGCCGGCAGACCGGCCTTGTCGTCGCGCGCTGCGCTGAAGAGGGCTTCAGCGTAGGGCCGGGCAACAGTGGAAAGTTCAGCCATGACGGTCCCGGATTAGAGCTGCGCGCGGAGCTGGTTCAGCAGCTCGGCGTGTGCGCGGGCGTCAACCTCGCGCTTGAGGATCTGTTCAGCACCCTTGACGGCCAACGCGGCAACGTCGTCGCGCAGTGCTTCACGGGCGCGCTGGACTTCCTGCGCGGCATCCTGGGCAGCCTGCGCCACGATGCGGGCACGTTCGGCTTCCGCTTCGCGGCGGGCCTGCTCGATCAGGGAGGCGGCTTGCTTCTCGGCCTCGATGATGCGGGCGTGGTTTTCGGACTTGGCAGAAGCCTCGATCAGACTGACGCGCGCCTGGGCTTGAGCCAGGTCGGCTTTGCCCTTCTCGGCGGCGGCCAGGCCGTCGGCGATTTTTTGGCGGCGCTCGTCCATCGCCTTCGTCAGGGGAGGCCACACGAATTTCATCGTGAACCAGCCCAGAACGAAGAACACGAGCATCTGGAAAATGATCGTCGCGTTCAGATTCACGGTCGTTCCTTTAACACCTTGCGGCTCCGACCGCTCCCGGAAAGGGGCGTCGCGGAGCACTCGATACTTTGCTGATCGGCGATGGAGCCGTTGCTCTCATCGCCGCCAGCGTCATGACCCACCTATTTGCCGGCGGGCGGTGCCTTAGCCGACGAACGGGTTGGCGAAGGCGAACAGCATGGCGATACCCACGCCGATCAGGAATGCCGCGTCGATCAGGCCAGCCAGCAGGAACATCTTCGTTTGCAGAGCGTTCATCAGTTCAGGCTGACGAGCCGAAGCTTCCAGATACTTGCCGCCCATCAGTGCGATGCCGATGCAAGCGCCGATAGCGCCCAGACCGATGATAAGACCGCAAGCGAGGGCAACGAAAGCGACGTTGGTCATGACAACTCCTTGGTTAGAAATCTGAAGTCAAAAATTGAAAAATAAGAGGTACAGCTCAATGCAAGATAATCTTGCTATCCCGCGCCGGCCGGGTGGCCGGCGCTGGAAATTCGGGGGATCAGTGGCCTTCGTGAGCCTGGCCGAGATACACCAGCGTCAGCATCATGAAGATGAAGGCCTGGAGCAGGACGATCAGGATGTGGAAGATTGCCCAGATCGAGCCAGCCAGGATGTGGCCGAAGCCCAAGCCGATGCTGGCGCCGTTGAAGCCGGTCCAGGCGCCGCCCAGGAGGGCGATCAGCATGAAGATCAGTTCGCCGGCGAACATGTTGCCGAACAACCGCATCCCCAGCGACACGGACTTGGCGGCGTATTCGATCAGGTTCAGCAGCAGGTTGAACGGAGCCAGGACGACGGCGCCCAGGCCATGCGCATGGAACGGCGCAGTGAACAGTTCCTTCACGAAACCGCCCGGCTTCTTGATCTTGATGCCGTAGTAGAACATCAGGAGCAGCACGCCCAGCGACATGCCCATCGGCACGTTCAGGTCGGCGGTCGGGAGGATGCGGTGGTAGTAGAGCGGATCGCCGTGCTCGGCGCCCAGGCCGGTCAGGCGCCAGATGGACGGCAGCAGGTCAACGGGCAGCAGGTCCAGCGCGTTCATCAGGATGATCCAGAGGAACACGGTGAGGGCCAGCGGGGCGATGAAAAGACGGCTCTTGGCGTTGTGGACGATGCCCTTGGCCTGGTCGTCGACCATGTCGACGATCATTTCCACGAAGGCCTGGAAGCGGGAAGGAACGCCGCTGGTGGCGCGGCGCGCGGCGCGCCACAGGAAGAAAATGACGATCAGGCCCATCAGGCCGGACCAGAACAACGAGTCGTAATTGATGATGTCGAACTGAGCAATAGCGCTCTGTTTCTCACCGGTATTGTTCAGATGCACCAGGTGATGCTGAATATACGCGGATTGAGGCGACACGTCGCTGGCAGCAGCCATTTGAATCCTACCCTATTTGCTGTATGCCCGGCCCTTGCGAACCGGACGATTCCACGATTTCGTTTGCCGCAACTTACTCGGCGCTAAGACAGCCTGCGGAACATCAGGAGCAGGAGATAGCCCTTCAATGTGAGTATCAGACCGAGCAACGCGGCGGGCCATACAAGCCAGTCCTGCGTCACACGCGAAAGCAGCCACAACAGCAACGCCGTTGCGAACAACTTGATCAACTCACCAGAGAGAAAGGTAAAGGGACTGGCTTTACCGGCCCGAACGCTGACAGCCAGGCGCAATGCGAACAACGCATTGGGTATGAAATACGCTCCTGCCCCCGCCAGCGCCGACCAACCAGCCGCCGCCCCTCCGACAACCCCCGCTATTACTGCTGCTGCGAACCCCATGGCGCCCTGCGCCGCCAATGCCAACAGGAGCCCGCGGCTAGCCTGAGCATCCAGCGCCGCGCGATCCGCGTCGCTGAGAACCAGAACCTTATCCACCATATCCGGATCGATCGAATCCTGATCCAGACCCGCCCCCAGACTTTGCCCAGGGCGCGGCCCTAAGCTTTGCTGTGGCTGCATGGAGTTCTGCTGCATCAAACTTCCCCGCCTAACGTGCCCGTAAGGGTAACGTGACCCCTAAGGGAAACGTGCCCCCGAAGGGCTTGGCCCCTGAGGGAACCGACGCGCTTTTTTAGGCGCATGTTCTTATCCCGCAAGCGTCAAACCCGCAGAGTATAGCTTGATTCGTTTTACCCTAGCAAATGAACTTTCGGCCGTTTGTAAGGTGGCAACAACGCCTGCCGCGCGTTGAAAAAGGGGACGACCGGGCGGGCCGCCGGGGCGCATGCATCTGCCTGCGCGGCCCATGAAAAGGCGCGCGGCCCCTTGCCGGGGACCGCGCGCCCTGTGCACTCGCCTGGTCTCAGTCTTCCTTGACCGGCGGCGGCGCCCACTGCCCGTCCAGGGCGGTGTTCTGCGGCGAATACAGACGCATGCTGAGCACGAACGGACCGTCGGCGGCCGGCGTGCTGACCCAGTTGGCGCGCTTGGACTCGCCCGGGTCGCGGCGCTGGACGTAGATGTCGAGCGAGCCGTCGGCGTTGTACTTTAGGCCGTCGGTGCTGCGGATCACGTAGCGATTGGCCGGGTTTTCGGCGAAGCCGTATTTGTCGTTGTAGACATGCAGCGACCAGAACGCATTGACCGGAGGCAGCTGGCCCTTGTCGAAGTGCAGCACGTAGTCTTCGCTGGCGTCGAGCATGCGGCCCTTGGAATCGGACACCGTGACCGGATACAGCACGTCTTCCGGCGTCGGCGCACCCAGGCCAGCATAGGCGATGGCGGCGCGGCGCGTGTAGTCGGTGCCGTAGGTGCCGATGCCCGTCAGCACCGTGTTCCAGCCGTTGATCGGCGTGCCCAGGCGCGAGACGTTGTCGGCGATGCGGCGGCCGGCCAGCGGCTGCGCGTCCGTCAGCGCCTGCTGCACGGCCGGGCTCAGGCGGCCATACGAGAACGGCTGGCGGTCGTCCAGGCCGATACGGCGCATGCGGTCGAGCATCGGCGTGTCGTTGGCGTGCGGCGGGTTGTTGCGCAGCGCGTCGAAGAACACGGCAAAGAAGCTGGCGGCATCCATGCCCGCGACCTGTTCGGCGGGCGTGCCGTCGGGCACCGTGGTGGCCGGGGCCGGCATGGGCATCGGCAGGTTGCTGCCGATCGGCGCCGTGCCGACGCCCGCGCCGGTCTGCGGATAGGCCGAGCCGGCATTGCGGCCGCGCGGCGCCGTCATGGGCGTCACGGGCGCCAGCATGGGACGCGCCGTCATGCCGGCCTGGATCTGATTGACCGCGGCGTAGTCCTGCGGACCGCCCGCTTGCGTCCAGCCGATGAGCCAGCCCATCGACGTCGGGCTTCGGATCACGTCGACACCCGCGGGCAGATTGCCCTGCCAGTGCGGCCCGACGATGGCGAACGACTGCGCGCCGGACCCGTTGGTGCGCGTGCCGCGTGACGCGAAGACATCGCTCCACATGTCCAGGGCCGAGAGCACGGTGTAGCGGCCGCCGGTGTCGGGCAGGTTGATGATGAGCGGGGCGCGCGAGACATCGAACCACAGGCTGGAGTACAGCGCGTCGGCGCTGGGCCACGGCGCATCGGTCGCGCGCGGATCCGGGAACGCCGCCTTGTGTCCGAACTGGTTCATCGGCGCCTTCCCGTCCAGCGGGCTTTGCACGGCGGTGGCCTGGCGACGCGCCAGCTCCATCAACACCATGGGGTAGGCATAGACATAGGCATCGATGGCTGTGTCGCGCAATTCCTGCTCGCTCATTCTCGGCGCGGCGGCCTGGGCGGCGGGGTACGGCGTCTCGGACACGAGGCGCAGCGTGGGTTGCGGCGATTGAGCCTGGGCGACATTGAGGAAGCAGACGCTGAGCGCGCCGGCGAGCGCAGCCGTGGACAGCCGGCGGGTAGCGGTAGATTTACGCATGCAAGGCTCCTTCTTGATTTTGTTTGCGAGCGAGCCGCCGCGCGACTTGCCAGCGTGGGCAAGCCGCTCTGGCGCGGCACCTCGGGATGACGCTTATTCAGGATAGGGGCGAAGTCTGCAACAAGGTGCTAGCCATACGTTTCAAGGCGAAACCCGCATGTTGCAGCGCGCATGCATGAAAAAAGGCGCGCCTTCATAGGGCGCGCCTGGCGTTGGCGGGCCTGCGTGGGGCGCAGGCCGGCGAGTAACAAGGCTTAACGGTGTTTGAAGTCGGGTTTGCGCTTTTCGGTGAAGGCGGCCATGCCTTCCTTCTGGTCTTCGGTGGCGAAGAGCGAATGGAACACGCGGCGTTCAAAGAGCAGGCCTTCGTTGAGCGAGCCCTCGAAGGCACGGTTCACGCATTCCTTGGCCATCATGACCGAAGGCAGCGACATGGAGGCGATGACCGTGGCCGCGTCCATGGCTTCTTCGAGCAGCTTGTCGGCGGCGACCACGCGCGACACGAGGCCCGCGCGTTCCGCTTCCTCGGCGCCCATCATGCGCGCGGTCAGCGCGAGATCCATGGCCTTGGCCTTGCCGACGGCGCGCGGCAGGCGCTGGGTGCCGCCCGCGCCGGGGATCACGCCCAGCTTGATCTCGGGCTGGCCGAACTTGGCCGTGTCCGCCGCGATGATGATGTCGCACATCATGGCCAGTTCGCAACCGCCGCCCAGCGCGTAGCCGGCCACCGCGGCGATCACGGGCTTGCGGATGCGCTTGAGCGTCTCCCAGTTGCGCGTGATGTATTCGCTGCCGTACACGTCCATGTACGACCAATCCTTCATGGCGCCGATGTCGGCGCCCGCCGCGAAGGCCTTTTCGCTGCCCGTGATGACGACGCAGCCGATGTCGGGATTGGACTCGAAAGCCAGCAGCGCGGCGCCGAGTTCGTCCATGAGCTGATCGTTCAGCGCGTTGAGCGCCTTCGGACGATTCAGCGTCAGCAGGCCGACTCGGCCTCGGGTTTCGACCAGTACAAACGACTCGCTCATGAATGTCTCCGGTAATAAGATATGAGCATGAAGAAAAATGATGACGTGCCTCCCATACTTTACCGCCTCGCGCCCCATGATCCCGCCGGACACCGCTACCGGATAACCCTTACCGTCGCCTCGCCCTCCCCCGCCGGCCAGCGCCTGTCATTGCCGGCCTGGATACCGGGCAGCTATCTGATCCGCGACTTTTCGCGCCAGATCGAATCGGTGGCCGCCTATGTGGGGTCGCGGCGCGTGAATGTCGACAAAATTGATAACCACACGTGGCAGGCGGCGCCCTGCGACGGCCCGTTGCGCATCGAATACACGGTCTACGCGTGGGACCTGTCGGTGCGCGGCGCGCACCTGGACGAGACGCACGGCTTTTTCAATGGGACCAGCGTGTTCCTGCGCGTGCATGGCCAGGAGCTCGAGCCTTGCCTGCTGGACCTGGCGCCGCCGCGCGGCATCGAGGGCTGGAAGGTGTACACGAGCCTGCCCGAAGCCGTGGGCCACCGGGGCGCGGCCCGCCGCCACGGCTTTGGCTTGTACCTGGCCCCGGACTATGACGCGCTGATCGATCATCCGGTCGAGATGGGCACGCCGCAGGTATCGCGTTTCGAGGCGCATGGCGCGGAGCACGAACTGGTATTCACGGGCGTCGCGCCGAACCTGGATCTTGCGCGCATCACCGACGACGTGAAGAAAATCTGCGAAACCCAGATCGCGTTTTTCGAGCCCCGCACCAAACGCGCGCCGTTCCTGGACAGTACCGACCGCTATGTCTTCATGACGATGGTGACGGGCGACGGCTACGGCGGCCTGGAGCATCGCGCGAGCACGGCGCTGATGACCGCGCGCAAGGACCTGCCGGTGCTGGGCCAGCAAGGCCAGGGCGAAGGCTATCGCGGCTTTCTGGGACTGGTGAGCCACGAGTATTTCCACACGTGGAATGTCAAGCGCATCAAGCCGGACGCGTTCGCGCCGTACGATCTTTCGCAGCCGGACCTGACGCGCCTGCTCTGGGTGTTCGAGGGTTTCACGTCCTACTACGACGACCTGCTGCTGCTGCGTTCTGGCGTGATCGCGCGCGCCGATTATCTGCGCCTCTTGGCCAAGACGATCACCAGCGTGGCGCGCACGCCGGGCCGCCACAAGCAGTCGGTGGCCGAGAGCTCGTTCGATGCGTGGACGCGCTACTACAAGCAGGACGAGAACTCCCCGAACGCGCTGGTGAGCTACTACACGAAGGGCGCGCTGGTGGCCCTGGGGCTGGACCTGCTGATCCGCCAGACGTCTTCCGGCGCGCATTCGCTGGACGATGTGATGCGGCTGCTGTGGGACCGCTACGGCCGCGATTTCTACCGCGGCAATCAGCAAGGTCTGCCGGAAGACGGATTACCGGCGCTGATCCTGGAGGCAACCGGCGTGGACACGCGCCGCTTCATCGACCGCCATGCCTACGGGACGGCGGATGTGCCGCTGGCGGCGCTGCTTGAACCCCATGGCGTGTCGCTGCAATGGAAGGCCTCGGCGCACATTCCGTCGCTGGACGTGCGCACGCGCAAACAGGGCGATTCGCTGACGCTGGCAACCGTGCTGGAAGGCGGCGCCGGCCACAAGGGCGGATTGTCCGCGGGGGATGTGCTGGTCGCGATCGATGGGCTGCGCGTGGATGCGCCGGCAGGGCTGGATCTGCTGCTCGCGCAGTATCGGGCGGGGGACCGCGTGACGGTGCATGTGTTTCGGCACGACGAACTGAGGGCGTTCCGGGTCCGTCTGAGTGGACCCGACGCGTCCGAGTGCGTACTGACGTGAAGCTCGCCGGCTGACCGGCGACGGCCGGGAGGCCGGCTGCCGGAAGCGCCGGGCCGGGGCGTCCGGCGTCGCGTGACGCCGGGCGGCGTTCAGCCTAGAGCAGTTTTCCGGGGTTCATGATGCCCGCCGGGTCCATGACCTTCTTGATTTCCCGCATCAGCCGCAACTCCACCGGATCCTTGCTGTGCAGGAAGTGATCGCGCTTCAGCTGGCCGATCCCGTGCTCTGCCGAGATGCTTCCCCCGTAGCGGTTGACTTCGTCCAGCACCGCGTCCGTGATCGCCGCGCCATGTTCGGCAACCCAGTTGCGGTCCGCGCCGGCGGGACGGGACAGGTTGTAGTGCAGGTTGCCGTCGCCGAAGTGCCCGAAGATGAAGGGGCGGATGTCAGGGTAAATGGCGCGCACGCGGGCTTCGGCGGATTGCATGAAGTCGGGAATGCGTTCGATGGGCAGCGAAACGTCGTGCTTGAGGTGAGGGCCATCGGCGCGCTGGGCTTCGGAGATTTCCTCGCGCAGCTTCCACAGCGTCTGCAACTGGGCAAGCGAGGCCGAGACCGCGGCGTCCAGGCACAGGCCGCGCTCAAGCGCGGTGCCGATGACGTTTTCCAGCAGTGCGTTCAGGGCCTGTTCGTCGGCGGTGTCGGCCAGTTCCACCAGCACGTAGGCCGGGTAGCGCTGCTCGAAGGGTTCCTGCACGCCCTCGGCGTGCGTGAGCACCAGGTCCAGGCAATCGCCCGTGAAGAACTCGAAGGCCTGCAGCCGCGCGCCGCATTGCTCGAACAGGATTTCGAACAACTGCAGGGCTTGCGCCGGGGATTCGACCGCGGCAAGCACCACCGAACGCACGTCGGTGCGCGGGAAGAGGCGTAGCGCGACGGCGGTGATGATGCCCAGCGTGCCCTCGGAGCCGATGAGCAGTTGCTTGAGGTCGTAGCCGGTGTTGTCTTTGCGCAGCGTGCGCAGGCCGTGGAAGATTTCGCCGGTGGGCAGCACCGCTTCCAGGCCCAGCACGAGTTCGCGCGCCATGCCGTAGCGGACGACGTTCACGCCGCCCGCGTTGGTGGCCACGTTGCCGCCGATCTGGCTGGAGTCTTCCGCGGCAAGGCTGAGCGGCAGCAGGCGGCCGGCGTCCTGCGCGGCGCGGCGCAGGTTGCCGAGGATGGCGCCGGCTTCGGCGACCAGGGTGTTCGCCACGGTGTCGATGGCGCGCACGGCGTTCATGCGGTCCAGGCTGATGACGACGTTGTGCGCGCCGCCATCGGGCGTGGCGCCGCCGCACAGGCCGGTGTTGCCGCCACGCGGAACCACGGGCACGCCGGCCTGCTGGCAGAGCGCCAGGCACGTTGCCACTTCCGCGGTCGTGCGCGGGCGCACGACTGCCTGGGCCTGGCCGTTGTACAGGCCGCGCCAGTCGGACAGCCACGGGGCGATGTCCGCCGGGGCGGTGAAGACGGTATCGGGGCCCAGGGCCTGGACCAGCCGTTGAGAAAAGTCGGATGCAGTCATGAGATGTGGTTTGCGGCGGGAAAGGGAAGATCGAGTTGCAGGCGGCTGGCGGCCTGGCGCAGGTGGCCGATGGCGGCCTGCCGGGCGCGGTCGGGATCGCGCGCGCGGATGGCCTCGAACACGGCGACGTGCTCCTGATGCACGGCGAGCGTCAGGCCATCCTGCAGGCGGCTGTTGGAACGGGCCGTGCTGACGGCCAGGCGCAGCTGCAGGTTCAGGTATTGCAGCAGGTCCTGGTAATAGCTGTTGTGGGTGGCGGCGGCGATGGCGACGTGAAAGGCGATGTCGTGTTCGACGCCCTGTTCGGGATGCTCGAGGTTCGCTTGCAGGCGAGCGAGCGCCTCTTCCATGGCCAGCAGATCCGTTGCGGAACCGCGGACGGCGGCAAGCGCGGCGGCGCCGCCTTCCAGTTCCATGCGCAGTTCGTAGACGCTGGCCAGTTTTTCGCGGTTGACGGCAATGCCGGAGGACACCTGGAAGCCTTGCGCCCCGGTGCGCGAGACGACGGTGCTGCCGGAACCCTGGCGGCTCTGGATCAGCCCTTGCGCGCGCAGGCGTTCCGTCGCTTCGCGGATGACGGCGGCGCTGACGCCGTACTGCTCGGCCAGCAAACGGCCCGCGGGCAGCTTGGCGCCGACGGGATGGACGCCGTCCGCGATTTCGCTGGCGAGCTGGCGAGCGACCTGCTCGGTGAGGGTGAGGTGCTTGGTCAACATCGGCGGATTATAGGCAGATTTTTCAGGTTATCTGATAACTTTGTTGTTACGGAGGACGGTGGAGTTATTCGTTCAGTGTGATTATTTCGGACTGATTCGGACAGCGGCGCCGCAGCCTAGCCGCGACGCTTGCGCTCAAGCCGCCATTGAAGCGCCCGGCATGTCCTCGTTCACGTCGCAGGATGCACCCTGGTCCACCACGCAGCAGCGTCCGCCCTGCGCCTTGGCGCGATACAGCGCCGCGTCGGCGGAGTCCAGCGCCCCCTGCGGCGTGCGGTTGGCGCCCGTCATGATGGAGATGCCGATGGACAGGCCCACGCAGACCCGCGTGCCATCGGCCAGGGTGATGGGCTGGGAGGCGTCGCGCAGCAGGTGGTCGCCCAGCCGCAGGGCGGCGGTGGCGTCGATGCCCGTGACCAGGACGATGAATTCGTCGCCCCCGATGCGGGCGGCCACGTCGTCCACCCGGAGCATCGCCCGCATGCGGTCCGCGATGGTCCGCAGCACCAGATCGCCCGCGGCGTGGCCGTAGCTGTCGTTGATGCGCTTGAAATCGTCCATGTCCATGTAGAGCAGCGCCGCCGCGCTGTCGTGGCCGCGCGCGCTGGAGCACACCCGCTCCAGCGCCGCCTGCAGGCCGGCGCGGTTGGCCAGGCCGGTGAGCGCGTCTTCGCTGGCGCGCCGGTCGCTGTCCCGTTCGGCCTGCATGGTGGACACCAGGATGCGGTTCAGCCGGTGCGAGGCGATGCTCATGCTGATCAGGTAGAACGGAATCTGGATGAAGACGATGACCATCACCCATTCGCCCGTGAAGAGCGCGCCCAGGCACATGGGCCCCAGGCTCAGGAAGATCATGACGCCCACCAGCCGCGGCGCGCCGTAATTGCGAAAGCAGATGCCCCCGGCCATGGCGCCGCAGGACACGCCGGCCAGCGTCGCGGCGAGCCAGTCGCCGTTCAGAAAGGTGACGAAGACGCCATAGCCCACGCTGAACGCCCACACCAGGGCCAGAAGAATATAGATGTCGGTGTGGGTGTTGCCGCCCTTGGGCGCCGCGCGCAGGGCGGCACGCAGGATGGTGACGCGCACGAGCGCGAGCACGACTTCCAGGATCAGCCAGGAGACATACAGCGGTTCCGGGCGGCGCCACGCGACGACGCCCGAGATCATCAGCGTGTTGATGACCCCGCCGGCAAAAATGGGAAGCGTGCCGAAGAGACTGGCGATGAGGGCCGCGCGGATGTCCGCCGGCGTGTCGTGCCCGGTATGTGTCAGCCAACGCGTGAGCCGCCACTTGGGCAGGCTGAACTTCAGTCCTGTATCCACGCCGTCATGTCCATGGCCATCTACCCGATTTCAGTAGGCTGGCTGGCGTTATAGCAGGTATCTCAGGCCTTTAGTATTGTCCCCAAGTGCAATACGGCCGCGTTTCAGGCCTGTCCGCGATGGCCGCAAACGGCGCATTCCGGGTCCCGCTGCACGTTGACGCTGCGCCATTGCATGGTGCGCACGTCCAGCCACAACAGGCGGCCGGACAGGCTTTCGCCCACCCCGGACAGCAGCTTGAGCGCCTCGGCGGCCTGCATGCTGCCGATGATGCCGACCACCGGGGCGAACACGCCCATCGTGGCGCAGTTGGCTTCCTCGACCTCGTCGGCCTCGGGAAACAGGCAGTGATAGCACGGCGCGTTGTCGTCGCGCAGGTCGTAGACGCTGACCTGGCCGTCAAAGCGGATGGCGGCGCCGGAAACCAGCGGCTTGCGGTGTTGCACGCACGCGCGGTTGATCGCGTGGCGGGTGGTGAAGTTGTCGGTGCAGTCGAGCACCAGGTCCGCCTGCGCGACCGCATCGGACAGGGCCTGGTCCTTCAGGCGCTCGACCCGGGCATGGACCCGGGTCTGCGGGTTGAAGGCGTGCAGCATGTCGCGGCCGGACTCGGCCTTGGGGCGGCCGACGCTGGCGGTGGTGTGCAGGATCTGGCGTTGCAGGTTGCTCAGTTCGACGACGTCGTCGTCGGCCAGCGTGATGTCGCCCACGCCAGCGGTGGCCAGGTAGAGCGCGGCGGGCGAACCCAGGCCGCCCGCCCCCACGATGAGCACACGCGCCGCCAGGAGTTTTTCCTGCCCTTCGATCCCGAGTTCGTCCAGCAGGATGTGGCGGGCATAGCGCAGCAGTTGCTCGTCGTTCATTTGTTCTTGCTGGGCTCGACTCCGGTCGGCGTGATCGTCATGCGCTGGGGCGCTCCGCCGCCGGCCTTGGCGTCAGCCTTGGCCTGGGCGCGGGCCGAGCCCTTCTGCACCGGCTTGCCGGCCAGCAGGTTCAGGGCCTGCTGCAGCTGGAAGTCGTCCTTGCCGCCGAATTCGAAGACCTTGGCCGGCAGTTCGACGTTGTCCTGGTCGGCGCTGGATTTGACTTCGTTGGTGGTCTGCTGGTTGGACAGGTGGCGCTGCAGGTCGGCTTCGCGCGGCAGGCGGAACAGGTCGCCATCGGCCGTGTCGGCCACGACGTAGTCCGGTTCGATGCCGGTTGCCTGGATGGAACGGCCGCTGGGCGTGAAGTAGCGCGAGGTCGTGAGCTTGACCGCGGTGGTTTCAGACAGCGGCAGGATCACCTGCACGGAGCCCTTGCCGAACGTGCGGTTGCCCAGCACCTTGGCGCGCTTGTGGTCTTGCAGCGCGCCGGCCACGATCTCGGACGCCGAGGCCGAACCCACGTTGACCAGCACCACCATGGGCACGGTCTTGGTCCAGGCCGGCAGGCCGGACAGGTAGTTGCTTTCGCCGCGGGCGTATTCCGAAGGCGTCGCCAGGTATTTGTGACGGGCGTCCGGCGTGCGGCCGTCGGTGGACACCACGAGCGTATCGGGCGGCAGGAATGCGCCGGACACGCCGATGGCGCTGGTCAGGAGGCCGCCCGGGTCGTTGCGCAGGTCCAGCACCAGGCCCTTGGGCGGTTCCTTCGCGCCCAGCTCCTTGAGCTGCTTGGCGAGGTCCGCGCCGGTCTTTTCCTGGAACTGGGCCACGCGCACGTAGCCGATGCCGTTGTCCAGCATCTTGCTGCGCACGCTGCGCACCTTGATGATGTCGCGCACGATCTTGACCACGATGGGCTGCGGGCGGTCGGCGCGCATGATCGTCAGGGTGATCGGCGACTTGGGCGCGCCGCGCATGAGCTTGACCGCGTCGTTCAGCGTCATGCCCTTGGTGGGCGTGTCGTCGATCTTGATGATGAGGTCGCCGGCCATGACGCCTGCGCGGGCGGCGGGCGTGTCCTCGATGGGCGAGATCACCTTGACGAAACCGTCTTCGGCGCCGACCTCGATGCCCAGGCCGCCGAACTCGCCCTGGGTGGCGGTCTGCATTTCGCGGAACGCATCGGCATCCAGGTAGGCGGAGTGCGGGTCCAGGTTCGACACCATGCCGGAGATGGCATTGTCGATCAGGGTCTTGTCGTCGACGGCTTCGACGTAGTTGTTCTTGATGGCGGCAAAGACATTGCTCAGTTGCCTGAGCTCGTCCAGCGGCAGGGGACTGCCGCGCTGGGCGACCGCAGTCACGCCCACACTCAGCAACACACCCGCCACCGCACCGATGGCAATCAGACCGAAACCGCGAAACTTACGAGTGCCCATGCACACTTCCCGAATTGTGTTTTCGCCGATGGGTTTGGCAATGTGCCAACGGTTTTTACCAACGGTTTTTACCAACGACATATCATTTGCCGGCCGCGTCGAGACAGACGGCGTGAATCTACTGCGCCAGCCACTGGGCCGGGTCCACAGGAGCGCCACGATGGCGAATTTCAAAGTATAGGCCGGATTCCACTTGGCCGCCGGTTGCCCCTACCGTAGCAATAGTATCGCCGCCCGCCACCGCATCGCCCACCCGTTTGAGCAGGCTTTGGTTGTAAGCATAGACGGTCAGGTACTGCTGCCCATGATCCACGATGATCAGATTTCCAAAGCCGCGCAGCCAATCGGCGTAGACCACCGTGCCCGGGGCCACCACCTTGACGGGCGTGCCCTCGGCCGCGCGCAGCACCACGCCCCGCCACACGCCGCCATCCGGACGGTCCACCCCGAACCTGCCCTGGATCTGCCCGCGGACGGGCATGGCCAGGCCGTGGCGCAGCCCGTTGCCCGCGCCCACGGGGGCCGCCTTGGCTGACTGCTGCGACGAAGCACTGCGCGTTGGAGTGGCGCCGCCCTCGATCGGTTCCACCTTTTTGGGGGGATCAGCGGGTTTTGCCTGAGTCGGCGTATCGGCCGGACCGCCGATGCGGGTCTGCCGCTGCTCGGCCGGACGCAGTCCGGCGGCGTCGGGGTCGGCCACGGCCACCGGGCCGCGATTCTGGCGGGCCGCCGCCTCGACCTGCTCGCGCGCCTGGGCGGCCTCGCGGGCTTCGCTGTCGCGGCGCACGCCGTCTTCGGCGGCCTTGCGGTCCGCCTCGGCCTTGCGGCGGGCGTCCTGCGCACGGCGTTCGGCCTCGGCGCGCTTCTTGGCCTCTTCGGCGGCGCGGCGGGCTTCTTCGGCCGCGCGCCGCGCTTCCTCGGCCCGTCGGACCTCCTCGGCTCGCTTGCGCGCTTCTTCGGCCTTGCGGGCTTCCTCGATCTGCTTGGCGATGGCCGCGTCCAGATCGGTGATGAGGCGAGACAGGCGCTGGTCGTCGCGCCCCAGCTTGTTGGCTTCGGCGCGCTGGGCGGCGATCTGTCCCTCGAGCTGGGCCAGCAGGGTCGCGCGCTCTTTCTGCTGCGCGACCAGGGCGGTTTTCTGTTCGGAGGTCTCGGCGACCACTTTTTCGATCTCGGCGCGGCGGTCGTCCGCGCGCGCCTGCAGCGCGGCCAGCCGGTCGATGTCGGCCCGCAGCGCCTTCACGGCGTCCGCCCGGGCGCGGGACACGTAGTCCAGATAGCCGAGGTTGCGGCCCAGCACCTGGGGATCGTCGCCCGAGAGCAGCGCCGTCCAGGGCGACAGGCCGCTGGTGTATTGGGTGCGTAGCTGGTCGGCCAGTTCGATGCGGCGCTTGGCCAGCACGGCCTCTTGCACGGTGATCTGCTTTTCCAGCGACGCGAGGTCCGCCGTGGCCTGGCGGTTGGCGTCGGCCAGTTCCTTCAGGCGCAGGTTGATCCGGGAAATGGACGATTCCGACTGCTTGAGCGCGTCGGCAGCCTCTTTGCGGGCGGCCTCGCGCTGGTCGATGTCTTTTTGCAGGTTCTCGATGCGGTCGCGCAAGGCGGCCTGCTGCTTTTCGGCGTCGGACTGGCGCCCGGCGAGGTCGCTGGGCGCGGCGCGCGCAGGCAGCGCCGCTCCGGCCAGCATGACCGCCAACAACAACCCCGCCGTGCGACGCATAGAGATATCAGTCCTTCTTGGCCTTGCCCTGGGCCGCCACCGCGGCCATGGCCGCCTCGATCTCGGCGGCATCGCCGAGATAATAGTGGCGGATGGGACGCAGGTCATCATCCAATTCATAAACCAGCGGCTGGCCGGTGGGGATGTTCAGGTTGACGATGTCGTCGTCCGAGACGTTGTCCAGGTGCTTGATCAGGGCGCGCAGGCTGTTGCCATGGGCGGCGATCAGCACCTTGCGGCCCGAGCGGATGGCCGGGGCGATGGAATCGTTCCAGAACGGCAGCACGCGGGCCACGGTGTCCTTCAGGCACTCGGTGGCGGGAAGCTGATCCGCCGGGATCTTGGCGTAGCGGCTGTCGAAACGCGGGTGGCGTTCATCGTCCAGCGACAGCGGCTCCGGGGCGATGGCATAGGCGCGGCGCCAGATCAGCACCTGCTCGTCGCCATACTTGGCGGCCGTCTCGGACTTGTTCAGGCCCTGCAGGGCGCCGTAATGGCGCTCGTTCAGGCGCCAGTTCACGCCGACCGGGGTGTACATGGCGTCCATGGCATCCAGCGCGATCCAGAGCGTGCGGATGGCGCGCTTGAGGACGGAGGTGTAGGCCAGGTCGAAGGTGTAGCCTTCCTTCTTGAGCAGTTCGCCGGCCTTGCGGGCCTGTTCGCGGCCCGTGTCGGTGAGATCGACGTCGGTCCAGCCGGTGAATCGGTTGTCCAGGTTCCACTGGCTTTCGCCATGGCGCATCAGTACGAGTTTATGCATGGTTTGGGGCGCCCGCCGCGCGGGTTAAAGTTGGAGGATGGTTAAGGAATGCGCTCATTTTATAATTGAGTGATTTTGCCCGTGATTTTGCCCCGGCGCACCGCGTCCACTTCCCGGACGCGGCGCATCAGGGTTCGCCCCTACCAGGCTGGCCGACGTACGCTGGCCGACGTACTACAGGAAACCCCGTGGATCTTTTGCAATTCTTGCTCGATAAAAACAACATTTTCATTGTCGCCGTCGCCGTGGTCTCCGGCGTGATGCTGATCATTCCCGCCCTGCGCAAGGGCCGGACGGGGTCCGCCATCAGCACGAATGAAGCCATCCAGATGGTCAACCAGCGCAATGCCGTGTGGGTCGACGTGCGTCCCGCCGAACAATTCCAGGCCGGCCACATCGCGCAGGCACGAAACGTGCCGGCGGCCGACATCGAGCAGAAGGCCAGCTCGCTGCCCAAGAACAAGCCGCTCGTGGTGGTCTGCGACAACGGCCGCGACTCGGCCCGCGCCGTCGCCAAGCTGCGCGCCCAGGGCTTTACCGACGTGGTGCCGCTCGAAGGCGGCATGCGCGCCTGGTCGGCGGCCAGCCTGCCGGTCACCCAGAAGGGTTGAATCGGGGCGACTCGCCCCCATCTTCCTCTTCTTGTAACCCCCAGGAGCGCCCTATGAACAAAGTTGTCATGTACAGCAAGGACTATTGCCCGTATTGCGCCCGCGCCAAGGCGCTGCTGGAGCAGCGCGGCGTGGACGATCTGGAAATCATCCAGATCGACCGCGAGCCGTCCCAACGCGACATCATGATCGAACGAACCGGCCGGCGCACCGTCCCCCAGATCTTCATCGGCGAAACCCATGTCGGCGGATGCGACGACCTGATGGCCCTGGACCGCTCGGGTGGACTGACGCCCCTGCTGAACGGCTAATCGCCCCTTTTTGCCCTCCCACCAACGGAAACACTCATGGCTGATCAAGACCAAAACACCCAGCAAGAAGGCGGCAACGACGCGCCCTCGTTCAATCTGCAGCGCGTCTACCTGAAAGACCTTTCGCTGGAAATGCCCAACGCGCCCCACGTGTTCCTGGAGCAGGAAGCGCCCCAGGTCGAGGTGAGCATCACCGTGGGCGGGCAGCGCCTGGCCGAAACCGTGTTCGAAACCACGGTCACCGTCACCGTCACCACGCGCATCAACGACAAGGTCGTGTACCTGGTCGAAGGCACGCAAGCCGGCATCTTCGAAGCGGCCAACATTCCGGAAGAGCAGCTCGATCCGCTGCTGGGCATTGTCTGCCCCACGATGCTGTATCCGTACCTGCGCGCCAACATCGCCGATGCGATCACCCGCACCTCGATGCCCCCGCTGCACCTGACCGAGGTGAACTTCCAGGCCCTGTACGAGCAGCGCATCGCCGAACTGCAACAGCAGCAGGCTGGCGCCGCCAACGGCAGCGCAGGCGACTCGGGCATCATCCTGCCCCCCGGCGCCACCCGCCAGTAAGCACGCCGCGGCGCCCCATGAACCAACCCGCCGAGCCGCGCCTGCGCGTCGCCGTCCTGGGTGCGGGCAGTTGGGGCACCGCGCTGGCGGCGGCCGCAAGCCGCCGCCACCCCACCCAGCTCTGGGCGCGTGAAGCCGCGCAAGCGGCCGCCATGGCCGCCACCCACGAGAATGCCCGCTACCTGCCGGGCATCACCCTGCCCAAGACGCTGCAGTTTTCCTCCGACCTGGACGCCACCCTGCGCACCCTGCAGGACGACGCCGCGCGCCGCCTGATCGTGCTGGGCGTGCCGGTCGCGGGCCTCACGTCTCTCTGCGAGGCGCTGTCGCAACGGCTGCCCGCGCTGGGACTCCAGGACACCCCCATCGTCTGGACGTGCAAGGGCTTTGAAGCCGACACGGCCAGACTGCCCCATGAAATCATGCGCGAGGCGCTGCCCGGCGCGACCGGCGGCGCCTTGTCGGGCCCGTCGTTCGCGCGCGAAGTCGCGCAGGGCCTGCCCGTCGCCCTGACCGTCGCCAGCAGCAGCCCCGCCCTGCGCGACGCCACCACCGCCGCCTTCCACGGCGCGGCGCTGCGCGTCTACGCCAGCACGGACCTCATCGGCGTGGAGGTTGGCGGCGCGCTGAAGAATGTCATCGCCGTCGCCTGCGGCATCTGCGACGGCCTCGCGCTGGGCACCAATGCCCGCGCCGCGCTGATCACCCGCGGCCTGGCCGAAATGACCCGCTTTGGCGTGGCGCTGGGCGCGCAGGCCGAGACCTTCGCCGGCCTGACCGGCCTGGGCGACCTGGTGCTGACCGCCACCGGCGACCTTTCGCGCAACCGGCGCGTGGGCCTGGAGATCGGCGCGGGCCGCAAGCTGGCCGACATCCTGGCCAGCGGCGTCACGGCGGAAGGCGTGCGCTGCGCGCGCGCCGCGCTGGACCGCGCCCGCGCCATCAACGTCGAATTGCCCATCACCGAAGCCGTGTGCGCCGTGCTGTTCGAGGGCGTGGCGCCCATGACGGCGGTCTCGGCCCTGCTGGCGCGGGATGCCCGCTACGAAGGGTCCGGCTCGGACCAGGCGTCCGGCGCCGCCTGACGGGCGCGCCTCTCATCCATTACCGACAACAAGACACGACACCCACCCCGAGGAGACATCCTTCATGACGCAAACCCGCAAGTTCCGGGTCGGCCCGCTGCTGCGTGGCCTGTGCCTGAGCCTGGCCGCCATCCTGCCCGCGGCCGCCCATGCCGACTGGCCCGAGCGGCCGATCCACATGGTCGTGCCCTTCCCGCCGGGTTCGTCCCCCGACATCCTGGCGCGCACGATCTCCGAGCCGCTGTCGCAGGCGCTGGGCCAGCCCATCGTCATCGACAACAAGCCGGGCGCGGGCGGCAACATCGGCACGCGCCTCGTGGCGCAGGCCAAGCCCGACGGCTATACGCTGCTCTACACGATCAACGGCCCGCTGGTCACCGCGCCCACGCTCTACAAGAAGACGCTGGGCTACGATCCGCTCAACGACCTGGAGCCGGTCTCGCTGGTGGGCACCAGCCCCAACGTGCTGGTGGTGCCGGGCAGCCTGAAGGTCGACAACGTCCAGGACTTCGTCAAGCTGGTCAAAGGCCGCGGCAACTCGCTGAACTATGGATCGGTCGGCCCCGGCAGCTCGGCCCACCTGGCGATGGAGATGTTCAAGGAGAGCGCGGGCGTCGACCTGGCCCACATCCCCTACTCCGGCTTTCCGCAGGTCATCACCGCCATCATCGGCGGGGACGTGCAGGCCGGTTTCATGGTGCCCGCCATCGCCGTGCCCCAGGCGCGCGACGGCAAGGTGAAGCTCCTGGCCGTGACCAGCCTGAAGCCCAGCGACGCCCTGCCCGGCGTGCCGACCATGGCCTCGCAAGGCTACCCGGACTTCGAAGCCATCTCGTGGAACGCCGTGCTGGCGCCGGCCGGCACGCCGACGCCCATCGTCGAAAGGCTCAACAGCGAAATGGCGCGCATCATCAACAGCGACGCCGTCCGCAAGCAGTTCGCGCTGCAGTACTTCACGCCCGCGGCGTCCACGCCGGAAGCCCTGACCGCCCGCATCAAGAATGAAAAGGCGCGCTGGGACCAGGTGATCGACAAGCTGCAGCTGTCGCTGGACTGAGCCCGGGCCCGCGCCTGACCGGAGGCGGCGTCTACGCGCCGCCTTCGTAGCCCTGCTGGCGCCAGGCTTCGAATACCGTGACCGCCACGGCGTTGGACAGGTTCAGGCTGCGCTGGCCGGCGCGCATCGGCAGCCGCAGCCGCTGCTGGGGCGGGAACATCGCCTGATGCTCCTCCGACAGGCCGGCGCTTTCGCGGCCAAACACGAACACATCACCCGGCTTGAAACTGACGTCGGCCACGCTGCGCTGGGCATGGGTGGTCAACGCGTAGATGCTGGACGGGGCCGCCCCCGTATCGTCCAGCGCCTCCTGCAGCGTGTCGTGCACGCGCACCGGCTGCCACTCGTGATAATCCAGCCCGGCCCGCCGCATGCGGGCATCATCCAGTTCAAATCCCAAGGGACGCACCAGGTGCAACTGCGCCCCGGTATTGGCGCACAGGCGGATGGCATTGCCGGTGTTGGGAGGAATCTCCGGGCAGACGAGAATGACGTGGAACATGGCGGATGCAGACGTGAAATGGCCCGCGGCCAGGGAACGGCCGCAGGTGCGTGATTGTCGCCGATTTGCCGGCGGCGGCCAGTGGGGCGGCCGGTGCGGCGGCCAGTGCGGATGCCTGTGCAGCGGCCGGGGTGGCAGCGGAAGCGGCGGGCGCCGCGGCCGGTGCGCCCACCCCGCCCGCCCCGCCCGGACGCCTCACGGCGTGCGCGCCGCCACCAGCACCGTCACGCTGGCAGCACCCGCGGCCCGAAGGGCGGCCGCCGCCGCGTCGGCCGTGCTGCCGGTGGTCATGACGTCGTCCACCACCGCCACATGGCGCCCGGGCAGCGGATGCGGACAAACGAACAAGCCCGCCGTGCCTTGCTGCCGCGCCCGTCGATCGAGCGTGGCCTGGCGAGGCGTGTCACGCCGCCGCGTCAGCAGGTGGCGCGGCGGGGGCAGCGCAAGCTCGACCGCCAGGCTGCGGGCGATCTCGGCGGCCGGATTCATGCCGCGCTGGCGCAGCGACGCGCGGCTGGCGGGAACGGGCACGAGCAGCAGGCCGGGCGGCGACAGGGCGTGCGCGCCTTCGGCCCGCAACACATCGGCCCGCAACACATCGGCCATCAACACTTCGGCCATCAACCGCGCCAGCACGGGCGCCATGCTGAGCCGCATTTGCGTCTTGAGCATCAGGATCAGCGTGTCGGCCGGCGGCGCGTAGTCGAACGCGGCCACCGTGCGGCAAAAGGCTCGCGGCCGCGCCAGGCACGCCGCACAAGCCGAGCCGCCCGCCTGGAGACGCAGCGCGCACCTCGGACACCGCGCGCCGGCGCCCGACGGGGCGGCCAGGATGTCGGCCTGGCACCCCGGGCACAGCCGCGCCCCCGCCACGCGGGCGCCGCACAGGGGACAGTCGCCGCCCGCGCGCGACAGCAGCCGTCGCCCCATGTCCAGTAGGGGCAATCGGAACCTGCCGCCGGGATGCGCAATAATGTGTGCCATCCCTCATCACACCATGCTCCGCCCCCGGGCGATCCCGCGGGCGCGACCGAAATGTCCCTGCCAGAAACCGCAACGCCCCCCTCCCTGCCCCTCGTCAGCGCCGACGTGCCGCGCCAGTTCGCGCGCCGCGGCGACCTGGCCGACGCCCAGTTCCTCTATGGCGAAGTGGCGCGCCGCATGCTCGGCCGCCTGCAGTACATCCGCGTCCAGCCCCAGGCCCTGCTGGACGCCGGCTGCGGCGCCGGCGACAACCTGCCGCTGCTGCGCGAACGCTATCCCGAAGCGGCCTACACCGGCCTGGACAACTGCGAGCCCCTGCTCGACCACGCGCGCAAGCGCCATGCGCCCGGCGGGCTCTCGGCCTGGATCGGCAAGCTGGCGCGCCGCGGCCCGCCCGCGCCCACCTTCGTCAATGCAGACCTGGCGCGCACGGGCCTCGCGCCCGAATCGCTGGAACTGGTGTGGTCGAACATGGCCATGCACTGGCATCGCGAACCGCACGCCGTGCTGGCCGAATGGCGCCGCATCCTGAAGGTGGGCGGCCTGGCGATGTTTTCCTGTCTGGGGCCCGCCACGCTGCGCGAATTGCGCCAGGCGCTGGCCGACGCCGGCCTGCGCACCGCCACGCCCTCGTTCGTGGATATGCACGACTTCGGCGACCTGCTGGTGGAAAACGGGTTTGCGGACCCGGTCATGGACCAGGAGATCCTCACGCTGACCTACCGCAGCCCGGAAAAGCTGCTGCAGGACGTGCGCGCGCTGGGCGGCAACCCCGCCGAAGGACGCCGCGGCGCACTGGTGGGCCGGGACTGGCGCGACCGCCTGTGCGCGGCGCTGGAAGCGCAACGCAACGCGGACGGCCTCATCCCCTTGAGCATCGAAGTGGCCTACGGCCATGCCTGGAGGGCGGCGGCCCACCGGACCGTGGCAGGCGAAACCCGCCTGTCCATCAGCGCGATCGGGGGCCGCCAGCGCGGAACCCCCTGAACAGGGGGCCGCGCCCGGCAGACCGGATACCTGCTACCTGAGGTCTGACCCCTAGTGCAGGCGTTCGGGCACGCTGACGCCCGGTTCGGACGCCGCCAGGCTCTGCATGGGCTCCGACGTGGCCCGGATACGGCGGCGCAGCACTGCCGTGGGCTCGGCCGGCGGCGCGACCGGCGCCGCCACGCCGCGCCAGGCGTTCGACATGGCTTCCACCACCAGCGGCAGGTCGCGCAGCCGGTGGTACTGGCTGCGCAGCCAGCGGGAATCGTTGCCGGACCGCATGGCGTCGTCGCGCAGGGCGGCGATCATGTCGCCCGTGCCCAGCTCTTCGGCCACCGGCATCAGCCGCTGGAACAGCGCCCGCAGATGGTCCATCAGACGCACCCGCTGGCCATCGGGCATCACGTAGCTGCCCTGCAGGCCAAAGCGGCAGGCCTGGAAATGATTGCTGCGATAGGACAGCCAGGCGCTGTCGCCGGGGTCTTCCTCGCGCATCAGCAGGACGGCCAGCGCCTGCGCAAAGGCGGCCACCTGGCAGGCCCGCTCGACCGTGAGCGGCGTGTCGCAGACGCGGATCTCGACCGTGCCGTACTCGGGCTTGGGACGGATGTCCCAGTACAGGTCCTTGATGCTTTCGGCCAGGCCGAACGCGCGCAGTTGCGAAATATGGGCTTCGAACTGGTACCAGTCCTTGACCTCGGGCGGCAGGTGGCCGGCGAGCGGGAAGCTGTTGACCGCGTTCAGGCGCGAGCACGAGAACAGGGTATCCACGCCCTCGCAGTAGGGCGAAGAGGCCGACAGCGCAATGAAATGCGGCACGTAGGGCGACAGGCGGCGCAGCAGCTTGATGGAATCGTCGCCGCTCTTCACGCCCAGGTGGATGTGCTGGCCGAACACCGTGAATTGACGCGCCAGGTAACCATACATTTCGGCCAGGTACTGGAAGCGCGGGGTATCCGAGATGGACCGCTCCTGCCAGCGCATGAAGGGATGGGCGCCGCCGCCGGCCACGGAAACGCCGACGGCATCGGCGGCTTCGACCAGCGCATCGCGCATCTCGCGCATCTCGGTCAGCAGACCCATCGGGTGCTCGTGCACCGAGGAGTTCAGTTCGATCATGGACCGCGTGATTTCCGGTTTGACGCGGTCGGCAATGGGATGGTTGGCCATCTGGGCCAATAGTTCGTCAGAGGCTGCAGCAAGGTCAAAACTGCGGGGGTCGATCAGTTGCAGCTCGAGTTCGATGCCCAGGGTGTTGGGGGCCGACGAAATGAACGGGATCTGTTCCATCTCGGACTCCTTTGAATGTTTGATGAGGGTATGCGCCGTTCGACCTTGAAGCCCGGCAACTTCCCGGGGGGCACTAGACGGCGGCTTGTGAACGCATGATAGCCGCAGCTTTGTGGCAAAACGATTGAAAATCGTGACATTTGTGTGCAACATCGCGAATCATCCCGTTTTGCCCTCTGAAGAAAAGTGAGCAAGCGCTTACAACACAGGATTGACGCGGGTTCCCGGGCGGCGAGGCGCCGCAGGCCAGTCTGCAAGGGGGTTTCGAGACGGGGTGGGATAACCCTTTATAGGGTTATCCCCTACAAAATTGCGGGGCACCGGCAAGGCTGCCGGGGGGCTACCGGCGCTTACTTGCGCCAGAAAATCGGCGTGAAGAGCACCAGCACCGTCATCAGTTCCAGGCGTCCGATGAGCATGGCAAAGGTGCAGACCCAGATCTGGAAATCCGACAGCACCGCAAAGCTGCCCATCGGCCCGACGGGGCCCAGGCCCGGCCCGGTGTTGTTGACGGTGGCGAACACGGCCGAGAACGCCGTGATGGGATCCAGGCCCGACAGCAGCAGCAGGCTGGTGAACACGGCGATGGTCATCCCGTAGAACAGCATGAAGGCCAGCACGGACGACATGGTCCGCGTCTCCACCGCCCTTCCGCTGATCCGGACCGGACTGACGGCATGCGGGTGCAGCATCATCACCAGTTCATTGCGGGCCTGCTTGACCAGCAGGATGGCGCGGATCATCTTGATCCCGCCCCCCGTGGACCCGGCCGACGTGGAGAAGCCCGACAGGAGCAGCATCGTCAGCGGCGCGAACAGCGGCCACTGCGCATAGTCCGTATTGGCGTAACCGGTCGTCGTCGCCACCGAGATGGTGTTGAACATGCCATAGCGCAGCGCCTCCAGCGGGTCGGCATAGACCCCCTTGAAGAACAGGAAGACCGAGATGACCAGGCCGGCCCCCAGCACGATGACCAGGTAGGGAATGGATTCCGGACAGCGCCAGTAGGCGCGCGGGCTGCGCTGCCGCAGGGCGTTGAAGTGCGTGGCGAAATTGATGCCGGCGATCAGCATGAAGACCATGGCCACCATTTCCACCGCCACGGAATCGAAATGCGCGAAGCCGTCGTCCCAGGTGGAAAAGCCGCCCAGCCCCATGGTGGTGGCCATATGGCACCACGCCTCGAACCAGGACAGCCCGGCAAGCCGATAGGCCAGGAAGCACAGGATCGAAAACGCGAAATACACCGCGTACAGGGCCTTGGCCGTGCTGGCGATGCGCGGCGTCAGCCGCTCGTCCTTCATGGGGCCCGGGGTTTCCGCCCGGACCACCTGGTGCCCGCCGACGCCCAGCAGGGGCAGAATGGCCACGGCCAGCACCAGGATGCCCATGCCGCCGATCCAGACCAGCGTGGCGCGCCACAGGTTGATCGACGGCGGCAAGGCGTCCAGGTTGGTCAGCACCGTGGCGCCGGTGGTGGTCAGCCCCGACATGGCCTCGAAATACGCGCTGGTGAACGACAGCGGCAGCCCGGCGCGATGGAAGTAGAGCATCAGCGGGATGGAGGCCAGCAACGGCAGCCCGGCCCACACCGCCGACACCAGGACAAAGCCGTCGCGCGCCCGCAATTCGCTGCGATGGGGCCGCGTCAACGCGACCAGGCCGCCGCCGATGCCAATCGAGATCAGGAACCCGTCGCGGAAGGCATCGCGCGCCCCATCCGCCCCCATATAGGCGATGAACACCGGAATCAGCATGGTGAGGGCGAACATCACCATGGTGAGGCCCAGGATGTACAAGGTGGCCAGTACGCGCTTCATGGAGGCTTAGCCGGCTGCGCGGGGGCCGCGCATGGGTGGGAGCACGCGGCGCATCAGAAAAATGACGCCGAGACCTGGAACAGCTTTTCCACCCGCGGCATCTGCTGGCGCGAGGGCACGAAGACGATGACGTGGTCGTCGGTTTCGATCACGGTGTCGGCGTCAGGCAGGATGATCTCTTCGCCACGCACCAGCGCGCCGATGCTGGCGCCCTTGGGCAGGCTGATCTGTCCCACCGCGCGGCCGACTACCTTGGAGGTGGAGCGGTCGCCGTGGGCGATGGCTTCCAGCGCCTCCGCGACGCCCTGGCGCAGCCGGTGCACCGCGACCACGTCGCCCCGGCGCACGTGCCGCAGCAGTTCGCTCATGGTGGCCTGCGAGGGCGACACGGCGATGTCGATATGGCTGCCCTGCATCAGTTCGCCGTAGGCCTGGCGGTTGATCAGCGCGATCACCTTGCGCGCGCCCAGCCGCTTGGCGAGCAGGGACGACATGATGTTGTCTTCGTCGTCGCTGGTCAGCGCCAGCCACGTGTCCATGTCTTCGATGTTTTCGCGCTCCAGCAGGGCCTCGTCGGTGCCGCTGCCGTGCAGGATCAGCACGCTGTCCGGGAGCTGGGTCGCCAGGTATTCGCAGCGCTTCAGGTCGTGCTCGATGATGCGGACGCTGTATTTTTCCTCGGCGAGCTGGCGCGCCAGGCGCAGGCCGATATTGCCGCCGCCCGCGATCATCACGCGGCGCACCGCCCGTTCGGCGTCGCGCAGCTTCCTGACGGCGCGGCGGGCATGGTCCGAGTCCACCACCAGCACCACTTCGTCGCCCGGCGCGACGACCGTGCCGCTGCCCGCCCGCAGCGGGCGCCCGCCACGCAGCACGTCGATCACGCGCGCCTTCACGTCGGGCCAGACATCGCGCAGCTTGTCGACGGACGAATGGGCCATCGGGCTGCCGTGCCCCACGCGCACGGTGACGACGCTGACGCGGCCCTCGGCAAATTCGACGACCTGCAGGGCTTCGGGGAACTCGATGAGGCTGTGCAGGTAGGTGGTGACGCTGCGCTCGGGACTGATGAGCGCGTCGATGCAGAAGCCCTCTTCGCTCATGAGCTCCGGATGCTCGGGAAACTCGGCCGAACGGATGCGGGCAATGCGGCGGGGGATGTTGAAAAGCTGGCGCGCGATCTTGCACGCGACCATGTTGGCGGAATCGGAGGCCGCACAGGCGATGAGCAGGTCCGTGTCGGCGGCGCCGGCGTTTTCAAGCACCGACACCTGCGAGCCGTCGCCCCGGACGACGCGCAGGTCAAAGTGTTCTTGCAGGTATTTGAGCTGGACCGGATCGGAATCGATGACCGTGATGTCGTTCTGTTCGGACACCAGGTTCTCCGCCACGCTGGTGCCTACGCGGCCAGCGCCCATGATCAGGATCTTCATGTGCTGCGCTTGCGCGCGGACTCGATGCCCAATTGCTTGAGCTTGCGATAGAGGTGGGTGCGCTCCAGTCCGGTCCGCTCGGACACGCGCGTCATGCTGTGGCTTTCCCTGACCAGATGGTATTCAAAGTAGATGCGTTCGAATTCGTCGCGCGCCTCGCGCAGCGGCTGGTCCAGCGAGATGCTGCCCAACTGGCCGTTCGAGGTGGCCGGCGCATCCGAGGCGGACACGGCAGCCAGGGCGGCGGGCGGATCCAGTTCGTCTTCCAGGGCCACCACCGGACTGGGCGCGGCCGGGTTGGCGGCGGCCGGCGCGGGATGCGGCAGGCGGCCGCGCGCCAGGCCCGCGGCAACGGTCTTTAGCAGACGCTGTAGCGTGATGGGCTTTTCCAGGAAATCCATGGCGCCGATGCGCGTGGCTTCGACCGCCGTGTCGATGGTGGCATGGCCGCTCATCATGATGACGGGCATGTCCAGGAGGCCCTGCGAACCCCACTCCTTGAGCAGGCTCACGCCGTCGGTGTCGGGCATCCAGATGTCCAGCAACACCAGATCAGGACGCATGCGAAGGCGGGCAGCGCGCGCTTGCGCCGCGTTTTCGGCCAGCTCGACCGTGTGTCCCTCGTCGTAAAGGATTTCCGACAAAAGCTCGCGTATACCGACTTCGTCGTCAACCACCAGAATTCTGGCCATAAAGCATCCACCTATTGCGTAGCCGCATTATCCTTTTCTTGCGCGGTCGCGTCCATAGTGTCGGCCCCCGGCGCCAGCCGGGTCAACAGGATGGAAATCCGCGCCCCTCCTTCCTTGCGGTTTGCAAGGTCGATACGCCCGCCATGCTCTTCCACGATCTTGCGGACGATTGCCAATCCTAACCCAGTCCCGTGGGACTTTGTGGTTACGTAGGGCTCGAACGCGCGCTGCATCACCTGCGGCGGGAAGCCCGGGCCGGTGTCCGCCACCGTGAAACGTAGCGCCTGGTGGGCCACGCGATCGGGCTGCTCGCTGCGCATGAGCTGGGTCGTGACGCTGACGCGGCCCTGCCCGCCCATTTCCGCGATCGCGTCGCGGGCGTTGGAAAGCAGGTTGTGGATCACCTGGCGAAGCTGGGTCGGATCGCCTTCGATGTCCGGCAGGTCCGCGCCCAGGCTCACATCCAGATTCAGGGCCTTTCCGGTCAGGCGCGGCGAGGCGCCGTCGGGCTCCCAGCCGTAGAGCGACAGCACGTCCGCCACCAGCGCGTTGAAGTCGATGCGCTGCATGACGGCGGGCGGCGTGCGGGCGTACTCGCGGAAGTCGTCCACCATCTGCTTGAGCGAAGCCACCTGATTGACGATGGTATTGGTGGAACGCTCGACGATCTGCGCCTCGGCGGGGGGCAGCTTGCCCTCCAGCTTCATGGCGAGGCGCTCGGCCGACAGCTGGATGGGCGTCAGGGGATTCTTGATCTCGTGGGCCAGGCGGCGCGCCACCTCGCCCCACGCCACCGTCCGGTTGGCGGAAATCACTTCGGTGATGTCGTCGAACACCACCAGATAGCCGTTGCCGCGCCCGTCCACGCGCAGATGCGTGCCCCGCGCGAGCAAGGTGAGCGGCTGGGAGGGCGCCGCCCCCTCGACCTGCGCAGGCGCGATCTCGAACTGCTGCTGCCAGTGCTGGCGCTCGGAGCCGACCGCGGCGTGGGTGGAAAAGGCCTGCCGCACGATGTTGGCGAATTCCAGCATGCCGTCCGCGGTCTCCAGCGGGCGGCCGATGACCGAACGCAGGTCCGCGCCCAGGATGGTCTGGGCGCCCTGGTTGACCGTGGTGACGCGGAACGCTTCGTCAAACACCAACACGCCGGAAGACAGGTTGGACAGCACGCTTTCCAGGTAGACGTTGGAGCGCTCGAGCTGCTGGCGGTTGCTTTCGACCATGCGGCGCGCCTCGTCGAGCTGGCGCGTCATGGCATTGAACGAACGGGTGAGCTGGCCGACTTCGTCGCGTTCGGGGGGCTCGGGCAGGGGCCGGTAATCGCCCACGCCCACCGCCTGCGTGCCGCCCGCCAGGCTGAGCAGCGGGCGCACCAGGCGCTTGGACAGGGACAGCGCCACCGCGATGGCGCCAAAGGCTGCCAGCAGCAGCGCCAGCGTCAGCGTAATGCCGTAAAGCTTGCGCAGGCCCAGCCGCGACAGCGCCAGTTCCTGGTAATCGCGAAAGCCCTGCTGAACCAGGTTGGCGTTGTGCGCGATCTGTTCGGGCACCGGCTGCAACAGTTGCAGCCAGCGCGGCTCGGAGGCCGGGCCGAGCAGGTTGTCGTAGCGGTCCGGGCCGTTCAGCGGAATCACCACGCGCAGGTGCAGGCCGCCCTCCGCGCCGGGCGTGACCGGATCGTCGGCTTCCGCCGCGGAATAGCCGCGCGCCAGCCGTAGCTGGTTCATCACGGTGGGCGGCGGCGCGGCGGGCAAAAGCTGGCCGTACTGGCTGGTCGAGAACGCCACCATGCGCCCGCTGCCCGTGAACACCATGGCCTCCTGCACCCCATTGGCCTCGCGCAGCCGCGTCAGCGCCAGCGTCACGCCGCTGTCCGTGCTGCGGTTCAGTTCCATCGCCATCGAGCGGGCGCGCGCGTCCAGGTCCGCCAGCAGCGAGTCCAGCGCGGCGCGGCCCAGGTTCAGCCCGGCCTCCAGCGCGGTGTCCACACGGACGTTGAACCAGGACTCGATCGAGCGCGACATGAACTGCACCGACACGGTGTAGATGAGCGCGCCCGGCACCACGCCGATCAGCGCGAACGCCAGCGAAAAGCGCGCGGTGAGCCGCGCGCCGAATTGCCGGCGCCGGATCTGCCGCGCCAGCCGCACCGTCAGCGCGACCACCCAGACGAAAAGCGCCAGCGCGAAAATGCCGTTCAGGACCAGCAGCGTGTCGTAGTAGCGCGCAAAGCGCGAGGCGTTTCCGGTGGACCAGGCCAGCAGGCCCAGCAGCGCCAGTCCGCTCACGGCGCCCACCATCAGCGCCAGCCGAAGCAAAAGCCTCATGAGGGGTCTTTCTCCTTGTCGCCCAGCATGAACGAGAAGTCCATCCACGGGGTCGCCTGGGCCCAGGAACTGCTGTTCAAGGCGTTCACCTGGAACGGCCTGGGCAAGAGCGACGTGTCCAGCCGCAGGCGCAGCTGCCCATCGTATTGCACACCCACGTCGAAATCGCCGGCGTCCGCGACCCGCCAATTGCGGATGTGGCGGATGAGGCTCATGGCGTCGTCCAGCGAGGCCACCGGAAAGGACAGCTCGCCCACGCCCGCGCGCCACTGGCGGGTCAGCGCGTTATAGACCACGCGCCAGGTGCGGGAGGTGTCCACCAGCGACTTGTCGAACCAGTACCAGCGCTCCTGGGTGATGGTGAGGTCGGCCGTGAAATACAGGGCGACGCCGCGCTGGGCGGCATCCCGCAACTGCTGGTTGAGTTCGAACTCAATATCCGCATCGATTTCGAGGTTGCCGTCGCGCACCATCGGATCCACCCGCGTCACACGGGCTTCCGATGCATGAGCCAATCCACCCGGCGCGGAGGAAAGCAAGGCAGTTACCAGCAACAACCCAAGAAATAAGCGCGAAATAATGGACATACGGCACCGGAACTACGTCATGCCCCTATTCTTGGGGATTCAGGACTGCTTGGCAAACAAGGCGTAGAAAAATCCGTCGTGTTGCGCCGCGGGTGTTGCATCGACAGCAACAGGCAGCAATTGGCCGGGGGCATCGAGCCGCGTCGCATCCGGGTGGCGCTGCAGGAACTCCAGGGCCTGGCGGGTGCCTTCGATGGGGAAAACCGAGCAGGTGACGTAGAGCAGGCGGCCACCGGGGGCCACGGTGGTCCACAGCGCATCCAGGATCCGGGTCTGCAGGCTGGCAGTGCGGCGCAGGTCGCTTTCGCGGCGCAGCCAGCGGATGTCGGGGTGGCGGCGCACGATGCCCGACGCCGTGCACGGCACGTCGGCCAGCACCGCGTCAAAGGGCTTGCCGTCCCACCAGGCGTCCAGGTCGGCGGCATCGGCGGCCTTCAGCCGGACATGCTCGCCGGCCAGGCCCAGCCGCGCCAGGTTCTGTTCCACGCGAACCAGGCGGTCGGCATCGGCGTCCAGGGCCAGCAGGTCGATGTCGGCGAGCTCCAGCAGGTGCGCGGTCTTGCCGCCGGGCGCCGAGCAGGCGTCCAGGACCCGCATGCCGTCGGCGGGCGCCAGCAGTTCGGCCGCGAGCTGCGCGCCCGCGTCCTGCACCGACCACCAGCCCTCGGCAAAGCCAGGAAGCTGCACCACGGGCTTGGGGGTGGCGAGCACCACGCCCGACTGGCCCACGGGCTGGGCCGCCAGGCCGGCATCCTCGAACGCGGCCAGCACCTGTTCGCGGGTCGCGCGCCGGCGGTTGACCCGCAGGGTCAGCGGGGCCGGGACGTTGGCGGCCGCCAGGATCTCGCGCCATTCGCGCGGATAGGCCACGGCAAGCAGCTTGACCCACCAGCCGGGATGGTTCCATTGCGCTTCGGGGCTGTCGGCCACCGCGGCCTCCAGCGCGGCGCGTTCGCGCAGGAACCGACGCAGGCAGGCATTGAGCATGCCTTTATAGGACGCAAGGCTGCGCGAGCCGGCCGCCGCGGTCACCGCCTGGTCCACGACCGTATGCGGCGCGTAGACCGGCATGCCGGGCAGGCTTTCGGCCGCGTCGCCCGCTTCCTTCAGCAGCGTCAGCGACACGAGCAGCAGGGATTCGAAAAACACGCTGGGATAGCGCTGCACCATTTCGCGGCCGACCGCATCGGCCCAGCCCAGATAGCGCATCGCATGGAACGACACGGCCTGCGTGGCCGGCCGCAAGGCCGAATCGACGTCGGCCAGCGCCTCCGTGAGCGAGCGGCCATCCAGCACGCCCTCGACCACCCCCGCGCTGGCAAGAAGGACGGATGAAAGCGGAGGAGCCAGATGGGGAGTATCGGAACGCGTGGACATTGGTGCGAAATCAAAGAGTAAGACCGCTATGGTAGCCCGGACCTGGACGGACGGCAGTGGTCGCGGCACACTGGCTCCCTGTCCCGGAGGCCCCCCATGACCCTCGCCACCCTGCTGCTGTTCGTCCTGGCTTCGGCCGTCACCATCATCACGCCCGGCCCCACCGTGCTGCTTGCCATGAGCAACGGCTCGCGCCACGGCGTGCGGGCGGCCTGCTGGGGCATGGGCGGCGCGGTGCTGGCCGACCTGGTCCTGATCGGCGCGGTGGCCTGCGGCCTGGGCGTGGTGCTGGCCGCCTCGGAGGTCGCCTTCCAGATCGTCAAATGGGCCGGCGCGGCCTATCTGGCGTGGCTGGGCTGGAAGCTCCTGCGGTCGGACGCGGCGCTCACGCTGCCTTCCGAGAAGCCCCGAGACGCCCGCCCGGCAGGCCTGGCGCTGGGCCTGCGCAGCTTCGTCGTCGCCCTGACCAACCCCAAGGCCCTGCTCTTCATGTCGGCCTTCCTGCCCCAATTCATCAATCCCGCCGCGCCCCTACCCGCCCAGTACGCCCTCCTGGCCGCCGTCATGGCGCTGATGAACATCGCTGCGATGCTGGCCTACGCGGCGCTCGGCGCGCAGATGGTGCGCGCCTTCCAGACGGGCGGCCTGCGCTGGCTGAACCGGGTCTGCGGGGGGCTGCTGATCGGATTGGCGGGAACGCTGGCGCTGTACCGGCGGGCGGCTTGATAGGTTGCTGGCGGTGCCTCCCACCCGATCAACGGACGGCCACGATCCCCAGCGCATTCATCGTATCGGTGGTCATCTGGCCACTGGGGGGCAATGACTTGAGCGTTTGGAAATGCTTGAGCGCCGCCGTCGTCGCCGGCCCCAATACGCCATTAATCGGTCCCTCGTACAACCGAAGCGACGTCAATTTGATCTGCACCCGCATGATCTGCAATTTCAATTTCTCGGCGCGGCTTAGTTCCACATTTTCGGAGGCGGGATCAGCCTTTTGGGGCGCGGCATTCATGGAAGGATTTTTCGATGATGACGAGGATGGAACGGCCGGTCGCGCCGACGAATTGGAAGAATCGCTTTTCGCATCTGGCGAGACCGGGGCCGAATACAGCGGACTCGATGTTGGAGAAGTTCGATTCGGAGCAGAGTACGTGGGCCCCCGACTACTCGAACCCGAGTAGTGAGACCTGTGGCTAGAGTGCGATCGATGGCTCGAATGCGATCTGTGGCCCGCGAACAAATTTTCATAGCCGTAATTCAGCGGCCGAAGAGGCACTGCATTGGGCTCATTGAGAGCATCCAGTACGAGCTGCTCAGAAGGCGTAGCAGCGCTTGCGACTTTACCTCCGAACACGGAAAGTCCCGCCATGAATACGCTTATGTTTTTTATGAATCGGCTCATTCAGATTTTTCCTTCTTCAAAATTTGAATAATCCTTGTCGGCTTCCAGCCGCGGTCATGCCACGCGAAAAATCCAGAACAATCGGGCTTCACCTCACAGCCATCACAGGACGCTACATACACGTTCTTCCAGTCCGAGATACTGCGATGTGCATAGCTTCGAAGCTCCTCCGGTAGCGCACAAAGGGGCGCATTCATAAAAAGATAGGGCACTTTGTGGCGAGCCAGGATGCGAGCGGCAAGTTGCAGGGAGTCTTTCCAGTCAAGCAGGTCCACTTCGCAGAGCTCAGGGTTGGCCAGAGCAAAACCAACCGGTTCGCACGCCATAAGGGCGACCTCCTTGACAAAGGGAAGATTTCTTCCGATGAACGTGCACAGCGCAGGGAGTATTTCCAGTACAGGCCGAATGAGAACTACCCGCAGTTGCACCGGCTGGCGCCGGGATTGCAGATTTAGCAGTCCCAAAATAGTTTCATCAAAAGCACCGGGCGCCTGAACCACGAAGTCGTGCAGGAAATCGGCATGCCCATAAAGAGGTACTAGCCAGGTAACCGATGCGCCCAGGCCTTCCAGCAATTGCCGACTCAGTTCTGCGTGAGCCAATAGACGCCCGTTCGTCAACAACTCCAAGCGGGTCTCGGGAAATCTATTGCTCAAAACATCAAACACCGCCCTAAGTTGCGGGCCCAGCAACAAAGGCTCTCCGCCGCTCAAGCCCAGTACACGAGGAGCGCATCGCAGATGACGAACGACATCCAATGTCTCTTCGACCATCCAGGCGTCATCTTGCAACGTCGGGGGCTGCGAGCACATCAGACAATTGCTATTGCAGCGGTTCGTAAGCTGAAGACTGTGATGAAGATCCGACTCGCGATGAAGCACCGAGACCTCTGAACGCGCGGGAACGGCTGCAACGACGTCACCGTATTCCAGATTCGGCGCGTCCACCCAATCAACATTGGACAAACCTGCGGCTTGGTAACGTTCCACCAACGCACGTTGGGACGGCGTGCGGATCAAAGCGAGAAATTGCAGGTCCGGTTGCCATTGCGTCGCCAGCGAATCGACATCGACCACCCGGCATACACGACTGCATTCAATTGCCTTGCCAAACCTGGCTTTCAGCCGACGCATGTTTGAGCTCCGAATTGGCTCCAGGCTGGGCCCAGTCATGAAAAAGGTCCAACTGATCGGGAGCCGCGTTCTTCAGACAGGAGAAAAAATAATCAAAAAGCCACTGATGCCGCTGGCAGTGTTCAGTTTCAAGCGACGGAGTATCCATATTTCCGAACTGGGCCTGGGCATCCACCGGATTAGGCGCACAGAAATTTTGGTAGGCACAGGTTCGGCAGCCTTCCATACGGTTCACGAGACTGGCATTGACCAAGCGCTGCTGCAAGGGCGTCTGCCGTAACGCCTCCAGCTTTGCACCTATCGGTCCTAACCGCAGTGATGTATCGCCAGTTTCCGCCAGCATACGAGCTTCGTCGCTGGGATACACATATCCATCGTAGTTGTAGACCAGCACGCTTTGGCCTGCGCCTGTGGGGCTTTGCAGGTCGACGTAACCCGCGTCAAACGGCGACAATATTTTGTTGAGGATTATGGAAGCATAGACTTCCCGCAGCGCTTTACCTTGGCGATTCCAATACAAGACGCGATCAAAAGCCCGCGAATAGAACGCGTAGAACTGTTCCGGCCGATATCCCAAAAGGGTTAGATTGCGCTTGGCAAAACCATAACTACTCAGGGGTCGAACAAATATTTCGCGTAGACCCAGCTTCACGTATTCATCGACAATCGCTTCGGGACAGGCCAATGATGCTCGAGTGGTTGTCATCAAGGCAGATACCGCATCATGTCCCAGTCTGGTACGCGCCAATTCGATACCAGCGACCGTTCGTTCATAGGCATTGCGGCCCAGGCTGGGTCGATTGCGATTATGAAGTGCTGCCGGACCGTCAATGCTGGTCGACAACAGAACATCATGCTGACCGAAGAAATCGCACATTTCTGGGGTCAACTGGTGCAAAGAGGACGAGATCACGAATCGGACCGTCCGGCCTTCTTGTTTGTTTCGGATTTGAATTCGATCTATGGCCGCTTGCACCAAGTCGAATCGCAACAAGGGGTCGCCGCCTTGAAACTCAACCGTCAAGACCGGCGCGTCGCTTTCAAATACGCTATCGCAGGCTGCAAACAGGTTGGACAGGCTCAAACTGTAGCCCGAATCCGACAGGGAACGGCTGACTTGACAGTATTGGCACGAATGCTCGCATTGCAAAGTGGGAACCAGTATGTGCAGGCTCGGCCCTCCGGTGACCGTCTCGCGCCTGGCGGATATTCGCGAAACCAGTAAGCGGCGATTGCCGGGACTATGGTGGCTACCTAGGAAGAATCCCGCCTTCAAGTCCGCCTGCAATGCCAGTGGCAACTCGGACGTCTGGCCATTTATCAGCGATTCAGCATGCTCAGGGGTAAGAAAAACGTGATCTCCCGTACCGCTTACCGCGATGTATTCATTTCCAATCGAGCGGATCTGGAATGGTAAAAGCTCCACGGCATACGAATTCAAACGAATATCCTCCCGCGCGCGCAACCGGCTTTCTCAAGCACTTGATCTGCCTAATTACACCAAATTTCCCGATAATTCTATCGAATGCCTACTAGAAATAGCGGCAGATCAAAATTCCATCGTGTATTTGCGGCGTCGCCGATGCAGAAAAGCCAATCCGGCAACCGCGTTTTCTTGCATCGCTCCGGGTGCCGGCCGCAGGCCAAACGCGAGCGCTCGCTACCAAGAACGCCCCGTCAAACGCCAGACCAGGCGCCTCCCCGGTCTGCCCGCGCTCCTTCCGATCCCGCCTCGGATGATCACGGGCTGCTGCCCCACCACATACGGCAATGCCGTATAATTTCGCGCTATTCCGCCATCGCCCACGGTGCGGCCTCCAACCTGAATTCGATTGGCGGGACGTCTCGCGCCGTCCATCCCATTGATTGAGTCATGAATAAGGCTGTCCAGCCTGCCCGGTCCGTCCGGTGGCAGGCGTCGCATATCAGCGAAGCGCGCAATCGCGTCGGCCTGCCGCAGGCGGATTTCGCGGCGTTGCTGGGCGTGAGCGTGCGCACCTTGCAGGATTGGGAGCAAGGCCGGCGCAACCCCTCGGGCGCCGCGCAGACATTGCTGCGGGTGGCCATGCTGTATCCGGAAACGCTGCGCGACCTGACCTCGCAGGACGCGACTGCCTGATCCCGACCCTTTGACGATTACCCCGCCGCACCGCCTATGCCCGTGCGCGAACCTACGGTGAACCAGATTGGAAATTCTTGAACGATCCCGGCCCGGCAAAGGCGCCGGCAGCGCCGCCAGCAACGGCAACAGCTCGACCCTGGACGCGATCGCGACGGCGGCGCAAGGAGCGGCTCCCGGCCGCGCGCCGCGCGTGGGCTTCGTGTCCCTCGGCTGTCCCAAGGCCCTGGTCGACTCCGAGCGCATCCTGACCCAGCTGCGCACCGAAGGGTACGAAGTCACGCCCGAATACAACGACGCGGACGTCGTGGTCGTCAACACCTGTGGTTTCATCGACAGCGCCAAGGCCGAATCGCTGGAAGCCATCGGCGAGGCCATCGCCGAGAACGGCAAGGTCATCGTGACCGGCTGCATGGGCGTCGAGGAATCGGTGATCCGCGACGTGCATCCCAGCGTGCTGTCGGTGACCGGTCCCCAGCAATATGAAGAGGTGGTGCGCGCCGTGCACAGCGCCGCGCCGCCCAACAAGGACCACAATCCGTACGTGGACCTGGTGCCGCCGCAGGGCGTGAAGCTCACGCCGCGCCACTATGCCTATCTGAAGATCTCGGAAGGCTGCAACCATCGTTGCAGTTTCTGCATCATCCCCTCGATGCGCGGCGACCTGGTCAGCCGTCCGGTGGGCGACGTGCTGAACGAAGCCGAGCGCCTGGTGAAGGCAGGCGTGAAGGAACTGCTGGTGATCTCGCAGGACACCAGCGCGTATGGCGTGGACATGAAGTACCGCAGCGGCTTCTGGAACGGCCGCCCGGTCAAGACGCGCATGACCGAGCTCTGTGTGGCCCTGTCCGAAATGGGCGTCTGGACGCGGCTGCACTATGTGTACCCGTACCCGCACGTGGACGAGGTGATCCCGCTGATGGCCGAGGGCAAGATCCTGCCCTACCTGGACATCCCCTTCCAGCACGCCAGCCCGCGCATCCTGAAGGCCATGAAGCGCCCGGCCTTCGAAGACAAGACGCTCGCGCGCATCAAGCGCTGGCGCGAGATCTGTCCGGACCTGACGATCCGCTCGACGTTCATCGTGGGTTTTCCCGGCGAAACCGAGGAAGACTTCCAGTACCTGCTGGACTGGATGCAGGAGGCGCAGCTCGACCGCGTGGGCTGTTTCCAGTATTCGCCGGTTGAGGGTGCGCCCGCCAATCTGCTGGACGATCCGGTGCCGGATGACGTCAAGCAGGACCGCTGGGAACGCTTCATGGCGTTGCAGCAGACCATCTCGACGCAGCGCCTGGCGCGCAAGGTCGGCCGCGAGATCGACGTGCTGATCGACGAAGTCGACGAGGACGGCGCCGTGGGCCGCAGCGCGGGCGACGCGCCGGAAATCGATGGCTGCGTCTACGTCAGTTCGGACCAGCCCCTGAAGGCGGGCGACATGGTGCGCGTGCGCGTCACCGATTCCGACGAATACGATCTCTGGGCCGACGCGATCTGACTTCAAAAAAAACGCCGGCCGGCGCGTCAACACGCGCCGGCCGGCGTTTTGACCGGCGGCTCAAGCAGCCGCGCGGACGGTCACTGCCCCATCACGACTTGGCCAGGAAGTCCGACAGGTCGTCGGCGTGTTCCTCTTCCACCGCCAGGATCTCCTCCAGCAGGCGGCGCGTGGTGGAATCCTGTTCACCGATGTATTCGATCATCTGGCGATAGCTGTCGATGGCGATGCGCTCGGCGATCAGGTTTTCCTTGATCATCTCTTCCAGCGAATTGCCTTCGACGTATTCCGAGTGGCTTCGCTCCAGCAGGCCCTTGGGCGACAGGTTCGGCTCGCCGCCGAGCTGCACGATGCGCTCGGCCAGCTTGTCGGCATGTTCCTGTTCCTGCGCCGCGTGCTCGGCGAATTCCGCGGCGACGGGCTCGGCGTTCAAGCCGCGAGCCATGAAGTGGTGGCGCTTGTAGCGCAGCACACAGACCACCTCCGTGGCCAGCGCTTCGTTCAGCAGCTTCAGCACGGTTTCGCGATCAGCCCGATAGGTATCGGTGATGGCGCCGGACTCGATGTCCTTGCGCGCCTTGGCGCGGATCGCCTGCACATCCATATCGAAAGGACGCTTGGCCTGCTGCGGGGTGCGGGTTGCTTGTTCCATATCGTAGGCTCCTCATAGTCCGTGAAAGCAGCACGACGCTGGACTTCCAGTCGTATTAGCAATCCCCAGTCTACCGGCCGTGCCGGAACATGCTGTGTCCAAACATTGCCCGCATCGCGAGTCCGACGGCGCCGCGCCCGGGCAAGGGTCCCTCTCAACCTTGCGTAAACTATCGGCTTCGCGAAAAGGCGGCGTGACGCAATCTGTAACGCGGCCGGCCCTCTGACCCCTTGTTTATGAATCTCAAGAATATCTGCGTGTATTGCGGTTCCAACCCCGGCACCCGGCCGGACTACGTCGAGCAGGCGCGTGTGCTGGCCCGTGAACTCGTCAAGCGCGACCTGGGCCTGGTGTACGGCGGCTCGGTGGTCGGCATCATGGGCGTGGTGGCCAACGAGGTGCTGGCCGCCGGCGGCCGCGTGATCGGCGTGATCCCGGAACTGCTGCTCAAGAAAGAACAGGCGCACCTGGGGCTGACGGAGCTGCACATGGTGCAGAACATGCACGAACGCAAGGCGATGATGATGGAGAAGGCCGACGGCTTCGTCGCCCTGCCAGGCGGCGCCGGCACGCTGGAAGAGTTTTTCGAGGTGTGGACCTGGGCGCAGCTCAACATGCACCAGAAGCCCTGCGGATTGCTCAACATCGCGGGGTATTACGATGCGCTGATGCAATTCATCAACCACTCCGTGGAAGAAGCATTTATCCGTCCCCAGCATCGCGACATGCTGGTGGTTGAGGAAGACCCCGCCTTGCTGCTGGATCGCTATGCCATTTACGAGCCGCCCAACATCACGAAATGGTTCGATCCGGTCAGAAAGCCCTGACCCCTACTCCCGACACCTGAACGGAAGCCCCTCGCAATGCCCACCGATTCGTTGATCCCCGCCTGCACCGAGTCCGTATTGCGCGACTATTTTCACGCCAAGGACGAGAACCGCCCCCATTACATGGCCCGCGCCTTCGCGCCGGACGCCGTGTTGAAGATGGCGCTGCGCACGCAGGCCATCGCCTTTCCGCCCGAGTCGCATGGCCTGGCCGCCATCACCGACACGCTGGTGCGCAAATTCGGCCAGACCTACGACAACGTCTACACCTTCTTTCTGTCGCGCCCCGAGGCGGACGCGCGCCTGCCCGATTACCAGTGCGACTGGCTGGTGGGCATGACGGAGAAGGCCACCGGCAACGTGCGCGTGGGCTGTGGCCGCTACGACTGGGTCTTCCAGCCCGACCCGTACCGCGCCAAGCGGCTGACCATCACGATCGAAACCATGGTGAACCTGCCCCCCGGCGACGCGGCGGCCGTGTTCGGCTGGTTGCTGGCCCTGGACTACCCGTGGACGAACGCCGCGCGCGTGGTGGCCGGCGCGCCGCCGCTTGAAGGGCTGGCGCCGGTCGTGCACTATCTCCTTCACCCGCACGGCGTTTAGGGACGGCGCAGGGCGCCTGCCAGCGTGCATGGCCCCTGCCCCGCCTGCCGGCACTGGATTCCAAGAATTGAAATACGACATTGCTGCATTCGACTTCGACGGGACTTTGGCGGACACCATGCCGTGGTTCAACGCCATCCTGAACACTGTCGCGGACAAATACCACTTCCGCAAGATCGACGCCTCGGAACGCGAAGCCCTGCGCAGCCGCGATGCCGGCGAAATCCTGAAGTACCTGAACATCCCGCTGTGGAAGCTGCCGGCGATCATGACGCACGTGCGCACGCTGATGCAGGAGATCGATCCCAGCGTCCAGCTGTTCGACGGCATTCCGCAAGCGCTCGCCCGCCTGAAGGCGAGCGGCCTGCGGCTGGCGATCGTCAGCTCCAATTCCGTCGAGAACGTCAAGCGCGTGCTGGGCGAGGAAACCGCGGCGCTGTTTGACGACTACGAATGCGGCACCGACCTCTTCGGCAAGGCCGCCAAGATCGACCGCCTGCTCAGGCAGCATGGCACGGCGCCCGAGCGCTTCCTGCTGGTGGGCGACGAAATGCGCGATATCGACGCCGCCCGCAAGGCCGGCGTGCGGGTCGGATCGGTTGCCTGGGGCTATAACCATGTCGACGCCCTGCGCGGCCGTGGCCCGGACGAACTGTTCCTGACCGTCGCAGACCTTTCCAACGCCCTGGCATAACGTCCCGTACCCATGCACATCGACCCCGCCCATCTGATTACCGACGCCCTCGCGCTGCAAGCGCTCTACGGTTCGCCCGGCGAAGCCTCCCTGAAAAAGGAAGTGGACCATGTGCACCCGCACTACCGCGCGTTCATCGAGGCCGCGCCTTTCGCGCTGCTGGCCACCGCGGGACCGGACGGGCTGGACGCCTCGCCGCGCGGCGACCCCGCCGGGTTCGTGGTGGTGCAGGACGAAAAGACGCTGCTGCTGCCCGACCGCCGCGGCAACAACCGCGTGGACAGCCTGCTCAACGTCATCGCCGATCCGCGCATAGCGCTGCTGTTCCTGGTGCCGGGCGTCGGCGAGACGCTGCGCGTCAATGGTACGGCGCGCATCAGCGTGGACCCGGCGTTGCTGGCGCGCTTCGAGATGGACGGCAAGCTGCCGCGTTCCGTGCTGGTCGTCGACGTGCACACCGTGTATTTCCAGTGTTCCCGGGCGCTGCTGCGCTCGCGCCTGTGGGATCCGCAGACGCAGATCGCGCGCACCGCGCTGCCCAGCGTGGGCCGGATCCTCTCCGACCTCACCGCCGGCACCTTCGACGGCGTCGCCTACGATCGCGACCTGCCAGCCCGCGTCGCCGGTTCACTCTACTGACCAGGAAACCTGCATGGCGCGCAATGTCGAAATCAAGGCCCGGGTCGATAGCCTGGAGGCCATCGTCCCCCTGGCTGCGGCGTTGTCCGGCAAGGAGCCCGCCCGTATCGACCAGGACGACACGTTCTTCGCATGCTCGACCGGGCGGCTGAAGCTGCGCGCTTTTTCGAACGGCACGGGCGAGCTGATCTTCTACCAACGCGCCGACGATACCGGCCCCAAGGAAAGTTTCTACGTGATAGCGCCCACGGACGCCCCCGACGCCCTGCGCGACACGCTTTCGCACGCCTATGGCGTGACCGGCCGCGTCAAGAAGCACCGGACGGTATTCATGGCCGGACGCACGCGCATCCACCTGGACCGGGTCGAAGGCCTGGGCGAATTCCTGGAGCTGGAGGTGGTGCTGCGCGAAGACGAAACCGTCGAGGCAGGAATGGAAGAAGCCCGCACGCTGATGGCCGGGCTGGGCGTCGCGCCCGAACAGTTGCTGTCGGGCGCCTACGTGGATCTGCTGGCGGCTACCCGCCAAGGGTGAGCCGGGCGGGCGGCAACGCTCAGGCCGGCTGCCAGCCGCGCACGAACACATCCACGGGCTGGCGCTTGCCGCCGGCCTTCTGCAGCTCCAGCAGGCGCAGCACGCCCTGGCCCGTGGCGATGTCGATCCCTGCCGCGTCCGCGCGCAGGACGCTGCCCGGCGCGGCCGTGGTGGTCTCGTCCAGCGCCTGGGCGCGCCAGACCTTCACGGCATCGGGCAGGCCGGGCAGGCGGATGCTGGCGCCGGGCACGGGGTTGAAGGCCCGCACGCGGCGCGCCAGCAACGCGGCCGGCTGGCTGCAATCGAGCGCGGCTTCGGCCTTGTCCAGCTTGGCCGCGTAGGTCACGCCCGCTTCGGGCTGCTTGCGCGGGGTCAGGCCACGGCCACCTTCGGCCAGCGCGGCCAGCGCCTCGACGATGGCTTCGCCCCCCGCCACCGCCAGCGCGTCATGCAACTGCGCCGCGTTGGTCTCGTCCGAAATCGGCACGATGCGTTCGAGCAGCATATCCCCCGTATCCAGCCCCTGGTCCATCTGCATGATGGTGACGCCGGTGCGCGCGTCGCCGGCTTCGATGGCGCGCTGGATCGGCGCCGCGCCGCGCCAGCGCGGCAGCAGGCTGGCGTGGATGTTCAGGCAGCCCAGGCGCGGCAGTTCCAGCACCCATTGCGGCAGGATCAACCCGTAGGCGGCCACCACCATCACGTCCGGCGCCACGCTTTCCAGCAGTTGGCGGGCCTCGGCGGCCTCGTCGGGATAGCGGCCGTCCAGCCGCAGGCTGCGCGGTTGGGCGACGGGGATGCCCGCCTCCACGGCCGCCTGCTTGACCGGGCTGGGCGTGAGCTTCAGGCCCCGCCCCGCGGGGCGGTCCGGCTGCGTCATGACGAGGGGGATTTCGTGGCCGGCCGCCCGCAGGGCGTCGAACGCGATACGGGCGAATTCCGGGGTACCGGCAAAGACGATGCGCATGGGGTTAAGGGCCGACCTACGCGCGCAAGGCTTCGCGCTCGGCCTTCTTGAGCTTGGTTTTGATGCGGTTCTGCTTGAGGTTCGACAGGTATTCCACGAACACCTTGCCTTCCAGGTGATCCAGCTCGTGCTGCACGCACACGGCCAGCAGGCCATCGGCCTCGAACTCGAACGGCTTGCCGTCGATGTCCAGCGCCTTGCAGCGGATGCGCGAGGCGCGCTCGACTTCGTCGTAGATGCCGGGAACGGACAGGCAGCCTTCTTCGTAGATCTTGTAGTCGTCGCTGCGCCAGGTGATCTCGGGGTTGATCAGGGTCAGCAGTTGATTGCTGTCCTCGGACACATCGATCACGACGACGCGTTCATGCACGTCGACCTGGGTTGCGGCCAGGCCGACGCCAGGCGCGTCGTACATGGTTTCCGCCATGTCGCGCACGAGCTGCCGGATGCGGTCATCGACCTCGGCGACCGGCTTGGCCTTTTTGTGCAAGCGCGGGTCCGGGTAGCGAAGGATGGGAAGTAAAGCCATTGAAAGGGGATCGCCAGAGTGATGCGTACACGAGAGTTTAATTCATTAGAGTATTGATTTCTAATAGTTTTCGGCTAATTCGGGGATTGCGGACATTGCCCCGGCACGCTTTTTTTCACAGGCGGCGCCCTTGCCTTGCCGGTCCCGCGCGTATCGATCCACCCCGCCGCCGCCGGCCTGCCCGGCGCGTGCGACACTCTCGGACCCACGACGCCTTTCTCGCGCCCGTTCCATGCCGCTTACGCAATCCTCCAACGAACTGTCCGCCTGGCTGCGGCTGTCCCTCGAACCGAATATCGGTTCCGCCACCGCCTGCATGCTTCTGAGCGCGCTGGGCCTGCCCGAGCAGATCTACGCGCAACGCGCCACGGCGCTTGCGCGCCATGTGCCCGACGCGCTGGCGCGGCAATTGGCGGCGCCCATGCCGGCAGACATGGCCGAGCAGGTGGCGCGGGCGCTGGAATGGGTGCAGGCCCCCGGCCGCCACATCCTGACCCTGGCCGATCCCACCTATCCGCAAAGCCTGCTGACGATCGCCGATCCGCCGATCCTGCTCTACGTGGCGGGTGATCCCGCGTTCCTGCAGGGGCCGTCGCTGGCGGTCGTGGGCGCGCGCAATGCGACGCCGGGCGGACAGGAAAACGCGCGTGCCTTTGCCCGACACCTTGCGGCGAACGGCTGGCGCGTCGTCAGCGGCCTGGCGCTGGGCATCGACGCCGCCGCGCATGAAGGCGCGCTGGATGCCGGCCCCGACGGCGCCGGCACCGTGGCGGTCATGGGCACGGGCATCGATCGCGTCTACCCGGCCAGCCACCGCGACCTGGCGCATCGCATCGCGGCGCATGGGGCGCTGGTGTCCGAACTGCCCCTGGGCACCGGCGCGCGGCCCCAGCACTTTCCCAAGCGCAACCGCATCGTCGCGGGCCTGGCGCGCGGCGTCCTGGTGGTCGAGGCCGCCAAGCAAAGCGGGTCGCTCATCACCGCCCGGCTGGCGGGCGAGAGCGGCCGCGAAGTCTTCGCCATCCCGGGCTCGATCCATTCGCCACTGTCGCGCGGCTGCCATGCGCTGATCCGCCAGGGCGCCAAGCTGGTGGAGACCGCCGCCGACATCACCGACGAACTGGGCGGCGGGCCGACGCCGGCGCAGGCCCCGCGCACCGAGCCCTCCCCCGCGCGCGCCGCCCATCCGGTGCTGGATGCGCTGGGCTACGACCCGCTGCACCTGGATGCCATCCAGGCGCGATGCGGGCTCGATACCGCCGTGCTGCAGGCGCAACTGCTCGACCTGGAATTGCAGGGCCGCATCGCCCGGCTGGACGATGGCCGCTACCAGCGTTTGCACTAGGGCCGCAGCGGCGCCGCATGCGATGGCGCTAATATGGGCGATGGCGCCGCGGCCTCGCCGCGCCGGTCATCCCATACCGAAACAGGAAGAGACATGGCATTGCCCTCCCGCGTAAAGATCGTCGAGGTGTCGCCTCGCGACGGCCTGCAGAACGAAAAGGAATTCGTCCCCACCGACATCAAGGTTGAACTGGTCAACCGCCTGAGCGCCGCGGGCTTTCCCAATGTGGAAGCCGCCTCGTTCGTCTCGCCCAAATGGGTGCCGCAGATGGCCGACGGCGCAGACGTGATGGCACGCATCGAGCGCCGCCCCGGCACCATCTACTCGGTGCTGACCCCCAACATGAAGGGCTTCGAAGGCGCATTGGCCGCCCGCGCGGACGAAATCGTGATCTTCGGCGCGGCGTCCGAAGCCTTCTCCCAGAAGAACATCAACTGTTCCATCGCCGAATCCATCGCGCGTTTCGAACCCGTGGTCCAGGCCGCCCGCGAGGCCGGCATCCGCGTGCGCGGCAGCATCAGCTGCGCGCTGGGCTGCCCCTACCAGGGCGAAGTTCCCGTCGAAGCCGTGGTGGACGTGGCGCAACGCTACCTGGCAATGCAGGTCGACGAGATCGACGTGGCCGACACCATCGGCGTGGGCACGCCCAAGCGCGTGCGCGAAGTGATGGCCGCCGTGACCCGCGTGGTCGACCCGGCGCGCGTGTCCGGCCATTTCCACGACACCTACGGCCAGGCGCTGGCCAACATCCTTGCGGCGCTGGAAACGGACATTTCCATCTTCCACACCTCGGTGGCCGGCCTGGGCGGCTGCCCCTACGCAAAGGGCGCCACGGGCAACGTCGCGACCGAAGACGTGCTGTACATGCTGCGCGGCCTGGACATCGACACGGGCGTGGACTTCGACGCCGTGGTCGACATCGGGCAATGGATGTCGGGACACCTGAACCGCAAGGGTTCCAGCCGCGCCGGCAACGCCATCGCCGCCAAGCGTGCCGCCTGATCCGGTCCGCATGACCACGCCCAATGCCGACCCCGCGCCTGAAGACCTCCCGGCGCTGCTCCGCGCCATCGGCCCGCTGCCCCTGTCGGGCCAGGCCTGGCCGGACTGGGTGCGCATCCTGACCTGGGTGCTGCTGGCGATCCTGGGCGTGCAGGTCGTGACCACCGCGATCCGCGCGCCCGCACAGCCCTTCGATACGCTGCTGGCGGTGGCGGTGGTGCTGTGCTTTGTGGCGCTGCTGTTCGTGTCCTGGCACATGCAGACGTCCATCACCACCATCGACGAACACGGCCTGCGCCAGACCTGGTTCACGCGGCGCGAGGTGGCATGGGAAGACGTGCGTTACGCGCGCTTCGTGCCCATGGTGTTTTCAAAGCGGCTGGTGGTGTTCACGCGCCGCGGCAAACCGGTGATCTTCCAGGGCGGCACGCGGGAACTGCGCGCCGCCTTCGTGAAGATCGCGCAGGTTTATCGGCGCGGATAGGCAAAACGAAACGCCCTGGGTTCGTCAGCGGATCGGCAGCGCGTACATCAATCCGCCCTGCGTCCATTGCGCATTCAGGCCGCGCTTGATCTTGAGCGGACTGCCCTCGCCCACGTTGCGCTCGAAGCTTTCGCCGTAGTTGCCCACCTGCTTGACGATGTTGTAGGCCCATTTTTCATCCAGCCCCAGGTTGGCGCCGCTGCCGGGCGTCACGCCCAGGATGCGCTTGATGTTGGGGTTGGCGCTTCGGGTCTGTTCATCCACGTTCCTGGACGTCACGCCGTACTCTTCGGCTTCGATCATGGCCGACAGCGACCAGCGGACGATGTTGAGCCAGGCGTCGTCGCCCTGGCGCACGAAGGGGCCCAGCGGCTCCTTGGAGATGATCTCGGGCAGCACCACATAGTCGTCCGGATTCTGCAGCTTGGAGATGCGGATCGACGCCAGGCCCGAGGCGTCCGTCGAGAACACGTCGCAGCGCCCGGAGGCGAAGGCATTGACCACTTCGTTGAAGGTCTCGATGACGACGGGCTTGTACGTCACGTTGTTGGCGCGCGCCCAGTCGGCAAGGGTGTTTTCGTTGGACGTGCCGGTCTGCAGGCAGATCGTGGCGCCGTTGATCTCCTTGGCGCTCTTCACGCCCAGCGACTTCGGCACCAGGAAGCCCTGGCCGTCGTAGAAATTGATGCCGGCGTGGATGATGCCCAGCGCCGTGTCGCGCTGCTGCGTCACGGTGGTGTTGCGCGTCAGCACGTCGATCTCGCCGGATTGCAGCGCGGTAAAGCGCTGCTGCGAATTGAGCGGCACCACCTTGATCTTGTCCGCGTCGCCGAAGACCGCCGCGGCCACCGCGCGGCACAGGTCCACGTCCAGGCCCTGCCACTTGCCTTGCGCGTCGGGCGCGGAGAATCCCGCGAAGCCCGTGGTCGTGCCGCAAGCCACGGCGCCGCGCTGCTTCACGACGTCCAGCGTCGCCGCCTGAGCTCCCTGCGCCGCCGCCAACAACAGCGCCGCGCCTACCCACCCTTTTGCAATGTTCATGACCTGGATTCCTGTTCCGCTACCGGGCGCGAACGCGCGCCGAGGCAAGAAGCTTATCGACATGAAGCGCCCCCGCCAAATAACGGGCGCTTATTTGGGTATGCCCGGCATGCCGGGACTTGCCGCCGGCTCGCGCCGGCGGGCAAGTGCGGAAAGGATAGCAATGCGAGGCAGGCGCGACGCTGCGCGGGGTCAAGCCGCCAGCGAAATGGACACCGGCTCGTTGGCCTGGCACGCGTCCAGCGCGCGGCCCAGGCGGACCATGCCCTGCGCGATCTGGCTTTCGTTCATGGTCGCGAACGACATGCGCATGGCGTAGAGGTCCGCCTGCGCCGCATCGGCGTAGAACGCCTTGCCGGGCACGTAGACCACTTCATGCTCGATGGCATACGGCAGCAGGCGCGTGGCGTCCACGTCGCCCGTCAGGCGCGCCCAGAAGAACATGCCGCCCTCGGGCTTGCTGAACGTGATGCGGCCGTCGAGTTCGCGCGCCAGGGCCTCGGCCATGGCCGTGCAGCGCAGCCCATAGGCGGCGCGGATGCGCGGCACGTGTTCGTCGTATCGGCCATTGGCCAGGTACTGCGCCACGATTTCCTGGATCCAGGCCGAGGACGCCATGTCGTCGGCGGCCTTGGCGCCGACGCAGCGGCGGCGGATCTCGGGCGGGGCGACCAGCCAGCCGATGCGCAGCGCCGGGGCCATGGTCTTGGACATGCTGGCCAGGTACACGGCCCAGTGGCGCGCCTCGCCTTCGGCCAGCGCCGCGATGGGCGGCACGGCTTCGCCGGCAAAGCGCAGCTCGCTGTAGGGATCGTCCTCCACGAGGAGGAAGCGGTGCTTGACGGCCAGTTCCAGCAGGCGCAGGCGTCGCTGGCGCGAGATGGTGGCGCCGCAGGGATTGGAGAACGAAGCGACGACGCAGACCATCTTGGGCTTCACGCGCGCAGCCAGCTCGTCCAGCGCATCCACGTCGATGCCGTCGGGGCCCGAAGGCACGGTGTGCACCGTGGCGCCCGTGTAGCGCAAGGCCTGCACGGAATTCGGGAAAGCCGGCGATTCGATGATGGCGTGGTCGCCGGGCTGCAGCATCACGCGCGTGAGCAGCGCCAGCGCCTGCTGCGATCCGCCCGTCACGGCGAGTTCCGTGTCGGCGTTGCAAACCAGGCCGCGGGCCGCGGACAGCCGCGCCAGCTCATGCCGCAGGCTGGCCTGGCCGTCGATGTTGGAGTACTGCAGGCACGTGCCCAGCCGGGCCATGACCTGGGTGGACGCGATCGACAGGCCGTCGACGTCGAACAGCTCCTGCGCCGGATATCCGCCGGCCAGTGAAATGGTGCCCGGACGCATGGCGTAGGGCATGAGCGATCGGATGGGCGAGGCGGGGGGATTCAGGAACGGCGTGGCAAAGGCGTATTCGGGCGCTGCACTGGACATGGCGGAAGGGCTGAGTAGGGAGGGGAGAACGTGTCGCCCGAATGGGCGGCGCCGGACGGCATAGAACTTTGAAATATAAACAAATCTCCGCAAATTCTAAGCCTGCCGCTCTGGCAGGGTCAACGACAGGGTCAAGGGCGCGGCCAGCGCCTGAAACCGCCCGCGTGGCGGGAGGTCCGGAGCACGTCCTACACTATGGGACATCCCGTTTTTGCCAGAGAGCTGCATGATCGCCGAAGACACCATGGCCGGGCGCCTCGCCCGGATCCAGCAACGCATCCGCGAGGCCTGCGAGCGCGCCGGCCGCCGCCCCGACAGCGTGACCCTGCTGCCCGTCAGCAAGACGTTCGGCGAGGACGCCCTGCGCGAGGCCATGGCGCTGGGCCTGACCCGTTTCGGCGAGAACAAGACGCAGGAGATCCGCCAGAAGGCCGACGCGCTGGCGGGACACGGGCTGAAATGGGTGCTGATCGGCCACCTGCAGACCAACAAGGCCAAGGACGCCGCCCGCGACGCCGCGGAGGTGCAGTCCCTGGACCGCGTCGAACTGGCCGAGGCCCTGCACCGACGCCTGCAAAACGAGGGCCGGACCCTGGACGTGCTGGTGCAGGTCAAGACCTCTCCGGAACCCAGCAAATACGGCATGGCGCCCGAAGACGTTGCCCCCTTCCTGCGGCGCATCGCCGCGGACTTTCCCACGCTGCGCGTGCGGGGCCTGATGACGCTGGCCGTCAATTCGCCCGATCCGGCCCAGGTGCGCGCGTGCTTTCGCGCGCTGCGCGAACTGCGCGATCGCCTGGCGCAGGAGCGCATTGCCGGCGTTTCGCTGGACCGCCTGTCCATGGGCATGAGCGGGGACTTCGAACTTGCCATCGAAGAAGGCTCGACCGAAGTGCGTATCGGCTCGGCCATTTTCGGCGCACGCAGCTATCCGGACCCGCAATAAGCGGCTGGCGCGGGCATGGGCATTTGACGGGGCCCAAAGCGCGGCCCCCTTTTTGCGTAGGCGCAAGGCATAATAGCGACGCAAAAAAATGCGGCGCAAAGTTGACGTCGATCAACGACGCGGGCGCCGCGCTCATGACACCCCGCACGAGGAGACACTCCATGCACAAGCATGCAAAGCGCCTGCTGGCGCTTGCCGCCCTGTCGCTGGCCGCCACCGCGGCCTGCGCCCAATCCTGGCCCACGCAACCGATCCGCTGGATCGTTCCCTATCCCGCCGGCGGCGGCACCGACGTGGTGGCGCGCACGGTGGCCAGCAGCCTGGAAAAGACGCTGGGCCAGACCATCGTGGTCGAGAACCGCCCCGGCGCGGGCACCATCATCGGCGCCACGGCCATCGCCCAGGCGGAGCCCAACGGCTACCTGGTCGGCACGGCCGACTCGGGCACGCTGGCCTTCAATTCGTCGCTGTACGCCAAGCTGTCCTACGATCCGGCCAAGTTCACCTATATCGGCGGGATCGCCAAGTTCCCGTTGCTCTTGGCCGTGAACGTCAACTCGCCGTACAAGACGGTCGAAGAGGTGATCGCCGCGGCCAAGAAAGATCCAGGCAAACTGACGTCGGCTTCGGCCGGCGCGGGCTCGCCGCATCACCTGGCGCTGGAACTCTTCAAGCAGCGCACGGGCGCCAACGTGCTGCACGTGCCGTACAAGGGCGCCGCGCCCGCCATCCAGGACTTGCTGGGCGGCCAGGTGGACATGATGTTCATCGACCTGGGCTCGGGCCTGCCCAACGTCAAGGCCGGCAAACTGCGCGTGCTGGCTGCCGCCACGCCGGATCGCGTGCCGGTGCTGCCGGACGTCCCGACCATGGCCGAACAGGGCGTGCCCAACTTCACGGCGTACGCCTGGCAAGGCCTGGTGGGCCCCGCCGGCCTGCCTGAAGCGGTGGTGAAAAAACTGTCGGCCGACCTGGACGCCACGCTCAAGTCGTCGGCGGTGTCGCAGAAGATGCTGGACATGGGCGTCATTCCCATGCCGATGTCGGCCCAGGACTTCAAGGCCTATTCCGAACAGGAGCGCGCCGCCTGGGCGGACGTCATCAAGAAGGCGAACATCAAGCTGGAGTGACGCCCCCGGCGTCACCCTGCCTTTCGCGCAAAAGCCGCGGTCCGACGACCGCGGCTTTTTTTGCAGGGGCGCCGCGCGGCGCCCCGCTCCGGGCTCAACCCGCCACGACGGGAATCTGCCGCGGCTGCGCCTCGCGCACGCGCGGGATGCGCAGCGTGAGCAGGCCCTGCTTCAGGCTGGCGCTGATCTGCGCGCGATCGAACTCCTGCCCCAGGCGGAACGCCCGGCGAAAGAGCGGCGCGCGCATTTCGCCCAACACCAGCCGCAGATCGCTGGGCGTCTCCACCGACGCTTCGCCCTCGATCTGCAGCACGTCGGCTTCGACGTTGATGCGCAGTCTCTCCTTGGATACGCCGGGCAGATCCGCCAGCAGGGTGATGCCTTCCTTGTCTTCGTAGATATCCACGGCCGGCACGGTCACGCCGCGCGCGTCGCGCTTTTCGGAAACCGCCCCTTCCGCGGGCACGGTCAGGTCTTTGCGTTCATTCATGATCGATACTCCTTTGCGGTTGCGGGCTGGTTCACTGCACGGTCACGGTACGGGGCTTGGCCGATTCCTTGCGCTTGATGGAAATGGCCAGGCAGCCGTCGGTGTAGCGCGCCTGCACGTTGTCGGGGTCCGCATCGGCGGGCAGTTCGATCACCCGCGTATAACGGCCCTGCGCGCGTTCCCGCGCGTAGTAACGGGCGCCCTCGGGCAGCTCCTGCGGCTTGCGTTCGCCGCTGATGGTGAGCAGGCTTTTTTCGATCGATACGTTCAGGGCGTCAGGCTCCATGCCGGGCACGAAGGCGACGACCTCGATGGAATCGCCCGACACGCCGACGTTGACCGGCGGAAAGTAGGCCTGCGGCGTGGCGCGCAAGGCAGCGGGCACGCCCGCGCCGCGCAGCACGCGGCCCATGTGTTCCTGGATGGCGTCGAACGCGGTCGCAAAGCCGCTGTCGCTGAATGGAAAATTGCTCATAAGGGTCTCCTCGAATGAAAAAAGGGACCGATACAGACACTAGGCAATCGCCACAATCACGACCGCAGGTCTGATCGCTTCAATCCCAGTATGGGATCGGTTTTTTGGGTTTCAAGAGGGCCGCGGAAGGGCGAAAAAAAACCGCGGCCATCGCTGGCCGCGGCTTCATTCGCACGAAAGACGTGTCGGGTTTAGACCAGGACCCGTTCGATCCCGCCCGCATTGGCGCGGCGCACGTAGTCTTCCATCCAGCCTTCGCCAAGGATGTGGCGCGCCATCTCGACCACGATGTAGTCGGCTTCCATGCCGGTGTCGCCTTCATAGCGCGACAGGCCCTGCAGGCACGACGGGCACGAGGTCAGGACCTTCACGTCGCCCGTGAAGCCGTCGCTGCGGATCGCGGCGTCGCCCTTGAGCAGCTCTTCCTGCTTGCGGAAGCGCACCTGCGTGGAGATATCGGGCCGGCTGACCGCCAGGGTGCCCGATTCGCCGCAGCAGCGGTCGCTCTTGACCGCGCCGTCGCCCACCAGCGCGCGCACGGTCTTCATGGGCTCCTGCAGCTTCATGGGGGTGTGGCAGGGGTCGTGGTACATGTAGCGCACGCCCTTGGCCCCTTCCAGCTTGATGCCCTTTTCCAGCAGGTATTCGTGGATGTCGATCAGCCGGCAACCCGGGAAGATCTTCTCGAATTCATAGCCCGCCAACTGGTCATAGCAGGTGCCGCAACTGACCACCACGGTCTTGATGTCCAGGTAGTTCAGCGTGTTGGCCACGCGGTGGAACAGGACCCGGTTATCGGTGATGATCTGCTCGGCCTTGTCCGTCATGCCGTTGCCGCGCTGGGGATAGCCGCAGCACAGGTAACCCGGCGGCAGCACGGTCTGCACGCCCGCATGCCACAGCATGGCCTGCGTAGCCAGGCCCACCTGCGAGAACAGGCGCTCGGAGCCGCAACCGGGGAAATAGAACACCGCTTCCGTATCGGCCGTGGTGGCCTTGGGATCGCGGATGATCGGCACGTAGTTCGCGTCTTCGATGTCCAGCAGCTTGCGCGCGGCCTGCTTGGGCAGCCCGCCGGGCATCTTCTTGTTCACGAAGTGCACCACCTGCTCGCGCAGCGGCGGCTTGCCCACGGTGGCCGGCGGCTTGGCGGTCTGCTTTTTCACCAGGCCCGAGAACAGATCGTGCGCGGCGCGCTGGACCTTGTAGCCCACGCCCACCATGGCCTTGCGGGTGGCGTTGATGGTGGCCGGATCCTTGGCGTTCAGGAAGAACATGGCGCTGGCCGTGCCCGGGTTGAACGACTTGCGGCCCATGCGGCGCAGCACGGCGCGCATGTTCATCGACACGTCGCCGAAGTCGATATCGACCGGACAGGGGTTGTAGCACTTGTGGCAGACGGTGCAGTGATCGGCCACGTCCTCGAATTCTTCCCAGTGCTTCAGGCTGACACCGCGGCGGGTCTGCTCTTCGTACAGGAAGGCTTCCACCAGCAGGGACGTCGCCAGGATCTTGTTGCGCGGCGAATACAGCAGGTTCGCGCGTGGCACGTGGGTGGCGCACACGGGCTTGCACTTGCCGCAGCGCAGGCAGTCCTTGATCGACTCCGAGATGGCGCCGATGTCGCTCTGCTGCATGATGAGCGACTCGTGGCCCATCAGGTTGAAGCTGGGCGTCCAGGCGTGGCGCAGGTCGGCGCCGGGCATGAGCTTGCCGGCGTTGAAGTGGCCGTTGGGGTCCACGCGCCGCTTGTAGTCCTGGAACGGCGCCAGCTCGGCCTCGGTCAGGAACTCGTACTTGGTCAGGCCGATGCCGTGCTCGCCCGAGATCACGCCGTCCAGGTCGCGGGCGATCTGCATGATGCGCTCGACGGCCGCGTGGGCCTCGCGCAGCATTTCGTAGTCGTCCGAGTTGACCGGGATGTTGGTGTGCACGTTGCCGTCGCCGGCATGCATGTGCAGCGCGACGAATACCCGGCTCTTGAGCACGCGGCCATGGATGGCGACGAGCTCGTCGACGATCTGCTTGTAGGTGGCGCCCGAATAGGCGCGCTGCAGGCCGGCCAGCACCTCGGTCTTCCAGGAGACGCGGATCGTGCGGTCCTGCACCACTTCGAAGACGCGGGCCTCCGGTTGCGCCGCCAGGCGCGCGGTCAGCGTGTCACGCAGGTCGCCCAGGCCCAGGCCGTCGAGCTGCGGCAGCGCGTCGCCCAGCGGCAGGTCAAGGTTGTCCAGCAGCCACTGCCAGCGCTGGCGCGTGGCGGCCAGCAGTTCCATCGCCTGGCGCGTCCGCTCGGCCAGCGCTTCGGCGCGGGTGGCCTCGATGTCGGTGTCGTCCACCTTGCCCACGGGCAGGGGCGCGCACAGGTAGGCGTCCAGCTCGCCCAGGAGCTTGAGCTTGTTGCGGGTGGACAGCTCGATGTTGATGCGCTCGATGTGATCCGTGTATTCGCCCATGCGGGGCAGCGGGATCACGACGTCTTCGTTGATCTTGAAGGCGTTGGTGTGGCGGGCGATCGCGGCGGTGCGCGAGCGGTCCAGCCAGAACTTCTTGCGCGCCTCGGGGCTGACGGCCACGAAGCCTTCGCCGTGGCGCGTGTTGGCCAGGCGCACGACCTCGCTGGCGGCCACGGCGACCGCGTCTTCGTCGTCGCCGACGATGTCGCCGATCAGCACCATCTTGGGCAGGACGCCGCGCTTGCTCTTGGTGGCATAGCCCACGGCGCGCAGGTAGCGTTCGTCCAGATGCTCCAGGCCGGCCAGGATGGCGCCGCGCGCCTTGCCTTCGCCGTCCAGGTAGCCCTTGACCTCGACGATCGACGGGATGGCGTCGCGCGCCTGCCCGAAGAACTCCATGCAGACCGTGCGCGTGTGGCGCGGCATGCGGTGCAGCACCCAGCGCGCCGAGGTGATGAGGCCGTCGCAACCTTCCTTCTGGATGCCGGGCAGGCCGGCCAGGAATTTGTCGGTGACGTCCTTGCCCAGGCCTTCCTTGCGGAAGACGCGGCCATGGATCTCCAGCGTCTCGGTCTTGAGCAGGCGTTCGCCGGGCTTGCCCTTGCCGTCGAACCACTTGAGCTCGAAACGGGCCACTTCCACGTCATGGATCTTGCCCATGTTGTGGTCCAGGCGCGTGACTTCCAGCCAGTTGCCGTCCGGATCGACCATGCGCCACCAGGCCAGGTTGTCCAGCGCGGTGCCCCAAAGCACGGCCTTCTTGCCGCCGGCGTTCATGGCGATGTTGCCGCCCACGCAGGAGGCCTCGGCCGAGGTCGGGTCCACGGCGAAAACGAAACCGGCCGCCTCGGCCGCTTCGGAGACGCGCTTGGTGACCACGCCGGCGCCGGCGTGGATGACGGCCACGGGCTCGGTGAGGCCGGGCAGGATACAGGACTCGACCTTGCCCAGCTTGTCGAATTTCTCGGTGTTGATGACCGCCGACTTCCAGGTCAGCGGAATGGCGCCCCCGGTATAGCCGGTGCCGCCGCCGCGCGGCACGATCGTCAGGCCCAGTTCGATACAGGCGGTGACCAGCGCGGCGATTTCGTCTTCGCTGTCCGGCGTCAGCACCACGAAGGGGTACTCCACGCGCCAGTCCGTCGCGTCCGTCACGTGCGACACCCGCGACAGGCCGTCGAACTTGATGTTGTCGCGCGCCGTGATGCGCCCCAGCACCTTCTGCGCCTGCTTGCGCATCATGGCGGTCTGGTCGAACTCGCCTTCGAAGGCGGCGATGGCGGAGCGGGCGCGGGCCAGCAGCCCGACGACCTTTTCGTCGCGATGCGGATCGTGGCCGGCTTCGGCGGGCGCGCCGGGCTCGCGGCGCTTGTCGATTTCGCCCAGGCGGTGATGCAAGGCTTCGATGAGCTGCTTGCGGCGCTTGGGGTTGTCGAGCAGGTCATCCTGCAGATAGGGGTTGCGACGCACGACCCAGATATCGCCCAGCACTTCGTACAGCATCCGGGCCGAACGGCCGGTGCGGCGTTCGCCGCGCAGGTCGGTCAGCAGGCTCCAGGCGTCTTCGCCCAGCAGCCGGCCCACGATTTCGCGGTCGGAAAACGACGTGTAGTTGTAGGGGATTTCGCGCAAGCGCGCGGGTGTTGCGGGCGGCATCGCCCCGTTCAAGATGTGGCTGGCGAGAGGGGCGTTCATGGCGGCAAGAGGGGGCCCTTAAAAAAGTATTTTATGCCATTGTCCCGACTTGACCCCTAATATCCCTGCCAAGCCGTCCAAAGGCGCTATCGGAACGGCGTGCACCGTCCCTTTTTAAGCACGGCGTCAGCGCTAGATTTTTCCGGGAAAGAACCAGAGCAGTCCGGCCGTCATGAACAGATAGCGCATGAATTTGCCGATCGTCATGTAAAGCACGCAAGGCCAGAAGGACAGGCGCAGCCAGCCGGCGACCGCGCACAAGGGATCGCCCACGGCGGGCAGCCAGGACAGCAACAGGGCGGGGGGCCCCATGCGATGCAGCAAGTCGTGGGCGCGCTCGTGCCAGCGGCCGCGCATGCGCCCGCCTTCGGTCGCCTTGGGATGCGGATGGGGGTGCTTTTCCTTCCAGCGCTCGACCGCCTTTTCCGCGCCCAGCCCCATGGCGTAGCTGATGGCCCCGCCCACGGTGTTGCCCAGGGTCGCCACGAGGATGGCGGGCCAGAACATGTCCGGCGAAAGCTTGATGTACCCGAACACCGCCGGCTCGGAGCCCAGCGGCAGCAGCGTCGCGGACACGAGCGAGACGGTGAAGATGGCCGGCAGGCCCACCGAGGGCAAGGCCAGCACGCCGAGGAGCCAATTGACTGCGGATAGGAGACTTTCTTCCATGGTGGCGGCAGTGTAGCCGCGGGAAACCGGGAAGGCGACACGCATTCCCTGCAATAATCTCGGCCAGTCCTCACTCTTGCCCAGTCGCGCGGCCCATGTCCACTGATTATCTGAAACGCATTCTGACTTCCAAGGTTTATGACGTCGCGGTCGAATCGCCGCTGGAGGTGGCGCCGCTGCTGTCCCAGCGGATGTCGAACACGATGCTGCTCAAGCGCGAGGATACGCAGGCGGTGTTCAGCTTCAAGCTGCGCGGCGCCTACAACAAGATGGCCAACCTGAGCCCGGCGGCGCGCAATCGCGGCGTCATCGCGGCCTCGGCCGGCAACCACGCCCAGGGCGTCGCCCTGGCGGCCAGCCGCCTGGGCTGCCGCGCCGTGATCGTCATGCCCACGACCAGCCCGCAGGTCAAGATCGACGCGGTGCGCCGGCTGGGCGGCGAGGTCGTGCTGGCGGGCGAGAGCTTCTCGGACGCCTACGCGCATGCGCAGGTGCTGGAAAAGAAAGAGAAACTGACCTTCGTCCACCCCTTCGACGATCCCGACGTGATCGCGGGCCAGGGCACGGTGGGGATGGAGATCCTGCGCCAGCACCCGGGCCCCATCGACGCGATCTTCGTGGCAATCGGCGGCGGCGGCCTGATCGCCGGCGTGGCGACGTACATCAAGCAGCTTCGTCCCGAGATCAAGATCATCGGGGTGCAGACCGAGGACTCCGACGCCATGCTGCGCAGCGTACGCGCGGGCCGGCGGGTGCAGTTGAACGACGTGGGCCTGTTCTCGGACGGCACGGCGGTCAAGATGGTGGGCGCCGAAACCTTCAAGCTGGCGCGCAAGTACGTGGACGATTACGTGGTGGTCAACACGGATGCGATCTGCGCCGCCATCAAGGACGTCTTCCAGGACACGCGCAGCGTGCTGGAGCCGGCCGGCGCGATGGCCGTGGCCGGCGCCAAGCAGTACGCGGCCGAACACCACCTGAAGAACAAGACGCTGGTCGCCATTGCCTGCGGCGCCAACATGAACTTCGACCGCCTGCGCTTCGTCTCCGAACGCGCGGAGGTCGGCGAAATGCGCGAGGCCGTCTTCGCGGTCACCATGCCCGAGCAGCGCGGGAGCTTTCGCCGCTTCTGCGAACTGGTGGGCGAACGCAGCGTCACCGAGTTCAACTACCGCATCTCGGACGCGGACCGCGCCCATGTGTTCGTTGGCATCCAGGTCTCGTCCGCGTCCGAACCGGACAAGATTGCGGCGAACTTCCGCCGCCACGGCTTCGACACGCTGGACCTGACCCACGACGAAATGGCCAAGACCCACCTGCGCCACATGGTGGGCGGGCGGTCGGCGCTGGCGCGCAACGAACTGCTGTACCGCTTTGAATTCCCCGAGCGTCCGGGCGCGCTGATGCGCTTCCTGAACGCGATGAATCCCGACTGGAACATCAGCCTCTTCCATTACCGCAACCAGGGCGCGGACTATGGCCGCATCCTGATCGGCATCCAGGTGCCGCCCGCGGACAAGAAGCAGTTCCGCAGCTTCGTGGCGGAACTGGGCTATCCGCACTGGAACGAGACCGACAACCCGGCCTACAAGCTGTTCCTGTAGCGCCGGCGCCAGAAAGCGAGAGGGCCTCCTTGCGGAGGCCCTTCCCTTCTGTGCTCAAGTCACGCCCGGCCGAACCCAATCAGGGGGGGGTTCGCTGTCACTCGGCGGCCCACGGAGAATGGGCCGCGCATTCAGCAAGGTCCAGCCGGACGTTCCGTCGCTTAGAAACGGTGGCGCACGCCGACGGCGACAGCGGTGTCGGTGGCGTCGTGCTGGAACGCGTAGTTGTCGCCGTAGGAGGCGTACGCGTACAGGTTGGTGCGCTTGGTGAAGTCGTAGGTGTAGCCCAGGCTGTAGACGTTGAACGTCGCATCGTCGCCCGTCAGCTTGTCGTTGCTGGCGGTCGCGCGCTGCCACGAACCGAACACGGCATGGCGGCCCATCGGCACGGTCGCGCCGATCATGTACGAATTGGCGCGGAAGCCATCAGCCAGCTTGAACGAGCCCAGGGTGTTCATGCCGTCGGGGGTGGTGCCCATGTTCTGGCCGACGAACCAGCCGTCGCGCGTCTGGCCGAAGGCGGCCGCGAGCTTCACCACTTCAAAGTCGTACGTGCCGCCGACGATGTATTCCTGGATGCGCGCCGCATCCTTGCCTCCGACGCGGTTGTTGGACGGATTGAAGCGGTCATACGACGCGGCCAGGTTCAGCGGGCCGTTGACGTATTGCACGCCGGCGGTGATCACCCGGTTGTTGTTGCCCGTGGCGAAGCCGGTTTGCGTCGTGTCGCTGACGGTGTCGTCGGCGCTGAACGAATAGCCGATGCCCGCCTTGAAGCCGCTCAGGCTGGGGGTCTGGTACAGCACCATGTTGTCCAGGCGCATCGTGTTGGCGCTGCCGAACGTGGTGCCCATGTTGGCGGTGTTGTAGCTGGTCGAGAACGGATCGATCGAGCCGAAGTACTTGGAGGCCAGGTTGGTCTGGCGGCCGAATTCCAGGCGACCCCAGGAATCGCTGTCCAGGCCCACGGTGGCCTGCCGGCCGAACAGGCGGTTGCTTTGCAGCGACTTGCCGTTCATGGGTCCGAAGCCGCCTTCCAGGGTGAACACGGCGCGCAGGCCGTCGCCCAGGTCTTCCGTACCGCGCAGGCCAAAGCGCGAGCCGCTGCTCACGCCCTGCACGCCGCCGAAGCGGCTCTGCGAATCGCCCTTGAACTTCACTTTTTCGTAACCGACACCGGCGTCGATCAAGCCGTACAGCGTCACGGAATCGGCGGCTTGCGCGGCGCCGGCAAAGCCTGTCAGCAACGCGACGGCCAAAAACGTCTTCTTCATTTGAATCCCCAAAATGGCGAGATGAAAGGCACTTTGCAGGGCGCCGCGACCCACGGCGCGATCCTGCATGCCGCTGCAATCGATCGAGCGGCGCATGCACTGAAGCTAGTGTCCAGCTTGCAGCGCGCCGCAGTAACCAGCATTTCGACGAACTACTTTCCACGGTTGGGATAATGACGGGGTGCTGAACGCGCCCCGCATTTGAAGAATCCAGCTAACGCGTTGATAACGAATACGAATTTTTACTCACAAAACCCGAAGCCTTGCCTGCAAGGATGCGCCGGGATCGTTCTGGCCGACAAGAGTAGTGCAGCCTGCGGAACAGTTTGTGCGGCGTAAAAGCCACACTATCGTGGACGGGGCGAACTCGCGGGAACAAAAAACCCCTTGGCGTCACAAGGGGTTCGTGCGGTGACCTCTCCGGGCGTATGGACTGCCGGCGCGTGAATCAGCGTCCTTGGGGCGGGTAGTCCAGTTCGCCGAACGTGTATTCGCCGCGCGCCTTGGCGTCGGCCAATTCCTGGCGGACCTGCTCGCGGCTCTTGCCACCGGCCGGCGCCACGGTCTTGGGCGGATAGTCCAGTTCGGCGGACGTCACCTGGCCCGCGGCCTTGGCGCTTTGCAGCTCCTGCTGGACCTGTTCGCGCGACAGGCTGGTGGTCTGGGCCACGGCCGGCGGGTAGTCCAGTTCGCCAAACGTGACGGTGCCTGCCGCCTTGGCGGCCTGCAATTCCTGCTGCACCTGTTCACGCGTCTTGCCATCGGCGTGAGCGGCGGACATGCCTGCGAGGGCGGCGGTAACCATGAGTGCGGTAGCTAGGGCTTTCACTTTCATTGAGATGACTCCATCCTAAACGTGCGCATCGCCATCTGCCAGGCTGACAGCGCCGATGTGACAATTTGATTGCTGGGACGAAGTATCTGGCGATCCGGGCCTAGTAAAAACCCTTATTTTGGTGAACATATTTGCACGGATGGGACAATTTCAAGTCGTATCCGTCCCGACTTGCGCACTTGCTGCGCACTTCCTGCGCACTTCCCGGGCGCTCCCGCCTGGCGCCCCGTGGCGGCAAGCCTTGCCGGCGTTCAGTTTTCCGCAATCTGCGTAACGGAAGATGACGCCGCCACGCGATGCAACCGTCATGCAGTGTGGAGAAATAGACATTTCTGCTGGCGGGACAATAATTCCATTTATCATACAAATCTGCCAGCAATGGAATTTTGAGTCTCGAGGGCCCCATGGACATTCAGCTTAACGACATCGCGCTATTCGTCGAGGTCGCCAAGCGCAAGAACTTCAGCCACGCCGCCGAGGCCCTGAATATCCCGACGTCCACGCTCTCGCGCCGCGTGAGCGAACTGGAACGCAGCGTGGGCATGCGCCTGCTCAATCGCAGCACGCGCAAGATCGATCTCACCGAGGCGGGCGCCATTTATTTCGAGCGCTGCCGGCACATCGTTGAAGAAGCGCGCATCGCGCACGACCAGTTGCTCGACATGGCGGTGCAGCCCAAGGGCCGCCTGCGCATCTCGCTGCCCAGCAGCCTGGCGCAGTTGTTCCTGCCCGCCGTGATCCGCGAGTTCCGCGAACAGCATCCCGACATCGAGTGCGACTTCGATCTGAGCATGCGCCCGATCGACCCCATCAGCAATCCGTTCGACCTGATCCTGCGTTTTGGGCAGCAGCCCGATTCCAGCCTGATCTCGCGCAAGATCGTGCTGATGGCGCACCAGCTCTACGCCTCCCCCGATTACCTGGCCCGCCACGGCGAACCGCGGGTGCCGGCGGATCTGTCGCACCACGAATGCCTGCGGCCGACGATGCGCGAAGACTCATCCTTCTGGATGCTCCATTCAGGCGACAAGGTGGAACGCGTGCAGGTATCGGGCCGCCTGTCGGCCAACAACGTGGGCATGCTGGGGCGTCTGGCCGGCCATGGGCTGGGCATCACGCCGCTGCTGGTGTTCGATGCGATGGAGCGCGCCATCAAGCAGGCGGGCCTGGTGCGCGTCCTGCCCGAATGGAGCCTGACTCCCCTGCCCCTCTTTGCGCTGCTGCCCTCGCGCATGCTGCCCGCCAAGACCAAGGCTTTCCTGGATTTCATCCAGCCCCGGCTGTCAGACGCTTAAGCCATGCACATGCGCGCGCCGGCGCGGGGACGCACCCCGTGCGCTACGCGCTACGGCGTCGTGTCCGCGCCGTACTGACAGACCGTGTAGAGCGGCGTGCCGGTGGCGGCCACCTTGGCGGAACCACCCAGATCCGGCAGGTCGATGATGGCGGCGGCTTCCACCACGTTGGCGCCCAGGCGCTGCAGCAGCTTGATGGCCGCGAGCATGGTTCCGCCCGTGGCGATCAGGTCGTCCACCAGCAGGACGCGCTGGCCCGTGCGCACCGAATCCGTGTGCATCTCGACGGCCGCGTTGCCGTATTCCAGCGAATATTCCTCGGCCACCGTGCGATACGGCAGCTTGCCCTTCTTGCGCACGGGCACGAAGCCCAGATTCAACTCATAGGCCAGCACGCTGCCGACGATGAAACCGCGCGCATCCACGCCCGCCACCAGATCCAGGCGTTGGCGCATGTAGCGATAGACGAAGAGATCGATCAGGACCCGGAACGCACGGGGATCCTGCAGCACCGGCGTAATGTCGCGGAAGGTGACACCGGGTTGAGGCCAATCCGGAACGCTGCGGATGGTGCGCCGGATGAACTCGGCGTTGTCGGTCTGCATGAAGTGCGTCCCTGAAGAGAATTGAAGCAAGGCGAACTATAACCGCGCCGCCCCGCTTAAGCCAGGATTGCCGCTTGCGATGACATGACATGCAACGTTCCATCGCGCAGAACATGGCGACGATGCACCGCGCCGTCGGGCAGGGCCGCGTGCGTCGCCAGCACCACGGTGCGTCCGCGCACCGCATGTTCAAGGTCGGCGAAGAACGCGGACTCGGCTGCGGCGTCCAGCCCCGCGGTCGGCTCGTCCAGCACGAGGATGGCGGCCGGCGCCAGCAGCGCCCTTGCCAGGCACAGCCGGCGCGCCTGTCCGGCCGACAGCTGCGAACCGGTTTCGCCCGCCCAGGTATCCAGGCCGTCAGGCAGGCCGCGCACGAAGTCGCCCAGCCTGGCCGCGTCCAGGGCGCGCCACAGCGTGGCATCGTCGGCATCCGGGTCGCCGATCAGCAGGTTGGTGCGCAGCGTGCCCAGGAACAGCGGCGAATCCTGCGACAGCAGGGCGATCCGTCGATGCCAGTCCGCCTGCGCGCATTCGCGCGCATCGCAGCCACCGAACCTGACCTGCCCGGCCTGCGGATCCTCGAGCCGCAGGATCAGATGCAGCAGCGTGGACTTGCCCGCGCCGCTGGCCCCCAGAATGGCCACGCGTTCGCCCGGCTCGATGCGCAGGCTGATGTCATGCAGCACGGGGGGTTTGTCGCCCGGCGTGCGCGCCGGGTAGGCAAAGCGCACACCGTCCAGTTCCAGCGCGCCGCGGGCGGGCAGCGGACGCGGCACGGCCGGATCCTGCATGTCGGGCAGGCACTGCGTGATCTCGCGGATGCGCGCGGCCGCCGACATCGCCGACCCCATGCGGGAAGCACCGCGCATGATGGGACCGGCCACCTCGAAGATGCCGATGACGGCCAGCAGCAGGCCGGCCAGGATCGGCCCCTCGATGCGGCCCGCCTCGTGCGCGGCCAGGCCGAACCACAGCAGCGCCAGCACCGCAATGCCCGCGCACACCTGCAGGAACCATTGCCCGCGCACCGCCACCCGCGCCTGGCTGCGCCGCGCCCGGGCGCTCGCCTCGCAAAGGCCATTGAAATGCGCCAGTGTCTGATCCTGCGCATGCATCGCCACCATGTCCGCATGGCCGTCCACGGCGTCCAGCGTGGCGGCGCGCAGCCCCGCCGCGCTCTCCTGCGCCGCCCCGCCCGGCTTGCGCGCCGCGCGCACCAGCCACAGGGGCACAAACACGCACGCCGTCAGCAGCGCCAACGCGAACACCAGCGCGGCGGCGGGCAGCCATTGCCCCAGCACGGCCGTCAGCACGGCGCCCGCGAGGACCGCCGTCGCCAGCGGCGCCAGCACGAACAGGAACACCGTGTCCAGCGCGTCGACGTCGTTCGTCATGCGGGCGACCAGGTCGCCGCTGCGATAGCGCGCGAGCTGGCGCGGTGTCAGCCGGATCAGCGCCGCGAACACCATGGCGCGCAGATCGGCCAAGAGGCGCAGCGTGGCCGAATGCCCGACCACCCGATCCGCATAGCGCGACACGATCCGCAGGAAGGAGAGCCCGCGCACCAGCGCCGAGGGCGCGAACAGATTGAAGACACTGCCGGCGCCGGCCAGGAACGCGCCCGTCAGGAACCAGCCCGACACCCCCAGCAGGCCCACGCCCGCGGCCACCGTGGCCAGCGCGCAGAACAATGCGAGCAAAAGCCCGCTTTTACGGCGCGCATACAGGGGCAGGAGCAGCAACAGGTTTTTCATGCGTCTTCCACAGCGCCGTGCGCAACGCGCGCCACCCGGCCAAACCGGGCGGCGACTGCCGGCGCGTGCGTGGCCAGCAGCAAGGTGCGGCCGGCGGCAAATTCCAGGATTTCGTCCAGGACGCGAGCCTGCGTGGCTTCGTCCAGGTGCGCGGTGGGCTCGTCCAGCAGGATCAGGCCAGGGTCGCGCAGGAACAGGCGGGCCAGCGCCACGCGCTGCGCCTGTCCGCCGGACAGGCCATGGCCGCGGCTGCCGAGCGGGGTGTCCAGCCCTTGCGGCAGGTCTTGCGCGAATTCAAGCACACAGGCGCGGCGCGCGGCGTCCTGCACCTGCAAGTCCGTGGCGCCGGGACGGCCCAAGCGGATGTTGTCGGCGATGGATCCGGCCAGCAGTTGGGGCCGCTGGCCGATCAGCGCCACGCGCTGGCGCAAGGCGCCTTCTTCCCACTGCGCCAGGGGCAGGCCGTCGATGCGGATATCGCCGCCGGCCGGCCGCAGGCGCGCGATGGCTTCGATGAGCGTGGTCTTGCCGGCGCCGCTGGGCCCCATCAACGCCACGTGCTCGCCCGGCGCCAGCGTGAATGCGGCGTCCGACAGCAACGCGTGGCCGCGGCCCGGCGCCTCGACGCGCAGGCCGGTCATGGCAAGGCCGGCGCCCTGGCTGGCGTGCACGGGCGCGGCGGTGGGCGCGGCCGCCTTGGCGGCCTCATCGCCGGCGTCCTGGGGCAGGCCGTCGAACAGCACGGCGATCTGCGTGACGGCGGCAAGCGCCGTCTGGCGGTCGTGATAATGGGCCGCGAACTGGCGCAGCGGCGCGTAGACCTCCGGCGCCATCAGCAGGCAGAACAGCCCGGCCTGCAAGGTCAGTGGCGACCAGCGCACGTCCAGGAATCCCAGGTAGGTCAGGCCGATGTAGACAGCAACGCCCGCCACGCCCAGGGCGGCAAAGAATTCCAGCACGGCCGACGACAGGAACGCGATGCGCAGCACCGACATCGTGCGCTGGCGCAGCGCATCGCTGGCGGCCACGACGGACTGGGCCTCGACCTGGGCGCGTCCATACAGTTTGAGCGTGGACAGCCCGCGCAGCCGGTCCGCGAAAAAGCCCGACAGGCGCGCGAAGGCGCGCAGGTGACGGCGGCTGGCGCCTTGCGCGCCCCACCCCACCAGCGCCATGAACAGCGGAATCAGCGGCGCCGTGATCAGCAGGACCAGGCCGGCGACGACATCCATGGGCAGCAGCACCACGGAGAACGCCACCGGCAGCATGGCGGCAGCGGCCATGGCGGGGAGATACTTGGCGAAGAAACCGTCCAGCGCCTCGACCTGGTCAACCACCGCGCTCGCCAGCTCGCCCGACGCCTTGCCCCGGCTCCAGTACGGTCCGCTGCGCACCAGCCGCTGGAACAGCGATTGGCGCACATGGCGCTTGATCCGTTCGGACGCTTCGGCGCCGGCGCGCTCGCCCGCCCAGGCGATGCAGGCGCGCAGCAGCATCAGCGCGGCAATGCCGAGGATGCCGCCCAGCAGTTCATGCCTCGGCACCTGGCCGACGATCGCCGAATCGAGCACGCTGGCCAGCAGCCATGCCTGGACGACCAGCAGGGCCCCGCCGACCAGCGGCGCGGCGCCGGCCAGGATCAGCGGAAAGCGCGCTGTCCTGGCCAGTCCCATCAGCCACCGCGACTGCTCGCGCGGCGGCTTCTGCAGGGACGCGGACGGATCGTGCTCGAGGCTGCTTGCGCCGCCGCTCACTCGTCGTCGCGGCTGGCACGCGGGTCATGCGTATGACCCTCGCGCAGCTCGAACCACATTGCATTGAGGATGGCGAATGCGCACGCCAGGCCCAGGCCGAGAATCCACGAGAAATACCACATGGTGGAGGCTCCTTTATCAGTACGAGTTGGGCGTGTCGCCCACCGAATCATGGGTGACCTTGCCGCGCATGACGCGATACACCCAGCCGGTGTAGACGGTCACGATGGGCAGGAAGACGGCGACGGCGATCACCATGATCCACAGCGTCAGGTGGCTGGAGGATCCGTCCCAGATCGTCAGGCCGGCCTTCGGATTGGTCGACGAGGGCATGATGAACGGAAACAGCGAGAAGCCCACCGTCAGGATCACGCCGGCGATCGAGGCCGACGACGACAGGAACGCCAGCACGTTGGCGCGCACGGTCAGCAGCAGGGCCGCAAGCACCGCGCCGGCCACGCCCAGGACGGGCGCGATCCACATCCACGGCCACTTCGCGTAGTTGGCCATCCAGGCGCCGGTCTGGACCGACACCGTCTTGAGCATGGGATCGGACGGCGCGGCCATGTCGACCGCGCTGGTGATCGCATGGCCCGGCACGCCGCCCGCCACCCAGAAGCCGCCGGCCACGAAGAGCGCGGCGGTCAGCAAGGCGCACAGGCGCCCCCAATTGCGGGCCCGCGACGAAACGGGATCGTCCGTGCGCCAGGCGAGCAGCACCGCGCCGTGCATCGCCAGCATGACCACGCTCAGCACGCCAGCGAGCAGCGCAAAGGGCATGAACAACTGGAAGAAGTGGCCTTCATAGACGGGGCGCAGGGTCAGCGCCTCGAATGTGAACGGCACGCCCAGGATGATGTTGCCCATGGCGACGCCGAACACCAGCGACGCCACCACGCCCGAGAAGCACAGCACGGCGTCCCAGCGGTTGCGCCAGCGGGTGCCTTCCATCTTGCTGCGGTACTTGAAGCCCACCGGCCGCAGGATCAGCGCAATGAGCACCAGCATCATCGCCAGGTAGAAGCCGGAGAACGACGCGGCATACAGCAAGGGCCAGGCGGCGAAGATGGCGCCGCCCGCGGTGATCAGCCAGACCTGGTTGCCTTCCCAGACCGGCCCCACCACGTTGATCACGATGCGGCGCTCGGCGTCGGTCTTGGCGACCACCGGCAGCAGCGCGGCCACGCCCAGGTCAAAGCCGTCCATGACGGCAAAGCCGATGAGCAAGGCGCCCAGCAGCACCCACCACACGACGCGCAGCGTGCCGTAGTCGATAGGAATAAGGGTATCCATTTGCGTCTCTCCCTTCAGGCGCGCACGGCGGCGTGGACAGGATCGGCGGCGGCGGCGCCAGGCGCCGGTCCGTCGGATTTGGGTCCGGCCTTGATGGCATGCAGCATCACCTTGACGCCGATGATCAGCAGCACGGTGTACAGCACCAGGAAGATCGACAGGCTGACCACCAGGTCGGTCATCGTGAGACCAGACGCCGCGTAGTAGGTCGGCAACACGCCTTCGATCACCCAGGGCTGGCGGCCATACTCGGCGACGAACCAGCCGCTTTCGATGGCGATCCAGGGCAGCGGCAGGCTCCACAGCGCCACCTTCAGCAGGCCGGGCCGGCTGTCCAGGCGGCCGCGCGAGGCGAGCCAGAACGCCACGCCGAAGAACAGGATCAGGTACATGCCCACCGCGACCATGATGCGGAACGCCCAGAACAGCGGCGCCACGGTCGGCACGGTATCGATGGCGGCCTGCTTGATGTCCGCCTCGGTGACCTTGCTGATGTCAGGCTGGTGGCGCTTGACGAGCAGCGCGTAGCCCAGGTCCGGCCAGGTCCGGTCGAACACCATGCGCGCATCGATGTCCTTGGGATTGGCGCGGATCTTCTGCAGGGCCTCGTAGGCAACGATGCCGTCGCGGATGCGATTCTCGGCGCGCAGGATCAGGTCATTGATGCCCAGGAGCGGCGTGGTCAGCGAACGGGTGCCGATGATGCCCATCACGTAGGGAATCTCGATGGCGAAGTCGTTGCGGCGTTCGGCCTGGTTCGGGATCGCGATCAGGTTGAAGGACGCGGGCGCGGGCTCGGTGTGCCACATGGATTCCATGGCCGCGATCTTCATCTTCTGGTGCTCGGTGGTGAGGTAGCCGCTTTCGTCGCCCAGCACGACCACCGACAGCGCGCCGGCCAGGCCGAAGCTGGCGGCCACCGCCATGGAGCGCTTGGCCAGGTCGATATGCCGGCCGCGCAGCAGATACCACGCGCTGATCGACATGACGAACATGGCGCCCGCCACATACCCGGCGCTGACCGTGTGCACGAACTTGGCCTGCGCGACGGGGTTGAAGATGACCGCGGCGAAATCGGTCATTTCCATCCGCATGGTGTCGGGATTGAAGACGGCGCCGACCGGGTTCTGCATCCAGCCGTTGGCGATCAGGATCCACAGCGCGGAGAAGTTGGTGCCGAAGGCCACCAGCCAGGTCACCACCAGGTGACTGACCTTGGACATGCGGTTCCAGCCAAAGAAAAACAGGCCGACGAAGGTGGCTTCCAGGAAGAACGCCATCAGCCCTTCGAGCGCCAGCGGCGCGCCGAAGATGTCGCCCACGTAGTGGCTGTAGTAGGACCAGTTCATGCCGAACTGGAACTCCATCACCACGCCGGTCGCCACGCCCAACGCGAAGTTGATGCCGAACAGCGTGCCCCAGAACATCGTCATCTTTTTCCAGATGGCGCGACCGGTCATGACATACACGCTTTCCATGATGGCCAGCATGAACGACAGGCCAAGCGTGAGGGGGACGAAGATGAAATGGTAGAGCGCGGTCGCGGCGAACTGGAACCGCGATAGGTTCACGACATCGAGATCAATCATGAGGCTGCTCCCAAAGCGTCGACGCGCTGCGGCAACCGGCATGGTTCCCAGGCCGTCTACCGCGCCATGTTAGGGGCGATGCATACAACTTCATAGGGGTTTCCTGAAAAATCGAGGGGTGGCGGGTCAGCCCTTGCCTCGCAATTTGCCGGCAAAGCCCAGCACCTTCTGCACCTTGGAACCAAGTTTCATCAGGCTTTGGAGGGTTTCTGGCGGCAGCCGTTGAACCTCGTCGAACCACCCGGTGGACAGTTCGATGAGCTCCAGCATTTCGGTCATTCGTTGTTGCGCGTAAGCCTCGTCCGGGCCGGACGGCGACTCCAGCAGGGTGTCGCGCAGCAGCGTGAGGGTGGGATCGACTTCGCGCTTGCGCTTTTCTTCCATCAGGATGCGGAAGATCTCCCAGACGTCCTTGGGAGTCTCGAAGTAGTCGCGGCGGTCGCCCACCTGGTGGATCAGTTTGACCAGGCGCCAGGATTGCAGCTCTTTCAATCCGAGGCTGACGTTCGAGCGCGAGAAGCCCAGGCCCTCGGCGATGTCGTCGGCGTTGAGCGGCTTGGGCGCCAGGAACAGCAGGGCGTAGATCTGGCCGACCGTGCGATTCACGCCCCAGCGGCTGCCCATTTCACCGAAGTGCAGGACAAAACGTTCGATCTGGGGGGAAAGCGCCATGAGGGTCAACCTGTAACACGATGAATCGCGAAACGACACATGCCGTTACGTTGATTTCAGGAATTTCTGAAATTATCGAACAAACGATGAGAAAGCGCAAACCACACTGCGCGTAGGGGCAAGCACGCAAGCGACGGCGATTCAGGCGGCAGGCAGCCCAAATTAGCCGTCGAACGTGACAGGCTTACAACACAATCCGGGGGGAACGGACGCAACAAAAACGCCACCGGCCGGCGGGCGGGTGGCGTTATCGCGGGATGAGGGCGGGCTTTTGCCCCCCTCCCGGCGGGTGCGGACTGGGGTTCAGCCGGCCTCGACGGTCACGGCGGCGGACACGCGCTTGGCCTTGGCGCGGGCGGCGGCGACGTCTTCGGCCACGGCCAGGCCCACGCCCATGCGGCGCTTGACGAAGGATTCGGGCTTGCCGAAGAGCCGGATGTCGGTGCCCGGCTCGGCCAGGGCTTCGGCCACGTTGTGGAACGAGACGGCGGCGGCCTCCACGCCCCCGTAGATGACGCTGCTGGCGCCCGGCTGGCGCAGGCTGGTATCCACCGGCAGCCCAAGCAGGGCGCGGGCGTGCAGCTCGAATTCGTTCTGCACCTGGGTGATCATGGTGACCATGCCGGTGTCGTGCGGACGGGGGCTGACCTCGGAGAACCAGACCTGGTCGCCGGCCACGAAGAGCTCCACGCCAAAAATGCCCAGCCCGCCCAGTTCGGACGTCACGGCCAGCGCGATTTCCCGGGCACGCTGGAGCGCCGCGGGCGACATGGGGTGCGGCTGCCAGCTTTCGACGTAATCGCCGTCGACCTGCTTGTGGCCGATGGGCTCGCAATAGCGGGTCTCGACCTGGCCGTCGGCGCCCCGGGCGCGCACGGTCAGGAGCGTGATTTCGTAGTCGAAGCGGATGAAGCCCTCGACGATGGCGCGGCCGCCCCCGACCCGGCCCCCTTCCTGGGCATAGCGCCAGGCGGACGCCACGTCGTCGGCGCTCTTGATGACGGACTGGCCCTTGCCCGAGGACGACATGACCGGCTTGATGACGCAGGGATAGCCGATGCCGCCTTCGGTGGCCTGGCGCAGTTCTTCCTCGGTATCCACGAAACGGTACGGCGAGGTCGGCAGGCCCAGGGTCTCGGCCGCCAGCCGGCGGATGCCCTCGCGGTTCATGGTGAGCTGGGCCGCGCGGGCGGTCGGGGTGACCCGCGCCACGCCGGCCGCTTCCAGTTCCACCAGCAGGCTGGTGGCAATGGCTTCGATTTCGGGGACAATAACGTGCGGCTGCTCCTGCTCGATGATCTGCCGCAGGGCCTGCGGGTCCGTCATCGAGACCACATGCGCCCGATGCGCCACCTGGTGGCCAGGGGCGTCGGCATACCGATCCACCGCAATGACCTCCACGCCCAGCCGCTGCAGGGCGATGATGACCTCTTTGCCCAATTCTCCGGAACCCAGCAACATGACGCGGGTAGCCAGGGGGGACAGTGGCGTGCCAAGGACGGGACTGGGAATGCTGGACATGGAGCGGGCCTGGAAAGAAAGTTTGAAAGCCGTTGAAAGACTCGCCAGCATGCCATACGCCCCTGGCCGGGGCAAACTAGCATACTGCGATTAAAATCCGCCCATGACCGACCATCCCACCCCATCGTCCGCCACCGCGCTGGCATCTGCGCGCAGAACGCTCCAAATTGAAAGCCAGGGCCTGCAGGACCTGTCCGCCAGGCTGGATGACAGCTTCACGCAGGTCGTGGACATGCTGCTCGCGTGCCGCGGCCGCGTGGTGGTGAGCGGCATCGGAAAAACGGGACACATCGCCCGCAAGATCGCCGCGACGCTGGCCTCCACGGGCACCCCGGCCTTCTTCGTGCACGCCGCCGAAGCCGTGCATGGCGACCTGGGCATGATCACCCGCGACGACGTGCTGATCGCGATTTCGTACTCCGGCTCGGGCGAGGAACTCCTTACCATCCTGCCGGTGGTGCGCCGCATGGGCGCCGGGCTGGTGGCGATCACCGGCAACCCGCAGTCCGAACTGGCGCGCCAGGCCGACATCCATCTGGACGCCAGCGTGGCCCAGGAGGCGTGCCCGCTGAACCTGGCGCCCACCGCAAGCACCACGGCCGCGCTCGCCCTGGGCGACGCCCTGGCCGTCGCCTGCCTGGAGGCGCGCGGTTTCGGGCCGCAGGATTTTGCCCGCTCGCACCCGGGCGGCGCGCTCGGCCGCCGTTTGCTCACCCACGTGCGCGACGTCATGCGCCAGGGCAATGCGCTGCCCATCGTCCTGGCCGGCACCCCGGTGTCGCAGGCGCTGGAAGTCATGTCGGCCAAGGGCATGGGCATGACGGTCGTGACCGACGCGCAGCACCATCCCCTGGGCATCTTCACCGACGGCGACCTGCGCCGTCTCATCGCGCGGCATGGCGACATCCGCAGCCTGACCGTCGAGTCGGGCATGACGCGCTCGCCGCGCAGCATCAATCCCGAGGCGCTGGCCGTCGAAGCCGCCCGGCAGATGGACGAACTACGGCTCAATCACATGCTGGTGATGGACAATGACGGCGCGCTGGTCGGCGCGTTGCACATGCATGATCTGATGGCCGCTAAAGTGGTATGACTATGAACCTCTCTGCTTCCGTGAATCACCCGGCCGAAGCGCTGGTGCTTGCCCGTATCCCCGCCATCGTGCGCGAACGCGCCGCGGCCGTGCGCCTGATGGTGTTCGACGTGGATGGCGTCCTGACCGACGGCAGCCTGTATTACGGCGAAGGCGGCGAACTGCAAAAACGTTTTCACGCGCTGGACGGCCACGGGATGCGGCTGCTGATGGAAAGCGGCCTGAAGGTGGCGCTGATCACGGGCCGCTCCGGCCCCATTGTCGCGCGGCGCGCGGCCGAACTCGGCATCGCCGAGGTCATGCAGGGGGTGCGCGACAAGGGAACCGCCCTGACCGAACTTGCGCAGCGTTCGGGTGTCCAACTGAATCAAACCGGCTACATGGGCGATGACATCATCGACCTGCCGGCCTTGCAGCGCGCGGGCTTTGCGGCCAGCGTGCCGAACGCCCCCGGCTACGTCAGCCAGGCAGCCCACTGGGTCTCGACCCTGCCGGGCGGAAGCGGGGCCGTTCGTGAATGCTGCGATCTCCTGCTGGCCTCGCAAGGACGCCTTGGCGCGTTCCTGGCCTCGCCCGGACTGCTGGGCCCCGGGGCCATCCAGTGATCGCACCCACCAGGACTACGCCTTCGCGGCGCACCCGATGAAAGAACGTTTTCCCTCCCTGATTGCGCTGTTCCTGCTGCTGGTGCTGGTCACCAGTTCGTGGTGGGCGGCCGATTACGCGCAACGGGCCATCCAGGTCGACCCGCCGCGCCGTGTCACCCATGAAATGGACTCCTGGTCGCGCAATTTCGTGATGCTGCGCACCGATCCCACGGGCAAGCCCATCAACCGCCTGGAAGGCGAGTACATGGAGCACTTCCCCGACGACGATTCGTATCACGTCACGACGCCGCGCGCCGTGGGCCAGCGCGAAACCAACCCGATCACCGTGGCCGTCTCCAAGACGGCCGTGATGGAGCAAGGCGGCAAGCGCATCGTCATGGACGGCGATGCCCATGTGCTGCGCCAGCCCGATGCCGAAAACGACATGCTGGACGTGCGCAGCCAGCAGCTCATCATCCTGCCCGATGACGACGTCGTCTATACCGACCTGCCGGCGGTGGTCCTGAAGGGCCGTTCACGGATGACGGGCACGGGCATGCACTACAACAACAAGACGCGCCAATTGCAGGTTTCGGCATCGACCGATGTGGAAATCGCCGGTTCGGAAGGCAGACAGCAGCGCCGCACCGAGATTCCAGCCAACAACACTGACCAGAAAAAACCATGACCGACCTCCGGACCCTCCTTGCCCCGACGACCCGCCTGATGGGCGCCGTGCTGTTGACGGCCGGCGCGCTTGCGCCCGCATACGCGGCGGAACCGAAGGCGGCCACGCCGGCCGAAGAGCCCAGCACGCTCATCCTGTCGGACACGCTGCACTACGACGACGTGAAGAAGCAAAGCGTCTTCACCGGCAACGTCAACATGACGCGCGGCCTGATGACGCTGACGTCCGACACGTTGCAGATGAACGAAGATGCGCAGGGCAACCAGTACGGCACGGCCACCGCCAACAAGGGCAAGGTGGTCACCATCCGCCAGGAACGGCCGGAGAACTTCGAGCTCATCGAAGGCAAGGGCTTGCGCGCCGAATACGACGGCACCAAAAGCACTTTCGACCTCATCGGCCAGGCGGTGGTGATCCGCTACGTCTGTGGGAAACCGTTCGATACCATTCGGGGCGAGCGGGTACGCTACAACGAGAAAAGCGGCACCTATGAAGCGCAGGGCGGTCCCAACTCCGCCGCGGCGGGCGGACGGGTGCGATCCCTGGCCGAACCTCGCGCCAAGCTGGACGCCGCCGTCGCCGAATGCCGCAAGCAGCAGGCAGCCAAGAAAGGGCGCTGAAGCGCTTCCCATGCAACACCAATCGCAGCCACGATGAACCAACCTTCAGTGCCGACCCCCGTGACCTCCGCCCCTTCGGGCGTCAAGCAGGGCAGCCTGCGCGCAACCGGACTGCGCAAGACCTATAACGGCCGCACCGTCGTGCAGGACGTGTCCCTGTCCGTGGTCAGCGGCGAAGTCGTCGGCCTGCTGGGTCCCAACGGCGCGGGCAAGACCACCAGTTTCTACATGATCGTGGGCCTGGTGCCGGCCGACGCCGGCCGGATCGAAATCGACGGCGCCGTCATCACCGCGATGCCGATCCACAAGCGCGCGCGCATGGGCCTTTCGTACCTGCCGCAGGACGCCTCGGTATTCCGCCGCCTGACGGTGGAACAGAACATCCGCGCGGTGCTCGAGCTGCAAGTCGGCCCCGATGGCCGCCCCCTGTCGACCGCAAAGATCAACGAGCAGATGGAGTCCCTGCTGGAAGAGCTGCAGATCGGGCACATCCGCAGCAACGCCGCGATCTCGCTGTCGGGCGGTGAACGACGCCGCGTGGAAATCGCGCGTGCCCTGGCCACCAGTCCGCGCTTCATCCTGCTGGACGAGCCCTTTGCCGGCGTGGACCCCATTGCTGTCATCGAGATCCAGCGCATCGTGCGCTTCCTCAAGGGCCGCGGCATCGGCGTGCTGATCACCGACCACAACGTGCGCGAAACGCTGGGCATCTGCGACCGCGCCTACATCATCAGCGAGGGCAAGGTGCTCACCGATGGACATCCCGAGGAAATCGTGGGCGATCCCGCGGTTCGCCGCGTGTACCTGGGCGAACACTTCCGTATGTAACCGCCCATGAAAGACCCCGTAACGCACGCCCGGCGCCCCGCAGAACCGGGGCCATACGCCCTAGGGGTTCAGCCATAAAAATGCCATGGTCTTGCGGTAGGTCAGCTTGTTTTATCGGCCCGAGTCTATACACTAGTACTAAACGAACCTGCTTATTGAAGGAGAACGCCTAACGACCTCACCGCGCCTTTTGCGCACCTTTTTTCCTCTTTCAGAAGGAGAGCACACTATGAACCTGAGCATCTGCGGTCGTCACCTCGACGTCACCCCGGCCATCCGGGAATATGTCATGAACAAACTGGCGCGAGTGCTGCGGCATTTCGATCACGTCATCGATACCCAGGTCATGCTCTCAGTAGAGCCCCTGCGGCATAGAGCCGAAATCACCATGCGCCTGAGCGGCAAGGACATTCATTGTGAAGCAACCGATGAAAACCTCTATGCGGCCATCGATCTTCTTGCCGACAAAGTCGACCGTCAGGTCATCAAGCACAAGGACAAGGTCAGAAGTCATTCAGCAGAGTCCGTGAAGCGGCAAGCGGCGAGCCTCTCGCCACCCCAGCAGTAACGCGCCTCACGACCGCTCACCTGAGCGATTAGCAGTACAGCGATCCAAGGATCCTGCCTAAGTCCCGGTGTCCCGCTCGACTTCGCGTCCAGCCGGGGCATCGGCAAACTCCCCCCCTGCATTACCCCCTCCCCCTTTTTTCGTTCCATCCCGCGTTCCTGCGTGCGCAGGCGGATCAGCGTTTTCCCTGGCTTTGCCGCGACGGGACCGCCGAGCGGCCCGGAATGCCCACAACGCCCCGCGATCGGTCTATGCTGTCGCTCTTGTGGCCCGGGCGTCGCGTCGTCCGACACGCCGGGCCGTTGATTGTTGCAGTGCGTCATATCACCCTATAATGACCCGATGAATCATTTGTCGCGCATCCTACCCGCCGGCAACGTCGTGCTCGATCTGCTCGCCACCAGCAAGAAGCGCGCGTTCGAACAGGCCGGCCTGCTTTTTGAAAACAACAATGGCCTGGCACGCGCGCTCGTGTTCGACAGCCTGTTCGCCCGCGAGCGCCTGGGGTCCACGGCGCTTGGCCAGGGCGTGGCCGTGCCGCACGGCCGCGTGAAAGGCCTGGAACAGGCGCTGGCGGCGTTCATCCGCCTGGCCCAGCCCATCACCTTCGACGCGCCCGACGGGCAACCCGTTTCGATGCTGTTGTGCCTCCTGGTGCCGGAAACGGCCACGCAGCAGCACCTGGACATCCTCGCCGAACTCGCCCAGCTCATGTCCAACAAGGCATTGCGCGAGGCGCTGGCCACCGAGCCCGATCCGGCGATCGTCCACAAGATGCTCACGACCGGCCAACTCTGATCCCACGCGAAAGTCGCTGCCATGCTCACGGTGCAGGAACTCGTCGACGACAACGCCGACAAAATCCCCTTCAACTGGATCTCGGGCCAGGGCGCGGCGGACCGCGCGATTCCCGATGACGGCATGGCGGCCGCCGACCTCGTCGGCCACCTGAACCTCATCCACCCGTCGCGCATCCAGGTGTTCGGCCAGGAAGAGCTGGCGTATTACACGCGCTTCGACCTGCGCCGTCGCATGCACCACATGGACGAGCTGCTGATCGGCGGCGTGCCCGCCATCCTGCTGGCCGACGGACTGACGCCGCCGCAAGACCTGGTCGACCAGTGCGATCAGCACCAGGTGCCGCTCCTGTCCACGCCGGTCGCCGCCGCGCAGCTCATCGACCTGCTGCGCATCTACCTCGGCAAGAAGCTGGCGCCCACCACCACGGTGCATGGCGTCTTCCTGGACGTGCTGGGACTGGGCGTGCTGATCACCGGCGAATCGGGCCTGGGCAAGAGCGAACTGGCCCTGGAACTGATCTCGCGCGGGCACGGCCTGGTTGCCGACGACGCGGTCGAGTTCTCGCGCACCGCCCCCAACATGATCGAAGGCCACTGTCCGCAACTGCTCCAGAACCTGCTGGAAGTCCGTGGCCTGGGCCTGCTCGACATCCGCACCATCTTTGGCGAAACGTCCGTGCGCCGCAAGATGCGGCTCAAGCTCATCGTGCACCTGGTGCGCGCCACCGCGCAGGACAAGTTCGAACGCCTGCCGCTGCAGGACATCACGCAGGACATGCTGGGTCTGCCCGTGCGCAAGGTGATGCTGCAGGTGGCCGCGGGCCGCAACCTGGCCGTGCTGGTCGAGGCCGCGGTGCGCAACACCATCCTGAAGCTGCGCGGCATCGACACGCTGGGCGAGTTCATGGAACGCCAGGCCATGGCGATCCTCCAAAGCAGCAAATGAGCCCGCGTCGTCGCCCTGCGGCATCGTGAGTCTTTACGAGACCCTGGCCGACGAGATCGCCACGTCGATCGCCAGCGGCGTGCTGCGCGCCGGCGACAGGCTGCCCTCGGTGCGCGATGCCTGTTCCGCGCGGGGCGTCAGTCCCTCCACGGTATTCCAGGCCTATTACCTGCTTGAAGCGCGCGGCCTCATCCGCGCCCAGCCGCGCTCGGGCTATTACGTCAACGCGCCGGCCGAATCGCTGCCGCCCGAACCCGGCGCCTCCTGTCCCGACGGCGAATCGACGGCGCTGGCCATCAGCGAACGGATCTTCGACATCCTGGGCTCGGTGCGCAACCGCGACGTCACGCCGCTGGGCTCCGCGTTCCCCTCCCCGCTGCTGTTTCCGCTGCCGCGCCTGGCGCACGCCATGGCCGCGCACCTGAAACGCCAGGATCCGCGCGACACCGTGGACGACCTGGCGCCTGGCAACCCGCGCCTGCGCCGGCAGATCGCGCTGCGCTATCTGATCGGCGGCATCAACCTGCCCGCCAGCGACATCGTGGTCACCAATGGCGCGCTCGAGGCGCTCAATCTCTGCCTGCAGGCGGTCACGCAGCCGGGCGACACCGTCATGGTCGAGGCGCCGACCTTCTACGGCGCGCTGCAGGCCCTGGAACGCCTCGGCCTCAAGGCGCTGGAAGTGCCCACGCATCCGCGAACCGGCATCGACCTGGACGCGATGCAGGCCGCCATCCTGCGCCATTCGCCGCGCGCCTGCTGGCTGATGACGCAATTCCAGAATCCGCTGGGTTGCCTGATGCCCGACGACAGGAAACGCCAGCTCGTCGAACTGCTCGCGCGGCACGACATCCCGCTGATCGAAGACGACGTCTACGGCGAACTGTATTTCGGCGCGGCGCGGCCCGTGCCCGCGAAGGCCTACGATACGCGCGGGCTGGTGCTGCATTGCTCGTCGTTCTCGAAATGCCTGGCGCCGGGCTACCGCATCGGCTGGGCCAGCGCGGGGCGCTACACGCAGCGCGTGCAACGCCTGAAGCTGTCGTCGACGCTGTCGGCGTCCGGTCCCGCGCAAGGCGCCATCGCCGAATACCTGGAACAGGGCGGCTACGACCGCCACCTGCGCCGGCTGCGCCAGACCCTGCAGGCGCAGCAGGAACGCATGGCCGACGCCATTGCGCAGGCCTTCCCCGCGGGCACGCGCGTGACGCGGCCGCAGGGCGGATTCTTTCTGTGGCTGGAGCTGCCCGCCGCCGTGGACGCGCTGGCGCTGCACCACCAGGCGCTGGCCCGCGGCATCAGCGTCGCGCCGGGCCCGATCTTCTCGGCCAGCGGACAGTTCGGCAGCGCGCTGCGCCTGAACTATGGGCATCCCTGGGACGCGGGCATCGACGCCGCGATCCGCACGCTGGGCGACCTGGCGCACGCGGCGTGCGCTAGTTCAAGGTCGACGCCGCCCGCGCGCGCTTGACGTCCAGGGCGCTCACCGCGCCCGCCTCATTGCCCCAGCTATTGCGGATGTAGGTCACCACCATCGCGATGTCGTCGTCGTTGAGCATCTGTCCGAACGGCGGCATGCCGTGGGGACGCGGGTTCGCGGCCGTGGCGGGCGCAAAGCCGCCGTCGAGCACCATGCGGATGGCGTTGACCGGCGAAGGCGCGGTGACCGTCGGATTGCCCGCCAGCGCTGGCCATGCCGTGCCGCTGCCCGTGCCATCCGGCTGGTGGCATTGCGCGCATTGCTGGCGATAGCGCTTGCCGCCCAGTTCCATCGCCGCGGGCGCCGCGCTGGCGGTCCGTGCCGTCGAGGCCGGTGGCGTGGCGGGCAACGATTTGAGGTACACGCCGATGGCCAGGGCGTCCTCATCGCTCAGATGCTGGGTGCTGCCCAGCACGACCTCCGCCATCGGCCCGCTGACGGTCGAATGCGCGGACATGCCGGTCTTGAGCAGCGTGGCGATATCCTGCGCCGTCCAGCGCCCCATGCCGGTCTGCATATCGTTCGTGAGCGGCGGCGCATACCAGTCCAGCACCGGGATCACGCCGCCCGCCAGCGCGTCGCCCGCGCGCGAGGCGCCCAGGCTGTTGCGCGGCGTGTGGCAGGCGGCGCAATGGCCCAGGCCGTCGACCAGGTAGCGACCGCGATTCCACTGGACCGACTGAACGGGATCGGGTTCTTGCACGCCGGGCTTGAAGTACAGCGCGCGCCAGGCGGCCAGCAGCACGCGCTGGTCGTAGGGGAAGTCCAGTTCGGCCGGCCGGCTGGCCTGTTTGACGGGCGTGACGCTGCGCAGATAGGCATACAGGGCGTCGGAATCGCTGCGCGTGACGCGCGTGTATTCGGTGTACGGAAACGCCGGATACAGCAGCGTGCCATCTTTGGATTTGCCGTTGTGCAGCGCCTGCCAGAAGTCGTCGGCCGACCAGGCGCCGATGCCCGTCTCGGGGTCCGGCGTGATGTTGGGGCCGTAGACCGTGCCGAACGGCGTGGGAATGGGCGTGCCGCCGGCATACACCTTGCCGCCGCGGCTGGTGTGGCAGGCCATGCAGTTGCCGGCCAGCGCCAGATAGCGGCCGCGCTCGATGAGGGCCGTGCCGTCGGCCGCCGCCGCGGCGGGGCCGGTGCTGCCGTCATCGCGCGTGCCCAGCCAGTACAGCCCGCCGGCCGCCGCGACGGCAGCCAGCAACAGGACGGCGAGGAGTCTTTTCATCAGCTTCATGTGCGCCCCCGTCTCAGCGCTGCGCCTGGCTGCCGCATTGCGCGGGAAGCCGGACCGAGTCCGCGGCGTCGGGCACGTAGGGCTCGACGACGGGTTGCGACGACAGCCACGCCGCCAGGGCGCCGATGTCGGTGGGGGTGAGCGTGCGGGAAATGTCGGCCATGCAGTCCGGCGACGCGGCGCGGCGCAGGCCGTTCTTCCAGCCGCCGATCTGCGCGCCGATATAGTCGCGCGGCAGTCCCAGCAGGCCGGGAATGGCTGGCAGCATGCCGCTCAGGGCCGCGCCGTGACAGGACGCGCAGGCGGGCAGGCCGCGCGCCGCGTCGCCATCCATGGCGAGCCGGCGGCCGGCCTCCAGCGTAGCGGCGGACACGTCCGCGCGCGCGGGCGCCGGATACGGCACGTGCTGCTCGGAAAAATAGGCGGCCATTTCGCGCAGGTAGTCGTCGGGCAGACCGGCCAGCAAATGCGTCATTGGCCGGTACTGCCGCCGCCCATCGCGGAAATTCAGGAGCTGGTGATAGAGATAGTCCTGCGGTTTGCCCGCCAGCCGCGGATAGTAGCCATCGGCCCCCGCCCTGCCCTGCGCGCCGTGACAGGCCGTACAGGCCGCGACGCGCGCCGCCATGGTGTCCGGCTGCAGGCTTGGCTGCGCGGCCTCCTGCGCCGACGCGGGCGTAGCCATAAAGACAACAAACGCGGCTGCCAGAGCCCGGTGGAACGCCCAAAACCGCGGCAGTGAAACACGACGAGAGGAAATGAGGGCTAACATCTAGGTCGAATTCCAATCCCCGAATCGTGACGGCGGGGCGCGTAAAGTAGAACTGCGGTGGAACTGCGGTGGAACTGCTGAATCTCCGGCCCCAAGCTTACGTCAGGGCGCGCGGGGGGCAACAGGCGCAGATCTCGAGTTTATGGCCATATCAGATGCTATCCCGCCGGCATCGTCCTGGAAAAGCGTGCCACAATCATGTCCATGTTGAAAGTCGTCCTCGTCACCGGCATTTCCGGCTCCGGCAAATCCGTCGCGCTGCGCATGCTCGAAGACGCCAGCTACACCTGTGTCGACAACCTTCCCGTCCGCTTCCTGACCGAATTCATTGCCCAGGCGCGTGACGACGGCATGGAACGCGTGGCAGTCGCCATCGACGTGCGCTCTCCGGGCGAGCTGGCCGAACTGCCCGACGTGGTCACCGCGCTGCGCGCCATGGGCACCAGCCTGCGCGTGGTCTTCCTGGATGCCAACACGGCCACGCTGGTGCAGCGCTATTCGGAATCGCGCCGCCGCCATCCGCTGACCGACCGCCTGCAGCGCGGCGGGACAGCCCCGTCGCTGACCGAGTGCATCGCCCTCGAAAGAGAACTGCTGGCGCCGCTGCGCGAACAGGAACACGTCATCGACACGTCGGACCTGACGCCCGGCCAGCTCCGCGCCTGGATACGCGACCTGATCAAGGCCGACCGCGCGCCGCTGGTGCTGACGTTCGAATCGTTCGCCTACAAGCGCGGCGTGCCGGGCGACGCGGACCTGGTGTTCGACGTGCGCTGCCTGCCCAACCCCCACTATGACCGCAACCTGCGTCCGCTGACGGGCCGCGACGAACCCGTGGCCACGTGGCTGGCCGGGTACGCGCAGGTGGGCCAGATGATCGACGACATCGCCGGCTTCCTGAACCGCTGGCTGCCCATGTATACCCAGGACACCCGCAACTACCTGACCGTGGCCATCGGCTGCACCGGCGGCCAGCACCGCTCGGTCTACGTGGTGGAGCAACTGGCGCAGCGCTTCGCCGACCACGATCCCCTGCTGGTGCGCCACCGCACCCAACTGCCCGACGAATCCGCATGACGCTTTCCCGCCCCCTGCATCTGATTTTCGTGCTGCTGCTGGCCATCGCCGTGGCAGGCTGCTCCACCAGCGGCGGGCGCAAGAAGGGCGGGTACTACAAGGACGACGGTCCCGACGCCAACCCGCCGTCCAACCTGGACCAGATCCCGGACGCGGTGCCCAAACTGGAGCCCTACGCCAGCGGCGCCAACCGGCCCTACGTCGTGTTCGGCCAGCGCTACGTGCCGGACACCAGCGGACAGCCCTACAAGAAGCGCGGCATCGCCTCGTGGTACGGCAAGAAATTCCACGGCAACTCCACGTCGATCGGCGAGACCTACGACATGTACGCCATGACCGCCGCGCACACCACGTTGCCGATCCCCAGCTACGCGCGCGTGACCAGCCTGGTCAACGGCAAGACGATCATCGTGCGGGTGAACGATCGCGGCCCCTTCCACAGCGACCGCATCATGGATCTTTCCTACGTCGCGGCCTATAAGCTGGGCATCATCGGCCCGGGCAGCGGCCAGGTGATCGTGGAAGCCATCCAGGCCGACGAGATCCGCCGCCTTGCCTCGCAAGGCACGCCGGCCGCGTCCGCGCCGGAACCGGCGTCCGCGACGGGCTCGACGCCCGTGCTGGCCCCCGTGGCCGCGACGCCCGTCGCGCTGACGCCCACGCCGCTGACGCCCGCGGCGCCCGGCCCCGCCCCGATGCGTCCGGCGCCGGGTATCGCCAGCGGCAGCGTCTACCTGCAGGTGGGCGCGTTCAGCCAGCCGGCCAATGCGCAGTCGCTCGTCAGCCGCATCAATACCCAGCTGGGGGCCGAAGGCGCGCCGCCGGCATCCGTCGAACAGGCCAACAATCTATACCGCGTGCGGATCGGCCCGTACCCCGACCGCCAGAGCGCGCTGAATGCGGTGCCGCTCGTGTCGGACCGCATCGGCATCCTGCCGACCATCGCGTCGCAATGAACGGCTAAGGCGCTACCAGGGCAGTTCGGCCTGCCCGTCGCACACCCGGCGGGCGCGCGGGCTGCGGCTAAGGTAGCGATTGCCTTCGTGCGCCAGCAGCGCCTGCTTGCGCGGCAGCCCGCCGCCAAAGCCGGTCAGCGACGTGTCCGCGCCGATCACGCGGTGGCAGGGAATGATGATGCTGATTGGATTGCGGCCCACGGCGCCGCCCACCGCCTGCGCGCCCTTGGGCCGGTTCACCACGCGAGCCAGCTCGCCATAGCTGGTGAGCGTGCCGAAGTCCAGCGCGCACAGCGCACGCCAGACCTCGTGCTGGAACGGCGTGCCCACCGGGTCGAGCGCCACGTCGAACGCACGGCGCCCGCCGGCAAACCACGCGTCCAACTCGCGCCGCGCCTGCTCCAGGATGGGATCGCGGTCCGTCAGCGTCCAGTCTTGCGGCGGCGGCAGCAGCGCCTGATCGATGAACCACGCGCCGCGCAGCCCCGCCGGGCTGGCCACCAGGCGCATCTCGCCCAGCGGCGTGGAGATGTCGCGGTAGGTCAGGGGCGCCTGCGGATCGGCCGGCTTGCGGGCCACGACGGTCGAATACGCCATGGCTCAGTCCTGCGCCTTCTTGCGCGACAGCGCCCGGTTGTACAGCACGTCGCGCGGCTGGCCGGTGACCTTGGCCGCGACGCGCGCGGCATCGCGCACCGACAGCGATTCCAATAACGCATCGAGCAGCACGTCGTGGGCCGGATCCGCCTCGTCGTCCGGCGCCTCCTGGACTTCGGCATGGACGATCAGCACGAATTCACCCTGTTCGCGGTGCGCATCCGCGGCCAGCCAGGCCGCCGCCTCGCCCAGCTTGACGGTGGCGATCTCTTCGAAGCGCTTGGTCAGCTCGCGCGCCACCGTGAGCTCGCGATCCGGCCCGCAGACCGCGAGCAGGTCGGCAAAAGCAGCCGCCAGCCGGTGAGGCGACTCGAACATCACGACGGGCGCGGGCAAGGCGCACCACTGGCGCAGCCAACGCTGCCGGGCCACCGCCTTGGACGGCGCAAACCCCGCGAAGGCGTAGGCGGGGTTCTCGTCCGTCGTCACGCCGCTGCCCATCAGGGCCGCGATCACGGCGCTGGGGCCGGGCACCGGCACCACCGCGTAGCCGGCGGCGCGCACCGCGCGGACCACGCGCGCGCCAGGATCGCTGACCGCGGGCGCGCCGGCATCGGACACCAGGGCCACGCGCTGGCCTTGTGCCAGGCGCTCGCAGATGGCCTGCGCCGCCGCGGCCTCGTTGTGCCGATGGGCGGCCATGAGCGGCGTGCCGACGCCCCAGGCGTCCAGCAGGGTGCGGCTGGCGCGCGTGTCTTCGGCAGCGATCACGTCGGCCCGCTGCAAGGCGTGCCACGCGCGCAGGCCCAGGTCGCCCAGGTTGCCGATGGGCGTGGCCACCACGTACAGCGTCGAGGCGGGCCAATGCTGCCCCGCCACGCGTTCGGCAACGCGGGACCAGGCATCGCCGGCCATGGGGGGTGAGACGTTTTGATTCATTGCAGCCTGCTGACACGGAGAAACCATGTCAGTGTAGCCGCCTACGCCCGCTGCCTTTTGGACTCCCATGACGGACGACACCCTGCGCCTGGCCTGCGAACTCGCCCTTGCCGCCCGCCGCCGCGCCGCACAGCGCCGGCGACGGACCAGCCGCGCGGCCGCCGACCGGCCGCCCCCGCGCCGCTCGCCCACGCAGCGCCGCGGCGACCTTCACGAGGCCGCCGCGCTGCGCCTGTTGCAGGAACATGGACTGGCCCTGCTGGCGCGCAACCTGGCGTGCCGCGCCGGCGAGATCGATCTGGCCATGCGCGAGGGCGATACCCTCGTCTTCGTCGAGGTCCGGGCGCGCGCCCGCAGCCGCTTCGGCGACGCCGCCGCCAGCATCGGACGCGACAAGCAGGCCCGGCTCGCCCGGACGGCGGCGCATTGGCTCCCCGAACTGGCCCGGCGGCACTGGCAGGGCGCGCTCCCGGCCGCGCGCTTCGATGCCGTGGTCTTCGACGACGGCCGGCCGACCTGGTTGCGCGGCGCGTTCTGGGTACCGTGAGGTGTCGTGACGGGTCGTGACGTGTTCAGACGTGCCGGAATCCGCCGCGATGCCGCCCGGATCCGCCCGGCCTGCCATCGCCGCGCGAAGACAGAACGGCGGCCTTGCCCCGTGAGATAATCGCGGCCATGGATATGACCTCTCGTATGACGTCGCACTTTCGCGACGCCATGGCCGCTCACGAACAAAGCATGAACGTCCTGGCCGAACCGCTGGCCGTGGCGGTGGACGTGCTGTTCGGCGCCCTGGCGAACAACGGCAAGATTCTGGCTTGCGGCAATGGCGGCTCGGCCGCCGACGCGCAGCATTTCATCGCGGAACTGGTGGGCCGCTTCGAACGCGAACGCCTGCCGCTCGCGGGCATCGCGCTTAACACCGATACCTCGATCCTCACGGCGGTCGGCAATGACTACGGCTTCGACGAGGTCTTCGAACGGCAGGTCAACGCCTTCGGCCAGGCCGGCGACGTGCTCGTGGCCATCTCCACCAGCGGCAATTCGCCCAATGTGGTCCGCGCCATGGAAGCCGCCAGCGCGCGCGAAATGCATGTCCTGGCCCTGACGGGCAAGGGTGGCGGCGTCATGGGGGAACTCATTACCCCGATGGACGTCCATCTATGTGTTCCCAGCGATCGCACCATGCGCATCCAGGAAGTCCATATTCTGCTGCTGCACGCGCTGTGCGACGGCATCGACGCTCTTCTGCTTGGAGACACCGAATGATTCTTGACGCCAGACCCGCAGTCCGCCCGCTGATGCTCGCCGCCGCGCTGTCCACCGCGGCGCTGTCGCTGTCGGCCTGCGCGCCTTTGATCGTGGGCGGCGCCGCCGCCACCACGGCGGTCGTGGTGACCGACCGCCGCACGTCCGGCGTCCAGCTCGAAGACCAGAACATGGCGTTCAAGGCGCAGAACCAGATCTCCCAGAAACTGGGCGAGACGGCGCGTGTCAATGCCATGGCCTACGGCGGCCATCTGCTCCTGACCGGCGACGTGCCCACCGAAGAAGCCAAGAACCAGGCCACGGCCATCGCCCAGAGCGTGGAAAACGTGAAGCAGGTCATCAACCAGCTTTACGTCGGCCCGATCGCCTCGTTTGGCGTGCGCTCCAACGACACCTGGCTGACCTCCAAGGTCAAGACCGCCCTCCTCAACACCAAGTATGTGCCCTCGGGCACCATCGCCGTCACGACCGACCGCAGCGTCGTCTACCTGATGGGCAAGGTCACGCAGACCGAGGGCGAATACGCCGCCAACGCCACCGCGGATGTCAGCGGCGTGGCCAAGGTGGTCAAACTCTTTGAAACCATCAGCCGCGAAGAAGCCATCCGCCTGTCGGGCAGCGGCACCAAACCCACCACCACGGAAACCAAGGCGCCCATCGAAAGCGGCGCCGGCGCGGGCGGCGACGCCCCGACCGGCACCGGCAGCGGCGTCGAGGCGATGCCCATCAAATGAAAAAAGCCATCGTAGCCCTCGCAGTCCTCGTGGCCGTCGGCATCGGCGCCTGGTTCGTACTGCGTCCGGCCCAGACCGCCCCCGACGTCACCTTCACCACCCTGGAAGGCAAGACTTTCTCGATGCAGGACCTGCGCGGCAAGGTCGTGCTGGTCAAGTTCTGGGCAACCAGCTGCGTCACCTGCGTCAAGCAGATGCCCGACACCATCTCGGCCTACAACGAGTACGCCGGCAAGGGCTACGAAGCCATCGCGGTCGCCATGAACTACGACCCGCCCAACTTCGTGCTGAACTTCGCCGAAACGCGCAAGCTGCCCTTCCCCGTCGCCCTGGACACCAAGGGCGACATCGCCCGCGCCTTCGGCGACATCCGCCTCACGCCCACGGCGTTCCTCATCGACAAAGAGGGGCACATCATCAAGCGCTATCTCGGCGAATACGACAAGGCGGAATTCCACGCCACCGTCGAAAAGGCGCTGGCCGCCGGCTGAACCGGCCAGGCCAACCGCCTCGAACAACCGCCCGGCAGTTCACAGGGCGGTTTTTTTTGCGCCCGGCCGCGGGCGGCAGGCAAGCCGCCCGCGGCCCGTGCCTCAGAAGGCCGGAACGACCGCGCCCTTGTACTTTTCCTGGATGAACGTCTTGACTTCCGGCGAGTGCAGCGCCTGGACCAGCTTCTTGATCCCCGGCGCGTCCTTGTTGTCGCTGCGGGTCACGAGGACGTTGGCATAGGGCGAATCGGCGCCTTCGATGAAGAGCGCGTCCTTGGTCGGCACCAGGCCGGCTTCCAGCGCATAGTTGGTGTTGATCAGCGCCAGGTCCACGTCGTCGAGCGCGCGCGGCAGCATGGCGGCTTCCAGTTCGCGGAACTTCAGCTTCTTGGGATTTTCAACGACGTCCGCGGCGGTCGCCAGGATGTTGGACGGGTCCTTGAGCTTGAGCAGGCCCTGCTTCTGCATCAGGACCAGCGCCCGGCCGCCGTTGGACGGGTCGTTGGGAATGGCCACCGTCGCGCCATCCTTGAGCTCGGACAGGCTCTTGATCTTCTTGGAGTAGCCGCCGAAGGGCTCGACGTGGACCAGCGCCACCGGCACCAGCGTGGCCTTGCGGTCCTTGTTGAAGGTCTCCAGGTACGGCTTGTGCTGGAAGAAGTTGGCGTCGAGCTGCTTGTCCGCCAGTTGCAGGTTGGGCTGCACGTAGTCGCTGAACACCTTGATGTCGAGCTCCACGCCTTGCTTGGCCAGCCCGGGCTTGACCACTTCCAGGATCTCGGCGTGGGGCACCTGCGTGGCGCCCACCACCACTTTCTCGGCGTGGGCCGCGTTGGCGGCGGCCAGCACCACCGACGCCGCCAGGACGGAACGGACGAAGTTCAAACGCATGTCTTGCCTCTTTTATGGGTAAAAAACGGGGATCGATGCCCCGCGGGGTCGTGCGGGCCCCCTTTTGCGGGGCGCGCCGTTGTGAAAACGCCCCCAATTTACCTGAATGCCTGTTATTTGTCGGGCATATGGACATGGGTTTGCAGCATAAGAAACCTGTGGGGACTACAATCCGTCGTATGCTTGCGCCAGCGCGTCCCAACCGCGATTTTGTGCAGGCATTTTTTTAACGCCCGCTTTTCAACGCCCGCTAACTTATCTGTTATTTATCTGCCGACTTAGCTGCCATGACCGACACCCCCGACCCTGCCGCCGTTTCGTCTCCTGCCGTCAAAGCCGCCGTGCTGTCCGAGGCTCTGCCGTATATCCGACGATTTCACGGCAAGACCATCGTGGTCAAGTACGGCGGCAACGCCATGACGGAAGAGCGCTTGCAGCGCAGCTTCGCGCACGATGTCGTGCTGCTCAAGCTGGTGGGTCTGAACCCGGTGGTGGTGCACGGCGGCGGTCCGCAGATCGATGACGCCCTGCGCCGCATCGGCAAGCAAGGCACCTTCATCCAGGGCATGCGCGTCACCGACGCCGAAACCATGGAAGTCGTGGAATGGGTGCTGGGCGGCCAGGTCCAGCAGGACATCGTCATGATGATCAACGAGGTCGGCGGCAAGGCCGTCGGCCTGACCGGCAAGGACGGTGGACTGATCCAGGCCCAGAAGAAGCTGATGGCCAACAAGGACAATCCGTCCGAGCCCATCGACATCGGCTTCGTCGGCGACATCACCATGGTCGAGCCGGCCGTCGTGAAGGCGCTGCAGGACGACCAGTTCATCCCCGTCATTTCGCCCATCGGCTATGGCGACGACGGCACGGCCTACAACATCAATGCCGACGTGGTCGCCGGCAAGATGGCCGAAGTCCTGGGCGCCGAAAAGCTGCTGATGCTGACCAACACCCCGGGCGTGCTGGACAAGAGCGGCAAGCTGCTGCGCAGCCTGTCCGCGCAGACCATCGACGAGCTCTTCGCCGACGGTACGATTTCCGGCGGCATGCTGCCCAAGATCTCGTCCGCGCTGGATGCCGCCAAGAACGGCGTGAACTCGGTGCACATCGTCGACGGCCGGGTGCCGCACTGCCTGCTGCTGGAAATCCTGACCGACCAGGGCGTCGGCACGATGATCAGCTCGCACTGATGGAGGCCGCGTCCGCGGCGCTTCCGATGCGAATCCATCGACAATTGCTGCGGCCGGCGGTGCGCCTGCGCCGCTCGCGCAGCCTCGCCACGGGCGATTCCGAACGCCTGTGGCTGTTCGACCTGGACAACACGCTTCACGACACGTCGCACGCCATCTTTTCCAGGATCGACCACGGCATGACAATGGCCGTGGCCGAAGCGCTCAACGTGGACGTGGATGCCGCCAACGTGGTGCGTTCGCAGTACTGGAAGCGCTACGGCGCCACCATGATCGGCATGGTGCGCCATCACGGCGTGGACGCCCACGAATTCCTGCATCGCAGCCACGACTTCGACGTCAAGCCGCTGGTGCGGTCGGAAAAGGCGCTGGCCTACAAGCTGCGCCGCCTGCCCGGCCGCAAGGTGCTGCTGACCAACGCGCCGCTGCATTACGCGCGCTCGGTGCTGTCGCACCTGGGCATCCTGCGCCAGTTCGACAGCCTGTGGGCCATCGAGCACATGCGCCTGCACGGCGAATACCGGCCCAAGCCTTCGGCTGCCCTGCTGCGCTACGTGCTGGCGCGCGAGGGCGTCCCCGCCCACCGCGCCGTGCTGGTGGAAGACACGCTGGCCAACCTGCGCGGCGCCCGCCTCGCGGGGCTGCGCACGGTTCACGTCTACCATCCCGGCACCCCCTTCGGCCGCGGACGATCGCACCGCCCGGCCTACGTCGACTTGCGGGTAAACTGCGTCAGTGATTTATTGTTACGCCGACGCCCCCTGCGGGGCTGACGGCGCGCTCCACCCCCCCTTCCCACCCGTCATCCTGCGCGAAGCAGTCCCTTCCATGGCGAGCAAACCCGGCGAGCGCAAGACCCAGATTCTGCAGACCCTGGCCGAGATGCTGGAGCAGCCGCACGCTTCCCGCATCACGACGGCCGCCCTGGCCGCGCGCCTGGAGGTCTCGGAAGCGGCGCTCTACCGGCATTTCGCGAGCAAGGCGCAGATGTTCGAAGGGCTGATCGAATTCATCGAGACCAGCATCTTCACGCTGGTGAACCAGATCGCCACCGCCGAACCCTATGGCGTGCCCCAGGCCCACAAGACCGTCGCGATGCTGCTGACCTTTTCGGAACGCAACAAGGGCATGACGCGGGTGCTGACCGGCGACGCGCTGGTCACGGAAGACAACCGGCTGCAGGAACGCATCAATCACATCAACGACCGGATCGAAGCGTCGCTCAAGCAGTCCCTGCGCATCGCCATCACCGACGGCGGCCTGCCCCAGGAAGCCAATGTCGCCGCGCACGCCAGCCTGCTGACGCACCTGGTCCTGGGCCGCTGGCTGCGCTATGCCCAGAGCGGCTGGCGCGTCGCCCCGACGCTGCATCTGGACGAACAGCTGCGTCTGGCCCTGGGCTGAATCGCCCGCATTCTTGCCGTTTCGCGCCGTTTCGCGCATCAATCGGCGCCGCTCCAGCGGCTTGATGGACGCGTCGCGCCCTGATTCGTTTGCGCGAATGCAACAGTCTTGCGCTTGCGGCGCCCGAAGGGCGACGAGCATAATGCCCATGACAAGTTTTCCACAAGCGCTGATCCCAATCCGTTTGCGCAACATCAATACGGGTTTTCCTCAATGCCGTCACGATCATCCTGTAGCGTCGACACACCGATTTGATTGACTCCCGTGCTCGCGGGCGGTGTTTCGTCAGTTTGACCACAACCGGAGAAGGATATGGCCGCGGAAACCGCTGTCCCCGCCTCGCAAGCCCCAAAGAAAGCCAAAGTTCCCATCGGCCTGATCGCCGGCATCCTTGTGATGATCGGCGTGTTGATGATGCCCCTGCCCGCAGACCTGCCCGTGGCCGGGCATCGCATGCTGGCAATCCTGGCATTTGCCGTGGTGGTCTGGATCACCGAAGCGGTTTCTTACGAAGCCAGCGCCATCATGATCACGACGCTGATGGCGTTCCTGCTGGGCACGGCGCCCACCATCAAAGACCCTAACGTCCTCTACGGCACCTCGGCCGCCATCAGCATGGCGCTGACCGGCTTTGCAAACTCGGCGCTGGCGCTCGTCACCGGCGCCTTGTTCATTGCCGCCGCCATGACCTTCACGGGGCTGGACCGGCGCATCGCGCTGGTGACGCTGTCCAAAGTGGGCACCAGCACCCGGCGCATCCTCATCGGATGTATCGCGGTCACCATCGTGCTCAGCCTGGTCGTGCCCAGCGCCACCGCGCGCAGCGCGGCCGTGGTGCCCATCATGATGGGCGTGATCGCGGCCTTCGGCGTGGACAAGCGCTCGAACATCGCAGCCGGCATCATGATCATCGTGGCGCAGGCCACGAGCATCTGGAACGTCGGCATCCAGACCGCCGCCGCGCAGAACCTGCTGACGGTCGGCTTCATGGAAAAGATGCTGGGCGAACGCGTGGCGTGGTCGGACTGGCTGATCGCCGGCGCCCCCTGGTCGCTGATCATGTCGGCGGTGCTGATCGTCATCGTGCTCAAGCTGCTGCCGCCCGAAAGCAACAGCATCGCCGGCGGCAAGGAAGCCGTCGAGAAGTCGCTGCTTGACCTTGGCCCCATGACCGGCGCGCAGAAGCGCCTGATGGCGGTGTCGATCATGCTGCTGCTGTTCTGGTCGACGGAAGGCAAGCTGCACAAGTTCGACACCACGTCGACCACTTACTTCGGCCTGGTGCTGCTGATGCTGCCGCGCTTTGGCGTGATGACGTGGAAGGACGTGCAATCGCGCATTCCATGGGGCACGGTGATCGTGTTCGGCGTGGGCATCAGCCTGGGCACCGCCCTCCTGACGACGCAGGCCGGCCAATGGCTGGGCAACCAGGTGGTGCAGCACACCGGTCTGGACCATCTGGGACCGCTCGCGATCTTCGCCATCCTGGCGGCCTTCCTCATCGTCATCCACCTGGGTTTTGCCAGCGCGACCGCGTTGACCTCGGCCATGCTGCCCATCCTGATTTCGGTGCTGGCGACGCTGCCGGGCGATTTCAGCCGACTCGGCATGACGATGCTGCTGGGCTTCGTGGTCAGCTATGGCTTCATCCTGCCGATCAACGCGCCGCAGAACATGGTGTGCCTGGGCACGGAGACTTTCAATGCCAAGCAGTTCGCAAAGGTCGGGATCATCGTCACCATCGTGGGCTATCTGCTGATGCTGCTGATGGGCATGACCTACTGGCGCTGGCTGGGCTGGCTGTAAGGAGTTGCCATGAGAATCACCATCGCCCAAGCCAACGAATACGGCCGCCGGATCTTGATGGCCCAAGGCGTGCCCGAGGATATCGCGCGGGACGTGGCCGAACATCTGGTCGAGTCCGACCGGGTGGGCTACACCAGCCACGGGCTGTCCATCCTGACGAATTACCGCCGCGTGCTGTCCGAGGGGCTGGCGCAGCCCGATGGCCGCCCCGAGCTGGTCAACGACCGCGGCGCGATGCTGGCCTACGACGGCCACCATGGACTCGGGCAGTACGTGGGCAAGGTCGTCATCGAGAAGGCGATCGAGCGCACGCAGGAACACGGGCAGTGCATCCTGACGCTGCGCCACAGCCATCACCTGGGCCGCATGGGCCATTTCGGCGAGATGGTGGCGGCCAAGGGGCTGATCCTGCTGGCGTTCACCAATGTGATCAACCGCTCGCCGACCGTCGCGCCTTTCGGCGGCGCGCAGGCGTGCCTGACCACCAATCCGCTGTGCTTCGCCGGACCGCTGCCGGGCGGCCGTCCGCCCTTTATCGTGGACATGGCCACCAGCTCGATCGCCGTGAACAAGGCCCGCGTGCTGGCCGCAAAGGGCGAACAGGCCCCGCCGGGGTCGCTGATCGACGCCGACGGCAACCCGACCACCGACCCGGGCGCGCTGTTCACCGATCCGCCGGGCGCGCTGCTGCCGTTCGGCGGGCACAAGGGGTATGCACTGGGCCTGGTGGCCGAACTGCTGGCCGGCGTGCTGTCCGGCGGCGGCACGATCCAGCCCGAACATCCGCGCATCGGCGTGGCGACGAACAACATGTTCGCGCTGCTGCTGGATCCGCAAGTCGACTTCAACACGGACTGGCGGTCGATGGAGGTGGGCGCATTCATCGACTACCTGCATGCCTGCAAGCCGCAGCCGGGGGTCGAATCCGTGCAGTATCCGGGTGAATACGAGGCGCGGAACCGGGCGGTCAATGCGGATTCGGTGGAGTTTGATAGCCGAATCTGGGATGGGCTGACGAAGCTGGCTACGGAATTGGGAGTGCCGGAGGCGTTGCCGGCTTAGGTTTTGCTGGGGTTTTCGTGGATGGGGTTGTTGCTGCTGGCGTTGAGGTGGGTTCTTGAGACGCCCGGCGCGGCGTGGGCCTGGGGCGGGCGGGGCTCCGGTTGCGGTCCGGAGCCTTCGCTCCGGACTGCCCCATCCTCATCCTCGTCCTCGCCTTCGGCGACTCCTTCGGATTCCGTCGGGCGCACCTGAACGCCCCGCCCACCCCAGGCCCACGCCACACCGGGCTCGGGTGGTTTCAGCTTTACGGGCGCTGGGGCGAATTGGGTTCTTTAGGTTCTTGCCTGCGCTGGTTGGGTGTTGGAGCGTCTTGCGGGGCCCGCCCCCGGCCGGCCGCGCGGGCGGCCTTTGGGGGCTTACGCGGGGTCTTGCGTCGGCGTGATGACGCTTCGCGTGTGGTGGCGCTGTGCCTGGGCTTTTGTTGGGGTTCCGCCGCGTCGGGCGACCTACGAAGATCTGATGTGACCTACGAAGACAGCATCAACGCCGCCATCACGTCTTCACTGACCGATGCCGGCTGATACTCATCATGATCCCGAACGCGATTCCCATCGTGAACAGCGCCGTCCCCCCGTAGCTCATGAACGGTAACGGCACGCCCACCACCGGCAGGATCCCCGTCACCATCCCGATGTTCACGAACACATAGATGAACATCATCATCGTCAGCGCCCCGGCCAGCAGGCGGCCGAACTGGGATGAGGCCCGGGAAGCGATCGTCAGGCCGCGGGCCATCATCAGGCCGTACAGCACCAGGATCGCGATGCCGCCATAAAGGCCGAATTCCTCGGCGTACACGGCAAAGATGAAGTCGGTCGTGCGTTCGGGAATGAAATCCAGGTGCGTCTGCGTCCCTTTCATATAGCCCTTGCCATACATGCCGCCCGAACCCACCGCGATCATCGACTGGATCGTGTGGAAGCCCTTGCCCAGCGGGTCCGAGCTGGGGTTGAGCAGCGTGCAGACGCGGTGCTTCTGGTAGTCGTGCAGCACGACCCAGTCCACATCGGGTTCGCAGAGCTGATCTTCGTAATAGACCAGCGTGCCGATGCCGATGACGCCGGCCAGCAAGACCGGCACCAGCAGCTTGAACGACAGCCCGGCGAAATAGATCACGAAGAAGCCGGCGCCGAAGACGAGCAGCGCCGTGCCCAGGTCGGGCTGCAGCACGATCAGGCCGAAGGGCGCGGCCAGCATCGCGGCGGCGGCCAGGAAGTCGCGTACGCGCACGGCGCCTTCGTGGCGCTGGAAGTACCAGGCCAGCATCATGGGCACCGCGATTTTCATCATTTCCGAAGGCTGGATGCGCGTGACGCCCAGGTTCAGCCAGCGGGTCGCGCCCTTGCTGGTCTCGCCGAAGAATTCGACGCCCAGCAGCAGCACGACGCCCACCACATAGAAGGGCAAGGCCAGCTTCATCAGGAGCTTGGGCGGTATCAGCGCCATCGTCCACATCGCGAAGAAGGCGATGATGAAGTTGCGCGACTGTTCCGCGAAGCGCCAGTCGGTGCCGCCGACGGCCGAATGCATCACCGTCAGGCCCAGCGCCGCGAACATCAGCAGGATGGCGAGCAGCGGCCAGTCGAAGGCCGTGAAGACGCGCAGCAGGATGAGGCCAAGACGCTTCATTGTTGGCGCACCAGATCGGAGGTGATGGTGTCGACGGTCGCCATGGCGTCCGCGGCCTCGGGCCGCACGATCTTGTCCTGGCGGTCCTTGGCCAGCCAGTAGTCGAACACCTTGCGCGCGACGGGGGCTGCCACGCTGGCGCCCCAGCCCGCGTTCTCGACGATCAGCGCCACGGCGATGCGCGGGTGTTCCAACGGGGCGAAGCCCATGAAGAGCGCGTGGTCGCGCAGGCGCTCATCGATGGCGCTGGCGCGGTAGTGGCCGCCGCGCAGGCTGAACACCTGCGCGGTGCCGGTCTTGCCGGCGGCCTGGTAGGGGGTGTTGGCGAACGCGCGGCGCGCCGTGCCGGCCTTCACCACGTCGGCCATGGCGTTCTTGATCACGTCCACGTTGGCCTGCTTGAGCGGAATGCGGTAGTCGGGCGGCGCCTCGGTGGGCTTGGCCACGCCCGTGCGCGAGTCGCGCACCGCGTGCACCAGGTGCGGACGGCGGTACAGGCCGTCGTTGGCCAGCGTGGACGTGCCCTGCGCCAGCTGCAGCAGCGTGAAGGCGTTGTAGCCCTGCCCGACCGCCACGGAGATCGTTTCGCCCGCGTACCAGCGCTGGCGCTCCTTGTCCTTGTAGGCCGCGCGCTTCCAGTCGGTGGACGGCAGCACGCCGCGTTTCTCGCCTTCCAGGTCGATGCCGGTGATCTGGCCGAATCCGAACTGCTTGGTGAAGTCGTGCAGCGCGTTCACGCCGATCTCGGGGCCGAGCGAGTAGAAATAAGTGTCGGAGGACACGACAATGGCCTTGTGCATGTCCGTCATGCCGTAGGCGGCGCCCCCCGCGTTGCGGAATTTCTGTCCGCCGAATTCGTAATAGCCGGGGTCCGAGATGCGGTCGGTCGCGCGGCGCTTGCCCAGCTCCAGCGCGGCCAGGCCCACGAACGGCTTGTATGTGGATCCGATGGGATATGTGCCGTACAGGGGACGGTTGATCAGCGGATGGTCCGGCGATTCGTTCAGCATGCGCCAGTTGTCCACGTCGATGCCGTCCACGAACAGGTTGGGGTCGAAGGACGGCTGCGACACGAAGGCCAGGACCTCGCCCGTGTCCGGATCGATGGCGACCAGCGCGCCGCGCTGTCCCGCGAACGCCTCTTCGGCCACCTTCTGCAGGCCCATGTCGATGGACAGCATGATGTCCGAGCCCGGCACCGGATCGATGCGGCGCAACGTGCGCATGGGGCGGCCGCCGGCGGTGACTTCGACTTCTTCCAGGCCCGTGCGTCCGTGCAGTTGTTCTTCCCAGGTCTTTTCGATGCCCTTCTTGCCGATGACCTCGGTGCCGCGATAGTTGCCGAGCTGTCCGGCGCGGTCCAGCTCTTCGATGTCGTTGTCGGCGATGCGGCCGATGTAGCCCACCACGTGCGCGGCGGACACGCCTTGCGGGTACTCGCGCACCCAGCGGGCGCGCAATTCCACGCCAGGGAACTGGAACGCGTGCGCGGCGAACCAGGCCGCCTCGGTGTCGTTCAGGTTGTTGCGCAATTGCAGGCTGGCGTAGCGGCTGGACTCGGCCGCGCGGCGCTTGAAGCGGCGCTGGTCGGACGGGCTGATGTAGACGACCTGGGTCAGGCGCTCGAAGAGTTCGTTCATGTTGCCCGCCTGCGCGGGCACGACTTCGAGGGTGTAGGTGCGATAGTTGCGGGCCAGGACCTCGCCGTTGCGGTCCAGGATCTCGCCGCGGCGGGGCGGGATCGGCACGACCGCGATGCGGTTGCGGTCAGCGCGTTCGGACAGGCCTTCGTAGCGGTCGACCTGCAGGTACCAGAACCGGCCCACCAGCACTCCAAAGCAGACCAGCGCAAAGGCGCCACCCACCCAGGCGCGCAGGCGGAAGCGCTGCTTCTGCTGCTGGCCGGTTTTCTTGAATTCAAACATGACGCAACGCCGCGGTCAGGCGGAGGAAGATTCGGCGTCGTCGACACCGCGTTGCGGCAGGTGCAGCACCCAGCCCGCCAACGGCCACAGGGCGGTCGTCAGCAACACGCTGATGCCCCACTCCCAGCCCGGCCATTTTCCGGCCAGCCACGCGTGGATGATCTGGGTCAGGAAACGGGCGATGAAGAACACAGGCAGCATGTGCATCGCCTGGCTCCAGAGATCGAACCGCTGCAGGCGGCGATGCAGGACGACGGCGCCGTAGGCCACGAGCGTGTAGGACAAGGCATGCTCGCCCAGCAGGCCGGCATCGTGCACGTCCATCAGCAGGCCGAAGAAGAAGGCCGTGAACAGGCCGACGCGGCGCGGCTCGTGGACGCACCAGAAGGCGATGATGAGCAGCAGCACGTCGGGCGCGCCCTGCCACAGGCGCCACGGCAGCAACGACACCAGCCATGCGAGGAGCACGGTGCCCCACACGAACACGGCGTGCGCCGGGCCGGACAGCCTGTCGGGATGCACGTTGCTGGGCGTGCCCAGCCGGCGCGCGGACTGGCCAGCAGCTTGTTGGTTACTCCGATCCACCGGAATCGACCTCCTGACGGTTGGATTCGGCGCGATCCACATCCACCTGTAGAACCAGGAAGTGGCGATAGCGTTCGGGGTGGGCCAGCGGTTCACACACGGCGCGCGCGAAGCCCGATGCGGTATCGCGTTCCACCGAGGTCACCTTGGCCACGGGCAGGCCGGCGGGGAACAGGCCGCCGACGCCGCTGGTGACAATAGTATCCCCTTCCTTGATGTCGGCATTGGCCGCCAGGTAGCGCACTTCCATCTTGCCGGGCGAATTGCCGCCGAACGCGATGAGGCGCAGTCCGTTGCGCAGCAGTTGCACGGGAATGGAGACCTGCTCGTCGGTGACGAGCGCCGCCTCGGCGGTCATGGGCGTCACGCGCACGATCTGGCCGACCACCCCGCCTTCGTCGATCACGGGCATGCCCGGTGCGAGCCCGTCCTTGCTGCCCTTGTTGAAGACCAGGCGCTGGGTGAAGGCGTTGGTGGGCTCGTACATGACTTCGACCACCACGGCGGACTGCGCCACGGTGTCCGTCACGCCCAGCAGGCGACGCAGTTGGGAGTTTTCGGCGGCCAGTTGGGCCGCATGGGAGGCCACCTGCGCCAGTTCGATGCGCTGGCGCTGCAGGGCCTCGTTTTCGCTGCGGATGAGATTGGCCGCGTTGACCCACTCATTGACTTGCTGGACCAGGTCGCGCGGCGCCATGACGGCGCGCTGGAAAGGATAAAGCGCCACGGAAATCGCCCGGCGCGCCGGTTCCAGCATGCGCCATTGCGAATCCATGACGATCAGAGCCAGGGCCAGGACGACCAGAACAACGAGCCGCACCTCGGCTGGTGGGCCGCGCCTGAATAGGGGGGGAGTCCCTTGTCGTTGCATGAATCTCAGCCCGGGCGCCCGCGTCCGAGGCCCCCGCAGCGGCCGGAGCCAGAAAAAAGCGGGGCTCCGGGCTGGCGGGCAATATTAGTCGTTGATGAAGATGGCGCCCAGTTTCTCAAGGTGTTCGAGCGCCTCGCCGCAACCGCGCACGACGCAGGTCAGGGGATCGTCGGCCACCACGACCGGCAGGCCGGTTTCTTCCTGGAGCAGTCGGTCCAGGTCGCGCAGCAATGCGCCGCCGCCGGTCAGGGCGATACCCTTGTCGGTGATGTCGGCGCCCAGCTCGGGCGGCGTCTGTTCCAGGGCGATCTTGACGGCGGACACGATCTGGTTGAGCGGATCGGTCAGCGATTCCAGGATCTCGTTGGACGACACCGTGAAGCTGCGCGGCACGCCTTCGGCCAGGTTGCGGCCCTTGACTTCGATTTCGCGGACTTCGGAACCCGGGAACGCCGAGCCGATTTCCTTCTTGATCAGTTCGGCCGTGGGTTCGCCGATCAGCATGCCGTAGTTGCGGCGGATGTAGTTGACGATGGCTTCGTCGAACTTGTCGCCGCCGACGCGCACGGAACCCTTGTAGACCATGCCGCCCAGCGAGATGACGGCCACTTCGGTGGTGCCGCCGCCGATGTCGACGACCATCGAACCGCTGGCGTCGGACACGGCCAGGCCGGCGCCGATGGCGGCGGCCATGGGTTCTTCGATCAGGAAGACGTGCGAAGCGCCGGCGCCCAGCGCCGATTCACGGATGGCGCGGCGTTCGACCTGGGTGGAGCCGCAAGGCACGCAGACGATGATCCGCGGGCTGGGGGCCAGCATGTTGCGGGGGTGCACCATGCGAATGAACTGCTTGAGCATCTGCTCGGTCACCGTGAAGTCGGCGATCACGCCGTCCTTCATGGGCCGGATGGCCTCGATGTTGCCGGGAACTCGGCCGAGCATCTGCTTGGCTTCGTGCCCGACGGCCTGGATGATCTTCTTGCCGTGGGGGCCGCCTTCATGACGGATTGCGACCACGGACGGTTCATCGAGCACGATGCCCTTGCCGCGGACGTAAATCAGCGTATTGGCGGTACCGAGGTCAATCGCCATATCGCTGGAAAAATAACTGCGCAGGAATCCGAACATGGGAGCTCAGCTAAATTCTGGGGGGAATTGGGGTCATGCCGCGGGGCGTCTGGCCCGCAAAACAACGGGTCCGCCTGTCATCACGGCGATTAAACCGTGAATCATAACTTATAATTTCCCCGGAAATAGCGCATAAATGCAGGCTATTCAAGCTTTGTAACGGGTTCGGCGTATGCATACTGCCCAGTCCCGCCCCTCGGCCTTCGCTTATCGATTTTGCAATCCCCCATGGCGCTCAATGACACAGAAGTGGCCCGCATTGCCCGGCTGGCCAGAATCGAACTGACCCCCGACCAGCGCACCGTCGCGCAGGCCGAACTCAACGGCATCCTCCACCTGATCGAACGGCTCCAGTCCGTCGATACCCAAGGCGTCGAACCCCTGGCGCATCCCTTGTCCGCCCACGAGGACATCGTATTGCGCCTGCGTGAAGACGCCGTGACCGAAGCCGGTTCGGAAGCCCGCCGCCAGGAACTGCTGGCCAACGCGCCCGACGCCCAGGACGGCCTGTTCCTGGTTCCCAAGGTCCTGGAATAAGTCATGACGAAACCTGCCCTGCACACCCAATTCGAGGGGATCGCCGGCCTGCGCGCGGCCCTCGCCCAGCGCGAAGTCAGCGCCGTCGACCTGGCGCAAAGCGCCCTGTCGGCCGCCGAAGCGGCCAGCGGCCTGAATACCTTTTTACATATTGACGCCGAATTGACGCTCGCCCAGGCGCGCGCGGCCGATGCCGCCCTGGCGGCCGGCACCGCGGGTCCGCTGGCCGGTATCCCGATCGCCCACAAGGACGCGTTCGTCACGCGCGGCTGGCGCACCACCGCGGGCAGCAAGATGCTCGAAGGCTACGTCAGCCCGTTCGACGCCACCGTCGTGGAACGCCTGGGCGCGGCTGGCGCCGTGTCGCTGGGCAAGCTGAACTGCGATGAATTCGCCATGGGGTCCGGCAACGAGAACTCCGCCTACGGCGCAGTCAAGAACCCCTGGGACCCCGCGGCCGTGCCCGGCGGCTCCTCGGGCGGTTCCGCCGCCGCCGTGGCTGCGCGCCTGGTGGCGGCGGCCACCGGCACGGACACCGGCGGCTCGGTGCGCCAACCCGCCGCCCTGTGCGGCGTGAGCGGCATCAAGCCCACGTACGGCACCGTCTCGCGCTACGGCATGGTGGCCTTCGGCTCCAGCCTGGACCAGGCCGGCCCGCTGGCCCCCAGCAGCCGCGACCTGCTCGAGCTGCTGGACGTCATCAGCGGGTTTGACCCGCGCGACGCCACCAGCCTGGAAAAATGCGACGGCGCGGTCAATGCGCCCGGCCGCGTGCGCCGCGACTTCGACGCGGCCCAAGGCCGTTTCGACGCGGCCGGCAGCCAGCCCCTGAAGGGCCTGCGCATCGGCGTGCCGGAAGAATATTTCGGCGCGGGCCTCGCCCCCGACGTGGCGGCCGCCGTGCAGGCCGCGCTGGCGCAGTTCGAGGCGCTGGGCGCCGTGCGCGTGCCGGTCTCGCTGCCGCGCACCGAACTGGCTATCCCCGCCTATTACGTGATCGCCCCCGCCGAAGCGTCCAGCAACCTGGCCCGCTACGACGGCGTGCGCTACGGCCATCGCGCCAAGCAGTACGGCGACCTGAACGAAATGATCAGCCGCTCGCGCGCCGAAGGCTTCGGCGACGAGGTCAAGCGCCGCATCCTGATCGGCACCTACGTGCTGTCCCATGGCTACTACGACGCCTACTACCTGCAGGCCCAGCGCCTGCGCCGCCTGATCGCGCAGGACTTCCAGCGCGCCTTTGCCGGCCAGTGCGACGTCATCATGGGCCCGGTCACGCCCACGGTCGCCAAGAACATCGGCGACAACCGCGACGACCCGACCGCCGACTGGCTGGCCGACGTCTACACGCTGGGCGTCAGCCTGGCGGGCCTGCCCGCCATGTCGATTCCTTGCGGCTTCGGCGGAGAGCGCGGTTTGCGCCCCATCGGCCTGCAGATCATCGGCAACTACTTCGACGAAGGCCGCCTGCTGGCCATCGCCGACCGCTACCAACACGTGACGGACTGGCATCAGCGTGCCCCTGTCCAGCAAGGCTGAGAACATGAACTGGGAAATCGTCATCGGCCTGGAAACGCACACGCAGCTTTCCACGGACTCCAAGATTTTTTCGGGCAGCAGCACGCGATTCGGCGCCGCGCCCAACACGCAGGCCAATGAAGTCGACCTGGCCCTGCCGGGCAGCCTGCCGGTCATGAACCGCGGCGCGGCCGAACGCGCCATCCGCTTCGGCCTGGCCGTGGGCGCCAAGATCGCGCCGCGCTCGGTCTTTGCGCGCAAGAACTACTTCTACCCCGACCTGCCCAAGGGCTACCAGATCAGCCAGTACGAGCTGCCGGTGGTGGTGGGCGGTTCGCTGTCGTTCTTTGTCGGCGAAGAGGAAAAGACCGTCAACCTGACGCGCGCCCACCTGGAAGAAGACGCGGGCAAGTCCCTGCACGACGACTTCAGCCTGTCCAATGGCGGCCCGGCCAGCGGCATCGACCTGAACCGCGCCGGCACCCCGCTGCTGGAGATCGTGACCGAGCCCGAAATGCGCTCCGCGGCCGAGGCCGTGGCCTACGCCCGCGCGCTGCACAGCCTGGTCGTCTGGCTGGGCATCTGCGACGGCAACATGCAGGAAGGCTCGTTCCGCTGCGACGCCAACGTGTCGGTGCGCCCCGTGGGCCAGAAGGAATTCGGCACCCGCACCGAGATCAAGAACGTCAACTCGTTCCGCTTCCTGGAACGCGCCATCATCTATGAAGCGCGCCGCCAGATCGAGCTGATCGAGGACGGCGGCACGGTCGTCCAGGAAACCCGCCTGTACGACGCCGACCGCGACGAAACCCGCAGCATGCGCAGCAAGGAAGACGCGCACGACTACCGCTACTTCCCCGATCCCGACCTGCCCACGCTGGTGATCTCCAGCGAATGGGTCGACGAGGTCCGCGCCGCCATGCCCGAGCTGCCGGCCGCCCAGCGCGCCCGCTTCGAGTCCGAGTACGGCCTGCCCGCCTACGACGCCGCCCAACTGACCGTCAGCCGCGACCTGGCCGCCTACTTCCAGGCCGTCGCGAACGCGCTGCCGGCCGGCCAGGCCAAGCTCGCGTCCAACTGGGTCATGGGCGAAGTCGCCGCCGCGCTCAACAAGGAAGAAAAGACCATCGCCGAATCGCCCGTCGCGGCGCCGGCGCTGGCGGCCCTGATCGGCCGCATCATCGACGGCACGATCTCCAACAAGATCGCGCGCGAAGTCTTTGGCGCCATGTGGGCCGGCGAAAACGGCGGCGACGCGGACGCCATCATCGAGGCCCGCGGCCTGAAGCAGATCAGCGACACGGGCGCCATCGGCGCCATGATCGACGAGGTGCTGGCCGCCAACCCGGCCATTGTCGATGAGTACCGCGCGGGCAAGCAGAAGGCGTTCAACTCGCTGGTCGGCCAGATCATGAAGGCCGCCCGCGGCAAGGCGAACCCGCAGCAGGTCAACGATTTGCTCAAGCAGAAGCTGGATAGCTGATCGACGGGCCAGCCCGTCATCACGGGGCCGGCGCAATATCAGACCAATCCGAAGGCCGCGGCATCTTGTCGCGGCCTTTTGTTTGGCCAAGAATGGTCTGGTCGATATTGCCCCAGGGATTTGGCCATGACACCTCCATACCTGTCCATTCCGCACGAACAAGTCGCGCAGCGACTGGATGAACTCATCGAAGCCGCCCACACCGGCACCCGTGTCGTCATCACACGGGACGGCATGGCCTATGCCCAGCTTCGGCAAGTCAATCCGTTGCTGACCGAAGAGGCGCACCGCGCGCTCGAAGGCCTCAAGCAGACCAAAGGGATCCCTTACGTGGACGAAGCCACCTGGTGGTATGCCGTCAAGGGGATACACGAATGAAGCTCGTGCTCGATGCGTCGGTCGCCCTGAGTTGGCTGCAACTGCCCAGCCAGACATGCAGCGCTCAAGCGCTCGCCATCCTGGAAGACCTGACAGACGAACCCGCGCTCGTCCCATTGATTTGGGCGCTGGAAGTCGCGCAGGGTGCACTGCGCATCGAGCGGCAGCAACAATCCACGCCAGACATGCTGGCTGCGTTCTTCGCTCGATTGAACAAGGCGCCGGTGATCCATGAGTCGCGCCACGCCACCGCCTGGCTGTCCCGCAGCATATCGCTTGCGCGGCAACACGCGCTCACGGTGTACGACGCGTCCTACCTGGAACTCGCCCTGTGGCAAGGCGCCGCGTTGGCCACTTTCGACAAGCGGCTGGCGCAGGCGGCGCATGCCTGCGATGTGGTCGTGATCGGAATGGACAAGCCGGCCAACCGGCTCGAATCCCCGGTCACTCACTACGAAAGCCGGCAGGCAAGTCGCCGGCCCCGCCTTACTTCACCCCGTACTTCGCCCGATAAGCCTGCACGGCATCGCGGTGCTCGGCAAACGCCGCGTCGTCCTGCAGCAGCGCCATGATGTCCGCCAGCGACGCAATCGCCACCACCGGAATGCCGTAGGTCTTGGCCACGTCCTGCACGGCCGAATGCGGCGACAGCGCGTCGTCCGGGCCCGCGCGTTCCATGCGGTCCATGGCGATCAGCACCGCGGCCGGCTCCGCGCCAGCCGCGCGGATGATTTCAACCGACTCGCGCACCGAGGTCCCTGCCGTGATCACGTCATCGATGATGACGACCTTGCCCTTGAGCGGGGCGCCGACCAGCGTGCCACCTTCGCCGTGGTCCTTGGCTTCCTTGCGGTTATAGGCAAAGGGCACGTCGTTTCGGCCCTGCAGGTCCGGATGGCTGGCCAGCGCCACGGCCGTCGCGGTCGACAGGGGGATGCCCTTGTAGGCGGGCCCGAAAAGCATGTCGAACGCCACACCGGCGTCCAGCAGCGCCTGCGCATAGAACTGCGCCAGCTTGCCAACCGAGCGGCCGCTATTGAAAAGGCCGGCGTTGAAAAAATAGGGACTCATCCGGCCGGACTTGACCTTGAAGCTGCCAAAGCGCAGCACACCCTCGTTCAAGGCGAAGCGGACGAAATCCAGGGCGGTGACGGAGGACGGGGCGGCGGGCATGCAAGTAGATCCGGTAAAGGGAAGACCCCGCATTTTATCCGCTGTCGGGGCTCATCCGGACCATCGCCGCCGAGTCGGTTAAATTCCTGGCATTGTCCGCCACCGGCGGCCGCATTACAGGAGTTTCGCTTTGCTGCGCATCACGTCGATCAACCTCAATGGCATCCGGTCCGCCTTCAAAAAGGGCCTGCAACCGTGGATGGAAAAGCACGCCGCCGACGTGCTGTGCCTGCAGGAGATCAAGGTTTCCCACGAGGACCTGACTGACGACCTGCGCCATCCGCCTGGTTATACCGGCCACTTTCACCATGCCGTGAAAAAGGGCTACAGCGGGGTGGGCATCTACCTGCGCGATGCCGCCGAGCGCGTGAACCACGGCCTGGGCTGCGAGGAATTCGACCCTGAAGGCCGCATCATCCGCGCCGACTGGAAGGACCTGTCGATCATCAGCGCGTACCTGCCCTCGGGCTCCAGCGGCGACGAACGCCAGCAGGCGAAGTACCGCTTCCTGGACCGGTTCGGCCCGTGGATCGACGCCCTGATGCACGAACACAAGACGACCGGCCGCGAATTCGTCATTTGCGGCGACTGGAACATCGCCCACAAGGAAATCGACCTGAAGAACTGGAAGGGCAACATGAAGAATTCGGGCTTTCTGCCCGAAGAACGCGCCTGGCTGACTGACGTCTTCGACAAGCGCGGTTTCGTGGACGTGTTTCGCACCATCGACGACCGGCCCGACCAGTACACCTGGTGGAGCAACCGGGGCCAGGCCTGGGCAAAGAACGTCGGGTGGCGTATCGATTACCAGATCGCCACGCCGGGCATCGCCGCCAAGGCACGCAGCGTCGCCATCTACAAGGACGAACGCTTCTCGGATCATGCGCCCCTGACGATCGATTACGACACGACCTTGCGAGCCTGATTTTTCTCAATAAATTAATGGGGACGCAATGCGTTCCCGTTCGCCGCAATGCCGCCCGTGCGGGCTCGCCGGCGGCATGCCGCCTCGGCAAAACATCGGACGCTCTCCTATGAGCGTATCGGGCATTTAAATGGGGACATATTAATTTCCCCTGAAAATTCAAGCCTGACAAGCATCGGCGGCCGCTATCCGCCGATATCCGGGGATACTCCCGCATTATTGCGTCCCCATTTATTGGCTTGCAAAAATCCGTTTGATATCAATGCGATGGCGCGATTTTCCGCTTTGCGCAGGGCAACATTTTGCCCCTACAATCGCCGCACCAATCAGGTGCAGTCTTGCACCAAAACAAACTGATAGCGCCCCAATCTGGCGCAATTTCCGCACCTATTCGAAGCGCCCCCGAGGAGATCATGGTGAAAGTGCAGAGTCTGGACGACTTCCTGCGTGGCGTCGCCGCGCGCGACCCGCAGCAACCCGAGTACATGCAAGCCGTCCAGGAGGTGATGCTCAGTCTGTGGCCTTTCGTCGAAAAGCATCCCCACTATGCCGAACACGCCTTGCTGGAGCGCCTGGTCGAGCCGGAACGCGTCATCCAGTTCCGCGTTTGCTGGACCGACGACCAGGGCCGCGCCCAGGTCAACCGCGCCTTCCGCATCCAGCACAGCTCCGCGATCGGCCCCTTCAAGGGCGGCATGCGTTTTCATCCCTCGGTGAACCTGTCGATCCTGAAGTTCCTGGCCTTTGAACAGACCTTGAAGAACTCGCTGACCACGCTGCCCATGGGCGGCGGCAAGGGCGGCTCGGATTTCGATCCCAAGGGCAAGTCCGACGCCGAAGTCATGCGTTTCTGCCAGGCGCTGATGATCGAGCTGTACCGCCACCTGGGTCCGGACACCGACGTTCCCGCCGGCGATATCGGCGTGGGCGCGCGTGAGGTCGGTTTCATGGCCGGCATGATGAAGAAGCTGTCCAATTCGACCGCCAGCGTCTTCACCGGCAAGGGCCTGACCTTCGGCGGCAGCCTGATCCGCCCCGAAGCCACGGGCTACGGCACCGTCTACTTTGCCGAGGAAATGCTCAAGCGTGTGGGCAAGTCCTTCGACGGGCTGCGCGTATCGGTGTCGGGCTCCGGCAATGTGGCGCAATACGCCATCGAGAAGGCGATGTCGCTGGGCGCACGCGTGGTCACGGTGTCGGATTCGAGCGGCACGGTCGTGGACGAGGCGGGCTTCAATCACGAAAAGCTCGTGGCGCTGATGCACATCAAGAATGACCTGCGCGGCCGCCTGGACACCTACGCCCGCCAGTTCGGACTGCAGTACGAAGCCGGCAAGCGTCCGTGGCACGTGCCCGTCGATGTCGCCCTGCCCTGCGCCACGCAGAATGAGCTGGAACTGGCCGATGCGCAGACGCTCATCAAGAACGGCGTGCTGTGCGTCGCCGAAGGCGCCAACATGCCCGCCACGCTGGACGCCGCCAAGGCCTTCATCGCCGCGCGCGTGCTGTATGCGCCGGGCAAGGCCAGCAACGCCGGCGGCGTGGCCGTATCGGGCCTGGAAATGGCCCAGAACTCGGCCCGCCTGTCGTGGACCCGCGACGAAGTCGACGCCCGCCTGCACGCCATCATGCGCGACATCCACGAAAACTGCGTGCGCCACGGCCACACCGAGCGCGAGTACGTCAACTATCTGGACGGCGCCAACATCGCCGGCTTCGTCAAGGTCGCGGACGCGATGCGCCAGCAAGGCCTGTATTGAGCCGGGCCCGTTGATCCGCGCCCGTTGATCCGGGCCTGTTGATCCAGGCCCATTCATCCGCGCCCGCGGAGCCCGCACCGCCCGACGGCCCATCCCGGCTTCCCGGGCGGTACATAAGGAAAGGCCGACTCGCTGAGTCGGCCTTCTTTTTGCCTGAGACGGCGGGAGCAAGGGGGCCTTGCGCCCGCTTCAACGCCCGCATCCGCGCCGGCATCCGCACCCCACTGCGCGGCCTTGCCCGCCCGCGCAGATCAGTGCTTCATGGCGCCATGGTCGTGGCTCATGCCGGGATTGTGCGAAGCCGGCTTGACCTTGAACTCCACGGCGACTTCGCCCGCCTTTTCGAACTTGAGCGTGGCCGGCACGGTGGCGCCATCCTTGAACGGGGCCTTCAGCTTGATGAACATGACGTGATAACCGCCCGGGCTGAGCTTGACCCCGCCGTCAGCGGGCAGCGGGATGCCGCCGTCGACCTGGCGCATCCGGGACACGCCGTTTTCGGTCTGCACGGTGTGCAGTTCCACGCGTTCCGCGGCGTCCGAGGTCACCGACACCAGGCGGTCCGGCGCCTTGGCGTCGTTGTCGATATCCATGTACCCCGCGCCGTTGGCCTGGCCCGGCGCGGAGGCGCGAACCCAGAGGTCATCGACCTCGATCTGTCCAACCTTGTAGTCCTTGGCCCACGCCGTGCCGGCGGTGCACAGGCCAATAGCGGCAATGGCGACAAACTTGCGGAAGTGCATTGGTGTCCTCCTGAGACGTTAACGACGCCTGACCAGGCTGCGCGCGGCTGACAGAACCGAGTCGGTCAAGGCTTCCATCGCCTCGGAGTTTACCCGCCAATGCTGCCAGTAGAGCGGCACGTCCTCCCAGGCGCGGCCGCGCAGCAGGACCAGTTGACCGGCGTCAAGGTGCTCCTGCACGAGCGGCAGCGGGTTCATCGTCCAGCCCAATCCGCCCAGCGTGGCCTGCACGAAGGCCCGCGTCGAGGGGACCCACCACACCGGCGGCTCCCACGGCGCGGGGTCCGCGATCTTGTGGGCAAAGCGCGCCTGCAGGGCGTCCTTGCGGTTGAACACCAGCACCGGCGCCTGCGCCAGGGTCTGCGCATTGACGCCCGAGGAAAAGTAGCGCTTGTGGAAGTCGGGCGTGCACGTGGCCACGTAGCGCATGCTGCCCAGCGCGTGGATGCGGCAACCCTGCACCGGATCGGCCAGCGTGGTCACGGCGCCCAGCACCGACCCGTTGCGCAGCAGCGCGGCGGTGTGGTCCTGGTCTTCGGACAGCATGTCCAGCGTGGCGCGGGTGCGTGTCGAGAACTGCAGGGCCGCATCGACGAACCAGGTTTCCAGGCTGTCGTGATTGACCGCGATGGGAATGCTGGCGTGCGGCACGTCGTCGTCGGCCACGCCCAGCCGGTTCAGCGCGTCGTGCTCCAGCAGCGCGGTCTGTTCGGCCAGCTGGACCAGCACCTGGCCGTCCGCGGTGGCTGCGGCGGGCACGGTGCGCTGGACCAGCAGCCGGCCCATCCGGTCTTCCAGCGCCTTGATGCGCTGCGACACCGCCGACGGCGTCACGCTCAGGGACAACGCCGCCCGTTCGAAGCTGCCTTCGCGCACCACCGCCGCCAACGCGCGCAGGTTCCCGTGGTCGATTTTCATTGGATTAGAAATACTTAATATAGTGAAGGAAAATTAGCTGTATTTCATACACATGGCAAGGGAAAATGACGCATTGCCGAACGCTCCCCGCGTCCGGCCAGCCATCAAAGCGCCGCCACAGGCGTTGCAGTCACAGGTAATCGCATCATGTTCGCCACCTTGTCATCCCCCGCATTCCTCACCGCCTGGGTCAGCGGCACCGCCACCGGCCTGGGCCTGTTCGCCGTGGTGGGCGCGCAAAGCGCGTTCATCCTGCGCCAGGGGTTGATGCGCGCGCACCTCCTGAGCGTCGTCGCCATCTGCGCGCTGATCGACGCCGTCTTCATTTTTGCCAGCGTGTCCGGCCTGCAAGCCCTGACGGCCTCGTTTCCCTGGCTGACGACTGCCGTATTGTGGTTCGGCGTGGCCTTCCTGACCTGGTACGCGGCCCAATCCGCGCGCCGCGCATGGACCGCGACGGGCGGCCTGGCCGCGGCCCGCGACGTAGTCCCTTCGCGCCGTGCCGCCGTGCTGGGCGCCCTGGGCTTTTCGCTGCTCAATCCGCACTTCTGGCTGGACATGGTGGTGGTCGGTTCGCTGGCACACGGTTTCGAGGATGCGCGCATGGCCTTCGCCGCGGGCGCCTTCACGGCCAGCCTGCTGTGGTTGGCGGTGCTGGGCATCGGCTCGCGGCTCTTTGCCCCTTTCTTTGCCAGCGCCACGGCCTGGCGCGTGCTGGACGGCGTCATCGCCGTGGTCATGGCCGGCCTGGCGCTCAGCCTGGCCATCAAGGGCGTCTGACTCTCTCACCCCCCTGCTCGTCGCCGCCCTCGCCCGCACGGGCGGGACGCAAAAAAGCCCGGCTGATGCCGGGCTATGTCTTCGAATCGCCGGTTCCCGCGGCGCGGCCGCCTGGCAGGAGAGCCAGCGCGGGCGGCGCGCCACGGGGCGACGTGGGCCTCAGACGATCGTCAGCGTCACATCGATATTGCCGCGCGTCGCATTGGAATACGGGCAGACGATGTGCGCCGCCGCCACCAGCTTTTCCGCTTGCTCGCGGTCCAGGCCCGGCAGCGAGATCTTCAGCTCGACTTCGATGCCGAAACCGGTGGGGATCGCGCCGATGCCGACGTTGCCGTTGACCGAGACGTCCGCGGGGATCGCGATCTTGTCGCGGTTGGCGACGAACTTCATGGCGCCCAGGAAGCAGGCCGCGTATCCAACGGCGAACAGTTGCTCCGGGTTGGTGCCCGCGGCGCCGGCGCCGCCCAGTTCGCGCGGCGTGGTCAGCTTGACGTCCAGGTTGCCGTCGTCGCTGACGCCACGGCCTTCACGGCCTCCGGTTGCGGTGGCGCTGGCACGGTAGAGGACTTTTTCGATGGACATGGTGCGTTTCCTTTTGGATGAAAAGTGGGACTGCTTGCCTTCTCGGGACCCATTCCCGGTTCGGCGGTTACCGCTGACTTGCCATTGCAATACTGCCATTTCAATATCGCACGATCATATCGTGCACTACTTATTAGACCGGACGATGACAGGCATCGTCCTGGCTTCTCAAAGACTTTCGACCAGCTTCTCCCGCAGCGCATGCAACGTCTTCATCATGCCCTGCGCCTCGTCCAGCGAGCACTGCGCGGCCGCGGCGACCGAATGGGGCACGGCTTCAGCCTTTTCCCGCAGGTCGCGGCCCTGTCTGGTCAGGCCTACTATCACCTGGCGTTCGTCGTCCACGGCGCGCTGGCGCGTCACCAGGCCCGCGGCCTCCAGGCGCTTGAGCAGCGGCGTGAGCGTGGCGGAGTCCAGGAACAGGCGGTCGCCGATATCCGTCACCGTGATCTCGTCGCCCTCCCACAGCACCAGCATCACCAGGTACTGCGGGTAGGTCAGATCCAGCCCGCGCAACAGCTTGCGGTACACCTTGTTCATCGCCAGCGAGGTCGAGTACAGGGCGAAGCACAACTGGCTGTCCAGCAGCAGCGGGTTGAAAGCGCCTTTGGTCTTGGTTCTGGATTTCATGGCGCAATATTAAATAGCGCGCGATTTATCGTCAAGCCTTTTTTCGGGCAATCCGCGCGGCTCAGGCCGCCTGCTCTCCTTCCGCCCCGCCGCGGTCCGAGCCGTAGAGCTTCAGGCCGTCCAGGTCCAGCACCCGCACCGCCCCATATTCCACGTTCAGCAGGCCGGCTTCCTCGAGCTTGCGCAGCGCCTGATTGGCGCGCTGACGCGAAACCCGGGCCAGATAGCCGACTTCTTCCTGCGTAATGGTCAGGCGCATGCCCATCCCGGGATACAGCAAAGGGTTGAAGAGCTCGGCCAGGCAGCGGGCGACGCGCGCATCGGGGTCCAGCAGGCGGTCGTACTCCGCCTTGCCGATGAACTGCGCGACGCGCTCGTTCAATTGGTGGAGCAGATAGCGGTTGAAGGGAATACTGGTATCCAGCAACCAGTCGAAGGTCGTGCCGGGCAGGCGGGCCACGACCGAATCGCGCAGCGCAACGATGTCGTACTTGCGGACCTCGCGCTTGAGCAGCGACCCCTCGCCGATCCAGCCGCCGGCGGGCACGCCGGTCAGCGAAGCGACCTTGCCTTCGGAATTGCCGACCGACACCTTGACCAACCCCGCGAGTACGCCGATCCAAGCCTGTGCGAGTTCGCCTTTGCGCTCTATGATCGACCCGGCAACCACCTGCTGCACGGATAGGTCCCGCTCCACGCGCGCTTGCTGTTCGGCGTTGAGCACGCGAAACCAGGCGGCGGCGAGTTGCAGGGAGTCGGATAGCTGCATCGGGAATACCCTAAAAGGTCCTTGAATGTCGCGATGGTGACAGTTGGTAGCAACCCAACCTTATACCTTAACTGCTGCCGTAAATCTAAAACCAACTGGTCAAGCTCGCCGACGCCACCGCCGTTTCATTACGGGCGCCAGGCGCGATGCGCCCAAACCGGAGGAGACAACGTGGCACATTCATCGCCCGCATCTGCACAGATGCCGGCGGCGCCGGACACCTTTCCGGCGCTGCTGCTCGCGCATGCCAACGTTCGCGGGTCGCGGCCCGCGATACGAGAGAAAGACCTGGGTATCTGGCAAACCCTGACCTGGTCCGAAGTGGCGGAGCACGTCCGTCACGTCGCGAACGGTCTCGCATCGCTTGGCATCCAGCCCGGCATGCACGTGGCCGTCATCGGTGAAAACCGTCCCCGCCTGTACATGGCCATGATGGCCGCGCAGTCGCTGGGCGCGATCCCCGTGCCGCTCTATCAGGATGCGGTCGCGCAAGAGATGGTCTACGTGCTGCAGGACGCGGAGGTCAGCGTCGCGGTCGTCGAAGACCAGGAACAGGTCGACAAGATGATCGAGGTGCGCGAGCAATGCCCCGCCCTCAAGCACGTCGTGTTCGACGATCCGCGCGGCCTGCGCCATTACGCCGACCCCATGCTGCTCTCTTATGAGCGCCTGGAAGAGCTGGGCCGCGAATTCGCCGCGCAACACCCTGATTTCTATGCGCGCGCCGTGGCCGCCGTGCAGCCGCACGATGCCGCGGCGATGTTCTACACGTCGGGCACGACGGGCAAGCCCAAGGGCGTGGTGCTGACCCACCATGCGCTGATCGACCGCGCGCGCGCCGTCTCCGACATGGAAAATCTGACCGACCAGGAAGACGTTCTGGCGTACCTGCCGCCCGCGTGGATCGGCCAGAACATGTTCTCGTACACGCAGCTGCTGGTGACCGGATTCACGGTGAACCATCCCGAGTCGCCCGACACCGTGTCGATCGACATGCGCGACATCGGCCCCACCTATTATTTTGCGCCGCCGCGCGTGCTGGAAGGGCTGCTGACGCATGTGATGATCCGCATGGAGGACGCCGGCTGGCTCAAGCGCAAGCTGTTCGCCGCCTGCATGAAGCTCGCGCGCCGCGTGGGCGCGAAGATCCTGGACGGCGAATCCGTGAACGCCTGGGACCGCATGCGCTACGCGGTCGGCAACGTGCTGATCTATGGCCCGCTGCGCAACGCGCTGGGCATGAGCCGTGTGCGCGTGGCCTACACGGCCGGCGAGGCCATCGGCCCCGACCTCTTCGTCTTCTACCGCTCCATCGGCATCAACCTCAAGCAGCTGTACGGGTCCACCGAGACCTCGGTGTTCGTCTGCGTGCAGCCGGACGGCCACGTGCGCGACGACACGGTCGGCCCGCCCGTCGCGGGCGTGGAAATCCGCGTCGCCGACAACGGCGAGATCCTGGTCAAGAGCCCCGGCCTCTTCAAGGAGTACTACCGCAACCCGGACGCCACCGCCGAGGCGCGCAGCGCCGACGGCTGGTTCCACACGGGCGACGCGGGCTATCTGGACACCGATGGGCAACTGAAGATCATCGACCGCGCCAAGGACGTGGGCAAGCTCGCCAACGGCAGCCTGTTCGCGCCCAAGTACATCGAGAACAAGCTCAAGTTCTTCCAGCACATCAAGGAAGCGGTCGCGTTCGGCGCGGGGCGCGAAGACGTGTGCGCCTTCATCAACATCGACCTGGAAGCCGTGGGCAACTGGGCCGAGCGCCGCGGCCTGCCCTACGCCGGCTACACCGACCTGGCAGGCAAGGACGAGGTCTACCAGCTCATCGCGGAATGCGTGGAACAGGTCAACGCAGACCTGGCCACCGATCCCAAGCTGGCGGCGTCGCAGGTGAGCCGGTTCCTGATCCTGCACAAAGAGCTCGACCCCGACGACGACGAGCTGACCCGCACGCGCAAGGTGCGCCGCGCCTTCATCGCGCAGAAGTACGGCGTGCTGATCGATGCGCTCTTTGGCGGCAAGCAGTCGCAGTTCATCGAGACCGAAGTGAAATTCGAAGACGGACGCACCGGCAAGATTGCAGCGGACCTGAAAATCCGCCCGGTCAAGACGTTTCCCGCCATCACCGCCCGAGCCGCGTAGAGACCATGAGCAACAACGACCGCGACCAGCGTATCGGCGATGTCATGCTGGACATGCAGAACATCTCCCTGTCCTTCGGCGGCGTCAAGGCGCTGACGGACATCTCCTTCAACGTGCGCGAACATGAAATCCGCGCCATCATCGGTCCCAACGGCGCCGGCAAGAGCTCCATGCTCAACGTCATCAACGGGGTCTACACACCGCAGCAGGGCGGCATCCAGTTCCGTGGCGAGCGGTTTTCGAAGATGAACCCGAGGCGCGCCGCCGAAATGGGCATCGCGCGCACGTTCCAGAACCTGGCGCTCTTCAAGGGCATGAGCGTGCTGGACAACATCATGACGGGCCGCAACCTGCGCATGAAGAGCGGCCTGCTGGCGCAGGCGCTGCGCCTGGGGCCGGCCGAGCGCGAGGAAATCCAGCACCGCGAGTTCGTCGAGAACATCGTCGACTTCCTCGAGATCCAGGCCTACCGCAAGACGCCGGTCGGCCGCCTGCCCTACGGCCTGCAAAAGCGCGTCGACCTGGGCCGCGCGCTGGCGATGGAGCCGCGCCTGTTGCTGCTCGATGAGCCGATGGCCGGCATGAACATCGAAGAAAAGCAGGACATGAGCCGCTTCATCCTGGACGTGAACGACGAGTTCGGCACCACCATCGTGCTGATCGAACACGACATGGGCGTGGTCATGGACATCTCCGACCGGGTGGTGGTGCTGGACTACGGCAAAAAGATCGGCGACGGCAAGCCGGACGAGGTCCGTGCCAACGAAGACGTGATCCGCGCCTACCTCGGCGTGTCGCATTAAGGCGGACAGACATGGGATTTTTTCTAGAGACCTTCCTCGGCGGCCTGATGAGCGGCATGCTGTACGCGCTGATCGGCCTGGGCTTCGTGCTGATCTTCAAGGCGTCCGGCGTCTTCAACTTCGCGCAGGGCGCGATGGTGCTGGTGGCCGCCCTGTCCATGGCGCGCTTCTCGGAATGGCTGCCGCAGTGGCTGGGCTTTGACAACATGATCCTGGCCAACGTGCTGGCATTCATCGTCAGCGCCTTCGTGATGTTCCTGCTGGCGGTGGCGATCGAACGCTTCGTGCTGCGCCACCTGGTCAACCAGGAGGCCACGACACTGCTGATGGCCACGCTGGGCATCAGCTACTTCCTGGACGGCCTGGGCCAGATCACGTTCGGCAGCTCGGTGTATTCCATCAGCGTGGGCATGCCCAAGGATCCCCTGTTGGTCCTGGACTCGGTGTTCGAGGGCGGCCTGCTGATCAACCTGGAGGACCTGACGGCCGCCGTCATCGCGGCGCTCCTGGTGGCGACGCTCGCCCTGTTCTTCCAGTACACCTCCACCGGCCGCGCGCTGCGCGCCGTGGCCGACGACCACCAGGCCGCGCAGTCCATCGGCATTCCCCTGAACCGCATCTGGGTCATCGTCTGGAGCGTGGCGGGGCTGGTCGCCCTGGTGGCCGGGATCATCTGGGGCTCGAAGTTCGGCGTGCAGTTCACGTTGTCCACCGCTGCGCTGCGCGCGCTGCCGGTCGTCATCCTGGGCGGCCTGACGTCGGTGCCGGGCGCCATCCTGGGCGGCCTGATCATCGGCGTGGGAGAAAAGCTGTCCGAGGTCTATCTGGGGTCGCTCGTGGGAGGCGGCATCGAAATCTGGTTCGCCTACGTGCTGGCGCTGGTGTTCCTGCTGTTCCGTCCGCAAGGACTGTTCGGCGAGAAGATCATCGACCGCGTCTAAGCCCGCGGCTCACCAAGGATAAAACATGTTCTATCGCGAAAACGGCCAATTCAAGACCAGCTATCGCGCTGACCAGCAGATCTTCCCGATCCGCCAGGATCGCGTCTTCATCGGGCTGCTGATGGCGGTGGCGTTCATCGCCGTCCCGGCGCTGGCCAGCGACTACCTGCTGCGCGCCATCCTGATCCCGTTCCTGATCCTGGCGCTGGCCGCCGTGGGCCTGAATATCCTGGTCGGCTACTGCGGCCAGATCTCGTTGGGGACCGGCGCATTCATGGCGGTGGGCGCCTATGCCGCCTGGAACTTCGGCGTGCGCTTTCCGGGCATGCCGCTCATCCTGCAGATCCTGCTGGGCGGGTGCTTTGCCACCGTCGTCGGCGTGATCTTCGGCATACCCAGCCTGCGCATCCGCGGCCTGTACCTGGCGGTCGCGACGCTGGCCGCACAATTCTTCGTGGATTGGGCGTTCCTGCGCATTCCGTTCTTTACCAACTACTCGTCCTCGGGCAGCGTGTCGGTGCCGCCGCTGACGGCCTTCGGGCTGCCGGTGCAGAGCGCCATGGAGAAGTACCTGTTCGTGCTGATCCTGGTGGTGGTATTCAGCCTGCTGGCCAAGAACCTGGTGCGCGGCGCGATCGGCCGGCAGTGGATGGCGATCCGCGACATGGACGTGGCCGCCTCGGTCATCGGCATCCGTCCCATGTACGCCAAGCTGACGGCGTTCGCGGTCAGCTCGTTCATCGTCGGCGTGGCCGGGGCGTTGTGGGGCTACATCCACCTCGGTTCGTGGGAGCCACTGGCATTCGACCTCGGGCGCTCGTTCCAGCTCCTGTTCATGGTCATCATCGGCGGCCTGGGCTCGATCATCGGCAGCTTTTTCGGCGCCGCGTTCATCGTGCTGGTTCCCGTGGCCTTGTCCAACATTCCGCACATGCTGGGACTGCCGCTGGCGGTGGACACCGCGGCCCACATCGAACACATGGTGTTCGGCGCGCTGATCGTGTTCTTCCTGATCGCCGAGCCGCACGGCCTGGCGCGCCTGTGGAGCATCGGCAAGGAAAAGCTGAGGATCTGGCCGTTCCCCCACTGATCACGTTTCGTTTTGACTTCCGTGGATCCGTCGCGGCACGACCGCCCCGGATCTGCGTCCCGAATACCCGGCTCCAGACCGGGCCAATCCCGGTGTCCCAGGGTCTACTACCCAAGCACCACGCAGGAGGTAAATGGAGATGAAGCGTCTTAACCTGAAGTTGGCGGCAGCCCTAATGGCCGCAGCCGGCGCCGCAAGCGCCGTGGTCACGCCGGCGATGGCGGCCGAAGAGCAGTTCGTTCCGTTGCTGGTGTATCGCACGGGCTCGTTCGCGCCGCTGGGCATTCCCTGGGCCGACGGCAAGCTGGACTACCTGAAGCTCATCAACGAGCGCGATGGCGGCGTGAACGGCGTCAAGATCACGTACGAAGAATGCGAAACCTCCTACGCCACGGACCGCGGCGTGGAGTGCTACGAACGCCTGAAGGGCAAGGGCACCGGCGCGTCGGGCTTCGACACCCAATCCACCGGCATCACCTTCGCGGTCAGCGACAAGGCGATCATCGACAAGGTGCCGGTCGAAACGATGGGCTACGGCCTGTCGCAGTCCGTGGACGGCAGCGTGTTCCAGTGGAACTTCCCGCTGCTGGGCACGTACTGGACCGCGGCCGACGTGATGATCCAGGACATCGCCAAGAAAGAAGGCGGCATGAACAAGCTCAAGGGCAAGAAGATCGCCCTGGTCTACCACGATTCGCCCTACGGTAAGGAGCCGATCCCGCTGCTGCAGAAGCGCGCGGCCAAGGAAGGCTTCGAACTGCTGCTGTACCCCGTGACCGCCCCCGGCGTGGAGCAAAAGTCCACCTGGCTGCAAATCCGCCAGGCCCGCCCCAACTACGTGCTGCTGTGGAGCGCCGGCATCATGACGCCCACCGCCATCCGCGAGGCGCAGGCCAGCGGCTATCCGCGCGACAAGATGTACGCGATCTGGTGGGCCGGCTCCGAAGGCGACGTCAAGGACCTGGGCGATGTCGCCAAGGGCTACAACGCCATCACGGTCCACAACAGCGGCGCCGACACCGACAAGGTCTACGACGACTTGAAGAAGTACGTCTACGACAAGGGCCAGGGCTCGGACAAGACCGGCAACACCACGCTGGGCACCATCGCCCATACGCGCGGCATGATGATCTCGATGCTGCAGGTGGAAGCCATCCGCGCCGCGCAGGAGAAGTTCGGCAAGGGCAAGGCGCTGACGCCGGAACAGGTGCGCTGGGGCTTCGAGAACCTGGACCTGACCCAGGAAAAGCTCGACAAGCTGGGCTTTGGCCAGATCATGCGTCCGGTCAAGACCTCGTGCGCCAACCACATGGGCGACGACTGGGCCCGCATCGTGCAGTGGGACGGTTCCAAGTTCAAGGTCGTTTCCGACTGGTATCAGTCGGACAAGTCGATCCTGGACCCCATGGTCAAGGAATCGGCCGCCAAGTACGCCAAGGAAAAGAACATTACCCCCCGCAAGTGTGAGTGATGCCCCTGGAGCGCCCGTCGCGACAACGCGGCGGGCGCGCAATGCATGTTGATATGAACCGGCGGCCGCCTTGACGGCCGGCCGCCGCCACGCTGCAGGAATGTTTATGAACGACGCCAATATCGCCGCCGCCGACGCGCCCAAGGTGCTGCTCGATGTGAACGGCATCGAGGTGATCTACAACCACGTGATCCTGGTGCTCAAGGGGGTATCCCTGCAGGTGCCGGAAGGCCGCATCGTGGCGCTGCTGGGCGCGAACGGCGCGGGCAAGACCACCACGCTGCGCGCGATCTCGAACCTGCTCAAGGGCGAGCGCGGGGACGTCACCAAGGGCCACATCCAGTACCGCGGCCAGCGCATCGAAAGGCTGACGCCCGCCGAGCTGGTCAAGCGCGGCGTCGTGCAGGTGATGGAGGGCCGGCATTGCTTTGCCCACCTCACCATCGAGGAGAACCTGCTGACCGGGGCCTACACCCGCAGCATGAGCCGCGCCGACACCAGCGCGGCGCTGGAACGGGTCTATCAGTACTTCCCGCGCCTGAAGCAACGCCGCACCAGCCAATCCGGATACACCTCGGGCGGCGAGCAGCAGATGACCGCGATCGGACGCGCGTTGATGGCCAATCCCAACATGATCCTGCTGGACGAGCCGTCCATGGGCCTGGCGCCGCAGATCGTCGAAGAGATCTTCGAGATCGTGCGCGATCTGAACCAGCGCGAGCGCGTGAGCTTCCTGCTGGCGGAACAGAACACCAACATCGCGCTCCGGTACGCCGATTACGGCTACATCCTGGAAAACGGGCGCGTGATGATGGACGGCGCCGCTTCCGACCTGGCGCAAAACGAGGACGTCAAGGAGTTCTACCTGGGCATTTCCAGCGGGGAACGCAAGAGTTTCCGAGACAACAAGTTCTATCGCCGCCGCAAACGCTGGCTGGCCTGATTCCCGACGCGCGCAAGCCAGCGCTTGCCGCATGGCGCTGGCAACGGCGCCGCAAACCGGCACACGAGAAGGTGCGATCCCATGTCCGAGTTTTTCGATGACCTCGAAACCCGCGCGCCCGAGCAACGCGAGCGCGATCTGATGGCCGCCCTGCCTGGGGCGATTGCGCGGGCGGTCGCGCGCGCGCCGGCCATTGCCGAGCAACTGCGCGGCGTCGACCCCGCCATGATCACCTCGCGCGAGGCCCTGGCCCGGCTGCCCGTGCTGCGCAAGCACGAACTGCTGGAGCGCCAGCAGCTCAGCCGCGACGACGCAAGCCGTGCCGCGGGCCCCGAAAAGGCCTTCGGCGGCTTTTCCGCCATCGGCTGGGGCCAGGCCATGCGCGTGTTCGCCTCACCCGGCCCGATCTACGAACCGGAAAGCGCGCGGTCGGATTACTGGCGCTTTGCCCGCGCCCTGTACGCCGCGGGCTTTCGCGCTGGCGAACTGGCCTACAACTGCTTTTCCTATCACTTCACGCCGGCCGGCTCGATGATGGAAACCGCGGCCCATGCCGTGGGCTGCACGGTGTTCCCGGGCGGCACCGGCCAGACCGAACAGCAGGTGCGCGCGATCCAGGACCTGGCGCCAAGCGGTTACACCGGCACGCCGAGCTTCCTGAAGATCATCCTGGAAAAGTCGGACGAACTGGGCGTGAAGCTCGATTCGCTGCGCCGCGCGCTGGTCTCGGGCGAGGCCTTTCCTCCGTCGCTGCGCGACTGGCTGGCCGCGCGCGGGATCGACGGCTACCAGGCCTACGGCAGCGCGGACCTGGGCATGATCGCGTTCGAGACGCCCGCCCGCGAGGGACTGGTGGTGGGCGAGGACATCATCGTGGAAATCGTGCGTCCGGGCACCGGCGAACCCGTGCCCGAGGGCGAAGTCGGCGAAGTGGTCGTGACCACGCTGAACCCCGATTACCCGCTGGTGCGCTTCGGCACCGGCGATCTGTCCGCGGTCATGCCCGGCATCTCGCCCTGCGGACGCACCAACACGCGCATCCGGGGCTGGATGGGACGCGCCGACCAGACCACCAAGGTGCGCGGCATGTTCGTGCATCCGTCGCAAGTGGCCGATGTGGCGCGGCGGCACCCGGAGATCCTGCGGGCCCGGCTCGTCATCAGCGGCACCACCGGCTCGGACCGCATGGTGCTGAAGGTGGAAACGCGGGACCAGAGCGACGCGCTGGCCCGGCGCATCGCCGACTCGGCGCGCGACGTGACCAAGCTGCGCGCCGACGTCGAGTGGGTGGCCGAGGGCGGCCTGCCGAACGATGGCAAGGTCATCGACGACATCCGGACGTACGAGTAGCGGGGCTAGGCGCGGGGGGTGGCCGCGTCACTGGCGCGGCGCCGCGCGCGCTCGATGACCGCGTGGATCAGCATGCCGGCGATCATGGCCGCCGCGAAGATCGCGGCTTCGCTAATGCCCGCCGCCGCGGCGACCAGCGCCGGCCCCGGGCAGAAGCCCGCCAGCCCCCAGCCCACGCCGAACGCCAGGCTGCCGCCGGCCAGGCGCCAATCGATCCGCGTGGCCTGCGGCCAGCGCAGGGGTTCGCCCGACAGGCTGTGCGTGCGCCGCCGCAGGAGCGCGTAGCCGATGCTGGTGGCCAGCACGGCGCCGCCCATCACGAAGGCAAGCGTGGGATTCCACAGTCCGGCCAGGTCCAGAAAACCCAGCACGCGCGCGGGATCGGCTAGCCCCGACACGAGCAGGCCCAGGCCAAAGACGAGACCGGCGGCGAAAGCGTAGAGTGCGGCCATGTCAGGCTCCCACGACGTGCCGCAGCACGTAGACCGTTGCAAAGCCCGCGGCCATGAAGATGGCCGTGGCGGCGATCGAGCGTCGCGATCCCCGCGACAGGCCGCACACGCCGTGTCCGCTGGTGCATCCGGAGCCGTAGCGGGTGCCCAGGCCGACCAGCAGGCCCGCCACGATCAGGCGCGGCGTGCTGGCATCGACGGTGATGGCCGGCAATTCGGAGAATGCGCGAAACATCCAGGGCGCGGCGCACAGCCCCAGCAGGAAGGCCAGCCGCCAGCTCCCGCCGCGTTCGGGCGTCAGCAACCCGCCCAGGATGCCGCTGATGCCGGCGATGCGTCCCGCGCCCAGCATCAGCAGCACCGCACCGGCGCCGATGAGCAGGCCGCCCGCCGTGCCGGCGCCCGGGGTGAAGGCGGACCAGTCCACGTTCATTTGAGTGACTCCATGGCGCGCCCGCAGTACAAACTGGAGAGCGTCTTCATGACCTGGCTGACCTCGAAGCTGGCCATCTGGTAGTAGATGTACTTGCCCTCGCGACGCGTCGCGACCAGCCCTTCGTCGCGCAGCACGCCTAGCTGTTGCGAGAGCGTCGGCTGGCGGATGCCGGTCAACGATTCGAGCTCGCCCACGTTGCGTTCGCTCTGGACCAATTGGCACAGCAGCAGCAGGCGGTCTTCATTGGCCAGGGCCTTGAGCAAGGCGCAAGCCTGGGTGGCGGATTCGCGCAGGGCGGCGAGTTCGCAGTCGGTCAGGGGAGCATTCATGATGGGCGGGGCGGTTGCTTTGAATAGCGAAAATGGCCATGTCATTATATTTGCGAATAAACTATATGCAAATATTATTTAATGTCGTAAAGTGATCCTGCCGGGCCGCCCTTGCACCCCGCTCAAGCCCCGCTTAGGCCCCGCGCCAGTCCCTCACGCGAACACTCATGAACCCGCAGATTCAGGCATTTTTCGACCCCGTCACCGGCACCGTCACCTACGTCGTCCACGAACCCGGGCCCGGCGGCGCCTGCGCCATCATCGATTCGGTGCTCGACTACGATCCCAAGTCGGGCCGCAGCAGCACGGCCAATGCCGACCGCGTGGCCGACTACGTGCGCGAGCACGGGCTGCGGACCGTCTGGCTGCTGGAAACCCACGCCCACGCGGACCATCTATCCGCCGCCCCCTACCTGCAGCGGCAGCTGGGCGGCGTCATCGCCATCGGCCAGAGCATCCGGACCGTGCAGGGCGTCTTCAAGAAGATCCTGAACCTGGAACCCGAATTCCAGCTCGACGGATCGCAGTTCGGCCACCTGTTCGCCGACGGCGAGACATTCCAGATCGGCGCGTTGACCGCCACCGCCATCCACGTGCCCGGACACACCCCGGCCGACATGGCCTACCTGATCGGCGACGCGGCGTTTGTCGGCGACACGCTCTTCATGCCGGACGTGGGCACGGCGCGCTGCGACTTTCCCGGAGGCGATGCGCACCTGCTGTACCGGTCGATCCGGCGCCTGTTGAGCCTGCCGGACGCCACGCGGCTGTTCATGTGCCACGACTACCCGCCGGAAAGCCGCGAGGTCGCCTGGGAAACCACCGTGGCCGAGCAGCGCCGCGCCAACATCCACGTGCGCGACGGCGTGAGCGAGGACGAGTTCGTCGCCATGCGCACCCGGCGCGACGCCACGCTGGGCATGCCCACGCTGATCCTGCCCGCGATCCAGGTCAACATCCGCGCGGGTCATTTCCCGCCCGCCGAAGACAACGGCGTGAGATATCTCAAGATTCCCGTCAACGCGCTTTGAGCCGCGGCGCGGCGCACTTGCGCCGCGCAGCCATATCCCGCAAGATCGCCCGATCGCAGCAACCCGATCCGACGTATCCATGTTCGCCGAAGCCGAAGCCGACCCCACCCTGTCAAAAGATGAATTCAAAGCGCTCGAAGAGCGGCTGCGGATCGCGCTGGTCAACGCGCAATACGAACGGCTCAAGCAGGCCGACAAGACCCTGCTCGTCGTGGTGACGGGGATCGACGGCGCGGGCAAGGGCGCCACGGTCAATCTGCTCAATGAATGGATGGACCCGCGCCACATCCGCACGCTGGCCTACGGCCCGCGCGAAGACGACGACCTGGAGCGCCCGCCGCTCTGGCGCTACTGGCGCGACCTACCGCCCAAGGGCAGCACCGGCATCGTGTTCGGCTCCTGGTATGCGCCGCTGCTGATCGAAGCCGCGCGCAAAAAGCCCAATGCGGACGCCATCGAGGCGCACGCGGCCGCCATCATGCGCTTCGAGACCATGCTGGCCTCGGAGGGCGTGCAGATCGTCAAGCTGTGGTTCCATCTGTCCGCCAAGGCCCAGAAGGCGCGCACGCAGCGCCTCTTGGCCAGTCCGGAGACCGCCTGGCAGGTCAGTCCGGTGGATCTCAAGGTCAACAAGAAATTCGACCGCATCCGGGCCGGCGCCCACGTGGTGCTCAACCACACGGACTGCGGCCATGCGCCCTGGGTGGTGATCCCCAGCGCGGACGAAAACCTGCGCACCGTGCGCACGGCCGAGGCGGTGCTGCTTGCCATGCGCCGCCGAGGCGTGCCGCGCCTGCCGCCGGCCTTCGTGGCGCATTCCAGTTCCACCCGCATCGTCGACCGACTGGGCAAACTGGACTACGACGCCAAGGAAGACAAGGACGACTACGAGTCCGAACTCGGCCTGCTGCAAGGCCGGCTGGCCTGCGCCGCCCGGTCCGACAAGTTCCGCAATCGATCGCTGATCCTGGTGTTCGAAGGCCAGGACGCCGCCGGCAAGGGCGGCGCGATCCGCCGCGTCACGCATGCGCTGGACGCCCGGCAGTTCGACATCACGCCGATCTCCGCGCCCACCACCGAGGAAATGGCCCGGCCCTATCTGTGGCGCTTCTGGCGCCGCCTTCCCAGCCATGGCCGCATCGCCATCTTCGACCGCTCCTGGTACGGCCGCGTGCTGGTCGAGCGCGTCGAGAAGCTGATCCCGCCCGCCAAATGGCGCCGGGCGTACGCCGAGATCAATGACTTCGAAGAGCAGCTTGCCGCCAGCGGCGCGCTGGTGCTGAAGTTCTGGTTGGCGATCACGCCCGAGGTGCAGCTCGAACGCTTCCGCGAGCGCGAGAAGTCGCCCTTCAAGAATTTCAAGATCACGCCTGACGACTGGCGCAACCGCGACAAGTGGCGCGAATATGCGTCCGCCGCCAACGAGATGATGATGCGCACCGATGTGGCGCACGCGCCCTGGCATCTGGTGTCGGCCAACGACAAGCGGTACGCTCGCCTGCAAGTGCTGCGGCATATCGTCGAAGCCATGGAAAACCAACTCTGAACATCGCCAGGAGGCCTCGCGCCATGAGTACCGCCGAAATCCGTCCCATCGTCGCCGCAGACTTCGACGCATGGCTGCCGTTATGGAAGGGCTACCAGGACTTCTACCGCGTCAGCATCGACGACGCCGTGACCCGCAACACCTGGGCGCGCTTCCTGGACCCCGCCGAGCCCGTCCACGCCGCGCTGGCCTATGAAAGCGGCCGCGCCATCGGCATGGTGCACTGGATCTACCATCGCTCGACCTGGACCGCCGGCGATTACTGCTACCTGCAAGACCTCTATGTGGACCAGGACGCGCGCGGCACCGGCGCCGGCCGCAAGCTGATCGAACACGTCTATGCCGAGGCCGCGGCCGCCAACTGCGCGCGCGTGTACTGGCTGACGCACGAGACCAACGCCACCGCCATGCAGCTGTACGACCACATCGCCGACCGGTCCGGCTTCATCCAGTACCGCAAGGTGTTGGCTTGAGCGCGCGCGATCCCAACTGCCCGTTGTGCCAGGAAGACGGCGGCACGTTGCTGTGGCGCGGGCCGCACCTGCGCATCATCGAAGTCGATGACCCTGACTACCCGGGCTTCACCCGGGTCATCTGGAACGGCCACCTGCCCGAGATGACCAGCCTGTCCACGCACGGGCGCGACCTGCTGATGCGGGCGGTGTACGTGGTCGAGGAAACCCAGCAATCGATCCTGACGCCCGACAAAATCAACCTGGCTTCGCTGGGCAACATGGTGCCGCACCTGCATTGGCACGTGATCCCGCGCTGGCGCGGCGACCGCCATTTTCCCGACCCGATCTGGGCGGCGCCGCGCATCGCGCCAGGCACGGAGCCGGCAGCCTGGAAGGCCCGGCAGGCGCACGTCGCGGCGCAGTTGCCGCGTTATCGCGACCGTCTGGTCGAAGCCATGAACGCGCTGCTCTGGCATTGAGCCGCCGGGTGGGCGCGGCAAGGACCGCCGCGCCCCGAAATCGCGTCAATTGCCCCCTGATTGGGCGAAATTCCCCGCAATAAGCATGAACATGCCGACCGTTCAGGTACCATTCAGGTTTCTGACAGCAAACCCAAGCACCTAGTCCATGCAGCACACTCCCGCCACGCCCGGGGCGCCCCGTCCGCAGCCGCCCGCCTCTTTCCTCCTGGCCTTCCTGCGCTCCGAAGCGCTCGGCGGCTACGTACTGATGGCAGCCGCGCTGGCCGCCCTGATGGTCGCCAACAGCGGCGTCGCGCCGGCGTATTTCGACCTGCTCGGCACCAAGGTCGGCTTTCAGGCCGGGCCGGTGGTGCTCAAGGAAACGGTGCTGCACTGGATCAATGACGGACTGATGGCCGTCTTTTTCCTGCTGGTGGGCCTGGAAATCAAGCGCGAGATGCTGGACGGGCAGTTGCGCGGCGCGGGCCGCATCGTCCTGCCCGGCGTGGCCGCCCTGGGCGGCATGGCGGTGCCGGCGCTGGTCTACCTGGCGGTCAACCTGGGCAGTCCCGGCACCCTGCGCGGATGGGCCATCCCCGCCGCGACGGACATCGCGTTTGCGCTGGGCATCCTGGCGCTGCTCGGCAGCCGCGTGCCGACGTCGCTCAAGATATTCCTGACCGCGCTGGCCATCCTGGACGACCTGGGCGCCATCGTCATCATTGCGCTTTTCTATACGTCACAGCTCAACCTGTTCGCGCTCGGCATGGCGGGCGCGCTGCTGGCCGGCCTGTTCGTCCTGAACCGCGCTGGCGTCCTGCGCCTGACGCCCTACCTGCTGCTGGGCGCGGTGCTCTGGTATTTCGTGCTGAAGTCCGGCGTGCACGCGACGCTGGCCGGCGTGGCGCTCGCGCTCGCCATTCCCCTGCGGCGGCAGCACCAGGGCGGAACCCGCGTCCCTTCGCCCCTGCACACACTGGAACATGCGCTGCACAAGCCCGTGGCCCTGTTGATCGTGCCGGTGTTCGGTTTTGCCAATGCGGGCGTGTCCTTTGCGGGCATGGGCCTGGAAAGCCTGGCCGAGCCCGTGCCGCTGGGCGTGGCGCTCGGCCTCTTCCTGGGCAAGCAGCTCGGCGTGTTCGGCTTTGCCTGGCTTGCCATCAAGGCCGGCATCGCCGCCCTGCCGCGGCACGCCACCTATACCCAGCTTTACGGCGTGGCCCTGCTGTGCGGCATCGGCTTCACCATGAGCCTGTTCATCGGCGCCCTGGCCTTCACCGACGCCGCCACCGTCGACGCCACCAAGATCGGCGTGCTGACCGGGTCGCTGGCGTCCGCCTTGGTGGGATTCGCGGTGTTGCGCATCGCCCGTGCGCGAGATCAAGAATCGGACGCGCGCTGACTGCCTGGCGCGAGGGCTTGCAGTAGACTGGCTGCAACCTCGGCCGCAGGAGTCCGCATGAAATCGTCCCGCATCATCGTGCAGCGCGTCTATGAAGGCACCGGTCCGCAAGGACACTACCTTGCCCTGGTCGACCGCATGTGGCCACGCGGACTGCGGCGGGCGGACCTGGGGCTGGACGAGTGGGCCCGCGACATCGCCCCCAGCGCCGAACTGTGCAAATGGTTCAGCCATGCCGAGGACCGCTGGGACGCGTTTCGCGCCAAGTACCAGGCCGAACTGGCCGTGCCCGAACAGCAGGCGCGCATGGCGGCCCTGCTGGACGCGGCGGGCGATCGTCCCCTGACCCTGTTGTACGGCGCGCGCAATACCGAGCACAACCAGGCCATCGTGCTGCGCGACGCCCTGCTCGACTACGCCCGCCGCCACCGCGCGCGCGCCGCCTGAACGCCCTGAGGGGGCCGCCCCCGCCGGCGCAGCTCGCTGGCGCGCTGTTCCCCCCCTGCTTCATCCCTGTTTCCTCCCTGTTTCCTCCCTGTTTCCTCCCTATTTCCCCCTTGTTACCCTTATGCCCCGCCCACGGCGCGCACGGTGCGCGCCCCACGGCCACGCCTACGAGGAATTCCATGTCTTTCAGCTCCGACGCCTGGACCCGCAACGCCGCGCTCTATGAGAAGACCCGCGACATGCCGTTCAATCGCGAACTGGCCAGCGGCCAGCTCGACGAGGACGCGTTCAAGCACTACATGATCCAGGACGCGCACTATCTGGTGGCGTTCGGACGCGCCCTGGCCATCGCCGCCGCCAAAGCCGACGATGCCGATGGCGTGGTGCAGTTCGCCGAGGCGGCCAAGGGCGCGGTCGTGGCCGAACGCAGCCTGCACGCGGGGTTCATGAAGCAGTTCGGCATCGACGCGGCCACCTTCGAGGCCACTCCGCTCACGCCCGCCAGCCACCACTACACCAGCTTCCTGATCGCCACCGCCTTCAGCGCGCCCTACCCGGTCGCTCTGGCCGCCCTGCTGCCCTGCTTCTGGATCTACGCCGAGATCGGCCGCGACATCCATGCGCGGGCGGTGCGGCCCAATCCGTATGCGGCGTGGATCGACACCTATGCGGGCGACGAATTCCACGCGTTGGTGCGCGCCGTGATCGCCACCGTCGACCGCGTCGCGGAAACGGCCGCGCCGCAGACCGTGCAGGCGATGCACCAGGCCTACACGCACGCGGCCCAGCTCGAATGGATGTTCTGGGATTCGGCGCACCGCCAGGCCGGCTGGCCGGTCTGACGCAGGGCTGATGTGGGGCTGATGTGGGCTGACATCGGCCGATATGGCCGAGATATCCGGGCAATGGGTGCGGTCGCCTGTGCCAAAATCGCGTCCATGCCGATCGACAACCGCCTCACGCCCAACGCCCTCGCCACCCAGATAGCGCAACTTCCCGCCGCCTGGCAGGCCGCGCTATCCGCCGACCCCGCCGTCGCCGCCGCGCTCGCCGCGGCCGCCGCGCACGTCGAAACGCGCCTCGCGCAGGGCGCGGTGGTGTACCCCGCCACGCCCTTCCGGGCCCTGCACGGCCTGGCGCCTTCGGACGTCCGCGTCGTGATCCTGGGACAAGACCCCTACCATGGCCCCGGCCAGGCGCAGGGATTGGCCTTCTCCGTGCCGGACGACTGCAAGCGCCCGCCGAGCCTGCGCAACATCTTCAACGAGATCGCGCGCGACTACCCGCAAGCCGGCGTTCCGGCCGGAAACGACCTGAGCGCCTGGGCAGACCAGGGAGTGCTATTGCTCAATACCGCACTGACGGTCGAGGACGGCCTGCCCGCGTCGCACGCCAGGCGCGGCTGGGAAACGGTGACGGACGCCTTGATCAAACACGTCGCGCTCGATCCCTCGCCCAAGGTGTTCATGCTGTGGGGCGCGCACGCGCAGGCCAAGCGGCTGTTGCTTCCGCCCGACAACGGCCACCTCGTGCTGATGGCCAATCACCCTTCCCCGCTGTCGGCTCGGCGGCCGCCCGTGCCCTTCCTGGGATGCGGCCATTTCCGGACCACCAATGAATGGCTGCGGGACCAAGGGAAAAACCCTATTGATTGGGCATTGGACAAAAAAATAATTCCCCTGCAAGGCGAATTCGGGTTATGATCGCCGCACTGCACAAAACGAGTTCGGCATTTACCGCCTTGATTTAGCGGAATTTTTTGCAGTCCGCCGGGAAGTCCAAGACCCCGGCCCCATGCCGAACTATCATCGATTCCTGACCCCTTTCCTTTCGCCCTGCGTTCCAATCTGTACAAGAGAACGCGCCACGCGCATGGTTGATCCGGTCGGCACGATGCTCCATCAACCGTCGCCTGGATCCGGCCGCCTAATCCCCTGGCCCGACCAAGCACTGCGTCGCATTGATTGCGGCAAGGGAAAGTAATGTCTTTTGATACCCTGGGCCTCGCGCCCGCTCTGTTGTCGGCCGTTCAAGAAGCTGGCTTCGCCACCCCCACCCCCGTTCAGGCTGCCGCCATTCCGCAAGCACTGGCCGGCCATGACCTGATGGTCTCCTCGCAGACCGGCAGCGGCAAGACCGCCGCCTTCATGCTGCCCGCCCTGCATCGCATTGCTCAGATGCCCGCCAACAAGGGCGTTGGCGTCCAGGTGCTGGTGCTGACCCCGACGCGCGAACTGGCCCTGCAGGTCACCGAAGCCACCGCCACCTACGGCCGCAAGCTGGCCGACCTGCGCACCGCCACCGTCGTGGGCGGCATGCCCTACGGCGCGCAACTGAAGGCGCTGTCGCGCCGCGTGGACGTGCTGGTCGCCACCCCCGGCCGCCTGATCGACCACCTGCAATCGGGCCGCGTCAAGCTCAACACCGTGCACACGCTGGTGCTGGACGAAGCCGACCGCATGCTGGACATGGGCTTCATCGAAGACATCGAAACCATCGTCGGCCGCCTGCCCGAAGACCGCCAGACGCTGCTGTTCTCGGCCACGCTGGACGGCACGATCGCCAAGCTGGCGGCGCGCATGATGCGCGATCCGCAGCGCATCGAGATGGCCGGCAGCAAGGAAAAGCACACCAACATCACGCAAAGCCTGCTGTACGCGGACGACGCCAGCCACAAGATGCAACTGCTGGATCACGTGCTGCGCGACGCCTCGCTGGACCAGGCCATCGTGTTCACGTCGACCAAGCGCGGCGCGGACGACCTGGCCGACCGCCTGGCCGACCAGGGCTTTGCCGCCGCCGCCCTGCACGGCGACATGAACCAGCGCCAACGCACCCGCACGCTGTCGCAACTGCAACGCGGCCAACTGCGTATCCTGGTGGCCACCGACGTGGCCGCCCGCGGCATCGACGTGCAAGGCATCAGCCACGCCGTGAACTTCGACCTGCCGATGCAGGCCGAAGACTACGTGCACCGCATCGGCCGCACCGGCCGCGCCGGCCGCAACGGCCTGGCCTTCACGCTGGCCACGCACTCCGAGCGCCACAAGGTCCGCCGCATCGAGCACTACATCGGCCAGTCGATCACCCCTGAAGTGATTGCCGGCCTGGAGCCCAAGCGCACCCCGCGTCCTTCGACCGGCGCCGCGCCGCGTGGCGGCAAGCCCTTCGGCAAGCGTCCCGGCGGCTTCGGCGGCTCGCGCCATGGCGGCGGCTACCAGGGCAACCGCGACGGCGCGCCCCGCGAAGGCCGTTCGTTCGGCGGTCCGCGTGGCGAGTTCAAGCCGCGCGAGGGTGGCTACCAAGGCGACCGCCCGTTCGGCGACCGTCCCCAGCGTTCCTTCGGTGACCGTCCCAGCTTCGGCGATCGTCCCCAGCGCGAAGGCGGCTACCAGGGCAATCGTCCCTACGGCGACCGTCCCCAGCGTGAAGGCGGCTTCCGCGGCGGCGATCGCGATTCGCGTCCCAGCTTTGGCGACCGTCCCAGCTTCGGCGACCGCCCCCAGCGCGATGCGCGCCCGTTCAGCGAGCGCGGCCCGCGTGAAGGCGGCTTCCGTGGCGGCGACCGCGATTCGCGCCCCAGCTTCGGCGATCGCCCCAGCTTCGGCGACCGTCCGCAACGCGAAGGCGGTTTTCGCGGCGGTGACCGTCCCGAAGGCGGCTTCCGTGCCAAGCCCTCGTTCGACAAGCGTCCCGGCGGTCCCGCCAAGCGCTTCGTCAAGTCGAACGATCGCCGCGGCTAAGCAGCCCGACTGATCCCAAAAGCCCGCGGCAAATGCCGCGGGCTTTTTTTTGGGAAAATGCCGTATTACCCACGCCTGAATTCCCCATGCAACGCCCTGCCCCCGCCAATCTGCCCTCGCTCTCCCCCGCCGCGCAGCAACACAGCAATGCCGCCGCCGCGCACCTGCGCGCCGCGATCACGGCCAATGGCGGCTGGCTGCCGTTCGATCACTGGATGGCCGAAGCCCTGTATGCGCCCGGACTGGGTTACTACGCGGCGGGCAACGTCAAGCTGGCCGATGCGGACGATGGCGGTAAAACGCCCGCCGGCGACTTCGTGACGGCGCCGCAGCTCACGCCCCTGTTTGCGCGCACGCTGGCGCGGCAGGCGGCCGAGGTGCTGCGCCAGACCGGCACGCACACCGTGCTGGAGTTCGGCGCCGGCACCGGCGCCCTTGCCGAGGGCGTATTGCGCGAGCTCGATGCGCTGGGCCTGACGGACACGCGTTACCTGATCCTGGAAGTGTCGGCGGACCTGCGCGCCCGCCAGGCCGAACGGCTCGCGCCCTTTGGCGACCGGGTGCAATGGCTGGACGCCCTGCCCCGCGCGTTCTCGGGCTGCGTGCTGGCCAACGAAGTGCTGGACGCGATGCCGGTGTCGCTCTTTGCCTGGAGCGGCGCGGGCGACGTGCTGGAGCGCGGCGTGGCCCTGGATGCCGACGGCGCCTTCATCTGGGAAGACCGCCCGGCGCCCGCGGCGCTGGCGGCCGCCGTCGCGGCGCGCATGCCGGCGCTGCCCGGCTACGTGTCGGAAATCAATCTGCAGGGCGAAGCCTGGATCTCCGCCATGGGCAGTTGGCTCGAACGCGGCGCGGCCCTGCTGGTGGACTATGGGTTCCCGCGCAGCGAGTACTACCATCCGCAACGCGCCGGCGGCACGCTGATGTGCCATCTGCGCCACCACGCGCACGGCGATCCCTTCACCGCGCCCGGCCTGCAGGACATCACCGCCCACGTGGATTTCACGGCGATGGCCGATGCCGCGCTCGCGGCCGGGCTGCAGGTGCTGGGCTACACGTCCCAGGCGCGCTTTCTCATGAATGCCGGCCTGATGGAGCTGCTGGCCGGCCTGGACCCGTCGGATGCGCAGGCCTATGCGCAAGCGGTCGCGCCTGTGCAGAAGCTGCTGTCCGAAGCCGAGATGGGCGAGTTGTTCAAGGTGCTGGCGGTCGGGCGCGGCATGACCGCGCCCCTGTCGGGCTTCTCGCGCGGCGACCGGCTGGGCAAGCTGTAAGCCGGGCGCCGGGCGGGCCGGCGACGCGCCCGCCAGGGAAAATCGGCCTCAGCCCGCCTGCAACCGCGCCAGCCGCGCCTGGCGCACGCTTTCCTTGATGCGCGCCGGCTCGCCGGCGCAGGACTTGGCGATGGCGCCGGCATCCACGCCGCGCACCGCCGCCACCCGCGACTCCCAGGCGGGCTTGTCCACCGTCCGCAAGATCGCGGCGGCATCCAGCAGATCGAAAAAGCGGCCGGGCTTGCGCAAGGCGTCGGCGCGCTCCATCAGCGCCAGCTGCGCGTCGGCACGCTCCGGCCCTTCCGGCATGCCGTCCAAGGCGTCCAGCGCGCTGAGCACTTCCGGCAGCAGGCGCGCATAGTCATTGCATTCGGTAGGCACGCGCATGCGCCGGCCCAGGGCCTCGCGCTCGGGCGTCAGCCTGCACATCAGAGCGTAGCGGCTTGCCAGCGGCAGGCCCAGTCCGGCGGCGCGATCCAGCTGCGGGCCGACCTCATCGGCGCCGCGCAGTTCCGGCATCACGCGCGCCAGCGCGCCGGATGCCTGCAATACGTCCAGCATGCGCGACGGCGCATCGGCCATCAGGCCGCGCGACAGCTCCTTCCAGACCCGCTCGGCCACCAGCGCATCGGCCTCGCCGGCCTGCACCATGCGGCGGCACAGTTCCATCGTTTCGGGCGCCACGCTGAAGTCGGCAAAGCGCGCGGCGAAGCGGCCCAGGCGCAGGATGCGCACGGGGTCTTCCTCGAAGGCGTCGCCCACATGGCGAAAGATGCGGGCGCGCAGGTCGTCCGCGCCGCCCAGCGGATCCACGAGGTCGCCGTCCTCGGTCTGCGCGATGGCGTTGACCGTCAGGTCGCGCCGGCGTAGGTCGTCTTCGAGCGTGACGTCCGCGCCCGTGTAGAAGGTGAAGCCCTTGTAGCCGCGCCCCGACTTGCGCTCGGTGCGCGCCAGGGCGTATTCCTCTTTCGTGCGGGGGTGCAGGAAGACGGGGAAGTCGCCGCCGACCGGAATGAAGCCGCGGCGCGTCATGTCTTCGGGCGTGGCGCCCACCACGACCCAGTCGTGGTCGCCGGGGGACAGGCCGAGCAGCGCATCGCGCACCGCCCCGCCCACGACATAGGCGCGCAGGCCCTCGGTGGCCGGGTCCCTCGTCATCGCGCGGCGGCGGTTTCGGTGCCCACCGGCACGACGTTGCCCAGGCGTTCCTTCAGCGATTGGGGTTGTCCACTGAACATCGCCGCGTAATACGTGGCGTTGGACATCACGTTCTTCACGTAGATGCGCGTTTCGGTGAAGGGGATGGTCTCGGCGAAGATGGCGCCTTCGACAGGATGCGAGAAGGTCGAGCGCCAGTTGCGCGGCCGGCCCGGGCCGGCGTTGTAACCCGCGCTGGCCAGCATCTGCGACCCGTTCAGGTCGCGCAACACGATGTTCAGGTAGTTGGTGCCCAGTTCGGTGTTGGTGTCGAAATCATTGACGCTCGCGGGCGTGAAATCGCTCATGCCGATCTTGCCGGCGACCCACTTGGCCGTGGCCGGCATGAGCTGCATCAGGCCGGAGGCGCCCACATGCGAGCGCGCATTCATGATGAAGCGCGATTCCTGGCGGATCAGCCCGTAGACCCACGCCGGATCGAGGGCGATGGCGTTGGCCTTGGCCGTCACCCGCCCCTCGAAGGGCGCGATGAAGCGCTGACTGAAGTCGAACTCCTTCTCGGTGCGGTCCGAGGTGTTGACCACGCGGTCATAGATGTTCTCGGCGCGGGCCAGTTCGGCCGCCGCCATGAGCTGGCGGTCGTTCATGCCGCGCAGCGAGTAGTTCCATTCCGGCACCGCTTCGCCGCGCCAGCCCAGGCGGAACAGCAGGACGGCCCGCTGCAGGCCCGGATTGGCGCGCGCCTCGGCGATCTCACGGTCGCTGATGGGCGCGGGGCGCGGGGGCACGTCGATGCGGCGGCCCAGCTCTTCGGCCGCGAGCTGGCCGTAGAAGTCGAAGCGGTCCGCGATGCTGGCGTAGGCGGCCTGCGCCTTGTCCTTGTGCCCCAGCGCGGCCTGGCCGCGCGCCTTCCAGTACACCCAGGCCGTCTCCGCCTGTTGCGAGGGCGGCATTTCGTCGATGGATTCGACGACCCACTTCCAGTCGATCTTGGGCTGACGCAAGGCGGCGCGCACCTTCCAGGCCGCGTTGTATTCCGTCATGCGAATGTGGCCGGCCTCGCGATACCAGTCGTTCGCCCGGCTGTCCAGATCGAGCGCCGCCGCCAGCGCGTACTGGCCGCGCACCCATGCCAGGTTGGACTTGGACATGGACTTGGCCCACTCGCGGCGCAGGTAGGAATCGGCCACGCCGACGTCCGAACGCGCCAGGCGGGCCAGCGCGATGGTGACCAGTTCCTTTTCGTTGCGGCCCACCGGCATGCGGTCCTGGCGGGTCAGCCACTTCATGGGGTCCTTCATGAGGACATCGTAGGTCTTCACGTCGCGCGGCTCGAACATGTACTGCACGAACTTGCGCGCGTCCGTGGTCTTGTTGGCCTCGATGGCGTCACGCAGTTGCGGTTCGAGCTGCTCCCAGCCCAGGATGCCGTCCGCCACGAGCTGGTCGTACAGCGCCCAGCAGGCGCTGCCCGGCGCGAACACGGCCATGGCCTGCTCGGCGGTGGCGCGCTGGCCGGTCATGTGCTTGCCGTCCAGGATGGCGCATTCGATCTGCGAATTGCTGTTCTTGACGGGCGCGAGCTTGCGCACGGTTTCGAAGTCGCCGCTGCGGGCGGCGGCCAGCAGCCAGTCGCCGCGCAGGCGGTCCGCCAGATAGGCGTCGCCGTTGCTGCTGATGAACGTCTGCAGGGCTGCGGTGGGACGGCCGGTGGCGGGCGGGCTCCAGAGCTGATAGCGCAGCAGCCAGTATTCGGGGTACATGCCCAACGGATCGCCCTTGGCCTGCGGCACGAGCGCGCCCAGCACGGACCATTGCTTGCGATTCATGGCCTCGCGGGCGGCCACGACGGCGGCCAGCGCGGGCGTTTCCGCCGTGGGGGGCAGGCCCGCCAGCACCGCGGGGGGCACGGCGATCATCGGCTGGGCCGCCTGCGGGGCGGGCTGGGGCTGGGTATTGATGGCGGCGCTGCGTTGCTGCGCGTCCACCGGGGCACAGGCGGCGGTAAAGAGCGCCAGCAGGGGCAACCAGCGGCGCAGGCTCGCACGGGCGTCGGCGGCGGCTTGCGGCGGAGAATTCTGATACCGTGAGGGCTGTCGGGTGTCCGTCGTGGGACGCTCCCGCATGCCGAGCCGCATGCTGACACGGGTGCCGATCCGCGCGCCGACGATACGCAAGTTCGTCTTCAGCATGTTTGCCTTCATCTTCAACCCCCCGGTTACAGCCACCGCATGACTACGCAAAATACTCCAGAGGATACCGCAGTCCACCGCACGCGATTGCGCAAATTGCGCGCCGAATTGCCGGAAGATCAGCGCAGCCGCGGCGGATTGCTCATGCGCGCACGGCTCTTCACCTGGCTGAACGTGGCCCGCGACCAGGCCGTGCAGGCGGGCAATCCGGCCCCCACCACCGTCGCCGCCTTCTGGCCCATGGCCGACGAACCCGACCTGCGCCCCCTGCTGACGCAGTGGGCCGAAGCCGGCATGACGGTCGCGCTGCCCGTCGTGCGCGAGCGCAACGCTCCCCTGGCATTCCTGCCGTGGACGCCCGAGGCCGAGCTGCGCGCCGGCCCGTACGGGATCCAGGAACCCGTGGCGGGCCCGGAACTGCTGCCCGACGTGGTGCTGGTGCCCACCCTGGGCTATACGGAACAGGGCGACCGGCTGGGCTATGGCGGCGGCTACTACGACCGCACGCTCGCCGCCCTGCGCCAGCGCGGCCACCCCTTTATCGCCATCGGCATCGCCTGGAGCTGCGGCGAGCTCGATGCGGGATACGTCCCCGCCGCGCATGACGTCCGGCTGGACGCGGTGCTGACCCAGGACGGCTGGGTGCCGCAGGCACCGCTGGAGCAAGGCGGCACGGGCGGCACCACCCTGCATTCCTACCGGCTGAACTGACGCACCAGTTTCGGCCGGCGCCGCGCACCAGGACGGTGCACGGCGTCACGGCGCTGCGAGGCCGCCCGTCGCGGCCCGTCCCCGGATTTGCACGATCGCCCGCCCTGGGGATGGCAATTCCTCCGCCTTCAGCGCATATTGGTCTTGAAATCCCCCGTCTGCCGCAAAAGCTGGCATGAGGGTTGCTTGTAACTCAGGACCAGCCGGCAACGGCCGGACGACGGCCGCGCGCAAGCGGCCGCAAGCATCTGCATCGGAGGAGCCATGAAGGACCGACCCGCCCGTCCCCCCGCGTATGACGAAATGCGCGATGGCGAGAATCGCATACGCTCCCATTACCAGGCCTTCGAGCGCTGGCACAACGAGCAATCGGACGAGGCCATGGCCGTGCGCCGGCTGGAAGCCGACCTGAGCTTTCGCCGCGTCGGCATCACGTTTTCGGTCGCGGGCGACGCCGCCGGCACCGAGCGCCTCATCCCGTTCGACCTCATCCCCCGCATCATCCCGGCCGAGGAATGGCGGCACCTGGAAGCCGGCCTGAAGCAGCGCGTGCGCGCCCTGAACCTGTTCATCCGCGACATCTACCACGGCCACGACATCGTGCGCGCCGGCATAGTGCCGGCCCAGCAGGTGTTCCTGAATGCCCAGTACCGCCCCGAGATGCAGGACGTCGACGTGGCCGAGGACATCTATTGCCACATCGCGGGCGTGGACATCGTGCGAGCCGGCGCGGGCGAGTTCTACGTGCTGGAGGACAACCTGCGCGTGCCGTCCGGGGTTTCCTACATGCTGGAAAACCGCAAGATGTCGATGCGGCTCATGCCGGACGCCTTTGGCCGCATCAAGGTCGAGCCGGTCGCGCACTACCCCGACCTGCTGCTGGACAACCTGCGCGAAGTCGCGCCGCATGGCGGCGACGACCCCACCGTGGTGGTGCTGACGCCCGGCATGTACAACTCGGCCTACTTCGAACACGCCTTCCTGGCGCAGCAGATGGGCGTGGAACTGGTGGAAGGCCAGGACCTGTTCGTCGAGCAGAACACCGTCTACATGCGCACCACGCGCGGCCCCCGCAAGGTGGATGTGATCTACCGGCGGCTGGACGACGATTTCCTGGATCCGCTGGCGTTTCGCGCCGATTCCGCGCTGGGCGTGCCGGGACTGCTGTCGGTCTACCGCGCCGGCCGCGTCACGCTGGCCAATGCGATCGGCACCGGCATCGCCGACGACAAGTCCACCTATCTGTACGTGCCCGACATGATCCGCTTCTACCTGGGCGAAGAGCCCATCCTGTCGAACGTGCCGACCTGGCGCTGCGGCCGGCCGGACGAGCTGTCCCACGTGCTGGCCAACATGCATGACCTGGTGGTCAAGGAAGTGCACGGCGCCGGCGGCTACGGCATGCTGGTCGGGCCGTCGGCCTCGCGCGCCGAGGTCGATGCGTTCAGGGACCGCGTGCGGGCCAATCCCGCCAATTACATCGCGCAGCCCACGCTGGCGCTGTCGACCACGCCCACCTACGTGGAATCGGGGGTCGCGCCGCGCCACGTGGACCTGCGTCCCTACGTGCTGTGCGGCAAGGAGATCCGCACCGTGCCGGGCGGCCTGTGCCGCGTCGCGCTGACCGAGGGCTCGCTGGTGGTCAACAGCAGCCAGGGCGGCGGCACCAAGGACACCTGGGTGCTGGAGGACTGACCATGCTGAGCCGAACCGCCGACAACCTGTTCTGGATGTGCCGCTATACCGAACGCGCCGAGAACACCGCCCGCATGCTGGACGTGAACCTGCAGATGTCGCTGCTGCCGCAGGACACGCGCACCCGCGAAGGCTCCTGGCTGGGCGTGCTGCGCATTTCCGAGCTGCAGGGCCTGTACCAGAGCAGATACGCGTCGATCTCGCCGCGCGACGTGCTGGAATACATGGTGCGCGATCCCGAGAATCCCTCGTCGATCTATTCCTGCATGCGCGCCGCCCGCGAGAACGCGCGCGCCGTGCGCGGCAGCCTCACGACAGAGGTCTGGGAAACCTACAACACCACCTGGCTGGAGCTGCTCAAGCACCTGCATACCGGCCTGCTGGAGCGCAATCCGGGCGAATTCTTCGAATGGGTGAAGTTCCGCTCGCACCTGGCGCGCGGCGTCACGATCGGGACCATGCTGGAAGACGAGGCGCTGTACTTCATGCGCATCGGCATGCACCTGGAACGCGCCGACAACACGGCGCGGATGCTGGACGTCAAGTTCCATGAGCGCGGCGGCGCCAGCACGCAGGACGGCCGCGCCGACCCGGTCAACGCCGCGGGCGTGCAGAGCGAGTTCTACCGCTGGTCGGCCCTGCTCAGTTCCGTGTCGGGCCTGGAGATCTACCGCAAGGTCTACCGCGACGTCATCACGCCCGACCGCGTGGCCGACCTGCTGATCCTGCACGGGGACATGCCGCGGTCGCTGCTGGCCTCGATGCAAGCCGTGGCCGACGACCTGGCGCGCGTCGCGAACCAGCGCTCGACCGAGACCGAGCGGCGCGCCGGCATGCTGTGCGCCGAGCTGCAGTACGGCCGCGTCGAAGACATTCTGGCCAGCGGGCTGCATCAATACCTGGACCGCTTCCTGGACCGCATCAACGACCTGGGCAACCGGATCAGCCAGGATTTCCTGGTGCCCCTGTCGGCATAACAAGGAGGCAGCAATGAAGCAGATCATCACGCACGTCACGCATTACCGCTACACCGCGCCGGTGAACTACAGCATCCAGACCCTGCGCCTGACGCCGCGCGACGACGAACACCAGCGCGTGCTGCGCTGGAACATCGAGGCGCCGGGCCACCTGGACAAGCAGGTCGACGCCTACGGCAACATTACGCACACACTGACCCTGAACCAGCCGCATACCGATATCGCGCTGCGCGTTTCCGGCCAGGTGCTGGTGGCGCCCCTGACGCGCGGCGTCCTGGGCAGCGAAGACAGCCGCCTGCCGGTGCACGCCTATTGCGTGCCAACGCCGCTGACGCAGGCGGACGAGACCATCCAGCAATTTGCGCGCGCGGTGCTGCCGAACGGGCTGACCACGTCGGACGACATCCTGACCCTGGCCGCCGCGATCCACGAGCGCGTCGCCTACGAGCCCGGCACCACGGACGTGACCACCGCCGCCAACCAGGTGCTCGCCCTGGGACACGGCGTGTGCCAGGACCACGCCCACCTGTTCCTGGCGTGCGTGCGGGGCCTGAACGTGCCCGCCCGCTACGTCAGCGGCTATCTGTACACCACCGCGGAACACGCGGCCAGCCACGCCTGGGCCGACGTGTGGCTATCCGACGTGGGGTGGACCAGCGTGGACATCACCAACAGCCAGTTCGCCTCCGAGTGCCATTGCCGGCTGGCGGTGGGACGGGATTACGACTCGGCCTCGCCGGTGCGCGGCGTGCGCACCGGCGGCGGCGAGGAGTCCATGGAAATCACCGTCCAGGTCCAGGCCGGCGCGCAGCAGTGACGGCCGGGCGCCGACGTCCGGACGGTAAATCCGGGCCTTGACATCCGGCCCGCCGCGCCGCAATACAATGCGTGGTGGTTTTCCCCAATTTTCGATCATGACCTACTGCGTAGCGGCCCGCCTCGAATCCGGCCTGGTTTTTCTTTCCGACTCCCGCACCAACGCCGGCGTCGACCAGATCAGCGTCTTTCGCAAGATGACCGTCTTTGAACGGCCGGGCGAGCGCGTCATGGTCCTCATGACCTCCGGCAACCTGGCGGTCAGCCAGGCCGTGCTGAACGTGCTGACCCGCCAGCGCGAGGAAGGCGCCGACACCCTCTGGAACGTGCCCGACATGTTCGCGGCCGCGCGCCTGGTCGGCGCCGCGGTGCGCGAGGTCTACCGCAGCGAGGCCGACGCGCTGCACGAGCAGGGCGTGGACTTCAACGTCAGCATGATCTTCGGCGGGCAGATCGGCGCCGAGCAATGCCGCCTGTTCCAGGTGTATTCGGCGGGCAACTTCATCGAAGCCGGCCAGGAATGCCCGTATTTCCAGATCGGCGAAGCCAAGTACGGCAAACCCATCCTGGACCGCGTGCTGCGGCCCGACACCTCGCTGGACGAGGCCGCCAAGTGCGCGCTGATCTCCATGGACTCCACGCTGCGCTCGAACATCTCGGTCGGCCTGCCGCTGGATCTGCTGGTGTACGACGCCAATTCGCTGCGCGTCACGCACTTTGCCAGCATCGACGAACACAACGAGTACTTCCGCATGATCCGCGGCACCTGGGGCGAACGCCTGCGCCAGGTCTTCGCGGAAATCCCGGACCCGCTGTGGACCAACCCGCACGACCCCGCATCGCTGGTACCGCCGTCGCGGGTGCATCAGCCGCTGCGCATGGAGCCCGTCGACGCGCCCAACGCCGCGTACAACACGCCGCAGGTGCTGGCCGAGGAGCCGGGCAAGGACCAGCCCAACTGAGGCGCTTGTCGCGCGATCTGTCGCGCATGAAGCCTCCGGGTCATGGCGTCCCGCCTATGTCGGCCCGCGTCCGCTTGCCCAGGCCAGGATCTCATCCCGGTTCCCGTCCAGTTCAGGCACCGCCGCCGGCGGTACCGGCAGCGGCTTGGAGAACTTGACCGGAAACGCCACGCGAAGCCCGTCCGGCGTTTCGGCAACCACGCCCCGATTCCGGACGTGCGGATCGTCGAAGACCTCGTCACGCCGAAGCACCGGCGCCCACGGAATGTCGCGGCCGCGGAACACCCCTTCCCAATAATCCAGGCTGCGGCTGGCAAACAATGCCCGCAGCCGGTCGTTCAGCGCCCGCTTGTCGCCCAGCCGTCCCGCCCGCGTTCGGTATGTCTCGGCGGTCAATTCGGGACAGTCCGCCGCGAGCGCCTCGCAGAGGTTTTGCCAGAAGGCCTCTTCCAGGATGCCCAGGGCAAGATGCCGTCCATCGGCCGTCTCGAACACGTCGTTGTCGGGCATGACATGCGGCAGGTTCTCGATGGCCGCGCCGGCGGGCCCGTTCATCGCCTGCAGGGCCGGCGCCATCCAGGCGGTCAGCGCATCGTGGATGGACACGTCCAGATGCTGGCCCACGCCCGAGACGCGCGCGTCGTCGACAGCGGCCAGGATCGCCAGGGCGGCGTGCATGGCCGCGCAATAGTCCGACAGGCGCAAACGCGGGCGCCCCATCACGTCGCGCACCTGCGATGGGACGGCCCAATAGCCGGACAGGGCCAGATAGTTCACATCGTGGCCGGGTCGCTGCGCGTAGGGGCCTGTCTGGCCAAAGCCCGAGATCGAACACATCACGATGCGTGGATTGGCTTGCGCCAGGCGGGTGTAGTCCAACCCCATCCTGGCCATGACGCCGGGCCGGAAGCCTTCGACCAGCACGTCGCTGCGCGCCGCCAACTGCAAGAGCGTGCGCCGGTCTTCCTCGCGCGTGAAGTCCAGGCAGATGGATTGCTTGCCGCGGTTGTACTTGGCAAACGTCTCCGCGCCCAGCTGGCGCGCCGTGTCGCCCTGCGGCTTTTCCACCTTGATCACGGTGGCGCCAAGCTGGCCGAGCAGCATCGCCGTGTACGGGCCCGGGTGCAACTGGCCCAGGTCCAGCACCGTCAATCCGCTGAGATAGCCGCCGCCGCGTGTCATGCCAGGATTCCCTTGGCGATCGTATTGCGCTGGATTTCGCTGGTGCCGGTGACAATGCGGTAAAGGCGCAGGCGGCGGAATATGAACTCCACGGGATGGTTCTTCGTCACGCCCACGTTTCCGTGGATCTGCATGGCCTTGTCGGCAATGTCGAAGCAGCGTTCGGACACGAACAGCTTGCACATGGCGGCCTCGTCCCGCACGTCTTCGCCCGCGTCGGCCTTTGCCGCCGTGGCCAGCACCATGTGTTCGCAAGCGTACAGCGCAGTCGCCATGTCGGCCAGCATGTGCTGAATGGCCTGGAAGCGGCTGATCGGGCCGCCGAATTGCTGACGGTGCTTGGCGTAGTCCACCGCCAGCCTGAAGGCCTGGCGCGCCAGGCCGATCATCGTCGGACAATGCAGCAACCGGTTTACGCTGATGCGGTTCATGGCGATCTTGAAGCCCTGCCCGGGCGCTCCGATCAGGTTCTTCTTCGGCACGCGGACCTGGTCGAACACGATGTCCGCGTCCACGTATTGGCCCGTCATCGGCACGCAGTCGTGCACAAGCCGCACGCCGGGGCTGTCCAGGTCGATGAATATCGCCGAGATGCCGTCGGTCCCTGCCTCTGGGTCGGTGACGCACATCGTGATGGCGAAGTCCGCGAACATCGACGCCGTGATGTAGTGCTTGGTGCCCGTGACGATGTAGTCGTCGCCGTCCTCGACCGCGGTGGTCTGCAGCCGGGTCGCATCGGAACCCGACTGCGGTTCCGTCATGGCAAAGCAGGCCCCGCGCTCGGCGTGGATCACGGGCATGATGTAGCGTTCCAGCTGATACGGGGTCGCATGGCGCACCAGATTGCCGATGCGCGACGGGCCGCCCCAGTCGCCCAGCACATGCGGAAACAGGATGGCGCCGGAAGCGGCGACGTCGTCCTTCAGCACGCACAGATCCCGATAGGACAAGCCCTGCCCGCCCAGCGCCACCGGTAGCTGCGGGCCATACAGTCCGAGGGTCCGGCACCGTTTCCAGATGGATTGCACCAGGCTGCGCTCGAACGTGTCTTCGTATCCCAGGTTGAGCGACCGCTCCAGCGGCAGCAGTTCGTCCTGCAGATACTGCCGCAGCCGCTCGCGCAGCTCGGCCAGGGTAAGCGGTATGTCGTTGGGCATGATGTCTCCTGTCATGGTAGTGCCCAGCTTGACAGCGCCAACCATCCTCGTGATTATCTTTTCTTCGATCTTGATAACCGTGCGGAATCATGAGACTGGAAGATCTGGACTATTTCCTGGCCGTTGCCCGCCTGGGGCACGTGGGCCGCGCCGCGGACAGCATCGGCATCAGCCAGCCCGCGCTGACCAAGGGAATCCGCCGCCTGGAAGACGAACTGAAGCTGCAGTTGTTCCTGCGCACGCCCAAAGGCATGGAGCTGACCATCCCCGGACGCGCGTTCTATCAACGGTCGGTGCAGGCCCGGCGCGAGCTTGACGACGCGATGCAGGAAGCCGGTGATCTGCATCGGGGCAGCATCGGGCAACTGCGCGCGGGGGTCACCCCGCTGCTGGCCGAGCCGTTCTTCAATCCCGCCTGCATCGAATTGCTGTCGCAGCGGCCGGCGGCCAAGGTGCAGGTCATGGTCAGCCTGAACGACGCCTTGATCCCCGCCCTGCGCCAGGGAGACCTGGACTTTGCGATCAGCTCGCTGTTTGAATCCGCCACCGCGGCCGAATTCGATTGCGAGCCGCTGTTTGCCGACCGGCTGTATGCCGCGGCGCGGCCGGGCCATCCCTTGCTGAGCGGCCGCAAGGTCCGCTTTGCCGACCTTGCTCCCTACAAGTGGATGCTGCCCGGCCCGCAGGCCGCCTCCCGGCGCTGGCTGGAAACCCGATTCGAGCAGCACGGCTCGCCCCCGCCCGAAGTGACCATCGAATCCAATGCGTCCGTGTCGAACCTGCTGAGCATCCTGCACGGCACCGACCTGCTGACGCTGGTCAGTGAAATGACCCTGTCGGCGCACGCCGGCCATGACCTTGCCATCGTGCCGCTGGAAGACCTGACCTGGCATCGCCAGATCGGCGTGCTGACGCGGCGCAACAGCTACCAGTCGCCGCTGACCGAGCGGCTGCTGGAGATCCTGCGCCAGCACGCGCAGCGACGCGCGCAGGTGAAATAACGCCGGGCGGCATCCGCTATTCGGCCGTCAGGCCTAGGCGCTGGATGAGCGGTCCATAGCGCGCCGACTCCTGGTCGATGAGCTTGCCCATGTCGGCCGGCGACCCGGCGATGGATTTGAACGACTGCGACTCCAGGGCTTGCAAGACCTGCGGGTCGGCCATGACCCGGCGGATCGCCGCGTTCAGCCGGTCCACCACGGCGGGCGGCGTGCCCTTCGGCACGGCAATGCCCGCCCAGCTTCCGCTGTCGAAGCCCGCGTAGCCCAGTTCGGCAATCGACGGCACGTCAGGCAGGGACGCCGCGCGCTGTTCGCTGGTGACGGCCAGCGCGCGGATTTTCCCCGACGAAATAAAGGGCATGGCGGGCGCGACGGCCACGATGCCCATGTCGATCTGTCCGCCTGCCAAGTCGTTCAACGCGTTGCTGCCGCCGCGGTATGGCACGTGGATGGCATCCAGGCCGAAGTGCTGCTTGATGGTTTCGAACGTCAGGTGCATGGACGAGCCCACGCCCGGGCTGCCATAGCTGAGCTTGCCCGGATGGGCCTTGGCGTACGCCTGCAGTTCGGCGAACGTCTTGATCGGCAACGCGCTGTTGACCAGGACCACGTGGGGCGCAATGCTCAGGCCCGACACCGGCGCCAGGTCGGCGATCGGATCGAACGTCAGCTTGGGCGACAAATGCTTCGCGATGGCAAAGTTGCCGCCATATTCAAGCAGGGTGTAGCCATCAGCCGCCGCGCTGGCGACCTTGCCGCCGCCCAGATTTCCTCCTCCGCCCCCCACGTTCTCGACAATGATGGTCTGCCCCAGCTCCTTGCCCAGCGGCACTGACACCAGCCGGGCGATGTAGTCGAACTGCCCGCCCGCCGTGAACGGAACGATCAGGCGTATGGGCTTTTCGGGATACTTCGCCGCCGCGTCCGCGGCCTGCGCCGGCGCGATGGCGGCCAGGCCTGCCAAGGCAAGTGTCGCCTCTGCCAGGCGACGAACCACCCTCACTCCCAGCCGAAAATTTCGTTTGTCCACTGCTGTCTCCTGTTTCTTGTCGGGGTCGGACCGTCGCCTCCCCTTTGGCATAGAGGTAACCCAGCGCCAGACGCCGCGTCATGCCACACCCGGTGATCTTCATAACGTACAGGAATCGCGCCGACGCGATAACGCAGCGGCATGAGGTTTTGCGTCCCGGTTATGCGGCCGTGCTCCGCGCCGCGCAGCATAGCGGCAAGCCAAATTCGAAACGGAGCCGTCATGAACCAAGGCCGATACACCACCCGCAATGCGCGCTACTGGCGCGACCGTCCCGCCATCATTTTTGGCGACCGCACCATAACCTTCGGTCAGTTGGAGACCCGTTCCAATCGACTGGCCAATGCCCTGCTCGGGCTGGGCCTGACCAAAGGCGACCGCGTCGCCATCCAGGCCTGGAATTGCCCCGAAATCATCGAACTGGAATGCGCCCTGTACAAGGCGGGACTGGTCAAGGTGGCCTTGAACGCCCGCTTGTCCCCGCAGGAGATGGTGGACTCGGTCAACAACGCGCAGGCCTCCGTGTTTATCGTAGACCCCGCGCATCTGGAGGAGGCCGAGTCGCACCGCAACGCCTTCGAAACCATTCGCCATCACGTGGTGACCGGAAGCCGGGACACAGGCGAATGGCGGTCCTACGAACGCCTGCTGGAGGCTGCCGCCGACCGCAACCCGGATGTGCCCATGCAGCCGCAAGACCTGGCGGTTCTGCATTTCACGTCGGGTTCAACCGGCAAGCTGAAGGCCGCCATGCAGACGGTCGGCAACCGCTTGGCATCGCTGCGCAAGGTCGTCATGGGCCGCATGCGCGCGAATCCTGGCGAAATCCTGGCGCTGGCCGGGCCGATCACGCACGCCAGCGGCATGTTCATGCAACCGTTCCTGTTTCAGGGCGGCACGATCCTGCTGCACGACCGCTTCGAGCCCGAGGCCTTTCTTGCGTCAGCCGCCCGCCACCGCGCGGCCTTCAGCTTCATGGTGCCCACGATGGTCAACATGCTGATCGCGCATCCGAACCTGCATCGCCATGATCTGTCTGCGCTGCGGCAGATCTCCTATGGCGGCGCGCCCATGGCTCCCGCCCGCATCCGCGAGGCCTGGGAAGCGTTGGGACCCAAGCTCAGCCAGGGCTACGGCGCCGGCGAGACAACGGGCGGCCTGGTTCTGCTAAGCGCGTTGGATCACGCCGACGCGATGGCGGGCCATCCGGAGCGCCTCTTGTCCTGCGGCCGGCCCTTCGGCGAAAGTGAAGTCCGGCTGGTCGATGAAAATGGCCAGGAAGTGGCGCCCGGCGAAATCGGCGAAATTACCGTCAGCGGTCCGGACGTCTTTGCCGGCTACTGGCAAGAGCCGGAACTGTCGGCGCAGGCGCTGCGCGACGGCTGGCTGCATACGGGCGACCTGGCGCGCACCGACGACGAAGGCTTCATGTACATCGTCGACCGGAAGAAGGACATGATCATCTCGGGCGGCTTCAACATCTACCCGACCGAGGTCGAGCAGGCGCTCTACCAGCACCCCGCCGTTTACGAAGCCTGCGTGTTCGGTGTGCCCGACAAACTGTGGGGCGAATCCGTCAAGGCGATGATCGTCCTCAAGCCGGGTGAAACGGCCACCCCGGCCGACCTCATCGAGCATTGCCGCAAGCAACTGGCCGACTTCAAAAAACCACGGAGCGTCGAACTGCTGGCCGAACTGCCGAAAAACGCCAACGGCAAGGTCGCCAGAAAGCAGATGCGGGATGCATTCTGGGCTGATGAGGAACGCAAGGTTGGGTGATCGCGAGCCCGGCAACCGACCCGAACGGGCGCGCGTCAGGTGCGGCGCGGGGCGGGCCGCTCCTCCCCCCGTCAGCGCCGCTCGAACTTCGGCGCGCGCTTTTCTTCAAATGCCTTGCGGCCTTCTTTGGCATCGGCCGTGGCAAAGCAGATCGCCTGCAGATCGCGCTCGTATTCCACGGCCTTCTCCAGCGGCATCGACAGCGCGGCGCGCAGATTGACGCGTGCCGTCTCCGCCGCGATGGGCGCGCGCGAGGCGATGGTGGCGGCAAGCGCCTGCGCGCGCTCGCGCAACTGGTCCTGCGGCACCACCTCGCTCACCAGGCCCCAGGCCAGCGCCTGCTCGGCGCGGATGGGGTCGCCGGTCATCACCATCATCGCGGCGTTGCTCGGGCCGATCGAGTGGACGAGCTGCGCCGTCATGCCGCCGCCCCCGATCCAGCCCAGCTTGATTTCGGGCGCGCCCAGGCGCGCGTTGTCGGCGGCGATGCGGATATCGCAGGCCAATGCCATCTCCAGGCCGCCGCCGAAGGTATAGCCGTTGATCGCCGCCACCGTGGGTTTCTTCAACATGCGCACGCAGTCGCAGTAGTCGAGCCGGTTGCGGAAATCCCAGGGCGTGGCGTAGCGGTCAAGCTCGGTGATGTCCGAGCCGGCGCAGAAGGCCTTGGGGCCCGCGCCGGTCAGGATCACCGCGCGCACCTGCGGGTCGGTATTGCATTGCTCCACCGCCGCGATCAGCAGGTCGGCCATCTCGGGCGTCATCGCGTTCAGCTTCTCGGGACGATTGAGTTCGATGATGGCGACATGGCCATCGATACTGAGATTGACGAGTGCGCTCACGACGAAGTCCTTATGGGGTGGTGTGCTGGGGAGCGGCGGCCAGGCTGGCCTCGAAACGCTGGGTCAGGCCGCGCGCCAATGCGTGGGAGGAGGCGCGGGCGGCAACGCCATCGCGCAGGAACTGCGAGGCCTCGGTCTGGAAGGCGATGTAGCCATCGTGCCGCGGCCGGATCGAGGCGGCTTCGAGCGTGCGGGCCGTGTGGGCATAGAAGTTGCCGCTTGCCGCATTCACGTCCGCATCGGCCCAGCTGCCGCGATGGCTGGGCTGGCCTTCGTGCTGCGGGATGAAGCGGCTTTGGGTATCGGCGGCCAGCAACCACAATAGATGCGCCCGCAGCTCCGGCCCCACGGTGCAGCGCCGCGATATCGCAATGCCGGTGCCGCCAAGGATCGAGCCCGGCCGGCCGGCATCGGCCTGGGGCGCGTCGCGGAACGTAAGCGGCTTGGCGACCGCGGACGTGGCGTAGTTCACGTAACCATAGACCAGCGGGCAGAGCGTGATGTCGTCGCGCGAGCTCATGTGGCCAAGCAGCGCGATCGGGTTGTAGGCCAGGGCTTGCGCGGGCGTGCGCCGCGCCAGTTCGGCAAGCACGTCGCACGCGCCGGCGAGCGTCGCCTCGTCGTGCCAGGCGCCGTGCGGCCGCAGGTCGGTATCGGGCGCGATGGCGGCGGCGATCGACAGCAGCGACAGAAGCGGGTGCGGCCCGCCCCAACTGAGCGCGACCGAGCCGCTCTGTTGCGACAGCGTCAGCACCTCGTGCCAGGTGCGCGGAACGGGACCGTCCAATCGATCCGCGCGCGTGGCCATCACCTGCGTGGCCGCATCCAGCGGCAGCGCCCATTGGCGACCGGCCATGCGATAGCTGTCGTACGACAGCCCGATACTGTCCCGTGCGATCCGCGCCAGCTCGTCGGGCGCGAACACGGTGTCCAGCGCCTGCAGGCAATCGTGCGCCAGGGCTTCGCCCAGATGGGGGTGATCCAGCACCACCAGGTCATAGCGGGCGCAGAGTTCGGCAATGGGCGCCGACTCGAAGCCCTCGAGCGATTGCTTGTCCCAGTGCACCAGCGGCGTGTGGGCGGCAGCCGCGTGCAAGGCGTTGAAGCCGCGCGGATGATCCCAGGTGAGGCCGCGATAGGGCAGCGTGCGTTCGCTCATTCCGAGGCCCCGCGCAGCACCGCGCCCGAGGCCGCATGCGCGGCGATCTCGTCGGCGCTGAAGCCAAAATCGCGCAGCACTTCGTCGGTGTGCTGCCCGGTGAGCGGCGCGCCGCGCACCACCTGGCTGGGGGTCTTGGAGAAGCGGATCGGAAAGCCCGGCGTCTTGATGCGGCCTTCGGTTGGATGGTCGTATTCGACAAACGTGCCGTTGTGCGCGATCTGCGGATCGTCGACCAGATCGGCGTAGCCATACACGGGGCTGCACCAGATGCCGGCGGCATCGAGTTTGGCGAACCAGTCGGCGGTCGAGGCCTTTGCCAACGTGTCGCGCACGAGCGCGTAGATCTCGTCGCGCTTTTCCCAACCGTCGCGCTCGCCGGTGTAATCGGCCAGTCGCGGCTCTTCGGTCACGCGCGCCAGCACGTTCATGTCGGGCATGGCCAGCGCCAGATAGCCGTCGCTCGTCGCGAAGGTGCCATAGGGGGCACGGATGTACACGTGGGCATGCGGCTCGGCACTGCGCACCTGCGGCTTGTGCCCCACGGTATACACCGAGAGCTCCTGCATCTGGATCGTGGTGATCGCATCCAGCATGTTGACCTCGACCTTCTGGCCTTCGCCGGTGCGCTCGCGGTGCAGCAGCGCGGCCAGCACGCCTTCGAAGGCGCAATACGCGGTGACGGCGTCGACCACATACTGGCCCGCCGCGCGGGGCGCTTCGCCGGCCCGGCCCGACGACAGCATCGCGCCCGACATCGCCTGCAACAGCAGGTCCTGACCCGGGCGGGTGGCATAGGGGCCGTCTTCGCCGAAGCCCGACATGGACACATAGATGAGGCGCGGGTTCAGGGCCGACAGGGTCTCGTAGTCCACGCCCAGGCGGCCGGCGACGCCCGGCCGGTAGTTCTGGATGAACACATCGGCCTGCGCCGCGAGCTTCTGGATGATCTCCTTGCCGCCGGCGCTCTTCAGATCGATCGCGAGCGAGCGCTTGTTGCGGTTCAGCGAAAGAAAGGACACGTTGATCTTGTTGCCCGTGATGCCGCCGGCGGGCGCGTGCCGCTGCCATTCGCCGGTGGGCGGCTCGATCTTGATCACGTCGGCGCCCAGGTCGCCCAGGCGTTGCGCCGCGAACGGCCCCGCCATGGCGATGGAGCAGTCCAGAACCTTGTAGCCAGAAAGAATGCTCATTGCTTCTACCCTCTATCGTGCGCCGATGCGCCTCAATGCATGACCCAGCCGCCGTCCACCGCCAGCGTCTGTCCGGAAATGAAACCCGCCTCATCCGAGGCCAGGAACAAGATGGCCGCGGCGATGTCGCCGGCGTGCCCGCGGCGCTTGACCGACTGGCGTTCGAGCACCATGCGGTTGTAGCCCTCGGGATCGGGATGGATCTTCTCGGCGTCGGTCGGGAACGCGCCCGGCGAGATGGCGTTGACCGTGATTCCCCACTTGCCGAACTCGCGGGCAAAGGCGCGCGTGGCGCCCACCATCGCGCCCTTGGACTGCACGTAGGGCAGCAGGTTTTCCCAACCGCCCGACAGCGTGATCGACGAGATGTTGATCACGCGGCCCCATTGCTGTTCGCGCATGCCCGGCAGCGCCGCGCGCACGATCTGCACGGCCGCCTCCACGTTGACGCGGTGCACGCGCGCCAGCTCGGCATCGCTGTATTCCTCGAACGGGCGCGAGGGATAGATCGCCGCGTTGTTGATGACCACGTCGATCGCGCCCTCGGCGGTCAGCCGCTCAAGGTGCGATTGCAGCGCGCCGGCGTCGGCGAGGTCGGCCTGCAGAATCTGAAGCTGGCCGGCAAACTGCGCCGGCACGGTGCTGCGCAGGCGGTCGATATGCCCGGCATGGTTGTCGAGCGCGATCACGCTTGCGCCCGCATCCAGCAGCGCAAGCGTGGTGTCCACGCCAAATCCGCCCGCCGCGCCCGTGTACAGCACGCGGCGGCCTTGTAATGAAAAGCGCGCGCTCATGAGCGCCCCGCGATGGGCGAAAAGCGCCCCGACAACGGCGGATAGTCGGTCTCTGGCTGCTCCGCGATCGCGCGGATGCGCGCTTCGCAGGCCGCGATGTCGCCGGCCGAGCCCAGCACGCTGAACGTGGTGTCGTAGCGGCGCTCGTCGCCGTGCTCGAGCCAGATGAGCTCGTTGCGCTCGCGCGCCGCGCCCTGGCCCAGCACGTGGTTGGTGGAGGGCTCGATGCCCATCGCATACTGGCCCGATTGCAGGTTCTGCCACTGGTACTGGCAGGGGAATTGATGCTTGTAGGTGCTGACCTGCATGCCCAGACCCAGCGCATCGTTCACCAGGGCGACCGGCACGCTGCCGTCGGCCGCGGCCGCCATCTCGTGCTGCCACACCTGCTCATGAAAGCCCAGCTGCGGCGCCGGCATGCGGCGGTAGCCCACGCCCTGCTTGCGGTAGTCCTGCTCGTGCGCAGCCCACACCACATCGCGGATCGGCGCCAGATAGCGCGAGCCTGCGTCCAGCACCGGATAGCCCAGGTTGATGTGATAGCAGAGCATATGCGGCGTGCGGTAAAAGCCCCGATTCACGACGCGATCCGACAGCTTGATGTCGTTGCTGCCCACCTCGATCTCGATGCGGCGGTGCAGCTCGAGATGCTCGCCGAACACGGTGCCCTGGCTCACCACGCCTTCGGCCCACAGCACGCAGCGATCGCCATCCCAGCGTTCGCCGTAGCCTGTGAGCCGCGCGGGAATGGTGCCGACGCGGCCATGGATGGACTGCTTTGCCGTCTTGCGCGGGCCGTACACATAGTTGTCGGCCGGCGCGTCGTACATGAACAGGATGTGGTCCAGCCCGCAGGTGATCATGAGGCCAGAAAACGAGCGCATCCAGCCCAGTCCGCCTTCGCCTTCGTAGTCATGCAGTCCGGGATGGCGAAAGCCCGAGGGCGATTGCCATCCCATGGCGTAGCCGCGGTATTCGCAGTCGGCGATGTCCATCGCGCGATCCACCAGCACCGTGAAACGCAGGCCCGTGCCGCTGCGGAACTCCAGCATGCGGATACCGCGCTCCAGCCCGTCGTCCAGCGTCATCAGGCGTACGCCGGCAAACTGCGCAAGCTGTCCGGTGCGCGCCTCTACGTCGCGGCGCGTCATCCAGGTCCCGTAAATGTCAGGCATGAGTTCTCCCTGGCGGATGCGCGGGCGCGCATCTGCCGGTGTCGGTGTTCAGAATCGTGTTCGAGAGGCGCGCCGCGGGCCGTGTTCGATGACGGCTTCGCGGTGCGCGTGCAATCGCGTGCGGCGCCGGCCTACAGACCGTTCGCGCGCAGCCGCTCGTCAAGGAACCGCTTGGCGCGCGGCACGTCGTCTTCGGTCAGGTGCTCGATGATGATGGGAATGTTGGGGTGCTTCTTTGCCAGGCGCTGCAAATACAGGTCGTAATTGAGCGCGCCCAGGCCCGGCGCCGGCAACTCGATCTCGCCCACCCCGCGGAAGGTATGGCTTTCGGCCGCGCCCTCGTCACCGATGTCGCTGTGCTTTTCGGACTTGTCATCGCCCGACCGCTTCACGTCCTTGGCATGCGCGATGCAGATCTTGTCGGAGAGCGCGTCGAACACCTGGTTGAGCGTGCGGTCCATCTGGTCGATGTTGTGCGCTTCGAAGTAGTTCGTCGGATCCATCAGGAGGCCCAGGCCGGGATGATCCACTTCGGCGAACATGCGCAGCGTTTCCTCGACCGATCCCACCACGTTGTTCACGTAAGTCTCAAGCAGGAATACCGCGCCATGGTCATAGGCATGTTGCGACAGCTCGGCGATCACCGCGCGGCACTGGTCCCAGCCTTCCTCGGTCTTGTTCCTGGGGTGATGCACCCAGTCGCTGTCGGTGGCGAACGTGCCGGTTTCCGAGATCACGTAGGGCGAACCCAACTGGCGCGCGTGCGTGAGGATCTCTTTGAGATAGCCGTTGCGGCGTTGGCGCTCGGCGGGGTCGGGATGAACGATATTGGTATAGGCCGAGATGCAGGAGACCGGCAGGTCGTAGTTGCGGAAGGTGTCGCGGATCTGCGTGCATTTCTGCGCGGTCAGCTGCCCGGGGCCGAGCTCCATGTCCTTGAAATGCAGGTCCAGCTGCACGGTGTTAAAGCCGTGCGAGCGGATCACCTTGGCGGTGCGCTCCAGCTCATAGGGAAAGTAGCCCGAGAAGATTCCGGTCTGGATCATGATGGTTGTCTCCGTCTGTTTTATCGATCTGGTTATTCGACTGCCGGCAGCCGTACCGTGCGGCCTTCGGCGATGGACGTATACGCGGCCTCGACCAGCGCCATCGTGCGTACGTTGTCGGTCACGCTCAACGCAGGCTCGGTGCCGCTGGCCAGCGCGTACTGCAACTGCTCCATCACGCCGATGAAGGCATGCGGAAACCACATCGTGTCCCACGTGGGCGTCACCCAGCGCCCGTCGGTATGGCCCTGGGCCGCGCGCGAGGCGTAGCTCAGGGTCGACGGCTCGCCGGTGGGCCAGCCGATGGTGCCGCGCGCGACGCCCTCGGTGCCTTCCACGCGCCAGCGGATGTGCTGGTCATCGGGGTATCCCTCGGCCCGCGGGCCCGACCACACATCTTCGAGCGACAGCGCGAGCAGGCCGTTGCCAAAGCGCAGCGTGGTCGTCACCAGCCCATCCTGATGCGCGAACTCGGTGCGCGGATCCGGGCGGGTGATGCTGGTGATCTCGGTCGGCTCGCCAAACAGATAGCGCAGGACATCGAGGTGATGCACGCTCATGTTCGAGAGCGTCAGCCGGTCATAGCCGCGCAAGAAGTCCTGCCAGTGCGGGATCGCGTGCATGTCGATCTGCGCGAACACCGGCGTGCCCAGCACGCCCTGGTCGAGCAACTGCTTGAGCGCGCGCATCGATTGGTCGTAGCGCATGTTCTGGTTGACCGACAGGATCTTGCCGGCGGCCCGCGCCTCGTCGCGCAAGGCGCGGGCTTCATCCAGCGAGAGGGCCAGGGGCTTCTGCGCCAGCACGCCGCGCACGTGCGGGGCGGCCAATGCGGCGCGGATCAGCGCGGGCTGCAGGTCGGGCGGATACGCGATGTCCACGATCTCGATCTGCGGATCGGCGATCAGGGCCAGAGGATCCTCATGCACACGCGGGATGCCGTAGCGTTCGGCGACCTGGGCCGCCTTGCCGCGGGTGCGCGACGCAATCGCCGCCACCGTGAAGCCGGCCTGCTGGTAAGCCGCCAGATGGCACTCGGCCACGATCATGCCAGCGCCGATGCAGCCGATGCGAAAGCGCCGTTCCCGGACGGGTGGGTCGGGCACCAGGGTAGGGTGCGACATGTGCTCCTCCTGCCGGCTCGGTATGCACTGTCGACTGCCTGGCATCCTGCCGTGCGGTGTTTGATGTAATTGAGCCGCGATAATCACATCAAAACAATCAGGGGTAAAGGCGATTGGCGGTCATAGGACGGCGGCGTTACCTTTTTGATCCTGAATGATTGCAAATGATGGTTTATGATGGCCGCGCTGCCATCGCCCTGATGGTGTCTTGAGAGCCTGTTCCCGCATGCGCCCCACCATTTCCCTCATTGCCCGAGAAGCCGGCATGTCCACCGCCACCGTGGACCGGGTGCTGAACGACCGCGACGGCGTGCGCGGCAAGACGCGCGACCGCGTGCTGGCGATTGCCAACCGCCTGGGCTACTTCGTCCAGGGCGCCGATGCCGCCCGGCAGGACGTGCGGGTCGATTTCGTTTTGCCCGCCGGCACCAACAGCTTCATGACCGCGTTGGGCCGGCACCTGCTCGAAGAAGCCGCCGCCCGCCCCGACGTGCAGGCCCGCCTGCATCTGATCGAGGGATTCGACGCCAATAAGCTCGCGAAAAAGCTCTACGAGCTGCGCGAGCAGACGCAGGCCGTTGGCCTGGTCGGGCTGGACCATCCCCAAGTGCGCGACGCCATCATGGCGCTGCGCGACAGCGGCGTGCATGTGAGCACCCTGGTGTCGGACATTCCGATCTCGGCGCGCCTGGGGTACGTGGGCATCGACAACCGCGCCGCGGGCCGCCTGGCCGCGCTGTTGCTGGGCCGGTTTCTGCCGCAGCACACCGAACGCAAGGTCGCGGTGTTTGTGGGGTCATTGGCCTATCGCGGCCACGAAGAGCGGGAGATGGGTTTTCGCTCGCTGTTGAGCGAAGAGTTTCCGCACCTGCGCATCGCCCACATTCTGGAGATCGGCGACGACCGCGACCGCGCCTTTGCCGTCACGCAGGATCTGCTGCGCAAAGACCCGCCGCACGCGATCTACAACATCGGGGCCGGCAATCAGGGCATCGCTCGGGCGCTGAAAGAGGCGCGGCCGGCCGAGGCGCGCTCAAGCCAGGGCGCCTTCGCCCCACGCATTGTCTTCGTGGGCCACGACCTCACCGAAGCCACGCGCCGCCTGTTGCTCGATCGCACCATGGACGCCGTGATCGACCAGAACCCGCGCGTCGAGGCGCGCGAGATCGTCAAACTGCTGGTGGCCGCCGTGAAGGGCGCGCCCGAACCCAGCTACCTGCCACGGCTGCAGGTGATCTTCCGGGAAAACATTCCGGAGCCGTGATGGCCGAGGACCGGGCAAGGACCCATCCCGGGCCCTACATGCACGATTTGTAGCGCTTCTGTTGGCAAGTCCGCGTAAACCCGCATTTTCGCGCGCCGAAGCCCGGCTTGCGAAACCGCGAATTCCCCTCCTCGCCCGTCTCGCGCCACACTGCTGATGCCTGCCCGCCCTGCGCGGCATCGCGGGCCGAAAAGACAACAAGGAGCGAGACATGTCCCACCGATACGCGCGCGCGTTCAAGCGCGCAGCCTGGCCCATGCTGGCCCTGTCCTGCCTGGCGGTTGGCAACGCCAGCGCGCAAGGGGCCTACCCGAATCATCCGATTTCCCTGGTGGTGCCGTTTGCGGCAGGCGGTCCGACCGACGTCGTGGCCCGCAGCCTGGGCGCGTCCATGGCCAAGACGCTGGGCCAGAGCATCGTCATCGAAAACCGCACCGGCGCGGGCGGCACGCTGGCCTCGCAACACGTGGCGCGCGCCGCGCCGGACGGCTACACCTTCCTGATCCACCACAACGGCATGGCGACCGCCCCCGCGCTGTACCGCAAGCTGCCGTTCAACCCGCTGACCGATTTTGCCTATGTCGGCCAGGTCGCGGACGTGCCCATGACCCTGCTGGGCCGCAAGGACCTGCCGGCCGACGGCATGGCGGCCTTCATCAAGTACGCCAAGGACAACGGCAACAAGATCAACCTGGCCAACGCCGGCCTGGGCGCCGTGTCCCAGCTTTGCGGCATGCTGCTGCAGGAGTCGCTGGGGGTGCAGTTCACGACCGTGCCCTACGCCGGCACCGCCCCCGCCATGACCGCGCTGCTGGGCGGACAGGTGGACGTGCTGTGCGACCAGACCACGCAGACCATCCCCCAGATCAAGGCCGAGCGCGTCAAGCTCTATGGCGTCACCACGCAGGAACGCATCAAGGCCCTGCCCGACGTGCCCACGCTGCGGGAAGGCGGCCTGAAGGACTTCGAGGTCAAGGTGTGGCACGGCGTCTATGCGCCCAAGGGCACGCCCCCCGAGGCCATCGACAAGTTCAATGCCGCGCTGCGCGCGGCGCTCAAGGACCCGGCCTTCACGCAGAAGATGGCCGAGCTGGGCGCCGAGATCGTGCCCGAGTCCAAGCAGACGCCGCAGGGCCTGCAGACGTGGCTCCAATCCGAAGTCGACAAATGGGGCGGCGTCATCCGCAAGGCGGGCGTGTACGCCGACTGAGTTTCACGCGCAAAAAAACAAGGCCGGCGACGTCGCCGGCCTTGCCATTTCTGCTTGCGGTATGCGGTGCGCGGCGCCCAACGCCGCCGCCCTTTACACCGTCAGTTCCTTCCAGATCGCCAGCGGCGCCTCGGCGTGGTTCAGGGTGTAGAAGTGCAGGCCCGGCGCGCCGTTGTCCAGCAGCGTCTGGCACAGCTCGGTCACGACGTCCACGCCGAACGCGCGGATGGACGCCTTGTCGTCGCCGAATTCGGCCAGGCGCAGGCGGATCCAGCGCGGCACTTCCGCGCCGCACATTTCCGAGAAGCGCAGCAGTTGCGTGTGGTTCGTGATGGGCATGATGCCCGGCACGATCGGCACGTCCACGCCCTTGGCCCGCGCCCGGTCGACGAAGTCGAAATAGGCGTCGGCGTTGAAGAAATACTGCGTGATGGCGGCGTCGGCGCCCGCCTTCACCTTGGCCACGAAATGGTCCAGGTCGGCCGAAGGATTGGCGGCCTGGGGATGCATTTCGGGATAGGCGGCGACTTCGATGTGGAACCAGTCGCCGGTCTCCTCGCGGATGAACGACACCAGTTCCTTGGCGTAACGCAGTTCGCCGGCGTCGCCGCCCATGCCCGAGGGCAGGTCGCCGCGCAGGGCCACGACGCGCCGCACGCCATCGTTCTTGTAGGCCTGGAGGATGTCGCGCAGATCCTGGCGCGACGCGCCCACGCACGACAGGTGCGGCGCCGCGTCGCAGCCCAGGTTGCGCAGCGTGCGCACGGCGTCCGCCGTGCCGGCGCGCGTGGAACCGCCCGCGCCGAACGTCACGCTGACGTACTTGGGCTGGATGGCCAGCATCTGCTTGGCCGCGCGCACCAGCCGCTCTTGACCGGCCAGGTCGCGCGGGGGGAAGAATTCCAGGCTGAAAGCAGGAGAGTTGGATTCGGACATATCAGTAATCGATGACGCTACGCGCCGCAAGCAACAGGCGTCTCACCCCTCGGGGTGCCGCGGAGCCGGCTTTGCCGGTCCGCAGGCACGCCCCCTTGAGGGGGAAGCGCGAAGCGCTTCGGGGGTGGGTCCCATCAGGGGATGAGTTTGGTCAGAAGGCCGGAGATGATGCTGTACAGGACTGCGCCGCCCACGGCCCACCAGAACCCGTTGACCTGGAAGCCCTTGAGCACGGAGCCCACGAACCAGAACAACAAGGCATTGATGACGATGAGGAACAGACCCAGGGTGACAATCGTGATGGGCAGCGTCAGCAGCACCAGGACCGGCTTGACCAGCATGTTCACCAGCCCCAGCACCAGCGCGGCGATGAGCGCCGACCCGAAGCTGGCCACCGTGATGCCCGGCAGCAGGTAGGCAACGGCCAGCAGGGCCACTGCGTTCAGGATCCAGACGAGTATCAGTGTCACCATGTTCGAACTCCTGTATTGACGCTCCGCGGACCCGTCGCCAACAGGCAAGGACGGGCGTGCCCCGCGGACCGGAAAACCCGCGCCGACATGGCGCGGCATTTCCCTATTGTGCTACATCGATCAATAGCGGTAGTGGTTGGGCTTGTAGGGGCCTTCGACCGGCACGCTGATGTAGTCGGCCTGATCCTGGCGCAGGGTCGTGAGCTTCACGCCCAGCTTCTTCAGGTGCAGGCGCGCGACCTTCTCGTCCAGGTGCTTGGGCAGCACGTAGACCTGGCCGGACTGGTAGGCGTCGTTGCGCGTGAACAGTTCGATCTGGGCGATCGTCTGGTTGGCGAACGAGGACGACATCACGAACGAGGGGTGGCCGGTGGCGCAACCCAGGTTCACGAGACGGCCCTGGGCCAGCAGGATGATGCGCTTGCCGTCCGGGAAAATGACGTGGTCGACCTGCGGCTTGATCTCTTCCCACTGGCAATCGGCCAGGCTGGCGACGTCGATTTCGTTGTCGAAGTGGCCGATGTTGCAGACGATGGCCTGGTCCTTCATGGCGTTCATGTGCTCGCGGGTGATCACATGGTAGTTGCCGGTGGCGGTGACGAAGATGTCGCCGTGGGCGGCGGCTTCTTCCATGGTCACGACCTTGAAGCCTTCCATGGCGGCCTGCAGCGCGCAGATCGGATCGATTTCGGTGACCCACACCTGGGCGCGCAGCGCGACCAGCGCCTGGGCGCAGCCCTTGCCCACGTCGCCGTAGCCGGCCACGACGGCGATCTTGCCGGCGACCATCACGTCGGTGGCGCGCTTGATGCCGTCCACCAGCGATTCGCGGCAGCCGTACAGGTTGTCGAACTTGGACTTGGTGACCGAGTCGTTGACGTTGATGGCGGCAAACGCCAGCTCGCCCTTCTGCGACATCTGGTAGAGGCGATGCACGCCGGTCGTGGTTTCTTCGGTCACGCCCTTGATCAGCGCCAGGCGGGTCGAGTACCACTTGGGATCGCGCTTGAGGGTTTCCTTGATGGCGGCGAACAGGACGCGCTCTTCTTCGCTGCCCGGGTTGGCCAGGACCGAGATGTCCTTTTCGGCCTTGGTGCCCAGGTGCAGCATCAACGTGGCGTCGCCGCCGTCGTCGAGGATCATGTTGGCGTTCTGGCCATTGGGCCATTCGAAGATCTTGTGGGTGTACTGCCAGTACTCTGCCAGGGTTTCACCCTTGACGGCGAAGACCGGCGTGCCGGACGCGGCGATGGCGGCGGCGGCGTGGTCCTGCGTGGAGAAGATGTTGCACGAGGCCCAGCGCACTTCGGCGCCCAGGGCCACCAGCGTCTCGATCAGCACGCCGGTCTGGATGGTCATGTGCAGGCTGCCGGCGATGCGCGCGCCCTTGAGCGGCTGCGACGCGGCGAATTCCTCGCGGATGGCCATCAGGCCGGGCATTTCGGTTTCGGCGATGGCGAGCTCGCGGCGGCCCCAGCCGGCCAGCGACATGTCGGCGACGAGGTAGTCGGAAAAAGATTTATCGGTCACAGCGTTCATGGTGTGTAGGCTCCACGTGAATATCGAACGGCGCACGATATGGCCGGACAACGCGAATACACCACGACAGTCGAGTGCTCGCCTTTCCCGCCATACGCGACAAAGGTGAGCGCCGTTGCTGTAGCGACGCGCGGGGCGCGGCGCTTGAACAAGGATTCCTGAGCCTGGCGAGCCGGGGTCCGCATGGGGTAGCCACATGGGGGGACCGCAGGGTCGTCGCAACGCTCCTCAGGATTGCCGGGCATTGTACAAGGTTGGCGTGCGCCGGGGGTAGCGAAAACAGGGCTTCCGACGGTATCAGGGGGTGGGAGCCCAAACGCGCGCCGCGCCTTGCGGGTCGCCCTGGGTCAGCGGCACCAGTGAATCCAGCAGGTCAGCCGCCACCGAGTCCCAGCTGCGCGTCAGCGCCCGGGCGCGCACGGCGTCGCGGTCCAGCGCCAGCGCCGCCCGGCAGGCGCGTCCCAGGTCGTTGTCCAGGAACCCCGTCACGCCCTCCTCGACCACCGCCAGCGGCGCCTCGCTGCGAAAGGCCGCCACGGGCGTGCCGCAGGCCATGGCCTCCAGCATGACCAGGCCGAAGGTGTCGGTCAGGCTGGGAAACACGAACACGTCGGCCGCCGCATAAAAGCCGGGCAAAGCGCCGTCCTGCTGCATGCCCAGGAACACCGCGTCCGGGAAGCGCTTTTTCAGGCGGGCCTCGTCGGGCCCCGCGCCCACCACCACCTTGCTGCCCGGCAGGTCCAGGGACAGGAAGGCGTCCAGGTTCTTTTCCTTGGCCACGCGGCCCACGCTCAGCCAGACGGGCCGCGGCAGGTCCTGGAACGCCAGGCCGGGACCGGGCTGGAACTTGCGAGGATCGACCCCGCGCGACCAGACGCGCAGGTTCTGCAGCCCGCGCTGCACCAGGACGTCGCGGACCGTGGGCGTGGGCACCAGCACGCACTGCGAGGGCCGGTGGAACCAGCGCAGGTAGCGCCACGGCAGCGCGGCGGGAATGCCCATGCGCGCCTGCAGGTAGTCCGGGAACATGGTGTGGAAGGACGTGGTGAAGCGCCAGCCCCGCCGCAGCGCCATCCGGCGCGCGGCCAGGCCCAAGGGGCCTTCCGTCGCGATGTGCAGCGCATCGGGAATGGTGTCGCCCAGGATGCGGCGCAGCTGGCGGCCGGGTTGCAGGCACAGCCGCAGGTCGGGCTCGGAGGGCGCGGGAATGGTCCGGCTGCCCTGGGGGCTGACCACGATCAGCTCGTGGCCCCATTCGCCGAGGATCTGCTGCATGGTCGTCCAGGTGCGGACGACGCCGTTGACTTGCGGATGCCAGGCATCCGTGACCAGAACGATGCGCATGAGGGAGCCCGGAAGGTGGACCCGGAAGTGGGCGATGGCGCTATTCAGCCTGCGCCATGTGACACGACCAAGACGGGGACGGGGTCCGCTTTCCGCGCGGCGGGAAATGCGCGATGCCGGGCGTTCAGTTGTTGCGCCGCGGGTACCCCTGCGCCTTGATGCGGATCCAGACCTCGCGCTTTTCCGCTTCCGTCATGAACACCCAGTTGGCGACTTCCATGGCCGTGCGGCCGCAGCCGCGGCAGATGTCGTCGAACAGCGTGGAGCACACGGCCACGCAGGGGGAATCCGAGGCCTTGAAGGCGCGTTGCGCGTCCTCGGCATCGGGCAATTCGGAAAGGTCGGCGAAGTAACGATTCATGGGCCGAAGGTTAACACCGGGGTTGCGTCCCTTTTTGCATATCCCTGGCGCCAGCCCAGGCTTGGCCCCCTGTCACCGGCCGCCGCCCTCAGCGCCAGCCGAAGAACGTTCCTGCGTCGGCCAGCAGCGCGTCAGGCGTTTCCTCCGCCAGATAGTGCGCCCCGGGCAGCGGACCGCCCGTCACCTCGTCGGTCACCGCGCGCCACAACGCCAGCACGTCGAAGTTGCGGCCCACGGCCCCGCGTTCGCCCCACAGCACGCGCACCGGCATGCGCAGGCGTTCGCCCGCGGCGCGTCCCGACCGGTCGTGCTCCAGGTCGATCGTGGCGGAGGCGCGATAGTCCTCGCAAAGGCCGGTGGCCCAGCCGGGCTGGCGCGCTGCGCGCTCGTATTCGGCCATGGCCTCGGCGGAGAAATGCGCCAGCCCGCCGGGGCGTCCGCCCATCACCGACCGCAGGTAGAAAACCGGGTCGTGCTCGATCATGGTCTCGGGCACCGGCGCGGGCTGGATCAGCCAGAACCAATGGAAATAGGCCTGCGCGAAGGCGCGCGTCGTGCCCTCGTACATGTCCAGCGTGGGCGCGATGTCCAGCAGCATCATGCGGCTCACGGCGGCGGGATGATCCAGCGCCAGGCGATGCGCCACCCGGGCGCCCCGGTCATGCGCCAGCACCTCGAAGCGCGCATATCCCAGCCCGCGCATCAGGTCCACCATGTCCGCGGCCATCGTGCGCTTGGAATGCGCCGAGTGATCGGCGCTGGCGGCGGGCTTGCCACTGTCTCCATAACCGCGCAGGTCGGCGGCCACGCAGGTGCGATGCCGCGTCAGTTCCGGCCACACCCGATGCCAGATGGCGTGGGTCTGCGGATGCCCGTGGATCAGCAGCAGGGGCGGCCCCGCGCCGTCGATGCGGGCGGCGATGTCCATGCCGTTGGCCTGGAAGCGGCGCACGGGCAGGTCGAAAAAGTCGGTCATCTGCATGGTCTCCTGAAGTCGTCGCGCCGCACTGCCGGGATCAGGCGGCGTCCAGCCGGTCGCGCACCTGGCGCGCCACGTCCTTCATCCACGGAAAGCGCGCCCAATGCCGGGCCTCGAAACGCTCCACGTCGGACAGGTGCTGCAGCGTCGCGCCCACCATGTCCTGTCCCTGGGCGAACATGCGGCGATGCCGGTCGGGCAGGTCAAAGCCCGCACACCAACCATCCGCGGCGCGCACCTGGCCCGCCATCACGTCGATGCCGACCCGGTTGCCCTGCGCCACCGCCGTATTGGACACCCGCGCGAGCAAGGCGTCGACCGCCTCGGGCGGCAGGGTGACCAGCAAGAGGCCGTTGTTGAGCGCATTGAAGTAGAAGATCTCCCCGAAGCTGGAGGCGATCACGGCGCGGATGCCGAACTGCTGCAGGCCCCACACGGCATGTTCGCGGCTGGAGCCGCAGCCGAAGTTGGGACCGGCCACCAGGATGGAAGCGCCCGCGTAAGCGGGCTGGTTCAGCACGCAGTCGGGCCGGGGCGCGCCATGCTCGTCAAAGCGCAGGTCGTACAGCAGGCCCTGGTCCAGGCCCGCCTTGTCGATGATGCGCAGGAACTGCTTGGGCATGATCTGGTCGGTGTCCAGGTTGGAATAAGGCAGCGGCGCGGCGACGCCTTCGATCATTGCAGTCATTTGGCGTCTCCCCATGCGCGCACGTCGACGATGCGGCCCGCCAGCGCGGCGGCCGCGGCCATGGCCGGGCTCATCAGGTGCGTGCGCCCCGCCCGCCCCTGGCGTCCCTCGAAATTCCGGTTGGTCGTGGACGCGCAGCGCTCGCCCGGGCGCAGCACGTCGTCGTTCATGGCCAGGCACATCGAACAGCCGGGCTGGCGCCATTCGAATCCCGCCTCGATGAGCTGCGCGGCCAGCCCCTCGGCTTCGGCCTGCGCGCGCACCGCGCCGGAACCCGGCACGACCATGGCCCGCACGCCGGGCGCGACCTTCCTGCCGCGCGCCAGCGCCGCCACCACGCGCAGATCCTCGATGCGGCCGTTGGTACAGGAACCGATGAACACGCGATCGATGGGCAGCCCGGCAATCGGCGCGCCCGCGGCCAGGCCGATGTAGTCCATGGCCTTTTCCAGCGCCAGCCGGGCCAGCGCGTCGGGTTCGTCGCGCGGATCGGGCACCGCGCCGTCGATCGGCATGGCCTGGTCCGGACTGGTGCCCCAGGTCACGAAGGGCGCGATCCGGCCCGCGTCAAAGACGTGCTCGACGTCGAAACGCGCGTCATCGTCGGTGCGCAGCGTGGCCCACCAGGCGCGGGCGTCTTCCAGCGCGTCGCCGCGCAGTTGCGGCGCGTGCGCCACCACATAGGCGTCGGTGACGGCGTCCGGGGCGATCAGCGCCGCGCGCGCGCCGGCCTCGACAGTCATGTTGCACAAGGTCATGCGGGCCTCGGCGGACAGCGCGGCCACCGCCTCGCCGCAGAACTCCACCGCATGCCCGCGCGCGCCCTGCGCGCCGATGCGATGCACGACGTAGATGACCAGGTCCTTGGCCGACACATGGGCGGGCAGCGCTCCGTCGATGCGGATCCGCATGTTGCGCGCCACGCGGTACACCAGCGTCTGCGTGGCCAGGATGTGCTCGACCTCGCTCGTTCCGATGCCAAAGCCCAGCGCCCCCAGCGCGCCATAGGTGGTGGTGTGGCTGTCGCCGCACAGCACCACCATGCCCGGCAAGATCATGCCGTGTTCCGGCGCGATGACGTGCTCGATGCCCTGCAGCGGGTCGGTGGTGTCGAAAAGCGCGATGCGCTGCGCGTCGCAATTGCGCTTCAGGTTCAGGGCCTGCCGCGATGACGCATCGTCGGCAATCACGCGCAACGCCGCCGGGACCGGATGCGTGGGGATGATGTGGTCCACCACCGCCATCTGCTGACCGGGGCGCAAGACGTCGCGGCCGCGCGCGGCCAGGCCGCTGAAGGCCTGCGGGCTGGTGTATTCGTTCATGATGTGCAGGTCGACGTAGAGCAGCACATGCTCGGCGTCGATCCGGGCCACCTCATGGCTGGCCACCAGTTTGTCGTATAGCGTCATGCCGGGCATGTCTGTGCTTCCTTGGTGTGTGGGCGCCGCCCGCGGCGCGCGCGGGCGGTTTCCGGGTAATGCATGGGCGTCGATGGGCGGATGGCAGCCGCTCAGTTCGCCTGGATTCCCGCATCCTTCACGATGCCGGCCCAGCGCGCCATCTCGGCGGCGACCATGGCGTCCGTCTTGGCAGGCGTGGAGATGAGGGGTTCATATCCCTCTTTCTGCATGCGTTGCGTGAGCGCGGCCGATTGCAGGGCCTGCGTCAGCTTCGCGTTCAAGGTGTCGATCACCGCCTGCGGCGTGCCGGCGGGCGCGCTGACGACGAACCAGGTGTTGAATTCGTAGCCCGGCAGGCCGGATTCGGCGATGGTGGGCACGTCCGGCAGCAGCGGCGAACGCGTCGTGCCCGTTACGCCCAGCGCGCGCAGCTTCTTGCCATCGACTTGCGGTTTGGCCGCGGACAGCACCGGAAAGCTCATCTGCACCTGACCGCTGATGGTGTCCAGCATGGCCGGGCCGCCGCCCTTGTAGGGCACGTGCATGATCTGCGTCTTGGACACGGACTTGAACAGCTCCGCGGCCATGTGGAAGGTGCTGCCGGTGCCGGCCGAGCCGAAACTCAGGTCATTGGCGGGACGGGCGCGCACATAGGCCAGGAGCTCGCTCACCGAGGCCACGGGCAGCGAGTTGGTGACCGTCAGCACGTGCTGGGACGTGCCCACCGTGCCCACCGAGCGCAGGTCCTTCGCGGTGTCGAAGGGCATGGTCTTGAAGAGCGCCGGGTTGATGGCCAGCGACATGGTGTTGATGCCCAGCGTGTAGCCGTTGGGCTCGGCGCGCGCCACGGCCGTCATGCCGATGTTGCCGGAAGCGCCGGCGCGGTTTTCCACGATCACGCTCTGCCCCAGTTCCCGCGCCCAGGCATCCGCGATGAGGCGCGCGGCGATGTCCACGCTGCCGCCGGGCGCGAAGGGGACGATCAGCGTCACCGCCCGTTCGGGAAAGGCGTTGGCCGCTGCGGCGGAAGGGGCCCAACAGGATGCGGCGAGGGCCGCGCACAATGCGCCGGCCATTCTGGCTATCTTCATTTCCTGGTCTCCTCGGTTGGCCGCGTTGTGCGGCTCTGTATCGGTGAACCCAGTGTATAGACCGTAGTGGCTCTTATAATTCTTCGGATTTATAAAGCTTTATTAAATTCAATTTATAAATAGCCATGGACGCGCTCTCGGATCTCGCCTTCTTTTCGCTGGTGGTCAAGCACGGCAACCTGTCGGCCACCGCGCGCGAACTGGGCCTGACGCCCCCGGCGGTCAGCACGCGGCTGGCCAAGCTGGAGCAGCGCCTGGGCGTTCGTTTGCTGAACCGCACCACCCGCCGCGTCAGCGTCACGCAGGAGGGCGAGCTGTACCTCGCCGAAGGCACGCGCATCCTGGCCGACCTGCAGGCGCTGGAGCGCTCGGTATCCAGCGCGCGCGCGCAGCCGCAGGGCCTGCTGCGCCTGAACGCGACGTTCGGGTTCGGGCGCGCCCACATCGTGCCGGCCGTGTCCGACTTCTGCCGCCAGTACCCCGACGTCGAAGTGCAGATGCGGCTGACCGACAGGCCGCTGAACCTCATCGAGGAGGGCTTCGACGTGGCCGTGCGGTTCGGCGACCTGCCGGACGCGCGCCTGACCGCGCGCAAGATCGCATCCAACCGGCGCCTGCTCTGCGCCTCGCCGCGCTATCTGGACACCCACGGGGAGCCGCGCACGCCCGGCGATCTGCAGCGCCATCGCTGCATCGTCGTGCGCGAGAACGACGTGGCCTATGGCACCTGGCGGCTGGAATCCGGCGCGCGCGCGGAAACCGTGAAGGTGCGCGGGCCGGTCAGCTCGAACGATGGGCAGAGCGCGCTGGAATGGGCGCTGGACGGGCACGGCATCGTGATGCGGTCCGAATGGGAAACCGCGGCGCACCTGCGCGCCGGCCGGCTGCGCGAAGTGCTGGCCGATTGGCGCACCCCGCCCGCCGATATCCACGCGCTGTATCCGGAGCGGTTGAACCTGCCCGCCAAGACGCTGGCCTTCGTCGACTTCCTGTCGCGGCGATTCTCGCGCCACGTGCGGGCGCCGGGGTCCGACGCCGCGGTGTGGTGAGGCGTCAGATTTCGTCGATGGGCGTGCTGGCCGCCGCGCCCGCCGGCGCGCTGCCGGCGTCGATGGCGTAGCGGTCCCGCGTCCTGACGTAGAAGCTCGCCCCGAAGCGGCCCACCGGAAAATAGTCCTGCAGGCGCACGCGCCAGGTGTCGGTGTCGATCAGGCCGTCGCGCGCATGCAGCCAGCGCACCTGGCCGATGAAGATCTGGCGGCTGGCGGTCTCCAGCGTCTCGAACAGCGTGCATTCGAACGCGACCGGCGCCTGCACGATGCGCGGCGGCGCCACGCGATGGCTCGGCGCGGCGTCCAGCCCCGCGTGCGCCAGCTCGCTGACGTCGGACGGCAGGCGGTCGCCGCAGCGGTGCATCTTTTCCGCCATGGCCTCGTCGGTCAGGTGGACCACGAATTCCTTGTCGCGCACGATGTTGACCGCCGTGTCCTTCAAGCCGCCGTCTTCCAGGCGGTTGATGCTGACCATCACGATGGGCGGGTCCTCGCCGAGCATGTTGAACATGCTGAACGGCGCGGCGTTCACCACGCCGGTCGCGGACAGGGTGGTGATCAGCGCGATCGGCCGGGGCACGATCAGGCTGGCCATCAGCTTGTAGCGCTGGTATTCGGTGATAGCGTCGAAGTCGATTTCCATGTCAGGCCAGTCCCAGCATCTGGGCAAGGGTTTGCGCGGGCTGCGGGCGCTCAAGGCTGATGCGCCGCTCCAGGTCCGCCAGGTGGTTGTCGTTGATCCGCACGGCCTCGGCGACGTCGCCGCGTTCCATCGTGTCCACGATCAGCACGTGTTCGCCGTGCTCGCAGGCCGCATTGCCGGGCGGCTCGTACAGGGCCACGATGAGCGAACAGCGCGACACCAACTCGGCCAGGTAGCCGTGCAGGATGGTGTTGCCGGACAGCTCGCCCAGGCGGACGTGGAAGGCGCTGGCCTGCCGCGCCCACGCGGGCTGGCCGGCGTGGTGCAGCAGCGCGTGTTCGTCGCGCAGCTGCTTGCGCAGCGACGCGTAGTCCGCCTTGGTGGCGCGGGCCGCGGCCAGGGGCACCAGCGCCGCCTCCAGCGCGCGGCGCGCCTGGAAGATCTGGCGCGTGTCCTCGGGCGTGGGCTCGGCCACGACGGCGCCCCGGTTGTGGTGCAGGTCCACCACATGCTCGTGCGCCAGCCGCTGCAACGCCTTGCGCGCCACCGACCGCGACACGCCGAACAGCTCGCAGATCGCCGCCTCGGGGAGCTTGGTGCCCGGCGTCAGGCGCTGGCTCATCACGCTTTCGTACACGGCTTCGCAGATGCGCCGCTCCATGTCGGCGTCGGGGCTGCCTTCGGACGGCGGGGCGGGCGTGCCCTCGTCCAGCAGGGCGTTGACCCTGTCGTGGCGGGCGCGGGCCGCGGACGGCTTGGCGGTCTTGGGCCGGGCGGTGCCGGGGCTGCGGGGCTTGGCGGGGCTTCGGGTGGACATGCGTGACTCGGTTCAACAAAAAGAAGGGTTCATCGGGACGGCGGCGGCCTGGGTTCACGCGGGGCCGCGCGCCGCGCGGACGCTAGGCGATGACGCCCGGGGGCAGGCCGTCCACGTGCCGGCAGATCTCGCCGGGCGTGGTGAACCAGATCTCGCCGCGGTCGCGGGCCGCAGCCAGCGGCGCCAGCGCGCGCCGCAGGTGCCGCAGCCGATACGGCTGGCCGACGATGTAGGGGTGCAGCGCAATGCCCATGACCAGCGGCTGGCGGACCGCCTGCGCGCGCATTTCCTCGAACTGGTCAAGGATCATATCGGCAAAATCGCGCGCGTCCATCTTGCGGCCCATGATCATCGGGATGTCGTTGAGTTCCTGCGGATAGGGGATCGCCCACAGGTCGCCGGCGCGCGTGCGCATGCGCATCGGCTGGTCGTCGTGGCACCAGTTCAGCGTGTAGCGGTAGCCCGCCTCGGCCAGCAGGTCGGGCGTGGCGTGGCTTTCCGAGATCCACGGCGACAGCCAGCCGGCCGGCTCGCTGCCGGCGTGCCGCAGGATGCGCTCGCGGCAGTGCGCCAGCAGCGCCTTTTCCTCGCTTTCGGGCATCCCGCCCTGCCGGTGCGCGTTGCTGTAGCCATGTCCGATCAGTTCGTCGCCCCGCGCGAGGAAAGCATCCACCAGGTCGGGGCAATGGTCATACAGCGCGGTGTTGATCAGCACGCCGGCCGGCAGGCGCAGGGCGTCGAAGAGTTCCAGGCAGCGCCAGGCGCCCACGCGGTTGCCATATTCGCGCCACGCGTAATTGAGCACGTCCGGATGGGGCGACGCCGGCCCCAGTTCCGCGCCCAGCCCTTCCCCGAAAGCGAAGTGCTCGATGTTGAACCCCAGGTAGACGGCCAGGCGGGCGCCGTTGGGCCAGACGTAGTCGGGCCGGCCAGCGATGGCCCGGTAAGGAAATCGGCCGTGGCAGGCGAGCGGCTCCGGCGTCCACGCGGCCTGGCCGCCGCGCCCCGGATTAGTGCCTTGTAGCGAAGATGGATTCATTTTGGTGCAAATCCTGATGCATGATTGTGAACAAAACTGCTGATCTTTTGGCGACAAAAACTCGGTTCTATGTGCGCAATTCCCGTCCCTGGGGTCCCGCCTGCCCCGTGGCGGCAGGGCGTTGGCGGCGGCGAACACCGGGCGCGAAGCAGGTGGCATGGATCTTGCATGAGGGAACGGCGCAGCACTTAACCCCATGCAAGATTCATTCCACTTTTTCCAGGAGTGCCCGATGACCCCGACCCGTCGTTCCTTCATGCTCCGCGCGACCGCCGCCGCCCTCTTCGCCGCGGGCCAGGCCATGCAGCCGGCGCTGGCAGCGGACCCGATCAAGATCGGCCTGATCACCGCCCTGTCCGGGGAGTCGGCGCGCGCCGGCGAGGCGCTCACGCGCGGCATGACCGTGGCCATCGACGAGATCAATGCGCGCGGCGGCCTGCTGGGCGGCCGCCAGATCGTGCTGGTGCGCCGCGACGACGAGGGCAATCCCGCCAAGGGCATGGCCGCCGCGCGCGAGCTCATCTACAAGGAGAAGGTCGCCGTGCTGTTCGGCGGCCTGGACACGCCGGTCTCCATGGCCATCGTGCCGATCGTCAACCAGGAGAAAGTGCCTTTCGTGGGACCCTGGGCGGCGGGCACCGCCATCACGCACAACAAGGGCAATCCCAACTTCGTGTTCCGCGTGTCCGCCATGGACGAGATCGTCGACAGCGCGATGGTGAAGTACGCGCAGAAGACTTTCCAAAGCGCCAAGCCCGGCATGATCCTGGTGAACAACCCCTGGGGCGAATCCAACGAGAAGGGCTTGAACGCCGCGCTGGCCGCGGCCAAGGTCACGCCCGCCGGCGTCGAGAAGTTCCAGCCCAACGATCTGGACATCGTGCCCCAGCTCAGCCGCCTGAAGGCCGCGGGCGCCGACACGCTGTTCCTGGTCGGCAACGTGGGTCCCTCGGCGCAGGTCGTGAAGTCGCTGGACCGCATGGGCTGGAAGGTGCCCGTGGTGTCGCACTGGGGTCCCGCCGGCGGCCGCTTCACGGAGCTGGCCGGCCCCAACGCCAAGAACGTGCACTTCGTGCAGACCTACAGCTTCTTCGGCAAGCAGGGCCCGGTGGGCGAGAAGGTCATGCAGGCGCTCAAGACCAAGTATTCCGACATCAAGGGGCCGCAGGACATCACGCCCGCGGTGGGCGTGGCCAACGCCTATGACGGCATGCAGCTTGCCGCGCTGGCCATCGCGCAGGCCGGTTCCACCGACGGCGACGCGGTGCGCGAGGGCTTCTACAAGATCGGCAAGTACGACGGCCTGATCAAGACCTACGAGCAGCCCTTCACGCCCGCCTCGCACGACGCGCTGCGCGAGGACGACTACGTGTGGACGCATTTCATCGACAACCGCATCCTGCCCGTCAAGGGCGTGCAGTAAAGCGGCCGGACCCCGCGGGAGACGCGCATGTTGTTGATGTCCGCCATCGTCAGCGGCCTGGGCCTGGGTAGCATGTACGGCCTGATGGCCCTGGGCTTTTACCTGACCTACGCCGTGTCCGGCACGGTGAACTTCGCCCAGGGCAGTTCCATGATGCTGGGCGCCGTGCTGACCTATACGTTCGCCCAGACGCTGGGCTGGCCGCTGGCGGCCGCCCTGGCGCTGGCGCTGGCGCTTTGCGCGCTCTATGGCCTGGTCGTGGAGCGGCTGGCGGTCAGGCCATTCGCCAGCCGCGGTTCCAACGCCTGGCTCATGTCCACGGTGGCGCTGGGCATCGTGCTGGACAACGTGGTCATGTTCACGTTCGGCAAAGAGCCGCGCAGCCTGCCTTCGCCGCTGGCCCAGGCGCCGCTGGAGATCGGCGGGCTGGGCCTGGGCATCTACCCGCTGCAGCTCCTGATCCCGGTGGTGGGACTGACGCTGGCGGCCGCGCTGCACACGCTGTCGCGCCGCACCCGGTGGGGCGTGGCGCTGCTGGCGGTGGTGCAGAACCAGAACGCCGCGCGGCTGATGGGCATACCCGTGCGCCGCGCCATCATGGCCGCCTTCGCCGTGTCCACGCTGTTCGCGGGCGTGGCCGGCGCGCTGGTCGCGCCGCTCTTTAACGTGCAGGCCGACATGGGCACGCTGTTCGGCTTGAAAGCCTATGTGGTTGCGATCCTGGGCGGCATCACCAGCGCCTGGGGCGTGATGATCGCGGGCCTGCTGTTCGGCGTGGTCGAAGCGCTGATCACCGTGGCGCTGGGCTCGGGGTACACGCAGATCATCAGTTTCACGCTGGTGATCATCATGTTGGCCGTGCTGCCCAATGGCCTGTTCGGGCGCGCCGATGTGAGGAAGGTCTGATGAACAAGCAATCCGCAACGCGCTGGCTGCAGCCGGCGATCTATGCCCTGCTGGCGGCCGCGGCCCTGGCGCTGGCGGCCACCGTCAACGGCTACTACGTTTTCGTGCTGGGCAACGTCGCGCTGCTGGCGCTGGCCGGCATCGGCCTGAATGTGCTGCTGGGCCTGACCGGCCAGATGTCGTTCGGGCATGCGGGCTTTTACGCCATCGGCGCCTACACAGTCGCAATCCTGACCGGGCAGGCGGGGTGGAGCTTCTGGCTGGCCTGGCCGGCCGCCGCGCTGGTCTGCAGCGCCTTCGGCCTGCTGCTGGCCGTGCCGGCGCTGCGCGTGAAAGGGCCGTACCTGGCGATGATCACCATCGCCTTCGGCTTCATCGTGGAGCACGCCCTGATCGAGGGCGGTTCGCTGACGGGCGGCCAGAATGGCCTGATGGGCATCGTGCAGCCCGCCATCGGCAGCCTGGGCGGCGACCGCGGCGTGGCCATGCTGGCCATCGTGGCCGTATTCGTGGCGCTGGCCGCCTATGCGTTGCTGTCGCGCGGCGCCTGGGGCGCCGCCATGCGCGCGGTCAAGGACAGCGAGACGGCCAGCGAGTCCATCGGCATCAATCCGCTGGCGGTCAAGGCGGTCGCGTTCATGGTGTCGGCCGCGCTGGTCGGCCTGGCGGGCGGGCTCTACGCACCGCTGACCGGCATGATCACGCCGCACAATTTCAACTTCATGCAGTCGATTCTTTTCGTGCTGGCCGTGACGATCGGCGGCGCGGGATCGCTTGCCGGTCCGCTGCTGGGCGCCGTGGTGGTGGGCCTGCTGCCCGAGATGCTGTCCAGCCTGGAGGAATACCGCCTGCTCTTTTTCGGCGTGTTCCTGCTGGTGGTGCTGTGGGCCGCGCCCGAAGGCGCCGCCGGCCTGCTGGCCCGCTGGCGGCGCGGCGCGCCGACGCACGGGCTGGCGCCTCGCCACGGGGCCATGCCGACGTCCGCGCGCGCTCGCCGCACGCTGCGCGCCGACGCCCTCACCATGACCTTCGGCGGCGTGCGCGCCGTGCAGGGCGTGTCCTTCACCGTCCCGCCCGGCGCCGTGACCGCGCTGATCGGGCCCAACGGCGCGGGCAAGTCCACCGTCATCAACATGCTGAGCGGCTATTACCAGCCGACCGGCGGTGCCGTGGCGCTGGGCGACGCGCCGCTGGCCGCGCTGGCCGCCCATCGCGTGGCGCGCAGCGGCATCGCGCGCACCTACCAGACCTCGCAGCTCTTTGACACGCTGAGCGTCGAGGACAACGTCGCGCTGGGCCTGCTGCGCGGGCGCCTGGGCGGGCTGCTGGCCTCGCGCCGCTACCTGGCCGCCGACGCGCGCGAACGCGCCCGCGCCCTGCTGGCGTTCTGCGGCTACGAAGGGGCGCTGGACATCGCGGCGGCCGACCTGCCCCACGTGGACCGCCGGCTGGTGGAGATCGCCCGCGCGCTCGCCACCGACGCCGACATCCTCTTGATGGACGAACCGGCGGCGGGACTCTCGCGCGAAGACAAGACGCGGCTGGCCGGATTGCTGCGCCGCATTGCCGAAGCAGGCGCGGGCGTGCTGCTGGTCGAGCACGACATGACGCTGGTAATGGGCGTGTCCGACCACATCGTGGCGATCGACGCCGGGCGCGAGCTGGCGCAGGGCAGCGTCGCCGAGATCCAGCAGTCCCCGGAAGTGCGCCAGGCCTACCTGGGCGACGAGGCGGCCCGCCGGGCGCCCGCCGCGCGGCGCCGGCCGGCGGGCGAGACCCTGCCGCCCGAAGTGCTGGGCGTGGGCAGTCTGACGACGGGATACGGCGCCAATCCGGTGCTGCATGGCATCGACCTGCAGGTCCGCCAGGGCGAGATGGTGGCGCTCCTGGGCGCGAACGGCGCGGGCAAGTCCACGCTGATGCGCACGCTGGCCGGGCTGCACCGGCCCGCGCAGGGCGGCATGCATCTGCAGGGCCAGGAACTGCAGGGCCTGTCCGCCGACCGGATCGTGGCGCGCGGCCTGGTGCTGGTGCCCGAAGGCCGCCAGGTGTTTCCCGGGTTGAGCGTGCTGGACAACATCCGGCTGGGCGCCTTCCTGCATCCGCAAGACCGCGAGGCGCGGGTCGAGGAAATGCTCACGCGGTTTCCGCGGCTGCGCGAACGGCTGCACCAGCGCGCCGGCCTGTTGTCGGGCGGCGAACAGCAGATGCTGGCGATTGCGCGCGGCCTGATGTCCAGGCCCGTGATCCTGCTCCTGGACGAGCCGTCGCTGGGCCTCGCGCCCAAGATCATCGACGAACTGTTCGAGGCCCTGGACCGGCTGCGCCAGGAATCGATGACCATCCTGCTCGTGGACCAGATGGCGGCGCTGGCGCTGTCGCTGGCCGACCGGGCGTACGTGCTGGAATCCGGCCGGGTCGCGGCGCATGGCGCGGCGGCCGACATTGCGCAGGATGGGGCGCTGGCGCGCGCGTACCTGGGGGCCTAGCCTGCGCGCTCCGGCCGCGTAGCGGCCGGCGCGGCCGGGGCGGCCTTCTTGTGCGTTATGGGACTGGCATTACTTGCCTGACATTTCTTGCCCGGCATTTCTTGCCTGACATTTCTTGCCTGACATCACGTGCCTGACGGACCCGAGTCGGCTTCGGGTCCCAGCCGCGTCCCGGCGCGCACGATGCCGCAACGCTTGTGCGCGCGCATCACCACGCCGACGTCGCTATTCAGCACGCCGTCCAGCTCGCCCAGGCGCCGCGTCACCACTTCCCATAGATGCAGGCTGTCGCGGCACAGCACGTGCCAGAAGAGCTGCGACGCGCCGCTCGTGCCGAACAGGCAGCGCGTGTGCGGATCGAGCGCCAGGTGCGCGGCCAGCGCGTCCACCGCCTGCGGCCGCACCTGCACCGAAATCACCGCCTCCACCGGAAAGCCGACCAGCGCCGGCTCGACTTCCACCCGAAAGCTCAGCGCCCGGCGCTCCACCAGGTTCTGCAGCAGCCGATGCGCCGTGGGCTCGCTCACGCCGGCCCGTTCGGCCAGCTCGGCCAGGCTGGCGCGCCCATCCCGCATCAGATGGGCGACCATGCGCTGTTCGGCATCCGACAGCGCCGACGGCGGCGGCAGCGCCGGCGCGTCCGCACCGCCGCCGAGCTGGGGCTGGATGCGCCACTGGCCCGCGCGCCGGAACGGCCGCAGCACCAGCCGCGCCTCCACGTGTTCCACGCCATCGATCGACGGCAGCACCCGCGTCACGACGTCCGGCATATCCGCGGCGTCCGCCAGCGTCAGCTCGGCCATCAGGTCGGCCGACCCGGCCAGCGTCACGATGAGCTGGCTGATGTCCAGCCGCGCCAGCCGTTCGGCCACGTCCGGCACCCGGCCCGACCGGCAGCGCACCCACGCATGCAGCACCACCCCGCGGCCGGTGGCCAGCGGGTCCGGTTCGGCAATGACGCGCAGCGCGTCCGCGTCCATCAGGCGCTTGATGCGCCGCGCCACGGTCCGCTCGGCGATGCCCGTTGCCGCCCCCAGTTCGCGCCACGAGGCGCGGGGCTGGGCCTGCAGCGCGACCAGGCACGCGAGATCCGTGTCGTCGAGCTCGGCGATTAGGGGGTTACCCTTACTTGACGTGACCATATCCATTAATCTAACGTTCGCGCATTGATAAAAACACAAATTTACTTGGTCTATTTGACCAAAAATAAAACCACTTTGAGGACGTCATGAGCAGCACATCCGCAACCTTGCGCCAGGCGCAAGGGGCAAGCGCCCCGCCCGTCTCGCGCGGTCGCACGATTCTGGCCGGTAGTGTAGGCAATGCGGTGGAATGGTTCGATTGGACCATCTACGCGTCGTTCGCCATCTTCTTTTCCAGCCAGTTCTTTCCCCCGGGCAACGAGACTACCGCGCTGCTGGCGTCCTTCGGCATTTTCGCGGTGGGCTTTTTCATGCGTCCGGTGGGCGGATGGGTGCTGGGCATCTTCTCCGACCGCTATGGCCGCAAAGCCGCGCTGGGCCTGACGATCCTGATGATGGCGGGCGGTTCGCTCATCATCGCGATCACGCCCACCTACGCCGCCATCGGCATTGCCGCGCCCCTGCTGCTGACCGCGGCGCGCCTCCTGCAAGGCCTGTCGCTGGGCGGAGAGTATGCCTCGGCCACGACCTTCCTGGCGGAAATGGCGCCGCCCAACAAGCGCGGCTTCTATTCCAGCTTCGTGTTCTTCAGCGCCGCGGTCGGCATCCTGGCCGCCTCCGCCGTCGGCTGGGTCCTGACCACCGTCCTGACCAAGGCCGACATGGCGGCGTGGGGCTGGCGCATTCCCTTCCTGCTGGGCGCGCTGGGCGGCCTGGCCGGCATGTGGATCCGCCGCGCCATCCCGGAGACCGAAGCCTTCTCGCACGCCAAGAAGGCCGGCGTCGAAAAGCAGCCCCTGCGCACCCTGCTGCGCGACCATCCGCGCGAAGTGCTGCGCATCGTGGGCTTTTCGGTCCTGACGACCTTCGCGTTCTACATCTTCGTGGCCTACGTGCCCACCTACGCCATCCGCCAGGTCGGCGCCGATCCCAAGACCGCGTTCGCCGCCAATACCGTCGCGCTGGTCGTCTTCATGCTGGTGCAGCCCCTTTTCGGCATGCTGTCCGACCGCATCGGCCGCAAGCCGCAGCTCATCTTCTTTGCGGCCGGCTACCTGCTCTTTTTCTATCCGCTCATGACCACGCTGGGTCCGTCGTTCGGGTCGATCCTGGCGGTGGAGCTCTTCGGGCTGGTGCTGTACGCGATGTACACCTCGATCGCGCCGGCCATCATGTCCGAGCAATTCCCCACCAGCGTGCGCGCCGTCGGCATCGGCACGCCCTACAACCTGGTCGTCGCGCTGCTGGGCGGCACCACGCCCTATCTGCTGACCTGGCTGCAAAGCAAGGGCATGGAGCGCTGGTTCTTCTATTACGTGCTGGCGGGCGCCGTCATCACGCTGGTCACCTTCATCCGCATGCCCGAAACCCGGGGCCAGGTCCTGAAATAGCCATCGCAGGACGCACCCCGCCCCGAACGCTTTCCGGTCCCGCAATGGACCGGAAGGCTTTTTCATTTCGAGAAGACGCCATGCCCGCCCAAGACACCCCCCTGCACTTCCAAGACGCCGGCCAGTTGGCCCGCGCCATCCGCGAACGCAAGATCTGCTCGCGCGCGCTCACCCTGCATTTCCTGGACCGCATCGAGCGCAGCGGGGCGCTGGCCGCCTACAGCGTGGTCACCGCCGAACGCGCGCTGGCGCAGGCCGACGCGGCGGACCGGCTGCTGGACGCGGGCATCTGCCTGGGACCGCTGCATGGCGTGCCGGTGGCGATGAAGGACAGCATCCAATGGGCGGGCACGCTGGCCACCGGCGGCTCGCAGACGCGCGCGGAGGTTGTCAGCGCGCAGACCGCGGCCGCGACGCAGCGGCTCACGGCGCAGGGCATGGTGATCCTGGGCAAGACGCGCATGACGGAGTTCGCGTTCGGCCTGTCGGGCCAGAACCCGACCCAGGGCACCGCGCGCAATCCCTGGGACGCCAGCACGGCGCGCGCGCCGGGCGGCTCGTCCAGCGGCTCGGGCGTCGCCGTCGCGGCGGGCCTCGCACCGCTGGCGCTGGGCGGCGACACCGGCGGCTCCGTGCGCGCCCCCGCGGCGCTGAACGGCGTGGTCGGCTACAAGCCGTCGTCCGGCCTCATCAGCCGCGCGGGCTGCCTGCCGCTGTCCGACACGCTGGACGTGCTGGGCCCGATCACGCGCACCGTCGCCGACGCCCGCCTCTTGACCCAACTGCTGGCCGGGCCCGACGTCGACGACCCGGCCACGCTCGGCCTGCCCGCCGCCTGCGTCACGGCCCTGCGCGACGCGCAGACGCGCAAGCCGGGCGCCGTCGCCGTGCTGGCGCCGCAAGCCTGGCCCGCCCCGCTCACCGACGAGGCGCTGCAGGCCTGGCATGAAGCGCAGGGCCGGCTCGCGCAGGCCGGCTACACGCCCACCGCCTGGCACCCGCCCGCGTCCCTGTCCTTTGCCCGCATGGCCGACGACAATTCGGTGGTGCTGGCGTACGAGGCTTTCCGCTACTACGGCGCCCTGGCCGACGACCCCGCGCAACCGCTGTGGGACGTCGTGCGCGCGCGCATCGCCGCGGGCGGCCGGATCACGCAGGCGAGCTACGAGGCCGCGCTGCGGCGCCGCCATGCCGACATGGCGAACTTCGCGCAGGCCATGCGGGGCGTGGACGCCCTGCTCATGCCCGCCTGCGACCAGGCCGCGCAGGCGCTGGACCCGCAGGACACGCGCCACGCCGGCCTGGGCAAGCTGTTGCGGCCGGCCAATTTCCTGGGCGCGGCGGCGATTGCGCTGCCGGCGGGCCGGGATGCGGATGGCATGCCGTGCGCCGTGCAGTTGCTGTCGCCCGCGGGCGGCGACGCGGCGTTGCTGGACTGCGCGGCGGCGTTGGAAAGCGTGCTGTCTCCGGTTGCGCATCGCCCTGACCTGTCGGCCTGGGGTCTTTGAATCGCGTGCCCCTGAACCGCGCGCCCTGCGCGCACGCCTCACCTGACACCCTGCATCCGTACGAAAAAAAAGCGCCCCGTCGGGGCGCTTTTTGTTGAACCGGGCAGGGAAGATCCGGCGTCAGGCGGACTTCTTCAGTTCCTGCACCTTGTCCGTGGCTTCCCACGAGAACTCCGGCTCCGAGCGGCCAAAGTGGCCGTACGCGGCGGTCTTGGTGTAGATCGGGCGCAGCAGGTCCAGCATGTTCACGATGCCCTTCGGACGCAGGTCGAAGTGCTCGCGCACCAGCTTGGCGATCTGGTCGTCGGGGATGACGCCCGTGCCTTCGGTGTACACGGTGATATTGATGGGCTCGGCCACGCCGATGGCGTAGCTGACCTGCACCTGGCACTGGCGCGCCAGGCCCGCGGCCACGATGTTCTTGGCCACGTAGCGGGCGGCGTAGGCCGCCGATCGGTCGACCTTGGACGGATCCTTGCCCGAGAACGCGCCGCCGCCGTGCGGGCATGCGCCGCCGTAGGTGTCGACGATGATCTTGCGGCCGGTCAGGCCGCAATCGCCTTGCGGGCCGCCGATGACGAAGCGGCCGGTCGGGTTGACCAGGAACTTGGTCTTGGGCGTGATCAGGCCTTCGGGGAAGCTGGGCTTGATGATGTCTTCGATGACCGCTTCGCGGATGGTCTCTTGCGAAACCTCGGGCGAATGCTGGGTCGACAGCACGACGGTGTCGACTTCGGCGGGACGGCCGTCGATGTAGCGGAACGTCACCTGCGACTTGGCGTCGGGACGCAGCCACGCGAGGCGGCCATCCTTGCGCAGCTCGCTCTGGCGCTGCACCAGGCGGTGCGCGTACCAGATCGGGGCCGGCATCAGGTCGGGGGTTTCGTCGCAGGCGTAGCCGAACATCAGGCCCTGGTCGCCCGCGCCCTGGTTCAGGTAGTCTTCCGAGCTGCGGTCCACGCCCTGCGCGATGTCGGGCGATTGCTTGTCGTAGGCGACGAGCACCGCGCAACCCTTGTAGTCGATGCCGTATTCGGTGTTGTCGTAGCCGATACGGCGGATCGTGTCGCGCGCGACCTGGATGTAGTCGACGTTGGCGGTGGTGGTGATTTCGCCAGCCAGCACGACCAGGCCCGTGTTGCACAGCGTTTCGGCTGCGACACGCGCGTTCGGGTCTTGCGTGAAGATGGCGTCGAGGATCGAATCGGAGATCTGATCGGCAACCTTGTCGGGGTGCCCTTCAGAGACGGATTCGGAAGTGAAGAGAAAATCGTTGTTGGCCACAGATGCGTCCTTGCTTGTCCGGGATTCCCGGCACATAGGTTCACGAGGCGCGCTGCACCCCGGTCTGCACTGCGAATGCCAACTGGGCGCGACGCTTTAGCGGATTTGGCAATGGCCGCGCAGAACGCCGCACCTTTGCCGTCGCCCCGCAAGTTGTCGGTTAACTCGGCGACTGGTCGGATTTTAAGCGAAAATGCCGTTCTTATGCTTGCGGCGAGGGTGTATGCATATACCCCGAGCAGCGGCACGACCCGGCCCGATTTCCTCCTTTTGACGCATGCTGCTGCCTCTGTTTCGACTATTTGCCGCCCTGCCGCTCCCCGTCGCGCATGCCGTCGGGCGGCTTGCCGGGCGCGCCGTCTATGCCTGGCCGGGCAAGTACCGGCGCCGCCTGCAGGCCAACGCGGCCCAGGCCGGCTATCCCGGCGCGGCGTTCGCGCGCCGCGCGGCGGCCGAAGCCGGCGCCATGATCCTGGAGAATCCGCGCGTCTGGTTCCGCAACCAGGAAAGCCTGGCGCAGGTGGTGTCCGACGATGACCACGTGGTCGCGGCCGCGCGCGCCGAAAACCGCGGCATCCTGTTCCTCACCCCGCACCTGGGCTGCTTCGAGATCACGGCGCGCTACCTGGCGCGGCAGATGCCCATGACGGTGATGTTCCGCCCCCCGCGCAAGGACGTGCTGGCGCCCTTGCTGGAAACGGCGCGCAACAGCTCGGCGGTCAATGCCGTGCCCGCCACCATGCAGGGCGTGCGGGAATTCGTGCGCGCCCTGCGCCGCGGCGAATCCGTCGGCATGCTGCCCGACCAGGCGCCCAGCGTGGGCGACGGCGTCTGGGTGCCGTTCTTCGGCCGCCTGGCGTACACCATGACCCTGCCGGGCAAGCTGGCGACCCAGACGAACGTGCCCATCATCCTGACCGCCGGCGAGCGCCTGCCCAAGGGCCGCGGCTGGCGCATCCACTACGTCCGGGTCCCCGAGCCGCTGCCCGCCGATCCGGAGGGCCAGGCCGCCCTCATCAACGCCGCGATGGAAACGCTGATCCGCCGCTGCCCCGAGCAGTACCTCTGGAGCTACAACCGCTACAAGACCCCGCGCGGCGCCCCCCCGGCGCCCGACGCCGAACCGGCGCCCCCGGCCGCCTGACGCCCCGCCGATCCCGCCGCCCGGTCTCATTCCACATCCATGAACGATAGAAAAACGCGCACGCTGGTCTCCCTGTTGAAATGGTTCGGCCGCATCAAGCCGGCGACGCGCCTGCGCATCGGCGCCTGCCTGGGCTGGCTGGCGCCCCGCCTGGCCAAGTCGCGCGCGCGCATCGTGCGCCGCAACCTGGAACTGTGCTTTCCCGACCAGCCGGCGGCCGTGCGCGAACAATGGGTGGCCGACCACTTCCGCGCGCTGGCGCAATCCATCGTCGACCGCGGCGTCCTCTGGTACGGCACGCCCGAGGCCATCCGGGAGATGGTTACGCAGACGGGCGCCGAGCGCATCAATGCCCTGACGGCCGAGGGCCGTTCCGTGATCCTGCTGGCGCCGCACTTCATCGCGCTGGACGCCGCCGCCACCCGCCTCACCATGGAAGTGCCCAGCGCGGCCACCATGTACACCCCGCAGAGCGATCCGCACATCGACGCCGTCGTGGCCGCCGGCCGCGCGCGCTTCAACGAAGTCTTCCTGGTCAGCCGCAAGGATGGCGTGCGCGAGCTGATCCGCCACCTGCGCGCGCCCCGCCCGGTCTACTACCTGCCCGACATGGACTTCGGCCGCCAGGGCTCGGTCTTCGTGCCGTTCTTCGGCGTCCCGGCCGCCACGCTGCTCGCCACCGCCCAGCTCGCGCAGAAGTGGAACGCCGCCGTGCTGCCGATCGTGGGTTTCTGGAATCCGGACACCGGCAAGTACCACGTCGACGTCCTGCCGCCGCTCGAGGACTTCCCGGGCGACGACGGCCTGGAAGCCGCCACCGCCCGCCTGAACCGCGAACTGGAAGCCTGGGTGCGGCGCTGCCCCAGCCAGTACTACTGGGTCCACCGCCGCTTCAAGACGCGGCCGCAAGGCGAAGCCAAGCTTTACTGACGCCGGGCGCGCGCCCGCCGCGCCACGATAATGGGCGATAATCCCGTGATGAACTGGAACTTCACCAAAATGCATGGCGCGGGCAACGATTTCGTTGTGCTCGACGGGGTCCGCCAGGCCATCGACATGACGCCCGAACGCGCGCGCGCGCTGGGCGACCGCCATTTCGGCATCGGCGCCGACCAGATCCTGCTGGTCGAACGCGCCACGCGGCCGGACGCGGACTTCCGCTACCGCATTTTCAATTCCGATGGCAGCGAGGTCGAACACTGCGGCAACGGCGCCCGCTGCTTCGTGCGGTTCGTGCACGAACAGGGCCTGTCCGACCGCAACCCGCTGCGCGCCGAGATCGCCACGGGCATCCTGGTCCTGGACGAAGGCGACGACGAGCAGGTCACCGTGGAAATGGGCAGCACCCGCTTCGACCCCGCCGCCCTGCCCTTCGATCCGGCCGGCCTGCCTTCGCGCACGCAGGGCCAGGACACGATCTGGGAACTGGACCTGGACGCGCCCGCCGGCATGCCCCGCACGGTTGCCATCTCCGCCGTCGCCATCTCCAATCCGCACGCGGTTCAGGTCGTCGATGACGTCGACACCGCGCCCGTCGCCGTGCTGGGTCCACTCATCGAGCACCACCCGCGCTTTGCGCGCCGCGTCAACGCCGGCTTCATGCAGGTCGTCGACCGCCACAACATCCGCCTGCGCGTCTTCGAACGCGGCGCCGGCGAAACCCTGGCCTGCGGCACGGGCGCCTGCGCCGCCGTCGCGGCCGGCATCCGCCGCGGCCTGCTCGATTCGCCCGTGCGCGTGCAAACCCGCGGCGGCGTCCTGACCGTCGCCTGGAACGGCGAACAGCTCCGCATGACCGGCCCCGCCGAATCCGTCTTCACGGGCCAGGTCGACATCGACAAGCTCGTCTTCTCCATGGCGCTGAACCGATAACCCTATGACCGATACCGCTTTCACCGCCCAGGACATCGCAGCCTTCCTGCAAGAGAACCCCGGCTTCTTCGATGAGCACGCCGACGTCTTCGCCACCCTGCAGGTGCCGCATCCGCACGGGTCGCGCGCCATTTCGCTGGGCGAACGCCAGATCCTCACGCTGCGCGAACGCACCCGCGAACTCGAATGGCGCCTGAACGAACTGGTGCGCAACGCCACCGCCAACGAGACCATCGGCTCGCATGTGGCCAAGTGGTGCTGCCGCCTGCTGTCCGAATGCGATCCGCAACTGGTGCCGGGCGAAATCGCGCTGGGCCTGGCCGAACAGTTCGAGCTCAACCACGTGGCGCTGCGCCTCTGGAACCTGTCCGACCTGCCCGACCACGGCTACGGCGAACCCGTGTCCGAAGACGTGCGCACCTTCACCGACAGCCTGAAGACGCCGTACTGCGGCACCGACACGGCTTTCGAGGCGGTGTCCTGGCTGGACGCCAAACCCAAGTCGCTGGCGCTGGTGCCCCTGCGCCTGGAGGCCGACGGTCCGGCCGTGGGCCTGCTGGTGCTGGGTTCCGACGACCCCGAACGTTTCACGCCCGAAATGGGCACGACGTTCCTGGAGTCCGTCGGCCAGCTCGCGTCCGCGGCCCTGCACCGGCTGAATCCGGCCTCGCCCAAGGTCTAGGCCGGACGGGGCGGACAAGGACCACGCCATGCCCAGCGACGCGCACGACGCCCACTCGCCCCCCGTCGCCCTGCCCGACCCGATGCGCGCCTGGCTGCGCCATCTGGAAACCCACCGCCGCTATTCGCCCCATACGCTGGACGGCTACCGGCGCGAGCTGCAATTCCTGCGCGAACTGGCCGACAAGTCCGGCCTGCCGCTGGACAAGCTCAGCAACGGCCATATCCGCCAGTTCGTGGCGCGCCTGCACGCGCAGGGCCGCGGCCCGCGCAGCCTGGCGCGCACCCTGGCGGCCTGGCGCGGCTTTTACCAATGGTGGGCGCCAGCGGCGGAACTTGCCGGCAACCCCGTCGCGGGCGTGCGCGCCCCCAAGGCGCCCCGCGGCCTGCCCAAGGCCCTGTCCGTGGAGCAGACCCAGGCCCTGCTGGACCGCGCGCCGGCGCAGGTCGCCACCGAACCGGCCGCGCTGCGCGACCAGGCCATGCTCGAACTGCTGTATTCCAGCGGGCTGCGGCTGTCGGAACTGGTGGGCCTGGACCTGCGCTATGAACGCGCCGCCGGCTACGAATCGCGGGGCTGGCTCAACCTGGATGAGGCCGAGGTCGTGGTGCTGGGCAAGGGCGGCAAGCGCCGGTCGGTGCCGGTCGGCCAACAGGCCCTGGCGGCCCTGCGCAAGTGGATCGAAGCCCGCCCGCAGCTTGCCCTGCCGGCGCCGCCGCCCGAGGATGCGGCCGCGCTGTTCCTGGGCGCGCGCGGACGCCGGATTTCGCCGCGCGTGGTGCAGCTGCAGCTCGCGCGCATCGCCCAGACGGCCGGCGTGCCCACCCACGTGCATCCGCATGTGCTGCGCCACAGCTTTGCCAGCCACGTGCTGCAGTCGGCGCAGGACCTGCGCGCGGTGCAGGAGATGCTTGGCCACGCCAATATCTCGACGACGCAGATCTACACGCGGCTCGATTTCCAGCATCTGGCCAAGGCCTACGACCAGGCGCATCCGCGCGCCGGCCGCAAGTCCTGAAAGGCTGACGGCCGCCCGGCGGCGCGGCTGGGACCCGCGCGAACCTTGTGTACGAACGGACGGGGCCGCGACGTACCGCGCTCAGCCGCCGGCGGCCACCATGCCGCCCAGCAGCATCACCCCCAGCAACAGCACCGCCAGCGCCGCCAGCGCCTCGATGGCATAGCGCAGCCGCGCCGCGCCCGCGCCGGACAGGCGGCCGCCCAGGCGCGTGGCCACGCCGCCCGCCGCCACGGCCAGGCAGGCCAGCGCCGCCACCGTCAACCCGGTGCCCAGGCCCATCGCCAACGCCGAGGCCACGCCCGCCGCGAAAAACCCCTGCGACAGCGCGAACACCAGCACGATCAGCGCCCCGCTGCAGGGCCGCAGGCCCACCGCCAGGATGGCCGACCCCGCGCGGCGCCAGTCCAGCGGCCCGGCAACCTGCTCCGGCGCCGGCACATGCGCATGGCCGCAGCCGCAATCGAGGCCGTGGTGGGAATGGGAGTGGGCGGGGATGTGGCTGGCCGAGCGGCCATGCGAGTGACCGTGCGCGTGGTCGTGGTCGTGGTCGTGGCTGTGGCTGTGGCTGTGGCTGTGGCTGTGGCTGTGGTCATGATCGTGGCCGTGGTCCCGCCCGCCCATCGCGCCCGCCGCCCGCCGCACCAGCGGCCGCACCGCCTTGATCCACACCAGCCAGGCCCCCAGCAGCGTCACCAGCCCATAAGACGCCAGTTCCAGCCAGCGCGTGGCCTCGTTCATCGTCGCTGCGGTCGCGTTGAACACCATGGCCAGGACGGCCACCAGCAGGATCGCCACCAGCGCCTGGATCAGCGAGGACGCCAGCGCCAGCAGCGCGCCATTGCGCGCGGTCTGCCGGTTGGCCAGCACGTACGAGGAAATCACCGCCTTGCCATGACCGGGCCCCAGCGCATGAAAGACGCCATAGGCGAAAGACAGGCCCACCAACGCCCACGCCGCGCCTCCGTCTGCCTGCCAGGCGCGCACCGCGCCCGTCAACTGCCGGTAGAAATGCGACTGCCAGACGGACACGCTGCCGAAGAAGCTGGAGAGCCAGCCGGGGCCGGCAAGTCCCGTTCCGCTTTCCGGCACCCCGAAGGGATGCGCGCCCTGCGCGAACGCGGCGGACATCCCGCCCAGCATCGCAAGCAGGAGCGCCAGCGCCGCCGCGCGACGGCCTAGGGGCACCGCACGTCGATCCGGTGCGTGAGTCCCTTGGTGATGGCAAAGAGTTCGTCCGGCAACGCGTCCGGGTCGGCCGGGATCGCGGCCAGCTGCTGCATGGTTTTCCAATCCAGTTCCTTGGGCTTGCGATAGTCGGCGGTGCAGGCCGCGCTCCGCGGACCGCCCAGCGACACCGCGCCCTTCTCGTCAAAAGCGTAGGCCACGAAATAGGTGGGGTCGTAGATATCCACCTGCGCGCCGCCCGCGCCCGGCGCAACGGGCTGGGCCAGCGGCAAAGTGAACGTCAGCGTCAGCCGCGAGGCCTTGGGATTCCAGTCGACGCGGGCATCGCGCGGCGCGGCGAAGGCGGCGCTTTTGCCGTCCACCGTCACCCGAGTGAAGTAATGGGAGATCGGCTCGCCCAGCGCCTTCATCCAGTCCTGCGCCATGCCTTTCAGCGTCTCGGCGGGCAGCGAACCGTCCTTGCCCTTTTTCAGCCCCTGCGTGGCATAGGCCCCGAACATCTCGTCGAACCGCCAGACCTGGCGGACGGCGGTGATGCGCTGCCCGGCATCGATCTCGATCTGCGCGCGGGCGTCGATCCACATGTGCGGATGCGCGCTGGCGGCGCCCGCCGCCAGCAGCGCCGCCACGGCGCTCAGGGCTGCAATGCCGTGGCAAGCTGACGTGCGTTCCATTCAAACATTTCCAGGTAGGTGGCGCCCGGCTGTCCGGGCTTGGACAGGGCATCGGAGTAAAGCGTACCACCCACCTTGGCGCCGGTCTCGCGCGCGATCTGCTGGACGAGCTTGGGGCTGCTGATGTTCTCGACGAACACCGCGGGCACCTTCTCGCGCCGCACCTGCTCGATGATGGCGGCCACCTCGCGCGCCGACGGCTCGGCGTCGGTCGACACGCCCATCGCGGGAATGAACGTCACGCCGTAGGCATCGCCAAAATAGCCGAACGCGTCGTGCGAAGTGACGACCTTGCGGCGATCGGCGGCGATGGCGTCGAAGGCCTTGCGCACGCTGGCGTCCAGCGCATTGAGCCGCGCGATGTACGCGTCGGCGCGCTGGCGGTAGGCCTGCGCGTGCGCCGGATCGGCCGCGGCCAGGCCATCGGCCACATTGCGCGCGTAGATCACGCCGTTCGCCAGGTTCTGCCAGGCGTGCGGATCGGCGCCATGGTGATGATGATGGCCATGCTTGTGATCGTCATCGTGGTCGTGGTCATGATCATGACCATGATCATGATCATGATCGTGATCGTGGTCATCGTGGCCGTCGGTGCCGCCATGGCCCTCGCCCTGGCTCCCGAACGCGCGCGGCTTGACGCCCTTCGAAGCCGTCACCGTATGCCCGGAGAATCCGGACGCCTTGGTCAGCCGGGGCAGCCAGGTCTCGAAATCCAGGCCATTCACGATCAGCACGCGCGCCTCGGCCAGCTTCCTGGCGTCGCCAGGCGTGGGCTCGTAGCCGTGGGCGTCGCCGTCCGGCCCGACCAGCGTGGTCACGCTGACGTCGGCGCCCCCGACCTCGCGCACGATGTCGCCCAGGATGGAAAAGCTGGCCACCACCTTCAGCGGCTCGGCCGCCTGTGCGGTCCCCAGGATGGCCGACAGGCACACGCCGGCCATGGCCAGCAACGCCCGGCGGCGGGCCGGCGAATTCGAACGCATAGCGAATCTCCTTAAGTAGTTTCAGGCAGGCCGCGCGCGTCGCGCCGCCCGCAGCAGGCCGCCTTGCGGACCGCCCACGATGGAAAACAGATAGCAGGCGCCGGCCGCCAGGATGATGGCGGGCGAGGCCGGCACGTCGAAGTGATAGGAGACCAGCAGGCCGGCCACCGACGCGGCCACCCCGATCGCCGCCGACAGCGGAATCTGGCGGGCCGCGCTGCGCACCCAGAAGCGCGCCGCGGCCGCGGGCAGCATCATGATGCCCACCACCATCAGCGTGCCCAGCACCTGGAAGCCCGCCACCAGGTTCACCACGACCAGCACCAGAAAGCCCATGTGCACCACGCCGCCGCGCCCGCCGCTCGCGCGCAGGAAACCGGGATCCAGGCACTCGGCCACCAGCAGGCGGTAGATCGCGGCCAGCGCCAGCAGGGTCACGCTGGCCGTGGCCGTCACGAGCAGCAGCGCCGCGTCGTCCAGCCCCAGCACCGTCCCGAACAGGACATGCAGCAGGTCCATGTTGGAGCCGCGCAGCGATACCAGCAGCACGCCCAGCCCCAGCGATATCAGGTAGAACGCGGCAAAGCTCGCGTCTTCGCGCAGCGGCGTCAACCGCGCCACCAGCCCGGCCAGCAACGCCACGGCCAGACCGGTGACGATGCCTCCCAGCATCATCGCCCCCAGCGACAGGCCCGCCATCAGGAAGCCGACGGCCACGCCGGGCAGGATGGCGTGCGACATCGCATCGCCCATCAGGCTCATGCGCCGCAGCACCAGAAAGACGCCCAGCGGCGCGGCGCCCAGCGACAGCGCGCAGGCGCCCGCCAGCGCGCGACGCATGAAGCCGAAATCCACGAATGGCGACACCACCCACTGCGCCAGCGTCATGCCCAGGCCCCCGCCTGCCGCTGCCGCGCGGCTTTCAGGTGCGCGTCGCTCAGCGTCGTGCACGTATCGCCCCAGGCCACCACCGACCCGGACAGGAGCAGGCATTCCGGGAAATGGTCGCGCACCAGGTCCAGGTCGTGCAGGACCGCGATCACGGTCCGGCCCTGGCCATGCAGGCCGCAAAGCAGCGCCATCAGTTCCTCGGCCGTGTGGCTGTCCACTGCGGCGAAGGGTTCGTCCAGCAGCAGCACCGGCGCATCCTGCACCAGCATCCGGGCAAACAGCGTGCGCTGCATCTGCCCGCCCGACAGCGTATCCACGCCCCGGTCCGCGGCATCGGCCAGGTTGACCGTTTCCAGCGCCTGCATGCAGCGGTCCAGCTCCTCGCGGCCGAAACCGCGCCATCCGCCCACGCGGCGCCACGCGCCCATCGCAACCAGGTCGAGCACGGTGGTGGGAAACGACCGGTCCAGCTCCGCCGCCTGCGGCAGCCAGGCCAGCGCGGAGCGTCCCGCGCCGCGTATGCGCACGCTGCCCGTCATCGGGCGCAGCACGCCCATGATGCCCTTGATGAGCGTCGACTTACCCGCGCCGTTGGGTCCGACCACGGCCGTCATGCCGCCGGGCGCGAAGCTGCCCGACACCGAACGCAGCGCCGCGCGCCCGTGCCAGCCGAACGATGCGTCGGCCAGCTCCACCGTGATGGGCGCCGCATTCATCGCGGCCACCAGTCCAGCGCCCAGCCGGTCAGGCCCCACAGCAGGACCGACGCGGCCAGCGCCCAGGCCATGCGCCGCCAGGCGGAAACGAGAAACGCGGATCGGGGCGGCGTGCCCCGGCCGGGCGCGGCGCCGGGCCGCGGGGGCAGGAGCGTGAAATGGGACATGGGGGACGACAGGGAACGCGGCAATGACAGTTTTATTATGTTATATCATAACTAAACTATCCGGACGCTGGCGCCGGCTCCCGCACCCCGGGGTTTTCTGCTACCTTCCAGGCATCTCACGCGCGCGTCGCGCGCGTTTTCCATTCAGATAAAGCCCGCCATGTCCGCTCCGTCCCGTCCACCCCGCAGCGATACCGTAGGCGCTCAGCTCAGCGTCGCCGAAACGCTCTGCGCGCAGCGCGGACGCCGCCTCACGCCCATCCGCCGCAAGGTGCTTGAACTCCTGCTGCGCCACGGCCGCAGCCTGAAAGCCTACGAACTGCTGGACGCGATGCGCGCCGTCCACCCCGGCGCCGCGCCCCCCACGGTGTACCGCGCCCTGGATTTCCTGATGGACGAAGGCCTGATCCACCGCCTGGACGCCGTGAATGCCTGGAGCGCCTGCCACGACGCCGGCGGCGCGCCCCACGACCTGCTGGTGGTCTGTACCGGTTGCGGCGCGGTGGCCGAAGTCTCCGATCCGGCCATGAGCCGGCAACTGGCCGAACGCGTCGCCCAGACGGGCTTTGCGCTGGCCACGCACGAAACCGAAATCCGCGCGCTGTGCCCGCAGTGCCAAAAGAAGCAGCCGGCCGACGCCGGACACCATCACCACCACCACTGAACGGCTGACCCCGCGCCGCCCCGCTCATCCTTTGGATCCGTCCCGACGGGCGGGCCATCCACGTCCGCCGCGCAAGCCGCACTTGAAAGCCGGCAAACCGCCCCCAAATAGAGGTATCGCCTGATATCTTGACGGCGTACGGCTGCCATCTGGCGGCCTCGGCCCCCCGGGTTGGCCCGGGGTTTGCCCCCTGCCCCCGACTGTGCTGTAATCCTGCGTCCGGCCGCCATCGGCGGCCTTCGCAGCCTGTGGCAGACATCAATCGGCAGGGACTGAAAACCCCGTCAGGCGCTGTATTCCACGCCCTGACTTCACGCTAGCAGCTTCGCCATGAATACCCCGCGCAGTTTGGACAAAATGGTTCCCGTCACCATCCTCACCGGCTTTCTCGGTGCGGGCAAGACCACCCTGCTCAAACGCATCCTGACCGAATTCCATGGCCGCCGCGTCGCGGTCATCGAAAACGAATTCGGACCGGAAAGCATCGACAACGACCTGCTCGTGCAGGACAGCGACGAAGAAATCATCGAACTGTCCAACGGCTGCGTCTGCTGCACGGTGCGCGGCGACCTGATGCGCACGCTGTCCGACCTGCGCGCCAAGCGCGAAGCGGGCGAACTGACTTTCGAACGCGTCATCCTCGAAACGACCGGCATGGCCAACCCTGGCCCCGTCTGCCAGACGTTCTTCATGGATGACGACATCGCCGAGTACTACCGCCTGGACGCGGTGGTCACCGTGGTCGATGCCAAGCACGGCATGGCCACCCTCGACAACCAGCCCGAAGCCCAGAAGCAGGTCGGTTTCGCCGACCGCATCCTGATCTCGAAGAAAGACCTGGTCAACGACGTCGACTACGAAGCGCTGCGCCACCGCCTGGTTCACATGAACCCGCGCGCGCCCATCACCGCCGTCAACTTCGGCGACGTCGACCTCAAGTCCATCATCGACATCAGCGGCTTCAACCTGAATTCCATTCTGGACATCGACCCGGAATTCCTGGCCGATGAGCATCCGGACGCCGCCCACAGCCATGCCCACGATCACGACCATGGGCACGATCACGGCCATGACCACGGTCACGACCATGACCATGATCACGACCACGATGGCGAATGCGGCGCGCACTGCAATCATGCCCATCATCACCACCCGAAGCACGACGACGAAATCGGCGCCTTCGTGTTCCGTTCGAACAAGCCGTTCGACCCCGCGCGCCTCGAGGAATTCCTGGGCGGCGTCGTGCAGGTCTACGGCCCCGACCTGATGCGCTACAAGGGCATCCTGTACATGAAGGGCATCAACCGCCGCATGTTGTTCCAGGGTGTGCACATGATGATGGGCGCCGAACCCGGCAAGCCGTGGACCGCGGCCGAGAAACCGTCCACCAAGATGGTGTTCATCGGACGTAAGCTGCCCCAGGAGATTTTCACCCGGGGCTTGGAGCAGTGCCTGGCGGGGTAATCCCCATTCCTGCGTGACGTGATGCGACGAAGGCAGTACTGTGAGGTACGGATAGCGTAGGCAACAAGTAACACGGACCGGGAATGGACGCCCGCGCCAGGATCGATTCATAGTGGAGTGTTTACATGGCTACCAAGGCAGCAACCAAAAAATCAAGCAAGTCGACGAGCGATACGGCGATTGATCTGCCCAGCGAAAAGGAATTGCTGGCCATGCCCGAGTCCGACTACATGAACGACCGCCAACTGGCGTTCTTCAAGGAACGGCTCAAACAACTCGAGCAGGACATCCTGGCCAACGCCGGCGAAACCACCGAGCACCTGCGTGAAACGCAATTCGTGCCGGATCCCGCCGACCGCGCCACCATCGAGGAAGAGCACGCCCTGGAACTGCGCACCCGCGACCGTGAGCGCAAGCTGCTCAAGAAGGTGCAGCAGTCCATCGCCCGCATCGACAGCGGCGAATACGGCTGGTGTGAAGAAACCGGCGAGCCCATCGGCATCCCCCGCCTGCTCGCCCGCCCCACGGCCACCCTGTCGCTGGAAGCGCAGGAACGCCGCGAGATGCGCCAAAAGCTGTACGGCGACTGACCCGTCCCGCATTCGCACCGCCACTGCAAGGCCATGCTGGTTCAGCATGGCCTTTTTTGTCGCGCTGGCCAGACCTTGATATCCCTGCGACCGCCCCCAGCTAATCCTTTCAAAGGAAGGAACGCATGGAACAATTTCACGCCACCACCATCGTGTGTGTGCGCCGCGGCAACCGCGTCGCGCTCGGCGGCGATGGCCAGGTCACCCTGGGCAACATCGTCATCAAGGGCACGGCCCGCAAGATCCGCCGCCTCTACCACGACAAGATCCTCGCTGGCTTTGCCGGCGCCACCGCCGACGCGTTCACCCTGCAGGAACGCTTCGAAGCCAAACTCGAAAAGCACCAGGGCAACCTGATGCGCGCGGCCGTCGAGCTGACCCGCGACTGGCGCACCGACCGCGTCCTGCGCCGGCTGGAAGCCATGCTGATCGTGGCCGACGCCGAGCACACGCTGGTGCTCACCGGCAACGGCGACGTCCTGGAGCCCGAACACGGCCTGGCCGCCATCGGCTCCGGCGGCGCCTATGCCCAGTCGGCCGCGCTGGCGCTCTTGCGCAACACCGATCTGCCGCCCGAAACGATCATCAAGCAATCGCTCGAGATCGCCGGCGACCTGTGCATCTACACCAACCAGAACCACGTCATCGAAACGCTGGGCGACTGACGCCCGCCGCGCGGCGCAGCCTGCGCCGCGGCGCCCTCCCAGCCCGCCTTAGCTCCAAGGATCCGCCCTCATGTCCGCATCCAACATGACGCCCGGAGAGATCGTCTCCGAACTCGACAAGTACATCGTCGGCCAGAACCGCGCCAAGCGCGCCGTCGCGGTGGCCCTGCGCAACCGCTGGCGCCGCCAGCAGGTCGCGGAACCCCTGCGCCACGAAATCCACCCCAAGAACATCCTGATGATCGGCCCGACCGGCGTCGGCAAGACCGAAATCGCGCGCCGCCTGGCCAAGCTGGCCAACGCCCCGTTCATCAAGATCGAAGCCACCAAGTTCACCGAAGTCGGCTACGTGGGCCGCGACGTGGACACCATCATCCGCGACCTGACGGAATACTCCATCAAGCAGACGCGCGAGCTGGAAATGCGCCGCGTGCGCACCCAGGCCGAGGACGCCGCCGAGGACCGCATCCTGGACGCCCTGGTCCCGCCCCCCCGCGGCGCCTCCGGCGAACCGCTGCGCGGCGAAGACAACAGCGCCCGCCAGACCTTCAGGAAGCGCCTGCGCGAAGGCAAGATCGACGATCTTGAAATCGAGATCGAAGTCGCCCAGGCCGCGCCCCAGATGGACGTCATGACGCCGCCCGGCATGGAAGAAATGGCCGAACAACTGCGCGGCATGTTCGCCGGCCTGGCCCGCGACAAGAAAAAGCCCAAGAAGATGAAGGTCCGCGAGGCCTTCAAGCTGATCGTCGACGAAGAAGCCGCCAAGCGCGTCAACGAAGAAGACCTGCGCGCCGTGGCGATCACCAACGTCGAGCAGAACGGCATCGTCTTCCTGGACGAAATCGACAAGATCGCCGCGCGCCAGGAATCCGGCGGCGCGGATGTGTCCCGCCAGGGCGTGCAGCGCGACCTGCTGCCGCTGGTCGAAGGCACCACCGTCAACACGCGCTACGGCATGGTCCGCACCGACCACATCCTGTTCATCGCATCGGGCGCCTTCCACCTGTCGCGTCCGTCCGACCTGATCCCGGAACTGCAAGGCCGCTTCCCCATCCGCGTCGAACTCGAATCGCTCACCGCCGAAGACTTCGTGCGCATCCTGTCCGACACGGACGCCTCGCTGACCAAGCAGTACACGGCGCTGATGGCCACCGAAGACGTCGCGCTGGAATTCACCGACGAAGGCGTGCGCCGCCTGGCCGAACTGGCCTTCGAGGTCAACGAGACCACCGAAAACATCGGCGCCCGCCGCCTGTATACGGTGATGGAAAAGCTGCTGGACGAACTGTCCTTCGACGCCACCTCCAGCCAGGACAAGCATGTGAAGATCGACGCCGCCTACGTCAATGCGCAGTTGGCCGAAGCGGCCAGCAGCCAGGACCTGGCCCGCTACGTGCTCTGACGGCCCGGGGCTCCGGCCCCGCCCCAGACGCAAAAAAGCCCTGCCGCAATCGCTTGCGGCAGGGCTTTTTCTTCCGGGTCCGGCGTCAATTCGTAATTGCCGTCACCACATACTTGCCGTCCTTGCGGGTGGCGGTGAAACGGACCTTGTCCCCCGCCTTGATATTGGCCAGCAGCGCCGGATCGGCCTGATAGACCAGCGACATGGCCGGCAGGTCCAGCGCCTTGATGGCATCGTGCTTGATCGTGACCTTGCCCGCGGCGGCATCCACGCGCCGCACCTCGCCGGTGGCGTCCGCCTGCTGCGCGAACGCCAACGGCGCCGCCAGCGTCACCACGGCCATCGCCGTGGCAATGGCCACGGGCGCTGCGTACTTGCGGTTAAAACCCATATGTAACCTCCATCTGTGGGGTAAGCCGGAATCAGGCCAGGCCCCTTCCACTTTCTACAGTGCTAGGATACTGCGCGAATGCAACAGTTCCTGGGCCAGAGCGCAACAATCCTGACGGTTGTTTGCCGACCGCGCCGCGCCGGCCGCAGGCGCTTACCACCGGACGCAAGCCTCCTGGCTCCAGGTTCCTGGCTCTTACTTCTTTGACTCACCAGATCGGGACATCCATGGCCAACCGCTTATCCGTCATCGCCACCCGCACCGGCGACGACGGCACCACCGGACTCGGGGACGGATCGCGCCTGCCCAAGGACGCGCCGCGCATCGCCGCGCTAGGCGATGTGGACGAACTGAACAGCGTCATCGGCCTGCTGCTGACCGAGACCCTGCCCGGCGACGTGGCGGCGGACCTGCTCGCCATCCAGCACGACCTGTTCGACATGGGCGCGGAGCTGTGCATTCCCGGCCATGCCGCCATCACGGACGAGCAGGTCGCCCGCCTGGATGCGCGCCTGGCGCACTACAACGCCGCGCTGCCGCCCCTGCGCGAATTCATCCTGCCCGGCGGCTCGCGCCCCGCGGCGGTGGCGCACATGGCGCGCACGGTGGCCCGGCGCGCCGAGCGCGCGGTGGTGGCCCTGGCGCGCGAAGAGGCCGTGCGTGCGCCCGTGCGCCAGTACCTGAACCGGCTGTCGGACCTGATGTTCGTGCTGGCGCGCCATCTGAACAAGACGCTCGATATCGGGGACACGTTCTGGACCAGCCCGAACGCCCGTAAGGCCACGTAACCCCTGAGAGGAATTGCAAGCCGGGGGGCCGCAAGCAGGTCGGGATTCAAAATATTGCTACCGACACTCTGTTTCATTTATAAGCTCGCCGAGGCCCAGTTCCGGCATAATTGCGGGTTAACGAGCGGGTTTGCGCAACGCGCTCACGGCTCAAGGATCCAATAAAGAATGAGTATTATTGTCACCGGCGGCGCCGGCTTCATCGGTTCGAATTTTGTCCTGGACTGGTTCGGCGAAAGCAGCGAGCCCGTCATCACGCTCGACAAGCTCACCTACGCGGGCAACCCCGAAAACCTGGCATCCCTGGCCGGCAATCCCAATCACCAATTGGTGGTGGGCGACATCGGCGACACCAAGCTCGTCGCCGAGCTGCTCGCCAAGCACAAACCGCGCGCCGTGCTGAACTTCGCCGCCGAATCGCACGTGGACCGCTCCATCCACGGCCCCGGCGAATTCATCCAGACCAACATCGTCGGCACCTTCCACCTGCTGGAAGCCGTGCGCGCCTACTGGTCCGAATTGCCCGCGCAGGAAAAGCAGGACTTCCGCTTCCTGCACGTCTCGACCGACGAAGTCTACGGTTCGCTCGCCAAGGACGACCCGGCCTTCCGCGAAACGAACCCCTACGAGCCCAACAGCCCCTATTCCGCCAGCAAGGCCGCCAGCGACCACCTGGTCCGCGCGTACCACCACACGTACGGCCTGCCGGTGCTCACGACCAACTGCTCGAACAACTACGGGCCGTACCACTTCCCCGAAAAGCTCATCCCGCTGGTCATCCACAATGCCCTGGCCGGCAAGCCGCTGCCCATCTACGGCGACGGCCAGCAGATCCGCGATTGGCTCTACGTGAAGGACCATTGCAGCGCCATCCGCCGCGTGCTGGACAAGGGCGTGCTGGGCGAAACCTACAACGTGGGCGGCTGGAACGAAAAGGCCAACCTGGACGTCGTGAATACGCTGTGCGAGCTGCTCGACGAGCTCAGCCCGCGCGCTGACGGCCAGTCCTACAAGCAGCAGATCACCTTCGTGAAGGACCGCCCCGGCCACGACCGCCGCTACGCGATCGACGCCGGCAAACTGGAACGCGAACTGGGCTGGCGCCCGGCCGAAACCTTTGAAAGCGGCATCCGCAAGACGGTCCAGTGGTATCTGGACAATGCCGCCTGGGTCGCCAACGTGACCAGCGGTTCGTACCGCAACTGGGTCGATACCCAATATTCCTCGTGATATAAGCCGGGCCGGGTTGCAGCGTTGATAAGGAAAAGCGCGCTGCCGCGCTTGACTTATCAACGCTGCAACCCGAATCCGGTTTCGGAGCCTGCCCGCAACGCATCGGATTTCAGGCAGTTCCATCCCTGAAATCATCACGCCGCCCCAGCCTCGCAAAGGCTTGCAATCATTATCAGTACAGGTGGCCCAGTGAGCCAGAAAGTCGCCATTCTCTTGTGCACTTATGAGGGCCAGCAATATCTGCCTGAACAGCTGGATTCCTTCGAAGCGCAAACCTACAACGATTGGATCGTGTGCGCATCGGACGACGGGTCCAAGGACGACACGCGCGCCATTCTTGCGCGCTACGCGGACAAGTGGGCGCCCGGCCAGCTCAAGGTGGTGGAAGGCCCCCGCAAGGGATTCGTCGCGAACTTTCTTTCGCTGACCTGCAATCCGCAGGTCCAGGCCGACCTGTACGCCTATTCCGACCAGGACGACATCTGGCATCCTGAAAAACTGGAACGCGCCGTCCAATGGCATGCCGGCGTGGCGCCGGGGACCCCGGCCCTGTACTGTACGCGCACCGAACTGGTGGACGGCGCCGGCGCGCCCATCGGCTATTCGCCGCTCTTCACGCGCCCGCCGTCCTTCGCCAACGCCTTGACGCAGAACGTGGGCGGGGGCAACACCATGGTGTTCAACGACGCCGCGCGCCAGTTGCTGCTCAATGCGGGCCCGCAGCCCAAAGCGGTCGCGCACGATTGGTGGGTATATTTGCTGATCAGCGGCTGCGGCGGCCAGATCCATTATGATCCGCGCCCTTCGCTGCTGTATCGCCAGCATGGCGGCAACCTGATCGGGGCCAACGCCAGCATGAGCGCGCGCGTGGAGCGGATCCGCATGCTGCTGCAGGGCCATTTGCGGGACTGGAATGACCGTAACATACAGATGCTTTCCCCGCTGCAGGCGCAGTTGACAGAAAAGAACCGTGAGACGTTCAATCGCTTTGCGTCAGCCCGGAAAAAAGGCCTGTTCGGCCGCGTCTTCGGCGTTGCCACGTCGGGAATCTATCGCCAGACCATGCTGGGCAACCTAGGCCTGCTCGCCGCAGCCGTCTTCAACAAAATATAGCCATCATGCGGATAGTTCTATTAGGCAAGAATGGACAGGTAGGCCACGAGCTGCAGCGCGCATTGCTGCCGCTGGGCGAAGTGCTGGCGTTCGGCCGCGACGAATGCGACCTGGCCAGCCCCGCCAGCCTGGAAACCGTGCTGCGCGACGCCGCGCCGCAGGTCATCGTCAACGCCGCGGCCTACACCGCCGTCGACAAGGCCGAAAGCGACCAGGACACCGCCCGCCTGGTCAATGCCGACGCGGTCGGCGTGCTGGCCGATTATTGCGCCAGCACCGGCGCACTGCTGGTGCATTATTCGACCGATTATGTGTTCGATGGAGAAAAATCGAACGCCTATATCGAAAGCGACGCGCCCAATCCCCAAAGCGTTTATGGCGCCACCAAGCTCGCCGGCGAATCCGCGATTATCAAGTCCGGCTGCCCGGCCCTGGTTTTCCGGACGAGCTGGGTGTATTCCACCCATGGCGGCAATTTCCTGAAAACCATGCTGCGCCTGGCGCGCGAGCGCGACACCCTGAACGTCGTGGCTGACCAGCACGGCACGCCGACCGGCGCCGAACTCATCGCCGACGTGACGCTGCTGGCCATCGCCGCGCACCGCAAGGGCGATCTGCCCAGCGGCATCTACCACCTGACCGCCAGCGGCTCCACGTCGTGGCATGCCTTCGCGCGTCACATCATCGGCCGCGCCCTGCACAATGGCGCGCAACTCAAGCTGACGGCCGATGACGTCCACGCCATCGGCACGGCGGACTACCCGACGGCGGCCCGGCGGCCCCGAAATTCCACGCTCGACGCGACGGCGCTGTCGCAGGCGCTTGGCCTGCAACTGCCGGACTGGCGCGTCCACGCCGACCGCGTGATTGATCAATTGACGAAACTGGAAACGCTTAAATGAAACGCAAAGGCATCATCCTGGCCGGGGGTTCCGGCACCCGCCTGCACCCCGCCACGCTCGCCATCAGCAAGCAGCTCTTGCCGGTTTTCGACAAGCCGATGATCTATTACCCGCTCAGCACGCTGATGCTGGCGGGCATCCAGGACATCCTGATCATTTCCACGCCGCAGGACACCCCGCGCTTCCAGCAGTTGCTGGGCGACGGCGCGCAATGGGGCCTGAATCTGCAGTACGCCGTCCAGCCCTCGCCGGACGGCCTGGCGCAGGCCTTCATCATCGGCGAACAGTTCATCGGCAACGACGTGTCGGCGCTGGTGCTGGGCGACAACATCTACTACGGCCACGACTTCCACCAGTTGCTGGACAACGCCAACGCGCGCACCGACGGCGCCAGCGTGTTCGCCTACCACGTGCATGATCCGGAACGCTACGGCGTCGCCGAATTCGACCAGGACGGACGCGTGCTGTCGCTCGAGGAAAAGCCCAAGGCGCCCAAGTCCAACTACGCCGTCACCGGCCTGTACTTCTACGACCGCCAGGTCGTGGACATCGCCAAGAACATCAAGCCCTCGGCCCGCGGCGAGCTCGAAATCACCGACGTGAACCGCGCCTACCTCGAACAGGGCAAGCTGTCCGTTGAAATCATGGGCCGCGGCTACGCCTGGCTGGACACCGGCACGCACGAATCGCTGCTGGAAGCCAGCCAGTTCATCGCCACGCTGGAAAACCGCCAGGGCCTGAAAGTGGCCTGCCCCGAGGAGATCGCGTTCCGCCGGAAATGGATCTCCGCCGAACAACTTGAAGCATTGGCCGTGCCGCTGTCCAAGAACGGCTACGGCAAGTATCTGCAGCGACTGCTGGTCGAGAAGGTCTATTGATGAAAGCCACCCCACTTGCCATCCCCGACGTCGTACTCATCGAACCCAAGGTGTTCGGGGATGCGCGTGGCTTTTTCTACGAAAGCTACAACCAGAAAGCCTTCGAGGACGCCATTGGCATGGGGCTCGATTTCGTACAGGACAATCACTCGCGCTCCGTGAAGGGCGTCCTGCGCGGCCTGCACTACCAGATCGAACAGGCGCAGGGCAAGCTCGTGCGCGTCGTCCAGGGCAGCGTGTTCGACGTGGCGGTGGATATCCGCAAATCGTCGCCCACCTTCGGCCAATGGGTCGGCGCCATCCTCTCCGAGGACAACAAGCACCAGCTCTGGGTGCCGGCGGGCTTTGCCCACGGCTTCCTGGTCCTGAGCGACACCGCCGAGTTCCTCTACAAGACGACCGACTACTACGCGCCCGAGCATGAGCGCTGCATCGCCTGGAACGATCCCACGCTCAAGATCGACTGGCCCCTGGACGGCGAGCCCACGCTGTCGGCCAAGGACAGCCAGGGCCAATCCCTGACGGAGGCGCATGTCTACGCCTGAGCAGAGCGCTGCGCCCTCCGCGGCCACCGGCGCCCTGAAGGCCTCGGTGGTGATCCCGACCAAGAACCCCGGCCCGATCTTCAGGCAGGTGCTCACGGCCGTCTGCAGCCAGGACACCCCGTTCGACTACGACGTCCTGGTCGTGGACTCCGGATCGACGGATGGCAGCGTGGAATTCGTGCGCGACTTCGCGGATCCGCGCGTGCGGCTGCTGCAGATCCCGCCCACCGAGTTCGGCCACGGCAAGACGCGCAACCTCGCCGTGGCAAGCACCACGGGCGAATATGCGGCGGTCATCACGCACGACGCGCTGCCCGCCGACGCCCACTGGCTGCGCGCGATGGTTCAGACCGCCGACGCCGATCCGCGGATCGCGGGCGTGTTCGGACGGCACATCGCGTATCCCAGTGCCAGCCCCTACACCCAGCGGGACCTGGTGGGCCACTTCAACAACTTCTCGGCCGAGCCCGTCGTCGCGCTGGACGACCGGGAGCGCTACGACCGCGACGAAACCTACCGGCAGCGCCTGCATTTCTTCTCCGACAACAACGCGCTGCTGCGCCGTTCGGTGTGGGAAGCGCATCCGTACCCGGACGTGGATTTTGCCGAGGACCAGATCTGGGCCAAGCAGATCATCGAGGCCGGCTGGAAAAAGGCCTATTGCGCGGACGGCGTCGTCTACCACTCGCACGATTACGCGCTGTTCGAGAAGCTGCAACGCAGCTTCGATGAGTCCTACGCCCTGCACCGCCTGTTCGGCTACGTGCTGTCGCCCGGCATCCTGCACATGCTCAAGAGCTGCATCGGCCATACGGTCAATGACCTGCGCTATGCGAAGCACACGGGCATGCTGCGCACGCACCGCAGGACCGTGGCCAGGATGCCGTTCGACAACCTGGCCCGCGCGCTCGGCCATTACCTCGGTTCGCGCGCGGACCGACTGCCCGTCCGGTTGCGGAACTGGCTGTCCCGCGACCGCCGTCTATTGCTCGGCCTGCCCATGGCCGGAGGGGGAGCCAAGCAGCGATGAAACTGTCGAAAATCCCAAAGCTGGTCAGGAGCGCGAACCGATACCGGGCCCAGCATGGCCTGGTGGCGACGTGCCGGTACGCCATGCAGCGGGCGCGCCGCCGCGCGCTCGGCCAAAGCGACATCTTCAGCCAGTTCTCGTTCGTGCTGGAAAAGCCGGTCGGCCAGCCCTATCGGGACGGCGACGCGGCGGCCAACACCGTCAACTGGTTCATCCCGGCGGTGGGCCGCGGCTCGGGCGGACACCTGAACATCTTCCGTTTCGTCCGCTATCTGGAAGAGCAGGGGTTCGACTGCAGGATCGTCATCACCAATGCGCCCGGACAGGATCCCGCCATGGTCGAGCGCGAGATCGCCGCGTGGTTCTTCCCGCTGAAGGCGCGCGTCTACATCGGCGCCGACAAGGCCCCGCCCGCGCACATCACTTTCGCGACCGCCTGGCACACCGCCTACGACGTCCGCAATTTCCAGTCCACGCGGCACAAGTGCTACTTCGTGCAGGACTTCGAGCCCTGGTTCTTCCCTTCGGGCTCGTCCAGCACGTTCGCCGAAGAAACTTACCGCTTTGGCTTCACGGGCGTCACCGCCGGCACCTGGCTGGCCTCGGTGCTCAACCGCGACTACGGCATGACGACCCACGCGATCGGGTTCTCCTACGACCGCGATCTCTACAAGCCGCTGCCGCGCCGTAATCCTGAGCTCAAGCGCGTGTTTTTCTACGCGCGGCCCAATACGCCGCGGCGCTCCTTCGAACTGGGCATCATGGTGCTGGCCGAAGTGGTGCGCGAACTGCCGGGCACGCAGGTTGTGCTGGCGGGCGCGGACCTCTCCGAATTCGCCATTCCCTTCGCTTACGAGAATCCCGGCATCGTCGATCTGGCCGATCTGCCCGAACTCTACTGCCAATGCGATGCGGCGCTGGTGCTGTCGTTCTCGAACCTGTCGCTGCTGCCGCTGGAGCTGATGGCCTGCGGCGTGCCGGTAGTCAGCAACCGCGCGCCGTACACGGAATGGCTGCTGACCGATGAGAATTCCCGCCTGGAAAGGCCGACCGTGCCGGCGTTGGCCGGCGCCATCTGCGATCTGCTCCGGCACCCTGAACAGGCCCAGCGCCTGAAGGTCGGCGGGTTTGCCACCTGCTCGGCAACCGACTGGGCCGTTGAAGGCCGTCGGCTGGGCGCCATTCTTTCCAGCCTGCCAGGCACGGCGCCTGCGTCTCCCACCACGAGGACAGACCGTTGCCCCACCTGAACAACATGCGGTGCGCGGTGCTCGGCGCCGGCGGCTTTCTCGGCACCAATCTCTGCCTGGCCTTGCGGCCCCGGGTCGCGTCCCTGCGCGCCTTCGGCCGCCGCCAGTCCTTTCCGTCGGCCCTGCACGGGATTGAATGGATATCGGGCGACTTCGCCGATCCCACCAGCGTGGCCGCGGCGATCTCGGGCTGCGACACCGTCTTTCACCTGGTCAACGCCACCACGCCGGCCAGCGCCAACATCGACAAGCTCGCCGACCTGCAATCGAACGTGGCGCCCACGCTGCGCCTGCTGGAAGCGTGCCGCGAGGCCGGCGTGACGCGGATCGTCTTCGTGTCCTCGGGCGGCACCATCTATGGCATGCCCCAGCAGGTGCCCACCCCGGAGACCGCCCCGACGGATCCGGTCACGGCCTACGGCATCTCCAAGCTCGCCATCGAGAAATACCTGGGCCTGTATGAATACCTGCACGGCCTGCAGTACCGCGTGCTGCGCGTGGCAAACCCCTTCGGGCCCTACCAGACGTCCCTCAAAGGCCAGGGCGTCATCGCGGCCTTCATGCATCAATGCGCCGCGCATGAACCAATCCACATCTGGGGCGATGGCCAGACCGTGCGCGACTATGTGTACGTCACCGACGTGATCGACGCGCTGCTGTGCGCCGCCGAGCACGAGGGCGCTTCGCGAGTGTTCAACATCGGCGCCGGCCAGGGCCGCAGCCTGCTCGAAATCCTGGACGCCATCAAGCAGGTGTCCGCCCTGTCGCCCGAGGTCCAGTTCTCGCCAGGCCGGTCCGTCGACATTCCCCGCAGCGTGCTGGACATCTCGCTCGCCCGCGAAGAGCTGGGCTGGCAGCCGCAGACGTCTTTCGACGAAGGCATGCGCCGCACGTGGGCGTGGACCATCGCGCAGCAACAAGAAGGAACCGCTCCCTGACCATGGCTTTCAGCAAGTATTTCTCAGCGCTACGGCGCGCCCGCCAGCTGGCGCGGGCGGAAGGCGGGCTGTTGCCGGCCGCCGCCAAGGCGCTGCGGCTGTTCCGCCAGGGCGGCGTACAGGGCATCAAACAGGCCTTGCGCCCCCCCGCCCCGGCCGCGCCGGCGCCGTCCAACCGGCCCGCGGACAACGAGGATTACGCCTTCGAAGTGCCGTTCCGCGCGCCCGCCGCGCGCGACGGACGCCGGGCGTGCGCCATCATCCATGCGTTTTACCCGGAGCTGTGCGCGGAAATGCGCGGCTACCTTGAAAACGTTCCCGGACAGCTCGACCTGTACATCTCGACGACCTCCGACGAAAAACGCCAGGCCATCGAAGCCGCTTTCGCGGGCTATGACAAAGGCTCCGTCGAAGTCCGCGTGTTCGAGAACCGCGGCCGCGACATCGCGCCCAAGCTGTACGGGTTTGCGGATGTCTACGACCGGTATGACCTGGCCCTCAGCCTGCACACCAAAAAATCGCCGCACGGCGGCACGCCGCTCGCCGATTGGCGCCACTACCTGTACGAGCACCTGCTGGGCTCGCCGCAGATCGTGGCCTCCATTTTCGAACTGCTCAAGCACGACCGCGTGGGCATGGTGTTTCCGCAGCACCTCTTTTATCTGCGCCCGATCATGGGCTGGGGCGCGAACTACGCCTCCAGCCGCGCGCTTCTCACCAAGATGGGCGTGGAGATCCACGAAGGCATTTTCCTGGAATTTCCCACCGGCTCGATGTTCTGGTGCCGCACCGATGCGCTGCGCGGCCTGCGCAACCTGGACCTGTCGTTCGCCGACTTCGACGACGAAGCGGGACAGATCGACGGCACGCTGGCGCACGCCGTGGAACGCGCTTTTCTGTATTCGGTGGAGGCCAGCGGCTACCAATGGGCCAAGGTGTCGGTGCGCGCCCTTTACCCCCTGCCTGACACGCTGATCCCGGTGAACACCCCCGCCGACATCCCGTCGGGCATGGCGCGCGTGTACAGGCCGCTCTTGTCCTGAACCGCGGCGCCCGGCCGCGCGCCGTGTTTCGCCCAACCCCCTTGACCTGCTCCCGCGTTACTCACCGTTCCTGATCCCATTATGTTTATCACCCACGCAATCGCAGACATCGCCACTGCCCTCAAGCGTTACCCGCTGGTCGGAACGCTGGGCTGGCAGGACGTGCGCCAACGCTACCGGCGCTCGGCCCTGGGTCCTTTCTGGCTCACGATCAGCATGGGCGTGATGATCGGCACCATCGGCATCGTGTTCGGCCAGATCTTCAAGTCCCCTATCGACGAGTTCCTGCCGTTCCTGGCGATCGGCCTGATCCTGTGGGGTTTCATTTCCACCGCGATCACCGAAGGCTGCACCAGCTTCATCGCGGCGGACGCCGTCATCAAGCAGCTTCCCATCCCGCTGGCGGTGCACGTGTTCCGCCTGCTGTGGCGCAACATGATCATCCTGGCGCACAACATCGTGATCTTCCCGCTGGTCCTGCTCGCCGTGCAAAAGCCGGTCACCTGGGACGCGTTCCTGGCCGTGCCTGGCTTTCTGCTGCTGCTGTTGAACCTGACCTGGATTTCGCTGCTGCTCGGCGTGGTCTGCGCCCGCTATCGCGACATTCCCCAGATCATCGCCAGCGCGATGCAGGTCATCTTCTACCTGACCCCGATCATGTGGCTGCCCAGCCTGCTGCCCGAGCGCGCCGGCACGTACATGCTGACGCTCAACCCCTTCTATCACCTGCTCGAGATCGTCCGCGATCCCTTGCTGGGCTATGCGCCCGAGGCCGTGAACTGGCTGGCTTCCCTGGGTTTCGCCGCCGTCGGCTGGCTGGTCACGCTGGCCCTGTATGGCCGCTATCGCCGCCGCATCGCCTACTGGCTCTAAGCATTCACTTCACAGATTCTGGCTACCATGGCATCCATCAAATTCGACCAGGTTTGCGTCGACTTTCCCATCTATAACGCCAGTGCGCGCTCGCTGAAAAAGCGCCTGTTCCAGGTCGCCACCGGCGGCCAGATCAGCGCCGACCAATCCGGCCGCGTCGTGATCCGCGCACTGGAGAACCTGACCTTCCAGCTCAACGACGGCGACCGCGTCGGGCTGCTCGGCCACAACGGCGCGGGCAAGAGCACGCTGCTGCGCGTGTTGAGCGGCGTGTATGCGCCGTCCAGCGGCACCGCCACGATCGACGGCGAGATCGGATCGCTGATCGACATCGGCTTTGGCATCGACGCCGAATCCACCGGCCGCGAGAACATCTTCCTGCGCGGCGCGCTCCTGGGCCTGAACCGCAACGAGATCAAGGACAAGGTCGAAGAGATCATCGAATTCTCGGAACTGGGCGACTTCATCGACATGCCCATTCGCACCTATTCCGCGGGCATGCATTTGCGCCTGGCGTTTTCCGTCTCCACGGTCATCCGCCCCCAGATCCTGCTGATGGACGAATGGCTGTCGGTCGGCGACGAAGGCTTCAAGGCCCGCGCCGAGCAGCGCCTGAACGAACTGGTGGCCTCCACTCGCATCCTGGTCATCGCCAGCCATTCCAAGGACCTGATCCTGCACACCTGCAACCGTGTGCTGTGGCTGGAGCATGGCCGCATCAAGATGGACGGCTCGCCCCAGGAAGTCAGCCAGGCCTATTTCGGCCATTGAACCCTGAAGCCATCACCATGACCCCTGTCCGGCCCCCTGGCGCTACCCGATGATCAAGGCACTACCCAGACTATTGAAGCGGGCGCTCGCGCGCCTGTCCCGCCGGCCGGCCGCGCAGGGGCCCGCGCTCGCGGACTTCTTCGATGCCGACTGGTACCGCACGCAACGGCCTGACCTGGCCAGCGTGGAAAACCCGATTGCCCATTACCTGTCCGAGGGCGCCGACCAGGGCCTGAACCCGCATCCGCTGTTCCACACCACCTGGTATCTGGAACACAACCCGGACGTGGCGGCCGCGGGCACGAATCCGCTACTGCATTACGTCAGCGCGGGCGCCATGGAAGGGCGCAGCCCATGCGCCTACTTCAGCGCGCCGTGGTACGTGCACAAGTACCCGATCGTCCGCGTCCAGGACGGCGGGGCGCTGCGCCATTACATGACGACGGGTTTTCGCCAGGGCTGCAACCCCAACCCCTATTTCGACACGGTCTGGTATCTGAAGACCTATCCGGAAGTCGCGGACTATCCGCGCGATCCGCTCACCCACTTCGTGCAGATCGGCGAAGCCGCGGGCTATCGCCCGGGGCCGGGATTCGACCCGAAGTGGTATCTGCTGCGCAATCCGGACGTGGCCAAATGGCCGGGTACGCCCTTCACGCATTACGTGCTTGCCGGCGCGCGCGAGGAACGCACCGCCGTGCGCGGCCCCTATGATTTCGCGGACGAGCAAGCCCTGGCGCGCCTGCTTGCCGCGCCCGTGGTCTCGCAGGAAAGCGTCGCCGGCACGCTGGAACTGCCGCTGGCCAGCGTCGAGTCGCTCGTTGCCACGCCCGAAGGCGGGCAGCGCGTGTTCCAGGCCGCCGAACGCAGCGCACAGGGCGTAACCACCCCGCTCGCGCCCTACCCGGGACTGCCCTATGTCGCCAAGGTGGAAAACGCCCTGGCGCTGGGCGGCACGCGGTACCTCGCCTCGCGCGGACACATCCGGCACGACGAAATGGCCGCGTTCCGCGACGTGAAGGACGCCGCCGTCAAATACCGCCATGCGCATCTGGATGCGGACGGCAAGGTGATGCTGGATTTCCTGCTCAAGCCCGCGAACTGGGTCGAGGCCGGCATCGACCTCATGCACGAGTACTCCAACAACTACTTCCACTTCGTCGTGGAAACGCTGCCCCGGATGATATTGGCCGAGGAAGCGCAACTGCCTGCCAGCGTGCCCTATCTGGTCGAGCGCACATTGCACAATAATATGTTGCAGTTGCTGGAACTGGCCAACACGCCGGGCCGTCCGATCCTGCCCATGGAATCGGAAACCATGTATCGGGTCGGTACGCTTTTTTACCCATCGGACGTCTCGTCGGTGGTCGACTCCTACGAAGCTGGCGAGGCGAACCGGTTGTCGGTCCTGGACGTACCCCGCATCCGTGCCGCGGTCGAACGTTGCAAGGCGCACTTTCCGGCCCAGCCGGGCGGGCGCGGGCGCAGGATCTACGTTGGTCGCAGCGGCGGTTTGCGGCAGCTCACGAACCAGCAGGAGCTGGAGGCTGCCCTGGCGGCGCGCGGATTCGAGATCATGCGCACGGAGAACCTGGACATCCCGACGCAGATCGCGATTTTCCGCGAAGCGGAAGTCATCGTCGCGCCCACGGGCGCCCAGCTCACGAACATGGTGTGGGCCGAGCCGGGCGCGCAGGTCATCGTGCTGGCGTCGGATCATCCCAGCCACCAGCTGTACCTGTGGGAACTGCTGGGCCGCGTGTCGCAGGCGCGCGTGTCCTGCGTGCTGGGCCCGCGGGCCTTTGTACGCGACGACAAGTACAGCGTGCACGACGATTATTCGATTGACGTCCAGAAAATACTGGATCAGATTTAGACCCATCCCATGGCAACGCAGCAACGCAGCAACGCAGCAATGGATGCTATAGAAAATGAGAAACGACATGAACTCCAAACCCTCGCAGTCGCTCGATGACGCCATCCAGCTCATCGATCTCACGAAGATTACGGATCCGCGCGGCAACCTGACCTTCATCGAAGGCAACAAGCACATTCCGTTCGATATCCAGCGCGTCTACTACCTGTACGACGTGCCCAGCGGGGAAATGCGCGCCGGCCATGCGCACCACAACCTGCAGCAGCTCGTCATCGGCATCTCCGGCAGTTTCGACCTGCTGCTGGACAACGGCTACGAGAAGCGCACGATTACGTGCAATCGTCCGTTCCAGGGCGTGCTCATGAAGTCGCTGGTGTGGCGTGAGCTCAATAATTTTTCGTCCGGCGCCGTCTGCCTGGTGCTGGCGTCCATGCATTACGAAGAATCCGACTACATCCGCAACTATGCGGATTTCCTGAAAGCCGTTGCCGAGAAGAACCCATCATGATCTCCTTTTTTGACATCAACGCCGGCCACGCCGAACTGGGCAACGGCCTGCAAGACGCCTTCGCGCGCGTGCTGGCAAGCGGCAGCATCATCATGGGCCCCGAGCTGCAGGCGTTTGAAGAAGAATTCGCCGCCTATTGCGGCGTCAAGCACTGCATCGGCGTCGGCAACGGCCTGGACGCCCTGGCGCTGGCGCTGCGCGCGCGCGGCATCGGTCCCGGCGACGAAGTCCTGGTCCCGTCGCAGACGTTCATCGCAAGCTGGCTGGCCGTCTCCATGACCGGCGCCACGCCGGTGCCCGTCGAGATCGACCTGGCCACCTACGGCATCGACGCCAAGCGCCTGCGCGATCACGTGACCCCGCGCACCAAGGCCATCATGCCGGTGCATCTGTACGGGTCGCCGGCCGACATGGACGCCATCAACGCCATCGCGCGCGAATTCGACCTCTTCGTGCTGGAAGACGCGGCCCAGGCGCACGGCGCCTACTACAAGGGCAAGCGCGCCGGCTCGCTCGGTCACGCGGCCGGCTTCAGCTTCTATCCCAGCAAGAACCTCGGCGCCCTGGGCGACGGCGGCGCGATCGTCACCGACGACGACCAGCTGGCCGCCGACATGCGCCGCCTGCGCAACTACGGCTCGAACAAGAAATACGTGCACGAGGTGGCGGGCGTAAACTCGCGCCTGGACGAACTGCAGGCCGCCATCCTGCGCGTCAAGCTGCCCGCGCTGGACCATGGCAATGAACGCCGCCGCGCCATCGCCGAGCGCTACACCGCCGCCCTGCAAGGCATCGCCGACCTGCACACGCCGCAATCGGTCGACGGCGCCACGCCGGTCTATCACCTGTACGTGATCCGCACGAGCAAGCGCGACGAGCTGGCCGCCCACCTGGCCGCGCAGGGCGTCACGTGCCTCATCCACTACCCGATCGCCCCGCACCAGCAAGGCGCGTACGCAGACCTGAAGATCGCCGCCGACAGCCTGCCGCTGGCCAACCAGGCCGCCGCGCAGACCCTGTCGCTGCCGATCTGGCCGCAGATGCCCTTGTCCCAGGTGGACGAAGTCATCGCGCACATCAAGCAGTTCATGCGCTGAAACGTTTCGCCATGCAAGCCCCTCTCGTCTCGGTAATCATCCCTGTCTACAACCAGGGAGAGCTTGCCGTGCAGGCGATCGACAGCGTGCTGTCGCAACGCTATCCCAACGTGCAAGCCATCGTCGTGGACGACGGCTCCACGGACGGCACCGCCGATCTGGTCGCAAGCCGCTTCGGCGAACGCGTCCTGCTCATCCGCCAGCAGAACCAGGGGCCCAGCGCCGCTTCCAATGCGGCGCTGCGCGTGGCGCAAGGCGAGATCATCGCCCTGATGGGCGGCGACGACGTGTGCACGCCGGACCGACTTGCCCACCAAGTGTCGATCCTGTCATCGGGCGAGTGGGACATCGTCTTCTCGCGTCCGGATCTGATCGACGACGACGGCCAGCCGTTGGACGACGCGGGCTACCCCGTGTTTTTCAACCCGCGCCGGCACGATTCCGTGTTCGTGAGCCTGTTCTTCGACGACAACTACTTCTGCGCGCCGTCCGCCACGATGCACCGGCGCGTCACCGACACGCTCGGCGGCTTCCACGAGGGGCTGATCCAGCTCCAGGATTACGACTACTGGCTGCGCGCCACGGGCCAGGGCTTTCGCATCGGGCTGTTCGATCACCGGGTCGTGAAGTACCGGCGCCACGTCGGCAACCTGTCCGCCGTCCGGCGCGATTTCGCGGCGCGCGCCGAGATCCCCGTGGTGCTGAAGCGGGCATTGAACCTGGCGCGGCCGGAGGTGATCCGGCCGCTGTTTCCCGGGCTGTTGAGCCCGGTGGCCGATCCCGCACAGCCGCTGTCGGATTTTGAACTGAGCGTGCTGCTGCTCGCCCACCAGCGCGAGGAGGTGAAGCTGGCGGGGATGGAGCGCGCCATTTCCTTGCTCGACCAACCCGGAGCGGGCCAGGGGCCGATCAAGGGAATCGACCTGTTTCGGTACCTATATGCCGCCGGCCAAGGCCGTGCATGACGGCCCGATGCAGCCAGCGGATGATGAACATGCTGCAAGCCGCCCGCAAACCCGCATGCGATTCATCTTGGCCAAAAATACGGGATACGGAGTGAGTTCATTGATTGACCGCATCAAATCGCTTCGAGCGCGCGCACTGGGACTGAACGTCACGAACGCGCGGCTTGACGACATCCAGAACCGGCTGGATGCCCAGGGCGCGTCCCTGCGCTCGGACATTGCGTCGCGCTCCGCGGACCTGCTGCGCCAGCAGGCCGAACTGAGCGAAGCGCTGGACGCCTTGCCACTGCCCAACCTCATGGCCGATATCGAAGTCCTGAGAGAGGTTCAGGCCCGGCTGGACGCGTCGCTGGCCGATCTGGCCGCCCAAGCGGCAATGGAAGCGCAAGCGAGGGCCGCTCAGGAGGCTGCGGCCACCTTGGCGAACCCGCCCCCGACGCAGTACCGGCCGAACCAGGCCATACGGATCGCATTCATCGTGCAGCACCCTTCCATCTGGCCGAGCTGGCGCAGCGTATGGAAGGCCGCCGGCACGGATCCTCGCTTTTCCGTCCGCGTCGTCCTCACGCCCTTCATCCACCCGTTTTCGTCGGAAGCAATCACTTACGACGAAATGAAGCAATGCCTGCTCAACGAAGGCGTTCCCTTCTGCACCGCCGATTATTTCGACCCGGCATCGTCCCAGCCCCACGTCGTCTTCCTACAGAATCCCTACGAAGACACCCGGCCAGCGCACCTGCGGATCGAACGGTTGAAGGCAGCCGGCGCCCGCGTTGCCTACATCCCGTATGGCCTGGAGCTGGGCGGTGGCGTCTGGAATATTGGCGCGCAGTTCGACACGGCGCTGCACCGCTCGGCGTGGCGTGTATTCGTTCGCTCGGAACGAGGCAGAAAGATGTTCGGCAAGTATTGCCTTGCCGGCAATAGCCACGTAGTGGTGACGGGGCATCCCAAGTTCGACAACACGGATACCCTGACGGAAACGGCGCCACGCGCGCTGGTCGACCGCATCGCCGGACGCAAGGTCATACTGTGGACGCCGCACTTCTCGGTCGGCGATCCTCCTACGTGGGCGACCTTCAAGACGTACGGCAACTTCATCCTTTCAGAAATGCAGCGGCGGACCGACCTGTTCCTGCTCATGCGCCCGCATCCGCTGTTCTTCAAGGCCATGCGTGAGCACAACGAATGGAATGCCGAACAGGAACAGGATTTCCGGCAGAAGCTCAATGCCACCGAGAATTTTGCCCTGGACGAAACCGCCGACTACCGTACGGCGTTCTCCCTCGCCGATGCACTGATGGCGGACGTCGGTTCGTTCGTGCTCGAATTCCTGCCGACTGGCAAGCCGCTTCTATACCTCCATTGCGACGGCGGCCTGGGCATGAACGACGACGGCGAGATCGTGCAATCGCTGTACGCCGCATACAACCAGACGGACATCACCGCTTTCATCGATATGGTGGCTCGCGGTGAAGACCCCCGCAAGCAAGACCGCGAAGCCGTGATGCCCGACTTCCTGTTTGGTCTGGGCCTGCAGTCGACTGCGGGCGAAAGAATCTGCGACCACATCCACGAGGCGCTGAGCGCCGAAAGCGACTGGGTGTGCCAACCGACGGGTGTGCAGGCAGGGCGTGGCCAGACGCTCCCTGCGCAAGGAGAACTCGCCGTCCAGTCTCTATTTGCGCCTGCTCATGAGTCGCGGCGGATGACTGCCCTGGAGTCGGCCCTTGCCGCGTTTCCCACCTTCAAACGCGCATTGCTCATTGGAAGCGATGACGGGGCACTCCTGTCGCGTCTCGCTGCGCACGCGGGGCACCTGACCGTCACCGCGCAAGACTACGCGTCGAGCGAAGCCATTAGAGTCGCCGCTGCCGACAGTCGCCTCGTCAACGTCCACATCCTGGCTCAGGAGTTGCGGCTCCTTGCCCCCACCGAGAAGTACGACTTGATATGCGGTGTGGACGCGACATCCCTTATTGCCGATGAGGTCGCATTCCTGTACATCATAGAAAAGCTCAGGCTGATGACGCGCCCCGGCGGCACCTTGTTGCTGACCGAAGTGCTCTCAACGCGTCATGACCCGCAGCAGAGCGCGGAGCTGGAAGGTTGTCGCAAGTTCCGATCCGTTGAAGATTTCAGGACGGTAATCCTGCGCAAGGGGTTCGTCCTGAAAAGCGAGGCCCTCATCTCGGAAGCGCAAGACAAGCATCTGGTGAACAAGCTCTTCATCTTTGAACTCGCCAACGATCATGGCGCTCAGCCTGGCCGCGCATGATTCTCGCGTCTACGCCCCTATCAGGATCCGAACATGTCACGAACATTCTCCCGGCCCGGCGATCAAAGCCCCGAAATCGACCGCAAGGCGGTCCTGGATTTTTTTGAACAGCGCGCCGCAAAGGTTGGTGAGATCGGCGCGACCCGCGCTGTCATCTACCAAGACAAGAACTTGGATCTTGCCGAACGCCGGGATGCGGCGGAGAAGGCGTTTCTCTATCCAAAGCTGGATTTGCGAGCGCAAGACCGGGTGCTCGACGCAGGCTGCGGTACGGGCCGTTGGGCCGGCCTTCTGCTGTCCAGTGGCGCCGAATACCACGGCGTCGACGTGAGCCCGGGACTGATCGACGTTGCGAAGCGCCACTTCGACACGACCCAGGGCGCGCGCTTTACGGTCTGCTCGATCGACGCAATATCACTGGACGCAATTGGCGCGTCGGACCCTTTCTCCAGGATCGTATCGTTCGGCGTCTATATCTACCTCAATGACGACGAGGTCCGGCAGGCGCTTCGGCAATTGGCCGATGTCGCCGCCGCCGACTGCCGCATCCTGTTCCGCGAGCCCGTCGGCCTGGACATGCGCCTGACGCTGAAAGAGCACTTTTCGGACGACATGGACCAGTATTACAACGCCATCTATCGCACCGAGCCGGAACTCATGGCCATGTTCGACAGCACGTTGCTCCCGGCAGGATTCCGGATGATTGAAAGCGGCGACGTGTACCAGGACTCGGCGCTCAACAACCGTGCCGACACCCGGCAGCGCTATTTCCTGTTTGAGCGTTGAAGCGATGAAAACCGCTTTCTGTTTCGACGTCGACGGGACGCTCACCACCACGGAGATCCTGCCCTGCATTGCCTCCGAACTGGGCGTGTCGGACGAGATCGCCACGCTGACGCGCGCCACCATGGACGGCCACATCGAATTCGAGCCTTCCTTTCGATTGCGCTGCCTGATCCTGGGGCAGGTCGCCCCCGACTTGGTTCGGTCCATCGTTTCCAATATCCCGCTGGACCCGGCGATCTTTTCCTTCATCAGCGCCAACCAGTCAGACTGCTTCCTGGTGACGGGCAACCTCGATATCTGGGTTCAGCCGATCGCTGAAAAGTGCGGCTGCCATCTCTACGCGTCGCAAGGCGACTATGAGAACGGCAAGCTGGCGCTGGGCAAGGTGCTGAACAAGGCGACCGCGATTACGAAGATCAGGGCCCAAGGCTATGACCGCGTCGTGGCGGTGGGAGACGGCGCCAACGACGTGCCGATGCTGGCCGCGGCGGACGTCTCCATCGCGTTTGGCGGCGTTCACCGGCCGGTTCCACCAGCCGTCTCGTCATCCGACTACATCATTCACGAAGGAGCTGCGCTATGCAGGTTGTTGAAAGCGCTGTAATCGCAGCCGCCGGCCTGGGGTCCCGCATCGGACTCGGTATGCCGAAGTGCATGATCGAGATTGATGGTGTCACGATCCTGACTCGGCTGTTGAATGCAATCCGGCCGCACGTGGCTACCATCCACCTTGTCGTGGGCTACCGCGAAGACATGGTCATCGAGTATTGCTCGATGCATCATCGCGATGTCGTGTTGGTCAGAAACCCGGATTACCGATCGACCAACACTGCTTACAGCTTCGCCAAGGGCGCCGAGCATCTGAAGGGCAAGGTCGTCTACATCGATGGCGATCTGCTGATCACCCCATCAAGCCTGGCCGGCTTTCTGGCGGCGGCGAAGTCCGAGGACATCCTGGTCGGCGTCACTGACGCAAAAAGCGAGAATGCCGTGTATGTGGAGAGTGAGCCCGAAGGAGACGCTGTCCGGATATCGGGCTTCACGCGCAAAGTGCCCGGCCAGTTCGAATGGGCGAACATCGTATCCGGCCCCAGCGACCTGCTGCACAACGCCAGCGGCTATGTATACGAGCGGCTTGAAGAGCACTTGCCCTTGAAGGGCTATGCACTCGACCTCGCCGAGGTCGACACGGCGGAAGACCTCAACGCCGCGATCAAATTTGCGCGGCAGGGCGGCTGATTGGCCCTGGCCGGGCCAATGCTCACCGCAAATTGGGAACCGGGCAGCCTTCCGTGAACTGCGACGTCCCGTCGGCGTACAGATACACCATGCAGGTCGACGACGCGCCGCCCGTGGCGGGCGTGGCCTGCCAGGCGCTGACGCCGCCGCCCGTCACCGAGACGATCTTGCCGGCGACATAGCTGCCCTTGGGCACGTCGAGCAATGCGTATTCATTGTCCTTGAGCGCCGGCAGGTCGATGGGCACCCGGACGGTTGCGCCGTCGGGCGTGGACAACTGGAGTTCCGCGGCGCCGCGGTTGGTGCGCATGTGGGTGCCGAAGTTGATGCCCAGGCGGGTGATCTCGCGCTGGTGCGCAAGGTAGCGCGGGCTCATGGCGACCGTGATCGGATTGTCCGGCGAAAGCGGCGGCGTGGGGCTGACGGACACCGACGCCGACTCGATGGGCGCGAAGGACTGATAGTAGCGGCCCAGCATCAGCGAGACCGTCGCCGTGACGGACAGGTACGCCAGGGCGGCCAGCACGACGGCCGCGCCCTTCCTCGCCACGCCTTCAAAGGCGCCCTTGCCCGCCGCGATGGCGTAGGCCAGCAGGATCATCGGCAGCGTGAAATACCGCCCCTGCACGCCCAGGATCACGTCAGCCGGATGCTTGTTCCACGTCACCAGCAGCGCAAAAAAGGTCATGAGCACGGAGGCCACGGCGCAGAACAGCAGCATGGCGCGCGGCGGCCATTCCGTCCGCAGCCGCCGCAGCGACAGCGACAGCACGCCGATGACGGCCAGCGCCGCCAACGCCAGCCGGTACACCTCCGGCCTGAAGCTCGCGTCCAACCAGCCGAGCACCCCGACGAAGGACGACATGTAGAAGCCCATGAGATCCGGCCGGTCCAGCGTCGCGTGCAGCACGCGCAGGAAGGCAAAGGGATGCTTCAGGTAGTGCAGGGCGACCTCGGACGTGCTCGCCCCCACCAGGACGCGCTTGTCGACGGTGCTGCCGATGGCGTGGAGCAGCCAGGCCGCGATGATGACGATCGACAGCGCGAACAGGACGTAGGCGGATCTGCGGCGCACATGGAAGCAGGCCATGCCGAGCAACAGCAGCGCCGGCAGCATATGGATGCGGCTTCCGATCAGGACGACCAGCACCAGCGCCAGGACCGGCGTCAGCCACGCGGCCGCGGCGCGGCGATCGTGGGCGATGCGCAGGAACAGGGACACCGCCAGCACCGTCAGCGCCATCGACAGGCCGTCGATGGTGGCCGAGGCAAACTGGAAAAGGCTCATCGGCAGGATGAGCAGCGCCAGGACCACGGGGTTCGCTGGATAGATGGCGAACGCGGCCCACAGCAGCGCCGCGCAGCTCAGGATGGTGAGCAGCACGGCAAGGTCGTAGGAATTGCCGATGGTCAGGCCGGCGGCCTCGCCGATGGCCAGCCCCAGCGCCTGCGGCACGTAGATGGCGGGCAGGTAATAGCCGGTTCCCGGCGCGGCGCTGAATTCGCGCTGTCCGGTCCAGCGGGCGGCCTCGGCGGCGTAGTTCTCTTCCAGCGACAGCTTGCGGTGCGGCCGGTAGGGAAGCACGCCGTAGGCCTTGAAATACGTCATCAGGCCAGTGTCGACCAGGCCGCCAGATCCCTGCTCTTCGAAGCTCTGCAGCGTGAAGACGCCCTTGCCCAGCAGGTAGGCCCGCTTAACGTGATCGAACTCGTCCGGCGACTGCATCGACGGGATGAGCTTGGCCATCGTGATGCACACCAGCACGAACAGGGCGACCAGCCACCGCCGGCTGCAGCGCCCTGCGTGCAGATCCTGGATCAGGGACAAATCGGTTCGGTCCATTCCCATGATCAGGAGCGGACCGCGATCACGATGCCCGCGGCGATCAACGCGACGCCGACGAAATATTGCGGATTGAAGCGTTCGCCCAGGAAATAGTAGCTACCGATGGGCACCAGCACGAACGCCATCGCCATCAGCGGGTACACCCGGCCCAGTTCCGCCTTCTGCAAGACCCAGACCCACGCGATCGTGGTCAGGCCATACAGCGCGAAAGCGGAGAACAGCAAGGTGAGCGTGCCCAGGTCGAAGAAGCTGCCTGTCCTGTGCAGCGACTGCGCGCTGAGCTTGAAAAGAATCTGCCCGACGGCAATGCCGATCACGCAGATGATGGCGACGAGGTAAGTCATTGGACATCCACCGGTTTTCTGTTTTTCTTCATCAGGCTCCTCACGCGCCGGTGAAAAGGCCGCTTGGGCACGGACGCAATGTCGTACCCGATGAACGCAAGAATGAACTGCACGCCCAGGATGATGGGCAGGGCCGCCAGCATGACCGTGCCGGCCGGGGTAGCCACGCCGGCATGCGCCGACGAGCTCCACTGCACCAGCCCGTAACCGAGGCCCCAGGCCAGCATGGCCACGCCCAGCGGCAGTTCCAGCGAGGCCAGCGACATGTCGCGCAGGTAGTAGTTGTAGAACACGCGCTTCCAGAAATTGCGCACGTGCTTGGCGGCAAACTCGCCGATGATCTTCGAGATCTTCAGGTTGCTGACTTCGTCGCCGTACTTGGCGTCCATGGGGATGTCGACCACCACGGCGCGCAGGATGTTCAGGCGGAACAGCATGTCCGTCTCGAAGAAATAGCGGTTGCTGATCTTGTCGAAGGGCAGGTGCTTGGCCACGTCCCGGTGAATGGCGGTGTAGCCATTGGTGGGATCGAACACATCCCAATAGCCCGAGGACACCTTGGTCATGAAGGAGAGCGCGGCGTTGCCGAAGGAGCGGATCCTGGGCATGTCGCGGATCTTCTCCAGGTCGAAGAACCGGTTGCCCTTGGTGTAATCAGCCTCGCCGGCCTGGATGGGCAGGACGAACTCGGAGATCAGCGCGGGATCCATCTGGCCGTCGCCGTCGATCTTGACGATGACCTCCACGCCTTCCTCCAGGGCCGCGCGATAGCCCCGCATCACGGCCCCGCCCACGCCCCGGTTGACCTCGTTGCGGACCACCTTGACGCGCGGGTCGGTGCAATGCTGCGCCACGAAGTCGCCGGAGCCTTCCGGGCAGCAGTCGTCGACCACATAGATGCGTCCGACTTCGGGCCCGATGCTGTCGATGACGCCCAGAATGTGCGCGCACACCTTGTAGCTCGGTATGACAACGGCTATCTGGGGAACCGGACTTTGCATATCCACTCTGGGTCGCGCCTCGTTGATAGGTTCATGTTGCGCGGCGGCGTCCGCACGCGCGCCAAACGACACGCCGGAACTCGGGTTCCGGCGCGTTCATGGGCAAGGGTGCGAAACCCCTGCCCGCCAGGCTGTCCTGCGTGGGATCAATTCACCCCAGCCGCATGCGCCTGTTCATCCGCATGGTACGAAGACCGCACCATCGCGCCCACCGCCGCATGCGAGAACCCCATGGCATACGCCTCGCGTTCGAACATTGCGAAGGTGTCCGGGTGCACGTAGCGCAGCACCGGCAAATGATGCTCCGACGGCTGCAGGTACTGGCCGATGGTGATCATGTCGACGTTGTGCTCGCGCATGTCGCGCATCACCTGCAGGATTTCTTCGTCGGTCTCGCCCAGGCCCAGCATGAGGCCGGACTTGGTGGGCACTTCCGGATGCAGCTTCTTGAACTCGGCCAGCAGCTTCAATGAGTGCATGTAGTCCGAACCCGGACGCGCCTGCTTGTACAGGCGCGGCACGGTTTCCAGGTTGTGGTTCATGACGTCAGGGGGGCCGGCGTTCAGGATGGTCAGCGCGCGGTCCAGGCGGCCGCGGAAGTCGGGCACCAGCACCTCGATGCGCGTGGTGGGGGACAGCTCGCGGATATGGGTGATGCAATCCACGAAGTGGCCGGCGCCGCCATCGCGCAGGTCGTCGCGGTCGACCGAGGTGATCACCACGTACGACAGCTTCATGGCGGCAATGGTGCGCGCCAGGTTCTCGGGTTCTTTGGTGTCCAGGGGGTCGGGCCGGCCGTGGCCCACGTCACAGAACGGGCAGCGGCGGGTGCACTTGTCGCCCATGATCATAAAGGTGGCCGTGCCCTTGCCGAAGCATTCGCCGATGTTCGGGCAGGACGCCTCTTCGCAGACCGTGTGCAGGTTGTGCTCGCGCAGGATGCGCTTGATGTCGTAGAAGCGCGAACCGGGCGCGGCGGCCTTCACGCGGATCCATTCGGGCTTCTTCAGGCGTTCGGCCGGAATGATCTTGATGGGGATGCGCGCCGTCTTGGCCTGCGATTTCTGCTTTTGCGTCGGATCGTAGACCGCGTCCGCGGGCGCGGCGGCGGATTCGTTCGAGGGCACAGGAGACTCGGCGAGCGTAGACATGGGACACCTTCATGACCGGCGCGCAGGACGGCCGGGTCTGGGAGAAAAAGGGCATTTTACCCTTCGCGGCCCGATCCGCCGCCCGATTGCCCGCCCGATCGCCCCCCCGGCAGCCCGCGGGCCTGGGTTATCGTCTGGCCTGGCGTATTTCCCGACTTTTCCATGCCCGCCCTGCCCTCGCCCGCCCCCGTCGCCGTGATTGCCCCCCGTCTGGATGCCGGCCCGGCCGCCCGCGCCCTCCAGGCCTGCGGCGAACGGCTCGCTCCCGCCGGCTATTTCCTGGCGGCGGCGCCCTGGCAGGACGCCGGGACGCTGCCCCTGCTGGAGGCCTTGCGCCCCGCCGCGGCCCTGGTCATCGGGCCGCTGGAGGACGCCGCGCTGCGCGCCGCGCTCACCGCGATGGAGATTCCGGTCGTCGAGACCTGGAGCGCGTCCCCGCAGACGCTGGACAGCGCCGTGGCGATCGACAACGCCGAGGCCGGCCGCCTGGCCGCCCGGCACTTGGCCGACAAGCGCCACCCCAGGGTCGCCTGCGTCAGCGCTGACAATCCGTGGGAACGCGCCCGGCGCGAGGGCTTCATCCACGGCGCCGCCGCGCTGGGACTGGAACTGGTCGCGGACATCGTGCAGCCCGAGGTCCAGCACATGAACGACGGCCGCATGGCCTTTTTGCGCCTGCTGGCCACCAATACGATCTTCGATGCCGTGTTCTGCACGTCCGACCTGCTGGCCGCCGCCGCCGTGTCGGAGGCCCACAATCGCGACCTGCATGTGCCGCAGGACCTGGCGGTGCTGGGATTCACGGACGACGGCAGCGCCGTGCAATGGGTGCAGGGGCTGACGACGCTGGGCGTGGACGCCGCCGACCTGGGCCGGCGCGCGGGTCAGTTGCTGCTGGACCGGCTGGACGGCGAGCGCGGCCCTGGCCAGCGCGACATGCTGGAAGTGGTGTTCGAGGCCCGGCTGAGCACCTGAGCCGCGCTACGCGCCGGTCTCATACAGCGCCGGAAAGCCGCAGTCCTGCAGCATGCCGTTGGCTTCCTTCAGGAAGGCCGGCGTGGCGGTTTCGGGCACGCGGACGAGCCATTGGACGGCTTCTTCCTTTTTGCCTTGCAGGAGCAGCAGGCGGCCCAGGTGGAACATGCCCCGAAAGTCGCCGCCTTCGGCGCAGCGCTGGTAGCAGTCGAACGCGCGCGCCATGTCCTGCGGGATCACGTCGCCCGCCTCGTAGTAGCGGCCGACCACACCGATGGACTTCACGTGGCCCGCCTGCGCGGCCTGCTGGTACAGGGCCAGCGCCGCGGCGGGGTTCTGCGTGACGCCGCCGCGCCCGCTGCGCAGCATGTGGGCATAGTTGTACAGGCCCCAGTCGAGCCCCGCATCGGCGGCCCGGCGAAACCAGTACGCCGCGACGGTGTCGTCGGCCGGCACGCCCCATCCGTTTTCGTAGCAGCGTCCCACCATGTTGATGGCCATGGGGTGATCGGCATGGGCGGCGCGCTTGAACCACGCCAGTCCCTCCGCGGGCTGGCGTTCGACGCCCATGCCGTCCAGCAGCATCTGCCCGTAGATCGTCTGGGCCTCGGTCAGCCCCAATTCGGCCGCGGTGCGGATCCACGCGGCGTATTCCTCGGGCGGGCCGGATTCGCGCAGGCGCGCGAGCTGTTCGGGCGTGGTGGCGGCGACCTCGGCCGCGGTGTAGGTCTTCAATTCGGGTTCCTTCGACGACGCCATGCCTGCGCCAGGTTCTGGGCCAGCGCGTCGCCCGCCTCGGTGGGCGAGCAGCGCGCGCCACAGGCCGCCATGTCGACGGTGCGCAGCCCTTCGTAGCCGCAGGGGTTGATGCCGAGGAATGGCGCAAGATCCATCTCGACGTTCAGCGACACGCCGTGATAAGCCCTGCCATTGCGGATCTTGATGCCCAGGGCCGCGATCTTGGCGAGTTCGCCGCCGGCGGGGTCGGGCACGTAGACGCCGGGCGCGCCCGGCTTGCGACAGGCGCCGCTCACGCCGAACCGAGCCAGCGTGTCGATGACGGCGGATTCCAGCAAGGCGACGTATTCCTTGACGTACATGTCGGCGCGGCGCAGGTCGAACAGCGCATAGGCCATGACCTGGCCTGGGCCGTGGTAGGTCACCTGGCCGCCTCGGTCGCAATGGACGATGGGGATGTTGCCGGGGTTGAGCACATGCTGGGGCAGGCCGGCCTGGCCCAGCGTATAGACCGGCGTGTGCTCGCACAGCCAGATCTCATCCGGCGTGTCGGCGTCGCGCTGGCTGGTGTAGGCCTGCATGTCCTGCCAGACCGGCAGGTAGTCCACCGGCCGCGCGAGCCACTTGATCACGGCGATCTTGCCTTACAGGACGATGGACACCATGGGGTGGCCATGCAGCGCCCGATACAGGGCGTCGAGCTGCTCGCGGGAGGTCGCGCGCACGGTGAAGGTCAGTCCCAGGTAGTTGCCCCCCTTGCTGGGGCGCATTTCCACGGTCGCGGCGTCGAATCCCGGATCGAACTGCAGCACGACCTCGGTCAGCGTCTGCGCGAATTCGGGATGATGCTTGCCCATGACCTTGATGGGAAAGTCGCTGGGATATTCGATCAAAGAATCTTCGGGCGGAATGTGCATGATGTGCCTAAAAAGAGTTGCCCCTGAATGTTCTTATATGGGGGCAAGCGGCGCGCCGGCAAGGGCCGGCGGGCGCCGGGCGGGCGGCCCCGGGGCCGCCCCGCGCCGGGACTACAGCGCGGCGATGCGGGCATCATAACCCGCACGCAATTGCTCAAAAACAGGGCCGGGCTTGCCGGTTCCCACGGGTTTGCCGTCCAGCGAGACGATGGCCAGCACTTCCTTGGTGGCGGACGACAGCATCAGTTCGTCGGCCTGCTCCACCTCTTGCTGCGAGATGCGGCGTGCTTCGAACGGGATGCCGGCCTCGGCGGCCAGTTCACCCATCAGCCCGTAGCGGATGCCCTCGAGGATCAGGTTGTTCTTGGGCGGGGCCAGCAGCTTGCCGCCCGAGACGACCCAGATATTGGTGGAGGAACCTTCGGTCAGGTAGCCGTCGCGGAACTGCAGGACTTCGTCGACGTGGGCGTCCACCGCCTGCTGCTTGGCCAGCACATTGCCCAGCAGCGACACGGACTTGATTTCGCAATGCAGCCAGCGCTCGTCGGGGATGCTGATCGCGGACAGGCCCTGGGCGCGCTGCGCGGCCGCCGGCGGCGACCAGGCCGAGATCATGCCGAACACCGTCGGGGGCACGGCGGGCGACGGGAACTGGTGGTCGCGCTTGGCCACGCCGCGGGTCACCTGCAGGTACACGATGCAGGTTTCCAGGTTGGAACGGTCCAGCAATTGCTGGATCAGGTCGATCCACCCGCTGCGGTCGAACGGCTGCGCGATGCGCAAGGCGGCCAGGCTGCGGTCGAGACGGTCGAGGTGTTCGGCCATGCGGAATGCATTGCCTTGGTACACGGGGACGACTTCGTAGATGCCGTCGCCGAAAATGAAGCCGCGGTCCAGGACGGAGACCTTGGCCTCGTCCACGCGCAGGAATTCACCGTTGAGATACACCTGGCTTTCGCCCGGCACGCCCGGAATCATGAGGCACTCCTGAATTTGAAATGGAACAGGGACGAGCCGCCCGGCCCGCCCCCGAAGAATGCAAAACGGGCGTTTCGCGCACGAAACGCCCGCTGCTAGCTTACACCCGCGGCAGGGGCCGCGGTGCCAGATTTACTGGAACCAGCGCTTGACGGTATCGACCATGCGGCCGAAGAAGCCGGCGCGCTCGACGGCGTCCTGCACCACCAGCGGTTCGGTGCGCAGCACCTTGCCGTCCAGCGTGAATTGCAGCGTGCCGACCTGCTGGCCCTTGGCCAGCGGCGCAATCAGCGGATCGGTGCGCTGCGCGACCGGCTTGAGTTCGCCGGCCTTGCCGCGCGGCACGGCGATGGAGACGGGGTTGGGCGGGCCGAGCTTGACGTTTTCGGCGGTGCCTTCCCAGACGCGGGCGTCGATGCCGGGCTGGCTCTTGTCGAACAGCTTGACCGTGTCGAAGTTCTGGAAGCTCCAGTTCAGGAGCTTCAGGCTTTCTTCGGCGCGCGTGGCTTCGCTGTCGGTGCCCACCACGACCACGAGGATGCGGCGGTCGCCGCGCACGGCCGTCGACACCAGGCAGTAGCCGGCCGATTCGGTGTGGCCGGTCTTCATGCCGTCGACCGAGGGATCGGCCCACAGCAGGCGGTTGCGGTTGGGCTGCGTGATCTTGTTGTACGTGTAGCTTTTCTGCTTGTAGTAGTGGAAGTAGTCCGGGTGATCGGTGATCAGGTGGGCGGACATCGTGGCGAGGTCGCGCACGGACGTCATGTGCTGCGGGTCGGGCAGGCCGGTGGCGTTCATGAAGTGCGTGTTCTTCATGCCCAGGCGCTCGGCCTCCTGGTTCATCAGGGCGGCGAAGGCGGACTCGCTGCCGCCCACGGCCTCGGCCAGCGCCACGGACGCATCGTTGCCGGACTGCACGATCATGCCCTGGTTCAGTTCGTCCACGGTGACCGGCTTGCGCGGCTCGATGAACATGCGCGAACCGCCGGTGCGCCAGGCGTGTTCGGACACCGGGACCGTCTGTTCCAGCGTCAGGCGCTTTTCTTCCAGCGCGTTGAAGACCACATAGGCCGTCATGATCTTGGTGAGCGAAGCCGGCTCGACCTTCATGTCGGGATTGGAAGCGGCCAGCGTCTGGCCGCTGTTCACATCGACGACGATCCAGGCCTTGGCCGCGATCGTGGGCGCCGGGACGGCCGACACGTCGCCGACAGGGATCGCGCCCGCAGGCGTGGGGGCCGGGGCCGTCGCGGCCGGCGCGGCGGCGGGAGCGGTGGGCGCCTGCTGCGCCCAAGCCGGCATGGAGGCCGCCAGCATCGCCGACAACACGGCGCCTGAAACGAGGCGGCGGGTAAAGACAACGGGGGATTGAGCGGAGTGAGGCAATTTCTTCATCGGCAACGTGGGTCCAGGAATGACGCCCGCCGGCGCGGGGCAAGTGGCTGACAATTATAGGCAGTCGATCAGACCCATCCCGGCCACGCGGGGTTCCCCGCGCGCCTAAAACATGCAACCTGATGCAACCTGCGGCGTGCCGCGCGGACCGTTCAGTCCAGCGCGACCTTCAGGCGAGCCTGCACCAATTGGCGCAGCACGAGCAGCTTTCCGTGAAAGAAGTGCGAGGCGCCCGGCACCACCACGACAGGGATCGAGCGCGGACGCGCCCAGTCCATGGCCTCGGACAGCGGCACCACCTCGTCCTCTTCGCCGTGCACCATGAGCGTGTCGTCGGGGACTTGCACTTCGTGCGACTGAAAGCGGTTGACGGCAGGGCCCATGAGCATCAGGGCCGATGGCAGGACGGGCTCGCCCTGCTCGGCCAGCGCGGCGTAAGTCTGCGCCGCCACGGCCGTGCCGAACGAAAAGCCCGCGAGCACCCAAGGCGCCTGCGCCAGTTCGGGATGGCGTTCACGCATCTGCGCCACGACGGCCAGCATGTCCTGGGTTTCGCCCACGGATTTGTCGAACTCGCCTTCGGACTGGCCCACGCCACGGAAGTTGGGCCGCACCGCCACCAGCCCGTGCTGCACGCACGCGCGCGACAGCGTCGTGACCACCTTGTTCTCGCGCGCGCCGCCCTGCAACGGATGCGGATGCAGCACCAGCGCCCATCCGCGCGGCGATCCGGCGGGCCAGTCGATGGCGCAGTCGATGCGGCCGGCGGCGCCGACGAAAGCGTGGGTTTCAGTGCGTGCGGACATGGCGTGACTCAGCGTGCGGAAAAAGGAACGATGTTAACCGCTCATCTCGTGCGGGGCGCCTGCGCCGGCGCCCCCAGCGTGGCGCCGAGCCATTGCGCGAGCTGGTCGCTGGCCTGGTCGGTGGCCTCGCGCAGGGCCGCGACGCCGCCTTCGGCGTCCTGTGTGGGCGCGGGCGCCGTCACCAGGATGCGCTTCTGGTCCACCACGGCGCGTCCATTCAGCAGCACGGCCTGCAACAGGATGCGCCCCTGGCTGGACTGCCCGTCTTCGGTGAAGACCTGTTCGAACTGCGCCAGCGATAGCTGCAACTGCGGCGTCTGCAAGGTGACGCGATCATTGAGCACCGGGCCCTGGCGCGACAGACGGTCAACGATGCGCTGGCGCACCAGGTCGGCGGGCGACGCGGCCCAGCGATACGTCGCGTAGGACCGCGGCGCGGCGCTGTCGCCCACGCGCCAGATCATGCCGGTGTCCGACAGGCCGGGCGCGGACTGGAACGTCAGCGCAATCGGGTCGCGCGCCGGCAAGGCGGGCACGGGCCTGGCGTCCAGCCCCAGGTCGAACACCTTGGGCGGCGCGTCGACGCGGCCGATACCGCAGCCCGCCAGGGTCAGGGTCAGGATAAGGAGGGCGCTGCGCATCTTCATTTCGGCTATCTCCCGAATCCGGCAAAGCCGGGTTCGCCGGGTCCCGGCGCCATGGGCGCGGGACCAAACAGGAACGATTGCGGCGTGCTGTCCACACGGCGCAGGGTATTGGTGGCGCCGCGCGCGGCCGCGCCGACGTCCGTCGCCATGCCGGTGATCGCCGGCAGGGTCTCGCCATCCAGGCGCGCGGCGGCCAGGGCGATGTCGTTGAGGCTGCGCGTGGCCACAGCCAGCGGGCCGTCCGGCGCATTCAGGCGCGCCAGCGACTGGCGGGCCTGCTGGGCCAGGTCGCCGATTTCGCGGGCGGCGCGGTCGGCCTGGCGCGAGGTGCGGTCCAGCGACTCCATGAGCGGCCCGAGCTTGGCCAGCGTCGGCGTCAGGGTGCGGCTGGCCTCTTTCAGGGATTGCGAGATATCGGTGGCGTTCTGCAGGCTGGCGGTGAGCGCCTGCACGTTCTGTTCGCTGAGCACGCGCTTCAATTGCTCGGTGGCGACCTCGACGTTGGAAATCAGCTTGTCGCCGCGCTGCTCCACGCGGTCCAGGAAGCCGGGCCGCAGCGGAATGGCGGCCGGATTCTCGGCGGTGGAGGTCAGGCGCTTGAGCGAGGAGCCGTCGTCGCGCAGATCCACGTTGGCCATGCCGGTCACCCCCTGCACGCCCAGTTCGGCCCACGTCGATTCGGTGATCGGCGTATTGGGAGCCACGCCGATGCGGATGCGCACCTGGCCCGGCTTGTTGGGATTGAGCGCGAGCGACTGCACCCGGCCCACGGGCACCCCCTGGTAGCGCACGGCCGATTGCGGATTCAGGCCGCTGACGGCCGTGGCCGAGATGATCTCGTATGGCTGCAACTGCGTCCGGTCGCGGCCGATCAGGATGGCCGTCAATACCGCTGCGGCCAGCAGGACCAGCGTGAAGATGCCGGCCATGAGCGCATGACTACGGTTTTCCATGTTGCATTCCCTTCGGTGCCAAGTCCCCCAGCGCGCGCAGGCCGCGCTCGCCCAGGAAGAACGTATGAATGAACGGGTGATCGAACTTCAGCACTTCAGGCACCGTGTCGCAAATGATCACCCGCTTTTCCGCCAGCACCGCGACGCGCGTGGCCAGCGCCAGCAGCGTGTCCAGGTCGTGCGTCACCATGACGACGGTAAAGCCGAGCTGCCGGTGCAGGCTGCGCACCAGGTCCACGAACTCGTCGGATCGCAGCGGATCGAGCCCGGCCGTGGGCTCGTCCAGGAACAGCAATTCCGGGTCCAGCGACAGCGCGCGCGCGAGCGCCACGCGCTTGACCATGCCGCCGGACAGGTCGGACGGGCGCTTGTCGGCGTCGCGCGACGACAGGCCCACCATGGCCAGCCGGCACATGACGACGTCGCGCACCAGGTCCTCGGGCACCGTGCGCAGTTCCCGCAGGGGCAAGGCCACATTGTCGAATACCGACAGCGCGGAGAAAAGCGCGCCGGCCTGGAACAGCATGCCCCACCGGTATGACAGCCGGCGGCGTTCGCCGGGCGTCAGTTCGGACAGCGTGTGGCCCAGCACCTTCACGGTGCCCGCCGCCGGCACGTCCAGCCCGATGATCTGGCGCAGCAGCACCGTCTTGCCCGTGCCCGAGCCGCCAACCAGCACCAGGATTTCTCCGGGGAACACGGTCAGGTCCAGGTTGTCGTGCACGACGTGGTCGCCGAAGGCGGTGCGCAGGCCCCGCACGGTGATGACCGGCTCGACGGTGACGCCTTCTTCGGTGAACAGCCGATTCTGGGTGGCGTTGTTCATCAGATGCCCACCGTGCTGAAGATGACCGCGTACACCGCGTCGAGCAGGATGACGCCGGTGATCGAGGTGACCACCGAGGTGGTGGTGCCGCGGCCCAGGCTCTCGGTGTTGGGCTGGATGCGCAGGCCGAAGTGGCAGGCGATGAGCGCGATCAGGATGCCGAAGGTCACGCCCTTGAGCATGCCGATCCAGTAATTGGTCAGGGTGATGGCGTCGGGCAGCGACTGCAGGAACCACTGCGCGGACACGCCAAGCTGCGCCTGCGCGGCCAGCATGCCGCCCAGCAGCGCCATGGCGCTGGTCCACAGCACCAGCAGGGGCATAGTGACCGCCAGCGCCACCACGCGCGGCAGGATCAGGCGCTGCCCGTGCGAGATGCCCATGACCAGCATGGCGTCCAGCTCCTGCGTGACCCGCATGACGCCGATCTGCGCCGTGATGGCCGAACCGGAGCGGCCCGCCACCAGGATGGCCGCCAGCACCGGGCCCAGTTCGCGCACGATGGATACGCCCAGCAGGCGCACGATGAAGCGGTCCGCGCCGAACATCTGGAGTTGCTGCGCAGACAGGTAGGACAGCACCACGCCGATCAGAAAACCCACCAGCGCGGTGATGCCCAGCGCCTGCGCGCCGGTGCGGTACACCTGCGCCGAGATCTCGCGCCACGGCCCCAGCCGCGGCCGGCGCAGCATCGCGCCCACGTCCAGCACCAGCTGGCCCAGCATGATGAGCAGGGCCTTGCCGTTTTCGGCCGCCCGCAGGATTCCGCCGCCCATGGCGCGCACCCACGCCCAGGTCTCGGGCCTGGGCGCCGCGGTCAGCGCCTCGCCCTTGTTCATCGCCAGGGCGTTGAAGACGTCCTGCTGTCCGGCGCCCCAGCGCACGCGCTCGGGCAGTTTCTCGCCCCAGGCCTGCCAGATGATCAGCGCGCCGATCGTATCCAGCCGGTCGATGCCGTGCATGTCCCAGCGCGCGCCGGCCTGGGCCGCCCGGCCCAGCGCCGCGCGCCGACGGTCGACCTCGCCCGGCTCGGCCAGCGCCAGCACGCTCCAGTCGCCGCCGACGTGGCAAACCCCGCCCTCGTGGCGAAAAGGCGCGGCGGCGGTCGCAAGCAAGGCGGAATGCGGCATGTCGTCCGGTTATCGATGCAAAATGTGTCGTCAATCATATACGCAGGGGCTGCGCGGCCGCGAGCGCGGCCCGCGTGCCCTACAATCGCCGCCATGCTCGACCAAGTCCGCCCCATCGACCTGCCCGCCCCGGAAATCCTCGCCCGGACGCTGGGCGACCGCCTGCCCGCCTTCCAGGACATCGCCTGGACCGCCAGCACCGGATCGACCAACGCCGACCTGCTTGCCCGCGCGCGGTCGGGGGCCGGGCCGGGCAAGCCATGGCTGCTGGGCACGCACCTGCAGGAAACCGGCCGCGGCCGCGCCGGCCGTCCCTGGCAGAACCGCTCGGGCTCCACGCTCATGTTCTCGTGCGCGTTCGACGTGCACCTGCCCGCCATGCAACTGGCGGCGCTGTCGCCGCTGGCCGGCGTGGCCGCGTGCGAAGCCCTGCGCGCCGTTGCCGGCCGCGATGCGCGCGCGCTGTGCATGAAATGGCCCAACGACGTGCAATGGCACGACGCCAAGCTGGCGGGCATCCTGGTCGAGACCACCCGCAACCCCGGCGGCCGCGACGCCGGCTACACCGTGGTGATCGGCATGGGCGTCAATCTCGTCGATGCCCCCGAACTGTCGCGCGCGCTGGGCCGCGAGGTCGCCGATTGGACCCAGGTGCAGGCCGCTTCCGCGCACGCCGCGGCCGCCGCCGACCTGGTCTGCGCCAGCGCCACGGCGTGGCACGACGCGGTGCGCACGCTCGAGCGCGAAGGCTTCGGCGCCTTCCGGCAGCGTTTCGACCAGGTGGACGCGCTGGCGGGCCGCAAGGTGAACGTGCTGGACAAGGACGCTATTCTTCTCAGCGGAACCGCCTGTGGCGTGGACGAGCAAGGCCGCCTGCTGGTGCAGACGCCCGAAGGCGCCACACCGATCTCGGTCGGTGAAATTTCGATTCGACGCCAAGCATGATTATTCTCATCGACTCCGGCAACAGCCGCCTCAAAGTGGGTTGGCTGGACGCCAGCAATCCGGACATGCCGCGCGAACCCGCGGTCGTCGCGTTCGACGGCCTGGACCTGGACGCGCTGGACAGCTGGGTGGCGGGCTTGCCTCAAGCGCCGCGGCGCGCGCTGGGCGTGAACGTGGCCGGCGCGGCGCGCGGCGATGCCATCGCGGCCATCCTGCAAAAACGCGGCTGCGCGGTGACGTGGTCGCCATCACAGGCCACGACGCTGGGCCTGGTCAACAGCTATCGCAACCCCACCCAGTTGGGCGCGGACCGCTGGGCCTCGCTGCTGGGCGTGCTGTCGCGCCTGCCGGGCACCCACCCGCCCTTCGTGCTGGCCAGCTTCGGCACCGCGACCACCATCGACACCGTCGGACCCGACAACGTCTTCGCGGGCGGCCTGATCCTGCCGGGCCCGGCCATGATGCGCACCTCGCTGGCCCATGGCACGGCCAACCTGCCCATCGCCAACGGCCAGGTCGTGCCCTACCCCACGGACACGCACGAGGCCATCGCATCCGGCATCGCCGCCGCCCAGGCCGGCGCCGTGGTGCGCCAATGGCTGGCGGGCCGCCAGCGCTACGGCCAGACCCCGCAGATCTACGCGGCCGGCGGCGGATGGCCCGAGGTCCACCAGGAGATCGAACGGTTGCTCGCCGACGCGGGCGGCGCCTTCGGCGCGGCGCCGGTGCCGGTCTACCTGGACCACCCCGTGCTCGACGGGCTGGCCGCCGTCGCGCGCGCCACGCTGACCCCTCATCCCTGACGCAGGCCCGGCATGCGCGTGCTATTGATCCTGATTCTGCTTGCGAACCTGGGCGTCTATGCGCTGGGACAGGGCTGGCTGGGCGCCAGGCCCGAAGACGAAGGCCGGGACCCAAGGCGCTTCAGCCAGGAATTGAATCCTGGCGCGGTCACGTTGACGCCCAAGCAGAACCCCTAAGATTGCTGTACGTTGCGTTGGAAAGCCCCGCCCGGAACGATCCGTGACGGTGCGCTTTTCTGCGCCTTATACGCGCCCTCTCCAAGCTTGCGCTCGCCCGAGGAGCCCACGGCCCGCGTGCCTGCGTTGCAGGGTCGCCAAGCAGGCCGCCATCAAGGAGTGAAATGAACCAAGCCACCCCGGTCAGCCAGGAGCAAGCTCCGCACATCCTGCTCGTGTACCTGTGCTACTTCCTGATTCTCGGCGCCTACGCCACCTTAGTGCACCAGCCCGCAGGACAGATCGACGCCTTTAACACTACCGCCCGCGACCTGCTCAAATTCGTTCCTTCCGATCCGGGCAGCTTTATCACGGGGGCCATGGACATCGCAGACAAGGGATGGATTGCGCCGAGCAACAACTGGATCATCAGTTTCTGGCCGCCCGGTTTCCTGCTGATCGAAGCGGGCCTGATCAAGGTAATGGGGCTGGATACCCCCCATTTCGTCTATGCCATCCAGTTACTGGCCTGTGCGGCGTGGGCCCTGGTCCTGTGCCAGTTCAATCGGACGCTGCGCGACTGGGTATCAGCGCCCCTCGCCTGGCTGTTGCCCCTGGCGCTCTTCGTCCCGCCCGTGGCGCGCTCATTCCTCCTGGAGCCCGGTCGCGTCATCTTCGGGGAAACGTTTTCCATCGCCTTCTTCTTTCTGGGCGTGCTGTATGCCCTGCAAGCGTTCGGCGCGATTCGTCCCCGAAAGCTCGCCATCCTGGCGGGCATGAGCCTGGGATTCGCCGCGTATTTTCGGTCGCAGTTCGAATTGTTTGTGCTCGGTTTGACGTTTTGGTTGCTGATAGCATGGCTCTGGCATCTGATGCGTCGCAAGCAGGAGCCGGCAAGCGCGCGCTGGATGGGCGTCGCGCTGGTCATCGTCCTTTCCGCTCACGTGCTGATGCTGCCGTGGCGTGTCTACCACCAGGTGACGATGGGCAGTCCCAAGTGGGTCTATACCGAGCAATTGTCTTTTTCCACGTCGGTAACGACCCGTGAGGAGTTGCTGAGCAAGGGAGGGGGATTCATTGTCGAGGGGGGCGGAGGCCTGACATGCCGCATCGACCCCAGCACGTGCGGACGGGTCGACGAGGCAGCCAAGCTGTTCATCCGTACGCTGCTGACGCATCCCATCCAGTGGCATGCGATGAAGTTCGGAATCATCGGTAAGTATTTCTTCGCCAGTCAGCAAGATATGGACCAGGCGGGATCACCGCGGAGCGTGACGGATTACGTCACGAACATTTACTTCCTGGCCTCGATCATCGGTGCCATCCTCTTGGGTATTGCGTTGGCGCGGCGGGGGTCGGTTTTCGCACCGTTGCTCAACTGGCTCAATGTCACCGTCCTATCGGCTTACTACCTCATATTCATGGTCCACCAGTATGAGGTCCGGTACTTTTATTTCGGCAAGCTGTACGCGACCCTGATGGCGCTCACCGGCTTGGTACTTTGGATAACGAACGACAAGCAGCACAGGAAGAAGTCAACACTTCGGAAATGACAAGCTCGACTCGACAAGATCCTGACTCATTCGACGCCGACGCTCGATCCGAGAGCGAGGGCCTTGAAGTGTCGATCGTCATTCCTGTGTATCGCAGCGAGACCATCGTGCCCAAGCTCGTGGCCAAAGTGGCCGACGCCATGCACACGCTGCACCTGTCCAACCGTTTCGAGCTGGTGCTGGTCAACGATTGCAGCCCGGACGACAGCTGGAAAGCCATTACCGACAACGCCCGCCTCCACCCCTTTGTCAAAGGCATTACATTGCGCAGGAATTTCGGCCAGCACAACGCCGTGATGGCCGGCCTGCATTACGCCAGGGGTCGCTATGTCATCCTGATGGACGATGACCTGCAGCACCCTCCGGAGTCCATCGGAAAACTGCTCGAAGCGCTGCGCAGCGGCTACGACGTCTGTTATACGAGGTATGTCGGTCGTCAACACGCGCTGTGGAAGCGGCTGGGCAGCAGGTTCAACGACATGGTCGCCACGTACGCGCTGCGCAAACCCAAGGGACTATACCTATCCTCTTTCAAGGGGCTGCGCCAGGAAGTGGTGCAGGAAGTGATCCGTTACGACGGGCCGTACGCGTACGTGGACGGGCTCATCCTGGACGTCACTGCGTCGATCACCTCGGTGGACATCGAACATCAGGCGCGGGCCGACGGGGAAGGCAACTACAACCTGCGGCTGTCGCTATCGCTGTGGCTCAAGATGCTGACCAGCTTTTCGATCCTACCCCTGCGCCTGGCCACGGGTATCGGCTTCTGCATGTCTGTTTTCAGCCTGATCATGATCCTGGTGATCACCGTCCAGGAGTTCCTGCATACGGACTATCCCAGAGGCTGGACCTCGCTCATTGCCACCATTCTGATGGTGGGCGGCATTCAAACTCTTTGCCTGGGCCTGATCGGCGAATACCTGGGCCGAGCGTATCTCAAGGTCAATCGCAAGCCGCAATTCGTCATCGCAGGCACGACGTTCGGTATGCCGCCGCAAAACCGTTCGAGCGCGAGCAACCCCGAGCATCATGTCTAGATTGAAGAACGAAGCGCATCGCCTGGCGAGATTTGCGCTGGGCGGTGGTTTGAACACCCTGGTCGGCTTTGGCGTCATCTTCGTCCTGATGGCCCTGGGCGTCTCGGCCGTCCTGGCAAACATCATCGGCTACACCGTCGGGTTCATTCAGAGCTTCTTCTTTTCCAAGAAGTTCGTGTTCCGCAGCGAGGGCGGGTTGGCCAGCGAGGGCGTCCGCTTTTTCTACACCTTCGCCGTCTGTTTTCTATTGAACCTGGCGATCCTGAAGATCCTGCTGGCCTACGACGTGAGACCGGTACTTGCGCAGCTGGCGGCGGCGGCCACCTACAGCGGCGCAATGTACGTGCTGTCGGCATGGCTGGTGTTCCGCCCCGGCCGCCACGACGAATCCTGAAGGGATCGCTTCAGCGCAACAGCCCGTCCAGCGCCTGCATCGTGCGCGCCGTGGCGCCGGCATGGCTGCGGAACCATCGCGCCGCCGCCGCGCCCATGGCCTCGCGCCGCGCCTCATCGGCCAGCAACGCCATGGCGGCGTCCACCGCCGCGCCTTCGCGCTCGGCGCGGCACGCCGCGCCCGCCGCGACGGCGTCCTCGGCAGCCTGCTTGAAGTTGAACGTGTGCGGCCCGACGATGACGGGCACGCCTGCGGCGCAGGCCTCGATGAGGTTCTGGCCGCCCAGCGGCGCAAAGCTGCCCGCCACGATCGCCACGTCCGACGCGGCGTAATAAAAGGCCATCTCGCCCAGCGTGTCGCCCAGCAGCACGGCGGCCTGCGGCGCGGGGGCCGTGCCCGCCGAGCGGCGCACGAACGCCAGCTTTGCGTCCGTCAGCAGCCGGGCCGCTTCGTCAAAGCGCTGGGGATGGCGCGGAATCAGCAGGAAGAGCGGCGCGTCCGGCGCGGCGGCGTGGCGCTTGATCGCGTCAAGGAACGGGGCATCCTCGCCCTCGCGGGTGCTGGCCACGGCGACGACACGCCGGCCCAGTTGGGCGCGCCACGCCCGTCCCGCCTGCACCTGCGCGGGCGGCAGGACGAGGTCGAACTTGAGATTGCCGGTCACCTGGGCCGGCGGCGCGCCCGCCTGGGCCAGCCGGCCGGCGTCCTCGGCGGTCTGCGCCAGCACGACGTCCAGCCCCGCCAGCGCCTCGCGCATCACGCCGCCCATCCTGCGCGCCTGCCGCAGGGACGACTCGGAATAACGGGCGCTGACCAGCGCCATCGGCACCCGCGCCTGGCGCGCCGCGGCCAGCAGATTGGGCCAGATCTCGCGCTCCATCAGCAGGCCGCAGCGCGGCCGGTGGGCCGCCATGAAGCGGCGCGTGGCGCCCGGAAAGTCGTACGGAAGCCAGGCCTGGCGCAATTGGCCGCGCGCGATGGCGTCCTGGAACAGGCGCTCGCCCTCGGCGCGGCCCGTGGCCGTCATGTGCGTCAGCAGCACCGGCAGGCCGCGTTCCAGCAGCGCGTTCAGGAGCGGCAGCGCGGCCCGGGTCTCGCCCAGGCTGACGGCATGCACCCAGACAGGCGCGGCGTAGGGCAACGCGGAAGGATTTTCCGAAGGAATCGGGGACGCAACTTGGGACGGCTGGGGAGACGGCTCGGACGACGGCCCAACACGGCCGAACCGCTCGGGAGAAAAGATATCCCAGCGCCCGCCCGCGCGCCGGGCGCGATGGGCCATCCACAGCCAGATCAGGGGCGCGAGGGCCCGGAGCGCGAGCGTATAGACGCCGCGGTTCATGTCACTGCGCGGCCAGCGCCTGCTCGACCGAGGCCATGACGGCCTCGCGCGACGGCGAGGCGCCGCGGTCGCCCAGGCTGGCGGTGTAGTTGGAGCCGACCAGGGGAGTGCGCACGGGCGTGGAGGCGCGGTAGATGCCGATGGTCGGGCGGCCCAGCGCGGCGGAAAGGTGCGTCAGGCCGCTGTCCAGTCCCACCATGAGGCGCGCGCCGGCCAGCAGCTTGGCCACCGCGGACAGATCCATGCGGGGCATGACCTCGGCGCCGTCCATGCCGGCCACCAGCAGGCGGGCGCGCTCGGCCTCCTGGTCATTGCCGGCAAGCAGCTTCAACATGCAGCCGGCCTCGCGCAGGCGGCGGAACACCGCGCGCCAGTCCTCTTCGGGCCACAGTTTGTCGTCGCGGCTGGCCGACGGCATGATCACCGCGTAGCCGCGGTCGGTGTCCAGGTGGTGCAGCCGGGGAAGTTCGGTGGTGTTCAGGCCGCCGCTGCCCACTTCCAGGACCGGCTCGGGCGCCTGCGTGGCCTGGCGGGCGAAGGACTGCAATCCGAAATCCGGCAGGCCGGCGTGCTGGTAGCCGAAGGTCAGCCCGGCCAGCTTGCGCTGGCGGATCACGGCGGGCTGCCAGAACTCGACGCGATGGCGCACGTTGTAGAACAGCGAGGCCAGGGGTTCGCGCGCCGACCGCCAGTCCAGGCCGTGCTTGACGCCCTGCGTCTGGCGCACCAGCCACGCCGATTTCAGCAGGGCCTGCATGTCCAGGACGACGTCGTAGCGCACGGCGCGCAGGCGCTCGCGCAGCGCGCGGCGCTCGGCCCGCACCTGCGCGGACCACCAGGACTTGCGCCAGCGGCGGTGCGCGACCTTGATGATTTCATTGACGGCGGGATGCCACGAGGGGATCTCGGCAAACGCCTCTTCGACGACCCAGTCGATCTGTGCGTCTGGCACATGCCGGGCGATATCCGTGATCGCCGGCAGCATGTGGACGAGGTCGCCCAAAGAGGACGTGCGAACAATGAGAATTCGTGTGGGCATGGGCAAGGATTGGTGCTTGGAGCCGCCCTCGACCCGATGTGGGCGGACACCGTTCAACGCAGCCCGAACTGTACATCAACAATGGCGATTGCTGCGCAAACCGGCGCGCGGTTTCGGCCAGCCCTGGCGGCGGCCCCCGGGGCCCGGCGGCGGGGGATTATTGCCGCTTCTTTTTCTTCACGATCATCCATTTCGGCATGCGGAACAAAACCAGCTTGCGATACAGCACGACATAGGTGGTCGAGAATATGCCCGTAAACAGCATCAGCAGCCAGGGCTCCTGCCAGAACAGCACCGCCGGAATGACCGCCAGCGACGACAGCAGCCACAGGTAGGGCGACGTCATCGAATTGCGCTGCGTCTGATGCCGCATTTCACGCGAGCCGATGGCCCAGCGGACCAGGCGCTTGTAAATCAGCATGTGCAGGTGCACCCCATCCGGCGCGCCGGGCGAACGGCCGCGCAGCCACTTCTTGCGGTAGATGGAGAACAGCGTTTCGAACACCGGATAGATGCACAGCAGCAGCGGAAACCAGGCCGACACATAGGGGTGCCTTGCCAGCATCAGCACGGACAGTTCTCCGATGATGAAACCCAGGAAATACGCCCCGCCGTCGCCAAGGAATATATGGCCGTGCGGGTAATTCCAGACCAGGAAACCGATCACCCCGCCCAGCGTGCTCAGCGCGACGATCAATAAAAACCGGTCACCCAGGTAAAACGAGACATACGCGAATCCGGCCAATATCATCGCGGAAACCACGGCGGCAAGGCCGTTATATCCATCGATTATGTTTATGGCATTGGCCGCGCCCCCGATGGCGACGGAAGTAAATACCAGCGAAACCACCCAGAACTGCAGCAGCCAGTCGATCCCGATAATGTCCACACGCGTGACCGCCGCACCCAGCAGATAATAAGCCGCCACGCCCGACAAAATCGCCAGGCCCAGCCGGACCAGCACGCGGACCTGCTTGGTAAGGTCTTCCGCGAATCCCCCCAGGAACGCCGGCATGCCCGCGGCGAGCAGCAGCACCATGCTGGGCAGCACGTCGGGTTCGCGCACGGCCACCAGGGCGCAGGTCACTCCGCTGGCGATCAGCAGAGACAGCCCCCCGATCCGCGGAACGGGGGCCGCATGATACTTCTGCACCCCTTCCATATCATGGTCGGCCGTCAGGCCGTCATGCCAGGAGCGGTAGCGAACGATCAGCAAGGTCGAGATGAGCGAAACCAGGAACGCTACGAGGACGTACAGCATGGAAGGGTGCCTTTTGGAATAGGGCGGATTGTAGCGTCAGACGCGGACAAGCCATGAAAGCAAAACCCACAGTTTTGCAAACGAATAGCAACGAGGCTTGCAAAATAAAAGGGGCCTGCATCAGGGTCGGGCGAGCGGCTAAACTCCCGCATCTGCAAGATGGCGAAAGGCCGTCCGCCGGCGCTCCCGGCCGCCGGCAGATCCGACCATTCCAGTATCAAGACGTATTCTCGAATATATGCATCCTTTCAAACCCGCTGAACACGCAAGCCTGTTGCACCTGTCCGAATGGAAGGCATATTCCGAAGCCGTGCTGGAAGCGTCGTTTCGCCCCGACGCGCTGCACCTCGTGCAGGCAGCCGGCCTGACGATCGACCTGAGCGCGCACGTGGATTCCCCCGCAGCTCGCCGGGCGGGCGAGGCGCTGCTGGAGGCCCGCGGCTTTGACGCCGCGCGCAAGGCGCTGATGGCGGGCGAACCCGTGAACATGACCGAGGACCGCGCCGCCTGGCACACCATGCTGCGCGCGCCCGCCCCCATCGAGGAGGTGGCCCGCGAACACCAGCGGGTGCGCGAATTCGTGCTGGACGCCGACGCACGGGGCCAGTGGAAGTCCATCATCCACATCGGGATCGGCGGCAGCGACTGGGGCGTGCGACTGGCGACGGACGCCTGTGGCGGCTATGGTTGCCGCCGGACCTTGAAGTTCGTCGCCAACATCGACGGACACGCCATCGAGGATGCGGTCCAGGACATCGACCCCCACGAAACGCTGGTGGTGGTGACGTCCAAGTCCTTCACCACGGCCGAGACTCTTGCCAACCTGCGCCGCGCGGTGCAATGGCTGGCGGACGCGGGCATCGCAGACCCCTACCGGCAGGTCGTCGCCATCACGGCCCGGCCGGCCGCCGCCGCCCAGCTCGGGGTTCCCGACAGCCAGATCTTCCGGTTCTGGGACTGGGTGGGCGGGCGCTACTCGCTCTGGTCGGCGGTCGGTCTGCCCGTGGCGCTGGCGGTCGGGCTGGACGTGATCGAAGGCATCCGCGCCGGGGCGGCCGCCATGGACGACCACTTTGCGCAGGCCCCCATCGCCGACAACGCGCCCGCGCAGCTCGCGCTGGCCGGGGTCGCCAACCGCAGTGTGCTGGGTTATGGCTCGCTGAGCATCGCCGCCTATGACGCCCGCCTGCAGTTCCTGGCGCCCTATCTGCAGCAGCTCGACATGGAATCGCTGGGCAAGTCGGTGGATATCGCCGGCAGGCCCGTGGGCGTGCCGACCGGGCCTTCGGTCTGGGGCATGCCGGGCACGGACGGGCAGCATACGTTCTTCCAATGGCTGCACCAGGGCACCGACGGCGCCGCGGTGGATTTCATCATGTGCCGCGAAGCCGATCACCAGTGGGTCGAGGAACACGCCATGCTGCTGGCCAATTGCCTGGCCCAGCGCCAGACCCTGCTGCGCGGCACCTCCATCGATACGGACGAGGCCGCGCTGCTGGCTCAGGGAATGCCGCAGGCCAACGCGCAATGGCTGGCCCGCCATCGCCACCACCAGGGCGGCCGGCCGTCGACGCTGATCGTGCTGCCGCGCCTGACGCCCGAGGCGCTGGGCGCCCTGCTGGCGCTCTACGAGCACAAGGTCTTCGTGCAGGGCCTGATCTGGGGCATCAATCCGTTCGACCAATGGGGCGTGGAGGCCGGCAAGAAGATGGCCAGCGGCATCCTGCGCGAACTGCATGGCGAACCGCAAGCCCCATCGCACGACCAGTCCACCCGGCACTGGATCTCGCTGCTGGCGGGCGACAGGCAGGGACGCTGATCCGGCCTGGCGCCGGCCCCCCGATAGCCAAACCCGCTTTTTGGGCAGAGAATGTACGCATAACGCTTCCTACAAGGAGACAGCCATGCGCATTGCCGATGCCCAATGGATTCCTTCGACGCAGCACCAGACCTGGGATGCGTTGACCGACCCGCGAGTGCTGCAGAAGTGCATTCCGGGCTGCGTGGAAGTCGCGATGCGCAGCCCGACCGAATATGCCGTCACGCTGCGCGCCAAGATCGCCGGAATCGACACCGACTACGAGGGCGAGATCCTGCTGTCGGACGTCAACGCCCCCGATAGCTGCACCCTGGTGTTCGAAGGCAAGGGCCGCGCCGCCTGCCTGGCGATCGGCACCGCCCAGGTCAACCTGTCCACCAAGGACGAAGGCACGCGCGTGGCCTACACGGTGGCCGGCATGGCGGGCGGCAAGCTGGCCGAGTGCGGGGAAAGCGTGCTGCTGAAGGCCGCCGAAAAAATCATCGACAAGTTCTTCACCGCCTTCATCGACCACATGGCGGCGCAGCCGCGCATGGCCCCTCCCCCTCCTCCCCCCGAACCCGAGCCGCGCGGCCTGGCGAATTCGCGCTGGTCGTGGATGCTGGTGGTGCTGGTGATCGCGGTTTTCTGGGGATACCACACGTTTTACAAGTGATAACCCTAGGGTGCCGGTGATATCCTTGGCGGCATGACGCCGCCGCCCTCACCGCCCCAGCCCGCCGCCGATCCCGCACGTTCACGGCGGGACCTGCTGATGGCGATGGCCGGCGTATCGGCGACCGTGGTGCTGGCGGCGTTCGATTCCACCATCATCAGCACCACGCTGCCGCGCGTGGCCGAAGCGCTCAACGGCATGGCGCTCTATGCGTGGGTCGGCACCGGCTACCTGCTCGCCACCGCCGCCTCCATCCTCATCTTCGGCCGGCTGGGCGACATGTTCGGGCGCAAGCCCCTCATGCTGGTGTCGGTCCTCATCATCGCGCTCGGCTCCATCGCCTGTGGGCTGGCGCAGTCCATGACGCAACTGATCGTGTTCCGCACCCTGCAGGGGATCGGCGGGGGCATGATGATCGCCACCGCGTTTGCGGCGCCGGCCGACCTCTTTCCCGACGCCAAGCAGCGGGTGAGATGGATGGCGCTGGTGTCGGCAGCCTTCGCGATGGCCAGCGGCATCGGTCCGGTGCTGGGCGGCGCGGCCACGCAGGCGCTGGGCTGGCGCGCGGCGTTCTTCATTTCGCCGATCGCGGCCGCGGGCGCGTTTTTCCTGCTGGCGCGATACTTCCCGCGCATCCGCCCCATCCACGACGGCAACCGCAAGATCGACTGGGTGGGCGCCATCCTGCTGGTGCTGGCGGTGGGCGCGCCGCTCGCCGCGCTGGAACTGGCCTTTGCCAGCGGCGATCACGCGCAGCCGGTGCTGGGCCTGACGCTGGCGCTGGTTGGCGCGGCCGCCATCGCCATCCTGATCCCGACGGAACGCCGGGTGCAGTCGCCGATCTTCCCGCTGCGGGTGCTGTCCGGGCGCGAACCGCGCCTGTTGAACCTGGCGGCCATGATGGTGGGCGCGGTGATGTTCATCCTGATCTTCTACAGCCCGCTGCTGCTGCAACAGGTGCTGGGCTACACGCCCAGCCAGGCGGGCCTGCTGCTGACGCCACTGGTCGCGGCCATCTCGGTCGGCAGCATCATCAACGGCCGCATGTTTCCCAAGCGGACCGAGCCGCAGCGGCTGATGGTGTTCGGCGGCGGGCTGCTCGCGGCCGGCTCGCTGATGGTGCTGCTGATTTCGCCGGGCACGTCGGCCTGGTGGATCCTGAGCGCGTTCTTCGTCAACGGCTGCGCGCTGGGCTTTTTGTTGCCCAACCTGACGCTCTTCATGCAGATGCTGAGCGAACGGCGCGATGTCGGCGTCGCCTCGGCGCTGGTGCAGACCACGCGCGCCATCGGCAGCGCCCTGGGCACCGCCGTGGTCGGCATCCTGATTTCCCACAGCACGGTGCTGAACGGCGTGCGCACCGGCCTGGTCCTGTGCGTCGTCCTGTCCCTGACCTGCGCGCTGCTGGCGCACCGGGTCAAGATGAAGAATCTGGTCACGAACCGGAAATAAGGCGCTCCTCCGAGACAACTCATGCGTCAACGCAATCTGATGGACCTGCTGCTCCTGGCCGCTGTCTGGGGCGGTTCTTTCCTGTTCATGCGCGTGGCGGTGCCCGAGTTCGGCCCCATCGCGCTGATCGAGCTGCGGGTGGGCCTGGCCGCGCTGTTCCTGCTGCCGGCCGCGCTGTGGCGCGGCAAGTTGCGCGTGATCGCACGCCACTGGAAGGCGCTGCTGGTGGTGGGCACGCTCAATGCCGCGGTGCCGTTCCTGCTGTATGCCTACGCCGCCCAGTCGCTCGGCGCCGGGTTCCTGTCGGTGGCCAATGCGGTGACGCCCGTCTGGGGCGCGGTGGTGGGATGGTTGTGGCTCAAGGACAAGCTGCCCTGGATGCGGTCGCTGGGGCTGCTGATCGGCCTGGTCGGCATCGTGGTGCTGGTGTGGAACAAGCTGGACTTCGGCGCCGGCGGCACCGGGCCGGCCGTGCTGGCCGCCATTTCGGCGCCGGTCTTCTACGGCATCGCGGCCAACTGGACCAAACGATTCCTGTCCGGCGTGGACGCGCTGGCCAGCGCCACCGGCAGCATGATCGCCGCGTCGCTGGTGCTGCTGCCGTTCGCCATTCCGGCCTGGCCCGACACACCGGCATCGGCCACGGCCTGGATCGCCACGATTCTGCTGGCGGTCGTCTGCACCGGCGCGGCCTACATCATCTTCTTTCGCCTGATCGCGAATGTCGGCCCCACCGCGGCGGTGAGCGTGACCTTTCTGGTGCCGATCTTCGGCGTGGTGTGGGGCGCGACGCTGCTGGACGAGGCCGTCACGCCGTCCATCGCGATCGGCGCCGCCATCATCCTGGTGGGAACCGCGCTGGCGCTGGGTCTGCTCAAACCGCGCCGCTGAACGCGCGCGCTCAGTATTTGTCCGACGTGCCCGTGAACGCCACGCCGATCCGCAGCAGCGTGTAGGACATCGCGTCGATCCAGCGCCGCAGGAAGCCCCGGCGCTGGTAGTCCAGCGGCCGGATGAAGCGGCCGCCCTCGCGGATGGCGGTTTCCAGGCGTTCCTGCAGGTCCCAGGCAAACGGCTGGCTGTCGACCACGACATTGGCCTCGCGCGCCAGCAGCAGGCTGAAGGGATCCAGGTTGGACGAGCCGACGGTGGCCACGTTGTCGATCACCGCCACCTTGGCATGCAGGTAGCTCGGCATGTACTCGTAGATTTCGATGCCGTCGCGCAGCAGCTTGTCATACAGCGAGCGCGTGGCGTGGTACTGCATCCGGTATTCGACCTTGCCCTGCAGCAGCAGCCGCACGCGCACGCCGCGGGCCGCGGCCTTGGCCAGCGCGCGGCGAAAGCGCACGCCGGGAAAGAAGTACGCGTTCGCGATCAGGATGTCGCGGCGCGCGCGCGAGATGCCCAACAGGTACGCGCGCTCGAACGTCCGGCGAAAGCGCAGATTGTCGCGCAGCACCAGGGCCGCGCGCAGCACGCCGCCCGGCTCCACCGGCACGTCGCGCGGCTTGAGCAGCTGCATGCGGTTCCAGTCGCGCGGGTGGCGCCGCAGCCGCGCCCAGTTCAGGCGCACCCACAGCAGTTCCTGCGCATAGGCGGCCTGCGCAACCAGCGGGCCTTGCACCTGCACGGCGAAGTCGAACCGCGGGCCGGTAAGGCCGTCCGTGGGGTCCAGGTCGTCATAGTCATCGACGATGTTGATGCCGCCGATGAAAGCGATGCGGCCGTCGACGACCGTGACCTTGCGGTGCAGCCGTCGCAGGCGGCTGCGCGACGGCACGAAGCGCGCAAACCAGCGCGGTTCAGGCCGGAAGATGCGGCACTGCGCGCCGGCGTTGGTCAGCGCGATGCGCACCCGCTCGGCGTGCAGGGCGCTGCCGAATCCGTCCAGGACCACGCGCACCTTGACCCCGCGGCGCGCCGCCGACGCCAGGCATTCCAGCACTTTCGCGCCGGTCCGGTCGACCATGAAGATGTAGGTTTCGAGGTGCACGCTGACCTTGGCGGCGTCGATCGCCGCGCACAGGGCAGGAAAAAAGTCGGCGCCGTTCTGAAGCAAACGGATATCGTTGCCCTGCGCCCATTCCAGCTTGTCCTGCTCATCCTTCACGGCAGTTCAAGCTCCGCCAGCAAGGGAGAGTGGTCGGACAGCTTGGCCCATTCGCGGCCGCGCAGCACGCGCGCGCTGCGCACGGCAAAGCCGCGCTGGTAGATGCGGTCCAGGCGGAACCACGGAAACACGGCCGGGAACGTGCGCGGCGGCGGCAGCAGCAGGGGCGCACTGCCTCCCATGCCGAGCTGGTTGGTGCGCTCCATGACGGAGACGCCGCTGTTGGGCAGCCCGCGCAGAGCGTTGCTCAGCCGCTTGACCGAGTCGCGCAGGCGCGGCAGGTCGCCGCCATGGCTGCGCGGGGCGTGCGAAAACACCTCGTACAGCCCCAGCTGCTGCACGAACAGGGGCGCCAGGCGGTCGTTCCAGTCGTTGAAGTCCCCGGCGATCAGGATGGGCTCGCCGTCCGGCACCATGCGCTTGATGCGCTCGGTCAGCGCCAGGATCTGGCGGCTGCGGCTGCCGGCGAACAGTCCCAGGTGCACCACGAAGCAATGCACCGCGCGATCCCCGACGTCGATGCGGGCATGCAGCAGCCCGCGCTGCTCCAGCCGGTGGTCGGAGATGTCCAGGTTCTCATGTTCGATGATCGGATAGCGCGACAGCAACGCGTTGCCGTGGTCGGTGGCGTGGCGGACCGCATTGCGGCCGTAGGCCACATCCAGCCGCAATGCGGCGGCCAGGGATTCGTGCTGGGCATCGAGCAGCGACTTCTGCTCGTTGCGGCCCTGGACCTCCTGCAGGAAGACCAGGTCGGGGCGCAGGCCGTACAGGCCCAGGCGAAGTTCATTCAGGGAGTCGCGCCGGCCCAGTGCCGAACGGCCCTTGTGTATGTTGTAGCTGACGACTCGGATGAGCGACATGGAAGCAATGGCGCCTTTCAAATCTGGGGAACCGCCGGCCGGGTCCCGGAAGGTCCTCTGGCCAGGCGCCGCCACGTCGGGCGGCGTCAGCCAGATTACTCCATTTCAGCCGGCCGTTCCCACCTTTGCGGTGCCGGTGCGCGAGCGCACCGCAAGCGCACCGCCGCGGATCCGGCTCCGCCGGTCCGCCAGCGGGCCCCCCGGGGGGAGGCGCCGCAGGCGCTTCGGGGGGCTACTTCTCGACGTTGCGCAGGCGGATGTGCAGCTCGCGCAGTTGCTTCTCGTCGACTTCCGACGGCGCTTGCGTCAGGAGGTCCTGGGCGCGCTGCGTCTTCGGGAAGGCGATCACGTCGCGGATCGATTCGGCGCCGGTCATCATCGTGACGATGCGGTCCAGGCCGAAGGCGATGCCGCCGTGCGGAGGCGCGCCATACTGCAGCGCGTCCAGCAGGTAGCCGAACTTCTCGCGGGCTTCCTCGGCGCCGATCTTCAGCGCGCGGAACACCTTGCTCTGCACTTCCTCGCGATGGATACGGACCGAGCCGCCGCCGATTTCCCAGCCGTTCAGCACCATGTCGTAGGCCTTGGCGAACGCCTTGCTGGGATCGGACTCCAGGAAGTCTTCGTGGCCGTCCTTGGGGCTGGTGAACGGGTGGTGGGCGGCGGTGTAGCGGCCATCTTCCTCGTCGTACTCGAACATCGGGAAGTCGACCACCCACAGCGGCTTCCAGCCGGCCGTGAATAGACCCGTCTTCTTGCCGAATTCGCTGTGGCCGATCTTCACGCGCAACGCGCCGATGGCGTCGTTGACGACCTTCTCGCGGTCCGCGCCAAAGAAGATGATGTCGCCGTCCTGGGCGCCCGTGCGCTTGACCAGCTCGGCCAGCGCGGCGTCATGCAGGTTCTTGACGATGGGCGATTGCAGGCCGTCGCGGCCCTTGGCCACGTCGTTGACCTTGATGTAGGCCAGGCCCTTGGCGCCGTAGATGCCGACGAACTGGGTGTAGGCGTCGATCTCGCTGCGCGACATCTCGGCCCCGCCCGGCACGCGCAGGGCGACCACGCGGCTGCCGGGCGCCGTGGCGGCGGCGGCGAACACCTTGAAGTCCACGTCGCGCATCACGTCGGTGATATCGGTGAATTCGAGCTGCACGCGCAGGTCCGGCTTGTCCGAGCCGTAGCGGCGCATCGCCTCGGTCCAGGGCATGATGGGGAACGGCGACGGCAGGTCGACGCCCTGCACCACCTTGAAGACGTGGCGGATCAGGTTCTCGAAGATCTCGCGGATTTCGAATTCGTTCAGGAACGAGGTTTCGCAGTCGATCTGGGTGAATTCAGGCTGGCGGTCGGCGCGCAGGTCTTCGTCGCGGAAGCACTTGGTGATCTGGTAGTAACGGTCAAAGCCCGAGACCATCAGCATCTGCTTGAAGAGCTGCGGCGACTGCGGCAGCGCGAAGAAGTGGCCGGCGTTCACACGCGAGGGCACCAGGTAGTCGCGCGCGCCTTCGGGCGTGCTCTTGGCCAGCATGGGGGTTTCGATGTCGATGAAGCCCAGCTCGTCCAGGAACTTGCGGGTCTCGATGGACACGCGATAGCGCAGCATCAGGTTGCGCTGCATCTGCGGGCGGCGCAGGTCCAGCACGCGGTGCGTCAGGCGGGTGGTCTCGGACAGGTTGTCGTCATCGAGCTGGAACGGCGGCGTGACCGACGCGTTCAGGATTTCGACTTCCTTGCAGAGCACTTCGACCTCGCCCGAGGCCAGTTCGGCGTTGGCCGTGCCGGCCGGACGCTCGCGCACCAGGCCCGTGACGCGGATGCAGAATTCGTTGCGCAGGCGCTCGGCGGTGGCGAAGGCGGCGTTGTCCGGATCGAACACGATCTGGGCCAGGCCCGCGCGGTCGCGCAGGTCGATGAAGATGACCCCGCCGTGGTCGCGGCGGCGGTTCACCCAGCCGTACAGGGTGACGGTCTGGCCGAGATGGTCACGGCAAACCTGGCCGGTGTAGCAGGTACGCATGCGGGATGACTCCGTTGTGTGCTTGGTTTGAGCGTAAGGGTTACGAATCTGCGCGGGGTGCGTCGTGCACGCCCGGCGCCGGAGAGAGCGCAGCCGGCCGGACCGCGGGCGTCGCCGCCGGGGCCGGGGCGACCACGCCCATGGAAACGATGTACTTCAATGCCGCGTCCACGCTCATCTGAAGGTCGATCGCCTCTTCGCGAGGCACCATCAGGAAAAAGCCGGACGTGGGGTTCGGCGTCGTCGGCACGTACACGCTGATGTGGTCGCCAGGCAGGCTGGCGGCCACTTCCCCGCTGGGCGAGCCGGTGACGAAGGCGATGGTCCAGGCCCCCGCGCGCGGGTACTGCACCAGCACCGCGCGGCGAAACGCCTGTCCGTTGGGGGCAAGCACGGTATCGCTGACCTGCTTGACCGAGTTGTAGATGGAGCGCACCAGCGGGATGCGGCCCAGCAGGTTTTCCCACTGGTCCACCATGGTGCGGCCGATCAGGTTGGCTGCAAACACGCCCGTCAGAAGCACCACCACGATGACCAGGACGAAGCGGAAACCGGGAATGTCGACGCCGAAAAGCGATTCGGACGACAGGAAACCGGGCACGAACCCTTCCAGGGTGGCGACCAGCAGTCCCAGTACCCACACCGTGATGACCAGGGGAACCCAGATCAGCAGGCCGGTGATGAAGTACTTCTTGAAGACGCGCATCCGCATCGCGCGGGCTCTAGGCGGCGGTGCCGCCGGCAGCGGGCGCCGCCGGGGCGGGCGTTGCAGCCGGCGCCGCGGCGGGCGCGGCGCTTTCGGCGGACGCCGCCGGCGCACCGGCCGGCGCGGCGCCCTGGCCGCTGCCGCTGCCATTGCCACGGAAATCCGTGACATACCAGCCGGAGCCCTTGAGCTGGAATCCAGCCGCGGTCACCTGCTTGGAGAATGTGCTTTGGCCGCATTCGGGGCAATCCGAAAGCGGCGCATCGGAAATCTTCTGCAAGACGTCTTTGGCGTGGCCGCAGGCGCTGCACTTATAGGCGTAGATGGGCATCGAGGGCTCCCAGGCGCAAGCCGGGCATATCAAATTCCGCCGGTCCGCCCTGCGCGGGTGCAGGGTTCGGCGGCAGGGCTAGGCCGGAAAAATACGGGAAAGTGTTGAATTTTAGCGGTTTTTCATAAAGCATCGCAGGCCTGCCCGGCCTGCCGGCCGGAAGCCGCCGCCCCGGGCGCGGCCCCGGGGCCCGGCGGCCCCGGCCCTACACCGGCAGCAGGAACAGCGCGGCGGCCACCAGGGTGGGCGCCAGGGCGCACAGGAAGAGGCGCCCGGAGGAAATGCTGCCGTCGGGGAAATGGTTCTTCAGGATGGCGAAGCCCGCGGGATTCGGGGCGTTGGCGATCACCGTCAGGCCGCCGCCGGTCACGGCGCCGGCCACCAGCATGTAGCGCCACGTCTCGTTGGTGCCTTCCACCAGCGACCCCAGATACGTCAGGGCCGCATTGTCGGTGATGGCGGTAAGCGCGGTGGCCCCCCAGAACAGCAGGAACGGCTCCAGCCCGCCCAACAGGTCCTGCAGCCACCATTTCTGCAGGCCGCCCAGCACCACCAGCCCCGCCAGGAAAAAGCCCACCATCAGGCCCTCTTTGATCATCAGGCGGTCCTGGTGCCGCTTGTAGGCCTCCGAGAAGCCGATGAACATCATGAGCAGGCCCATAAAAATCGCGGGATGATGCGCCGTCAGCACGACGGCGATCAGGAAGACCAGGTGCACCAGGATCACGATGGCCGGCACCGGCGCACGCTTGCCCGCGCCCTGCGGCGCGTCCACGCCGCCGCCGGTGCCCACCGAGTGCTCCATCAGCGCCTTGCGGCAGATGAACGTCAGCAGGCCGGCGTTCAGGCACACCGCGACCGCGGCGCGCCAGCCGAAATGCTGCAGCATGAAGGTGGAATCCCACCCGAACGTGCCCGCGACCATCAGCACGGGCGGCGCGGCGTATGAAGTCAGCACCCCGCCGATGGACACGTTCACGAACAGCACGCCCAGGGTCAGGTACTTGAAGCCGGCCCGGCCGCTGGTGCGGAAGTAGGCATCGCGCAACAGGATGGCGGCCAGGGTCATGGCGGCCGGTTCGGTGATGAACGAGCCGCCCAGCGGCACCATCGCCATCACCACGAAGAAGGTGGACAGTTCGCGCGGCAGGGGCAGGGCCCGGGCCACGACGCGGACCAGCAGGCCCACCAGCTCCAGAATCGGCCGGCTGGCGGCCACGACCATGATGACGAAGACGAACAACGGCTCCGTGAAGTTGCGGGTGTCCATGTACGCGATGGCGCTGGCGGGCCCGCCCAGCGACGCCATCGTCACGATCAGCGCGAAGGCCCAGACGCCGAAGACGGCCTCGACTTCGGAGAACAGATGCCAGAAGCCCGCATGCGGTCCGCCACGATGCGCGAGCCGCGCGAAGAAGGGAACCGAGAAGGTGTGGAGGACCGCCACGGCGAACAGAATGGTGGCGATGACCTCTAGCGGCTGGGGCATGTGGGGGAATTCCTGTAACGGGTTCACGCGGCGCGCCGTCGGGCGGATCCGCCGCGCGACGGCGCGCCGCGCGACAGATACACGTTCCGGCAGGCTTGTCGGACAAGCGTCGCAATATAGCCCACCAGCCGGACGATGTAACGCCGGGTCAACACTGATCCCTGCCGTCTTTTCTACGCGATCGGCGCAGGTGGCTCGCCGCCTTGCTGCGCTTCTTTCATCTCCATCAGCAGGCTGTGCAGCATCTCGGTGGACAGCCCGTGCAGCACCAGCCGGTAGCCCGCGCGCAGGGTCGACAGCGGCACCAGCGGATGGTTGTTGTTGACCAGGATCAGGTGCTGCGGCGCCCCCAGCAGCTTGGCCGCATAGATGCCGATGGTCTCGTCCAGCTGCAGCGAATTGGCCGCGCGCCAGAAGTCATTGTCGGTCAGCATCAGCTGGTAGAGCGGCGTGAAAAGCTCGATGGCGCTTTGCAGGTCCAGGAAGTTCAGCTTGCCCCGCGGCATGTCCTCCAGCCGGATCGGCGGGTCGCGGAGCATGGAGAAGTCCACCGTCTGGGGCGCATGCATCTCCACGCCCGCATCGCGCAGCGCCTGGTTCAGGCGGATGACGAAGTTAAAGAGATTCAGGTCGTGCTTGACGAAGAGATCGTCCTTCAGGTCGCCGATCTCCATCGGCTCGAGCGGCGTCGTGGTGATCGGCACCGGCGAGTTCGCGGCGATGAAGGCCAGCGCCTGCGCGCCCAGGTGGAAATGCCGCAGGATCAGCCAATTGGCCTCGGGCGACACGAACCGCTTCAGGCCCCAGGCCAGGATGCGATGCAGCAGCTTCGAATGCGACCAGCGGCGCGGCAGGAAGGTCTTGACGACCTGGATCAGGATGATGAAGGCGCGCGCGATCGGCCGCAGGAATGGCAGCAGATACTGGCGCGACGCGCAGCTCGAGTCGGTCAGCCAGGCCTTCTTGACCTTGTCCGGCAGCGGCGTGCTGCGATCCAGGTACAGCGCGAGCCAGGGGCTCGGGTCCGAGGGATCGTGTTCCCGGGCAAGGAATTCGGGCTCCTTGTTCATGCCGCGTCCGCCTCCATCACATGATGAAACTGCATCAGGTAGAGCGCCGCCGTGCGACGCGCCGTGTCGACGATGCGCTGCGCGGCGCGCCCGTCCTCGTCGCAATCGAGCGCCAGCTCCACCGCGGTCAGCCACCGCGCCAGATGGTGCTCGTCGTTGTGGCCGTGGTATTCCAGGAAGCGGAAGGCGTCGGGCGGCAGCTTCAGGCTTGCCTTGAGCAGCGGCAGCAACGCCGGCACGATGCGCTGTCCCGTGCCCTCGATGATGTAGATCGCGCCCAGCAGCCCGATCGGATCGCGCGTGGCCGCCAGCCCGTGCAGATAGGCGTTGAGCGCCTCGCCGCCGGGATTGCGGCGCAGGGCGTCGATGTTGTCCACCATGCCGCCCGCCGTGCGGTAGTCCTGGAACAGGATCTGGAAATCGTTCTGCTCTTCGCCCGCGTGCGTGTCGATCAGCGCGGCCAGGGGCGCGTACTGCTCGGTCAGCGAGGCGGCGCCCTCGCGCATCCACTTGCTGCCTTCGCGCACCTGCGGGATCCAGTTCTCCATCCAGGTCAGGTAGTCCGCGGTCTGGAACCGGCGCTCGCGCAGGCGCCTGACCACCGGCGTGCGCCACACGCGCGAGCGGTAGTCGTGCCAGATGGACGCCAGCTCGGTCAGCAGTTGTCCCAGTCCTTGCGGCGCCATGTCGGGATCGTGCGGCGGCGCGATCGCTTCGGCGTCCAAGCTCGCCGCGTCCTGGCGCGCGGCGGCGGGCACTGCGGCGGCAGCACCGGCGGCGACGCCGGGGCTGGCGTGGACCGCCTCGGCTTCCAGCAGCATGTAGGCCGCCATGAAGCGCCCGGATTCCGGGATGTAGCAGAAGATCTGCTCGCCCGGCTTGACCTCGCGCGTCTCCAGGAACTCGGCCAGCATGATCAGGATGGACGCGGCGCCGGTGTTGCCGCGCCAGGCCAGGTTGCTGAACCAGCGCTCGCGCGGGATCGCGAGGCCCGCCTTCTCCATCAGGTCTTCCACCACGGGGATGAATTTCTCGGATGAGTAATGGCACAGGAAGTGGTCGACCTGGTCCGGATCCACCCAGCCGTCGCGCACCAGCTTGGCGTACTCATGGATGCCGATATCGAACAGATGCGGCAGCAGGCGGATGTCCTGGCGCAGCGACAGCGCGCCATCCGCCTCGGCCTCGTTCCAGGACGGGTAATCCAGGTGCCCCTTGCTCCGGTCCGCCGACAGCCCGAGCTGCATGCACACGGGGTAGTCGCCGGAGAACGAGCGCTGGTGCACCCACTTCAAGCGCAGGCGCACGCCCTGCGACGCGCCGGCCAGCGGCCGGCCGCTGTTGCCCAGCAGCACCGCGCCGGCCCCGTCCGACAGCATCCAGCGCAGGAAGTGCGCATCGAAATCCGCGTCATAGCCGCGCGCGGCGAAGCGCGAGCGCTTGAACAGGCGCGACGGCAGTTCGCTCGCCACGGCCAGGGCGCTGGCATGCGCCCCCAGCTCCACGCCCTGAGCGGCGGCCTGGATGGCGGACACGCCCGCGGCGCAGATGCCATGCACCGACAGCGTTTCCATGGGCGGCGCGGCAAGCTCGCCCTGGATCATGTTCGAAAAACCCGGCATCAGCGCATCGCCGCCCGACGATCCGCTCGTGAGCAGGGACACGGCCGACAGATCGGTGTCGTGGCGCCGCAGGCAGTCGCGGATGGCGTTGGCCGCGAGCTGCGCGTTGGAGAACACGGTCGCGCCGTCGGCATCGATGGCGTAGTAACGCTGCTTGATGCCGTTCTCGGCCAGGATGCGGCTCTTGATCCGGCTGGACATGCGGTTCAGCGGCGCGATGTAACTGTCCATCGCTTCGTTGGACACGGGCTCGCCCGGCATGAAATAGCCGGCGCTCTCCAGGTAGACACGATGAAACGCAATAGGCATGGCGGATCTCTGGTGAAAGGTGGCAATGCGGCGCTAGCGGACGTGCTCGGGCGCCATGCAGGAACGGCTGCGAAACCGCGGAACGAACGCGCCCAGGATGAAGACGCGGAACATGTAGGGAGTCAGGCCGCGTTCATTCAGTTCGCTTCGCACGCGGCCGCGATAGTGGTCGCGGTGCAGGCGGGTCAGTTCGGACCAGTGCGCGCGCGGATGCTCGTGATGCGCGGTATGCAGGCCGATATTGAAAAGCAGCGGGTTGACCAGGCCCTCGAAGTTGCGCGCGTAGTTCAGGCCGGCCACGTGCCGGGGCCCGCCGTCCGCGTGCGCATGCTGCAGGTAATTTGTGGCCAGCAGCCAATGCAGGCCATGGAGCTGCGGCACGATCACGAACACCAGCGCCTTGACCGGGTTCAGCGCGATCAATCCGGCCCACAGGCCCAGCCACGCGCCGTACTGCGCCATGCAGTAACGCCACGCGCCGGGCCAGTGGCGGCGCAGCCGCCCCAGCCACGCGAAGAACAGCGGATACAGCACCCAGACCGCCTGGACGGGATGGATGACATAACCCCACAGGTGATTCGTGTCGCCGCCGAAACGGTAGGTGCGCGCCACGTCGCGCGCCCCATGCTTGTAGCGGTGATGATTGGCCACGTGGGCCGGATAGAACACGAAGGTGGGGTGCCCCTGCAGCAGCGTGATCCAGAAGTCGGTGATCCGGTTCGCGCGCCGTCCGCGCCACATCCGGATGTGCGTGTGGTTGTGATGGATGACGCCGATGCCCAGCGTCAGGAACAGCATCAACGCATAGAGCGGCCACCAGAACCCGTAGACCCATTGCCACGCCGCCAGCGCGGGCAGCGCGGCCAGATAGGCCAGGCTCTGCCAGTCGCGCCGGTTGCGCAGCGCCGGCAGTCCGCGGCGCCGACCCAGGACTGCCGCCACTATGCGTTGCCCCGCTGGCCGGCGCCCGGCTCGCGCTGCCGGTAGGCGTCAAGCTGGCGCTCCGCCGCCTGCGCGCCCAGCCGCGTGCGGAACAGGCGGTCCATGAAGGTGAACTGGAAGCCGTAATTGCCGTTGTAGCAGGCGTGGTGCAGATGATGCCGCCGGCTGGCGGCGAACCAGTGCGCGTACGACACCTTGGGGAAGAAGTCGTAGTTGGCGTGCCCGATGCAATTGAAGAACAGGCTGAAGATCGGCACCGACGCCAGCGACCAGAAGCTGAAGTCGTGCACCACCATGGGCAGCAGGATCACGTTGCCCAGCATCAGCGCCTCGATGGGATGAAAGCTGTAGGTCGAAAACGGCGTGGTGACGACGGAGCGGTGGTGCGGCAGGTGAAAACGGCGCAGCAGCCGCGTGTGCAGCAGGCGGTGGTTGATCCAGAAATGCACGTCGTTCCAGGCCACCAGCGCCAGGATTTCCAGCACGATCTGCAGCCCGCTCGCGTCCGGGTCCAGGCGCGCCCAACCCAGTTGCAGCAGGCCCCACGGAAAGATCATGCCAGTGCCGAACAGCAGGATCGACAAGCCGGACTGCGCGAACTCGCGCCGCAACTGGCCCGGCGCCAGCGGACGCGGGTCGAGCGGGCGGCCCAGGCCGAGCGCCGGCAGGACATGCCGGGTCAGCAGCCAGGTGGCCGCGCCAAAGAGCAGGTAGATGCCGCCAAAGAACAGCAGCCCCGCCAGCATCACCTGCCAGGCGGACAAGGCTTCGAAAGCTTGACCCATGAAGGTTTTGTTTCACCCTGAAGAATGGCCGCATGATAAGCAATCCGTCAGCGTCCGGGCGAGTCAATTATTACCAATTGAATCCGGACGCCACAAAGCGCTCACGCTGCGCGCAGGGTCGCTGCCGCCACGGGAAACTGGCGATCGAGCGCCGTGACGGCCGCGTCCAGCCGCTCTCCGAGCGCCGCGCTGGCAGGCAGCATCGGCAGGCGCAGCTCGTTCGACAGCAGCCCCTGGCGCGCCAGTTGGGCCTTCAGCGGTCCCGGGTTGGGCTCGGCGAACACCCGCTGGATCACCGGCGCCAGCGCGTGGAACAGCGCCCTGGCCTCGTCCAGCCGCTGGTCCCGCACCGCGCGGTGCATGGCCACAAAGAGGTCGGGGCGCAGGTGCGCGGCGGCGGCGATCATGCCGGTTCCGCCCAGGCACAGCACAGAAAGCGATTGCAGGTCCTCGCCGGCCAGCACGTTCATCCGGCCGTCGGCGATCAGCGCCACCGTCTTTTCCAGGGAGCCGCCGCAGTCCTTGATCGCGGCGATGTTGGGATGCGCGGCCAGCGCCAGCAGGGTCGACGTGTCCAGCGTGGTGCCGGTGCGGTAGGGAATGTCGTAGAGCACCAGCGGAAAGCGCGAGGCGTCGGCCAGGCAGCGGAAGTACGCGGCCGCGCCTTCCTGGCCGGCGCGCACGTAGTACGGCGCGGGCGCCAGGATGCCGGCCAACGGCCGGGTGCCGAACGCCGACAGCCGCTGCAGCACGTGTCCCTGGTGATTGCCTGCCAGGCCCATGACGATGGGCAGGCTGCCCGCTTCGGCCAGCACCGCGTCCAGCACGGCAAGCTGCTCGGCGTCGTCCAGGGAGGCGGCCTCGCCGGTGCTGCCGCACACGACCAGCCCGTCCACGCCCGCGGCCGCGTAGTGCCGCACGAGGCGGCGCAGGGCCCCGCCGTCGACCGCGCCGCCCGAAAACGGCGTGACCAGCGGCACCCAGACGCCCTGGAACAGAGATTGATGTGATTGCATGAGAACACTCCTTCGGTAGGACCGTGGTGGGACCGTACAGAAGTGCTCGGGATGTCAGGGGGTGCGCGCGGAGGCGCAAACGCGCCGCCAGGAGGCCGCTGTTCCGTCGCCCATCTGACGGAACAGCATGCTCCGGTCAGATGAGCGGCTGTTTTTTGGATTTCAGGCCGGCGGCAGCCAGCACCACGCCAAGGGCGCGGATACGTGCAGCAGTCTGGTGGGCCTGAGGAATCATGAAATGGCGAAGCGCGATGAGGCGACGGTTGCGGAAATCTACCGGGCGCGCGCGGCGGTGTCAACGAGGTGGCGGATCCGGGCAGGCGACCGGCCCGGCCCGAAGATCAGGCCAGCGTGGCCAGGAACACCTCGCACAGGGCCTGCATGCCCTTGCGGTCGTCTTCATCGAAGCGGCCCGGCACGGGGCTGTCCACGTCCCAGACGCCGATCAGCTCGCCCCGGTGCACCAGCGGCACCACGATTTCGGAGCGCGAGGCCGCGTCGCAGGCGATGTGGCCGGGGAAGGCATGCACGTCCGGCACGAGCTGCGTCTGGCGCTGGCTGGCGGCCGCGCCGCACACCCCGCGGTTCAGCGGGATGCGCACGCAGGCGGGCTTGCCCTGAAAGGGGCCCAGCACCAGCTCCTGGCCGTCGAAGAAATAAAAGCCCACCCAATTCAGGTCGGGCAAGGCCTGGAAGGCCAGCGCGCTCAGGTTGGCGGCATTGGCGATGCGGTCGGGCTCGCCTTGCAGCAGGGCGCGCGCCTGGACGGCGAGTTCGGCGTACAGGGCAGCCTTGGAATCGGCGACGATGGGAGCGGCTTCGAACATGGAAATGTAACTGTACAGGCGGTTATCGATGCAGGTGATTTTAGGGGTTCCACCCGTTAAAGGGGCCGGGCTGTTACCGTGTGGGACAATACTTTGTTGTCAAACGCATCAACCGACCCACCCTTCTTGATCAAGAAGCACTCCATGGACAAGCCTATCGAACCTGCGTTTTCCTTTTCGGAACGCGCCCTGCAACTCACCAGCTCCGCCATCCGCGAGATCCTCAAGGTAACCGAGCGTCCTGAAGTCATTTCGTTCGCGGGCGGCCTGCCTGCGCCGGGCGGCTTTCCGGTAGAGGTGGTACGAGCAGCATTCGACAAGGTCCTGTCCACCAACGGCCGCGCGGCCCTGCAATACGGCCCGACCGAAGGCTACGCGCCGCTGCGCAAGTGGGTCGCCGATGACCTGACCGCCGCCGGCGCCGACGTCGCGCCCGACCAGGTCCTGATCGTGTCCGGCTCGCAGCAGGCGCTGGACCTGCTGGGCAAGGTGCTGATCGACAAGGACAGCAAGGTGCTGGTCGAAGACCCCAGCTACCTGGGCGCGCTGCAATCGTTCAGCCTGTACCAGCCCAAGTTCGTGCCGGTGCCCACCGACGAAGGCGGCCTGATCCCCGAAGCCATCACCCCCGAACTGGCCGACGGCGCCCGCTTCCTGTACGCCCTGCCCAATTTCCAGAACCCCACCGGCCGCACCCTCAACCTCGAGCGCCGCATCGCGCTGGTCAAGCGCGCCGCCGAACTGGGCCTGACCATCGTCGAGGACGATCCCTACGGCGAACTGCGCTACGCCGGCGAGCCGCAGCCCGGCCTGATCACGCTGGCCAAGGAATACGGCGCCAACGTCGTGCGCCTGGGCACGTTCTCCAAGGTGCTGGCCCCCGGCCTGCGCCTGGGCTATATCGCCGCCGGCCGCGCCCTCATCAACAAGCTGGTGCAAGCCAAGCAGGCCACCGACCTGCACACGCCCACGCTGACCCAGATGGCCGTGTACGAGATCGTCAAGGACGGCTTCCTGGCCGAGCACCTGCCCAACGTGCGCGAGATCTACCGCGCCCAGGGCAGCTGCATGCTGGACGCCATCCAGAAGGAATTCCCGGCCACCGTCACCTGGACCAAGCCCGAAGGCGGCATGTTCATCTGGCTGACCTTGCCCGAGCACATCGACAGCACCAAGCTGCTGGAAAAGGCCATCGCCCAGAACGTCGCGTTCGTGCCCGGCGCGCCGTTCTACAGCGGCGAAGGCAAGCGCAACACGCTGCGCCTGAGCTTTGCCACCGTGCCGGAAGACAAGATCCGCACCGGCATCGCCATCCTCGGCAAGCTGTTGAAGGCCGAGTAAGGCTCCCGCCCAGGCAGGCCCGCTTCGGCGGCGCCTGACCACATACCGGCCGGGCGCAATGCCCGGCCGTTGTTTTATGCTGTCGGCTTTCCCGACCGATTCCTGACCGTGACAGTGAGCGCTTCGCAACAATCCCCTACCGATCTCAGCGACATCGTCTTCACCGACTGGGTCGAACGCTGGCTGCCCAAGTCGTGGCGGCCCTATGCCCGCCTGTGCCGGCTGGACCGGCCCATCGGCACCTGGCTGACCCTGCTGCCGGCCATCGCCGCGCTGGTGCAGGCGGCGGGCGGGCTGCCCGACCTCAAGCGGCTCATCGTGTTCTCGCTGGGCGCGCTGCTGATGCGCGGCATTGGCTGCACCGTCAACGACATGTGCGACCGCAACTTCGACAAACACGTGGAACGCACGCGCTTCCGTCCGTTGACGAGCGGCCAGTTGACGATGAAGAACGCCGTCTGGTTCCTGCTCGGCCAGTTGCTGGTCTGCGGGTCGCTGCTCTTCTTCCTGAACGACATGAGCCGCTGGCTGGCCGTGGCCGTGCTGCCGTTCGTCTTCATCTATCCCCTGTGCAAGCGCGTCACGTACTGGCCGCAGGTGGTGCTGGGCATCTGCTTCAACTGGGGCATGCTGATGGCCTGGTCCGACACGCAGAACCACGTCCCGCTGGCTGCCATCGCCATGTGGCTGGGCGCGGTGCTGTGGCAGGTGGGGTACGACAGCATCTACGCCTACGTGGACGTGCGCGACGACCGCAGCCTGGGCCTGCACTCGACCGCCATGCGGTTTGGCGACCAGGGCAAGCTGTGGATCGGCGGGTTCTACCTGGGCACCGTGCTGCTGTGGGCCTGGGGTGGCCATGCCATGGGCTTGTCGTGGGCCTATCAGGTGGGGATGGCGGCCGTGGCCGCGCACCTCGCCTGGCAACTGAAGGTCTTCGACATCCAGCGCCCCGACCGCAATTTCATGCTGTTTCGCGCCAATCTGTGGCTGGGCGCCCTCCTGGTCGTGGCCGCGCTGGCGGGCGCGCTGATCCGCTGAGGCGCATTTGCGGGCCTGCCGCGCTCGGGGGATGATGGTGCTTCCGCCCCACCGTCACGGAGACACCGCATGCCCGCAACGATCAAATCCCTGACTGCCGCCGCCGCCGCGTGCGCCCTGCTTGGCGCGCTGCCCGCACAGGCCGCCTCCGACTGCGCCGCGCTGCGCGGTTGCGCGGCCAAGTTCTGCCACATCGAAAACGACATCGCCGCCGCCCAGGCGCAGAACAATTCGCGCCGCGAGGCGGGCCTGCGCAAGGCGCTGGCCGAAGCCAAGGCCAACTGCACCGACAGCCGCCTGCAATCGCAGCGCGAAGCCGAGGTGCGCGAAAAGCAAGCCGACGTCGCCGAGCGGCAGGAGGAACTGAAGGAAGCGCGCGCCAAGGGCAAGCAGGACAAGATCGACAAGGCGCAGCGCAAGCTGCAAGAGGCCCAGGCCGACTACGACGCCGCATTGGCCGAGCTGAACCGCTGAAAAGGCGCGATACGCGCCGCCGCCTGGCCGGCCCGCGTCGGCCAGGAACATGACCTGTCACCCGGTGGAAATATCGCCATCCATGGTGCCAACATGGTTAATTCAAATCGATTAGCCATGATTTTGGAAAGATGTTTTCTGAGAATAAGGGTTTATCCCAGGGGTAATTAGGCACAGAATGCCTCTCATCGGGACACAGCAAGCGAGCCCCAGGCAATCAGGCCAGCGGCTCGGATCCCAAGCTCACAAGACATCGGAGGTCTGCCATGAAAACCCTTGCTACCGCATTGATGTTGTCCATGTCCGTTCTGGCCGCTGGCGCCCAAGCCGCCGAAGCCGACCAGGGCCCCACCCGCGCCCAGGTCCAGGCCGAACTGCAACAAGCCAAGGCCTCGGGCCAATACACCTTCGGCGAAGAAGGCTACCCCGCCCCGATCGTGCAGAAGTCCAGCCTGTCCTCGCAACAAGTCCAAGCTGACCTGGCCCAGGCCAAGAACGCTGGCCAAGTCACCTTCGGCAACCTGGACTACCCGCCCGTCGCCGCGTCGGCAACCGCCACGTCGCTGACCCGCGCCCAGGTCGAATCGCAACTGGCCCAGGCCAAGGCGGAAGGCCTGGTGACCTTCGGCAACATGGACTACCCGCCCCAAATGGGCAGCTGATCGCACCGCCCGCTCGGGCGCGATTTGCCTCTCAAAGCCCTCCGGCCACAAGCCGGAGGGCTTTGTCATTGACGTTTCGACGTTCGATTTGGTCATAACGCCTGCAACTTAGGCCATTACGACACTTTTGCAGCTACAAATCGACAGCGCTCCCGCATAGGATGAGGCCACTTCCCTCCCTCACATTGCAGGAGCAGCACCATGTCCACGCACACCAAATCCATCGTCCTGCTGGGCGCCGGCAAGATCGGCTTTGCCATCGCCCTGATGCTGGAACGCAGCGGCGATTACACCGTCCTGGTCGCCGATCAGGACGCCGGGCGCCTCGCGGTGCTGGCCGAGCTGGGATGCGAAACGCGCCAGATCGGCGACGACGCCAGCGTGGCGCGGTGCATCGAAGGCGCCTACGCCGTGGTCAATGCGCTGCCGTTTCACCGCGCCATTGCGGTGGCGGGCCTATGCGCGAAGGCCGGCGTGCATTATTTCGACCTGACCGAGGACGTGGCCAGCACCCATGCCATCCAGGCGCTGGCCACAGGCGTCAGCACGGTGCTCATGCCTCAATGCGGCCTGGCGCCAGGCTTCATCGGCATCGTCGGCAACGCGCTGGCGCGCCGTTTCGACACCCTGCTGGACCTGCGCATGCGCGTGGGCGCCCTGCCGCGTTATCCCTCCAACAGCTTGCGCTACAACCTGACGTGGAGCACCGAAGGGCTGATCAACGAATACTGCAACCCCTGCGAAGCCATCGTCGACGGCCAACTCACCAGCGTCCCCGCCCTGGAAGGCTACGAAACCTTCGCGCTGGACGGCGTGGAATACGAGGCCTTCAACACCTCCGGCGGCCTGGGCACCCTGCCCGCGACGCTGCTGGGCCGCGCGCGCAATGTGGATTACAAGTCGGTGCGCTATCCCGGCCACTGCAGCATCATGAAGCTGCTCCTCAATGACCTGCGGCTGCGCGACCGTCGCGATCTGCTCAAGGACATCTTCGAGTCGGCCATTCCCACCACCGAACAGGACGTGATCGTCATCCAGGCGTCGGCCTCCGGCTACCGCCGCGGCCGCCTGGAAGAAGAGTCCTACCCGATCCGCGTGTTCGGCGCGGAAGTCGATGGCCATCGCCTCAGCGCCATCCAGCTCTCGACCGCCGCGGGCATCTGCGCGGCGCTGGATCTGGTGGCCATGGGCGTGCTGCCGCAGCAGGGGTTCGTGGGCCAGGAAGCCATCGGCCTGGACGCGCTGTTGAGCAACCGCTTTGGCCGCATCTACGCGGGCAAGCCGCTGGCGCTGGCCGGTTGCGCGGTCGCCGACCGCTGACCGCTGGCCGCCGGCCGCTTCCAGGCGCTGCGCGCCGCGCGATGCTACGTCCAGCCTTCCAGCCGCAGCGTCGCGCGCACCAGGCGCTGCTCTTCCTGTTCGATATCGGCCAGGCTCTGGCGCACGCTGTCCACGTGATCGGCCGCGGCCTTGCGCGCCTGCTCGGGCTGGCGTCCGATCACCGCGTTGAAAAGCCGCGTGTGCTGGCGGTCGATCTGCCGCTTTTCGGGTTCGCGGTGGTACAGGTTGTTCACGCAGGCAAACACCGAGCCCAGCAGCAGGTCGGTCAGCGATTGCAGCGTGTGCACCAGAACCGGATTGTGCGAGGCTTCGCAGATGGCCAGGTGGAAGGCATGGTCCAGATGCGCGTGCGTGGCGGTGTCGGTGGCCGCGCCCTGCGCCGACACCATCTCGTCATAGCGGCGCCGGATCATGATGAAGTCCGCTTCCGTGCCGCGGATGGCCGCCAGCCGCGCCGATTCGGCCTCGAGCAGCGACCGCACTTCCAGCAGGTCGTACAGGGTTCGCGGCTGCGAATTGAACAGGTGCATCAACGGCCCCGCATCGACCTTCGAGATGCGCGCCACGAACGAACCCTTGCCCTGCGCCGTATGGATGATCTCGCGCGCGCGCAGCAGCTTCAGGCCCTCGCGCAGCGCCGTGCGCGAAACACCCAGCTTTTCTGTCAGGCGCCGTTCGGACGGCAGGGCCTGGCCGGCCTTGAGCACGCCGTCCAGAATCAGGCGCTCGATGCGTTCAGCCACTTCATCCGCCACCTGGCGGGGCCTTTCTTCAGTTTCCGCGTGCATGCGATCTCCGGACCAGTGGTATGACCATGCGGGGCCCGCGCTCGCGGGACGTGGCCATGCCTCTGTAAGTGGCTGATATCAAACCATAAAAATCGGACCTTTGCCCGGCAGCGGGCGAATAAACTGGTATGACCAGCGGGTTTTCGTATGGACATCGACGCGCACGCGAACGATGATGTCAGCACGCCTGGACCGGCGCGCCGCGCCGGCCATCCCTATTCATCGCCAGAGACCCGCATGACTCAACGCACCCAGCACCACGGCCTGCAAGTGGCGGCCGATCTCAGTCAATTCATCGAACAGGAAGCCCTGCCCGGCACCGGCCTGGATGCCGACGGCTTCTGGCAAGGCTTCGCCGCCCTGGTGCACGATCTGGCGCCGAAGAACCGCGCCCTGCTCGCCGAACGCGACCGGCTGCAGGCCGAGCTCGACGCCTGGCACCGCGCCCATCCCGGTCCCATCACGGACGCCGCCGCCTATCGCAAGTTCCTGGAGGGCATCGGCTACCTGCTGCCGCAGCCCGAGTCCGTCCGCGCCACCACCGACAACGTCGATACCGAGATCTCGCAGCAGGCGGGCCCGCAGCTCGTCGTGCCGATGTCCAATCCGCGCTACGCGCTGAACGCCGCCAATGCGCGCTGGGGCAGCCTGTATGACGCCCTCTACGGCACCGATGCCATTCCGGCCACGCCCGGCGACACCGGCAAGGGCTACAACCCCGAACGCGGCGCAGCCGTCATCGCCCGCGCGCGCAGCTTCCTGGACACCGCCGCGCCGCTGGCGCAGGGCTCGCACGCCGATGCCCGCGGCTACACCGTCGAAGACGGCCAGTTGCGCGTGGCGCTCGCCAGCGGCGCCACCAGCCTGAAGTCCGGCGCGCAGTTCGTCGGCTACCAGGGCGACGCCTCCGCCCCCACGGCAATCCTCCTCAAGAACAACGGCCTGCACTTCGAAATCCAGATCGACCCGGCCAGCCCCATCGGCAGCACGGACGCGGCGGGCGTGAAGGACGTGGTGGTCGAAGCCGCGCTCACCACCATCATGGACTGCGAAGACTCCGTCGCCGCCGTCGACGCCGACGACAAGGTGCAGATCTACCGCAACTGGCTCGGCCTGATGAAGGGCGACCTCACCGAAGAAGTCACCAAGGGCGGCAAGACCTTCACCCGCAAGCTCAACGCCGACCGCCGCTACACCCGTCCGGACGGCTCGCCCCTGAAGCTGCATGGCCGCTCGCTCATGTTCGTGCGCAACGTGGGACACCTGATGACCAACCCGGCCGTGCTGGACCGCGACGGCCAGGAGATTCCCGAAGGCATCCTGGACGCCGTCGTCACCAGCCTGGCCGCGCTGCATGACCGCCACAACAAGCTCAATTCCCGCACGGGTTCCGTGTACATCGTGAAGCCCAAGATGCACGGCCCCGCCGAGGCCGCGTTCGCCAACGAACTCTTCGACCGCGTCGAGGACCTGATCAAGGTGCCGCGCCACACCCTGAAAATGGGCATCATGGACGAAGAGCGCCGCACCAGCGTCAACCTCAAGGCCTGCATCCAGGCCGCGGCGTCGCGCGTGGCCTTCATCAACACGGGCTTTCTGGACCGCACCGGCGACGAAATGCACTCGGGCATGGAAGCCGGCCCCATGCTGCGCAAGGGCGACATGAAGTCCAGCGCCTGGATCGCCGCCTACGAACGCAACAACGTGCTGGTGGGCCTGGACTCGGGCCTGCGCGGCCGCGCTCAGATCGGCAAGGGCATGTGGGCCATGCCCGACCTGATGGCGGCGATGCTCGAGCAGAAGATCGCGCATCCCAAGGCCGGCGCCAACACCGCCTGGGTGCCGTCGCCCACGGCCGCCACGCTGCACGCGCTGCATTACCACCAGATCGACGTGCAGGCGGTCCAGCAGGAACTTGAACGCACCCGGCTGGACAGCGTGCGCGACGAACTCCTGGAGGGCCTGCTCTCGGTCCCGGTCGGCGATCCCTCCAAGTGGTCGGCCGCCGACATCCAGCAAGAGCTGGACAACAACGCGCAAGGCATCCTGGGCTACGTGGTGCGCTGGATCGACCAGGGCGTGGGCTGCTCCAAGGTGCCCGACATCCACAACGTGGGACTGATGGAAGACCGCGCCACGCTGCGGATTTCCAGCCAGCACATCGCCAACTGGCTGCGCCACGGCATCACCCACCGCGACCAGGTCATGGAAACCTTCCAGCGCATGGCCAAGGTGGTGGACGGCCAGAACGCGGGCGACCCGCTCTACCAGCCGATGGCGGGCAACTTCGATACGTCGCTGGCATTCAAGGCCGCATGCGCGCTGGTCTTTGAAGGGCTGACGCAGCCCAACGGCTACACCGAGCCCCTCCTGCACAAGTACCGCCTGGAATACAAGGCCGCGCGCGCCTGATTTCCCTCCCGTATTGGGATCTGCCAAGCCGGACAGCGATGCTGTCCGGCTTTTTCTTTGGCCCGATGTTGCGGCCCGATTTAAAAACCCGGTCGTTTTCGCACGGTCGTGCTAAATTCGCCGCATGACAGCGAAAACCGAAAAAAGCGAACTGACCTTCGCGGCCATCGTGGACACGGCCCTGGACATGGCGGCCGCGCAAGGCATGGAAAGCCTTTCGCTGGGCCAGGTCGCCAAGCGGCTGGGCATCAGCAAGAGCGGCGTATTCTCCCGCGTCGGCTCCCTGGAAGCCTTGCAACAGGCGGTGCTGGACGAATACGACCGGCGTTTCGTCGCGGCGGTCTTCACGCCCGCCATGGCCTATCCGCGCGGCCTGCCTCGCCTCAATGCCCTGGTGTCGCTGTGGATCGAACGCGCCAGCAACGTCGAAACGCTGACGGGCTGCATCTATGTCGCCGGCGCCTTCGAGTACGACGACGTCGACTCCCCGCTGCGCTCGGTGCTGGAACACAACCTGAGGCGCTGGCGCGCGGCGATGGTGCGCACTGTGGACCAGGCGCTGGAGGCCGGGCATCTGCGTCCGGACACGGATCCGCAGCAGCTCGTATTCGAGATCTACAGCCTGATGATCGGATTGATGCATGACGCCCGCTTCCTGCGGGACCCCAAGGCGCCGGAGCGCGTCAAGGCCGCCTACGAGCGGCTGATTTCCACGTATCGCAGCTTCAAGACCATCGAGTAGCCCCTGGTCCCCGCCGGTGCCGGCAGGTCGCCGGCCTTTCTTTCCCCTAATTTCGCACGATCGTGCGAATCTTGACAGGAGCAAGGCATGTGGATTCTTATTCCCCTGGGCGCAATCGGCGTTTCCGCCGTCCTCTGGCGCCGCTGGCGCTCGCTGCTGCGCCAGCTTCCCGACCGCGCAGAGCATCTCGTGCTGTTCTGACCTGATGTGCTGACCTGCAGTTCTGACCTGCAGTTCTGACGAACTGTTCCAAGTGCACTAAGGTCGGGGATCTCGTTCTATAGTCCGGTCTTCACCCTCCCGTCATGCCATGCCGCGCTCCATACACCTGCTGATCGTCGACCCGCAGAACGATTTCTGCGACCTGCCCGAAACGTATCTGCCCGCGGATCCGCTCACCGGCCTTGCCCACCGGCCCGCGCTTCCGGTCGCGGGCGCGCACGCCGACATGCAACGGCTGGCGCGCTTTATCGATGCGACGGCGCACGTGCTCACCTCGATCACGGTCACGCTGGATTCGCACCATCGGCTGGACATCGCGCACCCGACCTTCTGGCGCGCGGGCAATGGCGACCCGGTCGCGCCGTTTACCCCCATCACGGCCGCCCAATTGCGCGCCGGCGAATTCGTGCCGCGCCACGACGACGATCTGCCGCGCACGCTTGCGTACCTGGACGAACTCGAGGCCCGCGGGCGCTACACGCTGATGGCGTGGCCGGTCCACTGCGAGATCGGCACATGGGGGCACAACGTGCATGCCGACGTGCGCGCCGCCTACGGCCGCTGGGAAGAAGCGCGCCAGTTCATCGTGCGCAAGGTGCCCAAGGGCGCCAATCCCTGGACCGAACACTACAGCGCGCTCATGGCCGAAGTGCCCGACGCCGACGACCCGCGCAGCCAGCTCAATCGCGGCCTGCTCGATTCGCTGGACCGCGCCGACCTGATCCTGGTGGCGGGGGAAGCGGGCAGCCACTGCGTCAAGGCCACGGTCGAGCACCTGGCCGAGCACCTGCCCGGCGGCAACCTGTCGCGCATCGTGTTGCTGACCGACTGCATGAGTCCCGTCGCGGGCTTTGCCCAGGCGCAGGCAACCTTCCTGCAACGCATGCGGGACCTGGGCGTGCAGGAGCGCGCCAGCACCGACATGGCGCGCGCGCTGGCGTAATGCCGTCCCGCGCGGCGCGCGCCCAATGACAACGGCCGCCTGCGTGGGCAAGGCGGCCGTGAGGGAGCGTGCGAAATGCAGCGGTTGGCGCTCAGGCCTCGTGCCCGGCCTTGCCGTCGCATTCGACGTAAAGCGCGCCGATCGCCTCGCACAACGCGGGCGGCTGCTGGAACAGGCGCGACACCAGCAGGCAGCCCTGGATCGTCGCGAACACGGCCCGCCCCGCAGCGTCGGGCGTGCCAGAAAACTTCAAGGTGCCTTGCGCGGCGCCTTCGGCCAATACGCGGGCCAGCCAGGCTTCGTGCGCGCGAAAGAACCCCTGCAGCGCGCCGCGCACCCGTTCGGACAGGCTCATCACGTCGGCAGCCAGCATGCCGCCCAGACAGAGTTCACCGGAACCGCACGCGGCCGATTCCATCATCGACAGATATTTATCAAGCTGCGCCTGCGCCGGCAATGACGTATCGATGGCGCGCACCGCGCCGAGCGCGCGCGTGCTGTAGGCCTCGACCGCTTCATACAGCAGGTCGTCCTTGCCGGGAAAATAGTAGTGGATGCTGGACGTCTTGACGCCCACATGTTCAGCCAGGTCGCGGTAGCTGAAGCCGTTGCATCCGCGCATGCGGATCAGCTTCTCGGCGTGGGCCAGAAGCAGTTCGCGAGTGGTGTTGGAAGTCGGGGTATCCATGGCTGCATATTACCTACTAATAGATCGGTTCGTCATTGGGACGGTCCCTTATCGGCCTGGCCGAAAAGGCCGCTCAAGGCGCCCGACACTGCCTGCGGACCCCGGCCGGGATCGAGCCCGCCCCCGGGGTCCGCATCGCTTGCCATCTGGCTCAGCCTTGCACGGGCGGGTAGTCCAGTTCGCCGGCGTCGGTCAGGCCTTGGGCGCGGGCAGCGGCCAGTTCCTGCTTGACCTGGGCACGGGTCTTGTCGCCGGCGTAGGCAAATGCGGTCGCGGCATAACCTTCTTCGCCGGACACCAGTTCGCCGTTGGCGCGGGCCTCAGCCAGTTCCTGCTGCACCTGGGCGCGGGTGACCGTGCTTTGGGTGTTCAGGGCGGGCGGATAGTCCAGCTCGCCAGCCTGGGCGGCGCCGATGAAGGAAGCGGAAAGGATCAGGGCGGAAACGAGGGTCTTCATGAGGATTCTCCAGAAAGTGAGGGGTGATGCGTCGTGGTCGGATTAAAGCTATCTATATATAGATAGATAAGAGGTCGAAAAAAATCAGCCTTGGACGGGCGGGTAGTCCAGTTCGCCACCTTCGGTCAGGCCCTGGGCGCGCGCGGCGGCCAGTTCTTGCTTGATCTGGGCGCGGGTCTTGTCGCCAGCCTGAGCGATCGGGGCGGCGGCGTAGCCTTCTTCGCCGAACACCAGTTCGCCGTTGGCGCGGGCTTCAGCCAGTTCCTGCTGCACTTGGGCGCGGGTGACCGTGCTGTGCGTGTCCAGGGCGGGCGGATAGTCCAGTTCGCCGGCTTGGGCGGCGCCGATGAAGGAAGCGGAAAGAATCAGGGCGGATACGAGGGTCTTCATGGTCAATCTCCGAGTTGAAAGTTGCAGTGTGCGTTTCAGTTAGCTATCTACTTGTAGGTAGATCAAAAGGGAAATAAAAAAGCGGTCCTACTGTATTTCTGGTTTCGGCGCCGGGCGGTTTTGGTTGGGTGCGCTGCGTCGATGGATGAATCTTACCTACTACTAGATAGACAGCACAAGCCAGTAAAGTGAAACAATTTATGTCTGACTCGGAAATGCCACGTATCGGACCGTGCCGTCCCCTCACCACGACCGCGGAGAAGCGCCGTACCGCGCCTTGAAGATCTTGCTGAAATGGCTGAGGCTCGAATACCCCAGATCCCCGGCCGCCTGCGTCACGCTCATGCCGCCGCGCAGCAATTCGGCGGCTCTCGCCAGCCGCACGTCGCTCAGGTACGCGTGCACCGATCGGCCCACGGTTTCCCGCATCAATTGCTGCAGGCGCTTTTCCGACAACCCCACCATCCGCGCCAAGCGGCCAGGCGGCCATTGCTCCGTACAGCGTTCGCGCAACAGCAGACAAGCTTCATGCAACCGCCGATGTTCCAGCCCGGCCAGGCTCTTCGGCAATTCGGGCACGGACAGCAGTTGCACGAAGGCCGCCAGCATTTCCAATGACTTGGCGCGATACCAGAGCCGACGTGCTTCGGGCGCCGACGGCGCATCGCGGGAGACTGCGCCAGCCAACGCCAGCAGGCTGGCGGGCGCGTCCAGCGTGGCCACCAGCGAACCGTGCGCCGGCACACTCACATCGTGGGAAAACCGCTGCCGCAACAGGGCGATGGGCGCCGTATCGCCCGCCCGCGCCAACGCGTCTGGAGTAAAGCGGATATCCACCATTCGCACCCGCTGCTTCGCAAACAGATGCGTGGTCCAGCCCACCGCCTGCTCGTGGTTGAACAGCAAGGCCGCGCCGCCCGACAGGTTCAACGGCTTGCCCCCGTCCAGCGCCAGGATCGCGCCGCCCTCCAACCACACCTGCATGCCGAACACCGGCGCGCCGGGCGCCGGCAGGGTCAGCGCCCCCGAGGGGCAGCCATCCAGCACCACGACGCTGACGCCTTCCTCGACGCGATGCACGCACTGGATGACGTTTTCCCAGTCGTCGGTCTGAGGCACCGTCGGGAGTGTGCCGCGCCACCACTCGTGGGGCTTGGCAGGCGCGGTGTACGGATCGAGCAGAGGCAGAACGGGCAAGGACGCAGGGACGCGGGCGGGCATGGATTACAGGCGCTTCGCGCCAAGTGCAGCAAAACCGTCAATCGGCGCCGGGAAATCGTCAGACACGCGGCGGCTCTTCTGGAATCATGCCGTCGCGCAGGAATGATTCTTGTTAATTATAAATTGATCAAGAGGTATCAACGTGTCCTTTACCGTCAAGCCGCCCCCGTTGGCATTGCTCGCAGCCCTGGTCGCGTCCGCGCCGGTTGCCGCGCAAACGGCTCCCTCTGCCTCGGTGGGCGTCTCCACGCTGGCCCCGGTCCTGGTGCAGGGCACGACCGACGCCTCGCCGACGTCCGGCGGCGATTACGTCGCCACGCGCAGCCGATCCGGCACCAAGTCGGATGCCGCATTGATCGATACACCCCAGACCATCAATGTCATCACCCGGACGGAAATGGACCAGCGCGGCGTTACTTCCCTTGCGCAGGCCGTCCGCTACACGCCAGGGGTTTTCGCCCAGTACGGCGACAACGACGTGCGCTACGACTGGCTGACGATCCGCGGGTTCACCCCGTCGCGCTATCTGGACGGCCTGCTGCTGCCCTTCGGCGCACGCGGCTATGCCCAGCCGCGCATCGACACCTATGGACTGGAACGGATCGAGATCCTGAAGGGGCCTTCGTCCGGCCTGTATGGCCAAAGCGCTCCGGGCGGCCTGGTGAACATGACCAGCAAACGCCCCACCGCCGAACCGTTCAATGAAGTGGTCCTGCAGGCCGGCAGCTTCAACCGGTATCAAGGGTCGTTCGATTTCTCGGGCCCGGCCGACGAGGCGGGCCAGTTCCTGTACCGCCTGACCGGCACATTGCGCGACAGCGACACGCAGTACCAGCACGTCGACGACGACCGCCAGTTCATCGCCCCCAGCTTCACCTGGCGCCCATCGTCCGACACCAGCCTGAACATCAGTGCGCAATACCAGAAGATCACCAGCCACGGCGGCGGCGGCGCGCCCGTGCTGCCGGTCATCGGGACACTGGAGAAAAGCAGCGCCGGCTACATTCCCCGCGACCGCTTCGTCGGCGAACCGGGCTACGACATCTTCACCAATGAACAGACCATGGTCGGCTATACGCTGGACCACCGCGTGAACGACACATGGAGCCTGCGGCAAAGCGCGCGCTACACCAACGTCGACACCAACACGCGCCGGGTGCAGATCGGCGCCATGGTGTCGGAGACGCAGGCCATCCGCTACGCCTGGGCCTTCCCCGAGACGTCGCATGCGTTCCAGATCGACAACCAGGTGAATGCCAAATTCACGGCCGGCCCGACGCGCCACGACCTCACGATGGGCCTGGATTATCTGCGGGAAAAATCGCGCTACAACGAAAGCAGCCTGGGCCTGATGATGCCCCCGGCCTATCCGCTGTTCGACGTCTTCGACCCCGTGTACGGAGCGTCGGTAACGCGCCCGCCCACGGCCACCAAGATCAACATGACACGCAGCCAGATCGGCGTCTACGCGCAAGACCAGATCGAACTCGACCGGCTGCTGCTTACGCTCGCTGGCCGCTACGACTGGACCGACGGCACGACCGACACCGGCGCGCGCGGCAGCGCCGGCCAATGGAACTGGTCCTCCCGGGATGCCGATGCCAACCGTTTCACCGGCCGTCTCGGCGTCACGTATCGCTTTGATAACGGCCTGGCGCCCTACCTGAGCTACTCCACATCGTTCCAGCCCGTGACGGGCGTCATGCGCGACGGCTCGCCCCTCAAGCCCACGACCGGCGAACAATATGAGGTCGGCGTGAAATTCCAGCCCAACGGCTACGCCAGCTTCGTGACGCTGTCGGCGTTTCAGATCAACCAGAACAACGTCAGCACGCCGGACCCGGTCAACACCAGCTTTGTCGTGCAGACCGGCCAGGTGCAGGTGCAAGGCATCGAACTGGAAGGCAAGGCCAGCTTCGACAACGGCCTGGACCTGACCCTGTCCTATGCGCTCAGCGATAGCGAGATCACCCAGAGCAACGTTGCCGCGCAACGCGGCAATCAACTGAACTTCGTGCCGCGCCACCAGGCGGCGCTATGGGCCGACTACACCCTGCGCGACGGTCCGTTGCAGGGGGTCGGCCTGGGCGCGGGCGTGACGTACCGGGGCGGCTTTTACGGCGATCTGAACAACAACTACGCCATTCCGGCCGTCACCCTGGTCGACGCCGCCATCCGCTACGACCTGGGCCGCGCCAGCCCTGCACTCGCTGGCGCGCAGGTGGCCTTGAACGTCTCCAATCTGTTCGACAAACGCTACGTCGCCAACTGCCTGGGTACGGCCGTGAGCTGCTACTGGGGCGCGGAACGCACGGTCATGGCGACCTTGCGGTATCGCTGGTGATTCCCGGGCCCGGACTCACGACGAGAGCTCCCGCATGACGGCATAGAGATCCGCCTTGCCCTCGAAGCCGATGCCCGGCAGATCGGGCATCGTCACGTAGCCGCCTTCCACCTTGACGCCATCCGGGAAGCCGCCGAACGGCTGGAACAGGTCGGGGTAGCTCTCGTTGCCGCCCAGGCCCAGGCCCGCCGCGATGTTCAGCGACATCTGGTGCCCGCCATGCGGCACGCACCGGCTGGCCGACCAGCCATGCTGGCGCAGCATCGCCAGCGTGCGCAGGTACTCCACCAGGCCATAGCTGAGCGCGCAGTCGAACTGGAGGTAATCGCGGTCGGGGCGCATGCCGCCATAGCGGATCAGGTTGCGCGCGTCCTGCATCGAGAACAGGTTCTCGCCCGTGGCCATCGGCTTGTCGTAGTAATTGCGCAGCGTCGCCTGCAGCTCGAAATCCAGCGGATCGCCCGCCTCTTCATACCAGAAGAGGTCGTACTGCGACAGCGCCTTGGCGTAGGCGATGGCGGTGTCCAGATCGAAGCGGCCATTCGCGTCGACGGCCAGTTTCTGGCCATCCTGCAACACGCTCAGTACCGAATCGATGCGGCGCAGGTCCTCGTCCAGCGATGCGCCGCCGATCTTCTTTTTCACCACCGTATAGCCGCGATCAAGGTAGCTGCGCATCTCGTCCTTGAGCTTGGCGTGGTCCTGCCCCGGGTGGTAATACCCGCCCGCGGCGTACACAAACACCCGGCGATCCGGCTGGCCATTGCCGTAGCGCTCGGCCAGCAACTGGAACAGCGGCTTGCCCTCGATCTTCGCGACCGCGTCCCACACCGCCATGTCGATGGTGCCGATCGCGACCGAACGCTCGCCATGGCCGCCGGGCTTCTCGTTCTTGAACATGGCGTCCCAGACCTTGTGCGGATCCAGGTTGCGTCCGGTGGCGTCGACCAGCGAATCCGGGTCTGCCTCCAGCACGCGCGGAATGAACCGCTCGCGCATCAGCTTGCCCTGCCCGTAGCGGCCGTTCGAATTGAAGCCGTAGCCGACCACCGGCTTGCCGTCGCGGATCACGTCGGTGATCACGGCCACCAGGCTCAGCGTCATCTTGCTGAAGTCGATATAGGCGTTGCGGATGGGCGAACTGATGGGCAGGGTCTGCTCGCGGATGTCGACGATTCTCATGGCTTGTCTCCGATTCTCAGGGCTGGCCTCCGTCAGGGGCGGCCGGGGGAATCGATAGGTTAGAGGCGCCAGCCTGGCCTAGAATTCACTCACATTCATTTGATTATTAACTTTCAGTGAAAGCCGACCTGGCCTCCGAGCTGCAGTTCTTCGTGCTGATCGCCCGGCAGGGCAGTCTGTCGGCCGCGGCGCGGCAGTTGGACCTGACGCCGCCTGCGGCCACCAAGCGCCTGGCGCAGATGGAAAAGCGCCTGGGCGTGCGGCTGGTCAACCGGACCACGCGCAGCATCAGCCTGACCAACGAAGGCGAGACCTACCTCGCCTACGCCACGCGGATCCTGGCCGACCTGCGCGAAATGGAAGACGTGGTATCCCGCAGCAGCGCCCAACCGCGCGGCCTCATCCGCGTCAATGCCACGCTGGGCTTCGGCCGCACGACCATCGCGCCGCTGGTGTCCGAGTTCGCGAAACGCTTTCCGCAGGTCCAGGTCGAGCTGGACGTGACGGACAGGCCCGTCGACCTGGTGGAAGGCGGCTTCGACCTGGCCATCCGCTTCGGAACGCTGCCCGACAAACGACTCGCCGCCCGGCGCATCATGACCAACCGCCGCTTCCTGTGCGCCTCGCCGCGCTATCTGCAAACCCACGGCACGCCCGCCGCCTTGGCCGACCTGGCGCATCACCACTGCATCCTCCACCGGCAGAACGACGAGGCGCACGGCGTCTGGCGCTTCACGCACAAGGGCCGCGTCGAGGTGGTGAAAGTGGAAGGCGGCCTGTCCAGCAACGACGGCGACATCGTGCTGGGCTGGGCGCTGGATGGACACGGCATCCTCATCCGGTCGGAATGGGATCTGGCCAAGTATCTGGAAAGCGGCAGGCTGCGGGTGGTGCTGCCGGACTTCACGCTGCCCTCGGCCGACCTCTTCGTCTACTACCCGCAACGCCGCAACCAGACGGCGAGGACGCGCGCGTTCATCGATTTTCTGGTCGAGGCGTTCCAGCCGGGCGCAACGGGCGCCGCGGCGGGCAGGCCGGGGCCGTAAGAAACCCGGGAGCGCCGAACCGCCCCCGGCACGATCCGAACCGCCAAATGAAAACCCCCGGTATTTCCAGGAGGAAAGCCGGGGGTCGCATGCCCTGCTTCGCGGCGCGAAGGCAGGACGGTGAGACGATTAGACGGTTAGAACGGAATGTCGTCGTCCATATCCGCCAGGTTGGCGCCGCTGCTGGCCGGGGCCGCCGCGGGTGCCGGACGCTGCTGGGGCGCCGGGCGCTGCGCCGGGGCGGCGCGCTGCTGGCGCGGCGCGTCGTCGTAGCCGCCACCGCCGTAGCTGCCGCCGCCACCGCCGCCGCCGTCTTCGCGGCCGCCCAGCATCTGCATCTGGTCGGCGACGATTTCGGTGCTGTAGCGGTCAGCGCCGGTGTCCTTGTCTTGCCACTTGCGCGTCTTGAGACGGCCTTCGATGTAGACCGAGCGGCCCTTCTTCAGGTATTCGCCGGCGATTTCCGCCAGGCGGTTGTACATGACGACGCGGTGCCATTCGGTCTCTTCGCGCTTCTCGCCGCTGGCCTTGTCCTTCCAGGAGGAGGTCGTGGCGATCGACATATTGCAGATTGCCGCCCCGTCGGGGCTGTAGCGGACTTCCGGGTCGCGACCCAGATTGCCCACGAGTATGACTTTGTTAACCGATGCCATGCCGATGTCCCTCTGTTGTTGACAGCCTGCGCCTGTGCGTTGCCGCGAGCGCGCCGGCAACAACATAAAAAGCGATGTTGAAGACGGCTTCATGAAACTCGCCGGTCATCATAGCGATGACCGGCGATGCCAGGTGAAGCCCGTGTTGATCCGTATTATCGACGAAAGCGCGCCCCGCGCCAAACGGGATCCGTGACAAAACGCTCACCCCTGGCAAACGAATTCGCCGCTGTTGGACGCCGTTCGCGGCCAGATCGGCGACTTTCCCCGTACCGCGGGAAAGCCCCAACCATCAGGCCAGCGGCCGCAGCGCCCAGGTGACCGCCAGCCAGATCGCCGACAGGACCGCCGCGGCGACGAACACCGCGCTGGAACCCGAGTTCGCCGCCAGCCAACCGCCCAGGGCGCCGCCCGTGAACAGGCCCGCGGCCTGCGCGGTGTTGTAGAAGCCCAGCGCCAGCCCCTTGTAGGCCTGCGGCGCCACGCGCGAGACCAACGAGGGCTGCAGGGCCTCCAGCACGTTGAAGGCCACGAAAAAGCCCGTCAGCGCCACGGCCAGTGAGTAAAAACCGTGGCTGGCCGCCGGCAGCAGCGCGCATACCAGCACCAGGCCGGCTACCGACGCGCGCAAGGCGCCGCGATGCGCCCGGCGCTTTTCCGCGACAAACACCACGGGCACCATCAGCACGAAGGACACCAGGATGACCGGCAGGTAGACCTTCCACAGGTCGCGCGCGTCCAGCCCGCCCACTTTCGCCAGCAGCGCGGGCACCACGACGAACAGCGACACCTGGATCAGGTGCAGCACGAAGACACCGAAATTCAGGCGCAGCAGGTCGCGATGGGTCAGGACTTCGCGCGGTTTGGCGGCCTGCATGGTGCGGGCCTGCGTGCGGGGCACCACCGGCACCACCCAGCGCGCCACGGCCAGGCAGATGACGCCCAGGCAGGCGATGGTCCAGAACAGGCCCGACAGCCCCCACCACCCCACCAGCACGGGCGAGAGCACCAGCGATACGGCGAAAGACAGGCCGATCGACGCGCCCACCATGGCCATCGCGCGCGTGCGCACCTCGTCGCGGGTGGCGTCGGCCAGCCAGGCGGTGACGGCGGCCGATATGGCGCCGGCGCCCTGGATGGCGCGGCCTATCGTGATCCAGAAGACGTCCGTGGCCTGCGCACAGACGATGCTGCCCGCCACGAAGAGCAGCAGGCCGAACAGCACGACGGGGCGGCGCCCCCAGCGGTCGGAAGCAAGGCCGAAGGGAATCTGCATGAAGGCCTGGGTCAGGCCGTACATGCCCAGCGCCAGGCCGACCCGGGCCGGATCATCGCCGCCCGGCATGCCGCTTGCGGCAACGGCGAACACGGGCAGCAACAGGAACAGTCCCAGCATCCGCGCGGCGAACAGGCCGGCCAGGGCCACGCTGGCGCGGCGCTCGGAAGGGGTCAATTTCAGTTTTTTATCTGCCGGCATGCGGAAATTTCAACAATGACTAGGGCGGCGCGCATGCGTCTCATGTCATACGCTCACGGTCTGATTCTTGCGGTGCGGCGCCGGCCTCGGCCCAGTCCAACCATGCGGACGACCTTGAACGCCAGAGGATTCGGCGCGCTATAGTACCAAGTTGGCCTTTGAATCCGCTGAAATCCGCCCAAAAGGCGCACGGGCTCAAAGGCGCCATCGACGACGCAACTGGACGTTAACCAATACCGACGTGACCATACGCATCCGGGGTGCCCGCACCCACAATCTCAAGAACGTCTCCCTGGACCTGCCGCGCCACAAGCTGGTGGTCGTCACGGGCCTGTCCGGGTCGGGCAAATCCTCGCTGGCGTTCGACACGCTGTATGCGGAGGGCCAGCGGCGCTACGTGGAAAGCCTTTCCGCCTACGCCCGCCAGTTCCTGCAACTGATGGACAAACCGGACGTGGATCTCATCGAAGGCCTGTCCCCGGCCATCTCGATCGAGCAGAAGGCCGCGGGGCACAACCCGCGCTCCACCGTCGGCACCATCACCGAAATCCACGACTACCTGCGCCTGCTGTACGCCCGCGTCGGCACGCCCTATTGCCCCGACCACGGCCTGCCGCTGCAGGCCCAGAGCGTCAGCCAGATGGTGGACGCGGTGCTGGGCTGGACGCCCGAGACGCGGCTGGCGGTGCTCGCCCCCATCGCGCGCGGCAAGAAAGGCAGCTTCGAGGACGAATGCGCCAGCCTGCAGGCGCAAGGCTACGTGCGCCTGCGCGTCGATGGCCAGATGATGGAAATCGACGGCATGGCGCCGCTCAAGAAGACCGAAAAGCACGACATCGACGTCGTGATCGACCGTCTGCGCATCCGGCCCGAAGGCAAGCAGCGCCTGGCCGAAAGCTTCGAGACCGCGCTACAGCTTGCCGAAGGCCGCGCGCTGGCGCTGGACATGGACAGCGAACGCGAACAGGTCTTCTCCAGCCGCTATGCCTGCCCGGTGTGCAGCCACAGCCTGCCCGAGCTGGAGCCGCGCCTGTTCAGCTTCAACAATCCCATGGGCGCCTGCCCCAGTTGCGACGGCATCGGCCAGGTCGGCTTCTTCGATCCCAAGCGAGTCGTCGCCTTTCCGGAACTGAGTCTGGCGGCCGGCGCGATCCGCGGATGGGACCGTCGCAACGCGTTCACGCACTCGCTGCTGACCAGTCTTGCGGCCCACTACGAATTCGACATCGAGGCGCCCTTCGAGGACCTGCCCGAAGCGCTGCGCGACAAGGTGCTGTACGGTTCCGGCGATGAAGAGATTTCGTTCCTCTACCTGAACGAAAAAGGCCGCAGCACGGTCAAGCGCCACACCTTCGAAGGCGTGATCCCGAACCTGGAGCGCCGCTGGCGCGAAACGGACTCGGCGACCGTGCGCGAAGAACTGGGCAAATACCGCAACATCAAGACCTGCCCGGACTGCGCCGGCTCGCGCCTGCGTCCCGAAGCGCGCAACGTGCTGATCGGCCATGACCCGCGCGGCGGCGAGCGCCACGGCCAGGCCATCTACGAAGTCGAGGCCATGCCGTTGTCGAGCTGCCTGGACTGGTTCCGCAACCTGAGCCTGACCGGCGCCAAGCAGGAGATCGCGCAACGCATCGTGCGCGAGATCGAGGCGCGCCTGAGCTTCCTGAATAACGTCGGCCTGAACTACCTGTCGCTGGACCGCAGCGCGGACACGATCTCCGGCGGCGAGGCGCAGCGCATCCGGCTGGCCAGCCAGATCGGCTCGGGCCTGACTGGCGTGATGTACGTGCTGGACGAGCCCTCCATCGGCCTGCACCAGCGCGACAACGACCGCCTGATCGGCACCCTGCAGCATCTGCGCGACCTCGGCAACAGCGTCATCGTCGTCGAGCACGACGAAGACATGATCCGCATGGCCGACTGGGTGGTGGACATGGGCCCCGGCGCCGGCGAACACGGCGGCGAGGTCGTCGCCCAGGGCGACCCCGAGACCGTGCAGCGCGATCCCAATTCGCTGACGGGCCAGTACCTGAGCGGCGCCCGCGCCATCGCCATCCCGAAGCGCCGGCCGGTCGATGACGAACTGCCCTGGCTGACGCTCACCGGCGCCAGCGGCAACAACCTGAAGGACGTGGAGCTACGCGTGCCCGCGGGCCGCCTGGTCTGCGTGACGGGCGTGTCCGGTTCGGGCAAATCCACGCTCATCAACGACACGCTGGCGGTGGCCGTGTCGCGCCAGCTCCATCACGCGCAAAGCGAGCCCGCGCCTTACGTGTCGATGCAGGGCCTGGAGCATTTCGACAAGATCATCAGCGTGGACCAGAGCCCCATCGGCCGCACGCCGCGCAGCAACCCGGCCACTTATACGGGCCTGTTCACGCCGATCCGCGAGCTCTTCGCCGGCGTGCCGGAAGCGCGCACGCGCGGCTACGATCCCGGCCGGTTCAGCTTCAACGTCAAGGGCGGTCGCTGCGAAGCCTGCCAGGGCGATGGCGTGGTCAAGGTCGAGATGCACTTCCTGCCCGACATGTACGTGCCCTGCGACGTCTGCCATGGCAAGCGCTACAACCGCGAAACGCTCGAGATCCGCTACCGCGGCCGCAACATCAGCGAAGTGCTGGACCTGACCGTGGAGCAGGCGCTCGAATATTTCGAATCGGTGCCGGCCATCTCGCGCAAGCTGCACACGCTTATCGACGTGGGTCTGTCGTACATCCGCCTGGGCCAGAGCGCGACCACGCTGTCGGGCGGCGAGGCGCAGCGCGTGAAGCTGTCGCAGGAGCTGTCGCGCCGCAGCACCGGCCGCACGCTGTACATCCTGGACGAGCCCACCACCGGCCTGCATTTCCGCGATATCGAACTGCTGCTGCAGGTTCTCAACCAACTGGTCGACGCCGGCAACACCGTGCTCATCATCGAGCACAACCTGGACGTCATCAAGACGGCCGACTGGGTGGTCGACATGGGTCCCGAGGGCGGCGACGGCGGCGGCCGCGTCGTGGCGCAAGGCACGCCGGAGACGGTCGCGGCCGCAACGGCCAGCCACACCGGCCAGTACCTGGGCAAGCTCCTGCGCCGCAAGCCGGGCGACTGATCACCAACCTTCCCTTCTTGGAAAGCACCAGCATGTACACCTTGATCATCGGCAACAAGAACTACTCTTCCTGGTCCATGCGTCCCTGGATCGCGTTGCGCCAGGCGGGCATCCCGTTCACGGAGCAGAAGGTGGGACTCTTCACCGACGAGTTCTCGCAACGCGTGGGCGCGGTGTCGCCTGCCGGCCTGGTGCCCGTGCTGCTGGACGGCGATTTCGCGGTCTGGGATACGCTGGCCATCTGCGAATACGCCGCCGAGCGCCATCCTGAGGCGGGCTTGTGGCCCAAGGATGCAAAAGCCCGTGCGCGGGCGCGGTCGCTTGCCGCGCAGATGCACAGCGGTTTCGGCGCCCTGCGCCAGGCCATGCCCATGAATGTCGAGGCCAGCTTGCCCGGCATCGATTTCCCCGAGGCGGCGCTTGCCGACGTCGCGCGGGTACAAGCCATCTGGCAGGAAACGCGTGCGCAGTTCGGCCAGGGCGGCCCGTTCCTGTTTGGCGCGTTCTCGATTGCCGATGCTTTCTTCGCGCCGGTGGTCTCGCGCTTTACCACCTACGGCATCGCCGCGTCGGGGCCGGTGCGCGAATACATGGATGCCGTGCTGGCGCTGCCGGCAATGCAGGAATGGACGCGCGACGCGCTCGCCGAGGCCACCTTCGTCGAGGCGGACGAGCCCTACCGCAAGCACCGCTGAACGCCAGCCAGCGCGCCTGCTACGCCATGTCGAACAGGCGCTTGTGTTCGCGGATGGCGTAGCGGTCGGTCATGCCCGCGATGTAGTCGGCGATGGCCCGGGCCTGTTCATTGAAGTGGGCGCGGCGGTAATCGGGCGGCAGCAGCCGCGGATCGTCCAGGAACGCCGCAAACAGATCGCGCACGATGCGCCGGGCCTTGCGGGTCATGCGCAGCACGCGATAGTGCCGGTACAGGTTGTCGAACAGGAATTTCTTCAGCGTGTCGGCTTCTCGGCGGATCTCGTCGGAAAACCCTGCAAGCGGCGGCGAGCGCCGCACATCGTCCGCGCTGGCCGGCGCCGCATCGCGGATGCGCGCAAGCGAAGTCCGCGTGAGATCGACGATCAGCGTATTGATCATGCGGCGTATCGTCTCGGACACCGCGCGGCGCGGCGCCAGGCCGGGATAGCGATCCAGCACATAGGCGTGATGGCGCTCGAAGATCGACACGTCCTTCAACTGATCCAGCGTGATGAGCCCCGAGCGCAGGCCGTCGTCGACGTCGTGGTTGTTGTAGGCGATTTCATCGGCCAGGTTGGCCAGCTGCGCCTCCAGTGACGGCTGCGTACGATTCAGGAACCGTTCGCCCACGTCCCCCAGCATCCGGGCATGGGCGACGGAGCAATGCTTGAGTATGCCCTCGCGCGTCTCGAAGCACAGGTTCAGGCCGTTGAAGTCCGCGTAACGCTCTTCCAGCTCATCCACCACGCGCAGGCTCTGCAGATTGTGCTCGAAGCCCCCGGCCTCGGGCGCCAGCTCGCGCATGCAGGCGTTCAGTTCGTCCTGGCCGGCGTGGCCGAAGGGCGTATGGCCCAGGTCGTGCGCGAGCGAAATGGCTTCGGTCAGGTCTTCCGACAGCCCCATGCTGCGCGCCAGCGTGCGCGCGATCTGCGCCACTTCCAGACTGTGCGTCAGGCGCGTGCGAAAGAGGTCGCCTTCGTGGTTGACGAAGACCTGCGTCTTGTACTCCAGCCGCCGGAAGGCGCCCGAGTGGACGATGCGATCGCGGTCGCGCTGGAATTCGGTGCGGTTTTCCGGCGGCGGCTCGGCGTGGGCCCGGCCGCGCGATCGGGACGGGTGGGAAGCATAGGAAGCCAGTTCATTCATCTGCAACACCGTCCGTCGCTGCGTTTACCGGGTGGTTCGCGCCAGCACGGCGCGCACCGCGTCGTCGGGCGCCGGCCGGGTCACGGCCTCGCCGATGCGCGTCATGAGCACGTAGCGGATCGAGCCGCCTTCGGTCTTCTTGTCCACCTGCATCAGATCGAGCCAGCGGTCGGCGCCCAGGTCGGGCGCCACGGCCGGGCAGCCGATGGCCTGCACCAGCGCGCGCACGCGCTCCACGTCGCCGCGATCAAATCCCGCCACGTCCGCAGACAGCTCGGCCGCCTGCACCATGCCGCAGCCCACCGCCTCGCCATGCAGCCAGGCGCCATAGCCCAGGCCCGATTCGATCGCGTGGCCGAACGTGTGCCCCAGATTCAGGATGGCGCGCAGGCCGGACTCGCGTTCGTCCTTGCCCACCACCTGCGCCTTCAGCTCGCAAGAGCGGCGGATCGCATACGCGACGGCCTCGCGGTCCAGGGCGCGCAGCTTCTGCGCGTTGTCCTCGCACCAGCGCCAGAACTCGGGGTCCAGGATGAGGCCGTACTTGATGACTTCGGCCAGGCCCGCCGACACTTCGCGCGCCGGCAGGGTGCCCAGCACGTCGGTGTCGATCTCGACCGCGATCGGCTGGTAGAACGCGCCGATCATGTTCTTGCCGAGCGGATGGTTCACGGCGGTCTTGCCGCCCACCGAGGAGTCCACCTGCGCCAGCAGCGTCGTGGGCACCTGCAGAAAACGCACGCCGCGCATGTACACCGCCGCGGCAAAGCCCGTCATGTCGCCGATGACGCCCCCGCCCAGCGCGACCAGGACGCAGCGGCGGTCCAGCCGGTTGCCCAGCAGCGCGTCGAAGATCAGGTTCAGGGACTGCCAGTCCTTGTAGGCCTCGCCGTCGGGCAGCTCGATGCGCAGCACGCGCTTGCCGGTACGCGCCAGCGCGGCTTCGGCGCGCTCGGCATACAGCGCCGCAACGGTCGGGTTGGTGACCACCGCGATCGCGGTCGCGTCCGCGGGGATGCATTGATCCAGGGCGTCCAGGCGGCCGGGACCGATGTGGATCGGATAGCTTCCGCCCGGGGTTTCGACGTCGACAACGTTCATAGGTGCTTCTCGAAAGCTTGTAATTGCGGCAGCAGCGCCTTGACCAGGGTGTGGATGGGCATCGACCCCGTTTCCACCACCAGATCGGCCACTTCCTTGTAGAGCGGTTCGCGCTGGGTCATCAGGTCGCGCAGCGTGCCGCGGGGATCGGCGGTGGCCAGCAGGGGCCGATTGCGGTCGCGGCAGGTCCGGCGGAACAATTCGTCCACGCTGGCCCTTAAATAGACCACAATGCCGCGTTCGCGCAGAAGCTGCCGGTTTTCGGCGGCCAGGATGGCGCCGCCGCCGGTGGCAAGAATTATGTTGCGCCGTTGGGTACACTCTTCCAAGGCGGCGGACTCTCGGCGACGAAAGCCGGCTTCGCCCTCGATTTCGAAGATTACCGGCACCCGCACGCCGCAACGCGCCTCGAGCTCATGATCCAGATCCATAAAGTCGCGCCCCAGCGCCCGCGCCAGGCTACGGCCTATGGTCGTCTTGCCGGCCCCCATCATCCCGACCAAAAATACCGGCAGGTCGTGCGGCAACGACACGGTCTTGCCTGCGCACTCGACGGCGCAAGGCGGGCTTTCGGGCGCTGCGTCGGCGCGCGCCGGGTCCGGGGCAGCCTCCGGACATGAGTTAGCGGCAAAGTTCATGCCGGCATTATCACATTTGCCGCCAGTTGCCCGCGCACCACACTGAACTATTTTGTTACAGAAACCGATCCCCCGCGATAAGGCGGGCCCGGAGATACCCGTAAAATCGCCGCGATGAGCAAGCCCCAGAATTCCTCCAAAAAAGACAAGCCCGCCAGCAGCGGCTCCCCGATACTGCGGTTCTTCGTTAAAACCGGCATCCTTTTCGCCGGCCTGTTCCTGTGCGGCGTACTGCTCGCGGGAATGGCGCTAGCGCTTGCCTGGCCCAATCTGCCCGATCTGAACGCCATGACGGACTATCGGCCGCGGGTCCCGCTGCGTGTTTACACGGCGGACCGCGTCCTGATCGGCGAGTTCGGCGAAGAACGCCGCAACGTGCTGCGCTTCAACGAAATCCCGGACGTCATGAAGTCCGCGGTGCTCGCCGCCGAAGACGACCGCTTCTACCAGCACGGCGGCATCGACTGGATGGGCGTGGTGCGCGCGGGCCTGGCCAACCTGATCAGCATGTCCAAGACGCAGGGCGCCAGCACGATCACGATGCAGGTCGCGCGCAACTTCTACCTGTCCTCCGAAAAGACCTACTCGCGCAAGTTCTATGAACTGCTGCTGACCTTCAAGATTGAATCCGAGCTCACCAAGGACCAGATCCTCGAGCTCTACATGAACCAGATCTACCTGGGCCATCGCGCCTACGGTTTCGCGGCCGCCTCGCGCACGTACTTCGGCAAGCCGCTCGCGGAAGTCACGCCCGCCGAAGCCGCCATGCTGGCCGGCATTCCCAAGGCCCCTTCGCGCTTCAACCCCATCGCCAACCGTCCCCGCGCCGAACTGCGCCAGCGATACGTGCTGGGCCGCATGCACTCGCTGGGCTACCTGACCGAGCCGGAATACAAGCAGGCGATGGCGCAGCCGATCGTCATGAAGTCCGCCGAAGGCACGCCGGCCGGCGGCTACTCCATCCATGGCGAATACGTGGCCGAGCTGGCGCGCCAGCTCCTCTACAACGTGTACCAGGACAACGTGTATTCGCGCGGCCTGAACATCTACACGACCGTGCAGTCCAAGGACCAGGAAGCGGCCTACCGCGCCGTGCGCGAAGGCGTGCTGGAATACACGCGCCGCGCGCCCTACCCCGGTCCGGAAGAACAGCTCGACCTGCCCCCGGGCACCGAGAACAACCCCGCCGCGCTGGACGAGTTCCTGGACGGCGTGTTCGACAAGTTTTCCGACAGCGGTGACCTCCTGACCGCCGTGGTGCTGTCGGCCAGCCCCACGGAAGTGAAGCTGGCGCGCAGCTCGCGCGAGATCATCACCGTCACCGACAAGAAGGTGCTGGGCGTGGTGGCCCGCGCGCTCAACGACAAGGCCAAGCCGGAGCAGCGCATCAAGCGCGGCTCGGTCGTCTACATCCGCAAGTTCGGCGACAACTGGGAAATCATCAACCTGCCTTCGGTGCAGGCGGCCTTCGTGTCGCTGTCGCCACAGGACGGCGCCATCCGCGCCATGGTGGGCGGGTTCGATTTCTATCGGGGCAACTTCAACCGCGTGACGCAGGCATGGCGCCAGCCGGGCTCGAACATCAAGCCCTTCATCTACGCCGCCTCGCTCGAACGCGGGCTTACGCCGGGCACGCAGATTTCGGACCAGCCGTTCGAACTGACCGCCGCGCAAACCGGCTCCAAGGCCTGGAACCCGAAGAACTACGGCAACCAGTACGAGCCCATGCTGACGCTGCGCCAGGGCCTGTACAAGTCCAAGAACATGGTGTCGATCCGCATCCTACAGGCCATCGGCCCGCAGTATGCGCAGGACTACCTCACCCGCTTCGGCTTCGACAAGGCCCGCCAGCCCGCCGTGCTGCCGCTGGCGCTGGGCGCGGGCTCGGTCACACCGCTGCAACTGGCCGGCGCGTTCTCGGTGTTCGCCAATGGCGGCTACCGCGTCACGCCCTTCCTGATCGATCGCGTCACCGACAGCAGCGGCAAGGTCATCATGCAGTCCAAGCCGGTCGTCGCCGGCGACGCCGCCGCCCGCGCCATCGACCCGCGCACCGCCTGGGTCATGGATGACATCCTGCGCGGCGTGGCCACCTACGGCACGGCGGCGCGCGCCCGGGTGCTGCTCAAGCGCAGCGACATCGCCGGCAAGACCGGCACGACCAACGAATCCGTGGATGCGTGGTTCTCCGGCTACACCCCCAGCCTCGTGGCCACCGCCTGGCTGGGCTTTGACCAGCCCAAGTCGCTGGGCTCGCGCGAGACCGGCGGCGGCGTGGCCATGCCGATCTGGGTGGACTACATGCAGGAAGTCCTGAAGGGCGTGCCGGAAGAAAAGCCGCGTCCGCGTCCCGAGGGCCTGCTCGTCGAAGGCGGCGAATTCTATTTCTCGGAATTCCCGCCCGGACAGGCCGTGGCCCGCCTTGGGCTGCCAGAGGCCGACACGCTGGGTGAGTTCCTGAATGGCCTGACCAGCAGTTCGGGCGAGGACACCCGGATCAAGGTCGCGCCAGGCGTGGGAACGCAGACCAACACGCCCTGGTCGCAGAAGATTCCCTTCTGACGAAAAAATGGCCGGCCTGACAGGCCGGCCATTTTGTTTACAGCCTGATCGTCACGGGGACGCCGGCCGCGGCGGAGCAGATCTGGGACAAGGCATCCGGCAACTGCGGTCCGCCTCGGGTATCGTTCCAGTGCTGGCCATCGTAGCGGTAGTGAAAGCCGCCGCTGCGCGCAGCCACCCACAGCTCCTGCATGGCGGCCTGGCTGTTCACCACGACGTGGGTGTCGTCCTCGAAAACCAGGGTCAGCACATTGCCGCTGCGGCTGGTTTCGACGTCGACGTCGAGCGAAGCCGCCCAGTCATCGGCCTGGCTTTCGATGCTCTCCAGCACCTGGTCGATCAACGCAAGAAATTCGGTTTCGGTCATAATCGAGCCTGCAAGAATTACGGAGTTCCCAGTGTTCCAATTGGCATACAGCCGCATGGCTCTTCGCATTGTAGCCACGCTGATGGCGACCGGCATGATGGCGGCCTGCGGGTACAAGGGGCCTTTGTACATGCCTCCGCCCCCTGAAGGCCAGGCGCCGGCCCGCACGCCGCAAAGCCAGCCGAAGCCGGTGATCCCCCCCGCGCCGTCCATCCCATGACGCCCGCGTTCCCGACGCCCCCAGCGCTGGCCGGCCACCCGTACTTCCAGTACCGCAATAATGCGTTGTACGCCGAAGACGTGCCGCTTGACCATCTGGCCGAACGGTTGGGAACTCCGCTTTACGTCTACTCCCGCGCGGCCCTGAAGGCCGCGTGGCAATCCTACGCCAGCGCCATCGGGCCGCGTCCCGTGCTGGTCTGCTACGGCATGAAGGCCAATTCGAATCTCGCCGTCCTCGCGGAATTCGCGCGGCTGGGCGCGGGGTTCGACATCGTGTCCGGCGGCGAACTCAAGCGCGCGCTCGTGGCGGGCGCAGATCCGTCCAGGATCGTGTTCTCGGGCGTCGGCAAGCAGGAATGGGAAATGCGCGACGCGCTGCAGGCGGGCGTGAAGTGCTTCAACGTCGAGTCGCTGGACGAACTGCACCGCCTGTCGGACGTCGCCGACGCCATGGGCCTGCGCGCCCCCGTTTCATTGCGCGTGAATCCCGACGTCGACGCCCGCACGCACCCCTACATCTCGACGGGCCTGAAGGAAAACAAGTTCGGCATCGCCATCGGCGACGCGCTGGATGCCTACCGCACCGCCCAGTCGCTGCCCGGCATCCGGATCGTGGGCGTCGATTGCCACATCGGCTCGCAGCTCACCGACATCAGCCCTTATTTCGACGCGCTGGAAAAACTGCTGGACCTCATCGAAGGCCTGGACCGGGCTGGCATCCGCATCGAGCACCTGGACCTGGGCGGCGGCCTGGGCATCCGCTACGCGGACGAGACGCCCCCGTCGCCCCGCACCTTGCTGGACCGCGTCTTCGAGCGCCTGGACGCGCGCGGACAGGGCCACCTGCAGCTCGTGCTCGAGCCCGGTCGCTCGCTCGTGGGAAATGCCGGTGTCCTGCTCACGACCGTCCAATACATCAAGCATTCCGAAGCCCGCAACTTCGCCATCGTCGACGCGGCCATGAACGACCTGCTGCGCCCGGCGCTCTACGACGCCTTTCACGGCGTGCAGCCCCTGCGCCCGCGGGCGGGCGACGCCGCCGAATACGACATCGTCGGCCCGGTGTGCGAAAGCGCCGACTGGCTGGCCCGGCAGCGCACGCTGGCAATCCGCCAGGGCGACGTGCTCGCCGTGGAATCGGCCGGCGCCTACGGCATGACCATGGCCAGCAACTACAACTCGCGCCCGCGTCCGGCCGAGGTCATGGTCGACGGCGACAAGTACTACGTGGTGCGTCAGCGCGAAACCTTCGCGGACCAGATACAGGGCGAGTCGCTGCTGCCTTGAACCGGCGCGCCGCAAAAAGCAAAGGCCCCTGCATGTGCTGGGGCCTTCGTCCATCTGGCGGGTCGCGCGGGCTCAGAGCTGGCCGTACGAGTGCAAGCCCGACAGGAACATGTTCACGCCCAGGAAGGCAAAGCCGGTGATCAACAGGCCCATCAGCGCCCAATACGCCGCCATCGCGCCGCGCAGGCCCTTGATGAGGCGCATGTGCAGCCAGGCCGCGTAGTTCAGCCAGACGATCAGCGCCCAGGTCTCCTTGGGATCCCACTGCCAGTACGCGCCCCAGGCGTCCGCCGCCCACAAGGCCCCCAGGATGGTGGCCACCGTGAAGAAGGCGAAGCCGATCGCGATGGCGCGATACATGATGTCGTCCAGCACTTCCAGCGACGGCAGCGCGTCGGCGATGCGGCGGCGGCCCAGCAGGATGGCGCCGACGATCACCGCCCCCACGCCGAAGTACAGCATCCACGTCGCCGACAGGCCATCGGTGCGGAACACCATCGGCTCGGCGCACAGCAGCACGCCCAGGATGAACAGCGGCGCAAGCTTGGCCCAGGAGGTCGTCTGCCCGTGCTGCTTGACCAGATACGCAAAGCCCACCATCGCCGCCAGCGAGAACGTGCCGTAGCCGATGAAGTTGGCGGGCACGTGCAGTTTCATCCACCAACTCTTGAGCGCGGGCACCAGCGGCTGGATCTGTCCCGCGTCGCGCGTGAACGAATACCACAGCAGGAACACGACGGCCGAGGTCACCACCAGCAACACAAAGCCGCCCAGCGCGCGCGTGGCGTACTTGCGCTCGTAGTAAAGGTAGAAAAGCGCCGTGATCAGGCAAAACAGGACGAAGACTTCATACAGGTTGCTGACCGGGATATGGCCCAGGTCAGGCCCCATCAGATGGCCCTCGCGCCAACGCACGAGCAGGCCGGTGACGCCGGCGAACACCGCGCCCCAGGTCAGCGCCGTGCCCAGCCATGCGGCCGTCGGGCTGAAAACACCGATCCAGTAGCACACCATCGCCAGCGCAAACATCGCGCTCATCCACAGAATCGCGGACTGCGAGGAAAAGAGATACTTCAGGAAGAACACCTGCTCGGCGCGGGCCAGGTCGGTGCCGTAGAGCATCAGCGCCAGGCCCGAGGAGATCGCACAGGCAATCATCAGGCGTCGCAACGGGCGCCACAGCCAGCCCAGCCAGGCCAGCGCGGGCACCGTGCCGCACAGGATGATCTTTTCGTAGGAATCCATTGCGTGACCGTAGCGGGTCAGCGCGAATCCCGCCCCCACCGCCAGCAACAGAAAGAAGACGACATCGGTCCAATCCGGCTTGCCGCGTTGCGCGCGGCTGTCGCCCGTTTCGGACAGGGCATCCTGCCAGAGCGATTCAGGCGACGGGGGTTGCGTGGTGGTCGTAGTGGACATAAAAAAACCTTAGGACCCTTTTTTCTGGCGCAGCAGCGCCTGCTTGAAGCGTTCGAACTCTTGGTTGAAGTCAAGTGTACGCTTCTGTGACGTCATGGCCGCCAGGATGCTGCTGCCGCCGCCCTGCGGCTTGACCCAGATCCAGATGCGGCGATCACGGATGTAGAACATGGAAAACACGCCCAGCACCAGCAGCAGGCTGCCCAGGTAGACGGTGTTCTTGCCGGGCGTGCGGCTGACCTGGAACACGCTCGCCTGCACATGCTTGAAGTCGGCCAGCGACAGGAAAACGGGCGCCGGATAGACGGTCAGGTCGGACAGCGCCGCCACCGCCAGGCGCGACCACACCGCCGCGCGCTCGCCTTCGGGGCCCTCGATCGCGACAGGAGCCTGCCCGGCGCGTTCGCGGGCGATGGCGCGCAGTTCATTCATGCTGGCGCCGATCAGGCGGATCACGACGTCGGCCGCGCGCTCCAGGTCCGCGGCGGGCGTATTGGCCTGCAGGAACGCGGCAACGGCTTGCAGCCCGCCGGAAGCATAGGTGTCCAATGCACGTTCGGCCGCGGTCTGCAGCGGCTGGCGGTCAGCGCCGGAGGGGCTGTTGCGTTCGGCGAAGCGCCGCGCGGCTTCCTTGCGCGCGGCCGGGTCGGCCAGGGTGGCACGCAGACGCATGAACTCGGCGATCGAGCTGTCGTCATCGGCCGGGATGCGCAGATAGCGGAAGGGCTCGGCGGCGTTGTTGCGCACGCCGGCCAGGAACACGGCCGCGCCATCCAGTTCGACGGGCAGCATGTAGTTCTGGAATTCATGCGCCTGGCCGGCGTCGTCGATCAGCTTGTATTCGACGCTGGGCCCCACGTTGCGCAGGTTTTCATTCTTCTTGCCCGCCGCGCTGCCGGCGACCGAAGCGACGTGCTCGGCAAAGCTCTGGTCCGCGCCTTTGGGATCGCCGCGCGTCAGGTCCTCGACGTTGATCGGCCGCATCGCCGTGATCTCGATCCCCATGCTGCGCGGGCCCTTGGCGGTCTGGGCGGTGAGCTCGCTGGTCTTGCCCACCGTGCCATCGACGGAGAACGTGGCGTCGTTGGCGCCCACCAGCGGATAGCCCTTGAGCACGACCGTGCTGCCGCCATCGTCGAAGCTGGATTGGTAGACCGTCATGCCCTTGAAGCGCAGCGGCTCGTTCACCTCGATGGTCGAATCGAAGGTCTTGCCCGAGTCCGGATCCGTCACCTCGACTTCGCTGGCGAAGCGGCTGGGCATGCCGGTGGAGTAGTAATCGACGACGAACTTCTTCAGCTTCAGCGTGAACGGCATGGGCTGCACGAGCGCGCCGTCTCCAACCATCACGACGGCGGTGCTGGCCTGGCCGCCCTCGGGCACGAGCACGCTGGCGCGAAAGCTCGGGTTGTTGACCGACAGGCGGCCGCTCTCGGGCACCTCGGAGATCAGCATGTTATCCACGATGGGCTGCTTGCCGCCGAACATGACCTGCAGGCGCACCGGCAGCTCGCTGTCCAGCAGGCCGCCGATGCAGATGATGACCATGGCCGCGTGGGCGAACACATAGCCCAGGCGGTTCGCGCTGCCCTTCTTGGCCGCCAGCAAAACCCCGTCCTGGTCCTGACGCACGCGCACCGCATACCCGAGCCGTCCGAGCAAGGCCTTCAGGCCGGCCGCGGTCTGCGGCACGTCGGTGGTCGCTTCGGTTTCGACGCGGTGCGGGAACGCGCGCAGGCTGCCTTCGCGCACGTGCTCGCGGAATGACCGCGCGTCGCGCAGCATCTTGGGCGCGTTGCGAATCAGGCAGACGGACGTGGACACGACCAGAAAGCCCATGATCAGCAGGAACCACCAGCTGTTGTAGACGTGCCAGATGGAGAACTTGTCGAACACCTCGAACCAGAACGGGCCGAACTGGTCGATGTAATTGTTGGACGAGCGGTTCTGCTGGAGCACCGTCCCCACCAGGCTGGCCACGCAGATGAACATCAGCAGGCTGACGGCAAAACGCATCGAACCCAGAAGTTCAAAGAGATCGCCTGGCAGGCTGCGCAGAGAGGGGCGGGAGTGGGTTCGGGTCGAATTCATGAAAAAAGGGGGGCCGCGCGATCGGCTACCCCCCTCATAGACAGTGCGCGGCGGAACGAGGTTCCATCGCGCTCAAGTTGCGTCAACGCGGACCGGCCGCGCACGTTGCGGCCAATCGCTTACCGTAGCCCAGCCGCGTAATCCGACACCGCCTTGATGTCGGCATCCGACATGCGGTCCGCAATGGCGTGCATGACGTCATTCTTGCGGTCGCCGCTGCGGAAAAGCTTCAGCTGCGCTTCGATGTACACGGGGAATTGCCCCGACAGGCGGGGGTACTGGCCGGGAATCCCGGCGCCATTGGCAGAATGGCACGCCGCGCACGCGGGCACGTTGCGTTCGGGCAAACCGCCGCGCCAGATCTTTTGACCCAGCTCAACCAGATTCTCATGGCCGGCCGTGGCAGGCTCCTTGAGCGGCTGGGTCGCCAGGTACAGCGCGATGTTCTGCATGTCGGCCGGCGTCAGGTTCTGCACCATCGCCGTCATGGGGCTGGGGTTGCCGTCCGGGCCATTGCGCACGGGCGTCTTGGCGCCTTCCTTCACCTTGAAGTCGGCAAGCTGCTTGGCCAGGTATTCGTGCGGTTGCGCGGCCAGGTTCGGGTTCACCGGAATGGTGCTGTTACCCGCCGCGCCGTGACAGGAGGCACAGGCAATGATGCCTCGGGACGCGTCGCCCTGGTCAAACAGCTGGCCGCCCTTCGCGGCATCTGGTTTGGCCGGGCCCGCAGCGCCGTCGGCGGCGAAACTCGTAGCAGAGAAGGCGGAGGCGCCGAGCAACAGCCCGCTCGCGACCAACATCCGGGACAGCACACGCTTCATGAAGACCTCGACGATCACATCGATCAAGGCGCAAAAAGGCGCCCACGCCTGCCCGCACTCGCAGTAAACCGTAACGAACCTGTTTTGCTTGTCCTGCTTGCGATCTTGCTGCGACGCTGCGGCAACCTGCCCAAGAGGGGCTCAAAACGGCTGGACGGCAACTAAACAGTAAGCAAAAAAGACGGCTCCGCGCACGGGGACCACTGTAGCAAACGCCGGATTATACAATAGGGCTCGAAACCAACCGTATCCAAAGCCATCCGTGTCCCTCCTACATCGCGCCTCTTTCCTCACCTCCGCGGCTCGCCTCGACCAGTTGCCGGCCGCCGGCGCTCCCGAGGTTTGCTTTGTCGGCCGCTCCAACGCCGGCAAATCCACGGCCATCAACGTGCTGTGCAACCAGCGCCGTCTTGCGTTCTCCAGCAAGACGCCGGGCCGCACACGCCTGATCAACATGTTCAGCCTGCCGGACCCCCTGGATCCCGAAGCGCACATCGGCTATCTGGTCGACCTGCCGGGCTACGGCTATGCCTCGGTGGCCCGCAACGAAAAAGAAAAATGGGCGGACATCCTGGGCGGCTATCTGCGCGACCGTGAATCGCTGGTCGGCATCGTGCTGCTCATCGACATCCGCCGCGGCGTCACGGAATTGGACCGGCGCCTGGCCAATTTCATCGCCCCCACCGGCCGTCCGGTGCTGGCGCTGCTGACCAAGGCCGACAAGCTGCCTTACGGCCAGCGCATGCGCACCGTGTTCTCCGTGCGCAAGGACTTGGCCGACATCGGCGCGCTGCACACGATTCCCTTCTCGGCGCCCGAGCGCATCGGCCTGGAAGAGGCCGGCGCCCACATTGAAAATTGGATTTCCCCCAAGGTCGTACCATGAACCCGCAGATCATCACCCCTGAGTTTCCGGTTTCCCGCCCCCGCCGCCTGCGCCGCGACGACTTTACCCGCCGCCTGGTGCGTGAGAACGCCCTGACGGTCAACGACCTCATCTACCCGGTCTTCGTGGCCGAGGGCTCCGGCCTGCGGCAAGCCGTGGCGTCCCTGCCCGGCGTTGTGCGCTATTCCCTGGATACCCTGCTGCCCGTGGCAGAGGAATGCGTGGCGCTGGGCATCCCGGTGCTGTCCCTCTTCCCGGCCATCGACCCGGCCCTCAAGACGCCGGACGGCATCGAAGCCACCAATCCCGACGGCCTGATTCCGCGCGTGGTGCGCGAACTGAAGTCGCGCTTCCCGGAACTGGGGGTGCTGTGCGATGTGGCGCTGGACCCTTACACCAGCCACGGCCAGGACGGCGTCATCGACGCAGACGGCTACGTGGTCAACGAACCCACGGTCGAAATCCTGGTCAAGCAGGCGCTGACGCAGGCCGAAGCCGGCGTCGACATGGTCGCGCCCAGCGACATGATGGACGGCCGCATCGGCGCCGTGCGCCGCGCGCTGGAGGCCAATGGGCACATCCACACGCGGATCATGGCGTATTCGGCCAAGTACGCCAGCGCCTTCTACGGCCCGTTCCGCGACGCCGTGGGCTCGGCCACCAATCTGGGCAAGTCCAACAAAATGGCCTACCAGATGGACCCGGGCAACCTCGACGAGGCCCTGCGCGAAGTGGCCGGCGACCTGCAGGAAGGCGCCGACATGGTCATGGTCAAGCCGGGCATGCCGTATCTGGACGTGCTGCGCCGGGTCAAGGACACCTTCCGCGTGCCGACCTTCGCCTACCAGGTAAGCGGCGAATACGCCATGATCAAGGCCGCCGCCGCCAATGGCTGGCTCGACCACGACAAGGTCATGATGGAGGCGCTGCTGGCCTTCAAGCGGGCCGGCGCCGACGGCATCCTGACGTACTTCGCCATCGAAGCGGCCAAGCTGCTCAAGAACCAGCGCTAGGCTCCCCGCCCGGGCCGGTCACGCCTTCGCGGCCGCGGCACGCCCCGGCTGCGCGCCGCGACGCAGGCCCAGCCACGTGCCACCCAGCACGCAGCCCAGGCCGACCACGTGCGTCAGCGTGACGTGCTCGTCCAGGAACAGGGCCGCGAACAGCAGGCCGAAGATCGGCAGCCAGTTCACGAAGAGCGCCGCGCGGCTGATCCCCAGGCGGGCGATGCCCGCATTCCACACGATGTTGCTGACGCCCGACGCAATGACCGCCGAGAACATCAGCACGGCCCATGGCCACCACGCCATCTGCCACGTGCCGGCCTGGTAGGAACTCGGCGTCAGCGCGGCGTGGCCCACCAGCATCAACCCGCCGGCCAGGTACATGTACCAGAGCATCCCCAGCGGATCCATCATTCGCGACATCCGTTGGATGACCAGGCCGCCGAACACGAACACGAGCACCGCCACGAACACCACCGCGTCGCCCCAGCCGGTCAGCCCGAGCTGCGCGCCGCCGCCCACCACCACCATGCCCACGCCCACGAGGCCGAGCAGCGCGCCCGCGATACGGGTCGTGGTGAGCCTCTCTCGGTAGAAAATGGCGGCCAGGAAGGCGGACAGCAAGGGACTGGTGGCCATGATGAGCGTGCCGTTGGCCGCCGACGAGAATCGCAGCCCCGACACCAGCGCCACCTGGTGCGCATACACCACCAGGAACCCCGCCAGCGCCACCCAGCCCAACTGCGCGCCGCCCAGTTTGGGAATGCGTCCGCCGCGCGCCTTGATGATGAGGGTGACCGTGATGAACGCAATCAGGATCCGCACGGCGGCCAGCGCCTGGATGTCCATGTGCTGCGTCAGGTACTTGATGGAGACGATGTTCAGGCCCCACGTGGCCATGACGAACATCAATTGAAGATAGATCAGACCGTGCCGGTCCTGGCTTGCATCAATTGGGGGGGACGTCACGGCGTCGGCCTGGAGGGAGTGGGATGCGCCGCGCGGGCGGCGAAGCGACCATGGTATATCGCCCCTTCCCTCGATTCAATCTGCGTGAGGCCGCGTTGCGCGCATCAGACGATGGCGTGCGCCTCGCCGCCCGTCTTGGCCCCCACGTCGCGCTCAGCGCATCAGGACGCGATCCAGCGACGCGGCAAAGCGCTTCGCATCCTGAAAGCCCACGACGCGCGCGTCGGCGATTTCCTTGCCGCCGGGTTCGAAGAACATGATGCCGGGCGGGCCGAAAAGACGAAAGCGCTTGAGCAGCGCGCGGTCGTCGGCATTGTTCGCGGTCACGTCCGCCTGCACCAGCACCATCCCCGCCATCCGCTGCGCGACGCCGGCATCCGTGAACGTGAAGCGCTCCATCTCGCGGCACGACACGCACCAGTCCGCATAGAAATCCAGCATCACCGGCCGGGTGCTCTGCGCCAGCAAGGCGTCCAGCTCGGCGTTGGTGCGCACGCGGGTGAATTTGATCTCGCCCTCGGCTGTCCCAGCGGCCGGCGTCTCGCCACGCGCGGCCAGGTGCGACAGCGGCTGCAGGACATCGCGCCCGCCGCTGGCGGCGCCCACGAGCCACGCCGCGGCCGCCAGCGCGAGCAGCAATCCCAGGCCCTTGCCGAACATGCGGCCGGCGCCGGCGCCCTGCGGCAAGGCGTCGAAGGCCCGCAGCATCACGGCGGAGACGACGGCCAGGAACGCCCAGCCCGTCATCTGGACCCACGTGGGCACCACGGGGATCAGCATCCACCAGGCGGTGGCGAGCAAGAGCATGCCGAACAACCGCTTCATGCCGTCCATCCAGGGTCCGGCCTTGGGCAGCAGGGCCGACGACGACGCGCCGACGATCAGCAGCGGCACGCCCATGCCCCAGGCCATTGCGAACAACGCCGCGCCGCCCAGCAACACGTCGCCGGTCTGCGAGATATACAGCAAGGCGCCGGCCAGCGGCGCGGCCACGCAGGGACCGACGATCAGGGCCGACAGCGCGCCCATCACCAGCGCGCCGGTATAGCGCCCGCCCGGCACGCGCGACGAGCGCTCGGACAGCATGGCCTGGACGCCGGAGGGCATCTGGAACGTGAACACGTCGAACATGGCCAGCGCCAACACGGCCAGCAGAATGGCGAAGAGGGTCAGGATCCACGGCGTCTGCAGCCAGGCGGCAAGGCCCGCGCCGCTCAGGCCCGCGGCCACGCCCAGGGCGGTATACACCACCGACATGCCCAGCACATAGGTGGCCGCCAGCGCCAGTCCGCGCCCCCGACTGGGCCGCTGCTGCGCCCCGCCCAGTACGATGGACGACAGGATCGGGATCATCGGCAGGACGCACGGCGTGAAGGCCAGCAACAGGCCCAGCACCAGGAAAACACCCGCCGTCTTGGCCCATCCGAGGCCGCCCAGGGCATCCGCCAGGCCCGTGTCGCCGGCGTTGACCAAGGCAGACAACCCGCCGGAAGCCGCTTGCGTCGGAGAGCCGGACCCGAGCCCCGTGCCGGCCACTGAATAGCCGTCTGCCACGGGCGTGAGCTTCACGATGCTGTCCATCGGCGGATAGCACAGCCCGGCGTCCGCACAGCCCTGACCTGTCAACGTCAGCGTGAAAGGCTGTCCGCCCGCGCCCACCGGCACGCGGATCGTCACGTCCTTGTGGAAGACCTCCATGTCCTTTTCGAAGGTCGGGTCATACTTGACCTCGCCCTTGGGATAGACGGGCTCGCCGAGCGTAGTGGCGTCGGGCGGGCTGATGGCGATCGCGAAGCGCTCGCGGTACATGTAGTAGCCGGGCGCGACCTTGTAGTGCAGCTCCAGCGTGTCCGCTGACGCCATCTGGGCGCTGAATACGAAGGCCTTTTCAGGCTCGAGGAACTCGGTCTCGGCGCGCGCCGCCTGCCATCCCAGCAGCAGGACGGCCATCGCCAGCAGCATCAGGCAGTGCCTGAAAAGGCGGGAGATCGCGCTCTCGGCACGCGCGGGCGCGCCAACCGTACCGGCAAGTTGCAACATCAGTTTCTCTTGTTCTGCGTAGGGGCCGTCTGCTCGCGCACCCAGTCCAGGTAAGGCGCCGCGCCGCCAATGACCGGCAGCACGATGATCTCGGGAACGTCGTAGGGATGCATCTGCGCCAGGACCTGCACGACCGCGGCGTGCCGGGCGTGGGTGGTCTTGATGTGGATGGGGATTTCTTCCGCGCCTTCGACCTCGCCGTTCCACATATAGATGGACAGTCCGGGCGCGCCGAGGTTCACGCACGCGGCCAACCCGTCCTCGACCAGCACGTGCGCAATGCGCTTGGCCAGCAACAGATCCGGTGCATTGCTGATGACCAGCACGACGTCGTCATCGCGCAACATGGAAGCTCCTTGGGATACCCGCGTGGGATGTAACTCGGGGTATTTTATCGGTATTGCGGCCAACTCCCCGGAACAGCCGGGCGCCCGCCGCCGCGCCTTCATCTTCCACGCCGAGGCACGCATGTCCGACAACTGCCTGTTCTGCCGCATCGCCCGTCACGAGATCCCCGCGCACGTCATCCACGAAGATGACCGCCTGCTGGCCTTCCTGGACATCCAGCCGGTGCGGCCCGGGCACACGCTCATCATTCCCAAGCAGCACTACCCCTACTACGAAGACATGCCCGCCGACCTGGCGGCGAGCATCGTCAATCTCGGCCAGCGGCTGGGCCGCCACATGAAGCGCCTGTACGGCGTCGAGCGCGTGGGTTTTGCGTTCACCGGCATTCACGTGGCGCATGCGCACGCCCATGTCATCCCGATGCACCACCCGCAGGACCTGACGTCCACGCAGTACATCGAGCAGCAGGACCTGACCTTCAAAATGCCCGCCCAGCCGGCGCAGGAAGCGCTGGCGACCACTGCGTCCGAGTTGCGCGCGCAGTTGCGGGGCGGGCCCGAGCGCGCAGCCTGAGCGGGCGGCCGCGAAGCCACCGCCGGCTCGCCCAAAAAAACAAGGGCGGGTCCGAAGACCCGCCCTTGTCGCTTATCGAGCTGCCGAATTTACTCGGCGCTGTCCTCAGCGGCTTCATCGACTTCCGGACGGTCAACCAGTTCCATGAAAGCCATGGGAGCGTTGTCGCCTTGACGGAAGCCCATCTTCAGCACGCGGGTGTAGCCGCCGTTACGGGCCGCGTAGCGCGGGCCGATTTCGGCAAACAGCTTCACGACCGCATCGCGATCGCGCAGACGGGCGAAAGCCAGACGCTTGTTCGCGAGCGTGGGCTCCTTGCCCAGCGTGATCAGGGGTTCGATGACGCGGCGCAATTCTTTCGCCTTCGGCAGCGTGGTCTTGATTGCTTCGTGAGTGATCAGCGAAACAGCCATGTTGCGGAACATGGCAAGACGGTGACTGCTGGTGCGGTTGAGCTTACGCAAGCCATTACCGTGACGCATGATAAGTTTCCTTTGAATCTAAAGACGGCGTTTCCGCCATCGGGTTGCCGGCTCTTCTATCGACCTGCAATCAGGCCGCGGTCCGGTAGAAAACGGGGCATTTTACGACGGTTTCGCAAATCGCCCGGCGATGAAGCCGGGCGCTGCGGGAGACGCCCCTGATCCGGGGCGGCACCCTTTCAAGACTTAGGGACGCTCCAGGCCCAGGGGCGGCCAGTTCTCGAGCTTCATGCCGAGGGTCAGGCCACGTGCAGCCAGCACTTCCTTGATCTCGTTGAGCGACTTGCGACCCAGGTTCGGGGTCTTGAGCAGCTCGTTTTCGGTACGCTGGATCAGGTCGCCGATGTAGTAGATGTTTTCGGCCTTCAGGCAGTTGGCCGAACGCACCGTCAGCTCCAGGTCGTCGACCGGGCGCAGCAGCACCGGATCGATCTGCGGCGTGCCGCGGACCGGGGCTTCGTACGAATCGCCAGCGCCTTCCAGGGCGGCGAACACCGAGATCTGGTCCATCAGGATGCGGGCCGACTGGCGCACCGCTTCCTCGGGCGAGATGACGCCGTTGGTTTCGATGTCCAGGACCAGCTTGTCCAGGTCGGTACGCTGTTCCACGCGGGCGCTTTCAACGGCGTAGCTCACGCGGCGGACCGGGCTGAACGAGGCGTCCAGGACGATGCGGCCGATGGTGTGGGTGCGGTCTTCCGACAGCGCGCGCACGTTGCCCGGCACGTAGCCACGGCCCTTTTCGACCTTGATCTGCATTTCCAGCTTGCCCGCTTCCGTCAGGTTGCAGATGGCGTGGCCGGGGTTGATGATCTCGACGTCGTGCGGCAGCTCGATGTCGCTGGCCAGCACGGTGCCGGCGCCGGACTTGCGCAGGACCAGGGTGACTTCGTCACGGTTGTGCAGCTTGAAGACCACGCCCTTCAGGTTCAGCAGGATGTCGACGACATCTTCGCGAACGCCGGGGATGGTCGAGTATTCGTGCACCACGCCCGTCATTTGCACTTCGGTCGGCGCGTAGCCGGTCATCGAAGACAGCAGGATGCGGCGCAGGGCGTTGCCCAGCGTGTGACCGTAGCCACGCTCGAACGGCTCCATCACGATCTTGGCATGGTGCGTGCCGACCGGTTCAACTTCAATGGAGCGCGGCTTCAGGAAACCTTGAGTGGACATTTACTGTGTTCCTTTTCAATACCCTCGGCTCGTTACACCGATAAGGCTGATGGACAGGTTGAAACTTGATGCTTGATGCTTGATGCACGGACAGCGCGAAAAAACGCCGCCCGATACTTACCGCAAAGCCCGCTCCACCAAACGGCGGAAAGCGGGCTGCTGCGGGACGTGCAAACGGATCGCGGGACCAGCTTGCCAGCGCTTCCGCGAAGGAGACGCGCCGGCAGGCGTGATTAACGCGAGTACAGTTCGACGACCATCGATTCGTTGATGTCGCGAGCGACGTCAGCGCGATCGGGGGCCGACTTGAACGTACCGGTCAGCTTGGTCGTGTCGACTTCCACCCACTGGGGGATGCCGATGCTGGTGGCCAGGTCGAGCGATTCCTTGATGCGGCCTTGCTTCTTGGCCTTTTCGCGGATCGAGATGACGTCGCCAGCCTTGACCAGCATCGAAGCGATGTCAGCCGTGTGGCCGTTCAGTTCGATGGCGCGGTGGCTCACCAGCTGGCGAGCTTCGGCGCGCGTCGAGCCGAAGCCCATGCGGTAGACGACGTTGTCCAGGCGCGATTCCAGCAGCTGGATCAGCGTTTCGCCGGTGTTGCCACGGCGACGCTCGGCTTCAGCGAAGTACTTGCGGAATTGCTTTTCCAGCACGCCGTACATGCGCTTGAGCTTTTGCTTTTCGCGCAGCTGCAGGCCGTAGTCGGAAGTGCGGGCACCCGAAGTGCGGCCGTGTTGGCCAGGCTTGGAATCCAGCTTGCACTTGGAATCCAGCGAGCGACGGGCGCTCTTCAGGAACAGGTCAGTACCCTCGCGGCGCGAGAGCTTGCATTTGGGTCCAATATAACGTGCCATGTGGATTCCCTTTAGATACGACGACGCTTCGGCGGACGGCAGCCGTTGTGCGGAACGGGCGTGATGTCGGCGATGGACGAGATCTTGATGCCCAGCGCGTTCAAGGCGCGAACCGACGACTCGCGGCCAGGACCGGGGCCCTTGATGCGGACTTCCAGCGTCTTGATGCCGTACTCGAGCGCAACGCGGCCAGCCGTTTCAGCGGCAACCTGCGCGGCAAACGGGGTCGACTTGCGCGAACCCTTGAAGCCAGCACCGCCCGACGTGGCCCACGACAGTGCGTTGCCCTGACGGTCGGTGATGGTGATGATGGTGTTGTTGAACGAAGCGTGAACGTGCGCGATGCCGTCCGAGACGTTCTTCTTGACCTTTTTGCGCACGCGCGAAGCGCCGCTGGTGGAAGCTTTCGCCATAATCCTGTTCCTCGATTATTTCTTCAGGGACGCAGCAGCACGACGCGGGCCCTTGCGGGTCCGGGCGTTGGTGCGAGTGCGCTGGCCGCGCACGGGCAAACCGCGCTTGTGACGCATACCGCGGTAGGTTCCCAGGTCGATCAAACGCTTGATCGAGAGCTGTACTTCACGACGCAGGTCGCCTTCAACCGTGAACAAACCAACATGTTCGCGGACGCGTTCCAATTCAGCGTCGCTCAGATCCTTGACCTTTTTGTCAAAGGGTACGTTTGCCGCTTCGCAAATCTTGCGAGCGCGCGTACGACCGATGCCAAAAATGGCGGTCAGGCCGATCTCGGCGTGCTGTTGCGGCGGAATGTTAATGCCAGCAATACGGGCCATGACTGTTCCTTGAATAAATCCGTTGCGTAGTCGCTAACCCGAGTTAGCCTTGACGCTGCTTGTGACGCGGGTCGGTGCAGATAACGCGCACCACGCCGTGACGTTTGATAACTTTGCAGTTGCGGCAGATCCGCTTAACCGATGCCATTACTTTCATGGTTGACTCCTAATTTTCCGTAATCCGGTTCCGCTCATTTGGAGCGGAAAACTATCCTGGCTCGCGTCAGATCATAGGGCGTGAGCTCCACTGTGACCTTGTCACCCGGCAGGATCCGGATGTAATGCATACGCATCTTGCCGGAAATATGGCCCAACACCACGTGGCCGTTTTCGAGCTTGACGCGAAATGTCGCGTTCGGGAGGTTCTCAAGAACCTCACCTTGCATCTGAATGACGTCGTCCTTGGACATTCTTTTGCTTACCGCATCGGCAAACCCGCGCCCTTGAAGTTCGCCTTCTTGAGCAACGAGTCGTACTGGTGAGACATCATGTAGGCCTGAACCTGCGCCATGAAATCCATCGTCACCACCACAATGATCAACAGAGACGTACCACCGAAGTAGAAGGGAACGTTCCAGCGCATCACCAAGAATTCCGGCAACAGGCACACCAACGTGATGTAGATGGCACCTGCGAGCGTCAGACGCATCAGGATCTTGTCGATGTAGCGCGCCGTTTGTTCGCCCGGACGGATGCCCGGAACAAACGCACCACTCTTCTTCAGGTTGTCCGCCGTTTCGCGGCTGTTGAAAACCAGAGCCGTGTAGAAAAAGCAGAAGAAAATAATCGCGACCGAGTACAGCGTGATGTAGAGCGGTTGACGAGGCGACAGGGCCGCAGCCAGGTCGCTAAGCCAGCGCATGTTCTCGCTGCTGGAGAACCAGCTCGTGATCGTGGCCGGGAACAGAATGATCGACGATGCGAAGATCGGCGGAATCACCCCTGCCATGTTCAACTTCAGCGGCAAATGCGAGCTTTGACCACCGTAGACCTTGTTGCCGACCTGACGCTTGGCGTAGTTGACCGTGATCTTGCGCTGTCCGCGTTCCACGAACACCACAAAAGCGGTCACCAGCACCACCAGAGCCACGATGAACAGCGCCGAAAGCACAGACATCGCGTTGGTGCGAACCAGGTCCAGCAGTGCAGCCAGCGCCGCGGGCAGACCCGCAACGATACCTGCGAAGATCAGGATGGAAATCCCGTTGCCCAGACCGCGCTCCGTGATCTGCTCACCCAGCCACATGACGAACATGGTGCCGGTGACCAAGGTCACGACGGTCGTGAAGCGGAACAGCATGCCCGGATCGATCACCAGTCCCTGCTGGGACTCCAGCGCCACCGAAATGCCCACAGCCTGCACCAGCGCCAGCACGACCGTGCCGTAGCGGGTGTATTGGGTAATCTTCCGACGGCCGGCCTCGCCCTCTTTCTTGAGCGCTTCCAGCGACGGCACCACCACCGACATCAACTGCATGATGATGGATGCCGAAATGTACGGCATGATCCCCAGGGCAAAAATCGAGAAACGCGAGAGCGCCCCGCCCGAGAACATGTTGAACAGGCCCAGGATCCCGCCCTGGTTCTGACGGAACAAGTCCGCCAGCGCGTCCGGGTTAATACCCGGAACCGGGATGTGTGTACCCAAACGGTAAACCACCAGGGCGAGCACCAGGAACACCAGACGGCGCTTCAGATCGCCGTATCGTGCTCCGGATTTGCCCAATGCCTGCGCGTTAGCCACTCGTCACCTCTGATCAAGCAAGCGAGCCGCCCGCGGCTTCGATGGCGGCGCGAGCGCCAGCCGTCGCGGTAATGCCCTTGAGCACGACCTTGCGCGAGAGTTCACCAGACTTGATGACCTTGGCGTAACGAACCGCCTGGCCAATCACGCCGGCCGCCTTCAGCGCTTGCACATCGATTTCGTCGATGGGCAGGGCTTCGAGGTCCGACAACAGAACTTGGGCATACAGGTGTTGACCCAGCGGGGTGAAACCACGCTTGGGCAGGCGACGTTGCAGCGGCATTTGACCGCCTTCGAAGCCAACCTTGTGGAAACCGCCCGAGCGCGACTTCTGACCCTTGTGACCACGGCCGGCGGTCTTACCCAGACCCGAACCGATGCCACGGCCGACGCGGCGCTTGGCGTGCTTGCTGCCCTCGGCGGGCTTCAGCGTATTAAGTTGCATATCCGACATGGTGATTCCTTAGGCTTCCGAGACGGAAACGAGATAATCCACCTTACGGATCATCCCACGCACCTCGGGCGTATCGACCAGCACGCGGCTGCTGTTGATGCGACCCAAGCCCAAACCGCGAACCGTATCACGGTGCGATTGCTTGGTACCGATCACCGAGCGCACGAGGGTCACTTTGATCTGCTTCTGAGCCATGATTTACCCCAGGATTTCTTCGACCGTCTTGCCGCGCTTGGCAGCAACATCGGCCGGGGTCAGGGAGGCGCGCAGGCCATTCAACGTGGCGCGAACCATGTTGTAGGGGTTGCTCGAGCCCAGGCTCTTGGCAACCACGTTACGCACACCCATCACTTCGAAAATTGCGCGCATCGGGCCGCCGGCGATGACGCCGGTACCTTCAGCAGCGGGCGAGATCAGCACGGTAGCGGCGCCATGCTTGCCAACCACGGTGTGGTGCAGCGTGCCGTTCTTCAGCGCGACCTTGAACATGCCGCGACGGGCTTGTTCCATGGCCTTCTGAACGGACACCGGCACTTCACGCGCCTTGCCCTTGCCCATGCCGATGCGGCCATCGCCATCGCCAACCACGGTCAGCGCGGCAAAGCTCATGGTGCGACCACCCTTGACCACTTTGCTCACGCGGTTGACCGCGATCATCTTTTCGCGGAGGCCGTCATCGTTCTCTTTTTCCGCGGCGTTCTTGCCTTGTACTTTAGCCATTTGACAGATCCTCGCTTAGAACTTCAGGCCGGCTTCACGCGCGGCATCGGCCAGCGCTTTCACGCGGCCATGGTAACGAAAGCCCGAGCGATCGAAAGCGACCAGTTCGATACCGGCAGCCTTGGCCTTTTCGGCCACGCGCTTGCCGACCAGCGTAGCAGCGGCTTTGTTGCCGCCCTGGCCGGTTTGGCCGGCCAGTTGCGCACGCACTTCGGCTTCCACCGTCGAGGCGCTGACCAGAACGCGATCGCCTTCCGGCGAAATGATGTTGGCGTAGATGTGCTGGTTCGAGCGGAAAATCGAGAGGCGATGAACGCGCAGCTCGTTGATCTTCCGGCGGGTCGGAACCGCACGACGCAAACGGGAAACTTTTTTGTCCATGATTCGTCCTTGCGTGCGCCGTTATTTCTTCTTGGTTTCTTTGATGACGACGCGTTCGTCCGAGTAACGCACACCCTTGCCCTTGTAGGGTTCGGGTTCGCGGTACGCGCGGATTTCAGCGGCCACCTGGCCGACGACTTGCTTGTTGGAGCCCTTGATGACGATTTCCGTCTGGGTGGGGCATTCGGCCTTGATACCGGCCGGCAACTGATGCAAAACATCGTGCGAGAAACCGAGCTGCAGCTTAACGGCGTCGCCTTGAATCGAGGCGCGGTAACCCACGCCAACCAGATTCAGCTTGCGCTCGAATCCCTTGCTCACACCGTTGACCATGTTGGCCACCAGCGCGCGCACGGTACCCGACATGGCGTTCGCGTGACGCGAATCGTTGGCGGCGACAAACGTGAGCTTGCTGCCGTCCAGCGAAATCGTGACGTCGCCAGTCAGGGCTTGAGTCAGGGAGCCCAGCGGGCCCTTGACGGTGATCTGATCCTGCTTGATGTCAGCTTCGACACCCTTGGGCAGTTCGACCGGATACTTAGCGATACGTGACATTCGAATTTCTCCTTAGGCCACGTAGCACAGCACTTCGCCGCCGACGCCGTTGGCGCGAGCCTTACGGTCGGTCATGACGCCGCGCGAGGTCGAAACGATAGCCACGCCCAGGCCGTTCATGACCTGAGGAATGCTGGTACGGCCCTTGTAGATACGCAGACCAGGGCGCGAGACGCGTTCGATGCGCTCGATGACCGGACGACCAGCGTAGTACTTCAGGGTGATCTCGAGCTCAGGCTTGGCCTGGGTGCCCTTGATTTCAAAGCTGTCGATGTAGCCTTCGTCCTTCAGCACAGCGGCAATGGCCGCCTTCAGCTTCGAGGAGGGCATGCTCACCGTAACTTTGTCCACTTGCTGCGCATTGCGAATGCGGGTCAGCATATCGGCGATGGGATCGCTCATGCTCATATTGTTTCTCCTACCAGCTGGCCTTGGTGATGCCGGGGATTTCACCCTTCATCGCCATTTCACGCAGTTTGTGGCGCGTCAGGCCGAACTTGCGGAACACGCCGCGAGGACGACCGGTGACCACGCAACGATTGCGTTGACGCGTCGGGTTGGCATTGCGCGGCAGCTGTTGCAGCTTGAGCCGAGCTTGGTAACGTTCTTCGTCGGTCTTCGACTGGTCGTCGATGATCGCCTTCAATTCGGCGCGCTTGGCGGCGAACTTGTCAGCCAGCTTGGCGCGCTTGATGTCGCGATTGATGAGGGAAAGTTTAGCCACGTCATCAGCCCCTTAGTTACGGAACGGGAAGCTGAAGGCCGTCAACAGCGCCTTGGCTTCTTCGTCGGTCTTCGCGGAGGTGGTGATGCTGATGTTCAGCCCACGCAGCGCGTCGATCTTGTCGTACTCGATTTCGGGGAAAATGATCTGCTCTTTCACCCCGATGTTGTAGTTGCCACGGCCGTCGAACGCACGACCCGAGATGCCGCGGAAGTCGCGCACGCGAGGCAGCGCAACCGCCACCAGGCGATCCAGGAATTCGTACATGCGTTGACCACGCAGCGTGACCATGCAACCAATCGGGTAGTTTTCGCGGATCTTGAAACCGGCGATTGCCTTCTTGGTCTTCGTCACGACAGGCTTTTGGCCGGCGATCTTGGTCAGATCCGACACAGCGTGTTCGATGACTTTCTTGTCGGAGACCGCTTCCGAGACACCCATGTTCAGGGTGATCTTGGTGATGCGCGGCACTTCCATTACGCTCTTGTAGCCAAACTTGGCCTGCAGGTCGCCAGCGACCTTGCTCTTGTAGAAATCTTGCAAACGAGACATGTCTATCGCCCCTTACGCCTTGGCGCCGACAACGGCACCATTGGAACGGAACACGCGGACCTTGCGACCTTCGACTTCTTGAACGCCCACGCGGTCGCCACGACCGGTTGCGGGGTTGAAGAGCGCCACATTCGAGATGTGGATCGGCATGGTCTTTTCGACAATCCCGCCCGGGTTGTTAGCCATCGGGTTGGCTTTCACGTGCTTCTTGGCAACATTGACGCCTTCGACCAGGACGTGGTCGGCGCCAACGCGAGCCAGCACGGTGCCGCGACGCTTCTTGTCGCGGCCGGTCAGGACGATGACTTCGTCGCCTTTACGAATGTTGTTCATCGTAGGGCTCCTTACAGCACTTCCGGGGCCAGCGACACGATCTTCATGAACTTCTCGGTACGCAGTTCACGCGTAACGGGTCCGAAGATGCGGGTGCCGATGGGCTCCAGCTTGGCGTTGAGCAATACGGCGGCATTGCCACCGAAACGAATCAGCGAACCGTCTTTACGGCGCACGCCCTTGGCGGTACGAACCACCACGGCATTGTAAATTTCGCCTTTCTTGACGCGTCCGCGCGGAGCCGCATCTTTGACGCTCACCTTGATGATGTCGCCGATACCGGCATAACGGCGCTTGGAGCCACCGAGCACCTTAATGCACATGACATGACGCGCACCAGTGTTATCGGCCACGTCCAGCGTGGTCTGCATTTGGATCATGATTTTTCCTGTTCCAACTTAACTGGAAATACGGTTTTCCCAACAAGGGAACACTGCAATTCCTGCCAGTTTTGGTCCCGTCAGGTCAGCCGCCCTGCTTTGGTGTCGGCAAGTCCATAACTTCTGGACCAGCAACCGGTTGGCAACGCAACGACCCTGGGTTGAAATCCTGCGGGTATTCCCCCCGACGCGCTCATCTAACGTTCGGATAGATGAATCGACAATCTGGGAAAGCTGATCATTCTAACGTGGTTAAAATTTGAGCGCAAGCACTTTGTTGGGATCGCGCACAAAAGACCACGCCCCCCTGTCAAGGGAGTGGTTTGGCGGGCTCTGCCCCCTATTTTTGGCGGTAGTAGCCCTTCTCCCAGGCATCGTGATTGACCTTGCCGCGACGGATTTCGTCCGTGAACGGCGCGGCCATGAGCACCAGGCGATTGAGCCATTTTACAGGAGCGCGGCAGGGTCGCTCGAAATCGACGAACAGCACCGCGCGCAGCCCGTCGGTGTCGTTGTGCACCTGGTGGGGATAGAGGTCATCGAACACCACGGCCTGTCCTTCCCGCCAGCTGTAGCGTTCGCCGCCCACTTCGATCCAGCATCGCTCGGGCGGATCGGGGATGACCAGGCCCAGGTGCAGACGCAGCACGCCGTTGTAGGGACCCGTGTGCAGCGGAATGCGCTTGCCGGCTTCCAGGATGGAAAAGAACGCGGTGCGTATCCCGGGAATGCCCTGCAACGCCTGGGCGGTGGCCGGACAGCGCGCGAGGTTACGGTCGGAGCGCAGGCCGTAGCCCATGAAGACGAAGGTCTTCCATTGGTCGTCGGACGTGATCATGCCCACATCGGGGGATATCTCGTGGAAGGCGGGCAGTTTGCTGCGCTCGGCCAGCAGGCCGGTCAGTTCGGCGCGGATGGCGGGCGCCCGCGCTTCCAGCGTGGCGAGCCACGGAAACTGGCTGTTTTGAAAGATGGGCTTGTCTCCCACGAGCGACGCCTGGGCGATGCGCTGGCGGAGCCAGTCGATGAAGCGGAAGAAGACCCGGGAATAGAGACTGGGCTTGGCGGCCGGGCGCGCATCGACGGGTTGCACGATAGATAGATGGGGGGACAGCCGAAGATCCCTCATTTTGTCGACGGCGGCGCGCGCGCGCAAGCGCCGTGCACGCATCCAGCACGCGCCCTGCACGCGAATGGCCCCAAGCCCGCCACCGGGATTGGCTCCCTCCGCTGGGAGGAAGCTGGTTTAGACTGCCGTGGCGACAGCGGTCGCTACCCCTCCCATTTCGCAAGGAACGACAGGCATGTATGAACAGTTGGCGCTGTATATCGACGGCGAATTCGTCGCTGGCGAGGGCAGGCGCACCCAGGACGTCATCAACCCGGCCACCCTCGAAGTGCTCGGCCAGCTGCCCCACGCCACGGAAGCAGACCTGGACCGCGCCCTGGCCGCCGCCCAGCGCGCCTTCGAATCGTGGAAGAAATCCTCGCCCATGGATCGCTCCGCCATCCTGCGCAAGGTCGCCACGCTGTCGCGCGAACGCGCCAAGGAAATCGGCCGCAACATGACGCTGGACCAGGGCAAGCCGCTGGCCGAGGCCGTGGGCGAAGTGACGTCCTGCGCCGAGCATGCGGACTGGCACGCCGAGGAATGCCGCCGCATCTACGGCCGCGTGATCCAGCCGCGCAACCCGGACGTGCGCCAGATCGTGGTGCGCGAACCCATCGGCGTCTGCGCCGCCTTCACGCCCTGGAACTTCCCGTACAACCAGGCCATCCGCAAGATCGCCGCCGCGATCGGCGCCGGCTGCACGGTCGTGCTCAAGGGCCCCGAGGATTCACCCAGCGCGGTCATGGCGATTGCGCGCATGTTCCATGACGCCGGCCTGCCCAAGGGCTGCCTGAACATCGTCTGGGGCGAGCCCGCCAAGATCTCCGATTACCTGATCCGTTCGCCGATCGTGCGCAAGGTGTCCTTCACGGGTTCGGTCCCGGTCGGCAAGCAGCTTGCCGCGCTGGCCGGCGCGCACATGAAGCGCGTGACCATGGAATTGGGCGGCCACTCGCCCGTGCTGGTGTTCGACGACGCGGACATCGACCGCGCCGCCGAAATGCTGGCCAAGTTCAAGGTGCGCAACGCCGGCCAGGTCTGCGTGTCGCCCACCCGCTTCTACGTGCAGGACGGCGCATACGAACAGTTCCTGGCGCGCTTCTCGGATGTGCTGAAGAACATCAAGGTCGGCGACGGCCTGGAAGCCGGCACCGACATGGGACCGCTCGCGCATGAACGCCGCGTGCCCGCCATGAGCGCCTTCATCGACGACGCCAAGAAGCATGGCGGCAAAGTCGTGGTCGGCGGCGGCCCGCTGGACCGCAAGGGATTCTTCTTTGCGCCCACGGTCGTGACGGAACTGCCCGACAACGCCATGCTGATGACCGAGGAGCCGTTTGGCCCGGTGGCGCCCGTGGTCCGCTTCAGCGATACCGACGAAGTGCTGCGCCGGGCCAACAGCCTGCCGTTCGGCCTTTCGTCGTATGTGTTCACGAATTCGCTGAAGACCGCGACCAAGGTGTCCAACGGCCTGGAGGCCGGCATGGTCAACATCAACCACTTCGGCAGCGCCCTGGCCGAGACGCCGTTCGGCGGCATCAAGGACAGCGGCATCGGCAGTGAAGGCGGTACGGAGACGTTCGAAGGCTATCTGGTCACGAAGTTCATCACGCACATCTGACCCGAACCGCCGGCCCGCTCAAGGCGCGCTTCCAGCCGCTGAAAGGCGGGCCGTTCTGCTTTGGCGCTGCGGTCGCGCCCGGGGCCGCCCGCTCAGGCCCGCGGCCCCGCCCCGGCCGCGCGCATATCCCGCGGGGTCATGCCGAAGCGCTGCTTGAACAGCCGGCTGAAATGCGAGGGATGGGAAAAGCCGACCTGGTAGGCCAGTTCGGCGATGCTGCGATGATTATGCCGCGCGTCCAGCAGCAGTTCGCGGCACCGGTCCAGCCGCTGCTCGAAGATGAACGCCTCCGGCGACACGCCCCCCGCGCGCAGAATGCGGTGCAGGTAAGCCACCGACACGCCGCAGCCCTGCGCCACCCGCAGGGGTGACAGGTCCGGATCGGCGAGATGCTGGCGGATGTAGGCGAGCACGCGCGCCCGGTGCGCTACCGTGACGCTGCTGTCCGCTTCCGACACCTGCCCCTGCCCCGGCTGCACCAGGAACAGGACGATGAGGTCGATGAGACGTTCGCCCAGTTCCGCAGCCTCGGTGTCGGACCACGTGGCCATCCCCTTGAAGAGGTGATCCATGTAGCCGGCCAGCAGCGCGCCGCGGGGCGATCCGTCATCGATGCGCAGCTTGTAGAAGGCGCCGACGCGCGAATCACGCTGCGACAAGGCGCTGCGCGGAAACGACACACTCAAGCTGCGATACCCCGATGCCCCCTGCGCCGTCGCCTGGTACGGCAGACTCTGGTTCATCAGATAGACGCAGCCGGGCTCCACCTGGAATTCCCGGCCCTGCTGGCGCACCGCCAGCGGACCGGCCAGTGGCAGGCCGAAGGTATAGAACTCCTGGTCGAGCCGAGACACGTTTCCCGTGGTGCGCTCCAGGCGCTGGCCCTGGTAGTGCAGGTCGTTGAACTGCAGGCTGGCGCGCCGCGCGTAACGCACGTGTCCCGCAAAGTTGCCGGGCTTTCCGCCATGCACCTCGAACGGCCCGAACGCATCGGAAAGCGCCGCGCGCCACTGATCGCGCCGGTCGGCGCCGGCGCCGGCCGAAATGGCGAATTCCGTATCTGGCATCGCACGGTCTCCTGGTGCACGGGGTGCGCAAATTGATCTTGCGTCTACATATTCTTGACTCACCCTGCTCTGGGGTGGCGGGCGCATTGTGGGCGCGCCTGCCGCAAGTCTATATTCAGCCCGATAAGCACACAACCTGGACAACCCGGGAGGAGACACATGGCACAGGCAAGCGCGGCAGCCGCCCGCCCAACGCCCGTCTCGCGCTACCTGCGCTGCGCGGGGCGCGAGCTGCACTACACCGAGTGGGGCCCGGCCGACGCGCCCCCCATCGTCATGTGGCATGGCCTGGCTCGCACCGGCCGCGACTTCGACGAGCTGGCGCAGGCCCTGGCGGGCGACTACCGCATCCTCTGTCCCGATGCGATCGGGCGCGGCCTGTCCCAATGGAGCCCCGATCCGGTCGCGGAATACCGGCTGGACTTCTACGCTACGCTCGCGCGGGCTTTCCTGGACGGCCTGGCGCTCCAGCGCGTGCGCTGGGTGGGAACTTCCATGGGCGGGGCGACCGGCATGCACGCCGCCGCCACCACGCTGCGCGACCGCATCTCGCACCTCGTGGTCAATGACATCGGACCGGAGCTGCCGCAACCGGCCATCGAGCGCATTCTTGCCTATGCCGGCAATCCGCCAGCCTTCGACACCGTGACCGAACTCGAGACGTGGTTGCGCGCAGCCTACAAGCCCTACGGCTGGCAAAGCGATGAGCAGTGGCGCCGGATGGCGGAAACGTCGGTGCGCCGCCTGCCCGACGGCCAGGTGACGACGCATTACGACCCCGCCATCGTCGGCCAGTTCAGCCATCATCCCCGCGACTACGACCGTTGGGCGGGATATGACTCGCTGCGCATGCCTGTGCTGCTGCTGCGCGGCGCCGATTCGGATCTGCTGCTGCCCGAGGTCGCCGACGCCATGACACGGCGCGGCCCGCGCGCGCAGCGTATCGACTTTCCCGACTGCGGCCACGCCCCCGCCTTGAACGTGCCGGCCCAGATCGACGCCATCCGACAATTCCTTGCCACGCCGGACGACACGGCGGCACGTGCCCACTGACACCAGGAGACTTCCATGAAACGCGTTCTGCTCGCCACGCTGGCCAGCCTTTGCATGAGTTCCGCGGGTTCCGCGCTTGCAGCGAAGGATTTCGTGGTGGCCCACGTCTACGACAAGACAGGCCCGCTGGAGGCCTACGCCAAGCAGACCCAGAACGGGTTGATGCTGGGCCTGGAATACGCCACCCAGGGCACCATGACGGTGGCGGGGCGCAAGATCCGCGTCATCGAAAAGGACAACCAGGGCAAGCCCGACGTCGCCCGCGCACAGCTTGCGTCCGCCTATGCCGACGACAACGCGGACATCGCGGTGGGGCCCACCTCGTCGGGCGTGGCGCTGGCGATGCTGCCGATCGCGGAAGAATACGAAAAGATCCTGCTGGTAGAGCCCGCCGTGGCGGACTCCATCACCGGCGAAAAGTGGAACAAGTACATTTTCCGCACGGGCCGCAATTCGTCGCAGGACGCCATCGCAAACGCCGTGGCGTTCGACCAGCCGGGCACGTCGATCGCCATGCTGGCGCAGGACTATGCCTTTGGCCGCGACGGCGTCAAGGCATTCAAGGGTGCGCTCAAGAACGCGAAGATCGTGCACGAGGAATACCTGCCGGCCAATGCCACGGACTTCACCGCCGGCGCGCAGCGCCTGTTCGATGCGCTCAAGGACAAGCCGGGTCGCAAGATCATTTTCATCCTGTGGGCCGGCGCGGGCAATCCGTTCAAGATCGCCGATCTGGACCCCAAGCGCTACGGCATCGAAATCGCCACGGGGGGCAACACGCTGACCGCCATGACGCCGCTGAAGTCGCTGGCGGGCATGGAAGGCGCCACGTACTACTACTACGGCATCCCGAAGAATCCGGTCAATGACTGGCTCGTGGCCGAACACCAGAAGCGCTTCGGCCAGCCGCCCGACTTCTTCACGGCGGGCGGGATGGCCTCGGGCATCGCGATCGTCGCGGCGCTGAACAAGACCGGCGGCGATTCCGACACCGACAAGCTGATCAAGGCCATGGAAGGTATGAGCTTCGACACGCCCAAGGGCAAGATGACGTTCCGGCCCGAGGATCACCAGGCGATGCAGTCGATGTACCACTTCCGCATCAAGAACGATCCCTCGGTGCCCTGGGCGGTCCAGGATCTGGTCAAGGAGATCACCCCCGACCAGATGGCCGTTCCGGTCCAGAACAAGCGTTGATTCCCGCCGCTCATGCTTGAGACCCATTCGCTCTCCGTCCGCTTTGGCGGGCACGTGGCCGTCAATGACGTGAGCTGCGCCTACGCGCCCGGCACGCTGACGGCCATCGTCGGTCCGAACGGCGCGGGCAAGACGACATACTTCAATCTGATCTCGGGCCAGTTGCGCGCCAGTGCCGGAACGGTGACGCTGGACGGACGGGACCTGACCGGACTGTCCGCACCCGCGCGCATGCATGCGGGATTGGGGCGCGCGTTCCAGCTGACGCAGCTTTTTCCGCGCCTGAGCGTGCACGAGAACGTGCGGCTTGCCCTGCAGTCGCGCCAGCAGGGCCTGGGCTGGCGGCACATCAGGTTCTGGCGCACCTGGAGCGACGACCGCGGCCTCATCGAGCGCGCCGATGCGCTGCTCGAACGCACGCGCCTGACCGCGCGCCGCGATCACCCCGCCGCCGACCTGCCCCATGGCGATCAGCGCAAGCTCGAGATCGCCATGCTCATCGCGCTGGAACCCAAGGTATTCATGTTTGACGAGCCCACCGCCGGCATGAGCGTGGACGACGTGCCCATTGTGCTGGCCCTGATCCGCGAACTGAAGCGCGATGGCTCCAAGACCATCCTGCTCGTGGAGCACAAGATGGATGTCGTGCGCGAGCTGGCGGATCGGATCGTCGTGCTGCACAACGGCCGGCTGATGGCGGACGGAGATCCCGCGGCGGTCATCGCATCGCCCATCGTCCAAGAGGCCTACCTGGGCATCAGCGCGCCGGAGGTGGGGGCATGACAGCGCATCCGCTCCTGCACCTGAAGGACGTCCACACGCACATCGGCGCCTATCACATCCTGCATGGGGTGAATCTTTCGGTGCCGGCTTCGGGCGTCACCATGCTGCTCGGCCGCAATGGCGCGGGCAAGACGACAACGCTGCGCACCATCATGGGCCTGTGGCGCGCGTCGCAGGGCCAGGTCAGCCTGGACGGCAAGCCCATCGGCGGCCCGGGAACGCGCACGACGCCGCCCGACATGGCGCGCATGGGCATGGCCTACGTGCCGGAGAACATGGGCATTTTTGGCGACCTGTCCGTGAAGGAGAACATCCTGCTCGCGGCGCGCCTGGCGCGTAGCGCCGACCACCTCGACACGGCGCGGCTGGAGTGGATCTTTGGATTCTTCCCGGCATTGAAAAAGTTCTGGCTGCATCCGGCCGGCAAGCTCTCCGGCGGCCAGAAGCAGATGCTGGCGATGGCGCGCGCGATCATCGAACCGCGCCGCCTGCTGCTGGTCGACGAACCGAGCAAGGGCCTGGCGCCCGCCATCATCCAGAACATGATCGATGCGTTCATCGAGCTCAAGCAATCCAGCACCACCATCCTGCTGGTCGAGCAGAACTTCAATTTCGCCCGCCGCGTCGGCGACTACGCCGCGATCATGGACAACGGCAAGGTGGTGCATGCCGGCGCGATGGACGAACTGGCCGCGGACGAGGCGCTGCAGACGCGCCTGCTGGGCCTGTCACTAGGAAGCCACCAATGAGTACGCTGGACATCGAGGCCCCCCTGCCCCGCGCGCGCGCCGATCTCGTGCCGGTGCTGCTGGTGCTGGCGCTGGCCGCCATCGCGCTGCCGCTCGTCGGGTCGTTCTCCACCTGGGTCACGCTGACCTTCGCGGGCCTGGCCATGGGCATGATCATCTTCATCGTGGCTTCAGGGATGACCCTGGTCTTCGGCCTGATGGACGTGCTGAACTTCGGGCACGGCCTGTTCATCGCAATCGGCGCCTACATGGCCGCGACCATCCTGGGCTCCATGGCCGACTGGACGCAGTCCGGCAGCCTGTGGGCCAATCTCGTCGCGGTGTTGCCCGCCATGATCGTGGGCATGCTAGTGGCCGGCGCCGTGGGCCTTGCGTTCGAGCGCGTGATCGTGCGGCCGGTCTATGGCCAGCATCTGAAGCAGATCCTCATCACCATGGGCGGCATGATCATCGGCGAGGAAATCATCAAGATGATGTGGGGGCCGCAGACGCTCACCCTCGCGCTGCCGGAGTCGCTGCGCGGCGCATTCCTGCTGGGCGACGCCGCCATCGAGAAGTACCGCGTGCTGGCGTTGCTGGTGGGCCTGGTGGTCCTGGGCGGCATGCTGTGGGTGCTCAACCGCACCAAGCTGGGGCTGCTGATACGCGCCGGCGTCGAAGACCGCGAGATGGTCGAAAGCCTGGGCTACCGCATCCGGCATCTCTTTGTCGGCGTATTCGTCGCCGGGTCGATGCTCGCCGGCCTGGGCGGCGTGCTGTGGGGGATGTACCAGCAGTCGATCGTGCCCCAGCTGGGCGCGCAGGTGAACGTGCTGATCTTCATCGTCATCATGATCGGGGGCCTGGGCTCGACGGTGGGTTGTCTCATCGGCGCCCTGCTGGTGGGCCTGATGGCGAACTACACGGGCTTCCTTATGCCGAAGGCCGCCCTGTTCTCGAATATCGCGCTGCTGGTCGCCATTTTGCTGTGGCGGCCGCAAGGCGTGTACCCGGTCACGAACCGTTAGGAGCCGTCGACATGTCGTTCCGCCTGCTTTCCGGCGACCCTCCGCGCAGCGCGATCCTGGCACTGCTGCTCATGGCGATCGTGGCCGCGCTGGCCGTGGCGCCGTTCCTGTTCCCCGGCCCGAAGGCGCTGGCCGTGGCGGCGAAGATTCTTGTCTTCATCATCCTGGTTGCCAGCTACGACCTGCTGTTGGGGTACACCGGCATCGTCAGTTTCGCGCACACCATGTTCTTCGGAATAGGCGCATACGGCGTGGTGATCGCCAGCATGCGCATGGATCCGGGTTGGACGGCGGTTTTCACGGGGGTCGCGGGCGGCCTGGCCGTGTCGCTCGCCTTTGCGCTGTTGATCGGCCTAGCCAGCCTGCGCGTGCGCGCGATCTTCTACGCCATGATCACCCTGGCCGTCGCCGCGGCCTTCCAGACGCTGGTCTCGCAGCTCTCGGACCTGACGGGTGGCGAGGACGGCCTGAACTTCAAGGTGCCGCAGATGCTGCGGCCCGCGTTTCGCCCTTTGTCCGAGCCCGTGTTCGGCGTCAACGTGGACGGGCGGATCATCACGTACTACCTGATCGCGGCCGTCTGCGTGGTGCTGTTCCTGATGTTGCTGCGCATCGTGAATTCCCCGTTCGGCCGCGTGCTGCAGGCGATCCGCGAGAATCCATTCCGCGCCGAAGCCATCGGTTATCGCACCGTGCTGTACCGCAGCCTGTCCAATCTGCTGGCGGCCGCGTTCGCCACGCTGGCCGGAGCGATGTACGCGCTATGGTTGCGCTACAACGGGCCGGATACGACCCTCTCGTTCGAGATCATGCTCAACATCCTGCTCATGGTGGTCATCGGCGGCATGGGCACGATGTACGGCGCGGTGGTCGGCGCGAGCCTGTTCGTGTTCGCGCAGAGCTACCTGCAGGACGGGCTGCAGGCGATCCACGATGGGATTTCCGGCATCGCGCCTTTGGCCATGCTGTTCGAACCGGACCGCTGGCTGTTGTGGCTGGGGATTCTGTTCGTGTTGTCGGTCTATTACTTTCCCACGGGCATCGCAGGGCGCCTGCGGGAGTTCGCACGCCGCCCTGCCCGCCAGGCCGCACATCCGAAATCCCACGGCCTGCGCTAACGGCCCACCTGCCTCAACGTATCCGCGTCGCGCCGCAGCGCGTTGACTCGGCGTTGCATCTCGTCAACGCTTCGGCGCGAGTCGCTGCCGGCCCGATCCAACTGGGATCCCGATGGCGTCGGGGCCAGCCGGGGCATGTTCATGGGCGCCCCGGAATTCAGGGGGATCGTGGCCGACGCCGGCGGGCCCGCTCCTTGCGGCGTGGCATTCAGCACGCGCTCCAGTATCCGTAGCTGATCGCGTTGTGCCTGCAGCGCACGTTCCTGGTCCAACAACGCCTGTTCATCCGGATCGTCGGTGCCGAAGATCGCCGCATGATCGCGCGACCGTCCTTCCAGATTGACGCGAGGATCCGGCCCCGCGTTCAGCAGGGCGCGGCCGATCGTCGCGGGATCCGAGGCCGTTGGCGGGCTGGCTGCGGCATCCGGCTTCGCCACGCCCTTGCCCGACTGCGATGGCGCGCCGGTGCGTGGCTCGGGGGTCAGGGAACGCGAGGGCGCGGTTGCCGGGTCCTGGGCCTGCGCCTGCGCCACGGCGCTGACCATCGCAAAGCCGCATGCGGCCAGCCAGGCCGATCGGCGCGATTTCATGAAACGGTGCATGGTTCCTCTGCTTCGTGGCACGCAGGCGGCAAAAAAAAACGGCAAGGGGTTTAGCCCTTGCCGTTTTATATCAGAACGGCGAACCGTTCCGATGTCTTGCTTTCACTTAGATGATACGTGCGGCTTCAACCAGACGCACCACGCGCCACGACTTCGAGCGCGAGATGGGACGGCCTTCAGCGATTTCAACCGTATCGCCTTCGTTGTACTGGTTCGACTCATCGTGCGCCTTGTACTTCGCGGAACGCATGATGATCTTGCCGAAGATGGGGTGCTTGACGCGGCGTTCAACCAGAACCACGACAGTCTTGTCCATCTTGTTGCTGACGACCTTGCCAACCAGCGTGCGCTGGCGCTTGGCCACTTGGGTGTTTTGAGTTTCGCTCATCTTTATTTCCCTGCCTTCTCGGTCAGCAAGGTACGAACGCGCGCAATGTCGCGACGCACGTTGCGCAGCTGGCTGGTGTTGGCCAGTTGCTGCGTGGCCTTCTGCATACGCAGACCGAATTGTGCCTTCAGCAGGCTTTCGAGCTCTTTGCCGAGCTCGGCGGCGTCTTTCGAACGGAGTTCGCTAGCTTTCATGTTAGTACTCCTTAAGCACCGATATGACGCGCGACGAACGTGGTCGAAATCGGCAGCTTGGCAGCGGCCAGGCGGAAAGCTTCACGCGCGAGCTCTTCGCTAACCCCTTCCATTTCGTAGAGCACCTTGCCGGGCTGGATTTCAGCAACCCAGTACTCCGGGTTGCCCTTACCGTTACCCATACGGACTTCGGCAGGCTTCTGCGAGATGGGCTTATCCGGGAAAATGCGAATCCAGATACGGCCGCCACGCTTGATGTGACGATTGATGGCGCGACGAGCAGCTTCGATCTGACGAGCGGTCAGACGGCCACGGCCCGTGGCCTTCAGGCCGAACTCGCCGAACGACACGTGGGTGCCACGGGTCGCCAGACCGGTGTTGCGGCCCTTCTGCTCTTTGCGATACTTTCTGCGAGAGGGTTGCAGCATGGTTATTCTCCTTCAGGCGCCGGAGCAGCATCCGCCTTGCGGGGAGCGCGGCCACGACCACCCGGACGACCGGTGCGAGCACCGTCCGGACGATCGCCACGCGGAGCGCGGCGCGGACGACGTTCTTCTTCACGCGGGGCTGCGGTTTCCGGCGGCAATTCGCCGTTGGCCAGCATGTCGCCCTTGTAGACCCAGACCTTGATGCCGATCACGCCGTACGTGGTGTGGGCTTCGGAGGTGCCGTAGTCGATGTTGGCCTTGAGGGTGTGCAGCGGCACACGGCCTTCGCGATACCACTCGGTGCGAGCAATTTCGATACCGTTCAGACGGCCCGAGCTCATGATCTTGATGCCCTGGGCACCCAGACGCATGGCGTTCTGCATCGCGCGCTTCATGGCGCGACGGAACATGATGCGCTTCTCGAGCTGTTGCGAGATCGAGTCGGCGATCAGTTGAGCATCGGTTTCCGGCTTGCGGATTTCTTCGATGTTGACGTGCACGGGCACGCCCATCAGGCGCTGCAGATCAGCCTTCAGGCTTTCGATGTCTTCGCCGCGCTTGCCGATCACCACGCCCGGACGAGCCGAGTAGACGGTGATGCGGGCATTCTTGGCGGGACGCTCGATGATCACGCGACCAACGGAGGCGCTCTTGAGCTTCTTCTTCAGGTACTCGCGAACGCGAATGTCTTCGGCGAGCATCGTGCCGAAGGCCTTGTCGTCGGCGAACCAACGCGAGGACCAATTACGGGTGACCGCGAGACGGAACCCAGTGGGGTGAATTTTCTGACCCATCGTGACTCCTTAAGCTCCGACCTTGACCGTGATGTGGCAGGTCTGCTTCTCGATACGGTTGCCGCGGCCCTTGGCGCGAGCGGAGAAGCGCTTCATCGACTGAGCCTTGTCCACAAAAATCGTGGTGACTTTCAGTTCGTCGATGTCGGCGCCGTCGTTGTGCTCGGCGTTGGCGATGGCGGACTCGACAGCCTTCTTCAGGATGACGGCAGCCTTCTTCGGCGAGAAGGTGAGGATTTCCAGCGCACGGCCGACCTTCTGGCCGCGGATCAGGTCCGCAACCAGACGGGTCTTCTGTGCGGAGATGTGAACCCCACGGATAATGGCAGTAGTTTCCATCGCTTACCTCTTCGCCTTCTTGTCCGCGGCGTGACCCTTGAACGTACGGGTCAGCGCGAACTCGCCCAGCTTGTGACCGACCATGTTCTCGTTGATGTACACGGGAACATGCTGCTTGCCGTTGTGCACAGCGATCGTCAGACCGATGAACTCGGGCAGGATCGTGGAACGACGCGACCAGGTCTTGATCGGCTTCTTGTCTTTGCCCGCGACGGCCGTGTCCACCTTTTTGATCAGGTGAGCATCGACAAACGGGCCTTTCTTGATCGAACGTGACATAGTGTTCGCCTCTTACTTGCGCTTGCGCCGTTGGACGATCATATTGTTCGTCCGCTTGTTGCGACGGGTCTTGTAACCCTTCGACGGAGTGCCCCACGGGCTGACCGGCTCGCGTGCTTCACCGGTACGGCCTTCGCCGCCACCGTGCGGGTGATCCACCGGGTTCATGGCAACGCCACGAACGGTCGGGCGGACACCGCGCCAACGCATTGCACCGGCCTTGCCGATTTGGCGCAGGCTGTGTTCTTCGTTACCGACTTCACCGATGGTGGCACGGCATTCGATGTGCACACGGCGGACTTCACCCGAGCGCAGACGCACTTGAGCGTAGATGCCTTCGCGAGCCAGCAGGACGGCGGAAGCGCCGGCCGAGCGGACCATCTGGGCACCCTTGCCAGGCAGCATTTCGACGCAGTGAATCGTCGTACCCACCGGGATGTTGCGGATCGGCAGCGTGTTGCCGGCGCGGATCGGCGCGTCGGTGCCCGACAGCAGGGTCGCACCGACTTCCAGACCACGGGGAGCGATGATGTAACGACGTTCGCCGTCGGCGTAGCACAGCAGAGCGATGTGCGCCGTACGGTTGGGGTCATATTCCAGACGCTCGACCTTTGCCGGGATGCCATCCTTGTCGCGACGGAAGTCGACGACGCGGTAGTGCTGCTTGTGACCACCGCCACGGTGACGGATGGTGATGTGACCGTTGTTGTTACGGCCAGAACCACGGGTCTTCTTTTCGAGCAGCGGCGCGTAGGGCTCACCCTTGTGCAGGTTCGGGCTGACAACCTTCACCATGCCACGGCGGCCAGCCGAAGTCGGCTTAACTTTTACGAGGGCCATTTACTTCACCTCCGCAAAGTCGATTTCCTGGCCGTCCTTGAGCGAGACGTAAGCCTTGCGCTCATTACGGCGACGGCCAACGAATCGGCCAAAGCGCTTGACTTTGCCCTTACGGTTGAGGACCTGCACGGACTCGACCTGCACCTTGAAGAGCAGTTCGACGGCAGCCTTGATTTCCGGCTTGGTAGCGTCAGCCACGACACGGAAAGCGACTTGCTGATTCTTCTCAGCGACGAACGTGGCCTTTTCGGTCACGATCGGAGCCAGAATGACTTGCATCAAGCGTTCAGCGTTCATCCCAGCATCTCCTCGAGTTGAGCGATGGCCGGCTTGGTGATCAGCACTTTCTTGTAGTGGACCAGCGACAACGGATCGGCATAACGGGGCTCGACAACGGCAACGTGCGGCAGGTTGCGGGTGGCGAGGTAAACATTTTCATCGACGCTGTCGGTGATGATCAGGACCGAATCCAGGCCCAGGCTCTTCAGCTTTGCAGCGGCAGCCTTGGTCTTGGGCGATTCCAGATCAAACGATTCAACGACGGCGATGCGGTCTTCACGAGCGAGCTGCGACAGGATCGAACGGATCCCGGCGCGGTACATCTTCTTGTTGACCTTCTGGCTGAAGTTCTCTTCGGGCGAGTTCGGGAAGGTCCGACCACCACCACGCCACAGCGGCGACGAAGTCATACCGGCGCGAGCGCGGCCGGTACCCTTCTGGCGCCAGGGCTTCTTGGTGGAGTGCTTGACTTCCGTACGGTCCTTCTGAGCGCGGTTGCCAGCACGGGCGTTGGCTTGGAAAGCCACCACGATCTGGTGAATCAGCGCTTCGTTGAAGTCACGGCCGAAGATCGTGTCGGGCGCGCTGAACGTAGCAGCGGCCTGACCTTGGTCGTTCAGGAGCTTGAGATCCATTTACTTACGCTCCCTTCTTGGCCGGGGCCTTGATGGCCGGGCGCACAACGATGTCCGCGCCAGCGTGGCCGGGGACAGCGCCCTTGACCAGCAGCAGGCCGCGCTCAACGTCAACGCGAACGACGTCGAGGTTTTGAACGGTGCGGGTGACGTCACCCAGGTGACCAGCCATGCGCTTACCCGGGAAAATACGACCCGGATCTTGAGCTTGACCAATCGAGCCGGGAACGCGGTGCGAACGGGAGTTACCGTGCGACGCGCGCTGCGAACCGAAGTTGTGACGCTTGATGGTACCGGCAAAGCCTTTACCAATGGTCGTGCCCGTGACGTCGACCTGTTGGCCGGCTTCGAACACGGATTCCACGGCGATCACGGAACCGGCCGAAAATTCAGCGGCGCGAGCGGGATCAAGGCGGAATTCTTTGAGGATGCTACCGGCTTCAGTGCCGGCCTTGGCATAGTGGCCCGTTTGCGGCTGAGCCACACGCGAGGCACGACGATTGCCATAAGCCACCTGGATGGCGGCGTAGCCGTCGGTTTCCAGCGACTTAACTTGGGTCACGCGGTTGTTGGACACGTCCAGCACGGTCACCGGGATGGATTCACCTTCCTCGGTAAAAATGCGGGTCATGCCGACCTTGCGACCCACCAGCCCCAGCCGGTGAGCGGCGGGCGTGGGTGTCGAATTCGACATCGTTTTCTCCATTCCCGACTGCGATTGGTCGGGGCTAATCAGGCAAAAGGTAACGGCCTTTGCCCTACGACTATGTACAACCTGGGCTAGGCCCGTCAGTGCCAAACAGCGGAAATGACCGGCGCTTTGCCCATAGTTAGTCTTGCCACAAAATGGCAAGCTTCGCATATTAGCATGATTTTTTCAGGCGGCACAAGCACTTAGCGGATTTGGGGCGTGCGGGCGTAGGCATTTTCGCGACGTTCTGCGCGGGCAGAAACGGCCGTCGCTGCCAGGTTCGGTTGGCGCCGGTAGTAAGCGCCCGCTCACATGGCTGGGCAGAAAAACAAAATGGCCGCAGTCCGTGAGGAGTGCGGCCATTTTTTGACGAACCTACCGGCGAAGGTAGCAGGCCCGCGAGCGCCTTATTGCAGCGCGATTTCGACGTCGACGCCGGCCGGCAGGTCCAGACGCATCAGGGCGTCAACGGTCTTGTCGGTGGGATCAACGATGTCCATCAGGCGCTGATGGGTGCGGATTTCGAACTGGTCGCGCGACGTCTTGTTGACGTGCGGCGAACGCAGGACGTCATAGCGACGGATACGCGTGGGCAGCGGCACCGGACCGCGGACGACGGCGCCGGTACGCTTGGCGGTGTCGACGATTTCAGCGGCCGATTGATCGATCAGCTTGTAATCGAAGGCTTTCAAGCGGATGCGGATCTTTTGGTTTTTCATGGCGTTTCCTAAAGAACGAAATGCGAGGGCGGGATCACGCCCTCGCTGGTTGGGTGCTGCTTAACAGATCCGGATTACTTCAGGATCTTGGCGACGACGCCGGCGCCGACGGTACGACCGCCTTCACGGATGGCGAAACGCAGACCTTCTTCCATGGCGATCGGGGCCAGCAGCTTGACGGTCATCGTCACGTTGTCGCCCGGCAGAACCATTTCCTTGTCGGCCGGCAGGTCGATCGTGCCGGTCACGTCCGTCGTGCGGAAGTAGAACTGGGGACGATAGCCGTTGAAGAACGGGGTGTGGCGGCCGCCTTCTTCCTTGGACAGGATGTACACCTCGGACGTGAAGTCCGTGTGCGGGGTGATCGAGCCCGGCTTGGCCAGAACCTGGCCGCGCTGGACGTCTTCACGCTTGGTGCCGCGCAGCAGGATGCCCACGTTGTCGCCGGCTTGACCTTGGTCCAGCAGCTTGCGGAACATTTCCACGCCCGTGCAGGTCGTCTTGACCGTCGGCACGATACCGACGATTTCGATTTCTTCGCCGACCTTGATGATGCCGCGTTCGATACGGCCGGTCACCACGGTGCCGCGACCCGAGATCGAGAACACGTCTTCAACCGGCATCAGGAACGCGCCATCGATGGCACGCTCAGGCGTCGGGATGTACGAGTCCAGCGCGGCAGCCAGCGCCAGGATGGCCTGCTCGCCCAGTTCGCCCTTGTCGCCTTCCAGCGCCAGCTTGGCCGAACCCTTGACGATCGGGGTGTCATCACCCGGGAAGTCGTACTTGGACAGCAGTTCGCGAACTTCCATTTCCACCAGCTCGAGCAGCTCGGCGTCGTCAACCATGTCAGCCTTGTTCAGGAAGACGATGATGTACGGCACGCCAACCTGGCGGCTCAGCAGGATGTGTTCACGCGTTTGCGGCATCGGGCCGTCAGCGGCCGACACGACCAGGATCGCACCGTCCATCTGGGCGGCGCCCGTGATCATGTTCTTCACATAGTCAGCGTGGCCCGGGCAGTCAACGTGCGCGTAGTGGCGCGATTCCGTTTCATACTCGACGTGGGCCGTGTTGATCGTGATGCCGCGGGCCTTTTCTTCAGGAGCTGCATCGATCTGGTCGTAGCCCTTGGCTTCGCCGCCGAACTTGGTCGACAGAACGGTCGTGATCGCCGCCGTCAACGTCGTTTTGCCGTGGTCAACGTGACCAATCGTACCCACGTTCACGTGCGGCTTGGTACGTTCAAACTTGCCTTTTGCCATGATCTCTATCCTTTAAACTTTCAAGGAAACTTGATTTCTGCCAGGGCCGCCCGAATGGGCGGACCCGGCAAGGGTTATTTACTTGGCCCGAGCGGCGATGACTTCGTCAGCGACGTTCTTGGGGGCCTCGGAGTAATGCTTGAATTCCATCGTGTACGTGGCACGACCTTGCGTCAGCGAACGCAGGTTCGTGGCGTAACCGAACATCTCGGCCAGGGGCACTTCAGCCTTGATGGTCTTGCCACCGCCGACCATGTCGTCCATGCCTTGGACCATGCCGCGACGCGAGGACAGATCGCCCATCACGGTGCCTGCGTAGTCTTCCGGCGTTTCGACTTCAACGGCCATCATCGGTTCCAGCAGCACGGGGCTAGCCTTGCGCATGCCTTCCTTGAACGCCATCGAGCCGGCCATCTTGAACGCGTTTTCGTTCGAGTCCACGTCGTGGTACGAACCGAAGAACAGCGTGACCTTGACGTCCACGACCGGGTAGCCGGCCAGGATGCCCGAAGGCAGCGTTTCCTGGATGCCCTTGTCCACCGCGGGGATGTATTCGCGAGGAACCACACCGCCCTTGATGGCGTCCACGAATTCGTAGCCACCGCCAGGAGCCAGGGGCTCGACCTTCAGCACCACGTGACCGTACTGGCCGCGACCGCCCGACTGCTTGACGAACTTGCCTTCGACTTCTTCGCACGTCTTGCGGATGGTTTCGCGGTAGGCCACTTGCGGCTTGCCGACGTTGGCTTCCACGCCGAATTCGCGCTTCATGCGGTCGACCAGAATTTCCAGGTGGAGCTCGCCCATGCCGGAAATGATGGTTTGGCCGGATTCTTCGTCGCTGCGCACGCGGAACGACGGATCTTCCTGAGCCAGACGCGACAGCGCCAGACCCATCTTTTCCTGGTCAGCCTTCGACTTGGGTTCGACGGCCTGCGAAATCACGGGCTCCGGGAAAATCATGCGTTCGAGCAGGATGTGGGAGTCGATGTCGCACAGCGTTTCGCCGGTGGTCACGTCCTTCAGGCCGACCACGGCGGCGATGTCGCCTGCCAACACTTCCTTGATTTCTTCGCGGTTGTTCGCGTGCATCTGCAGAATGCGACCGATACGTTCCTTCTTGCCCTTGATGGGGTTGTAGACCGTATCGCCCGACTTCAGGACGCCCGAGTACACGCGCACGAAGGTCAATTGACCCACGAACGGATCGCTCATCAGCTTGAATGCCAGCGCCGAGAACTTCTCGTTGTCGTCGGCATTGCGCTTGACCGCGTTGCCATCGTCGTCCTGACCGTCGACCGGGGGGATGTCCACGGGCGAAGGCAGGTAGTCGATGACCGCGTCCAGCATGCGCTGCACGCCCTTGTTCTTGAAGGCGGTGCCGCACAGCATCGGCTGGATTTCGCCAGCGATGGTGCGTTGGCGGATGGCCAGGTTGATTTCGGCTTCTTCCAGCGAACCCGTTTCCAGGTACTTGTTCATCAGCTCTTCCGACGACTCGGCGGCGGCTTCAACCAGCTTTTCACGCCATTCGTTCGCCAGACCTTCCAGCTCGGCCGGAACGTCCTTGTAGTCGAACTTGGTGCCTTGGCTGGCCTCGTCCCAAATGATCGCCTTCATCTTGACCAGGTCGACCACGCCTTGGAACGTGTCTTCGGCGCCGATGGGAATGACGATCGGCACGGGATTGGCGCGCAGGCGGTTCTTCAGTTGGTCATAGACCTTGAAGAAGTTGGCGCCGGTGCGGTCCATCTTGTTGACGAAGGCCAGACGCGGCACGCCGTACTTGTTGGCTTGACGCCACACGGTTTCGGACTGGGGCTGCACACCGCCCACCGCGCAGTAGACCATGCAGGCACCGTCCAGGACGCGCATGGAACGTTCCACCTCGATGGTGAAGTCCACGTGTCCCGGGGTGTCGATGATGTTGATGCGGTGCTCGGGGTAGTTGCCGGCCATGCCACGCCAAAACGCCGTCGTAGCAGCCGACGTAATGGTGATGCCACGCTCTTGCTCTTGCTCCATCCAGTCCATGGTGGCTGCGCCATCATGCACTTCGCCAATCTTGTGATTGACGCCGGTGTAGAACAGGATACGTTCGGTCGTGGTGGTCTTCCCTGCATCGATGTGCGCAGAGATACCAATGTTGCGATAGCGCTCGATCGGGGTTTTGCGGGCCATGGTGGATTAATCCTTAAATTACCAGCGGAAATGGCTGAAGGCCTTGTTGGCCTCGGCCATCTTGTGCGTGTCTTCGCGCTTCTTCATCGCGGCGCCACGACCTTCGGAGGCGTCGATCAGTTCGCCAGCAAGGCGCAGATCCATCGACTTCTCGCCACGCTTCTTGGCGGCTTCACGGAGCCAACGCATAGCCAGGGCCAGGCGGCGCACGGGGCGCACTTCAACCGGCACTTGGTAGTTGGCACCGCCAACGCGGCGGCTCTTGACTTCGACGATCGGCTTGATGTTGTTGATCGCCAGGCTGAAAACCTCGATCGGCTCCTTGCCGGTCTTGGTTTGCACTTGCTCGAGGGCGCCGTAAACGATGCGCTCGGCGACGGCCTTCTTGCCGTCCAGCATGACGACGTTCATGAACTTGGCGAGTTCGACGCTGCCGAACTTGGGATCGGGCAGAATCTCGCGCTTGGGTACTTCGCGACGACGGGGCATTGTTGCTTCCTTGTGTCTGTTCAGTTGAACCGTGTTTCATTACACGGCCATGGCCGCCCATTGGGACGACCCCTTACGTGCCGCGCACCTTCCCATCATCTGGATGGCGCGGTCGCACTTCCCTGGTGACGGACTTCCGCCACGCCGGGGTACTACTGACTTGTTATTAAGCCTTCTTCGGGCGCTTGGCGCCGTACTTCGAACGGGCTTGCTTACGGTCCTTGACGCCTTGCAGGTCAAGGGAACCGCGCACGATGTGATAACGCACACCGGGCAAGTCCTTCACACGGCCGCCACGCACCAGAACCACCGAGTGCTCTTGCAGGTTGTGGCCTTCACCGCCGATGTACGAAATGACTTCGTAACCGTTGGTCAGACGCACTTTGGCAACCTTACGCAGAGCGGAGTTCGGCTTCTTGGGGGTGGTGGTGTACACGCGAGTGCACACGCCGCGGCGTTGCGGGCAGTTTTCGAGCGCGGGGCTCTTGCTTTTGATGATGCTGACTTCGCGCGGCTTGCGCACGAGTTGGCTAATGGTAGGCATGACCTTTGAAATCCCTTTTACGTACCACTGGTAAGTACTTACGTACTCGTCTCCTGGAGCGGACGCGCTTTTGGAGAAGGCAGTTCGCGCAAAACCGCCTCAAACGTTCAAATACGTAAAAGAGCGGGCTTGCCAACAAACCATGACAAACGCACAAAACCGGAAAGCAGCCAGATCGGACAGTTGCTACTGATGGGCCGAATAACAAAAGGCTCGTGACGCACCTTCGTTAAGGGCCCTGAACTGCCTGCCTGAGCGTGCAGATTTTGCGCGCGAAATAAAGCAGTAAGCCCTTTAGCATAACTGAGATAAGGGACTACTGTCAAAATTTTTTGTAAGCGCCACCAAGCGGCAAGTTCACGCCAGAAGACGGGAACTTGCACGGTGCTGGTGGAAATTGGGGCCACGTAGCGGACAGTTGCGGAGCGCGGCAATGCGGCGGCTGCAACGATTTGCGGTGGCGGGAACTGCTCCGCGGTGAATTCATGCGGTGAACCCGTCGCAGTGTACCGCGCGCGGGCTTGGGCAGTGCGTCTATCGGTCGGTAAACAGGTAGCCGCTGCCGTAGACCGTCCGGATCGGCAGGACCACACCCGCCTGTTCCGCCTTGCGCCGCAACCGGCTGACAATGACGTCGATGCTGCGGGCGCTGCTCGCGCGCGCTCCGTCCCCCTCTAGCTGCAGTTCACGGCCGAGCGCCTCGCGGCCCACTGCCTTGCCCGCCGCATCGAGCAAGGTGCGCACGATGAGGCGCTCGTTGGCCGACAGCGACAGGATGACCCCGGAGGGCGCGGCCAGGGTCCAGCCCTGGTCGCGCAATTCCCAGCGGCCGTTGCCCGTTCCACCCATATGGGCGGGATCCGTGGCGACCGGCAGGCGCCGGGACAGGGACAACAGGATACAAACCAGTTCGCGGGGGTCCTGGGGATCGGGCAGGCAGGCATCCGCGCCACTTTGCAGGCAGCGCAGCCGGTTGTCCACCGACATGCCCCGGCCGATGACGACGATTCCCAGCGGCGCGGAACCATGCAGGCGCGCCACGAGGGCGTAGCCGATTTCGCCCGACGTCCCCAGATCGAGCACCACTGCGTCGTAATGCGCGCTGTTGAGCAGGCTGAACAATTCCAGCGAAGTCGAGCAGCCGCGGGCCGATATGCCGGCCTGTAACAATGTGGACACGGCGGATCCGCGTACAGCGTCGTCCATGGACATCACAAGTATGCGCAATTGATTCATCTTCTTTCCCGTCTGCATTCCCTCCCCTTGCACCGCCGGCTGTGATCGCGGCTGGTGGATACCTTTGAGACAGTGTGGCGCGCGGTAACGCAACAACTCCAGTCAAGATTCGTCAACTTTGCAATGTTTGACAGTTCTTGCCATAACGTTGCCGCCGAAGGGTTTTCCCGAGTTATCATTCGTTTACATAAATTCCCCCGTTTTGCTAGGTCGCCTCACGCGCGCCTGCGCAGCCAACTCTCGCGAGAACTCTTCTAATGAAAATCGCGTCGCTGGAAGACGACCTTGACCAGGCTCGGCGCATTCAGCAGGTCCTGTCCGCCGCTGGCTATGCTTGCACCAGCTACCACCAAAGCCGGGATCTGCTTGCGGCCCTGCGTACTGAAGTGTTTGACCTGGTGCTGCTGGACTGGCACCTGCCCGACATCGATGGCGACGACGTGGTCCGCTGGCTGCGCGCCCACATTGGCGCACGCATCCCCGTCATCTTCCTGACCAACCGGTCAAGCGAGGACGACCTGGTCGAGGGCCTGCGCGCGGGTGCGGACGACTACATCGTCAAGCCGCTGCGCCCCCTGGAACTGCTGGCCCGCGTGGCGGCGCTGCTGCGCCGCAGCCAGATCTCGGAGCCCGTCGACGAAACCATCGAGGTTGCGCGATATCGCGTTGATCCGGCGGCGCGATCCATTTCGCTGGACGACGTGGCGATCCCGCTGGCCCCCAAAGAATTCGAACTGGCGCTGCTGTTCTTTCGCAACGTGGGCCGGCTGATGTCGCGCGACGTGCTTGCCGAATGCGTATGGAACCGCGAGATTCCCGCCACCTCGCGCACGCTGGACACCCACCTGTCGAACATCCGGCAGAAGCTTCAGCTCCGTCCCCAGCACGGTGTGCGACTGACGTCGTCCTATGCGCTTGGCTACCGGCTCGAATTGGTCGGTCCGTCTGAAGACAGCCACGGCAGTTCGTCTTAGCCGCCTTGCCTGAATCCCTGGAGAATCGATTGCCATGAGCCGCTTCCGCGCGCTTTCTTTGCTTGTCCTGATTTCCTCGATCACGCTGGGCGCCCCCGCGCGCAGCCAACCCGCCGGCGCATTGGGGGAAGACTTCATCCATCGCGTCCGCCAAGGCGATACGCTGATCGAACTGGCCACGCAATACACGCGCAACCAGGCCAACTGGGGCCGACTGCAGACGATCAACAACGTCCTTACTCCGGAACGCTTGCCCATCGGACTGGAGCTGCATATCCCCCTGTCGATGATTCCGGTGCGCGACGCGCAGGCGCAGGTGGTCCACGTCAGCGGGCAGGCAAACCTGAATGGCAAGTCCCTGCAGCCCGGAACGCCGGTGCCCGAAGGCAGCACGCTGGAAACCGCGCCCAATGGCTTCGTCACGCTGCAGCTTGCCGACGGCTCCCGGCTCACGCTGCCCTCCAATGGGGCGGTCGAGCTCACGCGCCTGCGCCAGTTCGAAGGGACCGCGCTGACTGATTCGGTCATCAATGTGCGACGGGGAAGCGTGGAATCGAGCGTCGCGCCAGCCGGCCAGGGCGTGGGCCGATTCGAGATCCGCACGCCCGTGGCGGTGACGGGCGTGCGCGGCACGCGCTTTCGCGTTCAGAGCGGCGCGCAGGGCGTTCATAGCGAAGTGCTGCAGGGCAGCGTGAGGCTGCAGGCCCACGCGCCGGGCGACGCACCCGCCAAACCCGTTGCGGTGTCGCAGGGCTACGGCGCCGCGGTGGGAGCCGACGGCACCGTGTCCGGCGTGCGCCCGCTGCTGGCGGCGCCGCAACTGGGCGAGCCGGTCCGCTCGGGCGGCACCTGGTCGGTCCCATTTGCCCCGGTGGAAGGCGCGCTCAGCTATCTGGTGCGCGTCTCGCGCGACGCAGAAGGCACCTTGCCGGTGTCGTCCGCCAGCTTTCCCACCAACGACATCCGCTTTTCCGCCCCGGGTCCCGGCACGTTCTACGTCTCAGTGCGCGCCGTCGACAACCTGGGCCTGCACGGCCAGGATTCGGTCCGCGCTTTCGAAGGGGCGAACATGCTGATGACATCGTACGGACTTGGCGTCAGCAGCGGCACAGGCGGACTCGTGACGCTCACCGCGTACTAAGGCGCGCCATGGCCGACGCCGCCGACTCGCACGATCGGCCCTCGCGATCGGGGCTGTGGCTGACGATGGCGCTGGCTGCGCTGGCGGCGTTTCTCGGTTCATTCAACGGACTTGGCCGGCTCGACCAGGTCTTCTATGACCGCGCGGTCATGATGACCGAGCGCGCCGCCGATCCGGACATCCTGGTGGTGGCGATCGACGACGCGAGCATCGAGGCGCTGGGGCGCTGGCCCTGGCGGCGCGCGGTCCACGCGGCGCTGCTCGACCGGCTGAAGGGTGCGCGCGCCGTGGGCCTGGACCTGATCTTTGCCGAGGCGGACACGGTGAATACCGGCGACGACGCGATACTTGCCGACAGCATCCGGCGCAACAGCCATACCGTGCTGCCCGCGATCCTGGATCGCTTGAGAAATCCGAGCGCCATCGGCCTGCCCCTTCCCGAACTGGCGCAGGCCGCGGCATCCATCGGCTTCATCAATGCGGTGATCGACCCGGACGGCGTGGTGCGGGAAGCCGTGCTCACGACGCAGTTCGCGGGACACCGCTGGAACCATCTCGCCATCTCGATGCTGGAGGTCGGCGGCGAAGCCGAACACGCCCGGCGCCTGCTCACACGCGCCAATGCCGAGGGCCGTATCCTGATTCCGTATGCCGGCCCACCGACCCACATTCGGACGGTGTCCTACCTGTCCGTGCTGCGCGGCGACATTCCCCCGCAAGCCCTGCGCGGCAAATATGTGCTGGTGGGCGCCTGGGCAACCGGCCTGGGCGATGACTACCCGACCCCGGTGTCGCATGACGTCAGCGGGATCTCCGGCGTGGAGATCATCGCCAACATCCTGCAGGCGGCCCGCACCGACGTCGTCTATCAACGTCCGGCGGCCGGGTGGAATGCGTTATTCGCGCTGCTGCCGGTGCTGCTCGCGTGCCTGTCCCTGTGGCGCCTGGCGCCCAAGAAGGCGCTGCTCGTCAGCCTGGCACTGCTGGCCGTCATCCCGCTGGCCTCCTGGCTGCTGCTGGCCCACGCGTTCCTGTGGTTCGCGCCGACGGCCGCGTTGGCCGGCGTGGCGCTGTGCTATCCGCTCTGGAGCTGGCGCAACCAGGAAGCCGCGCTGCGCTATATGGACAACGAGCTGCGGCGGCTGCAGCGCGAGTACCCGCCGATCCTGAACGAAGCCCGTGTCCCGCTCGCCAATCCGAATGCGTCACTGGAAAGCCGTGTCGGCGAACTGCGCCGCGCGCTCGCGCGCGTGCGCAACCTGCGGCGGTTCCTGGCCGACGGGCTGGACGGCATGCCGGATGCGACGCTGGTCTTCGACCAGGATGGCCGCATGCGATTCCGCAACCAGGCCGCCGTCCAGTTCTTCCAGCACCTGGGCATTCGCGCTCCCCGCATCGGCCAGCCGGCGGCGCACTTGCTGGAGCGCACCCTGGCCGACGAAGGCGCGCGGGCGCGCGTGGCCGAGGCCCTGAGCGGACGCCACGCGGCCGATGCGGGAACGCCCTGGAGCGCGGACCTGGAAGTGCGCGACCGCGCGGGACGCGACCTGATGTTGAAGTGCGCCCCCATCCATACGGCCGAAGGCCAGTTCGCGGGAACGGTGGCCACGCTGACCGACATCTCGCGCATCCGGCAGGCCGAGCGCCAGCGCGAAGAGACCTTGCGCTTCATCTCGCACGACATGCGCGCGCCGCAAAGCTCGATCCTGGCGCTGGTGGAGATATCCCAGGAAGCAGGAGCGCAAGCGCTTGGCAACGACACGCTGGACCGCATCGCAATGCTGGCCAACCGCACGCTGCGGCTGGTCGATGACTTCGTGCACCTGACGCGCGCCGAATCCATGACGATCAGCGCCATCGAACTGGACCTGGGCAGCCTGCTGCAGGACGCCGTCGACGATTTCTGGCCGTCCGCCAACAGGCGCGGCATTGCGCTGGAGGTCACGACTCCGCTGCCGGTCGCCTACACGCGCGGCGAACAGACATTGCTGATGCGCGCGCTCTGCAACCTGGTCGACAATGCCATCAAGTACAGCGCCTCCGGCACGCGCATCGAATGCGGCATCGACGAGCTGCCCGGCTTCTGGCGGGTGCGCATCCAGGATCAGGGACAAGGAATCGCGCCGCAGGATCTGGCGCGGCTGTTCGAACCCTTCGCGCGCGTGGGGGTGGAAAACCGCGGCGATATCGGCGGGGCGGGTCTGGGGCTGGCGTTCGTGCGCACCGTCGCCGAGCGCCACGGCGGACGCATCGAAGTGCAGAGCGAGCCCGGCGTGGGCTCGCTGTTCATGCTGCACTTGCCGCAGGTGTAGTCCCGCTGCTTGCCGCCTGCGTCCCTATTCGAACGTATGCGAAATGACGGCCGGCTTGCCCGGCCTGACTTCCAGCGTCATGCGTTTGGGCGGAAGGTCGGCGTTGCGCACGACGACCTGGTACTTGCCAGGCACCAGCTTGAGTTCCTTGACCGGCGGACTGATGCCGCGCGCCACGCCGTTGATCCAGACTTCGCCCCAAGGACGGATGTCCAGGCGCACCGTGACCGGGACCGGCTTGGGCTTGGGCGCTTCGTCGACGGCCGCGGGCGCCGGGGTGGATTCCTGTGCCGCGGGCGGCGGCGCGGGCGCGGGCGTGGTCGTGACATCGGCCGGCGCCGCGGGATTCGCCGTCGACGGTGTGGCGGCGGAATTGGCTGCCGACTCCGGACCAGGCATCGCGCCGCTGCCAGGCTGGGGCGCGGGATCCGCGGGCTTCTGCACCACAGCGGGCGGCGGGGCCGGCGCCGCGGCTTGCGGCAAGGGATGCACGACTGGCGGATTCGGCTGCACGACTTCCGATCGGGTGATGAGGGCGTTGGGCGTTCCCAGGCCCCATTGAAACCACGCGTACACGCCCGCGCCGATGAGCGCGAGGATCAGCAGCAGCAACAGCAGCGGTCCGCGCCGACGGGCAGGCGGGCGTGGCTCCGGGATGCCGGGCGCGGGCGCGACCTTGGCCGACTCGTCCAGATCGTCCGTGTCCGCGACGGGTTCATCATAGGCGGCCACGCCCAACAGGCTGGCCAGCTCGGCCAGGGTTTGGGGCCGCGCCTGCGGATCCATCGCCAGCCCCGCATCGATGACCTGGAGGAACGCTTTCCCGTACTTGGGCAGCTCCATCGAGGCCAGGGGCTCATACGCGTCGTGGGCGCGGCGCTCCGGCGCGGGCGGCGGCCGGGTCCCGGTCACGAGAGCGTGCGCCACCGCGCAAAGCGAATAGATGTCGGTCCAGGGGCCTCGCGGCCATTCCATGGAATCGGTATAGAGTTCGAACGGCGCAAAGCCGGCAGCCGGCGTCCTGCTCGCGCGCCGCGAGCGCGCCACCACCAGTTCGGGCAGCAGGTGCGCACGCGCCCCCTCGTCCATGCCCACGGTTTCCAGCGAAATATCGCCGCAGACTTCGCCCTGCGCGTGCAGGGCGACGAGGGACGGCAGCAGGTCGGAAAGGAGCCGCTTGATGCGCGATTCCGGGACGCCGCCCGCCGCGCTGGCGGCAATGGCGCTCAATGGGCGCAACGCCAACGGCGCGGCGCCGGAAAACGGGCCACGCGGCGTCAACAGGCCGGCGGGAGTAGACATCATCGAAGCTGCGCGGGCGCGCCAAAAACGGTTCAGGGGCTATTTAGGCGGAATATTATCCAATCCGCAGCATCAGGACATTGCCGAAGATGTCCGAGCGCATCAGGCTGTGGCACGATAGCGTACCGCGTCACCACCCTACATCTTTGGAAGCCATGAAAATTCGCATCCTGAGCAGTCTGCTTGGCGTATCGGCCCTCCTGGCCGGCTGCGCGGGCATCTCCGCATCACAACCCGAGAGCCCCCCCACGGCCGAAGCGCTGGCCGAGTTGCAACAGGTGCGCGACCAGTACGGTGCCGGCCGTTACGGCGAGGTGATCCGTGGCGTCGCCACCTCCGATACGCTGGCGGCCTCGTCCAAAGCGGTTCGCATCGAAGCCTACAAGCTTCAGGCTTTCAGCTATTGCGTCACCCGCTACACCCAGCTTTGCGAGGACAGCTTCTCCCGCATTCTTGCCCTGGATCCGACTTTTGAACTCGCCCCCAACGAGGCCGGTCATCCGGCTTGGGGCCCCGCCTTTCAGCGCGCACGCGCACAGCTTGTGAAGTAGTCCTGCCGCCCCCTGTCAGTCGCACGCTGCACGCCGCACACAGCACACAGCACCCAACACGCAACACACAAAAAGAAAGGCCGCTGATTTTCATCAGCGGCCTTTGATTTTCAGGCTGTCCCCCGCATCGCTGCGGGGGAACCTGTCCGGGAATCCCGCTTATTCGGCGGAGTTCTCGGCGCCGGTGTCGGGCGCGGGCGTTTCCACATCCGAGCCCACCGTGACCGGCGCGTCCTCGAACGGGTTGGCCTGCTGGCGAGCGGCTTCGCGTTCCGCCGCCTCCAGCAGTTCCTTGTCGCGGCGAGCGTGGTGGTACGCCAGGCCGGTACCCGCCGGGATGAGGCGGCCGACGATGACGTTTTCCTTCAAGCCGCGCAGGTCGTCGCGCTTGCCCATGATGGCGGCTTCGGTCAGGACCCGGGTGGTTTCCTGGAACGAAGCGGCCGAGATGAACGAGTCGGTCGACAGCGAGGCCTTCGTGATACCCAGCAGCACGTTGTCGTACGTTGCCGGACGCAGGTCGGCAGCCGTGACGCGGTCGTTTTCGTTCAACAGCTCGGAGCGCTCGACCTGCTCGCCCGGGATGAACTCGGTGTCGCCCGCGTCGACGATGTTCACACGGCGCAGCATCTGACGAACAATCACTTCGATGTGCTTGTCGTTGATCTTCACGCCCTGCAGACGGTAGACGTCCTGCACTTCGTCGACGATGTACGTCGCCAGCTTCTCGATGCCTTGCAGGCGCAGGATGTCGTGGGGATCGGCCGGGCCGTCCACGATCATTTCGCCCTTGTTCACCACCTGGCCGTCGTGCACCAGAACCTGCTTTTCCTTCGGAATCAGGAACTCGTGGCTCACGCCTTCCAGGTCGGTGATGACCAGACGCTGCTTGCCCTTGGTGTCCTTGCCGAACGAGACCGTGCCGGTGACGTCGGCGAGCATGCCGGCGTCCTTCGGCGAACGGGCTTCGAACAGTTCGGCCACACGCGGCAGACCGCCGGTAATGTCGCGGGTCTTTTGCGATTCCTGCGGAATACGCGCCAGGACTTCACCCACGGCAACCTGCTGGCCGTCACGCACGGTGATCAGCGCGCCCACCGGGAACGAGATGTTCACCGAGTGATCGGTGCCGGCGATCTTGACGTCTTCGCCGTTCTCGTTGACCAGCTTGATCTGCGGACGCATGACGATCTTGCCGCCACGGGTCTTGGGCGTGATGACGACGAGCGTCGACAGGCCGGTGACTTCGTCCACCTGCTTGGCAACGGTCACGCCTTCTTCGATGTTCTCGAAGCGGACGGCGCCACCGTATTCCGACACGATCGGACGGGTCAGCGGATCCCACGTCGCCAGGCGCGCGCCAGCCTTCACGGCTTCGCCATCGCCCACCAGCACGGTCGCGCCGTACGGGATCTTGTGGCGTTCGCGTTCGCGGCCGTTGTCGTCGAAGATCGCCAGTTCGCCCGAGCGCGAGATCGCGACACGTTCGCCCTTGGCGTTCGTGACGTAACGCATCGTGCTGGCAAAGCCCACGGTACCGGTGGACTTCGTTTCCACCGCGCTGGCCAGGGCCGAACGCGACGCCGCGCCACCGATGTGGAACGTACGCATCGTGAGCTGCGTGCCCGGTTCACCGATGGACTGGGCAGCGATGACGCCGACTGCCTCGCCCTGGTTGACCGACGAACCGCGACCCAAGTCACGGCCATAGCAATGCGCGCACAGGCCGTGACGCGTTTCGCAGGTCAGCGGCGTGCGGACCTTGACTTCGTCCACGCCGATGCGGTCGATGGTGTCGACCAGGTCTTCGTCCAGCAAGGTGCCGGCGACGATGGCCGTTTCCTGCGTGTCCGGATTGACGATGTCCACGGCAGCCACGCGGCCGAGGATACGGTCGCGCAGCGGTTCGATGACTTCACCGCCTTCGACCAGGGCTTTCATGTTGTAGCCCTGCGAGGTGCCGCAGTCGTCTTCGGTGATGACCAGATCCTGCGTCACGTCGACCAGACGGCGGGTCAGGTAACCCGAGTTCGCGGTCTTCAGTGCCGTATCGGCCAGACCCTTACGCGCACCGTGGGTGGAGATGAAGTACTGGAGTACGTTCAGGCCTTCACGGAAGTTCGCGGTAATGGGCGTTTCGATGATCGAGCCGTCCGGCTTGGCCATCAGGCCGCGCATGCCGGCGAGCTGGCGGATCTGGGCAGCCGAACCGCGAGCGCCCGAGTCAGCCATCATGTAGATGGAGTTGAACGATTCCTGGCGCACTTCCTCGCCGTGACGGTTGATCACGGGTTCGGTCGCGAGCTGTTCCATCATCGCCTTGCCGACCTTGTCGCCAGCCTTGCCCCAGATGTCCACAACGTTGTTGTAGCGCTCTTGGGACGTGACCAGACCCGACGAGTACTGCTTGTCGATTTCCTTCACTTCGCGGCTGGCTTCGGCCAGGATGCCTTCCTTGGCGGTCGGGATCAGCATGTCGCCCATGGCGATCGAGATACCGCCGCGCGTGGCCAGGCGGAAGCCCGACTGCATCAGCTTGTCAGCGAAGATCACGGTGTCGCGCAGGCCGCAGCGGCGGAACGACTGGTTGATCAGGCGCGAGATTTCCTTCTTCTTCAGCGCCTTGTTCAGGACGGTGAAGGGCAGGCCCTTGGGCAGGATCTCGGACAGCAGCGCACGGCCGACCGTCGTCTCGTGACGGCGGATGACCGGCTGCCATTCGCCGTTCTCGTCGCGCTCGTGTTCCTTCAGGCGCACGGTGACGCGGCTTTGCAGCTCGACTTCGCCGTTGTCATAGGCGCGCTGGACTTCAGCGACGTCCGTGAAGAAGATGCCTTCGCCACGGCCGTTGATGCGCTCGCGGGTCGTGTAGTACAGACCCAGCACGATGTCCTGCGACGGCACGATCGACGGTTCGCCGTTGGCCGGGAACAGCACGTTGTTCGACGCCAGCATCAGCGTGCGCGCTTCGAGCTGGGCTTCCAGCGACAGCGGCACGTGAACAGCCATCTGGTCACCGTCGAAGTCGGCGTTGAACGCCGCGCAAACCAGCGGGTGCAGCTGGATGGCCTTGCCTTCGATCAGCACCGGCTCGAACGCCTGGATGCCCAGACGGTGCAGCGTGGGCGCACGGTTCAGCATGACCGGGTGTTCGCGGATGACTTCTTCCAGGATGTCCCAGACCACCGGTTCCTGGCTTTCGACCAGCTTCTTGGCAGCCTTGATGGTCGTGGCCAGGCCCATCATCTCCAGACGATTGAAGATGAACGGCTTGAACAGTTCCAGGGCCATCAGCTTGGGCAGGCCGCACTGATGCAGCTTGAGCTGCGGACCCACCACGATGACCGAACGGCCCGAGTAGTCGACGCGCTTGCCCAGCAGGTTCTGACGGAAACGACCGCTCTTGCCCTTGATCATGTCGGCCAGCGACTTGAGCTGGCGCTTGTTGGCGCCCGTCATGGCCTTGCCACGGCGGCCGTTGTCCAGCAGCGAGTCGACAGCTTCCTGCAGCATGCGCTTTTCGTTGCGCAGGATGATTTCAGGCGCCTTGAGCTCCAGCAGGCGCTTCAGGCGGTTGTTGCGGTTGATGACGCGGCGGTACAGGTCGTTCAGGTCGGAGGTCGCGAAGCGGCCGCCGTCCAGCGGCACCAGCGGACGCAGGTCCGGCGGCAGCACGGGCAGCACTTCCATGACCATCCACTCGGCCTTGATGCCGGACTTCTGGAAGCCTTCCAGCACCTTCAGGCGCTTGGAGATCTTCTTGATCTTGGCTTCCGAGCTGGTGGCCTTCAGCTCACCGCGCAGCGTTTCCACTTCGCGATCGATGTCGATGGTGCGCAGCAGTTCGCGCACGGCCTCCGCGCCCATCAGGGCACGGAAGTCGTCGCCGTACTCTTCGGTCTTGGCGAGGAAATCGTCATCCGACATGATCTGGCCGCGCTTGAGCGGCGTCATGCCGGGCTCGATCACGCACCAGGCTTCGAAGTACAGAACGCGTTCGATGTCGCGCAAGGTCATGTCGAGCACCATGCCCAGACGCGACGGCAGGCTCTTCAGGAACCAGATGTGCGCGACGGGGCTGGCCAGCTCGATGTGGCCCATGCGTTCACGGCGAACCTTGGCGACGGTGACTTCCACGCCGCACTTTTCGCAGATCACGCCACGGTGCTTCAGGCGCTTGTACTTGCCGCACAGGCACTCGTAGTCTTTGATCGGGCCAAAGATCTTGGAGCAGAACAGGCCGTCGCGCTCGGGCTTGAACGTGCGGTAGTTGATGGTCTCGGGCTTGCGGACTTCGCCGTAGGACCACGAACGGATCTTCTCGGGCGAGGCGATGCCGATCTTGATGGCATCGAACTGCTCGTCTTGCGAGACTTGCTTAAAGAGGTCGAGTAGCGCTTTCATTAGTTACGCTCCAAATCCATGTCCAGGGCCAACGAGCGGATTTCCTTGACCAGAACGTTGAACGATTCCGGCATGCCGGCATCGATCACGTGGTCGCCCTTGACGATGTTCTCGTAAACCTTGGTACGACCGTTGATGTCGTCCGACTTCACCGTCAGCATTTCCTGCAGGGTGTAGGCGGCGCCGTATGCTTCCAGCGCCCACACTTCCATTTCCCCGAAACGCTGGCCGCCGAACTGCGCCTTGCCGCCCAGCGGCTGCTGGGTCACGAGCGAGTACGGGCCAGTGGAACGAGCGTGCATCTTGTCGTCGACCAAGTGGTGCAGCTTCAGGTAGTGCATGTAGCCGACGGTCACGGGGCGCTCGAATTGCTCGCCCGTGCGGCCGTCGAACAGCCATGCCTGCGTACGCGAAGGCGTGAGCGCCATGCGCTCGGCGACGTCGTCCGGATAGGCCAGTTCCAGCATCTTGGTGATTTCCTCTTCGGTCGCACCGTCGAAGACGGGCGTCGCGAACGGCACGCCGTTCTTGAGGTTCTGGGCCATTTCCATGACTTCGTCGTCGGTCAGCTCGTCGATGCGCGCGCCGGAGCCGGTCGTGTTGTAGACCTTGTCCAGATACGCGCGGACGTTCTTGACCTGCGCCGTGCGCTCGTCGCGCAGCATGTCGGCGATGCGATGGCCGACGCCCTTGGCAGCCCAGCCCAAGTGAACTTCCAGCACCTGGCCGACGTTCATCCGCGAGGGCACGCCCAGCGGGTTCAGAACGATGTCGGCCGGCGTGCCATCAGCCATGTGCGGCATGTCTTCCACCGGCGTGATGCGCGAGACCACGCCCTTGTTGCCGTGACGGCCCGCCATCTTGTCGCCAGGCTGCAGACGACGCTTCACGGCCAGGTAGACCTTGATCATCTTCAGCACGCCCGGGGGCAGCTCGTCGCCCTGCGTCAGCTTCTTGCGCTTCTCTTCGAAGGCCAGGTCGAACTGGTGACGCTTCTGCTCGAGCGATTCCTTGGCCTGCTCCAGCACGACGGCGTGCGGCTCATCGGCCAGGCGGATGTCGAACCACTGCCAGCGATCCAGGTCGGCCAGGTAGGCCTTGGTGATCGTCGCGCCCTTGGCCAGCTTGCGCGGGCCGCCGTTGACGGTCTTGTTGATCAGCATCTTCTCGATACGATCGAACTGGTCGTTTTCAACGATGCGCAGCTGGTCGTTCAGGTCCTGGCGATAGCGGCGCAGTTCATCGTCGATGATGGACTGGGCGCGCTTGTCGCGCACGATGCCTTCACGCGTGAACACCTGCACGTCGATCACGGTGCCGGTCATGCCCGAGGGCACGCGCAGCGAGGTGTCCTTAACGTCGGACGCCTTTTCACCGAAGATGGCGCGCAGCAGCTTTTCTTCCGGCGTCAGCTGGGTCTCGCCCTTGGGCGTGACCTTGCCGACCAGCACGTCGTCGGCGCTGACTTCGGCGCCAATGTAGGTGATGCCGGAATCGTCCAGGCGGTTCAACTGCGTTTCAGCCAGGTTGCTGATGTCGCGGGTGATTTCTTCCGGACCGAGCTTCGTGTCACGGGCGACAACCGTCAGTTCTTCGATGTGGACCGAGGTGTAGCGGTCATCGGCCACGACCTTTTCGGAGATCAGGATCGAGTCTTCGAAGTTGTAGCCGTTCCAGGGCATGAACGCGATCAGCATGTTCTGACCCAGGGCGAGTTCGCCCAGGTCGGTCGATGCGCCGTCAGCCAGCACGTCGCCCTTGGCAACGCGGTCGCCACGCTTGACGATCGGACGCTGGTTGATGTTCGTGTTCTGGTTGGAACGCGTGTACTTGATCAGGTTGTAGATGTCGACGCCCACTTCGCCGGCGACGTTTTCTTCGTCGTTTACGCGAATCACGACGCGCTCGGCGTCGACGTGGTCGACCAGGCCGCCACGCAGCGCCTGCACGGTGGTGCCCGAGTCAACGGCCACGGTGCGTTCGATACCCGTACCCACGACCGGCTTTTCCGGACGCAGGCAAGGCACGGCCTGACGTTGCATGTTGGCGCCCATCAGTGCGCGGTTCGCGTCGTCGTGCTCCAGGAACGGAATCAGCGAGGCAGCCACCGACACGATCTGCGACGGGGCAACGTCCATGTAGTGCACGTTGGCCGGCGCGGTCAGCATCGTTTCGCCCGCTTCACGGCAGGCCACCAGGTCGTCGACGAAACGGCCTTCTTCGTCCAGCGCGGCGTTAGCCTGCGCGATGACGTAGTGGCTTTCTTCGATGGCCGACAGGTAATCGATCTGCTCGCTGACGCGGCCGTCGATAATCTTGCGATACGGCGTTTCCAGGAAGCCGTACTCGTTCAGACGAGCGTACAGCGCCATGGAGTTGATCAGACCGATGTTCGGGCCTTCCGGCGTTTCGATCGGGCAGACGCGGCCATAGTGGGTCGGGTGCACGTCGCGGACTTCGAAGCCGGCGCGCTCGCGGGTCAGACCGCCCGGGCCCAGTGCGGAAACACGACGCTTGTGCGTGATTTCCGACAGCGGGTTGGTCTGGTCCATGAACTGCGACAGCTGGCTCGAACCGAAGAACTCCTTGATGGCGGCCGAGATCGGCTTGGAGTTGATCAGGTCGTGCGGCATCAGGTTTTCCGTCTCGGCCTGGCCCAGACGTTCCTTGACGGCGCGCTCGACACGCACGAGACCGGCGCGGAACTGGTTTTCGGCCAGTTCGCCCACGCAACGCACGCGGCGGTTGCCCAAGTGATCGATGTCATCGATCTGGCCACGGCCGTTACGCAGCTCGACCAGCACCTTGATGGTTTCAAGGATGTCTTCGTTGGTGAGCGTCATCGGGCCGGTGATGTCCTCACCACGGCCCAGGCGGCTGTTGACCTTCATGCGGCCAACGCGCGACAGGTCGTACGTTTCTTCGCTGTAGAACAGGCGCTGGAACAGCGCTTCCACCGCTTCTTCGGTGGGCGGTTCGCCAGGACGCATCATGCGATAGATGGCGACGCGCGCGGCCATCTGGTCGGCGGTTTCGTCGGTGCGCAGCGTTTGCGAAATGTACGGGCCGCGATCCAGGTCGTTGGTGTACAGCGCCTGGAATTCGTGCACGTTCGCGGCGCGCAGGGCGCCGAGCACGCTTTCCGTGATCTCGTCGTTGGCGTTGGCGATGACTTCGCCGGTGTCTTCGTCAACGATGTTCTTGGCCAGCACGCGGCCGTACAGGAAGTCTTCCGGCACGGAGATGCGCTGGATGCCGCCGGCAGCCAGGTCGCGCAGATGCTTGGCGTTGATGCGCTTGTCTTTTTCGACGATCACCTTGCCCGAACGGTCGGCGATATCGAAGCGGGCCATTTCGCCCTTCCAGCGCTCAGGCACGAATTCCATCATCGCGCCTTCGCTCTTCAGTTCGAAGTTGTCGAAGTCGAAGAAGTTGGCCAGGATGGATTCCGGCGTCATGCCGATGGCCTTGCACAGGATCGTGACAGGCATCTTGCGACGGCGGTCGACGCGGAAGAACAGGACGTCCTTCGGGTCGAATTCGAAGTCCAGCCACGAGCCGCGGTAAGGAATCACGCGGGCCGAGAACAGGAGCTTGCCAGAGCTGTGCGTTTTGCCGCGGTCATGTTCAAAGAACACGCCGGGCGAACGGTGCAGCTGCGACACGATGACACGTTCGGTGCCGTTGATGACGAAGGAACCCGTGCCCGTCATGAGCGGAATTTCGCCCATGTAGACTTCCTGTTCCTTCACTTCCTTCACGGTGGGCTTGCTGACTTCGCGGTCAAGCAGCACCAGGCGGACCTTGGCTCGCAGGGGCGAGGCATAGGTCAGGCCACGTTGCTGACATTCCTTGACATCGAACACCGGTTCGCCGAGCACGTAGCTCACGAACTCCAAGCGCGCCATACCGTTGTGACTAACGATCGGGAAAATCGACGAGAACGCCGCCTGCAAACCGTCGGCTACGCGTTCGGACGGGGCGGTATCCGCCTGCAGGAAAGTTAGGTAGGATTGAAGCTGAGTCGCCAAAAGGAAGGGAACGTTTTGAACGTCTTCACGCTTGGCGAAGCTTTTGCGGATGCGCTTTTTTTCGGTGTACGAGTAAGGCATGAGCACTCCGACTCGAGGTTGCATGGGCCGTCAACCACGGCCCCAGGTGATACGACTCCAGGAAACCCCTCTGAATGGGCATGCCCCCAGTAGGGGTTTCCTGGAAACGCAAAAGCCCGGGGACTGCAAACTGTGCTGTCCCCGGGCAGTTGACGCAGGTCTTACTTGACTTCGACCTTGGCGCCAGCTTCTTCCAGCTTCTTCTTGGCGGCTTCGGCGTCAGCCTTGGCCACAGCTTCCTTGACGGGCTTCGGAGCGCCGTCGACCAGGTCCTTGGCTTCCTTCAGACCCAGACCGGTCAGCTCGCGCACGGCCTTGATGACGCTGACCTTGTTCGCGCCGGCTTCTTGCAGGACGACGGTGAACTCGGTTTGCTCTTCAGCAGCGGCGGCAGCGCCACCAGCGGCGGGAGCAGCGACAGCGACGGCAGCGGCAGCAGCCGACACGCCGAACTTCTCTTCCATTTCCTTGATCAGCTCGGACAGCTCGAGCACGGTCATGCCAGCGATGGCGTCAAGGATTTCAGCTTTGTTAAGTGCCATTTTTCAGAACTCCAAATATTTTGGTAATGCCAGGGTTTGGGTGTCGCTTCGTCGTTCAGCGAATTCCGGACAGCAGGGCGATCAGGCCGCTGCCTTCTGGTCGCGCACGGCAGCGAGGCCACGGGCGAACTTGGTCGGAACTTCGTTGAGCGTACGCACGAATTGCGCGATGGGGGCTTGCATGGTGCCAAGCAGCTTCGACAGCAACTCTTCGCGCGAGGGCATGGTGGCCAGAGCCTTCACACCTTCTTGGTTCAGCAAGTTGTTGGGCAGAGCGCCCGCCTTGATGACCAGCTTGTCGTTGCTTTTCGCGAAGCCAGCGATGACCTTGGCCGCCGAAACCGGATCAGTGCTGATGCCATAGATCAGCGGACCGGTCAGTTGCTCAGCCAACGGCTCGAAAGCCGTGCCGGCAACAGCACGACGGGCCAGCGAGTTCTTCAGAACACGCAGATACACGCCCGATTCACGCGCAGTTTTGCGCAGTACGGTGACAGAGGCGACGTCCAGACCACGGTACTCAGCGATAACAATCGATTGGGCCTTGGCGACTTCCGCCGAGACTTCCTCGATTACCACCGCTTTCTCTTGACGATTGAGACTCACGGTTTGAACACTCCATCAAAAGACGCCTGGGGCCGGAGCCTTGCGCGTCAACCGAATGCGGCGCCTGGACGAGTTCTTCGGGTAAAGAATTCTTCCTGGGGACGCCGTCTACGCTGGATCCGGACTAGGTGAGCTCCGGGATTAAGCGGGGCAGCGGCGATGCTGCTTTCCTTGCGGAAGGTAGATCCCTTCCACTGCCCTGCTCCAGCGGTCTTTGACAGCAACATCCGGAGGTTTCCGGATGCAGCCCAAAGTACGTTTACTGCTGTTGGCTTAGTTGGAAGCCGACAGCGAGGCAATTTCCACGCGCGCACCGCCGCCCATCGTGGACGAAACGGCGAGCTTGCGCAGGTAGATGCCCTTGGCGGCGGCGGGACGAGCCTTTTGCAGGGCGTCGACCAGCGCGGCCAGGTTGGTTTGCAGCTGTTCCACGCCGAACGACGCACGGCCGATCGTTGCGTGGATGATGCCGGCCTTGTCGGTACGGTACTGAACCTGACCGGCCTTGGCGTTCTTGACGGCGGTGGCGACGTCGGGCGTCACGGTGCCGACCTTGGGGTTCGGCATCAGGCCGCGCGGGCCCAGGATCTGACCCAGGGCGCCGACGACACGCATCGTGTCGGGCGAGGCGATGACGACGTCAAAGTCCATCTGACCGGCCTTGATGCTGTCAGCCAGATCGTCCAGACCGACGATGTCGGCGCCGGCGGCCTTGGCGGCTTCAGCCTTGTCGCCTTGGGCGAACACGGCCACGCGGACCGACTTGCCGGTGCCGGCGGGCAGCACGACCGAACCGCGAACCAGTTGGTCCGACTTCTTCGGGTCGATGCCGAGTTGCACGGCCACGTCAATGGATTCATTGAACTTGGCGACGGCGGTTTCCTTGACCAGGGTCAGGGCTTCAGCGACCGGGTACAGCTTGGTGCGGTCGATCTTTTGCGCAATAGCGGCGGCGCGCTTGGACAACTTAGCCATGATTAGATCCCCTCAACCGTGATGCCCATGCTGCGGGCGCTACCAGCGATCGTGCGCACTGCAGCTTCCAGATCGGCGGCGGTCAGGTCGGGACCCTTGGCCTTGGCGATTTCTTCAGCTTGAGCGCGGGTCAGCGTGCCGACCTTGTCGGTATGCGGCTTGGCCGAACCCTTTTGCACGCCAGCGGCCTTCTTGATGAGGACCGTCGCGGGCGGGGTCTTCATGATGAAGGTGAAGCTCTTGTCCGCGAAGGCAGTGATCACCACCGGAATCGGCAGACCAGGCTCCATGCCTTGGGTCTTGGCGTTGAACGCCTTGCAGAATTCCATGATGTTCAGGCCGCGCTGACCCAGGGCCGGGCCAATCGGGGGGGAGGGGTTAGCCTTACCAGCCGGTACTTGCAGCTTGATAAAGCCGACGATCTTCTTCGCCATGCTTTGCTCCTTGCGGGTGATATCGCCCTGGCCAATGCGGACAGGGCTCCCCGGGGGTTAAATTCAGGTCTTTTCGACCTGGCTGAAATCGAGCTCAACGGGCGTGGCGCGACCAAAAATGGTGACGGACACACGCACCTTGCTCTTTTCGTAGTTGACTTCTTCGACGTTGCCGTTGAAGTCCGCAAACGGACCTTCCTTGACCCGAACCATCTCGCCCACTTCGAACAGGATCTTGGGGCGGGGTTTCTCGACACCCTCTTCCATCTGGGAGAGGATCTTCTCGACTTCCTTTTCGGAAATCGGGGTCGGACGGTTGCCCGAGCCACCCAAAAAGCCGGTGACGCGGTTGGTGTTCTTGACCAGGTGCCACGTTTCGTCGGTCAGGTCCATTTCAACCAGGACATAACCGGGGAAAATGCGGCGCTCGGTGATCGATTTCTGACCACCCTTGACCTCGACGACTTCCTCGGAGGGCACAAGGATGCGACCAAAAGACGTCTGCAGGCCCGCGCGCTCGATGCGCTCGTTCAGGGCCTTGTGGACGCTTTTTTCCATGCCGGAGTACACATGGACGACATACCAACGCTTACTCATTCGCCGTCCTTATTTCCAGCCCAACAACAGGCCGTAGAGAATCCATTCGATGCCCTTGTCGAGCACCCACATGAAAATGCCCATGACCGCCACGAATGCAAAAACGATACCCGTCATCTGGGTCGTTTCCTTGCGGGTGGGCCACGCGACACGCTTGACTTCGTTGTAGGACTCGCTGGCAAAGCTGAGGGTGCGGCGGCCGGGTTCGCTGAACCAGGCGATCGCGGCTGCGATCACGAGGCCACCGACGAACACACCGATACGGGCGGCCATCGGCTGTGCGCTGAGCACGGAAAACCCGACGATGCCAGCAATAACGACGAGAACCGCCAGTCCGAGCTTGACCCGGTCGGCGGTACTGGTTACGGTTTCTACGCTGGTATTAGACATATTGCGACGCGAGCCGCCGTGAATGCGTAACTCGCGATGATCTCCCGCGGGTTTATCCTGGCGGTGGCAGGGGCAGTAGGAATCGAACCTACAACCTTCGGTTTTGGAGACCGACGCTCTGCCAATTGAGCTATGCCCCTAAACACTTCAACACTACACCTTGCTGCACAGTCGCTAGCACAACTGCTAGGCTCTTACATCGACTTGCGCTTTGGCATTGCTTTGCACTTTGTTCCGCCTGCGTTGGCTTGCGGAACCATACATAGTACTACTTTTACAGCAAAGATGGATAGAGGGGCATGAATGCCCACCCTACCCATCCGGGTATTGCTTACTTCAGGATCTTGGCGACGACGCCGGCGCCGACGGTACGACCGCCTTCACGGATGGCGAAACGCAGACCTTCTTCCATGGCGATCGGGGCCAGCAGCTTGACGGTCATCGTCACGTTGTCGCCCGGCAGAACCATTTCCTTGTCGGCCGGCAGGTCGATCGTGCCGGTCACGTCCGTCGTGCGGAAGTAGAACTGGGGACGATAGCCGTTGAAGAACGGGGTGTGGCGGCCGCCTTCTTCCTTGGACAGGATGTACACCTCGGACGTGAAGTCCGTGTGCGGGGTGATCGAGCCCGGCTTGGCCAGAACCTGGCCGCGCTGGACGTCTTCACGCTTGGTGCCGCGCAGCAGGATGCCCACGTTGTCGCCGGCTTGACCTTGGTCCAGCAGCTTGCGGAACATTTCCACGCCCGTGCAGGTCGTCTTGACCGTCGGCACGATACCGACGATTTCGATTTCTTCGCCGACCTTGATGATGCCGCGTTCGATACGGCCGGTCACCACGGTGCCGCGACCCGAGATCGAGAACACGTCTTCAACCGGCATCAGGAACGCGCCGTCGATGGCACGCTCAGGCGTCGGGATGTACGAGTCCAGCGCGGCAGCCAGGGCCAGAATGGCCTGCTCGCCCAGTTCGCCCTTGTCGCCTTCCAGCGCCAGCTTGGCCGAACCCTTGACGATCGGGGTGTCATCACCCGGGAAGTCGTACTTGGACAGCAGTTCGCGAACTTCCATTTCCACCAGCTCGAGCAGCTCGGCGTCATCAACCATGTCAGCCTTGTTCAGGAAGACGATGATGTACGGCACGCCAACCTGGCGGCTCAGCAGGATGTGTTCACGCGTTTGCGGCATCGGGCCGTCAGCGGCCGACACGACCAGGATCGCGCCGTCCATCTGGGCCGCGCCCGTGATCATGTTCTTCACATAGTCAGCGTGGCCCGGGCAGTCAACGTGCGCATAGTGGCGCGATTCCGTTTCGTACTCGACGTGGGCCGTGTTGATCGTGATGCCGCGGGCCTTTTCCTCAGGAGCTGCATCGATCTGGTCGTAGCCCTTGGCTTCGCCGCCGAACTTGGTCGACAGAACGGTCGTGATCGCCGCCGTCAACGTCGTTTTGCCGTGGTCAACGTGACCAATCGTACCCACGTTCACGTGCGGCTTGGTACGTTCAAACTTGCCTTTTGCCATGGCTGACTCCTGACCTGGATTGCGCTTCTGACTGAAGAAAAGAATTTGGAATTCGTGGTGCCCATGGCGCGGATCGAACGCGCGACCTCTCCCTTACCAAGGGAGTGCTCTACCACTGAGCCACATGGGCATTTAAAAATCTTGGAGCGGGTGAAGGGAATCGAACCCTCGTCGTAAGCTTGGAAGGCTTCTGCTCTACCATTGAGCTACACCCGCGGCAAACCCTTTCACCTTCTCTTTCCCCACACCCTTCGAAATCAAGGCCATCGCAAACCTGACGCCTTCTTTGCGAAGGCAACCTAAGCTTGCTAGGCCTTACATTGCAAATCCAGGCAAACCGCGCCTGGATTCGGGAATGGGTCTCTGGTGGAGGAGGTTGGATTCGAACCAACGTAGGCGCAAGGCCAACAGATTTACAGTCTGCCCCCTTTAACCACTCGGGCACCCCTCCAGCGGAGAACTTGAGATTATGAACACTTTCAAATCCGCTGTCAAACCATTCGGACGAAAAATTCAAAATTTCTGTTCTTCCTCCGCCGCGTTTCCGCGCAGAGGGGGCGAAGCTTACAGGTTTCCGCGAATTGCTGCACGAAAAAGCTGAGAATATTGTTCGGCCGAGAGGTTGATGGGGTTGGTGCCGGCGGACGGATCCTCACTTGCCATGCGCCCCACCCGTTCGGCCTGGGCGTCGTCCAGGCCGATTTCCGCGAGGGTGTGGGGGATGCCAACCGCCTCACGCAGCGCCAATACCCAGTCGAGCACCGCGCCCGGGCCCGCCTGCGGCAGGCCGAGGTAGCGGGCCAGCGTTTCGAGGCGCGGCGCCACCGCCTGTTGATTGGCCTTGAGTACATAGGGCATCAGGATGGCGTTGAGCAGGCCGTGGTGCGCGTCATACAGCGCGCCCAGCGGGTGCGCCAGCGCATGCATGGCGCCCAGCCCGCGCTGGAAGGCGGTGGCGCCCATGCATGAGGCCACCAGCATCTGCTGGCGCGCCTGCAGGTCGGCGCCGTTTGCCACCGCCTGAGGCAGGTATTCCTTGATGAGGCGCATGGCTTCGACGGCGATGCCGGCCGCCATGGGATGGTAGACCGGCGAGCAATAGGCCTCCAGGTTGTGCGAAAGCGCGTCCATGCCGGTGGCCGCCGTGATGCGCGGCGGCAGGCCGACCGTGAGCTGAGCGTCCAGGATGACGATGGACGGGAGCATGCGCGCATGGAAGATGATGCGCTTGACCTGCGCCGACTCGTCAGTGATGACGGATGCGCGCCCGACCTCCGAGCCGGTGCCCGCCGTCGTCGGCACGGCCACCACGGGCGCCATTCCGGAGACATTGACGCGCAGGTAGTTGTCCCCCACGTCTTCGAAGTCCCACAACGGACGGTCCTGGCCCACCATCAGCGCGATGGCCTTGGCCGCATCCAGTGCGGATCCTCCGCCGAAAGCGATTACGCCGTCATGGCGGCCGCGCTTGAATGCCGCCACGCCGTCGTCGACGTTGCGCCCGGTCGGGTTGCCCTTGATATCGTGGAACACCGCGCACCCAAGGCCCGCCTCACGGCATGCACGCTCGGCGTGATCAAGCATCGGCAACGCGGCGAGTGCCGGATCGGTCACCAACAAGGGCCGCTCCATGCCCAGCGCCCGGCAATGGTCGGGCAATTCATCGATGCGGCCAGGGCCCACCTTGATCGCGGTGGGATAGTTCCAGTTGACGGACGGCACGGTCATGGTTCGATTTCCAGAGACTTGGCATTGATGTCGGATTGAGTCGGTATCACACGCTGCGCAAGTGGAAGGACTTGGGCTGCGTGAGCTGTTCATATCCCACGGGCGACAGCGACGCGCCGCGGCCCGAGTTCTTGACGCCGGTCCACGCAAGCGCGGGGTCGAGATAGTCACAACGATTCATGAAGAACGTGCCGCAGCGCAATTGGCGGCCAATGCTCAGCGCCGCTTCGTCGTCCTGAGTGAACGCCGCAGCCGTCAGTCCATACGGGCTGTCGTTCATGAGCGCAATGGCCTGTTCGTCGCTGTCGACGGGCATGATGCCGGCGACCGGGCCGAAGCATTCATCGTTCATGATGCACATGCGGTGATCGACCTGCGTCAGCAGGGCCGGCGCGACATAACACGAGCTTTCACTCGCATTGCTGAAATGCGAGGGATCAATCACGTTCACTGCGCCAGCGCCGATTGCTTGGGCAATGACGTCGCGAACCTCGGCCGCAGCGCGCGTGCGTACGACCGGGCCCAGCGTCGTTTCCTGCCGCAGCGGGTCACCCAGCGCGTAGCGTTCGGTCAGTGCGGCGGCGCGTTCGACGAATTGGTCGTACACGCCGCGGGCCACATAGATGCGCTGGATGCCGCAACACGACTGGCCGGAATTGAAGAACGCGCCGTCCACCAATGCATCCACGGCCGCCTCCAGGTTGGCGTCCGCCCTCACGTACGCGGGATCGTTGCCGCCCAGTTCAAGTCCCACGCCGATGAAGCGTCCCGCCGCGCATGCCTCGACCTGGCGCCCCCCGCGCACGGATCCGGTAAAGGACACATAACCGATCTCGGGTGCGCGGATGAGGCGCTGCGTGATGTCATGGTTGGCGTGCAAATGCTGGAAAATGCCCTTGGGCGCCCCCGCGTCGCGGAAGGCGCGGTCGATGAGCTCGGCGCACAGGGGCGTCTGATCCGAATGCTTGAGGATGACGGTATTGCCTGCCATCAAGGCCGGCACGATGCTGTTTACCGCCGTGAGCAGCGGGTAGTTCCACGGCGCGATGGTCAACGCCACGCCGATGGGGTCGCGGCTGATGAAGCGGGTAAGACCGGACTGCGCGGGCGCGGCAATGGGCGCCAGGGCCTGCCCCGCGATTGCGATCATATGGCGGGCCCGGGCCTCGAAGCCGTCGACCTCCAGGGGAGCGTAACGCAATGGGCGGCCCATCTGGATGGTGATGGCCCGCGCGATCTCGTCCTTGGCCGCCACGAATCGGTCTACCGCGTCCGACACGATGCGCCCCCGCGCCTGCACACCCAGCGCGTGCCAGCCGGGCTGCGCGGCCTGGGCGTCGGCCAACGCCTGCGCGATCTGCGCTTCGCTCGCGTAGGCCCGGCGGACGACTTCGCGCCCGTCGATCGGGCTGATGGTGATCAGTTCATCGGTCATGGCAAGGCCTGTGGCAAGCGGTGGACGGAATCAGATGATTTCAAAATAACGCGCCAGCTCCCAGTCGGTGACGTGGCGCCGGAACTGGCGTTCCTCCCATTCGCGCGTCGCGGCGTAGTGCTCGACGAATGCGTCTCCGAACAGCAGCCGCGCGGCTTCCGAGCCCCGCAGACGCTGCGCGGCGTCCCACAGCGTCAGAGGCAGGTGCAGATGCGCGGGAAATTGCTGCGTGTAGGCGTTGCCCTGCACCATGGGCTCGGGCGAGAGGCCCTGCTCTATTCCGTACAGACCGGAGGCCAGCGCCGCAGCCAGGGCAAGGTAGGGATTGGCGTCCGCCGATCCGATGCGCACTTCGACGCGCTGCGACTTGTCGCTGCCGGGGATGAGACGCAGCGCCGTGGTGCGGTTCTCCATGCCCCACGTGGCGTCCAGCGGCGCCCAATAACCGGGCACCAGGCGCGAATAGCTGTTGATGGTCTGCGCATAGAGCGCCATGAACTCGGGCAGGTACCGCTGCACCCCGCCCATGAACGCCGCCTGCGTGGCGCTGATGCCGTGCGGCTGCGACTCGTCGAAGAAGGCGGACAGCCCCGTCTTGCGGTCGCGCAAAGACAGGTGGATATGGCCGCTTTGGCCAGGGTGTTCGGGCGACCACTTTGCCATGAACGTGGCCATCAGGCCGTTCTGCTGCGCGAGCGCCTTGGTGAAGGTCTTGAACAGGAAGGCCTTGTCTCCCGCCGCCGCCGCATGGTCCACGGCGATCGCAGCCTCCAGCACGCCCGGTCCGGTCTCGGTGTGCAGGCCTTCGATGGGCATGTCCATGCGTTCGCACATGTCGAGCAACTTGCGGTAGAAGTCGCCCTCGACCGTGCTTCGCAGCATGGAATATCCGAAATTGCCGGGTGTCCAGTTCTCCAGGTTGCGGTAGTGCTTGGCGCGCACGGAATGCGGCGTCTCGCGAAACATGAAGAACTCGTACTCCAGCGCCGCATAGGCGTCGTAGCCCATGCCGGCGGCGCGGTCTATCACGCGGTGCAGCAGGCGACGCGGACAGATGGCGCCGGCGTCGCCTTCGAATTCCGCCAGGAACAGCAGCATGTCTTCGCCGCCCGGCCCCTGCTCCAGCGTGAGCCGGCGCGCGGTCTGCGGCACGATCCTCAGTTTTGCGTCGGGGTAGGCGGTGTGCCAGCCGGTGTACCGGGTGTTGTCGTAGAGCTGGTCGTCCAGGTCCCACCCGAACACCACGTCGCAAAACGCCAGTCCGCCGTGCAAGGCGCCCAGGAACTTGTCGCGCCGCAGGTATTTGCCCAGCATGACGCCGTCCACGTCGGACAGCCCCACCTTGATGTGCGAGAGCGGGCTGGATTGCACCAGCCGCTGCGCATCTTCCACCGTTGCTACCCCTAGTGCATGCATGCCTGTTCACCTTGTGGCTGAAGCGTTGCGTTGAACTGCGGGTGGGCGGCGCGCCGGTCAGGCCATGGCCGCCCCCAGCAGCCGCATCGCTTCGCGATGCAGCTGCGGCGTGGCGGCCGCGATCACGCGGCCTTGCGACTGCAGGCCCAGCGGCTGTCCCGTCCAATCGGTCATGACGCCGCCCGCGCCCTCGACCACGGGCATCAGGGCAAGGTAATCGTACGGTTGCAGGCCGGCCTCCACGACGAGATCGATGTGGCCGCTGGCCAGCAGCCCGTAGCTGTAGCAATCACCGCCATAGCGGCGCATGCGGCAGGCGGCGGCCAGTGCGTCAAAGGCGGCAAGTTCGGCGCCGCTGAAGATGTCGGGCGCGGTGGCGTAAAGAATGGCCTCTGCCAGCGCGGCGCACGTGCTCGTCCTGCACGCGCCGCCGTTCAGGCGGGCCGCGGCGCCCGCCGCGCCGATCCAGCGTTCGTCCAGCATGGGGATGTCGATGAGGCCCAGCACGGGCCTGCCCCGGTGCAGCAGCGCCAGCAACGTGCCCCATAACGGGTTGCCGGAAATGAAGGCGCGCGTCCCGTCGATGGGGTCCAGCGACCACACGAGCTCGGCCTCGGCGCGCGAGGCGCCGAATTCTTCGCCGAATATGCCGTGATCGGGATACTGTGCGGCGATGGCCTCGCGCAGGGCTGCCTCGACATCCCGGTCCGCTTGCGTGACGGGACTTTCGTCGGCCTTGGTGTCCACCGAGAGCGGATGCCGGAACCCCTTGCGCGACAAGGGGCGCACGCGGTCCGCGAGGGTCTGTGCGAACGCGGCGTACGCAGCAAGCTGATCCGCGGACAGGGCCGGGAAACTCTGCATCGTTGCCCTCCCAAATGGCGAGCGGGGGATGACCGGGAAAAAAGGCGCGCGCATGCGCGCTGTCCCAGTCTAGGCAGGTTGCCTCAGCTTTGCAATCGCGGACCGGACGGTGAAACCCCGACTTGTCGCAACGGGCGGCTGGGGGAGACACGCTGGCCGTGCCGCCCCCGGCCATTGCGCGTTCAATCCAGGGACACGCCGGCCGTCTTCACCATTTCGGCCCAGTAGGCGGTGTCCTGCTGCAGGCGGGTCTTGAAGGCGGCCGGGGCGCTGCCTACCGGCTGGCTTCCCCCGCTGTTGATCTTGGCGATCACGGCGGGCGACTTCATGGCCTGGTTCACGGCCTGCGCCAGGTAGGCGATGCGTTCGGGAGGCGTGCCTGCCGGGGCGAACAGGCCGTACCAGTCATCCGCGGTGATGCCTTCCAGGCCGGCCTGTTTCAGGGTGGGCGCGCTCTTGAAGATGCCGACCCCGTCGCCGTGGCTCATGGCGAGGATGCGCAGCTTTCCTGCGGCCACCATGGGCTCGGCCGATGCGGGCGACGTGATGAGCATGTCCACCGTGCCGCCCATCAGGTCCGTGATAGCGGGCGCCGCCCCGCGGTACGGCACGTGCACGAGCTTGACGTCCGCCTTCTGCGACACCAGGGCGCCCATCAGGTGGCTCATCGTGCCGTTGCCGGGCGTCGCATAGGTAATGACGCCGGGCTGCTTGCGCGCCGCCGCAAGATAGTCGTTCAAGCTCTTGTACGGGCCCTCGGTGCGCGACACCAGCACCAGCGGCGCCGAGGTGATTTGCGAGATCGGCACGAAATCCTTCAGCGGATCGAAGCCGACGTTCTTGTACAGGCGTGGATTGACGGCCATGACGCTGGTCTGGGACATGACGAGCGTGTAGCCATCGGGCTTGGCGCGCGACACTTGCGCCGTGCCGACGCTGCCGCCCGCCCCCGAGCGGTTCTCGACCACCACGCTCTGGCCCGTGATGGCGCCCAGCTCCTGCGCGATCAGGCGCGCGACGCCGTCGTTACCGCCGCCGGGTGGAAACGGCGAGACCACGGTGATGGCCTGTTTCGGAAAGTCGGCCAGCGGTGCGGGCGCCTGGGCATGGGCCGCGATTCCCCACAGCAGACCGGCCACCGCCGTGACGGCGGTCCTGCAAGCGTGCGATGCGTGTTGCTTCATCTGGATTTCCCCTTGAGTTGGCGGCCGGTTGATCGGCCGTCCTTTGCATTCCGGTTCGCCATGAACCGTCCGCACCCCGGCCGCCATGGCCGCCGGGGCGTATTGATCAGGTTGAAGCGTGGGCCGCGCCGTGAGTTGCGGCGCGGCGCAGGTGTCAGCCGGCCGGGAACCGGTACGCGGCGCGCTCCCGTTCGTCGATCTGCCTGACCAGGTTGGTTTCCCAGGCGAGATACTGGCGCGCCGCGGCCTTGTTGCCGTCATGACGGTCATGCACGAAGAACAGATAGTCGATGCAGTCGCCGTCGGCCGGATCCGCGGGCGTGGATGCCAGCGGGATCCCCTGCGCGGACCAGCTCTCGGGCGTGCCGGTGTTTGCGCTGACGTCCCGCAAGCCCGACGCGCGCAGATCGTTCGCGGCCCAGGCTGCGAGCGCGGCGTCTTCGGCCAGGAGGATCACGGGACGCGCCGGATCGAGCGGCAGGCGGTCCAGGCGCGGACGGATCGACCAGCGCGCGCCAACGATGTGGTTGGCCCGATACCGCATGCTGGGGCGGATATCGATAGCCTGGGCGCCCTGCGCCAGCGCTTGCGAGAGCTCGGCATCGGACAGGACCGCGATAGGCGGGACTGGCGTCTGGACCGTTTCGTTGACCAGCGCGGCGCCAACGCCTTCTTCAAGGGTGCAGGCCTCCCAACCCATTTGCCGCAGCCAGCTTGCGACGACCGGGGCGCGCACGCCTTCGGCATCGAACACCACGATGCGCGCGCCGCGCACGGCCAGGTACTGGTCCGTTGCCTGGATGAGCTGGCCGCCGGGCGCATGCTGCGCGCCAGGCAGGGAACCCTGTGCGAATTCTTCTGCGCTGCGCACATCGCACAGGAACGTGGTGCGCGTTGCGTCGCCCAGCCAGGCCTGCACCTGGGCGGCGTCTGCCGTGGGCACGCCATGGCGCTGCGCGAGCTGCGCGGAACGCTGGGCCAGCGCGGGCACGTCCGCGGGCGGGATGTCGTCGCTATAGCGACGGCGTGCGCCGTGTTCGAGCTGCAGGTCTTCCAGATACCAGCCCTGCGTGCCGTTCTCGAGCGCGTAGACAGGATTGGGGACGCCCAGGTTGATCAGCGTCTGCGCGCCGATGATGCTGCGCGTGCGGCCCGCGCAATTGATGACGATGGTGGTGTCCGGCCGCGCGGCCAGCGTATGGGCACGCAGCGCCAGCTCGCCGTTGGGGCAGCAGATGCCGCCGGGAATGCTCATCTTCTGGTATTCGGCAAATGGCCGGCCATCCAGCACGATGAGATCGTCGCCGCGCCGCTGGCGCTCGGCCAATTCGCGCGCGCCGATGCGCGGGGTGTGGAAAACCTCTTCGGCCAATTCGCCGAAAGTCTTGCTGGGCACGTTCACGCCGGCGAAGGTCGCGTAGCCATCGTGCTGCCACTGTGCGATGCCCCCCGCCAGGCGGTGCACGTCCGTGTAGCCCAGCGCGGCAAGCGCCCGCGCGGCGCGCGCCGCGGTGGGGTCTTCGGCGCCATTGTCGTAGACCACGACGCGCACGCCGCGCCGCGGTGCGAGGCGCACGATGTCGACCTCCAGCCGGCTGTAGGGCACCGGCGCGGCGTAGAACAGATGGGACTCGCCGTATTGGCCATGCTCGCGCACGTCCAGGAGCGCGATTTCGCCACCATCGTGCAGCCACTGCTTGAGCGTATGCGCGTCGACGTCGGCGTGGGTATGGTCGTGAAGGGACTGCATCATGAGATTCGGAGAGAACGGAGGGGTTGGGACAACGCGGCAAAACCGCGTTCCAGGTCGGCGATGAGATCGTCGGGATCTTCCAGGCCGATATGCAGGCGCAGCATGGGGCCGCGCACGTCGCTGGCGGGCAGCGACCGTGCGCCCTGCAGGAAAACCGGGATCACCAGGCTTTCGAAGCCGCCCCACGACGCGCCGATGCCAAAGAGCTGCAGACTGTCGATGAGCCGCTCCGCATCGGCGTCGGTGTGCGCGTCGGACAGTTCGAGGGTCAGCAGGCCGTTGGCGCCGCAGCAATCGCGCAGCCAGAGGGTGTGAGCGGGATCGCCGGGCAATGCGGGACACAGCACGCGGGACACTTCGGGCCGCGCCTGCAGCCACTGGGCGACCTGCATGGCGCTGCGGGCGTGCTGCGCCATGCGCAGCGGCAGCGTGCGCATGCCGCGCAATACCAGGAACGCATCGTCGGCCCCGACGGTCTGGCCAAAGTCGATCGTGGCGCGTTCCAGCGCGCGCCAGGCGCGTTCGTTCGTGACCACGGCGCCCATCATGACGTCGGCATGCCCGCCCAGATATTTGGTGGCCGCCAGAATGGAAATATCGGCGCCCAGGGTGAGCGGTTTCTGTACCAGACCCGACGCCCACGTGTTATCCACAGCCAGCCAGCAGTCGTGTTTTTTCGCGGTTGTGGATAACTCGATGAGGTCGGGCATTTCATACGTCAGTGACCCCGGCGACTCCGCATAGATCATGCGGGTGTTCGGACGGATCAGCGCCTCGATGCCCGCGCCATCGGGCCGGTAATACGTGATTTCGATCCCGAATCGCGTCAGGTGCTCGGCGCAGAACCTGCGCACCGGCTCATAGACGGCGTCGGTGATCAGAACGTGGTCGCCCGCGCGCAGATAGGCAAGCAGGACGGTGGCGATCGCGGCCTGGCCCGTGGGGTACAGCTTGGCGCGAAAGCCCGCTTCCAGCTCGATCAGCGCGTCTTCCAGCGCATGGGTGCTGTCGGTGCCGCGCGCGCCGTATGACGGCAGGCGCTCCTGTTCGCGGCGCGCCCGCGTATCGCGCCAGGCTTGCACGCTGTCGAATACGTAAGTGCTGGCGCGGGAGACCGGGGTGTTGACCCAGCCTTGATGGGGACGCCCTGCTCGCAGCAGGCGCGTCGCGGACCGGTAGGGCTTGCTCATGATCAGCGCCGCGTCTGCACGCCGATGGGCATGATCTTGCAGGTGCCGGTCTCCAGGTCGAAGCCCAGGCGCTGATCCAGGGTTTCCAGCGCGCGTCCGTACATGTGCAGGTGGCGGATGACGCTGTCGCCCTGGATTTCGACGGCGTGGATGTCGTCGGGCATCAGCGCGATGCCGGTGCCCGGCCCCACCACGACGGTATCTATCTTTTCCAGCTTGCCCACGCCGGGCACGGAACCGTCGTCGATGCGGTCGTAGACGTAGTTGGTTTCCACGCCTTCGACGGCCGCGATGCACGCCCAGGTGGTGTGGTTGTGCGGCACGATCTTCTTGCCCGGACGCATGACGTTCAGATAGAGCGCATAGCTTTTGTCTGAGTCCTCGGCGATAAGGTAGCGGGCCTGGCGCTCATCCCCCTCGGGGGCCGGATAGCGGTCGGCGCCCCACCACGCGGTATTGCCGGCCAAGGCGACAAGATCGTCCAGCACGGACTGGAGGCTGTCGCGGTTCAGGCCCTTATTTCCTACAGTTTTTTTAATATTTTCGACGGTGCTGTCGATGCCAGCCTGATGCGGGTGTGCGGTGCTCACGTTGACTTTCCCTCTTGTTTCATGAGTTATTGCACTTACTGTATCGCCCGGCTTGGCCCTCAACAATTTAAATTGCTTTAAACATCCATTAGCAGTGGTAATGTATCGGGTTATCCCTGAACCCTTCTAAACCCTTGGATGGCTGGGCTACCCCAATGCGCAACCTGGATCTCGACCTGCTACGCACGCTGACGGCGATCGCCCAGCATGAGACTTTTTCCGAAGCCGCCAACCGGTTGCACAAGACCCAGTCGGCCATCACCCAACAGATGCAGCGGCTCGAGGCCATGATCGGGCTGCCTCTCTTCGAAAAGCACGGCCGCAACAAGCTGCTGTCCTCGCATGGGCGGCGGCTGGTCGAGTACGCGCGGCACATGCTGGCCATCAACGACGAAGCATTGCGCGCGTTGCAGGACGGGCCCCTGGAGGGCGATCTGCGGTTGGGCGCGCCCCTGGACGTGGCCGACACGATCCTCCCCACGCTGCTGACGCACATCGCGCGCGTGGCGCCGCGCGTGAAACTGGAGATCCGTGTCGATCGCAGTCCGTTCCTGATGGATGCGCTGCGCGCCGGCGAAATAGACCTGACCATCTCGACGCGCTTCGACCAGGATTTCGAGGGTGTGGCGTTGCGAACCTCGCCGACGGTCTGGCTGGCCTCGGCCGATTACGTGCACGATCCGCATACGCCGGTGCCGCTGGTGCTGGCCGACGAACCGAGCATTTTTCGGCGCCTGGCGCTCAATGCGCTGGAGCAGGCGCAGGTGCGCTGGCACACGAACTACGTGGCGCCGAACCTGGTGGGGATTAAGGCCGCGCTACGCGCCGGCCTGGGCGTGACCGCGCGCAGCGTGGAGCTGCTGGGGCCGGAAATGCGCGTGCTCGGAGAAAAAGAGGGATTGCCGCCCCTGCCGGACGTGACCTACTTCCTGTGGATAAGGCGTGATCTCATCAATCCGCTGACGCGTCAGGTGTACGACATGCTGCGCACCAACCTGGGCCTCGCGCAGCAAGGCGACGCGACGGCGTAGCCGTCGCGGCGGGGCGTTCAATAGCGGTCGAAGATCTGCTGCAGACCGGCCGGATCGCGGGTGACCGAGAGCGCAAGCATGAGCAGGATGCGCGCCTTCTGCGGATTCAGGTCCCCTGCCGCGACGAAGCCCAGCGTGGCGTCATCGAGTTCGACATCGCGCGCGACAAAGCCGCTGCCCGTCCGACTGGACCGCACGACCGCCACGCCATCATCGGCCGCGCGGCGCAGGCTGTCGATGGCCAGGTCGGTGGCGTTGCCGTCGCCCACCCCCGCCAGCACGATGCCGTCCACCGCGCTGGCCAGAAAATCGATCAGGTCGGATTGCAGATTGGCATGGGCGTAGACGATGTCCACCCGCGGCCAGCCGGCCTTTTCCAGCAATGCGAGTGAAAACTCGCTTTGCGCGCCATACACGGTGGTGTTGCGCGAATAGAAGCACGGCACGCCGCCATGCATGACGCCCGCGCGGCCGCGATTGGGCGACGCGAAGGCGCACAGTCCGGCGCTGGCGATCTTCTGGATTTCGCGGGCGTAGTGCACGTCTTCGTTCATGACGACGAGCGGCCCGCGGCCGCGCGCGTCGGGATGGCGGGCCAGCGCCACCGCGTTGTACAGGTTGGCGGGGCCCTCGGCGCCCAGCGCCGTGGCGGGACGCATGGCGCCTACCAGCACGACGGCCTTGTCATGGCGGTTCACCAGGCTGAGGAAATAGGCGGTTTCCTCGAGCGTGTCCGTGCCATGCGTGATGACGATGCCGGCCACCGAGGCGTCCTGGCAGAGCGCATCCACGCGCTGCGCGAGCGTGCGCCAGACCTCGTGCGTCATGTTCTGGCTGCCGACGTTGGCCACCTGTTCGGCGCGGATCTCGGCGATGCCGGCAAGCTGCGGCACCGCCGCAAGCAGGTCGTTCACGGAAAACGAGCCGGACTTGTAGCCCGCCGACGTGGCATCCGCCTGTGCGCCCGCGATCGTGCCGCCCGTAGCCAGCACCGCGATGACGGGCAAGGCGCGATCAGGCATCCACGGCTCCGGACAGGCCTTGGCGCTCGAGCAGCGAATTCAGGTGTTCCCATCCGTGGAAATCGATCACGATCTGCCCTTTTTCCTTGGCGCCCACTTTCAGCGCCACGCGCGTGCCCAGGTGGTCGGACAGCGCTTCTTCCAGGCGGGTCAGGTCGCGCGACACGCCGTTCGCCTTCTTTTTGGGCGAGGCCGAGGTTTCGGCTTCCTTGACGGTCTTGGCGACGAGCTTTTCGGCTTCGCGTACCGACAGGCGGCGCGCGATGATGAGGTTGGCAAGCTGGATCTGGGTGGCTGCGTCCACGGCGAGCAGCGCACGCGCGTGCCCCATGTCCACGTCGCCAGCCAGCAGCATGGTCTGCACGGGCGCGGCCAGATTCAGAAGGCGCAACAGGTTGCTGGTGGCCGACCGCGAGCGGCCGATGGCCTGCGCGGCCTGTTCGTGCGTGAGGCCGAACTCGTCGAGCAGGCGGCGCACGCCGTGCGCTTCTTCCAGCGGGTTCAGGTCTTCGCGCTGGATGTTTTCGATGAGCGCCATGACGGCCGCATTTTCATCGGCGACCTCGCGCACCAGCACCGGCACTTCTTTCAGGCCCGCAAGCTGCGCCGCGCGGAAGCGGCGTTCACCGGCAATGATCTCGTAATGGCCGGGCGCGTCGCGCAGCGCGCGCACGAGAATCGGCTGCATGATGCCTTGCGTGCGTATCGATTCGGCCAGCTCGCCCAGGGCCCCCTCGTCCATGCGCGTGCGCGGCTGGTACTTGCCGGCGCGCATCTTCGAGATGGGCAGGGTGGACGGCGGACCCTCGGGCTTGGCGACCGCCTTGCCGATGTTGTCGATGGCAGGCGCGTCCGCGCCCAGCAAGGCGTCCAGTCCGCGACCCAATCCCTTGGGTTTCTTGGTGGCCATAGTTAAATCCTCTTTCCTTCTGTCTTTGTATCCCGGGCCCAGGGCTCAGGCGCCCGCCTGCTCGGCGGGCAGGCGGTACCAATACGCGTAACAGTCTTTGAAACCGTAGCGGGCATACAGCGCCCGCGCGGCGGTGTTTTCCGGCTCGACCTGCAGGTAGGCCGTGCGGGCGCCACCGGCGGCGCCTTCGGCCAGCAAATGCTCCATCAGGACGGCGGCATAGCCTTTGCGCCGATGTCCGGGATGGGTAACGATGTCGAACAGGCCAAGCAGGTCGCCGTCGCGCACGGCCATGCCGGCGGCGACCACCTGCCCTGCCGCGTCGGTCGCAAGCACCGGCTGCTTATCCACAGCCAGTCCCGACAAGCGCGCCTGGTGTTCGCCGACGTGCATCGCGGATGCGCCGCGCATGACTCCGACCGCCGCCGCGAAGCGCTCGGCATCGACCATGCTGAAATGCAGATCGCCCCTGCCGCACGTGCGGGGGGCGAGCGGCGTGCTCATGACTCGAGTCTCACCGGTATAGGTATAACCGCGGGCCTCCAGCTCGGCGTCGAGCGAAAAATCGGGGCCGATGGAGGTAATGCGCAGCACCATGGGCAAGCCATGGCGCGCATACAACGATGAACAATACGCCAGCCGCTCATCCAAAGGACGTGTGGATAACCCCAGCACATTCACGCTTCGGACCCGCTTGGCGGGCGAATGGGCAAAACGCACCAGCCAGCCATCATAGATCAGTTGAGCGCCCACCGCGGTGGCATTGAGCGCCGCCTCTTCCAGCCGCACGCGCAGCGCATCGCGCACGTCGGCGGGCGGCGTGGAGCAGGCTGTCTGTGGCGGAAAAAAGAGCGCGGCGTCGGGCATCGGGTAAAGCTAGTTCAGGTCTTTCCTGACGCGCTCGATCATTTCGGCGCCGAAAGAAATGTACGCCTGCGCGCCGCGCGAGGCGCGGTCATACACGACGCCCGGCATGCCGTAACTGGGTGCTTCGGCAAGGCGCACGTTGCGCGGCACCACCGTCTTGAAGACCTTGTCGCCGAAGTGCGCCTCGAGCTGGGCGGACACCTGCTGCTGCAGGGTCATGCGCGGATCGAACATGACGCGCAACAATCCGATGACGCGCAGGTCATCATTGATGTTGCGGTGGACGCGCTTGATGGTGTTGACCAGGTCCGACAGTCCTTCGAGCGCGAAGTATTCGCACTGCATCGGAATGATGACGCCATGCGCCGCGGCCAGGCCGTTGAGCGTCAGCAGGGACAGCGTGGGCGGGCAGTCGATGAGCACGAAGTCGTACTGGCTGGCGACGGTGTCGATCGCGGCCTTCAACTGGCGTTCGCGCTGGTCCATCTGCACCAGGTCGATCTCGGCGCCCGAGAGTTCGCGGTTGGCGGGCAGGACGTCGTAACCGCCCGACTCCGACTTCACGCGGGCCTGCTCGATCGAGGATTCGCCGATCAGCACCTGGTACAGATTGGATTCAAGCGAATTCTTGTCGATGCCGCTGCCCATCGTGGCGTTGCCCTGCGGATCCAGGTCCACCAGCAGCACGCGTTGGTTGTGCGTGGCAAGGCCAGCCGCCAGGTTGATGGCGGTCGTGGTCTTGCCCACGCCGCCCTTCTGATTGGCAATGCAGAATACGCGGGCGGATGTGCTGGGGGGTATGTTCTTCATAGGGTTCCTTGACTGCGGCGCATCCAGATCAGGCAGCGTTCTGCTTGCAGCTCCGGGACTTGGAGCGGCTGAATATGGTCGACTTGCCATTCCCCGCGCGCATGCAGCGCCTGGATTTCTTCTTCGGGGACCTTGCCCTTCATGGCGACGAGGGTACCATTCTTGGCCACGTGGCGACCCGCGAGTTGCGCAAAATCATCCAATGATGCAAACGCTCGCGAGGTGACGATGTCGCACTCGGCGGGATCCAACGTTTCGATACGCGCGTGCCGCGATTGCAGGTTGGGCAACGCCAACGCGCCGCTCATCTGGCGCACGAACGCGGTCTTCTTTTCGACGGCGTCGATGCAGGTCACGGACCAGGCGGGCCGCATGATCGCCAGGACGACGCCAGGCAGGCCGCCGCCCGAGCCGACGTCGTAGACCTTGGCCGGCGCATCGGGCGCGGCCAGCGCCTCGCTGAAGGGCCTCACGGCAGCCAGGCTGTCGAACAGATGCTGCACGAGCATCTGCTGCGGATCGCGGATGGCGGTGAGGTTGTACGTGCGATTCCAGCGCTGCATCTGCGCCAGGTAGCTCAGCAGCTTGGCAATGGCCGCATCGTCGGCGCGCAGTCCCAGTTCCTCGCATGCGCGAGTGAGTCGGCCGGCCATGTCCGAGCCGGCCTGATTGGCGGGCGCGCTCATGCCGCTTGCTTGCGCGAGCCGTAGTGCAGGCGCTTGAGATGGATGAGCAGGAGCGAAATCGCGGCCGGGGTCACGCCGGAGATGCGCGCGGCCTGGCCGATGGTCTCCGGACGATGGGTCTTGAGCTTCTGGCGCACTTCAAACGACAGGCTGGTCACGGCGTCGTAATCGACATCCGCGGGAATCGGTTGCTGTTCATGGGCGATGTGCTTCTGGACCTCGTCCTGCTGCCGGGCGATGTAGCCCGCATACTTGACCTGGATCTCGACCTGCTCGGACAGCACATCGTCCTCGACCACGCCCGGGCCGGCCAGCAGCGAGCCGTCGGCATTGCGCGCCGCCATCAGCGCCTCATACGACACATTCGGGCGCTTCAGCAGATCAGCGAGTGAGTACTCACGTTCAATTGCCTTGCCCAAGAGGGGCTCGGCCACCTCGGCGGGCAGAAGCCGCGGATTGACCCATGAGGATTTCAGGCGCTCGACTTCGGCGGCCACGGCATCGCGCTTGCGGTTGAATGCATCCCAGCGCGCATTGTCGACAATTCCGAGTTGGCGTCCGATTTCGGTCAGGCGCAGGTCGGCGTTATCTTCGCGCAGGCTAAGGCGGTACTCGGCGCGCGAGGTGAACATGCGGTAGGGTTCCGTCACGCCGCGCGTGACCAGATCGTCCACCAACACGCCCAGATAAGCCTCGTCTCGACGCGGCGTCCACTGGTCACGGTCCTGCGCTTTGAGCGCGGCGTTCACGCCGGCCAGCAGGCCCTGTGCCGCGGCCTCTTCGTAGCCGGTCGTGCCGTTGATCTGACCCGCGAAAAACAGGCCGTTGATCGCCTTGGTTTCGAGCGTGCTCTTGAGTCCACGTGGATCGAAATAATCGTATTCGATCGCGTACCCGGGCCGCATGATGTGCGCGTTCTCCAGGCCGGGCAGCGAATGGATCAGGTCGAGCTGCACATCGAAAGGCAGGCTGGTCGACACACCGTTGGGATAGACCTCGTGGGTGTCCAGCCCTTCCGGTTCAAGAAAGACCTGGTGAGACTGCTTGTCGGCGAAGCGATGGATCTTGTCCTCGATGGAAGGACAGTAGCGCGGGCCCACCCCTTCGATGACGCCGCTGTACATCGGCGAGCGGTCAAGACCGCCGCGGATGATGTCGTGCGTGCGGGCGTTGGTGTGGGTGATCCAGCAGGGAAGCTGCTTCGGGTGCATGGACACATTGCCCATGTACGAGAACACGGGAATCGGATCCAGGTCGCCGGGCTGCTCCTCGAGCACCGCGTAGTTGATCGTGCGACCGTCGATGCGCGGCGGCGTGCCGGTCTTCAGGCGGCCTTGGGGAAGCTGCAGTTCCTTCAGGCGTTGACCCAGCGAGATGGCTGGCGGATCGCCGGCGCGGCCACCCGAGTAGTTCTGCAGCCCGACGTGGATCAGGCCATTGAGGAAAGTACCTGCCGTCAGCACTACAGTCTTGGCGCGAAACTTCAGGCCAACTTGCGTCACCGCGCCTACGACACGATCGCCCTCCACCATCAGGTCCTCCACGGCCTGCTGGAACAGCCAGAGATTCGGCTGGTTCTCCAGGCGTCCGCGGATCGCCTTCCGGTACAGGACGCGGTCCGCCTGGGCGCGCGTGGCGCGCACGGCCGGGCCCTTCGATCCATTCAGGATGCGGAACTGAATGCCGGATTCATCCGTGGCCAACGCCATGGCCCCGCCCAGGGCATCCACCTCTTTGACAAGATGGCCCTTGCCAATTCCGCCGATGGACGGATTGCACGACATTTGGCCAAGGGTTTCGATGTTGTGCGTAAGCAGCAGCGTCTGCGCGCCCGACCGAGCAGCGGCCAAGGCCGCCTCAGTACCGGCGTGGCCGCCACCGACGACGATGACATCGAATTCGCGGGGATAGTCCATGATGGGGGAGATGTAGGAGAGAGCGTTCGGCGCTCATTATAGAGGCAGGGGTGGCATGTTTCACGTGAAACATGTTGCGCACAGTCTGCACGCGGCGAAATTGAAATCGGTGTCGGAGCGAAAGTCTGTTCGTGTGGGGAAAGTGTTGGCACGTGCCGGCGTATAGGGCTCTGATGTTCCACGTGAAACATGACTGTGCATTGTCGCGCGCGGCGGGTGCTCGTTGGTGGTCGATGTTTCACGTGGAACATCCCTGGCCTGTATTCCGGCCTTGGCCCCTGGGAAACATCGCGGCGGCCTGCGGTGATGCGTCATCTTAGTCGCGTAGTTTGAATCCACTTCTCTGTTAGGCGATTGGACGGTGGCGGGTTCAGGTGCGAACCACACACTCCTATGCCCCAGTCAGTCCGACTAGGGAGAGACGGCGTCTCGCGCCTGGGCCGGTCCGGGTTCGATGGAACAGCGGAACAAGAGGATCCGGTGCGTGAATGTTCCACGTGGGACATGGACGAGATGCGGGTCGGGTACCTTCGCGCCCCGCCCTTCCCTATGTTTCACGTGGAACATTCTGCGTAAACACCGGCACGGGTCGGGGCGACGTTGCCCTGGCTGGACTACAAGAGTGGTGACTGTGACTCAACAGAAACCTAGGCTGCCAAAGAAGCAGCGAGCCGAGACAGACATCAAGATCATCACGCATGGTCATGTTTCACGTGGAACAACAGGGTCCTTTCGCGAAAGCAGGCGCACCACCCGCCTCGACTGTTTCACGTGAAACACACGCGGTCGCGTAGATTCGACGTCAGAGGGCGAAAACACTAAAGAGACCTGACGGAAAGAACGCACACCAAATTACGGCTAGCCGCAGCCGACAAAGGTAAGAAATATGAAAAAAAACGATTTATTCCACCCTACCCTACCCCTTAGCCGAAAAAAGGGAATTTTCGGCATTTACCAAACTCAGAAGATCCCGAAAATCGCACGGAGAGATTTTCGACGACAGCACCAACAATGAGTAAGGGAAGCATGCGATGCGGAAACTTACCGACGGTCCGGGGTGGAACAGCGCCGAATACCAGCACAAAAAAGAGGTGCATTTTTCGAAGCTGTGGCTAGCCGTACCTGATTCATTAGCCTCCCACTTCGAGGCGGAATCCGGGACTCGATCGACTTAGCTCGTTTATCCACAGATCTAATAAAGTCGCGACCCTCTATGGAAAACACGTTGCCGCGCAAAGCAACAGCAGGGTTACGCACATTCTTATCAACAGGCAAACAGCGGGCAGTACTTATAAAGTCAGCTATCCACGTGAAATCGAAACGACCCGCAAGGTCCGACTTAACACCCGTCGCCGAATCACTGGCAAGGCGGCGCGTGGACCCACTCCGTCAGCACGGATTACTCACCCGCCCTGTACTTAGCCACATCTCGCCACCCCGGTCTCTTTGTGTATGCCGATGAGACGTCGTCCACGGGAAACCCATCCGTATACGGTCCCGCTCCCATTACCGCAGCGGGCACCAGAACAGAATGAACTCCAACTCCAAACCGCTGTCAAAACGCGCTGCGCAAATCGGGGCGATTTATTCACAAAATTATCCCCACCCCTGATTCGCATGTGTGCTTCCCACACCGAAAGCCGCCAGCTTCGTTGACCCGACAATTATCTTGCTCGTACTCAAAGAACCGCGCCATCATCCATATGGCCGATGTGTGGAAGGTTCACGCGAAACGCTGTGGAAAAGTCGCTGGCGCGATCTTGCGGAGGATTTGTCCGTCACGCTGACCGCCAAATTGGAAGCATCCACCGAAGCACCCGCGCCGCGAAAACGCCCGCACACGCGGCGCCCTCCTCTCACTCTTTCGGCAATATCCCCATTTCTATCCACAGGCTGACACCCCCAATTTGGCGTATCAGGGAAGTAATTCTGTGCATAACCGGGATGGGGATATCTTTGTGAACAACCGCCCATAAAGCACCACAAATGCGTGCCGCAGCACGCGTTAATTGCCGTGGAGCTCGGCTTCAAGCCAGACCGGCCAGCCAATGGAAAGGGACTGTTTCCCTATGAAAACCGAGTGTTAGGCGCCGGATTCCAGGGAGATTGAACGGCTGGAGGGCGTATCGGAGAAGCCCGGTAATCCCGTTGCGATTAATACGGATAACTGTGCAAAACCGGGCGGCTATGCGTGCGTTGCTTCATTACTGAGCATCGAAATGCTCATATACGGAAATAATTATCCACAGAGTTATCCAGTGCTCGAGGATATGTTAGTGAATACTAACTTATGCGTGCCGGCACCGCGCAGGCGCCCCTTCACGCCGACGCCCAAATGAAACAACGCCCCAGACCATGAGGTCTTGGGGCGTTGTAGCCAGGCCGAGCCTGGCGGACGGGAAATTGGGATTTCCCGATTTAGAGCGGGCGAATTTCGGCCGCTTGAGGTCCTTTCGGACCATCCTTGACTTCGTATTCGACTTCCTGGCCTTCGTTCAGGCTGCGATAGCCGCGACCCTGGATGGCGGAAAAGTGTGCGAACACATCGGTGCCGCCCACGTCCGGCGTGATGAAACCGAAACCCTTGTCAGCGTTGAACCACTTGACTTTGCCCTTCTGAGCCATTTTTTCTAGCGTCCTGTAATTAAATCGAAATGCAATGAATCAAGGACGCCGTGCGAACTGAACGATCGGTGCAAAACCTGAGTTCCCGCTTGTCGCCTGTGCCACAGAACGAGTCTGCGCGCTGCTTGAATCAACTGCGGAATCAGCATACTCATCCCGCATTACAGAGTCATATAGTTGTTTACCCGAATGTCGTATTTTTTGCACTGGGAGGCCATACCGCTACGCGGAATTATCCCGGCGCCGCGCCAGAAATGCGTAAACCGGACCCGTGACGATCACGACGAAAACCATGCGTGTGACGTGAAACGCCGTCACGACCGGCACACCCAGCTGCAGCACCTTCGCAGTGATGGCCATCTCCGCGATGCCGCCCGGCGTCGTGCCCAGGATCAATGTCGGAATGGGCGCCGCGGACCATAATGAAAGCAATGCGCCGACGCCGAACGCAAGCGCCAAAGCCAATACCGTAAAGCCCGCCACCGCGGCAATGAAGCGCGGCGCGGCACGAAAAAAATCCGGCCGGTAACGGTCGCCAAGCGACCAGCCGATAAGCAGCTGTCCGGCCTTGGGCACATAATCCGGCAGCGCGGACAATTCAATGCTGCAAGCCGTCAGCACCATCGCGGCAAGCATGGGCCCCAGGACCCAGGGATTGGGCAGCCGCAGCTTGATAAACGCCGCGCCGCCCACCATGGTCAGCGAGACCAGCGCAATCAAGCCCACACCGTGCACCTCGGTGGGTCCGGGCACCGTCGGATCCAGGCCCGCCACGCCCCACCACTGAAAAATGAACGGCACCGCGACCACCACGAGCAACACGCGGACGCTGTGCGCGGTGGCCACGCGATCGATCCGGGCGCCATGGCGTTCAGCCAGGTTGGCCATTTCGCTCGCGCCACCGATCGCCGATGAAAACCATGCCGTCTTGAAATCCACATCGGTGTAACGGCGAAGGATGGCCGTGCCCAGAAACGCAAGCGCCAACGCGAACAGCATCCCAACCAGAATGGGCCCGGCATTGTTCCCGATATGGCCGATCACCTGCGGCGTGAAGTACAGCCCCAGCGACGTTCCGATGACCCATTGGCCCGCATTGCGCGCCGGGCGTGGACACGCCGTTCCCAATCCGCCGATCCTGGTCGCCGCGGTCAACAGCAACGCGCCCAGCATCCAGGGCAGCGGCATGTGCGCCCATACCGCGAGCAGCGCGCCGACCAGCGCGACGCAAAATCCACCCAGCACCCGCACCCACTTGTTGTGAACCACAATCCCGTCCGCGTAAATGCCCATGAAAAATGAATTATGAGTTAGTGGGATACTTACGAAAACTTTCCTTGGCTACCCGTGTTCACTTCGCGTCCAACATGATCCGATCCAAACTCCCCGACGTCGGCACCACCATCTTTACCGTGATGAGCCGCCTTGCCATCGAGCACAAGGCCATCAACCTGGGCCAGGGCTTCCCTGACTTCGACCCAGACCCCGCGCTGTGCGCGCTGGTCACCAAGGCCATGGCTGACGGCCACAACCAGTATCCCTACATGCCCGGCGTCGCGCCATTGCGCGATGCCATCGCCTCCAAGACGCGCGAGCTCTACGGGCACGCCTACGACCCCGAGACCGAGATCACAGTGACCAGCGGCGCCACCGAGGCCCTCATGGCGACGGTGCTGGCCGCCGTGGGCAGAGGCGACGAAGTGGTCGTGATCGAACCCTGCTACGACTCGTACCTGCCCGCGATACGCCTGGCGGGCGGCACCGCGGTGCCCGTGCCGCTGCGCGCGCCCACCGAAGCCGACCCGTACTACCGCATCGACTGGCAGCGCGTGCGCGACGCCATTACGTCCAAGACGCGCTTGCTGATGCTGAACTTTCCGCACAACCCGACAGGCGCCGTGCTCGACGACAGCGACCTGGATGCGCTTGAAGCCATCGTCCGCGATACGGGCGTGCTGCTGGTCTCGGACGAGGTCTACGAACATATCGTCTTCGATGGCAAGCCGCACGCCAGCGTGGCCCGCCGTCCCCTGCTGGCCGAGCATGCCTTTGTGATTTCGTCGTTTGGCAAGACGTATCACACCACCGGCTGGAAGATCGGCTACTGCTGCGCCCCGCGTCACCTGAGCGCAGAGCTGCGCAAGGTGCATCAATTCATGGTGTTCACGGTCCCGTCTCCGATGCAGTTCGCGCTGGCCGAATACATGCGCGATCCCGCACCCTACCTGAATCTGCCGGCCTTCTACCAGGCCAAGCGCGACCGCCTGTCGCAAGGCCTGGCGCAGACACGCTTTCGGGCCTTGCCCAGTCCCGGCACCTTCTTCCTGCTGGCCGACTACAGCCAGATCTCGAAGCAGAACGAAGCCGACTTCGCGCGTGACCTGACCGTCAAGCATGGTGTGACGGTGATACCGGTGTCCGCGTTCTATCGTCAGCCCGATGCGCCCGAATCCAATCACCGCATCGTGCGCTTCTGCTTTGCCAAGAAGGATGCGACGCTGGACGCCGCGCTGGAAAGGCTGAAGCAAGTTTGACCGCTTCGTATGTGAGTAAAAGCTCGTATACCGAAACTGACACTTCCACGGCAAACGCCGCATGAAAAACGGGGCGCCCAAAAGGCGCCCCGCGTGCGTTTTCGGGACTGCGGTCAACGCCGGATTCAGCATCGACCAGCCCCAGCCCTGGCTCCAGCAATCAGACCTGACCGGTGGCCGCCCGTCTCGCCTTGCGCAGACGACGCAGGGCCTGCGGCACGATGACAACCGCCAATGCAGCCACCCACAGCGAAATCGACACGGGGCTGGAAAACAGCACTCGCACGTCGCCGTCCGTGATCGACAGCGCGCGGCGCAGGTTCTGTTCCATCATGTTGCCCAGCACCACGCCCAGCACCAGCGGCGCCATTGGCACGCCGAATTTGCGCAGGAAATAACCCAGCGTTCCGATGCCCGCCACCAGCAGCAGATCGAACGTTCCCGCATTGATGGCATAGACGCCGATATAGCTGATGCACAGAATGCCCGGCACCATCAACCAACCCGGCACCGACAGCACCTTCGAGAACAACCGGACCAGAGGCACGTTCATCACGAAGAGCAGCACGTTCGCCACGAACAGCGACGCGATCAAGCCCCAGACGAGCTCCGGCTTCGTGTCGAACAGGACCGGCCCCGGGGTGATGTTGTAGAGCGTCAGCGCCCCCATCATCACCGCGGTGGTGCCCGATCCGGGCACGCCCAGGGTCAGCATCGGGACGAACGAACCGATCGCGGAGGATGTCGCGGCGGCTTCCGGGGCAACCAGCCCGCGCAAGTCGCCCTTTCCGAACTTGGCCTCGGGATCCTTGGCTTCGATGATGCGCTTTTCCTGCGAGTAGGCCACGGCCGCCGCCACGCTGGCGCCCGCTCCCGGCAACACGCCGACACCAAAGCCCACCAGCGCGCTGCGAACCACGCTCCACCACGTGAGCGCCAGCTCCTTCAGATTGAAAAGCTTGCGGCCGCTGGGCGTGACCTCGACGCTGTGGCCGGCGGCCACCTTCTCGAGCATTTCCAGCATCTCGCTGACTGCAAAAAGCGCAATCACCACCACCACGAAGTCGATGCCGTCGGCCAGGTGCACGGATTCGAAGGTGTAGCGATAGACGCCCGAGTTCGCGTCCACGCCCACCACCGAGATGGACAACCCGATCATCGCGGCCAGCACGCCTTTGACGGGCTGCTTGCCCAGCAGGCTGGTCAGGCAGCAGAACGCGAAGATCATCAGGACAAAATACTCGGCGGGACCGAAGGCCAGCGCCCATTTGGCCAGCAGCGGCGCGAGCAGGATGATGCCCACCACCGACACGATGGCGCCAAAGAACGCGGACCACGCCGACAGCGACAGGGCCACGTTCGCCAGGCCCTGGCGCGCCAGCGGATAGCCGTCCAGCGTCGTCATGATGGCGCTGGCCTCGCCCGGCACGTTCAGCAGAATCGCGGTGATGCGCCCGCCGTATTCCGCCCCCACGTAGACCGCCGCAAGCAGGATCAGCGCGGTTTCGGGAGGCAGGTTCATCGCGAATGCGATGGGGATCAGCATTGCGACGCCGTTGACCGGCCCCAGGCCGGGCAGCACGCCCACCATGGTTCCGATGAACGAACCAATCGCCGCGACCAGAAGATTCGTCAGCGAAAAGGCGACCCCAAAGCCGATCGACAGATGATCGAGAATGCCGCTCATATCAGGTTCTCCAGCAGTCCGCCGGGCAGGACGACGTCCAGCACCTTGTCGAACAACACGAAAAAGAAAAGGCTCATGACGACACCGCCGATGGCGCACTTGATCCAGCTGCCGCCGAACAGCCGGCCCACGAAAACCGACATGAGCGAAGTCGCGATGACGAAGCCCAGCCACTGGAACAGAAATGCATACACGGTCGCGCACACCACCATCAGGGCGATGCGCGCATTGGCGCCCGCCGGGTTGGATTCGACAGGGCGTCCGCCCTTGTAGACGAGCCACAGTCCGCAAAGGCCGATGATCAAGGCCAGCAGCAGGGGAAAGGCGCGCGGGCCGACAGGCTCGTAGGCGAACGGCGCCTCGATGCTCCAGCCGGCAGCCGTCATGAAGACGGCCAGCGCCAGGGCGGCAATGCCCAGGATTCGATCATTCATGATCCAAGTTTCCGTGTTGGTCGGATCGCGCGGCGCAGGGGTCCCCGCAGGAGTCCCCTTGCGCCGGCAAAGCCGGCGGGAGACCCCCTGCGCGCGATCGGGAAATCAGCCGGACGGCTGGATTACTTTTTGATCAGGCCGAACGTATCGGCCAGTTCGCCGTACTGCTTGACCTGGTTCTTCACGTAAGCGTCCAGTTCAGGCCCGGTCTTGTTGAACGGAAACAGGCCTTGTTGCTGGCGCAGCTTTTCGAACTCGGGCGTGGCCATGGTTTTGTTGAACGCGTCCACCCAGAACTGGTAATCGCTGTCCGACACCTTGGGACCGACGTAGAACCCGCGGATGATCGGCCAGACGATGTCATAGCCCTGTTCCTTGGCGGTGGGCACCGAGCCCAGCTTGCCCGGCAGCCGCTGGTCGTTGAAGACGGCCAGCACGCGGATGGGCGCGCCGCCTTCCAGCATCGTGAACGCTTCGGCCGCGTCGCCCATGTAGGCCTGGATGTGGCCGCCACGCAGCGCCGTCACGGCCTCGCCGCCCCCTTCAAAGGCGACGAAGCGCATTTTCTTGAAGTCGACGCCAGCCGCCTTGGCGGTCAGGGCTGCCTTCATCCAGTCCTGGCTGCCCACCGTGCCGCCCGCGCCCAGCACGATCTTGGTCGGATCCTGCTTGAAAGCATCCATCAGGCTCTTCAGGTCCGTGTACGGCGAGTCGTTGCGCACGACGGCCACGCCATAGTCGGTGCCGATGCCCGCCAGCCAGCGCACGTCATCGACGTTGTACTTGCCGAACTTGCCCTGGGCCAGGTTGAGCAGCGATCCGCCCGAGAACGCGACGATGGTGCCGGGTTCGTTGGGATGCTGGGCCACGATGTTGTTGTACGCCACCGCGCCAATGCCGCCGGGCATGTAGACGATACGCATGGCGCTCTTGAGGGCGCCGCTCTGCTTCAGGCCTTCGGTCGCCAGGCGGCAGGTCAGGTCGAAGCCGCCTCCCGGCTGGGCCGGTGCGATGCACTCCGGACGGCGGGGTTCATCGGCGGCATGCGCCGCGCCCAGGGACAGGGTGATGGCGCCAAGCGCCGCCATGGCTGCGATGCGCAGCTTCAGACTCGTCTGCATTGTTGCGTCTCCAGAATTTATAGGTCTAGGTATCGCTGGTAGCGGCGCTGCGGTGCGTAATTGCGTCGAGCGGCTCCAGTGGACGCAACCGTACAAAACCGAAGCTTTCCGCAAGCTTTCAATTCCGGCCGTTTTCGTGCCGCGACGCAGCATCCGCACCCGGTTCCAGGGAAAACACCAATGCCGCGCGCAACCCCGGGTGCCCGGTCCGGTTCTCAAGCACCAGGCGCGCGCCCAGGATTTCAGCAATCGTACCGACGATGGCCAGCCCCAAGCCGGCGCCCGATGTGTTCTTGCCCGCCGCTCCCCGCCGGAACCGGACGCAGGCCCGGGCGATATCCTCGTCCGACATGCCCGGGCCATCGTCTTCGACCGCCAGCCGGGCTTCGCCGGGGACCGATTCGATCCGGACGGTGACCACGCCCCCGGCGGCTGCGTAGCGGATGGCGTTGTCCACCAGGTTGCTGACCGCCTCCCGCAACAGCCATTCCGCGCCATGGACCACTATCGGCCCGCCGGCCGCTTCCAGGCCGATGTCCAGTTGCCGGGCGCGGGCATTGGGTAATTGGGTACGGATAACCCCGTCAGCCAGCTCGACGAGGTCGACCGGTTCTGGGCTGGATCCGCCTTCGGCCAGGGAGGCGTCCTTGGCGCGCGCCAGGGCGAGCATCTGGTTGGTGGTGCGTACGGCCCTGTCCAACCCCTCCTGCATCGCCAGAAGGGCTGTACGGACCTCCTGGGGGTCTTCTTCCCGCAAGGCGTACGCCATCTGGGTCCGCAACACCGACAAAGGCGTGCGCAACTGGTGCGACGCGTCGTCCAGGAACTGGGCCTGGACCCTCCCCAACGCCGCAAAACGGGCCATGTGGAGGTTTATTGCCGCGACTAGGGGTAGGACCTCACCTGGCATGTCGGACGCGCTGACGGGGCTTAAATCGTCTGCAGAACGGCCTTTGACTTCCTGGCGCAGCCGCTCCAGGGGGCGCAGGGCCATGAAAACCCCCAGGATGATCACCAGGACGCTGAT